>NZ_AORV01000030.1 GCF_000350485.1 Ruminiclostridium cellobioparum subsp. termitidis CT1112
AGTGTTGGAAAGGGGTTAAACATGGGGTTATATATTTCAATCCACGTTCCTACGAGAGGAACGACAGCAAAAATAAACAAAAAAATCAATTTCAATTGTATAAGTTATACAATATTTAAGCGGTATCAATCGTTTTAACACATAACAAATACAAATAATTACACAATATTTAGAAAATTATATTTAAAATCCGGTGCGAATGTACCTGGCTTTTAATGTTAACTTTACATTCGCACTAAATTATCAAAGTACCTTCGACATCAAAGGACTCTTTGGCACCTATATGCTCAACCTTACTTTTGTATTTATTTCCCAGATAATAAAATCTGAGGCTGTCCTTGTCTTTGTCAATAATTTTTTCTAGCTTATTTTTAACTTCTCTGCACTTTGCTGCATCCATAACACATTCAAATACAGAATTCTGAACTCGTTGGCCATAGTTGACGCATTGTTTTGCAACACGGCGCAACCGCCTTTTCCCGGTTTCAGTTTCGGTATTCACATCATAAGTAATAAGTACCAGCATCCAATCACCTACTTCCACAAAAATGGAGGATATTCATCTAAATCTCCACGAATAAACCTGGCCAGAAGCATTGCCTGAACATACGGCACAAGACCCCATTCCAACTTTTCCTGTAAAAACGGATGGGTTATTTTCTCTTGCTTTCTGCTCTGCCAGGCCTGTAAAATCGTTTTACGCGCATCATCATCCATTATAACGGCACCATCCTCTTTCTGAGTGAAACCACCAGAATTAACCACCCTCTTATTAATGAGAGAAATTACAAATCTATCTGCAAAAATACAGCGCAGTTCCTCCATTAAATCCAGGGCAAGGGATATTCTTCCCGGTCTGTCCCTGTGCATAAAGCCCACATAGGGATCGAGTCCCACTGTTTCCAATGCCGCTGCAACATCATGTGCAAGCAGCGTATATACAAATGATAGCATTGCATTTAGATTATCAAGAGGAGGGCGCTTGTTCCTTCCGTGAAAGAAAAATTCCTGTTTTTGTTGAAGTATCAAGTCATTCAAAACACTAAAATACTGGGCTGCAGCCTCTCCCTCGAAACCTCGTAACTCCTCAAGATTTTCACTTCCCAGAACAAAGCCTAATGAATTTGCCAATCCAGACGACACCTTTTTAAGCTTATCTGTGTCAAGCCTCTCGGAATAATCTCTTGTTGCACGTTCGATAACCCATCTTCCGTTAAAAATCTTACCGAATATAAAATTCCTGGCTATTTTTGTACTATCCTCATTGCTTTCCGATAACCTGTACTGTGCCTTCCTTAAAGTTACATTTCCCCTGACCTCTCCAACAACCCGTGACAAAAATTTGCCACTCTGTGTCATAAAGCTCAGTGAAATATTTCGTTTTGCGCATGCACCCATCAATGCCGGACTGGCACCGGTATAACCAAAGGCAATAATGCTTTCCAGATTGTGCAGAGGAATACGAGCAGCTTCAATGTCTCCTTTCAGAATAACAAGATTTTCTCCATCCAGAGACAGATAGCTATCCGCTGAAGTTACATAAACAGTATTTAACAGTTTTCTCATTCTTCTACCTCTTTAAGGCTGTCTTTAATATATTTTGATACTGAAGGATTCTTGCACAGCCTAGGCAGGCAAATATCTGCCAACGAACATGCCTTGCAGCTCTTAGATATCTTTGCCTTAGGTGTATATCTCCTATTATACAATTCATGCATCTCATGCAAAGTGTCCCTTACCCGTTCACGCAAATCCGTATCCAGCACGGCTTTAAGCCTGTGCCTTGTCTCACCGTAGAACATATATGCTTCCTTTATTTCACACAAAAGCATCTCTTCAAGGCACATAGCCTGTCCGCATAATTGCAATATATCCGCTTCATTTTCCTTTGGCTTTCCGCGTTTATACTCCACCGGTACAGGTTTGTACAAGCCTTCTCTGCCGAATATGGTCACACCGTCGGCACATCTATGCAGTTCTACAATGTCACATACCCCGCTTACTCCCAGTGTCCTGGAGAAAACAGCCATGCCTCTGGAAATAATAATGTCTCCTCTTTTTTCAGAGAAGCCGTCGTCATGTGCCTTCTCATGAAGTATGTTTCCTTCAACAGTTCTCAAATTTTCCTGCCACTGCTGTTCAATATGTATTAGTGCCCACTGCCTCCTGCAAAAAGCAAAGTGCTGAATGCCGGATAAGAGCAGGAAGTCTTCTTCGTTATATTCCATCATATCTTTCTTATTAATTCTACTCCTGCCGGAATAGCTTTCTCATCAACAGTCACAATATAATCATCAAAGCTCCTTGGAGGATTGCTTTCATCTTTTCTGGCTATAGAAACAGTATCAAAAAGCTTGTATGCAGGACAATTTCCAAACTCGCTGTCATGCTTGAAAACAATCAATTCCCTAACAGACATATTTCCTCTGGCTGCCGAATGCTCGTGTTCAAACATATTTATGACAGCATCCCAAAACAGGTTTAAGTCATCCTCAGTGAATCCAGTTGTCTTTTTCGCCAAATTTGCAGAAATATATCCGTCAACCCTGTAAAGGGCATATGGTATTATGTACTTTCTTCCCATTTCAGTTTCTTTTTTTGCAGCGTCTTTCTCAGTAGTCGCAACAACCCTTGTTATAGCTATTTCCTGCTGTACTATAGGATCTATGCTCCTGGCAAAGCCTATTTGAACAGGACCTCTGACCTGCCCACAATTCAGTTTTGCTTTTACAAATGTAGTCATTACAGCTCCAAAGGTTCTGATATCAAAGAAATTTTTACACATAAAATCTTTGATTTTAACATCAATATCTTCTTTCTTTGACTGTGCTTCCTTCTCATCTGAAATTCCCAGATAAGCAAATGCCTCTCTATCGCTTCGTTCTAAAGGAGAACCATCTTTGATGTATATCCTGTATCCCGGACGCTCTTCTTTAATTGTTTCAATATAGTTTCTTATCTTTCTCTTCAAGCAAACATCCGTGACAATTCCGTATCCGGTTTCAGGATCAATTCTCGGCATATTTCCTGCATCAGGATCTCCATTAGGGTTACCGTTTTTTACTTCAAATAAAATTGTAAATTCGTACCTGTTCATAATAATTTCACTCATTTTTAATTCTCCTTTTCATCATTCTTTTTATATAGCGCATTCTTCTGGTGGTAATAACCTAAAACAAAAACTCCTTGTTCTTCAAGTAACAAGTGTGCTGGAAATGGATTCTTCTCAATATCAAGAATATCTAAAATCTTAGACATTTTCTTATCATTTGCTTTTCCATAACCATCCTTTGAAGACTTAGAAATGTGATGCTGGGAAAGGCGTAATAAAATTGGAAATACTGAAGCCGGAGTTGCACATGCCGAAGTAAAATATCTATCCTTAATTGTAGAATTCAATTTACTCTCACTGGCATCCTGCTGAGCTTTTTCCAAAACAGCAAAAAGTCTGCCTAACACATAGGCCCTGTTGTTACTTTGTTCATTTAGTGACACTGTTAAAACCTCCTTGAATTTATTTGAATTTCTTAAAAGATATGCTTTAATAATAGCAGCTTTATGATGGTTAATAGAATGTTCAGCGCGGATTCTGAGCATTATGGAATTGAATAATGCCGCGGGATAGTGTGAACCTGTCAGAATCGCTCTGAGAACGGCTCCCGCAAGTATTGGGGAGGCTGACTTATCATTTGACTTTGGAGAAACAGTCTCATTCAATAGTCTCCATAATGAAAATAAATCCTGTTCGTCCTGAAACTGTTTTTCCATACGCAAATCTTCATAATGCCTGGATACTTTTTCAATGAAATCTCCAAAACTGTTTACAGTAAAAAAGCGTATGGATAATCTGGCTGCATTTGGTGCAAGACCTAAAATATAAAATTTTACATTTTTGTTAAAACCACTTGAATAATCACCTATGACTGCTCCATTTGATATTTTTTCAAAAATTGCTTTTACTTCATCTACTGCGCCCTTATCTCTTTCAAACTTTGAATTATCACCATCTTTGAGTTCATCAGGGTCAATAAACATAGAGGCAAAATCCTGATAATACCTTTGAGGACTTTCGGCCCAAAAAACCACAGTAGTATCGCCCAAATATTGTTTATGCTGATTGTCGGAAAGCATACTGTTTAAAACAGTAGTATAGGCAAATGCGGCATATTCACTCACAGGAGCATTCAGCCCTTGTTCTTTTTCCCTTCCATAGGATTCATAGGCTCTATCATTAAATGATACTATCGCCGCTCCAACGCTTTGAGCACCTCTGACACCTTTAATATTGGGATGAAGCCTAGCTACATTTGCATACTCACCACAGTCCAGACACCACATTTTTTTTGAACCTTCAGAATTATTCTTATATTCTTCCCATGCTTTTAAAATAGTCTTATTTTTGTGAATATCCCCTACTCCGTCAAGTCTGAATACAATATTTGCACCTGTATAAAGGTCTTCCAAATAGTCCTTTAATGCAATATGGCTTGACGCATTATTAACATCCCACTTATTTACAAAATTTAAAAGTGCCTTTGCTTCAGTACATTCAACATTATTAAGTATTTTGTTGTGAAGTTCTCTGAAGGCTTCAAAGCACTTTTTTGTTCTATCCGGCTTGCCATTGTTGTCTATTCCCAGGGTATAACTGGAATTTTCACATAGAAAGTTAGATTTAATACCAACCGATTTTTTCTCCTGTTCAGGTACTATAATTCTCTGCGGAACCAGCTTCTTGCCATTTCCACTTGGTATCTTCAAAGGTATTACTCCAAGCAATTCTCCTTCCTTTGAGATATTCAGCGCATAGGATACACCGGTTCTGCTATATCCAAGCCTCGGTATATCACTATTTTCGTCCTCTGCCAAAATCTCATAATATCTCACTAACGATTGTAAAATCAATTTATCACCCCACTTTATCTATATTTTTCAAATCAATAACACCATTCACCATTTTTGCCCTGAAAAAAACCGGATAAATATTTTCAGGATCGCTAAAATCCATATCATATAGCATAAAGCCCAAATCCTGTTCTCCTAAATAACTTGGTTTGATTCTTTCGCCTTCAATCAGTTTAAAATTTGCGGGAAACTCTCGGCACCCAAAACATGGGGCATGATAGCACTGTCCGGTTCTCATTCTTCGCAATGCAATATTATAGTGCTTCTCAACAGTATCTCCTTCCTCCGCCTTGTCGGTCATTTCAAAATGAGCCTCAATAGCATAGCGCACATCCTTTAGAACCATAGCTGCTCTTTGTTGCCTCTGTTCATTGGTATTTATAAAATCAATGGTTTTTGTTCCATCCATAAGTGCCTTTGCGTTTGACTTTAAAATTTTCCCATTAACCTCATTTCTTCTGATATTGGTAAATTGTATTTTGTTGTAAACATGGATCTTATCTATAATCCATTTTATGGCCGGTTTCCAGTAGATAGCTTCAATCAATCCCCTTGCAGCAGACGGAGTAATTACATCATAACTCACTCGTTCAACCTTCATTTCAGGCCTAGTAAATAAGGCATAGTCACCCCAAACCTCCAATTTAATTCCAAAACCCATTTTTTATCCTCCTTAAATATAAATTCCTATCCCGGTTTCTTCTGTTATTTTTAGCCCTGTATCTTTATCATATAAATCCTTGAATAAATCCTTTTTCAAAATAGCACTTTCCTTACTGGTAATTCCGCCATTGGATATAAAATCAAAGGCACCCATGCCAAACAGACTTTTAAACTCATTCTCGTATATGCCCACTGTATATGGCTGAAGTGAACGCAAAATACCTGATTTATAGTCTGAATATCTTAATTTTTCAATAAGCTCGCACGCCTTTTCATCATACGGAATTATGACGGGTATCGTGGTATTTTCAATCAGTTTAAAATCATATGCTATGTCCTCAAAGCAAAAATTAAAATTAATGGCATCACGTTCCAGCCTGTCTGTTATTTTTTTTACATCTATACCTTCGCCCGTTAATTCATACAGCTCATTGAAATATGCTTCTATTGCACTTGGTGAACTTATGTCCTCAAAATTACGTATTATGCTTTCTGCCGCACCAATAGGACGTTTGAATGCTTCGGGCTGGTGCTGTACAAATTCCTTTTCAGGTATGAATACATGCACTTTTCCTTTAACCAGCCTGCCATCCACTTTAAGCCGTCCTTCCCTGTTGCATCTTCCGGTAGCTTGAATGATGCCATCCAAGCCGGACATTACTCTGAATACCGTTGGAAAATCAACATCCACACCTGCCTCAATCAGTCTTGTTGAGCAAACCCGGCAAGGCAGCTTATCTTTTAATCTTTGCTTAATGGTTCGTACTATTTCTTTCCTATGTACAGGACACATCAGCGTAGATAAATGGAAGGAACTTTCTTTTTCAAGCATAGAAAATACCTTTAATGCATGCTTTCTGGTATTAACAATGCAAAGTACCTGCTCCTTTTTATTCAGTTCTTGAGCAAGGATATTGCTTTCAATTACATTGCGTGTGATTATTTCAGTTCTCTTAAAAACATCATAAAGAGCAGCATGGTTTTCGCATATATCGATAGGCTTCAACTCTTTAAAATATTTGTCGAAAGGAGGTTGCGTAGCACTACACATAACAACTGTTGAGTTGAAATTTTGAACTAATTGTTTTATAGCTTCTATGCATGGTTTTAGATAATCTATTGGCAGCATCTGCACCTCATCAAAAATGACGATGCTGTTGGCAATATTATGGAGCTTACGGCAGCGTGAAGGTTTATGAGCAAATAAGGACTCAAAAAACTGTACATTTGTTGTAACAATAAAAGGCATATCCCAGTTTTCAGAACTCAGCTTTAATTTATTTTTTATCTTGCCTTCATCATCGTCAAAATCAAAATTCGAATGATGTTCAAGTACATTATCCTCTCCAAATATATCCTTGAATTCTCTGGCTGTCTGCTCAATAATGCTGGTATATGGAATTACATAAATTATTCTTTTCATAGAATTTTCTATAAGATGGTTTATTGCAAAGGCAAGGGAGCTGAGAGTTTTTCCTCCCCCTGTAGGAACGGTAAGATTAAATAAATTTTTGTCAAGCCTGGCCTTCTCTATACAGTCATCTAATATTTTTTTACGGTATTCATTAATCAAACCATCACTATTAAAACCACTAAGCTTGGTATTTAATTGTTTACGGAATGATTTAAAGTCATAATTAGAACTTCTGTCTACTGAATTATTACTCATAAATGCTTCGGTATCCAGAAAATCAGCGTCAACCAGACAGGAATAAATAAATCTTATATAGAACGAAAGAATAAATCCAATATTATTTTTACTGTAATGTCTGATATCAGGTGTAGCAGGAATACTTATTTCCTTTAAATCTACTTCATTAAAAAACTGGTCATAAGCCGGAAAATCTTTTGGTAACTTATTGAGCCTTGCATTTAACGTCCTCTCTATACCAACATCTGTTATAGATCCATAATTTGGTAACCCCGAATGATGCCCAGCAATGCAGTATGACATAATCCTTCCAAATTTATTAATTTTAGCTGCTTCCTTAGCACCGGCAGTTGAGTGGTCACACTTTTTACCGCCTTCTGAAATTCTTTTTTGAAATTCCTTGGAGTATTTTCCTATATCGTGCAAAAGTGCAGCCGTATATGCGTAATCATCCCCATTGAACGGATTGGCAAACTCTCTGGCCATTTTGGCAGTATTTATAAGATGCACTTTTATACTTTGTTCAGCACCGTCACTTTCTCTTTTATGAGCAATGAACATATAGCTTTCTCCTATGGATTATTCTTTAATATCTTCTAAATTATTACTTATTTTATATTATAAACTGTTTTTTTGACAAATCAATTAGGTAACCATAAATGATGCTAATTATTTCTTAATTCTATATTATGAATAGCAGATATTCATTTTTTTAATAAACCTTTTTATTATCTCAATTTAAAATTTAATGGTGATTAAATTTATTTCAATACTGAATTGCTGTAAATATATTTTTAATATTGACACTTCAATATATCTTGTTAATATAGAGACAAAAATGTAAACTACTTCTGTATTACTAAATCGCATCAAGTTCTCCTTCTCACTCATCTTTTCTAATCATGATGAACATTCAATAAAATATTATATGGTAGTATATGGAATATTTAAATTAATTGTGACATATAAATAATATTATTAAATCTTAGTGTTGGGGAACGTGGATTGAAATAATAATATATTTTATGGGAAATAGAAAAATGCTTATTAGGTCGTACTCAACATTAAGAGACCCTCCATTCGATATAAATTTTTTGAATCTTGTAGAAACAGCAATTATATGTTATTTCAAACAAAAAACACCAATTAAGCTGAATCAATCAACCAACCGGTGTTTCATATAATAAATGCTATTAATAATATAGTAAAATTACAATATCCTAATTACCTCACTTTCTCCTCAAAATCGTATACGGTATAACCTCCTGCTTCACAGGCATGTATACAATCATCTGTGCATGGGGAGCTGTCCTTATGCTCTCTCCTTCATCGTTTTTCATAGCTTCTATAGTCTGTACAAAATAATCCTTTTCGGGGACCACAACCTCGATCTCTTCCCCCACGATCATCCTGTTCCTTTGTTCGATTTTGGCAATTCCGGTCTCCCTGTCATATTCCAGGACCATTCCCACAAAGTCATAATCCCTGATATATGAACTGGTATTGTATATCTGGTCCTCTCCTGTGGTCTTGTTGAAATAGAAGCCGGTGGTATACTCCCTGTGGCTTGCTTTTGACAGCTCCGCCAGCCATTCGGGATCATACCTGTAATTTTCCGGATCGGACATATAGGCATCTATTGCCTTTCTGTAGGCACTTACGACAGTGGCAACATAGAAAGAGCTTTTCATCCTTCCTTCTATTTTTAAACTGAATATGCCCGATTCTATCAACTCCGGAATATGTTCAATCATGCATAAATCCTTTGAATTGAATATATAGGTCCCTCTTTCATCCTCATATACGGGATAATATTCACCCGGACGCTTTTCTTCAACCAGCTGGTACTTCCAGCGGCACGGGTGCGAGCATGCCCCCTTGTTGGAGTCCCTGCCGGTCATGTAGTTGCTGAGCAGGCAGCGCCCCGAATAGGATATGCACATGGCACCATGTATAAAGGCCTCGATATCCAGATCTTTTGGAGTCATTGCAGCCATTTCCCTTATCTCATCAAAGGACAGTTCTCTTGCGACAACTATTCTTTTTGCCCCCAAATCATACCAGAATTTGGCGCTCATATAATTTGTATTATTAGCCTGTGTACTGATGTGTACTTCCATATCTGGTGCAGTGCTACGCACAATATTAAAAATTCCGGGGTCGGATACAATTACCGCATCAACGCCAAGCTCATCCAGTTGTTTTATATATTCCGGCAATCCCACCAGATCTTGATTGTGGGGGATTATATTTACAGTGACATAAACCTTGCAGTTTCTTTCGTGGGCAAAGTCAAGCCCCTCCCTCATATCCTCAAGGGAAAAATTGTCGGCCGATGCCCTGAGACCAAACCTTTGCCCTCCGATGTAAACGGCATCGGCACCGTATAATATTGCCATTTTGAGTTTTTCCAAATTCCCAGCAGGAGCTAACAGCTCAACCTTTTTCATGCTTCCTCCGATATTTGTTCCATATTTTTCTTATAGCTCAGCGCAACACCATCTCCAATTGGGATTATTCCGGTTTCAAAGCTTTCATCCAGACAGAGTTTTTTCAGGAAGCTCCTCATACGTGTCACAATTGTTTTTTTGCGTCTGACAACCAATTCATCCGTGGCTATCATACCCTTGTAAAGCACATTGTCCGATACCAGCAGTCCCCCTGGAACAAGCATCCTCTTGCTTTGCTCAAGGAATTCGCTGTACTGACCCTTGGCAGCATCCAAAAATATCATATCGTACTGCTTGTCCAGACAGCCCAGCACTTCCATGGCATCTCCGGCAATAACATTGATAGTATCCTGAAGGCCTGCGGATTTTATGTTTTTTCTGGCAAGCTCAATCATCAAGTCATTTCTTTCAATGGTATCAATAATTCCGCCCGGTTTAAGAAAACCTGAAAACAGTATTGAGGAGTAGCCTATGGCCGTGCCCACCTCAAGGATTCTTCCCGGGCGGTTCATGTTCCCAAGCACCTTCATCATGGCAGCCACTTCAGGCTGTATGATAGGGACATGATTTTCGGCCGCATACTCCTCAAGTTCTGCCAGCAGCCCTGAATTAGGTTTAATTGTTGCTCTGATGTAATCATTTATATATTCATAGTTTATCATGTCTACTGTCCTTTTTGTCCCGTTAAGTCTTGACCATAAAACTGGGGTGGCTCAGCCACCCCAGTTTTTATTTTGTCAAGCCATATTCCTTCATGGCTTTTAAATGTTCAGCATAAGTCTTTGTAAACTTGGTTGTCCCATCCCCTTTTGCGATGAAGAACATATAATCAGTGTCTTCATCGGGATACAAAGCCGCATTTATGGAATCCATACCCGGAGAGCAAATCGGTCCGGGCGGCAGCCCGGGATGAATA
The DNA here is from genome assembly GCF_000350485.1 of Ruminiclostridium cellobioparum subsp. termitidis CT1112. Taxonomy (GTDB): domain Bacteria; phylum Bacillota; class Clostridia; order Acetivibrionales; family DSM-1351; genus Ruminiclostridium; species Ruminiclostridium termitidis. The sequence goes on from NZ_AORV01000030.1 coordinate 10,586, forward strand.
TAGGTATTGTAAGGATTATCAATGGTAGTATCCTCATATGTCAGCTTTTCATGTACTTTTCCTTCGGTATTCAGGAAAATATACTGTATGGTTGCACATGACTGTAATTTTCTGAGATTTTGATCCTTGCTTTGCAAACGCTTGTGGAATACAGCCGACACCAGCCTTCTGTCGTTGCTGCTGCTCGCTTCTCTTTCCACTATTGATGCAAGAGTAATTATTTCATCCATTGACATGCCAAGCTCCTTGGCCCGCTTATAATGCTCTTTTGTAAGTTTATTATTGAAATTCTGAAGCATTACCGATATAATGGTTTTTTCATTGGCATTCATAGCAAACTCATATGTATCGGGGAATAAATAACCCTCCAGCATAAACTGCCGGTTATTTACACTGCTTATCTGCTTAACAAAATCGAAGTCATATTTCTCATATTTCATAGCTGAATCAAATTTGTCCTCTATTGCAAGCCCTTTTTTAACAAAGGTCTGAACAATCTGTTTGTAAGTCAGGCCCTCAGGAATTGTAATCTTGACACTTTCGGGCTTGCTTATAAGGATGTTCATTATTGTGTCCAATTCAAGACCCTTTGTCAATACATGCGTACCTGCCTGGTATCTGCCGTCATAGCCATTCAGCTTTGAAACCAGTTTGAATATCTGAGGCTTGTTTATAATTCCCTCTCCGCCAAGTATTTCAGCGATGTCATTGGTATCTGAGCCCATAGGTATGTCAACAAGTACAGCACCCTTGGAATCGGCCGGAATTTTTAAGGCTTCCTTCACCACATCGTCCTTGGAAGATTCCACCGTACTTTTGTAGGAATAAATTGCTCCCACCGAAAAAATAAACAGAAATACCAGTATGCTGGCAAGTACAAATGCAAGCCGCTTAAGACCTGCACAGATAACAAATATTCCGAAGAACATCATCACAAGCCCAAGTACGGTAAGAAAAGCGTTAAGCGCTCCGTAATGGGCATCATAACCTTTAAGTATGGTTCTGACATAGTTCATGATATTGGGAACAGATAAAAATATTCCTATGATTATTGATAAAATGCCAAGTCCTGCAACTTTCAATTTTCTACTCATTAATACGTGACTCCATTCTAATGATCAAAAAGACATAATGCACCTTTGTACGGTACATCTATAATAAATACTATAATATTTTTTTTTGTATTTGTCCACAATTAGTGGTTTACAGGAAATTATACTTTCCTTTTCCGCCAAATGTCTGATCCCAAATTTATAAAGCCTGCAACTGAAAAATTACCGATGCAAGCTGACTGCTTTACATCGGTAATCTCAACTTTGGTATTTATTTTTTGCTTCTGTCTTTTGCTCTCATTTCGGTATCAAGAATCCTCTTTCTCAAGCGGATATTCTTGGGTGTGATTTCAACCAGTTCGTCATCTGCAATAAATTCCAGTGCCTGTTCCAGGCTCAGAACTGTTGGAGGAGTCAACCGCAGCGCTTCATCCGAACCCGATGCCCTCATGTTTGTGACATGTTTCTTTTTGCAGACATTGACCACCAGGTCGTCATATCTTGCATTCTCTCCCACTATCATACCCTCGTAAACCTTAGTTCCCGGAGTTATGAACAGGGTTCCTCTTTCCTGGGCATTGAAGAGACCGTAGGTTACCGCTTCTCCGTCCTCCCACGCAACAAGTGAGCCCCTCTGCCTTGTGGCAATATCACCCTTAAAGGGCTCATAACCGTGGAATACGTGATTCATTATTCCATTTCCCTTTGTATCTGTCATAAGTTCCGATCTATAGCCGATCAGGCCCCTGGCCGGTATTTTGAATTCCAGCCTCATATAACCCTGGTTGGCAGAAGTCATATTTACCATTTCAGATTTTCTTGTACCCAGCTTTTCCATAACAACGCCCATGTATTCCTCGGGTACGTCAATCATCAGGTACTCGATAGGTTCCATTAAAACTCCGTCTTCTTCCTTATTTATGACCGTAGGCTTTGAGACGTTGAACTCATATCCCTGTCTTCTCATAGTTTCTATTAATATTGAAAGATGGAGTTCTCCTCTTCCTGAAACCTGGAAGGCGTCGGCAGAATCGGTTTCTTCAACCCTCAGGCTTACATTCGTTTCCAGTTCCTTAAAAAGTCTGTCCCTGACATGTCTTGATGTTACAAAAGTTCCTTCTCTTCCGGCAAACGGACTGTTATTTACACTGAAGGTCATGGACAGGGTAGGTTCATCAATGGCGGTAAAAGGCAGCGGTTCAGGTGCTCCCACATCACAGATGGTATCACCTATGGTTACGTCTCCTACACCTGAAACTGCGACAATATCACCTATTCTGGCCTCATTGGCTTCAATACGCTTAAGCCCTTCATAACAGTAGAGCTTGGTTATCCTGGCATTGAGGACCTGGCCTTCCTTTTTACATATTATTGCCTGCTGTCCAAGCTTTATGGAACCTCTTTCCACTCTTCCTATGGCTATTCTTCCAACATATTCATCGTAGTCAATATTGGATACCAGCAGCTGAAGTGTTCCCGACTGATCACCCTTTGGTGCCGGAACCTTTTCAATGATCATATCAAATAAAGGTTTTAAATCAATCCGCTCCCCGCCCAGATCGCATACTGCAAAACCTTCTCTTGAGGAGGCGAAAACCACCGGGAATTCAAGCTGATCGTCGTCGGCTCCCAATTCGATAAATAATTCGATTATTTCATCGACTACTTCATCGGGTCTGGCTTCAGGTCTGTCAATCTTATTAACTACAACTATGGGCTTCAAATTAAGTGCAAGAGCCTTTTTCAAAACAAATCTGGTCTGGGGCATAGAACCTTCAAAAGCATCCACCAATAAAAGAACCCCGTCCACCATTTTGAGAACACGTTCAACTTCTCCGCCGAAATCGGCATGGCCGGGTGTATCAACTATGTTGATCTTAATACCGTTGTAGTTGACAGCAGTATTTTTTGCAAGGATGGTAATACCCCTTTCCTTTTCAAGATCATTGGAGTCCATTACTCTTTCGGCTACAGCCTCATTCTCCCTGAATATACCGCTCTGTCTGAGCATGGCATCAACAAGTGTTGTCTTACCATGGTCAACGTGGGCTATTATTGCAATATTTCTTATATCCTGTCTGATATCCACAAAAATTCTCCTTCATAAGCTTTAGCTTTTAAAATAATTAAATATATAAATATCCAAATAGAAAGTAACCAAAAATTGTTTCAATCATATTGTCCAATCTATTCAGTATAATTTCATTACGAAAAAACCCCTAATAATTTTAATTTAATGAGTCCAAAATGTCAATCGTACATATTTAACGGAATTTCAAGTTATTAGGGGCATTTTATAAAGCATAATGAATACCCGTTATTTTATTTCGACCACGGTAACACCGCTTTCTCCTTCACCCAGTTTTCCCAATCTGAAGCTTTTTATATGCGGATTATGCTTCAAATGCTGCTGCAGTCCGGCTCTCAATGCTCCGGTACCTTTTCCGTGAATCAGTGTGACTTCTCCCAGGCCTGCTATGCTCGCATCGTCAAGATACTTGTCAACCACGTCTATGGCCTCATCCAGCAGCATTCCGCGCAAATCGATTTCGGAGGACATATCCCTGGCCTTTGAAACACCTATCCTGCCCATGCCCGTTCTTTGAAGCTGCTGTTTCTGTTCATCCACCAGCTTCAGATTGGATATATGGACATTCAGCTTTATTATCCCGGCCTGCACCTGGCACTCTCCGTTTTTGTCAGGTGTTGAGATCACTGTTCCCCTTTGGTTTAAATTAACTATCAGCACCGAATCTCCGGGTTTTAGATTCTTGGGCGGCTTGACCAGACCCTTTTTAGGCATGATGGATTCTACAAGGGAATCATCCAGACTGCTGATACTCTTGTTCAGTTTTTGGCGGAGCTCTTCGGTTTGTCTTCTGACCTCGGCCTCCTCCTGCTCTCTTGCCAGCCTTTTCATTTCGGATACAAGCTCCTCGGCCTGCCGCTTTGAGTCCATAAGAATACGTCTGGCCTCTTCCTTTGCCTTGCGGAGCTCATTCTCCTTCTGTGCCGCCAGCCTGCTTTTCTGCTCCTCCAGGTCCTTCTTAAGCCTTTCGGCCTCAAGCCTGTAGCTCTCAGCCCTCATTTTTTCCCTTTCGGCTTCACTGCGGTTCTTTTCTATGCTTAACAAAATATCTTCAAAGTGGATGTCCTCCTGGGAGAGGAATTCCTTTGACCTCTCGATGATATCATCGGTCAGTCCCAGCCTTTTTGATATGGCAAAAGCATTGCTTTTGCCGGGAACCCCAATCAGCAGCTTATAGGTGGGTCTCAAGGTTTCAACATCAAATTCGCAGGAGGCATTTTCAACACCCTCGGTTGAAATGGCATAGACCTTCAATTCGGCGTAGTGTGTTGTGGCAAGGGTAGTGGCTCCCATCTGATGGAGGCACTCCAGGATTGACATTGCAAGTGCGGCTCCTTCGGTGGGATCGGTTCCTGCGCCCAGCTCGTCAAACATTACCAGCGACCTGCCGTTGACATTCTTGAGAATATCAACAATATTTTTCATATGGGAGGAGAAGGTGCTCAGGCTCTGCTCTATACTCTGCTCATCTCCGATATCGGCATAAACCCTTTCGAATACGCTCATTTCCGTTCCTTCATTGGCAGGCACCAGCAGACCGCTTTGCATCATCAGTGTAAACAAGCCCACTGTTTTAAGTGATACGGTCTTGCCGCCGGTATTAGGGCCTGTTACAATAAGCGAGCTGAATTTATCCCCGATCCAGAAGTCTATGGGAACTACTGTTTTGGGATCAAGCAGAGGATGTCTTCCCTTTTTGATAATAATTTTTCCGGACTGGTTTATTCTTGGACAAATACAATCCAGATCAGTCGCAAGCTTTGCTTTTGCAAAAATAAAATCCAGCCTTGCCATAATGCTCATATTGGCATTCAGCTGCGGCAATATCAATGAGGCATCCTGGGACAATTCCGCAAGGATTCTCTCGATCTCGGCCATTTCCTTTATTTTTAACTGCTTAATGGCATTATTCGCTTCTACCACACCCATCGGCTCAATAAACAGAGTGGCTCCGCTTGAGGAAGAGTCGTGCACCAGACCCGGAATATCGTTCTTGTGCTCCTGCTTGACAGGAATGACGTATCTGTCCCCTCTCATTGTAACAACAGATTCCTGTATATACTTCTGGTATTTTGACGAACGGATCAGATCATTGAGCCTGTTCTTTATGGAAGCCTGCTGCTCCTTTATCTGCCGCCTGATGTTGTTGAGTGCGGGACTTGCATTATCCGCGATTTCTTCTTCACTGATAATACACATATCTATTTTCTGTTCCAGCTTTTGATTTGATTCAATACATGAAATCAACTCATTGACAATGCTCTCCCTGCTTTCATCAAGTTTGTCATTCACATAGCCCTTAAGCCTTCTCGCGGCCCGGAGTACTCCTCCGATTTTCAGCAGCTCACCCGGATTCAGTATGCCTCCCAGATCAAGTCTCTTCAAGCTGGCTCTGATGTCATGTATCCCTCCCAGGGGCGGTGAGCCGCGCCTTACAATGCAGACGACGCCGTCATTGGTTTCAGCCAGCATTTTTTCCACGGTATTGAAATCGGTCTGGGGTACAAGCTCTTCAACAAGTTCCCTTCCCAATTCGGAGGCAGTCAGGCCTTTTAATTTATCTATAATTTTTTCATACTCCAGTACTCTTAGTGTTTTATCATTCATAGTTAACTCTTACCTTTCCTGTACAGGAAACCGGCCCTCTTTTTCTTATGTAGACTCGAATTTCCTGTGATCATCGTGTCTGAGCTGTGCCCTTTTTATCTTCCCACTAATTGTTTTCGGCAATTCATCCACAAACTCAATTATTCTGGGATATTTATAAGGCGCAGTATTGTTCTTTACATAGTTTTGAATTTCCTTTTTCAATTGGTCGGTGGGCTCATAACCCTTTGCAAGTATAACGGTAGCCTTTACAACAGTTCCTCTTACAGCATCGGGAGCGCCTGTTACCGCACACTCAACTACGGCAGGATGCTCTATTAATGCGCTCTCCACTTCAAAAGGACTGATCCTGTATCCCGAGGCCTTTATAACATCGTCATTTCTGCCCACAAACCACAAAAAGCCGTGCTCATCCCTGTAAACCACATCACCTGTGTGATAGGTATCATCGTACCACACTTTCGCAGTTGCTTCGGGGTCCCTGTAGTAACCGCAGAAAAGTCCCGCAGGCTTGGCCGAATCGACTCCCCTGATAACCAGTTCACCCTCTTCGCCGGCCGGACAGGGATTGTTGTTTTCATCCACAACATCAATATCATATGCAGGATTGGGCATTCCCATGGCACCGGGGTCCACCTTCAACCATTCATAATTGGCCACAATAACGGTGGTTTCAGTCTGTCCGAAACCGTTGAGTATTTCCAGGCCGGTAATTTTTTTGAATCTGTTGAAAATCTCCGGATTTAAAGGTTCCCCTGCAGTTGAACAGTGAACCAGTGAAGATAGATTATATTTTGATATATCATTCTGCAGCATAAATCTGTATATGGTAGGCGGAGCACAAAAAGTCCTTATTTGATATTTCTCAATCCTCTCCAGAAGTTTGCAGGGATCAAACCTGTCCATATCATACAGAAACTGGACCGCTCCGCAGATCCATTGACCGAAGAGCTTACCCCAGGCAAACTTCGCCCAGCCCGAATCGGCGACAGTCAGGTGCAGTCCCCTGTCCTGTACTCTCTGCCAATACCTTGCGGTAACAATATGTCCCATAGGATATGTAAAGTCATGCACTGCCATTTTAGGCATGCTGGTGGTGCCCGAGGTGAAATAAATAATCATCATATCCCTGTTGCAGGTATCGTATACCCCTTCGGGCCTTGTCCAGGTTTCCGGGGTATCCTTGATTTCATTGTCATAATCCAGCCAGTTCCCGTTCTTTCCCCCAACCATAATATATGTTTTCACAGTTGGCGATTCCATAGCGGCACTTTCAACATGTTCAACTATTTCCCCGTCGTTAAAGGCTACTATGGCCTTTACTCCTGCCGCGTTATTTCTGTATGCTATATCCTTTTTCATAAGCTGGTTTGTTGAAGGGATGAAAATTGCTCCGATCTTCATGGCAGCAAATGCAAAGAAGTAGAATTCATATCTTCTTCTCAATATGAACATAAGCTTATCTCCCTTGCAGACTCCCTTTGCCTTGAGGTAATTGGCTGTTTTATCAGACCAGTATTTCAAATCCCCGAAGGTAAAATATTTTTCACCGCCGTGGTCGTCACACCAGACAAGCGCCGGCCTGTCAGGCTCGGAAACAGCATATTCATCTATTATGTCATAAGCAAAATTAAAATTGTCAGGTACTTTTAATTTGAAATTATTGCAAAAGTCTTCATAGGAACTGAATTCAGCCCTCTCAAGGTATCTAATATCCAGGCTCATAGCTAACCTCCGGTAATTTTTTATAGAAGGATTATTGTCAGGAATTTTGCTTCTTTTCGGTCCAATGCAACCATTTTGTGAGGAATGGTCGAATTGTAGTACAATGAATCACCGGGCTCCATATCTAAGACTTCTTTTCCGACAATTACACGCATTCTGCCTTCAAGACAGTAATTAAACTCCTGTCCCTTATGTGATACCATATCAGGACTGTTGTCCGGGTCCAGCACAACAAACATGGGCTCTATCTTTCTGCCGGAATATTTATATGCAAGGCTTTCAAAGCTGTATTGATCGTATCTTTCAACCTTCAAGCCCTCTCCTTTTTTAACAAAACAAATGTCATGAAGCTTTGGTGAAGTTCCGGTCAGTATTTCGGTCATATTTACATTGTAATAGTCGGCCAGCTCATACAAAATACTGACGGGGATATCATCCTGGGCATTTTCATACCTGGAGTATTCATCTGTTTTAAGTCCGACGGCCTTTGAAACTTCTTCCTCGGTATAACCCGCCAACAATCTCAGACCTTTGATTCTGAATGCGATATCCTTAACTTTTTCATTCATGACAGTCTCCATTTCAATTTAAATTATTTTTACAAACAAAAATAGGCATGCGCCAATATCAATGTGCCCGGAAAAATTTCATAATTATTCCATTAAGCAAACATTTTAATTATAGCACAAGCCCTGTATATGCGGCAAATACTAATTATTTATAAAAATTTCTGGTCACTGGGGACTAATCCCTGATTTTATTTCTGATTGAGGGAAATATCCAAAAACCAAGTGTCATACTTATAAGACAGGCTGAAATACCAAAAAGCGAGGGCAGAGATCTATAGAATAATTCGATGAAGGTTACATCAAAGGTATTCTCCACATAGACTGCGGAATTTATGATTATATATGTAAAAAAGAAAGCTATGCCAAGCAGTTGAAATATATAGTGCTGCACAAGCAGATTTACCGCACAGCCTGCAATCAGAATAATAAAGAAAACTGCAATTGAATAAGAAAAGGCTGGTGTCATGATTCCTCCTACCAGGAATACTTGTTCGTCCCGGTTTTTTTATAAATCCTATACGTAAAAACGCTGGGTATTTACAAATATTGTAATATACACAGCGTCTGTTTTCAAATTATTTCTCAGATTGTATTATTCCGTTGCACTTTACAATTGGAGAGTCAAATGTTTTAATTGCCTATATTTTCAGTTTCTGCTTCAACCGGCTGCCATAAAATCTTATGAACAAGGTATAAATATAATCATATAGCAAAAATACAAGCTCCAATACGGCAGCGATTATATAGACCGGAGCCGTAAGGTTTATACCGCCCAATATGATTTCTTTAAGAAAGAAAAGCCCAAGCGCAAGACAGATATTAAAGTATATCAGCTTCAAAACATATTCAATAACCCTGCCGGGGATTCTTTCAATATACAGCTTTATCAGTCCGTATACCCCGAAAAATACAATAAACGGGATTACCTCAAGCCTGGGCACAAGTAATACCGATAATATTGCCGAAGCCAGATAGAATGCCCAGCCTGCCCTTGTTCCGAACTCGATTATTATTACTGCCATAAACAATGAACTTAAAGCATATAGGGACAGTTTACTGGTGGGAAGTGTTGCTGCCAAAAAGACACTGATAACGGTAAATGCAAGCAGTATCCCACTCAGAGTGATTCTTTTGACTCTCGATCCACTGTTCATTTTTAACCTCCTAAGCCATATTACGGCTTTGAGCCGCAAAAGCAAAGTCTTTCAAGCCATACCTCCCTAGCAGCATCCGATCAAATCGCCGCCCAGGCATTCACACATGGAGTCCGAGCACCATGCGCACATACACATATCGCAGAAGCTGGGACCTGCTCCGTATCCCCTGTTATTTGCATTTCCACGGTACATGTTGTTATTTGCATTCATCCTGTTCAAGGCATCCCTGTACTCATAATTTGAAGGATCCATATTGCAGGCCTGGCGTATATTCATCATGGCCTCGTTGTACCAGCCCTTTTTCATGAATATCAGGCCCCGCAAATAAAACCATTCCGCATTTTTTTCAGATATGCTTTCAAGCATTGACTCGGCTGCGGCAATATTTCCGCTGTTTATATACAGTCTGACCTGTCTGAAACTGCCCTCTCCTGCTCCCTGGGCTCCCGGTGTATAGCTTCCCTGACCTCCTGCATAGGCGCTCCTGCCGCTCCAGCCGTTGCTTGTCCTGGCGGTTTGCCCCTTGCCGGTCAGATATTCATAAGCTTCGTTAACCTCGCGGAGCTTCTCTTCAGCCAACTTGGAAAGCGGATTATCCTGGTATTGGTCAGGATGATATTTCTTGACCTGTTCCCTGTATGCTCTCTTAATTTCTTCATCTGATGCACCTTCTTTTATTCCCAGTACCTCATACGGATTTTTCACAATTACCACAACTCCTCCGGCATAAAATTTTATCTGTCTTGCTTAACATTCCAATATATAATATATTTTCCAAAATACTTTTATTCTCTTTTGCATCAAGCAGTTCAAAAGCCTTGGACGCTTCTCTGAGACAATATAGCAGGGTAAATTCCACCTGGCTTTTTATGCGATCTTTAAAAGCCGGGATATCTTCACCGCTGCCGTCGTATTTGAAATGCAACAAAAGGGGATTGTAGCTTGAATTCTTTACATCTTCTTCAAGATCATCAAAGGCATCAATTAAATAAATCCATTTCCCAATATTGTAGCCCATCCATCTCAATACCTGCCTGATATCATCCTCCAGACTTTCATAGTCCAGAACCTCTTCCATAAGCTTTGCAAACGGCTCTGCCGCCGCATCCAGCGAGGCACAGCCTTCTCTCTCCAGCCGTGACAATTCACTGAGTCTTTGCTCTATTATAGCACACTTGCCGGAGTATTCTAACACCAACTTTTTATATTCCCGGCTGAGAACCGCCATCCCGGCCAATGCCGCCTTTGATTTATCGTCGGTCCACTTGTCCTTTATATTATTATACGCCAAAATTATATTTATGTCGGAAGAATAATCTACTATTTCATTATAAGTGACAAAGGATTTTTTTAAAGGATGAACCATGCAGCGTTCCTTAACCAGCCTGGTCTCTATGTTTAATAAGGAGCATAAAAGCATGGCAAGAAATGCCGCATCATAGGTCAGCGTCATCCTTTTCAGCTGACCGTGCCTTTTCCCTATTGCCTTGCAAACTCCGCAATAATAGGCGCGGTATATATCAAACTCTTTAATTTTCAACTCCGGCTTTTCCGGCATTATATAACCGAACAATTTTTCCTCCCAGGCTTGATTCAACTTAAAATTTGTTAAAGCTCTTCTATATATAATAGCATATAAATGTTACTAATTTATTAACATTTTAAATGCAGACATTAATTTTTTTTAGATATAGCGTAACTATCTTCATATATTTAATCCGTTTAACAATACAATTAAGTAAAGTTTTTATTTTTTATTTATTTATTTTTCAATATATCAGCTAAATACTCTGAAATCAACTAATCAGCAGCATAAAAAAGATACACCTGTATAGTGTACCTTTTATATCAGCTTTAATTAAACAATCCGATTTCCTTTATTTTTTCTCTTTTTCATAGTTTTTTGAAAACCTGTAATAGATCAAAATGTACATCGCCAGGGCAAACAACGTGCATACCACTGCCAGTCCCAGGGCAATATTAATGGCGATTGCCGTATACACATTTTTAAGGCTGTCGAGACTGAGTATTATTGTGGCAAGTATTGCAAAGTAAAACAGAACCGTAGCCAGTTTGCCATACCAGTTTGCACCGATAACCGTTTTCCCTTTTCTGTAAAGCATAATGCCTCCGGTCAGCATCAATGCTTCTTTGATAATAACTATAACCAGGACAATTATGGGTATAAAGTGATGTAATACTAAAAAAATCAGTGCCGTTATCTGCATTAATTTGTCTGCCAGAGGGTCAAAAACTTTTCCCCATTTTGTTATTAAATTGTACTTTCTGGCTATATATCCGTCCAGTACATCAGTGAAGCCACCAAATGCAAAAAGTATCATTGCCGGAATATAATGTTCAAAATAAAGGAAATAACCCAGGATAGGGACAATTAACAGCCTTATTAATGTTAATAAATTTGGAATATTTTTTTTCACCTGCACACCACCCGTTACTTTTTAAAACCTGACAGAATTTTACTGAAAGAACAAGTAAACATAGTTTATCATAGAACAACAAAATAATACAAGCTTTTCTTTCTTTACATAAATAATCTGACATAACCGGTTAAATTATGTATTTACGGTAAAGTTATTACCGGGTTTCACCCGCCGAATTCTTTACAATTATATTGTAGAGCTCCTCGTTATACTTCTGCAGATTAATAGGTTTTAAACAGGCATTTGTCCAGACATGTACCGTCTCTCCGGTTGTAATGGGATTATTCATGTCCGACTCCTTAAACACCTCATAATAAAAGTTTAATCTGATCTTTGTATAGCTCTTTATACTGGTTCTTACAATAATTTTGTCTTCATAGGTGGAGGAGCTTATAAACTTGCACTTTAGTTCCAGAAGTGGCAGGAGTATTCCCTGTCCTTCAACTTCTGAATATGATATTCCGTTTTGTCTGATAAATTCGGTTCTCCCGACTTCAAACCAAACAGGATAGTTGGAATGATGTACAATTCCCATCCTGTCTGTCTCAGCATATCTGACTGTCAATGGTATATCTACATATAACAATTTTATCATTCCTTTCATTTTACGTAATTTAACGCTATATGTTGCATGGATATAAAAATTATATTTTTTTATCGGAAAAATACAATATTTAAAAAATTTTACATATATTTATATGTAGAAATAGCCCCGGGCTAATAAGCGCGGAGCTATTTTTTAATGTTCTGTATCAATAACCCGTTTCTATAATAACGCTATGTGCTTCCTCAACTTCTGCCTCAGGAACAAGAACTTCAAAGTAATTATCATTATTTTCGTGATTCTTGCTAATGGGCCTAAGTTTAACAAGAATACCTTCGTTGGACAAAAGCTCCTGCAGCTGATTTGCTACTTCTTTGCTTTGGGCCATGTATACCACTGTCCACATTATCATCTACACTACCTTTCAAATTGTTATTCACCGCATTGAATAGTGCCATATCTGCAATAAACAGTGGCTTTGCCTCTTATTTTTATCGCAGAAGTATTTTCAGTAAATTGTGCTAAAAGCAATTCACCTTTATCAAGCTTCTCGGTATGATGAAATTTAGTATCCCTTCCACGTGTTAAACCGATAATTGTAACTCCGTTTTCCCCTGCCTTAACCGCAACGTACTCACCGGATATTTTATCTTCCAGGTTGTCCATTTAACCACCTCGACATTTATATTATATTATTTTCCACCAAAAATCAATATTAAGCACGGTTATTTTAAACTTATGTTTTCCTTACCAAGCCGCGATTCCAGTTCTTCCAATATATCATTATTGACATCTATCCAGTATTGCCTGTCTAATTTTTTAAATTTCTCGTCATTCTTTTTTCTGATAAAAGTGGGAGTCGAACCGTTGAAATATTTCAGCAGGGCAATCAGTGAAACACTCTCCTCCCTGGTCATTTCCTTTTCAAAATGCATGTACAAGCCCTTTTCATCCAGGCTCTTTATTGGTAAAACTTCTTCACATATTATTTTTGGCTGTTCATCCTCTCTCAAACTCAGTCTTCCGTTTACAAGCACTATACTTTCCTGCTGGAGCAGCTGTGAAAAACGCTCATATATGGTCGGAAAAACTATTATTTCCATGGTTCCATAGAGATCCTCAAGTCCGATGAAAGCCATCAGATTGTTATTTTTTGTAGTCTTGGTCTTTTTGGATGCAATTATCCCTCCGACAGTCACTCTCATTGAGTCGGTGAGCTTTTTAAGCTCAAGCTCAATATCACCGTTATCCTCTTCATTTCCGCCAATGAGCATATCCTTGCTGTACAAATTCACATTTTTGTCAAGTATACTCTGGTACTCGCTTAACGGATGCCCTGATACGTACAGGCCCAGCATTTCCTTCTCCATTGCCAGCATCACATTGGGAGGGTATTCCTTTATGTCGGGATAGTCTTCCTTCAGCGATTCCTGCGGCTCCTGCATCAAATCAAAGATGGAAAGCTGACCCTCCATGCTTTTCTTTTTGCCTGTGCTATTCCATCCAGGAAGCGCTCATATACTGCCATCAGCCTGGATCTGAACACCTTTAAGGAGTCAAATGCACCGCTTTTTATCAGACTTTCAATACATCTTTTATTTATTTCCCGACCCTCTATTCTCTGACAAAAGTCTAAAAAAGTCGTAAACAGTCCGTTTTGAGTGCGTTCCGCTATCATTGACTGTATGGCGTTTTCTCCGACATTTTTTACTGCCGCCAATCCAAAGCGTATCTTTTGATTTACAACTGTAAATTTAACATTGCTTTCATTTACATCGGGAGGCAGAACCTTGATGTTCAGCACCTTACACTCATTTACATACTGTGAAACCTTGTCACTGCTGCCCAAAAAGCTGTTCAACGAGGCCGCCAGAAATTCAACTGGATAATAATGCTTCAGCCATGCGGTCTGATATGCAACCACCGCATATGCGGCTGCATGGGATTTGTTAAAGGCATAGCTGGCAAAATCCATCATTTCGTCAAATATTTTGTTGGCTGTGAACTCATCCACACCATTTTTCACAGCCCCTCGCACAACTTCATTTCCTTCCTCGTCGGTAATTCCGTATATAAAATTCTTGCGTTCCTGCTCCATTACAGACACTTTCTTTTTGGACATTGCTCGTCTCACAAGATCGGATCTGCCGTAGGAGTATCCTCCAAGCTCCCTGACTATCTGCATTACCTGTTCCTGGTAAACCATACAGCCATAGGTTACATTCAGTATGTTTTCAAGCATGGGATGATGGTACTTTATTTCCTTTGGATTGTTCTTATTCCGGATATATCTGGGTATCTGATCCATCGGTCCGGGCCTGTAAAGGGAAATACCGGCAATTATGTCTTCAAGAGAGCTTGGCTGGAGTTCCTTCATAAACTGGGTCATCCCTGCGCTTTCAAGCTGGAATATACCAACAGTCTTGCCCTCACCTATCATTTTATATACATCGTGGTCATCAAAATTTATGTTGTTTATGTCAATTTTCTTGTTATGGCCCTGTTCTACGAGGTTTACCGCATCCCTTATCACAGTAAGCGTTCTCAGTCCAAGGAAGTCCATTTTCAAAAGGCCCAGCTCCTCCAGAAGCCCCATGGTAAACTGGGTCGTAACGTTGTTTTCATTGAGCTGGAGCGGTACATACTCAACTATGGGCTCTTTTGAAATAACAACTCCCGCCGCATGTGTGGAAGCATGCCTTGGCAGTCCCTCAAGGCTTCTGGCCGTGTCAATCAGCAGCCGGGTATCATCCTCAAGTTCGTATTTCTTTTTCAGCTCGGGGTTTATTTCCAGAGCTTTGTCTATATTCATTCCTATCTGGAAGGGAATCATTTTTGCTATGACATCCACTTCACCGTACGGTACGTCAAGAGCTCTGCCCACATCCCTTATAGCAGCCCTGGCAGCCATGGTTCCAAAGGTTATTATCTGTGAAACCTTGTCCTTGCCGTATTTGCTGATAACATAATCTATTACCTCCTGCCTTCTTTCGTAGCAGAAGTCAATATCTATATCAGGCATGCTGATTCTCTCGGGATTAAGAAATCTTTCAAAGAGAAGATTGTATTTCAGCGGATCGATGCTGGTAATGCCAAGGCAGTAGGAAACAACGCTGCCGGCTGCCGAACCTCTGCCCGGCCCAACCATGATGTCATTTTCCCTTGCATATCTGATAAAGTCCCAGACTATGAGAAAATAGTCTACATAACCCATGGAAGATATGACGGAAAGTTCGTATTCAAGCCTCTCCTTTATCTCTTCACTGCAATTTTCACCAAACTTCTGAACCAATCCCTTATAGCATTTTTCCTTGAGATATTCGTAGGGGGTATAGCCCTCTTCCACAGTAAAACCAGGCAAATGGAGCTTTCCGAATTCCAGCTCCACATTGCACATTTCAGCAATTTTTACGGTATTCTCAAGAGCCGACTCTACATTCCGGAAATTTTCATACATTTCTTCGGGAGATTTGACATATACCTCGTCGGTGTTAAACTTCATCCTGTTTTCATCATTTATGGTCTTTCCGGTCTGTATGCACAGGAGTATCTCATGGGATTGTGCCGCTTCTCTTGTAAGAAAGTGTGCGTCGTTGGTGGCAACCAGGGGTATGCCCAGCTCCTTTGAAAGCTTGATAAGCTGCTGATTCACCAGATTCTGGTCACTTATGCCGTTGTGCTGCAATTCCAGATAAAAATTATCCTGCCCGAATATGGTATTTAACCTGTTCGCCAGTTCCACAGCCTTTTCATAGTCATTGTTGAGAATTGCAGCGGGAATATCCCCTGATAAACATGCACTCAGCGCTATTATCCCCTCTGAATACTTCTCCAGTGTCTGGTAATCAACTCTCGGCTTATAATAAAAGCCTTCTGTAAAACCCAGTGATACTATTTTCATCAGATTTTTATAGCCTGTCTGATTTTTGGCCAGCAGTACAAGGTGTCCGTAATCCGAGTCCACCCCTGGCTGCTTGTCCTGCATATTTCGCTTTGCCGTATATATTTCACAACCCAGAATGGGTTTTATTCCATTTTTCAGTGCTTCCTTGTAGAACTCAACAACACCGTACATAACCCCGTGATCGGTTATGGCCACGCTGTTCATTCCCAGCTCTTTTATCCTTTGTATCAGATCCTTTATTCTGTTTGAGCCGTCCAACAGGCTGTATTCTGTATGTACGTGCAAGTGTACGAAGTCTTTCATATTTGTCTCCAGTTTATTCTGATTTCTTTTGCTCTTTTCAACAATTTAATTATATCACACCGGAAAAATAATTGACGAAAAAACTGACTTATCTTGTATAATATCAGTCAAAAATTTTTTTAAGAATATGAGAGTAATTGCAAATTGTTAAATTATTCATTGTCATTGGGAAATATAGTAAACTTTGTATCTCATGTGGTAAAATGTTGCAGAGGTGAAAATAATGGAATACATAAAAAGCAGAATAAATATAATAGTAAGATTCCTTAAAAATAAGGGTTTGCTTTCCATGGACCTGATTTACAGATTTTATTACATGAATATTTTCGGCTCCAAACTCTATTACAGGCATAAAATAGAATCCTACCGATCCTGCGCCTTTTGCATGCATCTTTACTATGACAAGGTCATTAAGAAATATGTGTGTTCCTGCGGAGAGTATGAAGCGTGCGCCTCTCTCGTCCCCTGCATTGTACCCGATCCCACTCTGATGACCGGCCCCTCGTACATTGAAGAGGAGGAACAGATCCCCTGGCTTTTCAAGTCCCCCTGCCTCAATTTTGAAGTTCTTGATTCAAAAAATTACTTCAGAAATTTTATTTCATCAAATATCAACGGCAGCGTCACAAGACTGGAAGCATTGGAAGGTATAATGATGGGCAGCTGTTCTGGAGGCATACCCTGCCATATTTGCGCCACAGTCAACAAAGAGGCCTATACCAGGTGCAGGTATATATCAAAAGCCGGTGAAACCGGAAAATGCAATATTATTCATGACAGTCTTGGCCAGATTTATAATTCTTCGGCCCAATTGCCAAATGTGTCATAACAGGTTATTTGCGGGAGTCTTTCTGCTTTTGTTCATAGGCCTGACAGTCTTTGCCCGAGGACTGAAAAACAACCAGTGAAGGTATTTGCCTTGTTTTAAAGCCAAAAGCCTTACATCCGTATGGCATATTACTGTCCCATGTTATATAGTGGTATTTACAGTTACGGCAGTTAATTTTCCCGGCCATGGTTCCTTTCAGCCTCCTCCCGTCCTTGAGTTTTTTGCTGTTTCCATAATTACCGGGCTTTTGCTATCTGCCTGGTTGTTACAATATCCGCACCGGTGCCCATAATATCCGAAACAATCACCTGGTGGAAATCCACAGGGGCAGTCAGTTCAAGAAGCCTGAGCGTATCAACGGCTTCCTGCAGTTTTTCCTTCGGTATGGGCTTGCTGCTTCTGACACTTACCAGCGGATGTGTTCCGTCCTTTACTTTTACAGTGGAGGTCAAGCTCCTCTTTGGGCACTGTACTTCGTCTTCAGCATACGTCTTTCCATTTCTGCATAATGCGTTTTCAACACGGGTGACCCTGTTTTGCTCATCGACAAAAACATTCAGCCTGCAGCCGTTGGGACATACAATGCACACCATTTCCCTGTTAGTCTTCATATATACATACCTCCAGTTCCGAAACGTCCTTCAGTTCATTTTGGCTTAAGTCCATACGTATCATTTCGGCAGGATTCAAGGCTGTATATTTCCTTTTCTTTATGATCCTGTCACCGGCTTTAAAACAGACTGTCTTTTCCCTGTCAGGCTTTACCACTCGCATGGAAAAGGTTACTGCTTTGCCGGGCCTTATTGTCTGAGGCAATACATATCTGATACCCCGGCCTGCCCTCACCGATATTTTCTCATAGGATAGCGGATTCTCACCATTTGGGCCCTTATCCTCAGCATTTACACCTACACCCACATCTACACTGCCACAGCCGTCTGCCGTGCTGCTCCCGATATATTCAGCGGCCGAACCGGCCGCCAGCTCTCCTTCCGCCGATACGTAATCCACCAGGTCATGCACCTGGAGTACATTTCCGCAGGCAAATATTCCGGGAACACTGGTCTGAAGCTTTTCATCCACACGCGGGCCGCCTGTCACATGGTCAATTTCTATTCCGGCATTCAGTGATAATTCATTCTCGGGAATGAGGCCCACCGAAAGTATCAAGGTGTCGCAATCATATTTTTTTGAAGTGCCCCGGATGGTATTGCCCTTCTCATCAACCCGGGATATTGTAACTGCTGTCACCCGTTCCCTGCCTTCTATATTGGTAACCGTATGGCTGAGCAGCAGCGGAATCCCGAAATCATCAAGGCATTGGGTAATATTCCTTTGAAGTCCGCTGGAATAAGGCAGCTTTTCCACTACCGCCAGAACATTGGCACCCTCAAGCGTAAGCCTTCTGGCCATAATGAGCCCTATATCGCCCGAACCCAATATTATGATATTTTTTCCGATCATGACATTTCTGATGTTTACAAGATTTTGAGCCACACCGGCCGTAAATACCCCGGCAGGCCTGGTGCCAGGGATGCATATGGCTCCTCTGGTTCTCTCCCTGCAGCCCATGGCAAGAATAACAGCTTTTGCCTGATAGCTTCTTATTCCGTCAGGGCTGACGGTGGTCACAGCTTTATCACTGCTGAGTTCCTGCACCATTACGTTGGTAATGAGCTCTATACCCATTTCATCCGCTTCATCCATATATTTTCTGGCATATTCCGGCCCGGTCAGCGCCTCATTGAACTTTATAAGCCCGAAGCCGTCATGAATGCATTGATTTAAGATCCCCCCCGCTACCGGCTCTCTCTCCAGAACCAGTATATCGTCTATACCTCTTTTCCTGGCTTCAACTGCTGCCGCCAGACCGGCCGGACCGGCGCCGACTATTATCAAATCCTTATTTATCAACATATTAACCTCCATGAGCCACATTCGTGGCCACAAAATGTTATGCAAGAATTATCCTTTATCGCAATGTGGCGAATAAAGGAGGTTAATCGGCCATGTGCGCTTTCAAAGTATTGGTAAATACTTTGAATATTTCGCACGGCCATAAATTCACAGGTTTGCTTGGAAGACGAACGCAAGTGAAGTCTTTCAAGCTAACCTCCATGAGCCACATAGCGGCCACAAAACTGTAACGAAATCTCTTCACTCCCTCATCCGCTGTAAGGCGAATAAAGGAGGTTAATCGGCCATTTATTTGACCCGTCCGGTAAACAGCTTTGAGTTATTTCCCCTCAAGGTAACCTGTTCCGGCTCAATCCCCTTTTGCTCCTTCAGAATATCAACAATCCTTGTAAGGCAGTAGCCGCCCTGGCATCTTCCCATCATGGGCCTTGCCCGGTATTTGATACCGGCCAGGGTAGTCACTCCCAGAGGATTGTTGATTGCGTCCAGTATCTCCTTCTTTGTTATGCCCTCACATCTGCAAACAATTTCTCCGTATTCCGGACACTCTTTTATAAGTTTTTCCTTCTGTTCCAGCGTCAGTTCCCGGAAGGGCGTTATACCTTTTCTTTCGGCAATAAAATCCTTTTTAGGAACAAGTTCCTCCTTGCCGGCGATTATATCTCTTACCATCCTGCCGATGGGCACTGAAGCTGTCAAACCGGGGGACTCGATACCGATAAGATTTACAAGCCCCGGAACAACGCCGGATTCCTCTATAATAAAGTCCCCGTAGCCGCCGGTTTTTGGTCCCACCAACTTCGATCTTATGCCTGTATAGCTCCTGATGATGTGCTTCATTTCAAGGGCAGGAAGCAGTTCCTTTGCCTCTTTGAATAACTGGTCCATCACACCTTTTGTAGCACTGTAATCACTCTTCGATTTTATATATTCGGCACTTGGGCCTATTAGTATGTTTCCTTCGACTGTAGGTGTGAGATGCACGCCCAGTCCGCCCAGCCCCGGCCTTGGAACGGGGTAAACCGGCATACTCAGGTACTGGCTGGTCCTTTTGTCCAATATGAAATATTCTCCGCGGCAGGGGTAGATTTCATAACCCTTGTCGCCTGCAAGAGCGGCTATCCTGTCAGAGTAGAGCCCGGCACTGTTTATTATGTACCTGCTGAAAAAATGTTTTTTTCCGGCGGTCAGCCTGAATAAACCGTCCCTCTTTGATACGCCGTTCACTTCTGTCTCAAAGTAGAATTCAACGCCGTTTTGAGCGGCATTTTCGGCCAGCGCCACAGTATATATAAAAGGGCTTGTTATGGCAGTGTTGGGGGACAGCATGGCGCCGATTCCGCCAACATGCGGCTCCAGCTTTTTAACGGTATGGGCGTCCACGAATTCAAGCCCTTTTACACCGTTTTTGCGGCCGTTCTCCATCAATTGATCAATGCCGGCAAAATCGCTCTCATCAAAGGCAACGATTAGCTTTCCGGTCTTCTTATAAGGTACGTGCAGCTGGGAACAAACTTTTTCAAAGCCTTCGTTGCCTTCCACGCAAAGCTTGGCCATCAGGCTTCCGGGCTTGTTGTTGAAGCCGGCATGTACCACTGCACTGTTCCGGCCGCTGGTGCCTGCTGCAACATCGCTTTCCTTTTCAAGTACGGCTATTTTCAAATCAAATCCTGACAGTTCTCTGGCAACTGCACAACCGACAGCTCCCGCTCCAACAATGACTATATCGAATATATTATCTGTATTTGCAGTCATACTACCTCCAAAAGCGATGTTTATTTATTGTATTTTTATTGTATTTAGAATTTATCTGCTCTATCGCTTTGCTATACCAAAAACTTTTATTTGATTATAGCACAACGGCTCCTGTAATCAAGCTTTTGAACCTCTATTAAATAAAATTAATAAAGCCGGACAGGAATAAAATAAAGGACCAATACCGGTTAAAAGCGGCCGGCAGTCTGGTAATTTAAGTATATAAATAATGAAAATACCTTTTCTGTTACTGTTAATATGTGTTATAATGATATCAATAATTCTCCAGAAAGAGTGATGATTTTGTATTCCCTTAAGGAAAAATACTATGATGGTCAAGGTATTTTGCGGAATCCCGGCGAAAACTACTTTGACAGTGAAGGTATTTTACGCGATCCCGGTGATGATTATTTTGACTTTATGGGTATTTTAAGGCAGGCTGATGAAGAATTCTACGACAGCCAGGGCATTTTAAGAAACACTGATGAAAGTTTTTATGACGGCTCAGGAACTTTAATAGAAAGATAAAAAGTGCCCCTTAAGGCAGTCCTTGATAAAACAGTATTTGAATGAAGTATGGCGTAGCGTAAAAAGCTATGCCATTTCTTCATGTATCGGGTTATTCAGTTCCGGCAGAATCCCTACCAAATCATAGCTGATATGAATATTCTGCTTGCGTTTTCCGTCAGACTTATCAGGTGCTTCTGCAAATACCTTATTAACCAAATCATTCAAGATTGCGGGGGTCAGTTCTATCAAATCCGTGTACTGCCTGCACTTGCAGATAAATCGTTCCACATCATCAGCGTGCTGTTCTTGCTTGGTCAATTCCACTTGCCATTGTTCCAGCTTGTTTTCCAAGTCAGCCTGTTCCGCTTCGTAATCGTTGGACAATTCCTCAAAGCGAATATCATTGAGTTTTCCGCTTACATTGTCCTCATACATACGCTTAAATAGCTTAGATAATTCAGCACTACGCCGTTCTGCCTGTGCAATGTGCTTACGTCGAAGAGCGGATTGCTTCTTGCGGTCTGTGGTATGCTTGGCGTTCATTTTATCCCGGAATATATCCTCATATGCCGTCACAAAGCTAGTTACATACTGCAAATGCCAGAGCACCATTTCTTCCAGAACAACAGCACGGATAAAATGTGTGGAGCATGTTTCTACACCTTTAAGCCTTGAAGTGGAACAAACAAAATGGTCTTGTCTTGTTTCAAAGCTTTTGCTGGTGCAGTAGTAGAGCTTCGCCCCGCAATCAGCACAATAAGCAACACCCGAAAACAAATTCGTCTTGCCTGTCCGTGTCGGCCTGCGCTTGTTTTTCCGCAAAGCCTGTACCTTTTCCCATACATCAACAGATATAATCGCTTTATGGGTATTCTCAAATACCATCTGCTTTTCTTCCGGGTTCCATAGTTTTTTCTTGGACTTGTAAGACCTACGGTAAGTTTTGAAATTAATCGTATGTCCAAGATATTATTTGCGCTAAAAGATATAAGCTACGGTATCCGATACCCATTTGCAGGGGTTATCAGGCAAGACGGTATTTGGCTTGCGCCCATTGGATAGCCAGAAGGCCGTTGGAACAGGAATATTATTCTCTTTAAGTATTCGTGCGATTTGTGTAGAGCCGTAGCCCTCCAAACATAAAGCATAAATATGCCGTACCACCTGCGCCGCTTCTTCGTCCACAATCCATTTTTTCGGGTTCTTTGAGTCTTTCTTGTAACCATAAGGCGGATGAGTGTAAAGGTATTCATCCGCTTCACCCTTGGACTTCATAACCGCTCGAATCTTCTTGCTGGTATCTTTGGCATACCACTCGTTGATGATATTCAAAAATGGGGTAAAATCGCTATCCTGCTGGTTGTTGCTGTCAATCCCGTTATTGATGGCAATGAAACGTACACCCTTTTCAGGAAAGAGAACTTCGGTATAAAACTCTACCTTTAAATAGTCACGCCCAAGCCGGGACATATCCTTGACAACAACGGTTTTGACCTCTGGCGGTCTGCGGAATACAGAAGCAAGAAATTCTTTTACCAAGCGCGGTGCGTATTTCACGGCTTCCCTGAATAGCTTTGTTTCCTCTAACAGCCATTCCCAACGGGATTTATATATCTGCGCGTCCTTTTTTGCGGCGGCAAGCTGTTTCTTCAAATCGGCAATATCGCCCTCGGCGGTTACGCCCTTTTTTGTAAGACCGGACACGGTTTTCCAGTCTGCCGGGGAAAGCTGAATAAGGATAATTTTGTTGATGACAAAGTAAAGAATGGCGTAACAGATCAAGAATTGAGAGAATACATTCTCAATACATATGCAGTTTTTTTAACTCGTGGTATCAGGGGGACGTATGTTTATGTCTGCGATAATAATTTGAGAGAGTATTTGAAAAAATATATTGTTGGAAAGACATATTAACGTAACTGTTCCCCATATCTAACGTGTAGTGTCCCTTGTAAAGGTAAGTACACCGCTTGTATGCGGATTCCTGACGGTCAGTGGCTTTCATGGCTTCCAGCATTTCCTCTGTGATTTCTACGAAAACATCTTCCTTGCACCAGTAGTAAAGGTCTTTTAGATTTACAGTTATCATGGTTAATCCTCCATTCCCAAAGCCGCCATACTGTAAGAGGGCGCATCTATCACACCCCTGCAATTTTATTTTTTTGTAGAGAAAAGCGACGGCTTTGATTTTAAGCTTCAAAACCGTCGCTTTGCATTTATCTTCTTAATAGCGCATAGCTATCTAACCGCTAAAACAACGGTTTTCTGTTTGTACTCATATTAGGACTTTAATTCTGTGCGATATTTGCATCAGTATTGCTCTCATATTCCGGTGTTGGCATCGAACTCCTCTTGGCTGCACGCCTTTATGTCAATCAAGGTACCGCTGCCATCAGAATCCAATTTTTCATAATCACGAACCGTATAAACATCTACCTCACCCTTTCCGTCAGGGTTGATTATCTGCCTCATAGAACCTTTAAATTTACCACCCGATAGTGATTCTCCATTTGACATTAATATATCGACAAACTGCCGAACAAGCTTACCGTTATAGTAAAAACAAGCTGAATCTTTATCATAGGTCAAGCCAAACGGCTCATATACTGCGTACATTTCTGCATATTCATCCGGGGTTAATACAGAGCCGGTTTCCGCTGCATAAGTGTTCCCCGAAAAACTGTCGTCCGATAATTCCTGCGCCGTGAAGGAATTGCCCCCTGATGAGGAATCATTAACCGTCGTTGCTTGCATGGGCGGATTTTTTAAATCTTCAATATCTCGTGCATCAAATTCTGCCTGACTGTACGGTTCTACTCCCGTAAGCTTGCCGCTCGGGTCAGTCGAACCATCGGAGTTGAGGGTTAATTCTGACAAATCTCTTACTCCATGAACATCAACCGTGCCATTTTTATTGAAGTAATCAATCCCGCTATAAGCCCCATTTTCGCCTGTGCCAACCGGGTAATAATCCTCAAAATATCTGACTAATTCGCCATTGAAAAGTAATTGGTCTGTGATTTTGTTATAGGTGAGTCCATATTGTTCATAAACAGCATACATTTCCGACTTACTTTCCGGCGTTTCCGCATAAGCTGTTTCTTCTGCAATAACAGTATATCCGTTCGCCGGATCTTCGTCTGCGGCAACGGCAAACGTAGCACCCGTCAGCATAATGCCAGCCAGCGTTACGCAGAGGACTGCAACACCAGCTCTTTTGTGTTTCGTATCCACAATTGATGAAATTCGAGTTTTCATACCTTTCTTACCTCCATAAAAATTAGTTGATAATGCCGTTTGAAGTTTCACTCCATTTCTGACAACGCCAATAATTGTTTCGCCGTATTGCTTTCGCCGCTCAAAATCCGCGCCCTGTAAAACCAGCGCGTCACAAGAAATTTCACATTGTACTGCCGCCGATTTCGCCATGAGATAAACCAGTGGATTAAACCAGTGGAACGCGGTTGCCGCCAAAATCAACGCCTTATACCATAGGTCATGCCGCTTATAGTGAATTAGCTCATGCTTTAAAATAAAAGGTAATTCATCAATCCCAATTTCGACAGGCGGCAGTAAAATAGCAGGACGGAAAAAGCCCACAAGCATTGGGCTTGCAACATTTTGGCAAACGCTTAACTTTACCTGTGCTTTAATATTTAGTTCGGCCTTTAAATGGCCCAAGGTTTCTATACGTTCTAAATCGGTTATGGGTTCGCTCCAACGACGTACTGTTTTCATAAAGCGGATATGTCGCATAGCATGATACAATACGACACTTCCGACACCCATAATCCAAATCACCGCAAGTACCAACCACACAGAGATTGTTGTGGGAACGTTTACAGTTTGCTCTGCAACAGTCGTAGACGGCATGGCATTGATAATTATTGGCTGTATTGGCGTAACAGATATATCCGCGATTTGTGTAGGTAGAAACGATAGATTAACCCGGGGGCGAAAAGGGAATATCCACCCAGCGGCTATCACCAGCCAAATTATATAACGCCACTTCGCGGCATAGCGTTTTGACAGTATCGGCAAAACAACCGCATATAGAAGCGTTATAACAGACATGGAGAGAGTGCATTGCAGTAATATAACGAAGAATGTTTCCATGTTACTCCCTCCTGCCTTTCAACCACCTCGCCAATTCGTCAAGGTCGCTGTCCCTTATTTTCTTACCGTTATAGAGCGTAGCAACCAAGCTGGCGAAAGAATTGCCATGAAACCGTTCCATGAAGTCGCCCGTTTCAAACTTCAAATAGTCCTCCTTGCTGATAAGCGGAAAATAGGTGCGTTCTTTTCCGTTTTTTTCAGTTCGTATAAAGCCACGTTCTACCAGCCTCAGCATAAGGGAAATGATTGTCTGCGCTTTCCATTCTCTTTCATTTCCTAGCTGT
The DNA here is from genome assembly GCF_000350485.1 of Ruminiclostridium cellobioparum subsp. termitidis CT1112. Lineage (GTDB taxonomy): Bacteria > Bacillota > Clostridia > Acetivibrionales > DSM-1351 > Ruminiclostridium > Ruminiclostridium termitidis. The sequence goes on from NZ_AORV01000030.1 coordinate 36,388, forward strand.
TGCATAATGATGTTGGTCGTGATAGGTGGCTCATTAGCCCACACCACTTTCATGATGTCAAACTCCGCGTCCGGTAGTTTTTTCATTGCGTTCATCATATCAACTCCTTTTAAGACAATTGCCTTACAACAGTATTCTACATCTGCCTTACATAAATATCAACCATCTTACAAAAATATTTTCGACAGATGCAGAAAATGTTTTTGTATTCTTTTATAGATGGCTTAGTACTGCCAAAATGCTTCACTTCGAGTTAAGTTGTCCCTAAGTGAAGCATTAAAATACGGTGCTCTGCTCATACAATATACCTGTCTGTTGACTACCATCTTGTTATTGCTGATTTCTAATTCTTGCTTCATTATGCACTCTGCCCATTACGCAGGGAGTAAAAACAAGCGTATCGCTCATTGCGAACGATACGCTTGTTTTAGACATTTTTCTTGGCAGTAGCTCATAAACGGTTTAAGTTTTTATACTGTCTTATGCAGGACTACCTTAATTAGGCACTTTTGTTTTCTAAAATAATTTCTTTTTATACAGCGTATAACCTACTATAAGACACATAGCCAGGGATAAACCCATTATTATAAAAAATGCATAATGGCTTGTCAGCGGAATAACCACATTCATTCCGAAAAAGCTTGAAATCATTGTAGGTATGGCCATAACGATGGTAACCGAAGTCAGAAATTTCATAACTATATTCAGGTTATTTGATATGACCGAGGTAAAAGCATCCATTGTGCCTGACAAAATGCTGCTGTATATGTTAGCCATTTCGATGGCCTGTTTGTTTTCAATAATGACATCCTCAAGAAGTTCGGTATCCTCGGGATAGTTTTTTATATGATCGTACTTCATTAATTTTTCAAGAACAACTTCATTGGATTTTAAAGCGGTTGAAAAGTACACAAGGCTCTTTTCCAGTTTAAGCATCTGGATGACTTCCTTGTTTTTCATTGACTTGTACACTTCCTGTTCTATCCTGCTGCTGGTTTTGTCTATGTGCTTCAGATATTGAAGATACCTTGTTGCATTCCTGTACAGTATTTGAAGTACAAATCTGGTCTTGAACTGGGTCAAAAAGGATTTAACCTTATTGTTGATAAAATCGCTTAAAAAAGTGTCTTCCTTCAGGCAAACAGTTATTATGATATGCTTTATAAGTATGATTGCCAGAGGAATGGTTGTATAAACATTCAATTTTCCTTCTTTTTCAACTATGGGTATGTCAACAATTATAAGAGTTTGTCCGCTGTCGCTCTCAATACGTGCTCTTTCCTCTTCATCCAGCGCGGCTTTCAGAAAATCGATTTCAACGCCCAATGCACTGTTAACACTATTGATTTCTTCCTCGGTGGGGTTCACCATGTTGATCCAGGAGCCCTCATCAAATGAATTTATCCGTACTATTTCATTGTTTACAGTCTTAAAAATATCCATCATTTGTCTCACCCTCTTTTAATATTTTTAGGAACAAGGGTTGATTTTCCAGACTATAAAATCATAGTATCAGAACATTCAAAGACATGCAAAGACATGACGGCATGAAAAATAAACCCAAGTAAGGTTTTTATTAAATTTTAAGTTGCTACTGTCAGGGTCACAATCCATACCATTCACCTACCTTTACAAAATGATAAAAAACAATAAAAAAACCGACACTACGAGTGACGGATTTTAAGCATAAAAAAACACCTTCACTCGTTGAGTTTTAGCACTATACAGCTTAGGAAAAACAAATCCAGCTACATTAAGTAAAACCTTATTTCGGTAGTACCTGTTGACCCATTGGCATCTCTCGATGTTTCCGGGCAGCAGCATATATCTGTATAGGAACCTCACCTAACGAATTATTCTATTAGCATACTAATTATATACCTATAATTCTTATATTTCAATACGTTGAAGCAGAAAATTATTTATAAAAATGTCGCTTTAAAACACATTGAATTGTACTATTTGCCAAATTCACAGTCAGATGCCCTCCCTGCGTTCATTTCACAGGCCGAACTTTACCCCTTTTATTAATTAACTGCAGGGATCATGCCAACAACATACCAGTCTTTATTTTAAAGTGGTTTTATATGATATACATATTGTACATTATATTGCATTGCATGCCAACAGCTTGATTATAGCTGTGATATATGGGAATATAATAAAAGGTACACATTTATGGAGGTGCTGAACCGTGTCCTTACTTGAATTCCGCAATGTAACTTATATTCATTCCAATAATTCCATATTGGAAAACATATCTCTGAATATTGAACAGGGAGATTTTGTTTCAATTACAGGTCCTTCAGGAAGCGGTAAAAGTACAATTTTAAAACTTTGCAGCAACCTGATAAGCCCTACGGAAGGTGACATACTGTTTAAGGCCGTTAACCTGAACCTGTACGCCCCAACAGAATTAAGAAAAAGCATAACCTATTGTTTTCAGACACCCTACCTGTTCGGCGACACTGTTATTGAAAATATCCGTTTTCCTTTTTTAATAAGAGATTTACAAATAGATGATGTAAGAGTCAATGAATTATTCTCAAAATTTCAAATGCCCATAGAATTCCTGGCAAAAGAAGTTAAAAACCTATCCGGAGGAGAAAAGCAAAGATTGTCGTTGATCAGAAGTCTGCTGTTCAAACCGGAAATTTTGTTGCTGGATGAAATCACAGCAGCACTTGATGTTGAAAATACAAAAATTGTAGAAAAAGTAATAAAATCGCTGAATAATGAAGGTATAACAGTGTTATGGGTAACACATAACACTGAGCAGAGCAGAAAGTTAGCAAACAAGCGAATAACCGTAGAAAATGGCAGGGTTAAAAATATAGAACTGCTGGGTTGATTTTTTATGCGAAAAAATTCCTTTCCGCTGCTTCCATTTCATCATTTATTGCATGTTATCCGGCATACAGAGGATTTTTCAACAGGGGAAAACATTTGATTTAGCTGATTCCCTCCAATATTGCGCTCCGTTTCTGGTACGGCATAACAGTTTATAATCAACCAGAGCTCTTCTCAGTAGAAAATAGTCGTTAAATGAATGCCAATCTTCTATAATGGTATTTACTTCTTTTTCGGAATATATTTTTCCGTATTCAAACTTGGTGGCCAGGTACTCAAGTATCTGAATTTTCTTTTCTACTTTGGAAGGCCATATTTTTATTTTTTGCTCATCATCTAAAAATCTTATAATATCTTCTTTCATTTCAACCAATACTCCTTACAGTCATTTGTCCGTTCCATAAATCCATATTCTATAAGATAACGTCTCAAGGTAGCAAAATCCTCATGTATTTGCTTCAATATACCATTTACTTCTTTTTCTGAATAATGCTTATTCCTTTCAAATTGTTGGGATATTTTTTTTAAAATAACAATTTTCTTTTTTTCCTTACTGGAGATTACTTTCAGTTTAAGAGGCGACAAAGAGGTAAACATAGCCTCAAGGATTTTGTCCTCCTCTGCCTTTGTTACCATATATCTGTCGTCGATCATTCTGGCTCCCTCATGGATATCAATAATTTCGTCACTGCTTTCCGCACGTATTCTCCCTTTATCCAATCCTCTTAAAGCCAGTTCGTATATGGCCAGATATAGCTTTGCCTGCTTCGCTTTTTCCCGAAAAACAAATCTTTGATGTCGAATTGTGGCAGCTGCCACACCTGTCTTTTTGGCTATTTCATTATCTGTCATACTTTGGTACATCATCTCAAGGATTTCCTTTTGATTATCAGTAATTCCCGTATACTTTTTGTTGTATGAGGTCAGCAGCTCCAGCAAATCGGGATGCTCTTCCCCCACATGGATATTTATCATTCTATCTGCATTAAAAAACCTGTTCCCTGACGGGAAAATCTCTCCAATCCCGAATTCCTTCCCGCATATATTACATATGTAGCAGTTTTTTACAGTATCAAAGTGATATCCATTTTTTATTTCTTCCAGAGTCATATTTATAAAGTCATTAGCCATTTAAACTATACCGCCTTTTGTTTATTAATTTTATAAACATATATTATTATCGTTTAATGGGTTTGTCAAGGTTAATTTTTTTGTCGAAAATAGATAAAAAAAATCAATTGTATTTCATAGTGAATATTGTTATTTTAGCTTATATGATATAAAATATTTATATAGTATAGTAAAAATATGGGAAATATATATAATCAATGCATCATCAACGCAGAATAATTTCTTTAAATGCATGGACTCATTTAAAGGCAACATTAATGTACATTTTTAATAAAAACTTTACATTAATTACTTATATGCAATTCAGGTAATAGAAATAAAATAAAAATAGTTAGGAGACAAATTTGTGTTAATTCAGTTGATGGTTGTTAATACACTTTTTGCAATGATTACCGGTTATTTGGTACATTATTTTTAAAAACAAATTTTAATATCAGGTCGGCGAAGACCAGACTTGTAGTATTCATTATTTGTTTTGGTATTTCAAACGGTCTTTTATCAACTCTTTGTATGAAGTACCTTCCGAGTAACCTGCAGTTTTTGAAATCCTTTTTTCTATTAATACTCAGCATTATAGTTATTAAATATTTACTTAAAATCAGTCTAGTAAGAGCTTTGCTGTCATTTTGCACAATTATGCTGGCAGTAATGCTTTGTAATTTCTTTGCACCATTGGTTTTTGTCATTTTTCTCAGATGTGAATGTCACTCCCGATGTAATAACAAATAACGTCTTTCTGTTTGCTGTTATGAATGCGCTGGTTTATTTTTTTACATCAATTATTATTCTGCTTACTCCCTTTGCAAAAAAGCTGGGACAGTTTAAAAATCTAAAGCCTGTAATTATCCTGTTATTTATTACACTGCTGATGCTTGTATTAAATGCAGGAGTCCACTATATAGTCAGCTTCGATCCCATATCCTTTACTGCCACACTCATATTGTCCTTGATTTATTTAATCGTTTCTGTCTGGTACATAAACAATTTCTACAAATATGAAATGAAAATAGAGGAAGAAAAACAACAAGCTTTTTACAATGAATCTCTAAGCCTGGTAATACAGGATTTAAGAAGGTTCAAACATGACCAGGCCAACCATTTGACAGTTATCTCCGCAATGTTGAAAATGAAAAAATTCGATCAGGCAAATTCATATATAAGTGAAATATTTAATACTACTGAGAGCATTGTGGATACATCGGTATGTGATATTAAAAATGCGGGACTCTTCGGACTTATCTCCTCCAAAATGGATTATGCTAAAAAGACCGGAATTAAATTCAACCTGCAGGCAATAGGTGAAATAGACTCCATTCCCAATGTTAAGATCTCCGAACTTTGTGAAATAATAGGGATTTATCTGGATAATGCCATAGAAGCCGCTGCAATAAGCAGTGATAAGGAAGTTGAAATGCGTCTGGAAAATAAAGAAGAAAGTATTGATATTGTAATAGATAACAGCTGCAGTATCATTCCAAATCTTGAAAGTATCAGACAGGACGGTTATTCTACAAAAGGCACCAATCGCGGACACGGTTTGAGTATAGTCGACAAAATTCTAAGCAAGTATGCCAGTATCTCGAATACCATTAATTTTGATAATAACAGTATGATCTTTTCCCAAATACTGAAAATAAAAAAAGGCATATAGCCTTTTTTTATTTCCTTTAGTCTATTTCAGTAATGATTTGGGGCACTCCTGCTGATAAAATGATGAGAACCAACAAGCCCCTGCCGAAGAAGTTGCCGCGATAATTCCAACCATGGACAAAACAGTCATTACCATCAACCTGATTTTACCTTTTTTCATTTAATACCCCACCCTTTCTATTCTTTGTTATTTTATACACCACCGGTGTAAGATTTACGGCATTAATCAATGTAATAATTGACATAACATTCGAAAAATCCTTTGGCACAAAAAAGCTGATTATAAAACATATGATAAAAACTACACTGCTCTTGATTCTTAATTCCTTCCGTCTCTTTTCGGTAATTATCGGCTTCGAAATTAAATCGGCCGGAGCATATAAGTACACTAGAACACCTGATATGATAAACAAAATAATATTTAAATAATTAAAAGCGATAATATGCGACAAATAAATGGTTCCAAATATAAATGTAAAATGTGTAATAATGCAACCCAGCTGAGTTTTAGCATGAATACCGCCGAAATAAGACTTGTTTACAGAAAATACGGCAACGGCTACCAATGCATACCTTAACTGCCCGAGGGCGAATGCCGTCAGTAATACCGCTATTAGCTTGAGACCGTCGGAAAAGGCCATATAAAGACCATAATCTATTTCTTCCGCTTTTTCTTCCGTGATACCCGGTACTGTAATAAGTATCTCATTTGTAATTTTTTTAGTGATCTTACTCAACATATAATCACCACCTATTACAATTTACTCCATTATATACTATTTTTTATAACTAATCTATATATTTCTTAAAAATTCTCTTTTTGTTAAGAAAAATTTACAAAATTTTTATAATATAACTTCCAAAAACTAAAAAACAAGTAAAGTGCCGTAATTTTTTACGGCACTTTACTTGTTTTTCTTCCTGCCAGCTGATATTACAATAATATTACAGCGGCTATGGCAGCGGCAGCCAGTGCATAATGCCACCACCTGATCAAGGAATTTTCTAAAGGAGCCTCAACATTCTTCAGTTTTTCCAAATAAAACCTTGTCATACGCTCATCTCCTTTCCTTGTCTTGGCTCTCCACCATTTAACGGGTTTGTGTATTTATATTCCATATATACTTATAATTCCCTTCTGCTTTTTATAAATATATTTTTATCTTGTCATGATTTATGGATTTTTATTTATATAAAATTTTCATCCCAATATTTGTATATGGGATTGGCTCAACAGAGTACCAGCTCCCGGCTATAGCTTTTTACTCTTTTTAATGGCATAAAACAACGCCAACCATAATATAATGGTTGACGTTATCCGGAAGCTTTTATTATTTCTAAAAGGTCCATAATTTTCTTGATAAAATCACATGATTAAAAGTATAAATACACCCACGGCATTGGCTATAAAATGTGAAAATGCACAGGAATACACGCTTTTGGTCTTTTGAAAAATCATACCGTATAAGAGGCTGTCTATAAATATGAATACTAAATCATACAAAACGACAAATACGGCACCGGAAGAATAATGACCAATTGAAAAAAAGAATGAAGTGATTGCAATTGCGTAAGCCGGCTTTATCACCGTGCTGATATTCGCCTGCAGAAAGGCGCGGAATACCAATTCTTCTATAAAGGCCAAAACCATCAGCTGGATTATTAATAGAAATACCTTATCAAATAACAGCATCGGTTGTGTCCGCTCTAAAACATGCTGATAGAACTCAGGTACAATTATTTTTGACAGGCCTACAGCAGTCACTCCACTGATAACAGGCAATATAATCAACCACCAGTATTTTTTTAAATCGCCCGGAAAACTGCGGGGACTAAGCCCTATATCCTTAAAACTTTTTTTATTAATCTTTTTTTCGATAAGCAAATATGGGATTGCAGCCAGTATTGCTATTCCAATAATCCGGAAAAGACACGACAAACATACTATTACCACAACACTCAGTCTGATGATAATCTGCTTTTTATTATTCATTTTCTTTTACTTCCTTTATCAGTTTTAAAAATCCCATAAATGCATTACGGAGCATCTGTGCAATCTCGTTATTTTGAAAGGAACAACTATTTGTGGCTACCATAGATGCTATTCCATGAGTAAACAGCCAGGTTTCCATATAAAGATATTTTGCATTTTCGATGGTTATTTGATTACCTGCAGCGATTCTGTCAGCAATAGCTGAATTTTCTTCATCCTCCAACATTTCCATAAAGCTGGCGGTTTTAAAATTATTACTCATGAAAAGCATTTTAAAGAGATTGGGCTCTTCTTTAGCAAAACCGATATATGCCATTCCTATGCTAAAAAATATATTCTCCGGGTCAATGTGGCTTTCAATATATTGATTATAAAAAGCTTCTATATAGTCAAATATATCTTTTTTCAATTCGGCCATATCCTTATAAATCCGGAATATTGGCTGTGTGGAACAGGAGAGTTTGGATGCCAGACTGCGGGCATTTATATTTTCCCATCCCTTTTCTCTCGTTAGATTGAATGCCGCCTCCAATATCTTTTCTTTAAAAATTTTAGGTCTTGGGGGCATAGTAACTCTCCTTTAAATAACTATTGTTATGTAACGTAAGCTATTATATATCCTTTTTAATACCCTGTCAACAAGCCTGGCAATTTATCTGCCTTAAAGCCAAAAAGCAATAAAATTTCCGGCATAACCTCTCCGATGATAATCTTTATCCGCCATAATATCATATGCCTATGGGAACAACACTCAAGAAAAAAGTAAAAAAATAGCTCTCAAGGATTTCTGCGATGCTCCCTGAGGGCTTTTTATCAATAATTAGGATCTCTCTTTGAACTTAATTTATTTTAATCAATTTTAAGAATTAAACCATTGATATCCACTCTATTTTCAATCATGCCATTGTCTTTCATGAACTGTTCCGTCTTTTTCATAGAAGTGATATCGGCCTCAGTGATTTCAGTACTGAAATCATACATCGGGAACATTTCCTTTACCGCTTCAATACTCAGCTCGGTTTCCCCGGCAGTGATTTCCAGAGTTTCCTCAGCATTTTCCTTCATATACTGTGCTATCTCTGCCTGCGCTTCCAGGAACCGTTTGACCAGTAAAGGATTCTTTTCATAGAATGCTCCGCTTGTGGCTACTACAATTGTAGCGTCCACCAGGTCTTTTCCTGTGGTCACCACACGATAGCCGTCCTTAGCCATATTATATGCAACTGGACCTGCAAGAAGTGCACAGTCCACAGTTCCACCCACCAAAGCGGCCTGTGAATCGGGAATGCCCATGGAAACAAACTCAATATCGCTTTCTGTCAAACCCGCGGTTGCCAGGTAAGCAACCAGCAGTTCGTGCAAAATAGTACCCTTGGGGCCTGCAATCTTCTTTCCTTTGAGATCAGCGGCTGTTTGAATAGTGCTGTCCTTGCCGGCGAACAAGCGAAATGCCTCGGGGGATCGGCTATATGTACTGATAATTTTAACATCCGCACCGTTGGAGGCCGACAGTATGACCGAAGTAGCTCCCACCGCGTATAAGAACTGAATATCGCCGGAAGCTAATGCCTGGGTTTGCTCAGGTCCCGTAGTCAGGTTTGAATATTCCACCGGCAAACCATATTCTGAAAAGGCTTTCGTGAAGATGCCCTTCTCTTTTTCTATAATAGACGGCACATTGAGGGGGGACTTTACATAGGTTACACCAATTTTGTTCACCGTGAATTCCGGCGCTGTCTCAGATATCTCAGCCGCCGAGCTGCTGCCCGCCGACTGCTCAACGGGTTTCTCTTCTCCTGCGCAGCCCGCCAGCGCAGCAACCATAATTGCAACGATTAATAAAAGTGAAAAAATACGTTTCATGTTATACTCCTTTGCGTAATTATTTTAATTATATTTTTTTTAACATCAATCAATTCGGGGGATAAAATATCTCTGGGATAATCAAATGACTCCAACGAAAATTCCTGCTCCACCCGCCCCTGATCCAGCACCAGAATTTTCTGCCCCAACAGCAGGGCTTCGTCAATACTATGAGTTACAAAAATAATGCTCTTCTTATGTACCGAAAAAATACGCAGCAGCTCGTCCTGCATGGCCTCCCTGATGAAGTGATCCAGTGCTGCGAAGGGTTCATCCATCAGGATCAGTTCCGGGTCGTATGCCAGGGCCCGGGCCAGTGCCGCTCTTTGCTGCATTCCCCCGGAAAGCTGGGCGGGATAAGCATTTTCAAATCCAACAAGCCCTACGGTGTTGATGAGTTCCCGAATGCGGTCAGGATCCACCTGGGCCTTTGGCAGTCCAAAGATAACGTTTTTCCACACCGTGAGCCAGGGCATCAACCTGGGTTCCTGAAACACCATGCCCATTTTGTGCAGCGGCGGCCTCAACAGTGTTCCGCTGTCATATTCCTCAAAGCCGCCCAATACCCGCAAAAGGGTAGTTTTTCCGCAGCCGCTTCTGCCAAGTATGACTGTTATACTTTGTTCAGGAAATTCTACTGTTAATCCATCCAGAACCTTTAGCTGCTTTTCGGCTACCCGGTAGCTTTTGCACAAATTCTCCAATCTAACTCCAGCTATTGTCAACACCTCCATGCAAAGCTTTTCGGATAGCAAGGGAAAATAGGCAGTCACATAAATAGCCTACAATACCAATAACAAAAATCCCAACAATGACCTTATCCGACCGTGACATCTGCTGGGCATCTAAAATCAAATAACCAAGACCTCTGGAGGCCGCAATCATTTCGGCACCAATTATGGCACGCCAGCTGTAGCCAAGGCCTACGCGCATTCCCACCAGAATATCCGGCAGAGCATGGGGCAGCATGATGCGGCAAAACTTCTGTATTTTATTAAAACCAAGAGAGTGTCCCACCTCCAGGAGCTTGATATCGCAGGATGCCAACCCTTTCTTTATGTTCAAAAACATAGGAAAAAAGGATGCCAGTACAATAATGATAACTTTAGAGGTTTCTCCAATGCCAAACCATAATATCAACAGCGCAATCAAGCTCAGCGGCGGTACATTACGCATAAATTCTACAATGTGCCTGTAGTATGGAGCGGATGCCGGGCGAACTCCCGCCAGAATTCCCAAAAGGAATGCCAGCACAAAGGCAATCAAAAAGCCCGTCAGCACACGCCAGAGACTGACCAAGATGTGCAGCAGCAGCACTCCGCTTTTCACCATAGCCCAAAACGAACGGAATACTTGCCCCGGACCTGGGAGAACATAAGAACTCCAAATCTGCATGTCTGACACGACCTGCCAAAGCAGAAAAATCACTATGATTGGCAGTGCTGCTTTCCAAAAATTCTTCATTGTTTCCCTTTCTATATTCCATCTCCATTATGGCAGCCGCCGGAGCAATACAGCAGTTCCAATATTTTCTCGCCAGGTGTCTGACTCATCGAGGAAAAATACCGGTCAATTTTTCCCTTGCTGTCCAGCACCTTCGCCTTTGTTCCATATTCCACAAAGAATCCCGGAGGGATAGGACTTGCTTCCAGCGTCCTCTTTTGCAGCAAAAGGCCCTGCTGCTTTGCGAACTCGTTCCAGGTGTAGAACTTGACCCCCGCCAACTCCAGACTGTTTCCCAAATCCCGCAAAGAGGCACAAGGTGTTGTAATATACAAATCACCCTTTCCTTCCAGCCGTTTCTGCAGCTCTCTGGCACAGTGAATCAGAATTGGCTCGATATCCGGATATTCCAAATGTGAATCTGTGTACTGTTCTTTTATGTAACTCACCGCCATGGGACATCGCATGTCCGCAACACAGCGCAGAGATTTCTCAATGGACAGGCGATACTTACCTTTTACATAGGCAATGTGGTCCTGCGAACAACTCACCAACTCGAAGCCATTTTTCACCAGCTGGCTCCTCACTGTTGGCGAAGCATACATTTCGGAAGCAACAGGGTTTATCCAAAGAAATTTGCGCATATTATCTCCTAATTTGGTGTTTATCAGCATAATTCAGCATCAGTTAGCATTGGCTAACTCGTATTATATCAGATTTTGCTTTGCTGTCAACTGTTGATTCACAAATCTTTGGTTCATAAATCATAATTAGCAGTTGCCCCAAACGCTAGTTAAATATTGTAAACAAATAAAAAGCACCCTCTAATTGAGAGCACTTCAAACAAGTTACTTTTATTTTATAAGAGTTTGTGCTTCGGCAAATAAGCCTCAAAAAAAGAGCCCGAAGGCTCAAATTTATTTATCCGAATTATTTTCAAATCTTGCTTAAGTTATTGATATATGTTTTTTACACAGAGAAAACTTCGACAGCTTTTTTCATGTTATGGATAATGGAAACCGAAAATGGACACTTGCTTTCACAACTCCCACATTCAATGCAATCGCTGCCATGAGAGGAAAGTTCTTTATAGTGCCGGCCTATCCCTTTATCGACAGCTGTTTGATCAACCAGGGCAATATCAAGGTATTTATTAACTGCTGCAATATCAATATTACTAGGACAGGGCAAACAATGATTGCAATAGACACAGTTGCCTTTGAAGTTCTCATTCATACTGCTGATGGCAGCGGTGAAATCCAGCTCCTCTTCTTTGCTGTTTATATAAGATATTGCTTCCAGCATTTCAGCTCTGCTTTGGCAGCCCACCAATGCACTGGCAACTCCCGGCCGGGTCAGGGCATAGTGGATGCATTGCTTGGAGGTAAGTGCTGAGGCAAAGGGTGTATGCTCTTTTGAGAGTAATTTGCCGCCACCAAAAGTTTTCATAACAGTGATGGGAATATTCAATTGTTCGCAAAAGCGGTATAGCTCCAGTCTTTTTTCATCTATTTTGAGCATTTTTTCTTTTTCAAAAGCTTTTGACAGATAGTCCAATACATCGGTGTTGGCAGGAACCATATCAAAGGCTGGATTGACGCTAAACATCAACAGCTCGACAATACCAGTCTCCACTACTTTTTTAGCAATGACAGGATTGTGAGAACTGGCGCCTATGGCGCGAATTGTGCCGGATTGCTTCAGCTGCTGCGCGTATTTAATAAAATCGGAATGGAACACTGCATCAAAGTGTTCTTCTGTGTCAATGAAAAAAAGCATCCCGACATCAATATAGTCCGTACCCAAATCTATCAACAGGTTTTCAAAGTACTTTTTCACTGTGGGCATATCTCTTGATATATCATATTGCTGGTTAATATCAGTGGAACCAATGTGCCCCTGAATAATCATTTTTTCACGCCGGTCTTTCAGCGCTTTGCCCAGCTTTTAGCGAATATCGTGACCGGGCATAAAGATATCAATTATATTGACGCCATTTTCCATAGCTGCATCAAGAGTTTCTTTTACTGTTTCGTAAGACTTTCCATCCAGATGCTCAGCGCCAAGACCGATAATGCTGGCCTGCATTCCAGTGTTGCCCAGTGAACGGTATCTCATAGTCTTCTCCTTTATTATGTACATGAAATTGTATTTAGAAATATTATACCAAATCATACCCGAGCTTCATAGTGTTATTGATTAAGTGATTAATTTGGGATTGGCTTAAATAAAGCGTTTCACATAACTTTTGCACGCTTAAAATATTGTTTTAATCTTTCCTCTATAGCGCCAAAGCATCCAGATTTAATAGTTTTATCCAACATTGCAACAGCTTCATTGAATTCATGCTAATTTACCATCCATCTTAGGAATAAGATTTACTAAATGTACCGCTTAACCTTATTCATGTAGTTTATATACTCCGCCCCGAATTTGTTGATGCACCATCTTTCTTCAGAAAGAATAATCCAGTGTGCAGATATTTGAAAAACAAGCAGAGATATAAGCAGCAGCATAGAATGCGTTAACATTACACAGCTTGCAAAATATATGAAATATCCTATATACATAGGGTTCCGGGAAATCTTATATATTCCGTTTGTATTTATTCCGCTTTGTTCAGGTTTCGCAAAGTTAACAGTGGCAATTATAAGAACACTTACGCCTAAGACGTAGATAAATAAGGCGATTAAAAACAACGGCGGTTTGGTCTGGATTTTCAAGAAAACCGAATATAAGATCATAAAAGCGTTTGAAAACTGGTAAAAAAGGTACGCGACCTTTTCTTTACCCTCTAATGGGGCAAAGAAAGCGGCACGGCGTAAAGAATCTTTATTTATCATTTTCAGTAAGCCGAACCTTATGAGAAAAAGAGGTATTATTAATAGAAATGCATTCATTTTTTAAGCTCCCCTCTCTTTACCTACTCTATTGCATATCAATATAAATCTTACCTTTTTGCTATTATTATATCACAGGTACCATGAGCAATCTATTGAGAGAATCTCTTCTCAAACAGGCTTAAAAAACTATTAATAGCGTTTAGAGGCATATACAAGGTTGTACAATTCTTATACAGGATCTAAAGTGCCGCTGAGTTTTTCACATTTTTCAACTTTTGATGTCTGATAGCGATTAGAAAATAACAAAAGCCGAAAATGATAAAATCACTTTCGGCTTTTGTTTAGATACTATTGGTGCGGATGAAGGGACTTGAACCCCCACGGTCGCCCACTGGAACCTAAATCCAGCGCGTCTGCCAATTCCGCCACATCCGCTTAAATAAAGCGTTTCACCTATCTACTTATTATTTTTTTTGATTTTCACACACTGGACTCATATGATTTTTATATATAAAAATACATGGTATCCAGTGAGTAATTTTATCACAAAACACAAGAATTCTCAAGGTTATCATTTATTTCAAATGCTACAAAATAGGCGAAAAAAATTTAAGAAGGGATACTAAATACCCCTTCTTAAATCTCTTCATACTATACCTTATCCAATGTTCTTCATTTTACACCCTCCAATACTTTACCAATTTTAATTATCAAAGCAGGAAATAAAGGGTCTATATCTTTCTTTTTAAGCCAAAAATTATAATCTGTATTAACTTTTGTAGCTACTATTTTTAATGCTTCCTCAAAAGTCACAATATCATCTCCCTTTACAACTTTATCTTTACTATATATCACGTCATCTTTATCTAAGAAACTTTTACGCTTATCTGAGGCTACGCCATCTGATTCTATTGGTTGCAAATGCCACCATTCTAATACTTTTGGAGAATCTACATTATTTAATGGAAGCATTAACCCATATCTATTAAGTTCTTGATTTAATCTACCGTATGGAATCCAATGTTTAATTGAATATGCCTCCTAATAGTCACCATCTAAATCTACAGCACAACCGAACTCATGCCATGAAGTGAATGGTCTAGCCACTTTTTCACTAGGTCTACCTTTATTTTTCTTTAAATCTGCATCCCATAATTGCTGTTGTTTTATTGAACTTCTACGTCCTATAATACCTGTCATTTTATGACCATTGTCTCTAGCAAAAGCTGCTAACCTGCGCAAAAATACTAAACTGCAATTTCGTGATTCGTCACTTACAAAACTTATATATTTTTCTATATCTTTTTCTTCTGGGAATTTACCTGGGATTATCTTCATATATATACCTTCTTTTATTAAATTTAATAAAATTTCCAATGGAATCCAGCACATGTTTTTCGAATGCCAGAACAACATTTGGAAATTGATCCATGATCTAAATTCAATGTTGTTGCTGCTGCTTCAATGGTTTCATAAATAACTCCAGTTTCTACGCATATAATTGGCTTCGCATTTGGATTGTTAGAACCTTTGCGAGACATATTGATTATGGCTAAATCTTTTCTGGTTCTACCTTTATTTGATTCGCTCAACTTTTTACGCGTTTCATTTGTAATTATTCTGCCTTTACGTTGTTTACTCATTTTTGCTCTTGTTTCATCTGAGTGTTTATGCCCAGAAATTGCTTGTCGTAACTTATTTTTAGTTTCTTCAGAATGATGCTTGCCATATAGTGGGTGTTTTTCGCCTTTAACTCTTTCACTTACTGATTTACAGTACTCTTGAGACATTTTTCTTCCCATATGTGCCTTAGATATTTTCATTTTTGTTAATTCAGTGGGAATATTAATATTTCCACCATAGGCTATATTGTATCCGAATTTTGGATTATTGCTTTTGTAATGACTTATTAACTGTATCTCAAGGTTACACGCATCCTGCTTAGATAAATTAATTGCTATTATTTCATGATTAAAGCCTTCATTCCAACCATATTTTTTTATAGCCCTGTAAAATAGTAATTGAGTTTTATAGCCACAACCTTCCACGCCCCAACGCTTTTCAACCTGTTGTTGAGTGATACCAATATAATATTTATTATTTATTTTGCAAGTATGCATATAAACGGTGTATCCGTTTGATTCAGACATTAAATCACTTCCTTTTCTTAATTTTAACATAACGTTATGTTACTTGAACACTTTATGCATGTGTTACAATGTTTTAAGAGGTAATTATAATACTAAAAAACAAGGAAAGATTGGGAACAAGTTTACCAACTGATTTAATTAAGTAACTTAAAGATTGTTCGGAAATGACTATGATACCAATTAGCAAAATTATAGAAGCTTCGTTAATTGAATATTTAAATTCTCACAATCCTAATAAAAAGTAATAGGATTGTTTTGCAAGGCTCCTATATCCTGCCACACACAAAGCATTTTTTTTATAGTCATTGCATAGTTTATTTACTGCATCTAAAAGAGGTTTATATATGTATGCTTGGTCAGGATGCTTAAAAATCACGTTATTCATACAATCACCATCCTTTTACTTAACTAATACAACAATAACACTGCTAGCGGATGTTAAAAATGAAGCTATAATAACTCCCCACATTGCTTTATTACTGGCTTTTACTGTTGTATTATTATTGCTATTATCTATCATTCTTTTATTAAGTTCTTTTACTTCAATTAGGACTTCCTTGAGGTCTTGAACCTCAGTATTTGTTTTCTTGATTTCGTCAGAGTGATTATCAAGTCGCTTATCTATAACCTGTAATTTTTCTTTTATTCCGTTATGTTTTTCATCACATAATTTTTCATTAAATTCTGACATTTCACTCACCTCATTTTCTATGTTAATACCAATTGACAATTATTTGCTTTTACCATATAATGTAATTGTTTTATGTAAGCAAAAAGAAAGACAGGGCGATTGTTTGAGGGCAACCCTGTCTTTTTCTACGTGTTGATATATATATTAAATTGTAGACATGAAAAAAGACCCTACATTATTTCTAATGTAAAGGTCTTTTTCTTAAATATTTTTAAAATTGCCCATTTAAGGGTTTTTTGAAAGCTTGCCTAATAAAAGGTTTTTTTAAATTATTAATTCTATATACTATATTACTCTTCTTTTATTATTGTGTCAACATTTAATGAAAGTATTCGTAGTATCTCTTTTACAATTATTTCTTTATCTGTTATTACATTAAACACTTCTCTTTTTTCATTGAAACGTTGAACATCAATTGCTCTTATGTCAGAAATTTGAAGCCTAGTAATTAATTCATTTTTAAAATTTTTCATCTTAATATCAAATTCAAATTCTGGATTTGCCTCTGATTTATCTTTTACAGAAGTCGTTGGGATTACTAAGTATTTGATTCCAAAATCTTTTAAAATATAACAATAGTGACCGTCATATACTTCTTTAGGATAACCCCTTCTCAGATTAAAAAACGCTACTTGTCCTTCTTTTGGCCTTATTGATTTTGTAATTTCGTAAAAAGAAGTAGAGGGATTACCAGTTTGTTTTGGTACTACCTTATTATAAAAAAATTCTAGTTCCTTTAACCAATATTTAAGTTGATTTGCAAAGCCATCCTTATCATAATTTTGAATTCCGTCAAGTATTTTTGCTGATTCATCCATATCATCTTTTATGCTCATGTATTCCCCTCCCACAACTTACAAATCATTATCAAATTATACCACTTTCTATTACAATATGAAACAATTTGTAAGTTGTGGGATATGTACACCATCAATATTATAGTAAATTACTTATTGGATTTTACAACTGGGAATGTTAAAGTAGATTAATAGTATTATATTGATTAAAAATGTTTATAAAATAGTTGTTCTATACTGTGTAGTTTGGACGCAGTATTATCCTTATGCGTTGAAAAAGAGCACCTGTGGTTAGCCAAATGCCCTTAAGTAAATTACATTATTCTTTATATTCCTTAACTTCAAAACTATAAATTTCTTTAAATTGCAGATACTCATTTCGACTCACGAATGGTTTAACGTTGCTTCTCTTAATGATTGATATGTAAGCTTTATCAGCTCCTTCAGACCTATTATCATACCATGTAAGGAAATTCTCCATTTCCTGCGCTGTTAAGTCGTATTCTTTGATGGTTCCATTAGTCATAACAATTTCAAGTATAGCTTTGTTACCAGTTATAACTGGTGGTTCTTCAGTACCAGTTGGAGTTGCTGAAACTTCATTTGACTTCGGACTCTCAACTCCATCCACAATAGCACTTACAACATAATAATAAGTGGTTCCGTTTGTAACATCGTTGTCTGTATATGTAATAGCCGATGTTGTTGTTATTGTTTCGTAAGGGCCACTTAGAGTTGTTGAACGTTTAATATTATACACTGCTGAGCCTGTTGTAGGAACTGTCCAGGACAAATCGACTTTTTTATTACCTGGTATAGCTATAAGATTTGATGGAGTTTTGGGAAAAATATTTTCCTCAGTAGTGTTATATATTAGTGTGTTTAAATTAGCAGTACCACCGAATATATAAACGCTATTTTCAATTAAAGCTACACCCGGATAACTCCTTGAATAGCTAAGTTTTCCTATATCTGTCCATGTATCTGATTGTATATTATATTTTTCAATTATGTCAGTAGCATCCCATGGAATACTTGTACGTCCCCCTAAAACATAAATATTACCACCATATGTAATAGTCCCGGTATATGTTCTGGCAATCTTTAGTGGTGCCTTAAATGTACAAGTATTTGTTTTTGGGTTAAATACTTCAACTATTGAAGATGCACCATTTGCATCCCATCCTCCAATAAGAAAGACCATTCCATCATAAATTGATAAACCCATTTGCTGTCTTGCAAAATTTAATCCAACAGAGTTTTTAGTCCAAGTATTTAAACTTGGATCATAAATATATATATTAGATTGATGGCCATTAATATGATTATACCCACCAAATGCATATATCTTCCCATCTATAACAGCTAAAGGTGCACCCCCTAACGAAATTGGTAGACTAGCCAATTCTGTATTCCAGGTGTCAGTACTAATATCGTACGCTAAAAACTTTGATGTTGTGGTATTGTCACGAAATGTTCCCCCGGCAATATAAATTATCCCGTTTATTTCAACTGCATAACAACTTTTCATAGCAGTTGGTAACGAGGTCTTATAACTCCATGTATTTGTAGTTGTATTATAAACTTGTACTTTATCTGTTACAGAACCATCTTTGTTAACCATTCCACCAAAAACATAAATATTATTATTAACATTCAAAGAAGCAGAACCTGATACAGGGGTTAACATATTAGCCTTTGACGTCCAATTGAAAGGACTCTCTGCAAAACTAACCGTACAAAAAGCTGACATAACCGCAACAAACACTACCATGAAACATAATAACTTATTAAATCTTTTCATCAAATCGACCTCCAAATAATATTTTCTAAATTATACCTCTATACCCATATCATTATAAGTCTGATAATCAATGTCGAATAAAGGTATAATTAGAAGTTATATTATTGGAGGCTAATTTTTTCACACTCTTTAATATACTTCACTTTTAAAAACCATATAATCAAACACATCACCAACAGCCCAGTTACCATCAATTTTCTCAATCCAATGTTTGTCGGCACTTACTTTGTATTCAATACCCGGTTCAATTATTTCATCGTTTTTGGTTACTAACAAAGCATTATCAACATACTGATATTCTTTTGCTAAAGCTAAAAGACACATTATTTGCCATTTATCAAATGAAAGTGCCTTTTTAAATTTTAACCCTATAGGGACTCTGTTAGTTTCAAAATCTAATTTTATTGTTTGTGTGTTCTGAAACAGTAGCGTTTTTACTGCATCAGGATTAAAGTTACCTTTATGCCAAACTTCATTTTCATTATATTTTAGTTCTTTTCCTACAAATGTTGTCATACAATTCTCCTTTATCCAATAATAATAACTTTGTATTGGTTTGCTATAGGTGCTACAGAAAACATAACACCAATATTATTTGCATCAACAGTATATACATCAGGAATTACTACCTGATAAGGTACTGAGTTTTCCCGAACCGTGACATGGGCATCCAGTGTATTTAGGTTATGGGTAATAGTAAAATCTGTAATTGTTCCATCTCCAATTACCTGGGTATATTTAGAAGTTTTTTGAGTAACTAATGTTTGCAAATCACTATCTGCCGCTTGCCATTCAGCCTTAATGTCAGCAATGGTATCAATAATGCTTCCATCAGAATCCTCATCTAAAGCTACCTTTATATTTTGAATCTCTGTAGATAGTGAATCAGTAGTAGTTCTTGTAACAAAGTCACTGTCATTGGTCAGTTCACTTGTTTTAGAAGGAATAAAAGGTTTATTAATTAATTCATTATAATCATATGTTCCACCTGTACCACCTTCTGCCCCCAAGTCCTCCCATTCAGTACCATCCCAGCCATAGAAGGTTTTATCTACAGTATTGTAATATATTTGGCCTTCCTTTGGATTGCTTGGTGCTATTGCAAGGTTTTGTATAACTGCGTTTTGTAATTCGTTCTTATTTAAATCTATATTTGTTAAATAGTTTCGTGACATATAAAATTACCTTTCTTAGTTGCAATAAGCTTTTCCTGCAAATGCTGCTGTAAATGTTAATTTAACATTGTCCTGATCTATATACTGAATATCACCTATTACAACACTGTCAGCACTGTCTACTACAATCACAGAACAGTATTTATGAAGATTGTGATTTATAAGCCATTCTGAAGCTGGAACTAACTGAACATGTACATAATTCTTATCTATATCTGGA
>NZ_AORV01000031.1 GCF_000350485.1 Ruminiclostridium cellobioparum subsp. termitidis CT1112
TTTCAGTCAGAGAGGAAGCAAAAACTCCGAAGGCTATAAATGAAGCTCCCAAAAGAATAAAGCCTATATACCCGCCAATTATTTCCGAAACAGCAGGTTCACCAAGCACTGCAAGTATTATAGGATAAATCAGGGTTATGCCTGTCATAACAAGAAATACTGAAAAAGCGGCCAGGTATTTGCCCACGACAATACTTGTAAGTGATGCAGGCGAGGTTATAAGCAATACCTCTGTTCCGCTCTTTCTTTCATCGGCAAGTACCTTCATTGTCAATATGGGAACGATCAGCACCAGTATAAGCGCCATATAATTCAGATTGAAATTGTATTCGGCTGTTGCCGATGCAAGGTTCATATAAAAAAGCATTGATGAAATAAATATGAACAATCCGATCATTACATAAGCTGTAGGTGAATTAAAATAGGATTTGAACTCTTTTTTAAAAATTGAATACATGACTTATATAACCTCCTTTTCCTGCGTGGTCAACTGTAAGAATATATCTTCGAGTGTAAGGTCAAGGGACTTCAATTCTATGATTGGATATCCAGCCTTGGCCATTGCAAAGAATAGAGGTCGTCTGATATCAATTTCCTTATCTGATTCAATAATAAATTCCGTTAAATCCTTTTCTTTTTCAATGTGGGGTTCTACATATTTTATTCCGTATATCTCCTCAATTGCATTACTGATCGAGCCCTTGGGTCCGGCGATGGTAGCCGACAGCTTGCTGACAGTATTCATGCCCTTTGACAGATTGTCGGGCGTGTCGATTGCTGCAATTTTACCTTTGTTAATAATGACTACTCTCTCGCAGACAGCACTTACCTCAGGCAGGATATGGGAACTCAATATGATAGTATGCTGTTTTCCAAGTGCCTTGATAAGTTTGCGGATTTCAATTATTTGCTTGGGGTCAAGGCCAACTGTAGGTTCATCAAGTATAAGAACCTCGGGGTTGCCCAAAAGTGATTGAGCCAAGCCAACTCTTTGCTTGTAGCCTTTCGAAAGATTCTTCACCAATCTGCCTCTGACATCGGTTAATTTTACAAGCTCCATGATGTCTGCCATCTGACTCTTTTTCTGCTTCTTGCTCACATCTTTCAGGTCAGCAACGAAACTGAGATACTCTGATACTGTCATGTCCATATATAATGGCGGCAGTTCAGGCAGATAGCCTATTCTTTTTTTAACCTCTGCGGGATTTTCCATGATGTCATATCCGCAAACCTTAACCGAACCCTCGGTAGAAGGAATGAAACCGGTTATAATATTCATGGTTGTTGATTTTCCGGCACCATTAGGCCCAAGGAAACCAAGCACTTCACCTTTTTCAACTGTAAAGCTGATATTGTCTACAGCCTTTATCTGACCATAGCTTTTGGTCAAACTTTGAATCTCAATCATTCTTTTCCCCCCTATTTATTTCGTGCATTCAGGAACATACCGGTCAATTGTATAAATATAACTGTATGTTCAGGAGTATTACCGGAATTAGCTTTGTTGATACACCCAAAAGAATGGCTCGTCCATCCCGGAAGAGAATAGTCGTGCTGTTTCCAGAGACTTGAACATGCCATTCCAAAGAATGGCTGGCCATCCTTTATTAATTATCCATAATTATTTTTAATAAACTATGAACGAAATGTAACATTTGTACAAAGCAATAACTGGGATTTCACAATAATCCAATAAAAAAATGGAATATATTGTTTAGTCATTTTAAGATTATATAGTTTTTTCGACACGTTTTCAAGTGGAAATGATCTCATGTCATTAATATACATGGCTCTTCTTCTAGTATATAATACTATTATGTAATTTTATTACGTATTAGCAAACTCAGCAGCTAACCAATTGCACGTACCCGAGTGAGTGTAAGTGTTAATAAGAATTACTCCGACATCACCAATTCCATAATAAGCAACTACTACTGCCGACCAACTCATAAGTATCTTTGTTTTATCAGTAGATACATTTGTAGTGATTTTGGGATTATCTTTAAAGGCCACGACCATAGCCTCCGAACCCACTGTAACGCTTCCTCCACTGCAGCTTTTCCAACCGGAACGCCTAATTCAAAAATTCCTGTGCATGACTGCGTTATAGTATTCTCCCTTATATGTGTTTTTTTGTAATATCAACACTATTGTTACAATTAGTCAATGTTTTTAATTCTGTACATAAATGTTATAAATAATTATAGTTGGTCGGATATAGCTTATTGTGGAAGCATCAGCAAACTAGGAAGAAATATTGATGAAATGGAAAGAGAAATTATTCAATCAAATGAAATATAAAAGAGTATGAAAAATAAGCGATGGAAAGCAGTATATGAAAACAACCGACTGAAGAACGAAATCTAAGGAAACGCTGATTAATAACTCTTTTAATGTATCCCCTCAGAATTCAAGTTGCTTTTTTAGTAAATAACCCTTTTTGGGGTTCAAATTTGCTATATTTGTGCCACTTTGGGTACATTACCCCAAAAAAGGCGCAGTTATCCCAGACAAAAGTCCTTACTCCAACCGGCTCTGACTACGCGTTGATGATTTACGGTGTTCTATCTGCTAGTTGATTCCCTTATATTTCTCTGTAACTTTTATACTTGATGGGCGCACATTTACTCGCATTTCAATTGATGATAAGTGCTCATCTTCCTTGAATTCGTTGCGTTTTTGGGCTCCACTGTATCCTGAGTCGCCATATACTACCTCGTCATCTTCACGTATGAGTTTAGAGGTTTCAACAATATCATGGACATTTGCTGATGTTCCTGTAATAGTATGAACATATCCGCTTCCTGCATCAACTCCTGAATGAACTTTCATTCCAAAATACCACTCATTCCCTTTTTTGGTTTGATGCATTTCCGGATCACGTTTACCATCAATATTTTTAGTAGATATAGGTGCCGCAATCAGTGTTGCATCAACAACCGTTCCGCCATGCATTATTAACCCTGATTTATCCAACCGTTCCCTGACATCGTCAAATATTTTTTTACCAATTTTATTGGTTTCCATCAGATGTCTAAAATGCAATAAAGTTGTGGCATCTGGAACCTGCTCAGTCAAAAAATCTATATGCATAAAAGTCCTCATTGCAAAACTGTCATAGATTGTATCTTCAACACCCACATCTGACAGGTTGAACCAGTTTTGCATAAGATACATACGAAGCATCATTTCAATATCCTTCGGCGGACAGCCTCGCTTTCCGGATGGATAATAAGGGCGAATAATATCTGTCCAATATGACCATGGAATAATATTGTCCATTGCTTCAAGGAATTCTTCGCGTTTTGTTTTTCTTTTACGGTTGGAATATTCTACATCTGTAAAGGTTTGCTGTTTCATGAAATCGACACCTTTCAGTTAATACCTTTATTATACTATACCCATAAGTGTCTGGCTTAATTAAATCAGCGTTTCCCTAGAAGTACTTCCCCTAACCCTTTTATCAATAGTAAAAACTGCAAAATGGAAATACCTGTTATATATTGAAACAATAATATTTATGCATAGTTGATTCTACATCTTTAGCTAAATCATTTTTACCCAAAACTAGTTACTATTTGTAATGATTATTATTTTATTAATTTGACTTATGCATATATATTTGACATACAAATATGTTTATGATATTCTATTTATTATTACAATATTTGCAAATATATGTAAAATTTGTTAAATTTTAGTATTTAAATCATCATAATAGGAGGTTCATGAAAATGACCAAAAAATCAGTTTTAAAAGGTATTTCAAAAATATGTGCAATACTAATGGCAATCTCGATTTTTCCTTTAAATTCGTTTGCAGCAAACGAAAAAGATGTTACTCCATTTTCTCAAACAACCCAGATGACATCTGTAAAGTCTGCTACTTCTTCAAATGAAGTTGTAATTCCTATGTCGACTAGTAAGCCAACTAGCGGAACAGACTTACCTTACTCTGGTTCTTTCAGTGGAGTCAACGGCGAAATATATTCAAATTACTATTTTTTCACAAATGGTGCGTCAAAGTTTTATGTTGATTGGAATGTAACATGTGCTGCTAAGCAGACGAAGTATTTCCACATTAATTTATATCAAGCTGGCACGAATAAACTTGTTTTAAGCACTGAAAAATTTGCCACCACTTCCTATACTGGCTCGTATACAACAACTTTTTCAAACTTAAGCACCGCATATAATTATTACATATCTTTTGTAAATGATGGCCCAATAGACGTTATTGGTACGATATCCGGCGACTTCACCGTAAGGCTGAACTAAATCTTTTATCAGCAGTGAGACAATTGGTCCACATATGACAAAGTAGTAATCCGTGTAGTTTAGTATTTTTTAGAATGCAATAATTGAGATCCTGTTATAACTCAACAAATAAACAGACCGTTCATTTGAGTGGTCTGTTTATTTGTGTGCTTGTCATAAGTGACAAACTTGGTGATCAATCTATACTGCATCCGGATGCGGACATGCTGTCCCTTTCTAAACGCTGATATGTTCGGAGTCTGCGTTCGTTGGTAACTCATTCTTATTTAGTTCTCGGACCTAATATCAGGAATACGTCGACCTGAAATTAAAATAGAGAATGTGATTACGGCAATTTATTACTAGTATCAAGTGCCTCTTTGAAGAGCTGAGCGGACATGTATACGGTATCTTTCTGCAATATAATATTGGTTGCTTTATCATGTGTATTTAAGAAGATTCCATCAATCATATATGTTACCACCTTACCATTAGAAATATCAATGCTGGCAATACCAAGAGATTTTCCGTCTTTCACTAACTCATAGTTATATTCAACAGTGTTTGGATACTCAGCAGAGTCTATATTTTTAGTGTCCACATTTACCGTATATCCTAAGTTTTTTGCCGTATCAACAAGTGGCAAATAAGGCACTCCGTCAACGTTCAATGCCCCCATTTTCCAATATTCCTGTAGAGCTTTCTCATCAATCGGTTTGGCGGAAGGAGTATCAGCTTCAATCTTTGCTAACCTGTCAGGAGATATGGTTGAATTGGACGAAGATGGAACTGCTACTGTTGAAGTTGAGCTTTCAGTTGTGGATACTCTATCACTATTTCTTGTATCATTTTTAGCTATAGTAGCGAATACCGTGGATAAACCTGCGACTATTAAAACAGTCGCTAAAAAAGTTATAATTGTGATTTTCTTCATTTTCATAATTGAAACGATCCTTTCTTCGATAGCATTTTTGCTAAAATTGCTTATAAGCGGAATCATGCTGCTTCTCTTTTCCTCAAGCTTAATAAGAGTAAGGGCATAAGCGGATTTCATTGTTCCCCCAACTGCCCTCAGAACGGCTTCATCACAGGATAATTCAATATCCCGGTTTGCTAGTATGTACATTATCCATACTAATGGATTGAACCAATGTACACATACAGCAGCAATAAGTAAAAGTTTCATTATTATGTCAAACCGTCGAATATGCACATATTCATGCATGAGAATGTATTCCAAATGCTTTTCATTTGCCCATTCTGTCCCTTTTGGAAGGAGAATCACTGGCCGAAATATTCCATAAGCTAACGGACTGGTTATTTTATCCGATTGCCTAATTTCTACCTTTCGCCTTATCAAATGGATCTGCTGCCAGGCCCTAATAAATTCGTTGTCAATAGGCAGAGCTGTCTTATATTCGCTGCGCCATCGAAAATGTGTAATGAGGAAAAACAAGGCGCATGCCAAAAAGCCAATAAACCATACAGCAATAAGGGGAGAGATGTTTTCGGAGGCCGTTTTTGGCAATGAAATGTTTATCGTGTCTACCGCTGCTCCAACATTTATTGAAGCCATACCTATGATAGTCGCATCTGTTGTTGAAAAGTGTGTTCTCAGCATATTAATTAGAGTATAAAGGCTGAAGGGTGAGTGAACAGAAAAAGGAATAATCAAGCGACACAGTGCCACAATCCAAAGCGCGAAAAACGTCATTTTCGGAAGTGAGTACAGTGCAAGTGCCCGGATTATTATAATTGCTAGAATGAAAACAGAAGCCGAAAGGCTCATTGTTAATATATTCATAAACATCCCCTCATTCCAGTTTATTGACGATTTCTTTTAGTCTTTTGATTTCCTCCAGCGATAAATTCTTCCGGCCCAAAATGGAAGCGACGAGCTGATCGGCTGCTCCATCATACATTTTATTGATAAACTCTGTGATTTCTAATTCTCGTGTCTGTTCCCTTGTTACAAGGGGATGACAAACAAAATTGGGGTCATATCGCCTTATGGCCCCCTTTTCAATGCACTTTTTAATAACCGTATAAGTAGTAGTTTTACTCCATCCTACCTGCCGTGTTAAGATTTCTGCAATTCTCTTAGCTGTTGTATCACCCTCTTTCCAGAGAATGTCCATTACTTTTAGTTCTGAATCAAAAAATTTGATTTCCATAAGCACCTTTCACCATCCGTTCTACTGCAATAGAAAGTCTACATTTTCATTCTATTACGATAGAATGAAAATGTCAAGAGTTTTACATTGTTAAATTGGTATATAATTACATTAAAGAATTAAAGATTATCGTATCCAGTTCCAATAGCGTCCATATAAAAACTTTAACTTAAATAAATATTAATTTATTTTACTCCTGAATGCTGTCATTACGCCATATAATTAATAATTTATTGCCATTACTAGCATAAAGGCCAAAGATGGGCAATTTCCGGTTACAGCAAAAAAGAAAAACCTTCAGAGTTTTTACTCTCAAGGTTTTTTTATGTTTTAGGAAAGCTTTTAACTATTTGCAGTTTATTGTTGACTGCGAGTCCTTTCATATTGCCTTATCAGCGACAGCCATAGCTTGTGATCATTGCAATTGCAGTCATTTTATTAATATTTTGAGGCTAATAGGCGAAGTACTATATTGGTAATAATGTCATTGTTTACGATCACTAGTAGGCTGTAACATCTAACTTATATTGTCCGGCGAGGAAAATTTTTTCGGAACAAGGCGGAGGATGGCGGAATAATCACTTTATTCCTAAACTCGCTATTGCACACGAAAAGAATATTGACATGCTTAATAAAGTTCTAAGAGATATAAAAAAGCCTAATATTGCTCTATTTTTTGTGAAATTTAACAATCTAAAATATTATTTCCTTTTTACTAAAAAATATCTGATTGCTCCAGTAAGTAATAGTATTATTACAACAGACATAATAATACTAAGAATCTTTGGCAAAATTATAAATATACTCCTTTGTTTAATCTATTTAGATTATTATACAGAATCTACCAGTAAGCAATAAAAATATCAGGAGTATAATGGGTATCAGCAGATTTTTAATAATTTTGTACGTTAATGTATTTAAACTTATTTTGGACAGCCCTTTGGGAGCTCCTGTCACTTGGACGGCTGCAAAAAAATGCCTGAAATTTTACCGGTATCTTTATTTTCTTTTTGCTTTACAGATATATTTAATCAGAGTCAACTGGTACGCGAGTACAACTTCATGAAATAAGATGCACAGTTAAAAACAATTGCGGTAAATTGTCGACGAAGGTAAAGCGGTTTTGCCGGCAAAGCAACAGGACGTTGCTTTGAGCTTCAAATCGAGACAGGAGGTCGAGTTTGAGCGACGACAAAACCGCTTAAAATGAGGCGATACAATTTTCGCAATTGTTTTGGGTGCATCTTTATTTTATGAAGTTAGTACGGAAGTTACCAGTTGATATAAAAATTACGCAGGTAAAGCAAAATATAAAATAAATAGCCCAACGCGTTAAATCAAATGCCTGTCGGCAGCCGGACTATCCCTTTACCGCTCCGGATATAAGACTCTTCTGGACCTGGTTGCTGAGCAGGCAATATATCAGCAGGGTCGGAATAGTTGCTATTACCAGACCGGCTCCTATGGGGCCCCAGCTGGTGGTATACTGGCCAACCATCTGCTGAATTCCGACGGTAAGTGTTCTGTATTGCCACTTGCTTATAAAGGTTACCGCAAACATCAGCTCATTCCAGGAAGACAGGAAGGTGAATATTGAAACGGTTGCTATTGCAGGCTTTATCAAAGGAAGAATTATTCTGAAAAAGCTGTTGTAAATGCTGCAGCCATCCAGAAGCGCCGACTCTTCCATTTCTTTGGGAATGTCCCTGAGAAAGCCTGAGAATATATAAATGGCCATTGGAATTGCAAATCCCACATATGGGAAAATCAAACTCCAATATGAGTTAAGCTGCTTCAGTTTTGAAAAAAACATGAAAAGCGGCAGCAGTGCTGCATGGATGGGTATCATCAGACCCATAAGAAAGAATATAAGTGTAACTCCGCTGAGCTTCCACTTCATTCTTACAATTCCATAGGAAGCCATTGCCGCCACTACCGATGATATCATAATAGTAACAACCGTCACCAGGGCACTGTTTATAAAGTATATTCCAACCCTTCCATTTGTCAGAGCCTGCTGATAGTTTTCCCATAGCAGCTTATTCGGAAATCCCACCACATTGGAGCCGAATATCTCCCCGTTGCTCTTAAAGGAAAACAGAAGCAGCCATATAAACGGATATATCTGTATAAAAGCAATTATGAGCAATACTATTTGCAGGACTATGCCGCCTATGGTAACAGGCTTTTTATTACTGTTTTTTATTTTCTTCATATAATCCCTCAACCCCTCATTTATTTAATCTGCTTATTATGCCTTTTTCATTCTGAAAAGCTTTTGTATCACAACTGTAAGCAAAAGACACTCCCCTATTATGAATATGGCCATTGAACTGCCGTAACCATATTGATACTTATGGAAAATAGTATTAAACATAAGGGTACTCGGAACCTCGGTTGCATGTACCGGACCTCCTCCGGTAAGGACGTAAATGAGGTCAAAGGTTTTCAATGAACCTATTACGGCAAATGTCACGCAAACTTCCAATATGGGCTTAATCAACGGAATGGTTATTCTGAACGCAGTTTGTACCGAAGACGCTCCATCTATTTTAGCCGCTTCCATAATATCGGAAGAAATGGATTTAATGGCTGCGTACATCAGAAGCATGTGATAACCGATGTATTGCCACACAACAGGGACAAATACCGCTCCAAGTGCGGTATCAGTGCTTCCTATCCACTCTTTGGCCAATGAATCCAGACCGATATTTCTTAAAAATGTATTCAGCAAACCATAGCCCGGGTGGTATATTTTCATCCACAGCTGTCCTATTACAACCGTTGAAACTATGACAGGTATAAAATATACCGACCTGTAGAAATTCTCTCCTCTGACTTTGTTGGATAATACCAGAGCCAGCACTAAAGATATTGGAAGCTGTATGAATACTGACAAAAACGCCAATATGACCGAATTTTTTATTGACTCGATAAAGCCATCTTCGTGATTTGTAAATAAAGTAATATAGTTATCAATACCAATAAATTTGCTTTTTCCTATTCCATCCCACTGAAGCGTACTGTAATACCCCGACATGAATATAGGAAAAATAATTATCGCAATGAATATAATCAGAGCAGGAAGAATAAAAAAACATATAGCTTTTTTGTTGCTCAGTACTCTCTCCATTTTTCCACCTCACAATTATTAACGGCAAAGGTGTCCGCTGAGAAAATGCTGACTCGCATGTAGTTTCCGAGCGGACACCCTGGATTATTCCCTGACCGTTAATAATTCCACTGTTTTAGTATTTATTTCTTTTCATTCAATTTCTGCATTTCCTTGGCAAATTCTTCAGGAGTTTTCTTTCCTGCATATAT
Organism: Ruminiclostridium cellobioparum subsp. termitidis CT1112; assembly: GCF_000350485.1. Lineage (GTDB taxonomy): Bacteria > Bacillota > Clostridia > Acetivibrionales > DSM-1351 > Ruminiclostridium > Ruminiclostridium termitidis. The sequence goes on from NZ_AORV01000031.1 coordinate 9,755, forward strand.
TTCTGCTACAAGGTTCTTGTGAGTTTCGGCATCAGCACCTTCAAGGAAGGTATCCCATGCAAGAACATATGATTTTGCATTTGCTGTCAAATCTTTTATCTGTTTGGCCAATGCATTGATCTTTGACTCATCAACGCCGTCAACCTTCCATGTGGCAAGACCGCCGTCATCAGCTGTGAGCTTTGCCATTGTCTCCGACAGATATCCTGCTGTCTTGCAGGCAGCATCCTTGTCGGCAGCGTTGGCACTTACACAGAAACCTTCTATGGAACCGCCGAAGAATTCATCAGAAGTACCTTTTCCGTCATTAACCATCGGGAATGCAACAGCCTGAACCTTATCGGCAACCTTGCTGTCTTTGCCCATTATATTTCCTACAAACCAGTTACCCATGTAATACATTGGAATCTGACCCTCTGTAAACGGAACTGCCGATTCATCGTTTGTCAAACCGAGACAGCCATCGTTAAATGCCTTTGCATCAACAAGTTCTTTCAGCTTTGCGGCCGATTCGACAAATGCCGGCTGATCATAGGAAGCAGTCTTATTTAATGCATCAACACATGCCTGAGCACCTGCCGTACGAAGAGCAAGAGCATTCTGGAAGAACATTGCGGGCCATCTGTCTTTACCACCAACGGTGATAGGAGTGATATTCTTGGCTCTGAAAGCTTTTACAGCTGTGAGAAGTTCGTCGTAAGTAGCCGGTATCTTAACACCGTTCTGATCGAATAAATCCTTGTTGCAGTAGAGTACGGCAACCCATTTTGAATAAGGAATTCCGTATGTTTTATTGTCAAATTTGAAGAAGTCTGTTGCACCCGGAAGAATTTTATCACCTGCTCCTGATGAAGCAATATATTCATCCAATGGAAGAACTTTACCTGCATCTACAAAAGGTTTGGTGAAACCTGCACCCCAGCTGTAGAATACGTCTGGAGCTTCATTTGCAGCAACAGCAGTCTTTAGCTTTGTCTTATAGGATTCGTTTTCTGTTGCATCATGTTCGATAGTAATATTGGCCAGCTCAGTTTTTGCGGATTCCAATACCTTATAGAAATATGCGGCATTTGAGTCCTTGGTCGGATCTGTCCACAGCGTCCAAACCCTGACAGTTGCACTTTTTGTTTCTGATGGCTTTGCAGATGTCTCGGTTGTTGTAGAACCGGCAGCTGAAGTATCAGGTGAATTTGATCCAGCGGAATTACTTCCACATGCTGCAAGGCTGGTTGCAATAGCAACTGAAAGAGCAGCAGTCATAACTCTTAATGCAAATCTCTTCATTTTAATTTCCTCCTAAAAGTTATTTATATTTTTTACTGCAAGTTAATAATAAGCTAAGATGCTGCATATATAAATTCATTAGTTTTACTGAAAAGTATAAAATTTTTTCTGTGTGAAATTATTAAACGTATTGTGCTAGTGGTCTGTAACATCTAAAACGTATATTGCCGTCGAGGAAAATTTTCGCAGCATAAGGCGGAGGACGAAGGCAATACTGTATGTATTGACAAGGACGACAACGAAATTCTGCGGGGATTTAACCGTCGGCAATATGTGACTTTTAGGTGTTACAGACCACTAGATTAAAAGCACAGATATTTTCCGGAATAAATAGCTGCTGCCTCACCGGGAACAACTTTGCAGAGCTTGTGCTTCAAATAGTGCGCGAGAACGTATACACCAATGAGAAGCCTGAAAGGAAATAAACTTTATTTGGATTTTCTGTAGTCATTTGCACTTAAGCCGGTGTACTTTTTGAAGCATATGCTGAAATAGTGAGGATCGTTTATCCCCACCTGCCCGGCTATTTCATATACCATTAAGTCTGTGTCTCCCAACAGCTTAAAGGCTTTTTCCATTCTCAATTTCATGAGGTAATCCACAAAGGTCTGTCCGGTTTCTTCCTTGAAAATACGGCTGAGATAGCTTAAATTCAGGAAAAATTTCTTTGCAACTTCTGAAAGTGACAAATTTGAATCGGTATAATTATCATGAATATATTCTTTTACATCCTGCAAAATCTTTCTGGCCTTTTTCCCCTGCTGACTGCTGACCGACAGAGTTGCTGCCGAAGCCGTATTCTTGAGATACTCTTTGATATCGGGCAATGTATCCAGCTTGAAGATCTTTTCAAAGGGCTGCAGATTGTTTTTAAATATATCCTTCTGGTTTATGTCGGACATTATAATAACATTCATAATTACCGATATTAAATTACAGGCAATTACACGGGCCTGTTCCAATGATTTACAGGCATTCTCCTCCTCGCCGAAAAACAGATCGATGGTTTCCCCCACTTTTTCCAAAAGCCCTGATTTTACATAGAAACCGAAACGGCCCATACTGTCATTGTCTACCCTCATGTTTGCACCGGTGGAGGACCAGATATCCGAGAAGCTGACAACCTGGTTTTTACCCACAACAAACTTGTAGCTGACGGCATCACATGCCTCTTTATAAGAGAGATACACTTTATCGATCCCGCTGTGGATATTTCCTATTCCAATAGCTATTGAACATTTGAGCCTGTTAAGCAGCATGGATTTTATGGTTTCACAGCATTCTTCAAGATCAAGAGCCGTTTCGTTGGACATGACAACAATCCTCTGGCTGTTATCAAAAAAAACATTTACATAATCATCTTTTTCAAAAGACCGGCGGATATAATCAATACATCTCATCTTGTTTATTAATTTATGCTCCTCATCTCCGGAATTTTCTTCTATTATATCCTCCACCTCTACAACAGCAATCCGGAAGTCTGCCGCGCCGAACTTTATGTCAAAGTATGAAAGCCTCTCATCAATTGACGCCAGGTCAAAGCCTCCCTGAATCAATTCATTGAAAAGTTTTTCCCTTAAAAATGGGAGATTCTGCTCCAGCTGTTTTTTCAGCTTTTCATAACCTTTGGAAAGAGTTCTTTCCTTAATTATTTTTTCTCTTATGGATATTAAAGCCCTGGTGATTTCATCGTCATTAATGGGTTTCAGGAGAAAATCCGAGACTCCCACCTTTATACCCTTTTTGGCAAACTCAAATTCCTCATGGCCTGTCAATACGATGATCTTTATATGCGGATGTTTCTCACTGACTGTTTTGCTGAATTCCAGCCCGTCCATTACAGGCATGCAGATATCGGTAATTATGACATCGGGAAGCAGAGTGTCCACGAGCTCCAGCGCCGCCATGGCACTTGAGCATTCACCCGCTATGTTGAAACCTATCTCCTCCCAGTTTATACAAGCCTTGAGCAGCTCAAGTACAAGGCGTTCATCCTCTACAAGCATTACTTTCATCAAATCTTCCGACATTTAAAACACCGTTGCCTTTCCGGTTCACAAATATTAAAATTAACCGCTGACTCCACATACCCATCGTGAACCGGATAAGCCGTGAAGGTGTACTTCAATAATTAACAGTCACTGAGCTGTAAAAGAACCTGTTGCTGATATGTCTATGCCTCCCCGGTTTTCAGCTCGGGGAGTTCATTCTGGGGATGCTCCGCAGGTATTTTTATAATGACCCTGGTGCCGTTTCCGGGACTGCTTTCAATAGTGACGATCTCTTCTATTCCATAAAGGATTTTCAGCCGCTCTATTGTTCCCCATATACCAAAGCTGTTTTTCTCCCGGGCAGTTTTACCAGAGGTCAGTTTCTGTACATCTTCCCCGGTCATGCCCATACCATTGTCCGCAATAATCAGTTCGATGGAATCTCCGTGATATTTTGCACCTATATATATGGAACCGCTTTTTTGCATGGGTCTGATCCCATGGTACAGAGCATTCTCCACAAAAGGCTGTAAAACAAGCTTCAGTATCTTATACTTTTTAACCTCCTCATCGATGTCATATTCCACCGAGAACATATCCTCATAACGGTATTTCTGAATCTTCAAATAGTTGCTCACCACATCAAGTTCCTCTCCAATGGTAATGAGCTCCTTCCCCTTGCTCAGGCTTGTCCTGTAATAGTTTCCAAGTGCCTTCATTATATTGTAGACATCCTGGTTTTTTCCCGAGAGTGCAAGTGAGCTTATGGAATCGAAGGTATTATACAAAAAGTGAGGCTTTATCTGCGCCTGCAGCACTTCCAGCTCTGTTTTCCGCTTCAGCTTCTGCTCCTCAACTATCCTGTAAATCAGTTTTTGTATCTCCTCCACCATTGTGTTGTAGCCGTCTCTGAGCCTGCCTATTTCATCCTTGCCTGCCTTCAGCTGCACCTTTTTGAATTCGCCCTTTTCTATTCCCTTCATGGCTTCGCAAAACTTCTTTATAGGCACGGTTATGGTCCTCGAGATAAAAATCGAGCCCACAAATAAAAGCAAGCTGTTTACCGCCACCAGTAAAAATGTTACCAGCCCTATGAACCCCGACTCCTTGGAAAGCTCTCTGTAGGGTATTATGCTGGCTACCTTCCAGCCCGTTTCATCAATCCTCAGATAAGATACCATGTACTCGGTTTGGTCGGACTTCCACAGTGTATATTTCTTATTTAATTTTTCATTGTCATATATGAATTTTGTAAGATCAAAACCCGAGGTATTATCCGAATCTATCAGTATGTTGTCCTGGCCATCCATGAGCAGTATCTCGGCATCGGGATTGTTTGTCATATCATAGCAGGATTTTTCAAGCACCGCCTCAGGGATATTTAAAACCAATATACCAAGCGGGGTTTGCGTATGCAGATCATTTATAACCCTTATAAGAGATATAAAACTTCCTTCGAAACTCACAGGGTTGAATATTCCCCCTGCATTATAGGCCAGAATATAGCTCCCTTTCTTTTTCATAACCTCGTTATACCAGGGAGCCTGAGTTATATTCGTAATCTTTACCGTTCTGGCAATACCTTTTTCTGCGCTGTACTTATGGCCTCTCAAGTCGAATATGTGAATCGACGAGGCATACGAACTTCCCCCTACCAGCCTGTCCACCGCCACATCAGCCTGATGCTGGTATGCAAAGCTGTAGTTTGTCAAAGTGTTCCGAAGAGAATCCTGTATTTCATCATTTGATACGATAAGTTTGGAAAATTCGGCTACATTTCCTATAACCGTATTTGTGCTTGTACTGACTGTATGCAGCAGCTGAAAGGATATGTTGCTTACGGGACCCAGAGCGATTGCAGAGTTGACCCTTGAATACAGTACTGCACTTATCCCTATGGAAATTGCCAGAAGTATAAGATAGTAGGCCACGATTTTTGCACTTATGGAAAGGTTCATCAGTCTTTGCTGCATATTCCCATGGATTTTATGCTTAAATACCTTCGTCACCTTCTGCATTTTCCGCCCTCCGATAAACTTCCGAAAACATGAAATATGGCGTAGACATGATCACCCTACCCGGATTTTTAATACTTTGATTATATTAAATAGTCCCTGTATTGTAAACACGCCTGCGCCTGTTCTGCAGTCAAACAACAGCCGTTTATTCAATTAGGCTTTAATTTACATAAATATAATACTTTATATAAATATTTTTTATTTTGTTAATTATGTCTTTTCCTGTTAACTCCCAGCAGGCTTGATAATACAGGTCCCATCAAGGTAAAGCCCATGATGAGCAGCCATTCATTAAGGCCGAGAGGCACTGTTTCAAAAATTGTCTGAAGTGCAGGTATATATACCACTCCAAGTATCATTACCAACGAGCACAGAACTGCAAGTATCAAGGGAATGTTATTAAATATGGGTATTTCGAATATGTTTTTTGTTTCAGATTTGCACTCAAACACGTGGATCAGCTGTGTCATTACCAATGTCATAAATGCTCCTGTGCGGGCCAGCTCGACACTATCTACGAAATACAATATGCTGACGAATACACCCAGTGTGCTCAAACCGATGAATATCCCTCTTGATACTATTAATTTCAGCAGGCCGTGGGAGAAGATATGATCCTTTGCTCCCCGGGGTTTTCTCATCATGATGTCATTTTCTGCGGGATCCAGTCCGAGGGCTATGGCCGGCAATCCGTCGGTAACAAGGTTTACCCATAATATCTGAATAGGCAGCAGCGGTATGGGAAGCCACATAATCATACCCAAAAACATGGTCAATACTTCACCCAGATTACATGCCAGCATGTATCTTATAAATTTTCTGATATTGTTGTAAATAACCCTTCCCTCTTCTACCGCCGCAACTATGGTTGCAAAATTGTCATCCAGCAGTACCATGGAGGAGGCCTCCTTTGTCACATCAGTGCCGGTTATACCCATGGATACTCCGATATCGGCCTCTTTTACGGCAGGAGCATCATTTACTCCGTCTCCTGTCATGGCAACTATGTGACCCAATTTCTTAAGCACCCTGACAATCATCAGCTTGTGCTTGGGAGAGACTCTTGCATACACTGACACAGAAGGAGCCATATTTTCGAGCTGTGACTCATTCATTTTGTCAAGCTCGGCACCTGTCAATACATTATCCCCCTCACAGTAAATGTTTAATTCTCTGGCTATAGCTGTGGCTGTGAGCTTATGGTCCCCGGTTATCATTATGGGCTTTATACCTGCAAGCCTGCATTTTTGAACAGCTTCTATGGCTTCTTTTCTCGGAGGGTCGATCATTCCCATCAATCCCACAAATATAAGGTCATTTTCCACATTTTTGGTATTTGGATTGTAAGTGCCGGTCTCCAGTTTTCTAAAGGCCAGACCCATTACTCTCAGGGCATTGTTGGCCATACTGTCGTTTATCCTGGTTATCGACCTTCTTGTCAATTCGTCCAGCTTGATAATTCCCCTGACCGACATTATTCTGTTGCACTTGTCAATAATCATATCGGGGGCGCCTTTTGTGAATACATACACCTCTCCCTTGTTGCTTTTACAGACTATTGACATGCACTTTCTATCCGAATCAAAGGGGAGCTCATCTATTCTCTGATAAGTTCCGTTCAAACTGTTCTGAGTTATCCCCGCCTTTGCGGCAGCAATGGTCAAGGCTATTTCGGTGGGATCCCCCGAGATTCTCAGGGTATCCTGTTTGGAGAAAATGGATTTGATTTTACCCATAGCGGTATTTTCGGAAGCGGGCCTGGTTATGACTGAGTTGTTGCACAGAGCTCCGATCTCCAGTGCCAGTTTTACTCCTTCCACTTTCAGGGGGTCGGAAGATCTGTTGTCAGCAAGAAAGTCCCCCTCCAGATTGTAACCGTTGCCTGTAACCGAAAGCTGGTAGCCTGCCGCATATATTTTTCTCACTGTCATCTTGTTCTCTGTGAGTGTCCCTGTTTTATCCGAACAAATTATGCTGGCGCAGCCCAGGGTTTCAACTGCCGGCAGCTTTCTGATCAGGGCATTTCTTTTCAACATTCTCTGGACACCCAAAGCCAGGGATATGGTGACTATTGCCGGAAGTCCTTCAGGGACGGCGGCCACGGCCAGGCTGATCCCCGAGAGCAGCATGTTGAAGAGCTTTTCACCGCGGATGACGCCTGCTATGGAGACGATTGCACATATCAGCAGACATCCCACGGCAATAAACTTACCCAGGTGTGCAAGCCTTCTCTGCAGCGGCGTCTCATCATCTTCAATATTCTGGATCATATCGGCAATATGGCCCATTTCGGTTTTCATACCGGTGGCATAAACTACAGCTTTGGCTCTGCCGCCGGTTACCACGGTTCCCATATAAACGGAGGATTTTTTATCGAAAGGGTCTATGAGCGCTTTGTTGTTTTTAATAGGATTCTTCTCAACGGGAACCGATTCCCCTGTAAGGAGTGACTCGTCGACATGCAGACTGCTGCTTTCCAGAATGGCTGCGTCGGCGGCAATACGGTCTCCTGCCTCTATGACAAGAACATCCCCAGGAACAATTTCTTCTGCCGGAATGCTCACCTGCTGCTCATTCCTGATGACCTTGGCACTTGGTGCTGCCAGGGACTTTAATGCCTCCATGGTTTTCTCGGTTTTGAATTCCTGGACAAAACCCATTATTGCATTTACCACAACAATAGCTATTATGGTGACAGCCTCGGTCATTTCACCCATTAAGCCCGAAATAACGGTTGAGATCATCAGAATTATAACCATCAAATCGGTAAATTGCTGAAACAGTATCTTTAAAGGTGATATTTTCTTTCTCTCGGCCAAAATGTTAAGGCCGTGCTTTTGAAGCTTAGATTTGGCCTCCTTGTCGGTAAGGCCTGTCGTTAGTATATTTTCTGATTTTGCATAATTCAACATAGATTCAATAACACTCATGACATTTTCTCGCCTCTCTGGTATTTAGCATGACTTTCAATAAAAATTGGTACTGTTTTTGAAAGTCATGCTATGAATATTTTTATTCGGGAGGGAGGGAAAATAGTACAAGATTATTGAGATTTAATCAGCTTGAAATGGGGGCTGGAATGTAATATGAAATAATATGAAAATTCAATATTTTTATTTATTAATTTATTATTTGATGCAAATTAATTGTAAATGCTCCTGTGCTGATTTAGGTCAATGGGTTGTACACTGTCGGACTGCAACATTAATACAATTTAAATACATGATATATATAATAGTTAATAGTGCTCCCGTACAAACATCAAAAAATGGATAGCTCACAAAGCACATGCTGAAATTTGTACGGCTCCTCACAAGTATTTTTGCTGTCGCAGCAAACTCAACCTCCTGTTTCGGGTTGCTGCTCAAATCGGCTTCCTGCCGATTTGCCAGCAAAATACTTGTGTTTCGCCTGCAATTTCAAGCATGTGCTTTTAATGGAGCTTCCATTTTTTGATGTTTCTCCTCGCGCACTATTACCAGGAATTCATGATTTTAAATTGTCTCGCTTTTAGGAAGCTACCTCCTATGCATCCCCTACTGACCTATACTTCTCACGCATTTTGTTGTATTATAAAAAATAATGTTGAATTTGTCAGAACCAGCCACATTTGAAGCTGACTAACAAATAATCTTGACCCTTCAAATTCATTTTGAAGCTTGTACCATGTTTCATTTATTTCGCCTGCAATTTCAAGCATGTGCTTTTAATGGAGCTTCCATTTTTTGATGTTTGTCCTCGCGCACTATTATCAGAAATTCATGATTTTAAATTGTCTCGCTTTGGGCAGCTACTCCTACGCATCCCTACTGACCTAAACTTCTCAAGCATTTTGTTGAATTATAAAAAGAATATTGAATTCGTCTCAGAACCAGCCGCATTTTAAGCTGATTAACACATATGCTATTCCTCGTAGACGCGCCTTACATGCTCATGGCACAGGATGGCTTCTATCAATTCAGCCATTGATACTTGACCCGAGATGTCAAGCGTGAAGCGGATTACCATTTCGCCGTCTATCTCACTGCTTACAAAATCGGTCCTTTTAATTTTGACACCCATTTCCTGGATTAAACCGGATAGTTCATTCACTTCTCCCTTTTTTATCCGGGTGTGAATAAACAGTCTGGCGTTTTTCTGCATTGTAATTTTCCCCTGGGTTTTCTTGATTACAACAAGTATCAGGAAGATTATTACAGTAGCGATTATGGCTCCTGAATAAAAACCTATACCTACGGCTATTCCCACACAGGATACAGCCCATAGACTGGCTGCGGTTGTCAGACCTTTGACACTTATACCTTCTTTTATGATTGTGCCGGCACCAAGAAAGCCTATTCCGCTTATAACCTGGGCGCCAAGCCTGGCAGGGTCCACATTTACATGGGAGGAATAACGGTAATATATAAATTCAGAGGTTACCATCACAAGAGCAGAGCCCACACATACCAGTATGTGGGTTCTGAGTCCGGCAGGCCTATGTACGTGTTCACGCTCAAAACCTATAATTCCGCCGAGTACACAGGCAGCTGCAAGCCTTAATATCATTGATATATAAAAATCAGACTGGCTGACAATATAATTTATTAACCACATCGAATACCGCCGTTTCTGCCACAGTTAAAGGCCGATTAATTTTTATGATGTTATTATTATATATCAACCTGGAAAATTAATGTAGTTTTTTAAACGGAAAAAGCTATGTAGTTACTACAGCCTACATAGCTTTTCCGCTTAAGGAAGATTCAATTACATTGCATCAGTTTATTTGAACATTTTATTTACTGCACCTGTTACCTTAACTTTAGATCCCTCAAAAAGTTCCACAACCTTGAACTTTATTTTAACGGGAATATCTTCACTGCTGTCTGACGTTGTAATCAGCTTGAACTCTTCAGCAGACAGAGAAGTCTTTAAATCCTGCTTTACCGAATCGGGTATGGTCCCGTGGGTTGCATCTATAAAACACAGCGGCGGGAACAGCACACACCACCAGTTGGCACCGGCACCGTCTCCTATAACGACTTTCAGTGCCTGGTACTCTCCTGCCGGAAGCGCTATATCACCATATGTCTTTGTCGGAAAAGAATAGTTTCCCATGGATGCCTTGACACCATAGCTGCTATTATTCTCTTTAATAATTTTTGAGGATACCTGTTCAATATTTTCCAGGTTGGCGTTTATTATTGCCCTGGTTTCATTAATATCCTTCGAATTTGCCAGCTTGTCCTTCATAAACTCTATAATGGCATCCCGGACTTTCAGCTTTAAGGCCTGATCCGGAGCGGAATCACTATTGGCAACCACATGAAGTCTGACTAAATTTTGCGAAAGCCCTGCATTTACATCTTCGGCGTAAGTGTATGAAATTATCCATGCCGCAAGAACTACCAAAAGAAGCACGGCTATGGATATTTTAATGATGTTTGCCATCTTCTGGCCGGTGGTAGTTACTGGTTTTAAATATAAAAGTCCCTTACTCATAATTTTCCCCTCCTGTTGCGATTTTCACCGGTGATATTACCGTTGAGCATCGCCGTCCCCAATTCATTGATCAAATATTCGTTTATATTCAATCAGTTTTTATTCCTATCAATATTTAGTAAATAAGGTTTCATGTATAATTATTGTCAGTAATACGATTTTTTATACAATTTATGAACTTTTTAATTCAGGGCCATATCCATGGGATAATTTTGGTGGACCCTACAATTTATGACTGTAATGACGCACATTTTGACATAAAAAACGATCAGGCGGCCCTGGAAGCCGCCTGATCGTTTTTTATTGAAAATTATTAAATTTATCTGCTTTTATACTCGTATGCCGCTCTGATGAAATCCCTGAAAAGAGGATGGGGCTTGTTCGGTCTGGATTTGAATTCCGGATGGAACTGCACTCCCACGAACCAGGGATGATCCTTGAGCTCAATTGTTTCCACAAGCTTTCCGCTCGGCGAAAGTCCCGACAATACCATACCGCCCTCAGTCAATATGTCACGGTATTCATTGTTGAACTCGTACCTGTGCCTGTGTCTTTCATATATCAACTCATCTGCATAAATCCTCTGTATCATGGTGCCATCATTGATTTTGCAGGGATAGACACCAAGTCTCATGGTACCTCCCATTTCGTCGATATCACGCTGTTCAGGCATCAAGTCTATGACTGGATATGGTGTTTCACCGAATTCCGAACTGTTGGCATCATGCAAACCTGCGGCATTCCTTGCAAACTCAACAACTGCCATCTGCATGCCAAGGCATATTCCAAAGAAAGGAATCTTATTTTCCCTTGCGTAGGTTATGGCCAGTATCTTTCCTTCTATACCCCTGTCTCCAAAGCCTCCGGGAACAAGTATCCCGTCAACTCCTCTGAGATAATCGTTGACGTCGGCACTTTCAAGCTCCTCTGAGTTCACCCATTTTATTTCAACTTCCAGATCATTTCCAATTCCGCCATGTCTCAATGATTCTGCCACACTGAGATATGCATCATGCAATTCAACATATTTGCCGACGAGGGCTATTGTCACCGAACCTTTGGGGTTCTTCTGCCTGCTGACCATCTCTTCCCACTCGGAAAGATCAGGTTCATTGCAGTTAAGTCCCAATCTCCTGCAGACTGTTTTGGCAAGTCCTTCTTTTTCGAGCATTAAGGGAACTTCATACAATACCTCGGCATCGAGATTCTGAACGACAGCGCCGCCCGGAAGATTACAGAAAAATGCTATTTTATCCTTCAAATCCTGTGAAAGGAACTTTTCAGTTCTGCAAACTATTACGTCGGGTTGAATTCCCAGGCTGATCAATTCTTTTACACTGTGCTGGGTGGGTTTTGTTTTGAGTTCACCTGACTTACCCAGGAATGGAACCAGGGTAACATGAATGTACATTACATTTTCTCTGCCAATTTCTGTGGATACCTGTCTGATTGCTTCGAGGAACGGGAGACTTTCAATATCACCGACAGTTCCTCCTATTTCGGTGATTACAACATCTGTTCTCTCTGACTTGCCTACTCTATAAATTCTTTCCTTTATTTCATTTGTAATGTGGGGTATTACCTGAACCGTGCCTCCGAGGAAGTCACCTTTTCTCTCTTTGCTGATGACCGACCAATATATTTTTCCGGTAGTCACATTGCTGTTTTTACTGAGATTTTCATCGATAAATCTCTCGTAATGCCCCAGGTCCAGGTCCGTTTCAGCTCCGTCTTCAGTGACGAAAACCTCTCCATGCTGATATGGACTCATTGTGCCAGGGTCAACATTTATATACGGGTCAAATTTTTGAATTGTTACATGCACACCTCTTGCTTTTAAAAGCCTTCCCAACGATGCCGCTGTAATTCCCTTGCCTAATCCGGAAACCACACCACCAGTTACGAAGATATACTTTACTGACATTGTTTTACTCCTCTCGACATGTTCATACGATACAATATATAGAAATGCAAAAAAAATTATATTTTAGGAATGTTGAATTATTCCTTGGTGCTCACCTCGTTATATTTTATATATTGACATACCAAAGGTCAATATATAAGTCAGATTTATTTTGAGCTAATTTCTACAAATTTAAATCACTAATTTAAGACAATTTTTCTAAAATTGCAGTGTGCTTCAACATTAAAAAAGAGGGGACTATCCCCTCTTATAATCAGCTATTGAAACAGGCTTTTTTCTATATTTATCTAATGGCAATTCCTTTAAAATAAATAAGTGATTTTCCATATTTTTATCTCCATAGATTATTATACCTTAAAATATCTGAAAGCATCAAGTACTTTGTTTATTTAACCGTCTACTATTTTTACCCAAACGGCAGTGCTTTACAAGAGTAAAAATTCCTATTCCCACACAGGCTCCAAGGCTGTCTATCAGCACATCCAGAGGCTGTCCGCTCCTGCCGGCCACAAAAAGCTGGTGGATCTCATCACTCGCGGCATACAAGACACATATGCCAAGTGCTGCGGCAAGGCCTTTCACTCCCCTGATACCGCTTTGGCGAACCGCATTGGAGGCCAGAACCGCCAGGAGCATATAAGCACTGAAATGTGCTCCTTTCCTGACCAGATGGTTTAATCTTCCCGAATCCGTTTGCACAATTTTCTCCAGGGTCTTTTGTATCAGACCTGTTATGCCAAGGCTCAGGCCGTTTGAATCCTCGGCCACCTGCGAAGACAGCCTGAATATTATCAGCATCCAGAGGAAAACCAATACCCATGAAATTGTTATTATAAACTTTTTATTCATTATGCCGTATACCCCGTTAAATAAAAAACATATGATAAAAATCATATGTTTTTATTATAGCACATTTAACTGTCAATTAATAAAATAAGTTGCTTTTTAATTCATTCTATTTTTCAAGCATATATTTATTGTACATTTCTTTAAATTTTTCAATATCTTCACTTGTAAACTTATCCAAAGCCATCTTCTGGGCTTTTTCCTTTTCCTCTTCAGTGAAGCCGCCTGCCAGCATATCCTTCAATTCCTTAATGTCACCGGTCGAGAATTTCGACATGACTATTGCAGCCGCAGTCATTTTATCCTGTGCCGTAATTTTTTTCTTTACTTCATTCAGCTTTTCAGCCGATAATGGGTTTTTTTGTTCGTCGTCGGCTTTTGCCGTTCCGGTACCTGAACCCTCTGAAGCAGCGGGAGATTTCGAAACATCTCCATCCATATCTCCCAGTTCCGGACCAATGTCCTCCAGCAGGGAAATACCTTCATCTATGGTCTCATCAACTATTTTATTCCCGATATAGTACAGCCCTGCAAAAATACCCAGAGCTGCTGCAAGCAGAATTACCAGAGTTACCGCAATAATTTTTTTCATACCTTACCTTTTTCTTTTTCTGCGAGATTTTATTTATTAATATTATAGCATATATTCAAAGTCAATTACTATCGGCTTTCAGCCGTAATTGACTTTGGTAATTTATCAGCGTATGCCCGTCAGACTACCTTGTATCAGAACGCCTTGCTGTCTCCCAGCAGTACTGGAATGGTTCTCAATATTATTTTAAGGTCGTACAGAAGACATCTTTCACGTATATATTTCAAGTCCATCCTGCACATGTCCTCAAAGCCTATGCTGTTCCTTCCGCTTACCTGCCACAAGCCTGTGAGTCCGGGTCTTACCGACAACCTCAGATTGTGCCAGCTTTCATACTGCTGCACTTCCTTCTCGATAGGGGGTCTCGGGCCCACAAAGCTCATATCCCCCTTCAATATGTTTATCAGCTGCGGAAGTTCATCTATGCTTGTTTTTCTGATTACCCTGCCCACTCTTGTAACCCTGGGATCATTCCTCACTTTGAATACAAAGCCGCTCACCTGGTTCCTGTCCTCCAGCTCAACTAATTTTGTTTCGGCATCGGCAACCATTGACCTGAATTTATAGATTTCAAACACCCGGCCTTTGAAGCCATTCCTTTTCTGTCTGAATAAAACAGGCCCTCCCGAATCCAGCTTGATAAATACCGCAACAGTGAGGAAAACAGATGAAAGAAGGACAAGTGCCGTAAATGAGACAATAATATCAAAGCTCCGCTTTAAAAGCTCATAATAAAAGGGCACATTATCAAACAATGCCCTTTTCTCAACAATATTTTCAATTGTAAACTTATTATTTTTCATATTTTGTTTTTCCTTTCAAACAGAAGTGCCTGTTCCAGCTGCTAGTTTTGAAGCAAAGCTGCGCCGGAATTTCTCCAGTCGTAAGGCTTGCTCATATTTGGAATAAAAACATTATCGTGGTTTTCATCCAAAATCTTTTCCGCATTGCTGTGAAACAGCATAACTGCAGTCTCCTTGCCTGCCCAGCGCACCACGGTACTGTACGCCTCCAGATACCACTTTGAATAATCCTCGGCACAGTGGGCATTTGAGGCAACCATATCAACCAGCCTCATCCGGATAAGCTTCTTTGTGTATTCCTTTACTTTTCTCCCGTAAACACCGAGGATGCTGGCCGCATCCACCTGTATATACGAACCTGCCTTAATGAGAGAAACAACACTTCCAAAGTCCCTCAAAAGACTTCTGTTCCTTTCGATATGCGCAATTACCGGAACAATTTTATGTAAATTCAACTCATAAACACTTTCTACACACTTCTCAGGTGATACCCGGTACGGAAATTCAAAGAGCATTAGTCCTGATTTGTTCAGGCCGGACTTTACCCGGTTTATAAAATGGAAATTTTCCCCCTGTTCAACATATATTTCGTAAGCAAGTTTGATATCCACATCATAAGCCTTTGCCCTGTACAGGAGCTCCTGATAATTATTTTCAACCCGCTCAAGCTCGTATACTGTTTCATGGAAATGAGGAGTTGCAACAATTGTCCGTATTCCTATACTATCGGCTTCCTTAAGCATTTCCACCGACTGTTCCAGGCTTGAAGGGCCATCATCAACACCAAAAATTATATGACTATGCACGTCAATCATTAATACCATATCCTTTCGCATTTAACATATCTCAAAATTGATTTTTACAGATAAATTTTATAAATCCGGGCATTTAAGCACTCACACTGCGGCTGTTCAATCAGGCTTTCTAAATTCTTCAGCCAGTCTGCCGTCCTTCAGCTTAAAGATCCGTGAGCAGATACTTAATGCACCCGGCCTGTGGGTTATAACTATACAGGTTCTCCCCGGCTGCATATCACGTATACTTTGAAGCACCTTCCTCTCGGAATTTATATCCAGTGAGGAGGTGGCTTCATCCAGTATCAAAACGGGGCTCTTTTTCAGCATTGCACGGGCTATGGCAATCCTTTGGGCCTGCCCCTCCGACAACCCCAAACCCTTCTCTCCTATTACGGTAGCCAGCCCTTCGGGCAGCTCACTTATGAAATCCAGAGCACAGGAGGCTTGCAGGGCACATTCCATCTGTTCCCTTGTGGCTCCGGGCCAACCTGCCGTCAAATTTTCGGCAATAGTCCCGCTGAAAAGTGTATTGCCCTGCGGAACATATGACACATACTCCCGGGCAGCCGCGGAAATGCTTATCCTCTGCCCGTTCAAGTCCACAAACGCAGCCTCTCCCGCATCCGGCCTTACCAGTGACAATATCACTCTTATAAAAGTCGTCTTGCCCTCTCCGGAGGGTCCCACCAGTCCCACTATCTCCCCGGGATTAATACTGACCGATACATTTTTTAATACGGGTTTATTCCCCTGATAGGAATAAGTGACATCCTTAAAGACAATCCCCAACGCGGTACAGCCCGGCAGCTTTTTAACCTCTGCAGCTTCCATGGGAAGCTCCTCAAGCTCCATGAGCCTGGAAGCCGAGCCTATGGCCGCAATAACCTGCGGAAGTGTGCCCGACAGTCCGATGAACGGTCCCTGGACCTGTTGAACCAGCTGTAAAAAAGCAGTTAAAGTACCAAAGGTAGCTGCTCCGATACTTAATTTATATGCCCCCCAGCAAAAAGCAGAAAAGTAGCCTGCCCAGTACCCGAAGCCCAGCACCGTTCCTGCCGCCACACCGGTGCGGTTCCGCCGGATGACCCAATGCATTCTGTTTGTATGAAGATCACCTATTTTCTCTAGGCTTTTATTCTCCATACAGAATGTCTTTACAACCAGAATATTTTCAATTGCTTCCTGAATAAAAGATTTGTAGGCGCTTTCGGTCTCCTGAACTTTTATATGAATGTCCTTCAGCTTCTTGCCCAAAATTTTGCTGAGGAGGACTGTAACCGGCCCCAGTATGAAGGCTAAAAAGGCCAGGGCAGGTTCATATACAAGCAATGTTGCAAATGCGGCCGCCAATTGGAATCCCAGCGAGATTATGCCCGGAAGAGTGCTTATTACGCAGACCGCAACATTGCCCACGTCACTCGACAATCTGGTCAATACATCTCCGCTGTGATATCTGGTCAGCTCAAGCCACCGTGTGGAAACCACCCTGCTGAAAAGCGCCTGCCTCATACTGTTTGACAGCTGTTCCTGGGTCCTGGCGGTTATCATGGATGTAAAGGCTCTGACTGCCAGGTTTGCAATTACAATACCTCCAAAAAGTGCGGCAAAAAGAACTGTTCTGGATAAAATCCCGGCTACGGCAGTATCAATTACATTTTTTGAGAGTATTGCAACCAGTACGCCACTGAGAGCACTGATTGTATTAAGAAAAATTATTAATATTATACTGCCGGTAAAATTTTTTGATTTTCGCACAATCCATGCGATATACTCCAATAATTTTGTAAATTCCTTATGTATTCTCAATTTTACACCTTCTGCTTTTTACCTTCTTTTTACCTTCTTTTTACCTTCTTTTTACCTTCTTTTTTATATTTCCTAAAATTCTTATAACCCTGAGAATATACCGGCGGACAGGTATGATATTCAGCCAGGCCAATGCTAAAAGCTTAAATACCGGCTGATCACAGCTGATATCACGCCCATTCCGCCTCACCGACCCGGCCTTTGCCAGCAGCTGTTCCGGGAATACCGGTCCTTCAATCCAGCTCTGGGCATCGCCTATCATAAAGAAGGTATTAGCTTTTTTTCGCTGCACCCTGTGTAAAACATATTCTCCCGTAACCCGGCGAACCAGCACTATATCGCCTTTTTCAACAGCCTTGAAGTTGGTTCCCACAAGTTCCACACAGTCCCTTTCTTCCCGCAGAAATGGGTACATGCTCATTCCGGTTACTGTTATCCGGACTTTACTGCCCATTTGAATGAGCTCCTGTACAACAGGGAATATTTCTCCGGCTTTGACTTTCAGTGTTTCACACATTCATAAACCAACTCCATAGCTTTCTTTTCAGGCGTACACGTGAGTAAATATACAGGCACCTTTTGCAGGATCATATCCAGTACCGAATAAGCCTTTTCCATAAGTTCTCTGTCAAAATAAGGCAGAAAAGCCCTTGGCATTAAGCAGGGCAGAGCCTCAAGGGGGGATAATTTTGAAATACTGTTTTGGGGAGCCTGTCTCAAAACCACTATTGCTCCCACAGGTACCTGAAGGTTTGCAAATTTATCGGAGGACCCACTCCACGGAGTACCGCAAAGTGTGGGAATTCCATCAAAAAACCGGACAGCCGGTGTATCGTCATTGACAACAGTTACCTCATCCCCAAGGTACTTTTCCCACAGGCGGACATGTGTTGATTTCCCCGTCCCGGACGGTGCGGTAAATAAAATGCCCCTGTCCCTCCAGGCTATGGATGAGGCATGTATAACTATTCCGCCCATGTTTATAAGCCTGTTCCTGAAAATTATACCCATGAGCATGAATGAATAATATTCCATCCAATCTCCGAATTCTGCTTGATTCCCGGATTTATCAAATTTGATATCAAGGCACCTGATTATATTACGGCTCCAATCCTTATTTATATCCATATGGGCCATAATATCCCTGCCGGCCGTATCCAGCCTGAATACATGAAAACCGCCATTATCATCCTTTTTCATCCATTTGACAAATTCATCAATAACAATTTGTCCCTCGGGTTTTTCAATATGATGGCATCTCCGGATTTCGGCAAATAAATCTATACGGTTGGGATTGCTGTCCTCAAATATTTTTAACCTGTTGAGCAGGTATTTGTTGTCACCACGTATATCCAGATTGATACCTGCAATTTTGTATGTATTACCAGTTTTCATATGCTTCCTCGTCTTTACGGTTTATGGGTAAAACAAATCGGAGGGGGGTCCCGTTTTTGGACAGCCCCTCCTTAACAGCAGTATCAGGGATGCAGGCCGGTCCATACAGGGTTTGAACACTGTCCGGTCTCATAGCATTTACTCCCCGGATTGGCCAAAAGTTCTTCGGTATGGAGATCAAAAAACTTGATAACCGGTTTCTGGTAGCTTTTCATCACTTCACCTCCATTTCATAAATGTCTGTACGTAACCGGTTGTCAATTGGAGGAATTAAGTGCAACAAGATCGGTACGGTGCTCCCACTCTCCTGTTACCGGGTTCAAAACCCAACCCTCGTTGGTAGGGCAGCTGCCGGTACAGCTGTTGGCCAATCTCTCCTCGATTTTATAACTTATGCACTCTAAAAAGGGCTTAACATATTTTCCCATGACTTCACCTCCCGGATATATTTTTATTGGCTTATCAATAATATGCAGATTGCAGGGCCTGCATGCTTAAAACCCAATACCTGCTTACTGCCTCACAAGTCCGGTCTTTAGCCGCAGCCTGTTTCTGGCAGTATCACACAGATAGGCTGCAGGTTTATCAAAGGCACCCGTTTCTGTCATCAATCTGGCCGGGCAGGACATGCAGTACTCCCTGATATCGCACTGCTGACATTCCCTGCAGGCCGGAATCTCCAGGCAGTCCTTTTTCAGTCTTTCCCAGGCCGCCGCGAAACCTTCCTCGCCTATCCTCTCACAGGGTATATCCAGCAGTCCGCAGGGCGTCAGATACCCCTTCCAGTTTATCCAGAAGCCGCATTTACCGGCCTGGCATTTAAATGCCGACTTTACGGTTTCACCGCTGCTTTTCCGGCCTTCATCCGCCTTTGCCGGCCCCTGCTCCGGGGTCTCGGGATTTACTTCAATATTTATTTCCCCATTCTGTTGTTCTATTTCCAGTTCATATTGAGCGGTCTGTTCGGGAGTCAGCCTTGTTTCCAACGGGTTATTGCCGCACCCCGGTCTTGCAGGTGATACATAGTTCACCACTCCCAGGCCGCTTCCGAAGCTTTCGGCAAGTGCCTTCAGCTGTCCGAATTCCCTGAAATTGTCCTGTGTAACCGTTGTTCTGACGCTCACAATGATATTTTCATTCTTTAATGCCTCTATCCCCCTTATGGTTTTTTCATAGCCTTCCCCATGCCCCGTCACTTTCTCATAGGTTTCGGGAGATGCTCCGTAAATTGATACACATACCTTTGAAGGTGGAATCATCCCAAGCCATTTTGCCTTCTCGGCAGTTATGAGGCTGGCATTGCTGTATATGGTCATATTAAAGCCCATCCGGGAATACGCCTCATATATCTCCTGAAAATCGTTTCTTAAAAACACCTCCCCGCCCGTTAAAGTCAACAAAAATAGCCCGGCATCCCTGCTTTGCTCACCTATCCTTATCCATTCCCCTGCGTCAAGCTCGGTGGCAATTGCAGCTTTATTGCCGGGAGAGTGGCAAACATAACACATTTTACAGTTGAAGTTGCATCTCGAGGTCAGTTCGAAAGCCGCAGAAACGGGTATTCCTCCTGCGGCTGCATTTATTGAAATTCTGTTGTTTATCTCAGCCCAACCGGCACACAATCTTTTCATCCCCCCAGTTTAATTTATTAATCAATTAAATCCCTGAATCTCATGCTGTCTATAAATTCCCGTATATCCTTTCTGGCAGTCTCAGGATCAATGTCATATTCACCGGTTATATGCTCCACAAGCTCGTTTTCCGACACCTCCTCCTCCATTTTGTTCCACAGGAAAGCTCCGCTTTCGCTCAAGGTTATAATTCCGTTGAACTCAACCACTCTTTCCCCCAGAGGAACAACCACCGCCTGGCCTGCTATCTCACGCAGCATGAATCCGCTTTTAACCTTCATACCATAACCTCCCTTTGCTGAAAATTTCCTATCTCCTGTTTCCTCTGCCCAGGAAACCTCCAAACCAATTGCCCAGTCCCCCCCAGAAGAAGCCCCCATGCGAATTTCCCCAACCTACAGGCGGTTTATAATCAAAACCACCCCCGTGTGAATCGTCAGATCCGGAACAAGCTATTCCCTCCTCTGTCCGGAGCTTAATAAATGTAAATGCCGGTTTTACATAACTTTTCATAGCTACCTCCACATTTCCATACTAAATAAATTTTTACTTTAAATTGAGCCAGAGCAAAAGCTCATTCCGCTCCCGGGCTGTTTGGGCCAAATCTCCATCCAGAAATATTTCTTTTTTTGTTTTAAAATCAAAATCCCTCCTCAGAAATCCATAGGATATTCTTTGCAACCAGGCCAGGGGCAGAAGATATGGATGTACTTTTAAATAGGAGTAATAGGGCCTTTGGGACAGTTTTGCACGGGATGGGAAAAGAAGCAGGAATGCATTAACGACCCTGTTCTTATAACACTTCTCTTTTTTGCCGGTATTTCTGATGACTGCATTTACAGCAGCCCGGTCCATATCATACTGGCCGAATACGCCGCCCTTGAGGATATCCTTGACAAAGCTGTCAAGCTGTTTGCACCGGGTCATATCATCACCCTTTAAAACTTCAGGCACATCAATCCTGAAAAACCGGCTGCAAACCTGGAAAACAGCAAACAGAAATTGCTTTATGCCGTATTCTTCCGACTTGCGGAGAACCCCTTTCCAATCTATCACAGCTTTCTTTGCCTGATAAACCACAACAAAATCGCAGAGCTGCCTTAAGCCAAAACCTTTATATATCAAATGGGTGGCCATATGTATGCACATATGCAGGATTTGCATATCCCATGACAGTATTTTTGCTTTTGAATTGCCCAGAGATATTTCAAGCAGATTTTCCCAGAGCTCCTGATGGAATAGATCATTGTTTTTAATAAATTCATAGTCCGATAAAAGCCTGTGCAGTTCAATGGGCACAGTATTCCTCCCGGCAAATTCCACATGCCTGGTATTTGTACTGTCGATGATTCTATAGCCCATCAGCAGCAGTACTTCCGACGCCCTTTCCATGTCCTCCTCATGTACCAGGATATCCACATCTCCCATGGTACGCAATTCAGGGTCAGGATAACAATTTTTTATGGCCATGCCCTTCAACAATATGGCTGCGATCCCGGCTTCGCCGAAAGCCCTGCATACTTCTCCGGTCCGCAGTTCATCCACACAGGATTTGATTCCGCAAGCCATGGCTTCAATATGCCATTTTTCAAGGGTATCCAGGCCCGGACCTTTTTCAGGCTCCAGCTCTTTCACAACTGGATATATGAGGGTGTGGACCCCATGTGCCACCGCTTCATGATAGACAGCATTCCAGTCGACATATCCCATTTTGTGCTTTTCAAGACAATCATCAATTTTAAAACCGCCCCCGGTCAGAGCTGCCCAAAGCAGCTCAATTAAGATTTTGTGATTTGCCTCCACCCTGCAACCTCCTCTCTGCTTTTTTGCCGCTTTTACTCAAGCTTTTATAAATATTTTTGGTTTCAACAGCTATCCTGTCCCAGTTGTATTTATGCAGGATATAGGCCGATGCCCTTTTCCTGACATTTTCCACTTTGCTTTTATCCTTTATGAGCAGGTCTATTTTGCTTGAGAGATCTTCAACCTGGGATTTCTCAAAACTGTACCCCATTGTCCCTATCACATCCGTATTTTCGGTAATATCGCTTACAAGGCAGCAGCAGCCGTAGCTCATTGCCTCTAAAAGACTGATGGGAAGCCCTTCCACATCCGAAGGCAGCACATAAAAATAAGCGTTGCTGTATAGCTCGGCCAATTCCCTGTCTCTGACAAAACCCGTGAATATTATATTTTCGTTATCCCTGCTCAACTCTTCCAGCTGCCTGCCATAGTCACTGCTGTGGCTCAGCCCGCCGGCTATGACCAGTTTCTTATCGGTATCCGCTCTTTTGTATGCTTCTATCAGATAATGGGCACCCTTTTCGGGAACTATTCTGGCAAGAAATAAAATATATTCATTATAATCCAACCCATATTTCTCTTTTATTATCAGGGGTTTAAGCATATCGGGCCGTTCAACCCCGTTAGGAATATACACCGCATCCTTCCCGTATTTTTCCTTATAATAATTAGCCAGATTTTTCGAAACGCTGATCAGTTTATGTGAGAATTTGGCTGCCGCATATTCACCGAATTTGAGATAGGCCGAAGCAAGCCTTCCCCATTTCCCCCTCTGCCAGTCCAAACCATGTACGGTGCAGACAACCTTTTTTCCGAAAATCCGCGGAAGGAATGACAGGGTGGAGGGGCCCAAAGCGTGATAGTGAAATATGTCACAGCCCGACAATAATGCATGTATGGTAGCTGTAAAAGTATGTGTAATAGCATCCAGGTGCTTTGTATTGATAAATGGAGTGAATTTCAAGGCAGTTCCGCAATATTTTTTGTTCTTTGGGGCCATATCACAGTAGTTCTTCCTGCAATAGACCTCCACTTCATAACCAAGGCAGGCCAGCCTTTTAGAGATTTCTTCCACATGGATCTCTATCCCGCCGGCTCTTGACGGAATCCCCTTTTGTCCTATCATTGCTATTTTCATTTCCCTGTTCTCCCTCTGCTCCTGCTTTTTGTTATAAATTTCTGCTATCTCTTCTGAATCAGTTCAGCCGCAGCTTGCTGATTTTTTTAACAATCCTGCTTATATAGTTTTGTTTTATATAGCTGAATTCGGCTGTTTTTCTCAAAAAGGCGCAGAACAAAATGTTCGGAACCAGACCGCAAACCAGGACTTTTACAATAAATCCTGCCAGGGTGACCTGGGTATTCCATTTTGTAAGCATATATACCGCTGCCCCCGAGACAGCCATGATCAGGAGGTACATAAACTGCTTTTTAAAATAATCCGCAGATTTCTTTTTAAAATATATTTTATAAAGCATCAAAGGCTCATACCAGAAGTTGGTACACAGCCTGGATACAGGAGCAGCCAGCAATATTCCCCCCAGACCTGCCAGCCTGCCGAGTATTACCGATATTACAATGTTTAATGCCGCTGTTACCATGAATACATATTTTGTGTGTTTGAAAAGCCCCACACTGTCCCTGAATATCCAAACGGGATTGATTATCCCCATTATATAGAAATTAAGTATTATGGCCCCCACCGTTAGCCTGTCAAGTATATATTCACTGCCTATCCACACCGTAATAAAATCGTTGAACAGTATGAAAAGTGCTATTGCCGAAAAGCCGGTTATCCAGAAGGCAATGAAGTTGAGAACATTGAAAATACTGCATTTGTGTTCAGGCTCTGCTGATATATTCAGGTTTCCTATGCTGGCATTCATTGATGAAAATATTATATTGATAAATAATAACAGTGCGGTGATATACATACCGTAGTTTGAGTAATATCCCACCCAAACCGTTCCTATCATTATGGAAATCATTATGTTGGTTGAATTGTTAAGCAGTACCCCGCCCAGCTTATAGAGAAAAAGGGATTTGATATTATCGAAAACGACCCGCCTTTCATCTTTATCGAGAACATCCCTGCCGGTAATATATGGATACAGCTTCACTGCCTTCCTTGAAAGAAAATAATTATTGCCGAATGTGCACAGTATCTGCGCCGCCAGATAATATAAAAAGCTGTGAGTGGCAACAAGCAATACCGACTGCAGGATGAACTGCACTACGTAAAAGGCAAAGTAATAAATCTTTGTAATATACATTTTCTGGTCGGCATTGACAATCGATGCCCTGTAGGAGAATAGATACGAGAATACCGAATTACACAAATATAGAACATAATATATTGTTATATCCGCTATTGCCTTTTCAGTATTGACCAATAAGGGCAGGAAGGGCACCAGTATAAGCCCGGCAGCCGCAACTACCCCCGCGACAATGAGATACAGCTTCCTATAGTACTGCATTATGGCTGCAACCTTTGGCCTGTCCTCCCGGCTAAGGGGCTTGTAGAGCGCATACATTATGGCATTTCCGATGCCCAGCTCAGCCAGTGAAAGCACAGTCAGTATATTGTTGAACAGTCCGTTTATTCCAAGGTACTCCACTCCCATGGTTTTGATGAATATTGTCCTTGAAATAAAATTGAGGAGGGTTATCAATACCTGGTTGACAAGCCCCACCGAAATATTCCTCATTGAATTAAAGGTTCTTGTCTCTCCCGACGTATTGCTGCCGTATTTTATCTTATTCCGGATAAAGCTGTTTATACAACCACCTTCCCATCCTCCAGCAGCATGGCAATCTGAGCGAACCTGGATTTAACCTGCTGATTATCATAACTGCAGTTTTGAAGTGAATACAATTCAGGAATATACTTTTTTACATCCCGGCAGTCGTCTAAAAAACGGATGTAATTCAAATCCCTGATCCACTCATAAACACCCTTTACCTTATGGTTATAATTGCTGAGGGCAATACAGGGCGTTTCGGTAATGGCACAAAAAATCATTCCGTGCAGCCGGTCTGTGATAACAAGCCGGGAACTTCTGAATTCACTTAATTTCATTTCAAGTTCGGTGTTCCGGCGGGTCAGGGGTATATGCTCACAACTGCTGATGGTATCGGTATATCTGATTGAACCGGTATACTGCCTGCAGCTCTCAATGAGTTCTGCACACTGGGCCTGGGTGAGACTTTTTTCAACATCATTTCTCAGGCAGATCAAAATACCGTCCCGTTTAAGCCGGGGACCGGCTCTGTTTAAATAAAGTACGGCATCCGGTTTTAAATAAACCCTGTTGTTGGGATATGCATTTTTCATTATTTCATAGGAATACTTTTCCCGTGCAATGATATGCAGGTCCTCATGAGCGGAATATATCCCCCTGGATCTCTCGAACTCACGCCTTCCGTATTCACTGTCACCATAGAATATGGTCTGGGGCATTATGACTATCCTGTTATGAGGGAACTGTTTTATGATAAGACGGATCAGTTCTTCATAAAAGAACCATTCCACCCCCATGCTCCCCCCGCCGTTAATTAAAATAACGTCCTTCTTATTTATAAATTTTTTAATGCACCTGCAATGCTTGTTGTACATGTCAAATGAAATCTCGTATATCTGATAATCCGGCAGCTCCCTTTCCAGAAACTCCAGGATGGCGGCTGCAATTGCATGATCTCCGAGGTTGGAGTGTTCCGGAGTCCCAATTAAGTATATTTTTTTACCGGCTTCTCTGCTTTTATAAGCCGGATAATTTTTAAAATAGCCATACAGGCCTATCAAACCCCTGAATATTTTTTTTGCCATGGGCCGAAATGCTTCCGGAATGAATTTTCGCACTATTTTTGTCATATTCAAGACAGTCACCCCTGTTCAATATATAATGTTTCCCTTATGCTTTGAAAAGTGTCAGACTGCTTGTACCGACCTCTTTACACGGGTTTGAATAGACATGTCGTATATTCCGGTGAGGGTGTCTATGTATTTATCTATGGAAAATTTGTCAATCTTGTCAAAACACCGGCTTGAAAACTTTTGGAGCAGCTCTTCATTGCAATACAAATAGTTGATTTTCTCGGCCAGATCCTCCGCATCTGCCGGATTGAACAGCAACCCGTCGGAACCGTCGTCGATCAGCTCGGGTATCCCGCCTATCCTGGCCCCGATGACAGGAGTACCGTACATCTGTGATTCCAATATGGACAGCGGACAGTTTTCATACCATTCCGAGGGGCAGACCGAAAACAGCGCCTCTTTTATGTATTTTTTCAGTTCTTCTCCCTGTTTAAAGCCCAAAAACTCAATATTTTTAATTCCCGCCAATTTATATTCCAGTTCTCCGCAGCCCACAAAAACAAATTTTATGTGAGGAAGCCTGGAACAGGCCTCCGCCAATGTGCTTATGCCCTTTTCATTTGCTATTCTTCCAAAGTATAAAACATAGGGTTTCTTTGTCCCCCCTGCCATTCCCACTTTCTCATCCACAAAATTGTGCAGGACAACGATCTTGTCGGCCGGAAGGCCTGCCTGCATTTCAGAAATTTTGTCCTTTAAAAAATTGCTGGGCGATATAAAGCAGTCAATGAGCCGGTAAGCCCTCAATTTCCGGTATATAAAGCTTTCTGCGGCCCCCATGGCACTCTTGGCAAGTGAGTTGTCAATGCATTTTTGTACGATGCAATTCAGGAACTTCCCATCCCGGCACTTTTCACATGTTCTATTGTTCATATCGTTAAAAAGCTTATGATTGGGACAGACTATCTGCGGGTCGTGAAGGGTCTGAACCACCGGAAGGTTGTATTTCCTTATGGAATACAGTATGGAAGGTGTGATCTGATAATTGTAATTGTTGAGGTGAACTATGTTTGGCCTGAAGTTGCGTATGACTTTATCAATTTTCTTTTTTGCCTCAACCGAGTAAATGATCCTCAGGGGATACAGGCCTTTCTTCAGAACGCTGCCTTTAAAGTCAAGCTTCCTTGTACACAGCCCCAGGCTGTTCCCCACAATATTCCTCGAATCCTGCATACCAAAGAATTCGACTTCATGTCCCAATTCCTTCATCCGTTTAAAAAGCTTGAATATGTATGTCTCACTTCCGCCGCGGTTAAACAGGAACTTGTTGACCACCAGTATTCTCATTAATTTGTCTCCTGTAATTTAAAATTTTTTCCAGCACTTTTCAATGCCTTTCTCTATCTCTCTGATAACCCTGCACACTCTTTATTAAGGATAAGCTCAGGCAGTATGGGATTTTTCGGCATAACCGTCCTTAGTCCGTCCCTCATCCAGGTTTATAAACCCGTTCTCCTTCAAGCTGTAACCGCCGGCCAGTTTATGCTTCAACACCCATAGGGCGGGTATCCAGATTTTCTGTTTCATTGCGGGAGCAGCACTTCCTATCATCCAGCAATTTCTGGGACATTTTTTCACCATATTCCTCACTTCTTCGGCCTCCGGTGAATTCCATATTTCATCCCATTCCTTATTATGGAGGTTCCCCATTGACATTTTTTCAGCACTTCCGTTACAGGGCAGCACATCCCCGAAGGGATCGACAAAAAAGCCGTTGCTTCCCATATTGCAGGGCAGATATCTTTTATTTCCGTAGATGTAATTTATTAATCCGTGATTAAAGTACGCCCTGAACCACTTTTTGGGCGATCCGGATTTAAGCAGTTTATTTATAAGCTCCTCGAAGGCCTTTGAAACCTTGAGTTTATCCTCTATTTTGTTATCTGTTTTTCTGAAATAAAAAGAGTTATGTAAAGCAGCCGTTGCAAACTCCATCCCCAGCTCGTCGGATAATTCATATAAAGGCAGCAGGTCCTGAGCGTTCATTTCCTGTACCGTACACCCGAAGCCCACATCCCTGTGTCCCTCGGCTACAAGCTTTTTCAGGGTGCCGTATCCCCTTTTGAACCCTTCCGGTATCCCCCGTATACGGTCATTTGACTCCTCAAGTCCCTCAATACTTATCCTGATTCCAACCCTGGGGTATTCCCGGCACAATTGCAGTATCCTGTCGGTGAAATAGCCGTTTGTGGAAATAACAATCCTTTTGGTTTTTTTATAAAGTTCACCTACAATTTCACTTATGTCATTTCTAATAAAGGGCTCACCACCTGTAATATTCACAAAGGACATTGCAGGAAGCTTTTTTATTATATCCGTTCCAAGTTCTTCCCCGGGTTTGCTCGGGTCCTTGAAGCAGTCGCACATGTTGCACCTGGCGTTGCAGCGGTAGGTTATTATTACTGATCCGTATAATAATGTGGATTTACTCATACCAGACTCCCCCAACTTTCATATTTTTTTAAGTCAGTTACTATCGGCTGAAAGCCGACGGCTTTGAACAGTAATTGACTTTGGTAAGGTTCTCAATTTTATAGCAGAAAACTTTTAAACCGGTAAGCAATTTTTTTGAAATCCAATGCAGTCCGCATAAGACATTGATGCTCATTCCGCTTTTCAGAAGATATAGGGCCAGCCTCTCGGTTTTCTTTAAATCACGGCTTTGCATGGCGGTATGATAATTATTTAAAACATTATTCTTCAAATCGGTAAGTATCCGGGAGTATTTGCTTTTATGCATGCCTGCTTCATACATAAGCCACAGGCTGGCCAGTGCAAAAAAGGTTTGAGCCTCCATATCATATATGCCTCCCCTGCTTTTTGAAAAATCCACAAGCTTCCGGCACTGTTCCACAAACTGGAGCTTCTTTACACTAAAACCTGAGTTTACAATGCTTCCCGGTCTCTGGACATAATAATATTTGGGTTCACTCCTATATATTACGGTTTGGGAACTGTCCAAAAGCTTGTACGTTACGGCGATGTCCTCATATAACTCGTTTTCAGGAAACCTTATCCGGTCAAAAAGTACTCTTTTATAGAGCTTGTCACAAACATAATTTTCAAAATGTTTTCTGCCCAACAGAGTTCTGATGGCCTCCTCATTGTTCATGCATCTGCATACGCCGCCGGGCTTGGTATGACAAATGCGTCCATCTTCATATACAAAATAAAATGAGCATATGGATATATCAGCCCCATATTTTACAAGGTTTTCATACAAAAATTTGTACATGTCTTGAGCAATATAGTCATCTGAATCTACAAACCCCACATATTCACCTTTTGCAGCATCCAGGCCGGTATTTCTGGCAGAGGAAAGCCCTCCGTTTTCTTTTTCGATAAAAACAATACGGTGGTCCTTTCGGGCATATTCCCGGCAGATTTGTCCTGAATTATCAGTTGATCCATCATTTACAAGCACCACCTCAAAGTCCTGAAATGTCTGGGACAATATACTGTCCAGACACCGTCTTAAAAATTGTTCCACATTATAAACAGGGACAATTATGCTTATCTTTGGCATTCCAAATCACCTTTTTTTATTATTTTACTTGCGTCATTATGCAAGTGATTTACCGGCCTTGTCTGGCTTACAGCCATACCTATGATCATAAAAAGATTTACGCTGTAGTAATTGGCAAAACTGGATTCCGAAGTACTGGATACCAGCAGATAAATAAAAGGGATCAGACAAAAAAGCAGTATATTTGAATCAAATTCCCTCAGTTTTTTTATTAACAAGGTAAACTGCAGGATTACAAGTATAAACAGAAACAGGCCCATATACCCGAATTGACCCAATATCATAGGCCAAAAAGTATCGGATATGAAAAACGGATTATTTTTTGTCAGCCCCCAGGTGCTGCTCAAATTATACATATAATACAGCGGAGAATAAGCGGCCCCTGATATGTAAGACCCGAATGTACCCAAGCCCGAACCCATAGGAAAATAATCATTTGCTATTTTAATACCGGTTGAAGTGAGCAAATTCCTCGGACTGTCATCACTGTCGAAATAATAGGCATTGATCTGGGGTATTATACACAAAATTATAACTATTGCAGCCGCTATAACAGTTACGACTTTTATATATTTAAGCTTTCTCAAGGGAGTCAGGAACAGCAGATAGATTATTACCATACCAATGGCTTTCATTCTGAAGGTGCTGACACATACAAGTATTATCTGCAATAAATATATATAATCAGTCAGCCTGTTTTCAAAAACCAGAGTTAAATATGTAAGCGTAACTACACAGAATAAGGCTAAATACGTGGGGTGGCTGAAAAAAAGTTTTTCGGAATGCATGAAAAATCTTTTATCCCCTTTTGGGAATACATTAAATATAATATCCAGTAATGTAAGCAGGAATGTAACAGCTGTTATTGTCCTGAAGGTCGCACGTATGTATTTCCTGTAGTCCATCAATATAACGCCGCCGAAACATATCCTTGCAAAAAAATATCCTCCAAGAAATTTGGAGACTATTACCAGATCGGATATTGCCGCACTCAGGCTTTGGAACTTGTTAACCAGGGAAGATATTATGCCGGTCAATATAAAAAGTATATATAGAAAAATTATGATTTGTTCTTCCCTGTATAATTTTTCGTTCTTATAAATATATAAGATGAACACCACCGGCAGAAATACAAATCCGATAAATTCGTCAACCGATTTGAACACCGGCACATACTGTTGCAGCAAATCCTGATACAGGAGGAGCAGCGTTATGCCCAGGAATAGAAAGAAGGACTTGTTTCTGTTCCGTTCATAGTATAAACTATCCATATTTTGCCCCTTTGTTGATTACTGAGTCCTTATCCTGTTTCTTGCTGTCAGTGTACAGGCTGAAATCTCCCGGATAGTATTTTTCTTCTTTCCAAAAGCAAAATAGTTTTTGACTGTCCTGATAATAGCTGTTCCTTGAAAGCATCAAGGCGTCTGTTCCGTTGAATCGGGCATCAATATATAAAATTGTAAAACCGGCCTCCTTCATTATATTGTTTGTAATAATTAGTTTTTCCAGCTGAGCGGCGTTTGGATACAGGCAAATATGTATACCCGAAGGGTCCGGTCTTTGCGTGTGCCCCCAGCCGCCGCCGGCGTTACTGCAGGTGTTTCCGGCAAACAGGATATTTCCTGTATAGGATTCCGCAGGTGAATTCCAGTATTCAAAACTATATTCACAGTTCCAAATCTTATTGTTTTTGTATGTAATATTATACTGTTTTTTTATCTCTCCGCTGTTCTGATTGGTAACCCCTGCATCATATATCTCCCATATATTGCAGCCTTCAACAAGATTATCATAAGCCTCTCCCCAGAACTCAATACCGTTTCCGTATCTGGTCCGTCTCTCATCGGTATATAAGCCGCCTCCCCCAATATAGCTGATATCACAGTTCCTGATGGTAATGTCATGTGTGCTATACCCTCCAATGCCATGTGCCGCCCCGTATTTCAGTGCCAGGCCATCATATTCAACATAGCTCTTGTTGGATTGATTGATGATGTATCTGTTTACCGCACACTCAATACTATTATATTTTTGGGAAGGATTTTCATATGAAAACAACAGGACATTACCTGTTTGGGGATCATAGTAAAACCGTCCCTGGCTGTTCAGCCCGTTTTCATTCCAGACCTTTTGTCCGCATTCGGAATTATCGAATATGATGTTTCCTATGTCCAGCTCCCCTGCGGACGTTCTCCAAATATTCAAAGCAGACTGCTCCCAGCTGCCCGTATCACTTTTATCAATTGACCCCAATATGACCGGCTTGTCTTCGCCCGGTCCATAGCCGGTATATTTTATGTCAAACCTGGCATTCCCGATCTGCGGAACCAGCTGACCCCTCCATACGTCGCCTCTTTTGAAGCAGATAATATCTCCGGGTTTAAATTTATAACTGTTGACCTTTTCCAGGCTCCTCCACGGAGCTCTCTTGCTCAGGCCGGAATTATCATCATTCCCGCTGCTGCTCACATAGTAATGGGTGGAGCCTGCTCCTTTATACCTATATAATAAAATTACAATAATAACTATAATGATAATTATTACAGCTGCAGCCAATTTTTTAGACAAATGAATATCCTCCTGTCAGCCTTTATTGTATTAAACAGATTTATACAAGGCAGGCTTTCCATATTTAAAGTAGTCCGGTGCTGAAAATAATTTTTTGTAAAATCTCTTGCTGGATTTATTGAGTATTACTCCCAGAATATGTGCATCTATTGCGTATAACTGCGTCTGGGCTTTTCTGATATCCTTGATTGTGGTACTGCCCATTTTTGCCACAAGAATTGTGGCATCGGTATTACCTGAAATGAGAAGCGCATCGGTATTACATTCCAGGGCAGGAGTATCTGTTATTACATAATCGTACTCGCTGCCGGCAACTTGCATAAAGGTGCCCAACCTGTCTGAACACAGCAGTGATACCGGGTCCCCCAAATATTTTCCCGAATCCAGAAAATACATGTTTTCGATATTTGTCTTGCATATGGCATCATTTAGCTCCACATCCCCTTCCAGGTAGCTGGAAATACCGTACGCTGTTGAATGATATGACACTTTACCGGGCTTATATTTTTTTCTCAAGTCCAGGTTGACCAATAAAGTGCGTTTACCGGCTCCGGCAAGAACTTTTGCAAGGGATGCCGAGAAAGAGGTTTTTCCTTCTCCGGGGTTGCAGCTGGTGACGGTCAAGGTTTTAAAACTCCTGTTTTTTTCAAGCATGTACAGTTTACTTATAAGGGTGGAGTAGGCGTGCTGAAGTACATTATCATCCTGGACCGTCTCAGTGAAAACCTTTGTCTGCATAAATCAATCTCCTTTTTACTAAAACCCAAGTTAAATTATTTGGCGGATTTAATATTGTACTTTGGTATGACTGCCAGCATGGGAAGTTTTGTATAATGTTCTATGTCCTCCTTGAACCTGATTCTGGTATCAAAGAAATCTGCAATGTAGATTATAATAATTGCCGTACCAATACCAATGAGCAATCCCATCAATATCTGCTTTAAATTATCCGGCTGAACCGGAGATGAGGGAAGCCCGGGTTCATCTATAACACCCACTATATCCGTCTTTGTCAGTTCCTCAAGAGTTGAAATAAAGCTGTTGGAAACAGCCAGGGAAACCCTTCCGGCTTCCTCAGCATCAGCCGAAACAGCTCTTATGACCACTATGCTGGAATTGTCCTGTGAGCTCACGCTTATCATACTTTTAAGCCGGTCCGGGTCTATTTTCATGCCGCTTAATTGTCCCTGCGACATTTCAATGACCTTTTTGCTTTTGATAATATCCTGGTAGTCGTTTGACAATTGCCTGTTGGTGAGGATATCCTGGTAATCGATTTTATTCCGGCTGCTGTCGGCGCTGCCTTTTGCCAGTGTGAATATTTTTGTGTCGGCGGCATATACCGGCACTGCCCCATAACCATATAAATATATGGTTACTCCCAGTCCTACAGCACCCAGCAAAATAATCAGCCAAAACATCCTCAAAAAAGTATATAAAAACCTTTTTAGCTCCATATTAACCTCCGTAAATCCCATAAAATTGCGTGCTTCGCCATCCTGAACAGCCAAAGTCCGTTCCGTTTCATTATCTGCTGCATATATCTCCCATATTTCCCTTTTGCGCCGAAACAGCAAGAGGGGCCTCCGGAATCCTAAGCCGGCTGAACCAATGCCACACTAAGTTCTACAAGTCTCGGTTCATTCATTATATTGAGCAGTACTTTAGCCCGGCCTTTTCTTTTATCAATGGACTTGATGCAGCCCTCCATTCCATACAGCGGCCCATCAATAACCATTACTTTTTCGCCGGTAACATATACCCTGGAATATCCAATGATTTCACAGTCGGCAGTCAGCTTGCCTATAACTTCAATTTCACTTTTATGTATCTGCAGCGGGCCGTCCTTATCCCTCAGAAATCTGATAACTCCGGGTATATCCCTGACCAAATCGTAGGTTTCATTGCCTATCATTCCATTCAAAAGAATATAGCCCGGAAACAATGTCCTGATCTTATCCTCCCATTTGCCCTCTCTGCGCTCCTTCAGCCTCCTCTTGGGGACTATCGCTCTCATCCGGCCCTGCATTCTGAAATTTATTCTGGCTTTGACCTTATCCTCTTCTCCGGTAGCTACAAAGACCGCATACCAACCCGCTCCATTTTTGTACATCATAGTTTAAACGCCGCACCTCATAAAGATATTGAAGGATTTGTTAATTTATTCCTGCTAATTTGAAATTATACTCCTCTCGGGGATTTTGTAAAATTAATACCTTCGCCATTTCCCGTTCCAAAGGGCAAATATTTTACATAATATAATAAATTAATGTATTAATCCTTGTTATAATTGGTTATCCGCTGTAATTTATTGAAATAAAAATAATCAATATCCTTTTTTGTATTTTTATACATTTCCAGGATAATATTTTGCAGCACCAAAAAAAACCTTTCAGACCCGGTAAAAGTCTGAAAGGTTTTTTATAATTTGTTTTTTATTTTATGAGCTGCGCCGCTTTTGAATAAACAGGGTCCTTGACCACCTTCATAGCCGCAAGCCTGTCGTTCAAAAGCTTTTGAGTGCAATAATCCAATACTCCGTAGCTGTAAACTTTATTATCCTTCTGGAATTTCTTGATAGCTTGGACAGTCTTATTGTCAAGAATCATATCCGGCTCATCCACCTCATATTTCAAAAGCTTCAGGATATGTTCCGCGATATATACGTCAAAATACTTCGCTCCCAGGTTGGGTTTTACCGTCAGGGATAACGGCTCCATCAGGTTCACCTGTACACTGCTTCCTGCCGGTTCCTGAGCTGTCACCTTCACATTTGGTTCTAT
Organism: Ruminiclostridium cellobioparum subsp. termitidis CT1112; assembly: GCF_000350485.1. Classification (GTDB taxonomy): domain Bacteria; phylum Bacillota; class Clostridia; order Acetivibrionales; family DSM-1351; genus Ruminiclostridium; species Ruminiclostridium termitidis. The sequence goes on from NZ_AORV01000031.1 coordinate 44,880, forward strand.
GCCCTTAAGGTCTATGCAATCCCCGTTAGGAGTGTAATACAAACCGGTAGTCATCTTCCCCCAGCCTGCAAGCTGCGTATCATCAATCATATAGATAAAATTGCTGGCATCGGCCGATTTGATCTCATTATCTCTGTTCAGGCTTTCAAATGCTTCAAAGCTTAAAATAGGGGTAAAGGTCTGTACTTTTGCCTTGCCGAAAGTCTTTGTCCCCACTACCACCCCGGCTTTGGTATCCTTTACGGCGCCGGTCAAAATTTCCGAGGCACTTGCAGAATACTCGTTTACCAGTACGGCCAGCTTATACTTGGGCTTTTTCAGAGAGGAATAGTATGTCTCGTCTTTTACTCCCTCGTCCTTGTAATCCAGTGTTGTGATAAGCCCTTCGGGTACAAATCGCCGTGCCACCTTAACGGCCTGATCCACATATCCTCCGCCGTTATTTCTCAGGTCCAGTACCACCCTGGTAATATTTTTTTCGTCAAAATATCCGAGTGCTTCATCCACTCCGCTGTATGTATTTTCACCAAAAAGATCAATTTGTATATATCCTATATCCCCTCTTATTTCATAGTGTACTGAAGGAATATCTATTTCGGCTCTCGTCACCTCTACTCTTACAAGGTCTTTAAGACCCTGGCGTATCAAACCCAGCTTTACCCGGGTGCCAGGAATGCCTTGAATCCTGTTTGTCACGTCCTCAGCCGGCTGTCCTTCCACAGATTCCCCGTCAACCTCAGCAATCTGGTCTCCGGTAAGTATTCCGGCCTCCCAGGCCGGCGTATTCCTGAAAACCTTAATTACTGTTGCATACTTATCCTTGTCCAGGATAGCAGGCTGAATTCCTATACCTTCTATGGAACCCGAAAGACTTGAAACAAATGTATCAAATTCCTCCGAAGTCATGAATTCCGAATAATCATCCAGAGTATCAAATATACCCTTTAATGTTGTGGCTTTTTCCATTTCTTCTTCCGGAATTTGACCGTTGTACTTTTGCCTGATAATCTCCCTGACGCTTTCCAGGTATTCGGTTTGATCGTTTATCTGTGTTCCGGCGGCAAAAGTGCTCGTTGTAAAAGCAGTAAATATAATGACCAGCGTCAGTATGACCGCTGTAATTCTTCTGGTTTTGTTCATTGGCTTCAGTCCTTCCCATGCTGTTAAATTGTTGATTGCTGCTGATAATTGCTGCCGGTTAATAGCTTATGAGCTTTTCCACATACTCTTTTCTCAGATCCTTGCCCATGTAGTCGATATATGTTCTCATCATATCTGAAAACCCGGCCTTGGTTATTTTATTATCTGGGTATATGTAACCCTTCGTATCTCCTGAAATCAAACCCAGTCTCTCTGCTACATACATGGGTCCTCTCGCATAGGAGGGTATCTTGTCGTTATCCCTGAAGCCTGTCACAGGAACAGGATTTGGGGCCAGGCCGTTGAGTCCCAGGGCATTGACCATGATTGCCACGGCTTCGGCAACGGTAATAAGCTCGTCAGGCCTGAATTTACTTTTTCCGTTGCCCGAGATAATAGCTCTCTTTGTTGCATCCTCAATACTTGTAAAATAAGGGTTGCTGACTGCAACATCTGAAAATGGTGAGACTATTACCACATTTTTGGATGTCCTGGTCGAAGTTTTCTTGGGTTTGAAGGCAGGATCCAGGGGAACTGCCGGTGCCACCTTTAAGAAAGCGTCCACAAACTCCGACCTGCTGATATATTCCTGGGGATCAAAGGCTGCCGGATTTTTGAAGGCTTCAAGCCCGAACAATAAAGCGATATTTTCCTCCGAAGCATGGCCTCTTATCTGGTTCAGGTTGGGAGAAACCATTCTTGTGGAAGTCGGAAAGCTTTCAAGCTTGAGACTGTCAGTGTGTTTTACAACCTTGGTTGTGGGATTTCTTTTGCTGTCCAGCTCGCTGAGATCGGCAGTATACTTTAATATGTTTTCATTTGCCTGTGTCTGGACATATCCCCCTGCTATACTTGACTGCTCAGGGAGGTTCTCATAGTATTCCAGCTCTTTTTTTGTGGTAGTTGAAACCTCCATTGATATATCACCAACCTGAACAGGAGCTTTTCCGGCTCTTTGCTGTTCTATGGTCTGTTTGATTATCTGAGTCTCGGCCGAACTCCAGTATTGGTCGTAACCGGTGTAGCCGGTGGTGGAGTTGACAACAACATAATCGGAGCCGGTGGTTCCCATCCTGTACCGTTTTTTGCTCATTATTTCACCTGAATAGTAATTTACGGCAGGTTTATTATCGTTAAGAATCGACTTTGTAAGTTCATAATCATCTTTTGAACCGATTGTATAAACCGCATTTCCTATCTTTATGTTCTCTTTGGCCGCGGTCAGCTGGGTCGCTTCAACCTTCTGGCCGTTGTCCTTGGGAGTTATTACGGTGACAAAGGTCAGCGTTCTGGATAAGGTATTCTGTGTTCCATTTCTAAGTGAATAGGCATATGTACTGGTCAATGTCTGCGTTTTAGTTTTTGTATCCTCTTTAAGCTTTTTGGACAGTGTCAGAGTACCGCTCATAATTACAGGTACTCCTGTTAGAAAGCAGGGCTCCTGATACTGAAACTCGTACTTGCTGGCAGAGGACAGGCTGGTCATACTGGGTGTTTCCCCCGAGGAGATCCCGCCTTCATAACCGCTGTCTCCCTGCCTCGCATATATGTTACCGGGGCTCAGTGACAATAAAATGGCTGCTGACAGCATCACACTTATTGCAGTCCGCTTTCCGGTTTTCCCCCGTCTCTTGTATTTTTCAGTTTTTGATCTCTCAAATAATTTATGCAAAATACCTGACCTCCGCCTGATTATTATCTATTCTTCAACTATTACGATATATGCATCGCCGGTAACAGCAGTATCTTTCTTCAACACTCTGACTTTATCGCCCTTCTTAAGCTCTGAAGACTGAATTCTTACATTATTCTTTATTATGAATGAATTAGCCAGCAAATTGAACTTACTGTCAGCCATATTCACATAAAGCTTTGTAGAAGTATTATAGTACTTGACGTTTCTGAGCTCTAATGCCGTCGGCTGGGTCAGGAGCTTTCCTTCATCATCATAGGTGGCTCCCGAAGCGGTTATAACAGTACCGGTGATATTTACATTTCCATACGGAGCGGTACTTATTTCAACAGCGTTGGTTCCGTCACTGAGCACATAAACAGTCCTGTTCTTGAAGGTCGTGGCGCCGTTATAGCTGTTAAAGTCTCCCTGGCCCACAATACCGTCGGTATCTGTGATCCTTGTATTGGAGTTCAATGTAAAGGTTACCGGGGTGTTGGCAAAATCCCAGTTTACACCGTTAAGCTTTGAGTAGGACTGCAGCGTAACGCTCTTGTACTCATCTATACCGGAAATTCTTCCTCTGAAGAGCTGCAAAGTATCCGTTCCCGCTCTCTTCTCTATGGCTACCACTCCCGCCACAAGAGTTCCGCTGTCGGCATCCCTGTTTGCAACAACATAGGTGTAATCGTCGGCAGTGACACTGCTTCCCTGTACAAGTCTTCCGTCCTTGACTACAATAGTACCGTTGTCATATGAAATACTTGTCTGGGCCTGCTGCAGTGTAAACTTGTTGGCACCGGCAGTATATACTCTGTCATTATATGGAACTTCAAGGTCGTTTGTAAAGTTTGCCATTACAACATTTTCATTGTTTCCGTAATCGCTCTGGCTTACAAGGTATACCACCGACCCGTTCAGGTATTTGTTTAAATTCTTCACAGGCTGGGCGTTACCGCCAAAATACGCGGTGAAATCCTCATCAAGCTTGAGAGTCTTCATAGGTTCTGCTTCATCCTTGACCCAGGTGCCTCTTCGGAATACCCATGGATCGCTCAGAACAATCTGGTTTGACAGGTTGTTGTAGCTTTTGAAATTACCCTTGTATATATTTGCAACAAGCTTGTCTCCGCTCTCAATAATTATCTCTTTCAGCCTTGTCAGATTGGGTGCCTCATTTACAAGCAGCTTTACCCTGTCGCCGTCTTTCAGCTGGGTCAGCTTGGACAGCTTTCCGCTTTTGATGACATTGACTCCGTCGGTATTGTACTGCAGCACACCTTTATCGGTTTCAACGGTAATTGAATTGATTTTCCTGGAAATGACCTTTCCATACCGCACCGAATAATTGTCAACACTGCTTATTGAAGAAACAGCTCCGGTGTCATCTATTCTCACAAACACCGTATCTCCCGGTTCAATATCCTCCAGGTCTGCCGGTTGGTGGTTTTTATACACTTCAACATTATTGGGATCGTCATAGTTGAAAATTCTCAGTGCAGAGAGCTCCAGCGGGCCCGAACCGTCGGCCTTATACATGGACAGATAGCCCAGCTGGGGATTGTTTTCCTCAACAATGCCCGAGGTCAGACCTGCCTCACGTGCTTTCTTGACTGTGACCGGCGCTATCTCTTTTACCACATTCTGCTGTATGCCCACTACCACTACCATTTCAGGTTTAATAGAAGTCATATCCACAGGAGCTTTTGTTATTGCATTTAAAATATTATTGGAATAGGAATGGTTTTCGTACACTATATTTCCATTTGCCGTTTTTTTGACAGGATTGGAGATGGCCTGATCAGGGTACTTGATAGTCTGCGTAAGCGGGGTGTAGTTTATGGTTCTGCCGGCAGTGCCGACGCTGTTGACAATAGCTGCCACGTAACTCATTTCACCGCTGTTCGACAGAACTCTGGCATACCTGATGATTTTGTCCTCCGAACCTACTATATATTCCAGGCGGTCACCCTTTTTCAAACTCAGGGAATTTGTAATGGTTCCGTCCTTAAAGACCGGAATTTCAGTCTTGAGAGAGGCCTGTACCTTGCCGGTCTGCTCATTGGAGGTAGTGGTGGGAGACTGGTAACGTGTCTCGGTTATCAGTTCATCCAATAACCCGTCGGAATTTCTCACAATAAATGAGGTGTAATCTATTCTGTAACCCTTTGAGGTATCATTGGTTTTCTGAATATCCTCTATGGTGGCTGTTCTCTTTTCCATACTCTTCAGAGGCAATATGATATCTTCGGCGTTCTTAAGAACCCTGGCTGCCTCTTCCCTGGTTACGGCCCTGGTTGGATTGAATTTTCCATTTCCGTCGCCGCTCATTATATTGTTTTGCAAAATGGCTTCTATGTAAGGTACGTTTTCGGCAACCGTACTGTTCCAGTCGGTGAAGTTATTGAACAGTTCCTGCTCCTCATATGCAGGCGGCAGCATCAGTGCTTTTGCAAGCCAGGTGGCGAATTCCTGTCTTTGTGCTGCCGAACCTCTTCTGAAATCACCTGCTGCCAGAGTGCTCTGGTCTGCATTCAGGGCATTTGCCAGATCCTGTGGAGTTATCAGGCCTTCATTTGCAGCCAGCTGAAGACTTCCGTCATACAGCACGGCCTGGAGATTTGTTTTTTTCTGTCCTGCAGGTCTTACGGCATTGAGGGCCTGTCCCAGAGCAGTGATATCCTGCACCCGGTTGGCTGCCATATATGCCAGGTATAAAGCCATTTCCTTGGACACAGTTCCATTGGGGTTGAACTGCGTGTTTCCAAAACCCTTTAACAAATCGAGTGCACCGTTCTGGTAAACCGCATCCTTCAAATCATATGCAGCTTTACTCATGTCGGTATATTTAAGGTTATTTATCACAGCCTGCCCGTTTTGAGTGGCTGAATAAGAATTTACCGTGGGTTCATTGCCAACAGCCGCATATACGTAACCTGACTGGATTAAGACTGCAGCGCTGACGGTTAAGGCTATCAATTTACTGATTGATCCTGAAACGGATCCTGATTTCTTTTTGTATTTTAATGATTTTAGTGATTGAAAAAGATTCATCTATTTGACCTCTGCGTTAATCAAATTTTATGTATATGCATATTATATCGGTTTTTTTTGGATATTTATTATTAAAGTTTCATTACAATATTGCGAAATTTTCAAAAAGTCTTATACAAATTAGGACTAAAGTCCTATAAAAATTTCAGGTTTCAGGACGATAAATTTATATCAACAAAACCTCATTTCATAGCTGTAAATGCCCCCCAAATAAGGAAAGTATACTAATACAAGGAGATGATTTTATGAAAATAAAGGCAAAACTGATTGTGTCTTTTACAGGTATCTTATTGCTTTTCGCCCTTACAGTTTTTTTCCTTGTTTATTTCAAAGTGTCAGGGATAATTACCGGAAACTATCAAACCAACATTGAAAAAAATGCCAATCTGTCCCTGGCTTTCTTTAACGAAAGATTTACCGGAGACTGGAATATTAAAGACGGCATGCTCTACAAGGGGAATGAAAAAATCAATGACTCTGTGGAGTTTGTCGATACCATCCAAAAGGAGAGCGGATATCTGGCAACCATATTTATGAATGATACAAGGGTTGCAACAAACGTACTCCTGGATAACGGTTCAAGGGCAACGGGAACAAAAGCCTCCGAAGAAGTTGCCAATACCGTTTTGAAAGAGGGAAAGGATTTTCACGGTACCGCTCTGGTTGCAAATAAGAATGTATTTACGTATTACACTCCTCTTAAGGATTCCAACGGAAAAATAATAGGTATGTGGTTTGTGGGGGTTGAAAAAAGCGTTGTAGACAAACAGATATTTAATATTGTGGGAACAATAGCAATTATCATAGTCCTTGTTCTTTTCATTGGATCAGCTCTCGCTTTTAATATAGGTCATGTGTTGAGCAAGTCAATAGGGAAAATAAATGTTCAGCTGAATAAGTTTTCAGACGGGGATTTCAGCCACAGGCTTGATGACAGCAGCTTGAAGTTAAAGGGCGAGCTCGGTGAAATATCCAGGGCGGCCAACCGGATGCAGCAATCGATACAGGGAATAATCAAATCGGTTATGGACGAATCCTCCAGAATAGATCAAGCCATGCTCCATACCGTAAGCAGGATTTCAGACCTTAATGGGAATATTGAGGATGTCTCAGCCACGACAGAGCAGCTTTCAGCCGGAATGCAGCAGACTGCCGCAACAATGGAGGAAATGAACGCCACCTCCCACGAAATAGAGTCTGCGGTGGAGAATATAGCCAAAAAGGCACAGGACACCTCTTCTGCCGCCCAGGAAATCAACTCCAGAGCACTTGCACTCAAGACAGGAGCCAAAGAATCCAAGGATTACGCATATGATATCTATAAATCAACCAATATCGAGCTTACACAGGCTATAGAGCAAAGTAAATCAATTGAGCAGATCCGCAGGCTTTCTGATTCCATCATGCAGATCACCAGCCAGACCAACCTGCTGGCTCTGAATGCTGCCATTGAAGCCTCCAGAGCCGGTGAAGCAGGCCGTGGTTTTGCCGTGGTGGCAGATGAGATAAGGAAACTGGCCGAGGATTCCAAAAAGGCCGTCGCTGAAATACAGGGTGTCACCACCAGCGTACTCAGCGCCGTAGAAAATCTGGTAAACAGCTCCAAAAACATTTTATCCTTTATTGAAAATACTGTCATCACAGACTATAACAGTCAGGTGGACACCAGTGAACAATACAGCAGGGATGCCGCACATATCGATGAATTGGTGCTGGATTTCAGCTCTACCTCGGAAGAACTTCTGGTTTCCATAAACAATATGATTAAAGCCATAAACGAAATCACCATCTCCACGGGTGAAGCGGCTGAAGGTACGACGAATATCGCTGTCAAAGCCTCCGGAATCCTTGAAAAGGGAAATGAAGTCGTACAGATATCCCGGGATTCAAAAGCCGCGTCCGATAATTTGAAAGTGTATGTTTCAAAATTCAGGATTTAGGAACAATAGAGTATCGCAAAACCAGAACAATTGAAATAAATGTGAAAAGTATTGTATAGTGCTCCCATACAAACTTCAATAAATGGATTGCTCCCAAAGTACATGCTGAAATTTGCACGGCTCATCACAGGTGTTTTTGCTGTCGCACAATACTCGACCTCCTGTCTCGGATTGCTGCTCAAATCGGCCTCCTGCCGATTTGCCAGCAAAAACACCTGTGCTTCACCTGCAATTTCGGGCATATACTTTTAATTGAGCACCATTTATTGAAGTTGTACTCGCGCACTATAAACATAATTCACGTATTTCAGTTGTTTTAATTTGTGACACTCCACTGTAATTTGTTTTATTTTTCGTATAAAGTCTTGTCCAGTTCATCCATGATGCTTTTATTCACGATAATCTCATACTGGGGCTGCAGTTTCCAGGAAGTCAGATTTTTAGTATAGGTTTCATTAAAGCTGTTGTTGATAAGTGTGGTCTGGATCATATCTTTTAAAGCCTCAAAGGATTCTTCCTCCCTGTTGTCCATTTTCATCACATGATATCCGTAATCGGTCTCAACTATGCCGGTATCTCCCGGAGCGTGAGTGAAGGCCCAATTTTCAAATGGCTCCACCATTTCCCCTTTTCCGAAGGTATACTGTCCTCCATTTTCTTTTACTCCAGGGTCGTCGGAATATTCCTCAGCCAATTTTTTAAAATCCTCCCCTGCCTCGATCCTGGTCAGCAGCTCCTCAGCCTTTTTCCCGGCAGCCAGCTTTTCCTGACTGCTGATTTGCCCGCCGTCCTCCGAAACTGTGGATATGAGGATATGAGTTACGGTAACACTGTCATAATCCTCCTTGTGGGTATTATAATAATCTTCTGTTTCTTTTTCCGACACCTTAACTTTATCGTACTCGGCTTCAGCATACTTCTGTGTCAGTATTAAATCTTTACAAACCTGCTTGTACTCCTGCAGTGAAATGCCATAAGCCTGCCTGACTTCCCCTTCGGCTGCTTCAAGTCCTCCCATGTCGGCGATAAGCTGCTGTATCTGGGAATCCAACATCTTTTCATCGTTTTCGTCAAATTTAATACCAGCTTCCTGAGCCTTTTTATATTGGATCTTGAACTCCTGGATCTTTTCAAGTGCCTGTTTTTGAACCTGTTCCTTCAGCGGCAATCCCTCAAATTGGGACGACCAGTCAACCTTACCGGTGGAAAAATCCGGATTCTGTGCCAGCAGGGTATTCATAATAAATTTTGTGAACATGGTGTACTCCGGTTTTGAAACAACCGAATTTCCAATAACCGACACACAGTTTTCCGCCTCCTTTGCCGACATGATTGTGACATAGCAGTAGGCTTTAACTTTTCCGTCAGGGCTTTTTGCGGTTATCACAGCTTTTGACCCTGGTTTTGCAGCTGTTATATTACCTTTTGAATCCACCTTTACGGAATTCGGCTTGTCCGATATCCATAAAAACTTTGTATCACCCTGTACCGTCTTTCCGTTGGTCTGCATAACCGCTTTCAATTGCACCGTCTGACCGGCTGCCATACTTAACTCATGGCGGCTTAGTATAATTTTACCCGGGTTCTCATTGCCGGCCGTATTGCTCACTGCAGCAGACGGTCCGTCTGCCTGTGTTGAAAAAGCAGAGATATTTGTGAAGGATACACCCACAAACACTGCCAGTAACAAAGCTGATAACCTTATCCTTGTGAACATATTGTACCCCCTTTTACTTTTTTGGATTTGTATGTAATATTCTACCATATATTATATTTTATAACAACTCTTATCTCTCATTTTTGTACACAAAATGATAAATTTCGTGCTCTCAAAGTAAAATCCCCTGTAACATAAGGTATAAATCTTAAGTTGCAGGGGATTCTTATATCTGTTTATTTTTTTGATTTCACTTGAAATAATACTGCTATCCGCAACCGGCGGTTACATCCTCTCAGGTGCGCTGATACTCAGCAGGTCAAGTACGTTTCTGATTACGATTCTTGTACAGTCAACCAGTACCAGCCTTGCCTTCATAAGTCCCTCTTCCTCGCCCCTCACTCTGCAGGCATTATAGAAGCTGTGGAAGGAGGCCGCAACTTCCTGTACATATCTTGTGAGCCGGCTTGGTTCAAGAGTTTCTGCCGATATCCTCACCTCGTCGGGATATTCGGAAAGCTTCTTTATAAGGTCAAGCTCCTCCTGCCTTTCAAGCAGTTCCAGCTTTACGGCATTGACATCGGGTATCATGATACCTTCACTCTCCAGCAGCTTCAGCATGCTGCAGATTCTTGCATGTGCATATTGCACATAGAATACAGGGTTTTCATTTGACTGCTTGACAGCAAGGTCGAGATCAAAATCCAGATGGCTGCCCGATGCCTTTGTATTAAAGAAGAATCTGACCCCATCCCTGCCTACTTCCTCTACAAGGTCCATCAGGGAAATGGATTTGCCTGTTCTCTTGGACATTCTGGCTATTTCACCGTTTCTGTACAGGCGCACCAGCTGGAACAGCACAACGTCAAGCCTGTCAGGATTGATCCCTATAGCCGCCATGGCTGCTTTCATCCTTGCCACATGGCCGTGGTGGTCGGCTCCCCATAAATTTATTACCCATTCAAAGCCTCTTGTCTCAAATTTATTGCGGTGGTAGGCTATGTCTGCTGCAAAGTAGGTTGGTATGCCGTTATTCCTTACAAGCACTTCATCCTTTTCACTGCCTATTACCGAGCCCTTAAGCCATAGAGCTCCGTCATTCTCAACAGTACAGTTGTTTTTCTTTAACAGCTCAATAGTTTCTGCCACCTCCCCGCCTTTGTGGAGAGTCTGTTCGGAGAACCACATGTCAAAATGAATCCCGTAGCTCTCAAGGCCTTCTCTGATTCTCTGGATATTCCTGGGAAGCGCAAAATCCACAAATACCTTTTTTCTTTCCTCCGAAGGAACATCAATATATTTATCCCCGTGAACGGCAATAAAATCCTTCATATGTTCGGTTATATCCTCGCCATGATAGCCGTCCTCGGGAAACTCCACCGCATCTGCTCCCTTTATGAGCTGGATGTACCTGGCTTCAAGGGAGATTCCGAACTTCTCGATCTGGTTTCCCGCATCATTTATCAGAAACTCCCTGGTCACATCATACCCGGCGGCATCCAGCACGCTTGCTATGCAGTCGCCCAGTGCGCCGCCGCGGGCATTGCCCATATGCAGAGGTCCCGTAGGGTTTGCACTGACAAACTCAACCATGACCTTTTTACCGTTGCCTATATTTATGCGTCCGTATTGTTCTTTTTCTTCCTTTATTATTCTGACTGCATCGTAGAGGTATTTGCTGTCCAGCGTAAAGTTTATAAACCCGGGACCGGCACAGGTTGCCTCTACGATATAGGTGTTGCTGAAATCAATGTTCTTGATAATGGTTTCAGCTATCAGGCGCGGTGCCTTTTTTGCTGTCTTTGTCAGCTGCATGGCGATATTGGTTGAAAAATCTCCATGTCCCTTCTCCCTGGGAATTTCGATTGCCACATCATTGACCTCAAGTTCGGGAAGCTCTCCTGCTTCTACTGCCTTTTTGACCGAGCCCAGTACGGCATTTTTAATTTGCTGGCGTAATTCCTCTGTTATATTTTTCATTTGAAGCTCCTACCTCTCTAATATGCATGTAAAAATCATTTCTTCCTGTATTGTAACTGTCTATCTCTATCTGATAACCCACACGGATCTCGCCGCCAGTATCATCTATATTTATGTCAACATTATTGGCGTAAACACCTATTGTAAAAACCCCATACTCAGTCTCATAGGATGAGATATGCTTCTGTCCTTTCTGGAAAACGAACTGCGAGTTTACCTTGCCAAATCTCATGAGAGTAACGACACCATCGCAGATTTTTAAAGTGGTGGTGGTACCGAGCATTCCGGTAACTTCGCTCTCCTTATAGCTTACATAATAGTTATTGCCCTTTTGATAGTACTTTCCCTCAGTGATAAGTTCAAGAGTGTTCTGATCGTTTTCGGGATCAACTTGTATACCCTTTACATTTATTATCACGTCTTTACTCATTCAGTTTCCTCCTCAGTTGAGTCATACCAAAACTTACTTCCAATATAATAAACATTTGGCAGGATTTTTTCAAGGAAAAATAAATAAAAACAAATCCGGGACCACCAAAAGCAAAGGACAATTATTGATTGGTAAACTCTCTTTTACTGTCCTCATATCTTTCATAGGCAAGCTCGATGAGCCTGTCAATGAGCTCGGTGTAAGGTATGCCGCTTGCCTCCCACAATTTTGGATACATACTTATCTGAGTAAAGCCGGGCAGAGTATTTATTTCGTTTATATATATCTCTCCTGTAACCTTATGTACAAAAAAATCCACTCTTGAGAGCCCGGCGCAGTCGAGGCATTTAAAGGCTCTGACCGCATATTCCCTGATTTTCTGCACCGTATCGGCAGGCAGATTTTCAGCCGGAATGACCACCTTTGAGTCGTCCCCCACCTGATATTTTGCCTCGTAATCATAAAAATCATTGCAGGGAATGACCTCTCCGACAGTTGAAGCTATGGGATTATCATTGCCAAGAACCGCACATTCTATTTCTCTGCCGTCAATAAATTCTTCCACAAGAATCCTTCTGTCATTCCTGGCTGCTATTTCGAGAGCCCTTTTTAATTCTTCCCTGTTTGAAGCTTTGCTAACCCCCACGGAGGAGCCTGCATTCGAGGGTTTAACGAAGCAGGGGTAAGTCAGCCTGCCCTCTATTTCTTCCATGACTTCTTCAGTCCGGAAATTGACCTGCTTCCTGTTGAACACCAGATAGTCACCCTGGGGAAGGCCTTCCTTTTCAAATATTATCTTGGTATAAGCCTTATCCATACCCACAGCCGAGCCCAGTACACCACAGCCCACGTATGGAAGGCCGGCCAGTTCAAACAGGCCCTGGATGGTTCCGTCTTCCCCGTTACAACCGTGCAAAACAGGAAATACAACATCTATCGGCTCGGCCGAGCTTTCGGTAAAAATAGCTCTTGCCGTATTGCTGACGGTTATATCATTGAAATTCCGGGATGCAGTATCAGCCTGCTGATTTTGAGCCGCTAAAAGCAGGGCATTTTGCTTCTTCTCCTTAAGGTCGGCCTGCGCAAGCTGCAGCCATTCGCCGCTTCCGATTTTGTTTGCGGGCCCGTCATATGTAAGCCACTGTCCCTCTTTTGTAATGCCGATCATAATAACATCATATTTTGATTTATCTATATTCTCAATTACCGACTGAGCCGAGACTCTGGATACCTCATGCTCCGAAGATTGTCCTCCGAATATTACAGCTACTCTTTTCTTTGCCATAATTACCTCCGCACGCATGTGAAGCCAAGTGTTTGACTTCATGTTTTTATTGGTATCTGCCAACTTACAGATGCCATTTAAATTATATTTAACATTTTACTATTTAAGTACCAATAATACAAGAAAATACAGCGCTCAAAGCAAAAAGAGCCGTTCCGGCTCTTTTTGCGATAAATCCCTATTTTATATTTATATATTAATAACACCCTACGGGTATCATTCATGAACCATGGACATTATTGCTCCGGAAAACAGGCTTATTTAAATATGAATCCGGCAACATCTTTCCAGCTCTGCTTGAGAAGCTTTTCATACCTCACCTTGAACATGACCTCATGCTTCTTTTCCCAGTCTGCAAGTTCGAGGAGAAATCTCTTGGCCTCTTCATCCTCCACCTGGCCTGCCGCATTAAAATAAAACAGTGCAAAATCACTTTCCATCAGGTAGGCCATTCTTATTATTGCCAGGTCGGACAAAGCATTTTTATCAGAAATAAGTTCAGAGTTGTCAGGTATTATTGCGACATTTTTTTCTCTTGAAGTGTCATCAACTACCCAGGACATTACTATGGGAGGAGGCGTTACCTTGAGCAGGTCATAAATACTGCTCAGTACCGCATAATGGGTTTTTTCCATTTCGGCCAACTCCTCAAAGAGTTTTTTATGTTCAGCCGACTGAACCCTCTCCATATTGTAACTGTAAAATTCCTCCGCATCATTTTCCATTCTCATGGCATATTCAATAATCTCTTTTAATTTGCTCATAATTGGCTCTCCTTCTGTATGTAATCAAGAATATTTTGTGGCAGCGCCCCCGGAAGTACAATCTATATAAAATATACCCTGCAGTTTATGCTTAAAACATTAATTTAACCCGTTGTGCCAATTAAAATTTTATTTTTGCTTTACAGATAGATTTAATCAGAATCAACTGGTACGCGAGTACAACTTCATGAAATAAGATGCACAGTTAAAAACAATTTTCGCAATTGTTTTGGGGCATCCTTATTTCATGAAGTTAGTACGGAAGTTACCATTTGATATAAAAAAATTACAGGGTAAAGCAAAAATTAAACTAACCGGCACAACGCGTTAATTTAACTGGTTAATTATTTTACTCACGAAAAGAACGGAGTCCTTTTAAGACTCCGTTCCAGTTTATGTCAGGAATATTTGTTTTTTTCGTTATTTAGCCTTGTCCGAAGTTGAAGCCGCCTTCAAATATGGCACAGGATCAACTGCCTTGCCATTTTTCAAAACTTCAAAATGCAGATGTGCGCCATCTTCACATTCACTTTGAATGGGATCACCTACAAGGCCTATTATTTCATTGGCCTTGACCTTAAGGCCGCAGCTTATATCCTCCAGGCCCTGCTTTGAAAGACCTGCGTATCTGGTCTTCAAACCGCTGGTGCCGTGAGTGATTTCTACGGTGATGCCACTTGTATTATCCTCAACCAGTGACACTGTTCCATCAGCTACAGCCCTGACCTTTGTCAGCTTGTCCACTTTAAAATCAAGACCTGTATGAGCTCTTATGTCCCCCAGTGTCTTTGACTCTGAAAAAGTATTTACGTCTCTGGTGTAGTCCTTCATAATCGACCCATCAACAGGACGGATAAATGTAATGGCTGCATTGGAAGCAGTACTTTTGCCCTTGGCAGGAGAACTCTTGGCCGGTTCTTTTGAAGTATTTGCCGACGGTGTCTGGTTGGCAGGTACTTGCTTGCCCGAAGTGTTGGCTGCAACTGCTTTAGCAGGATCTTCCTGGCTTGATTGATTTGCATTGGCATCATCCGGAATTATTTTTCCTTCGCTGCTGATGCCGGTATCAGGAGAGTTCATGTTTTGAGTAGTTACAAATATCGCCGTGGCTGCCACAATGACTATGCAAACTGCAAGAATTACATAAAATCCCTTATTATTAAAGAATTTTGACAGTTTGTTTTTCCAATTCTTTTCGTCTGGAATAAGTTTCTTCATAATTAATATTCCACCTCCATTAAATATTGTTTCCTTTATTGCCAACAATATACATAGAGGTGGAATGATTTATATAAATCATTTATATTAATTGTTATCATTTATATTATCGCCAAGTTTGTTAAGAGTTACTCCTTTATAATAATACTTCAGGATGTCGGAATAGGAGTATCCCTCCTTTGCCAGATAATCGGCTCCGCACTGGCTCATCCCCACGCCGTGCCCATAGCCCAGGGTGGTAATGTCTATTTTGCCGTCTGAAAGTTTTGACAGCTTGAAGTTTGCGGATTTCAGCTGAAATATTTTCCTGAAATCCGTTCCCTTGATTTTTATATTGCCAATCTCCATTTCCATAACACGGTCACCGGAAGAATACTTTTTTATTTTAATTGCAGAAAAAAGATCCTTGGTCTTTAGTTGGAAGTCAGGGTTGAATTCTTTCAGTTTTTTGACCATTTCCTCCTGGTCAAAAACCACCTGGGTTTTATACTCTGAAAAAGTGTCCTCACCGGGGCTTTCCACTCCCCTAAGGTAAGGTTCCGCCGTTCCATCCCATACATCTTCGGAATTTTCGGTATGCCCCCCGCTGTTGGAGTGGAAAAGAGGATTTATTACAACACCGTTGTATTCAATAATCTGTCCCGAGGTTTCACTTACTGCCTTACAAATCTTATTCCAGTATTTAAAGGCTGAGAACAGGCCCCACCGTTTCATTGCCGTTTCCTTGCTGATCCACGCCTGGCAGTGGGCCGGGTTTGTGCAAACATCGGCTCCGTTATGCGCCGTCTCAGAGGAACCATACAGCTTGGCGGCCCGTCCCATGGCATATGTCCTGGCCGCAACCGCCTGCGCTTTAAGTGCCTCCATTTCAAAAGAAGCCGGCATTTCGGCGGCAACCACCCCGATCAGGTAGTCTTCCAGATTCATTTTAACTATCTTTTTCTGGTCTGAAAGGTAAACATTTATGGTCAGCGGCTTATCGGTACTCTCCTTTGCTGTTTTCTCCTGCTCCTGGATTATGCTGAAATTGCGGACCATTAATAAAGGTATAAAAACAATTAATATAACCATGAAAATTATGTAAATACAAAGTTTCTTCATTTTACCTCCATGCCCCAAATATCAATTCCTCACATAAAACTAAGGACATGTTTTAGTATATTCATATATAAACATAATTTATGATTTACTCAGTCATTTTTATATGTATTTTTAATCCTTCCGGCATTTTCCCGTCGGCTGCTACTCCATATATCCGCCCTTCATAGGTGAAACCGCAAGCTTTGAATATATTTTCAATATGCCTGTTTTTTCCTTCAATACAGGGGGCCGCATGGTCCGTCTTCTTTCAGAAAGGCAGCCGTTTACCTCCTCAGCGGTTTTTTCCTCTCCGGCAATACCTACTATATCTATTCTTCTTGAGGGAATGTCAACTCGGATCAAATCTCCCTCCTGTACAAGAGATATAGGACCTCCCTCAACAGCTTCGGGGGAAACGTGGCCTATTGCCGGACCCCTGGTCGCACCTGAAAACCGTCCGTCGGTTATAAGGCATACCGAGCCTGACAATTGGTCATCACAGGCTATGGCTTCTGTGGTGTAAAACATTTCAGGCATCCCCGACCCCTTTGGCCCTTCATAGCGGATAATCACCACATCCCCGGGCTGTATCCTCTTCCGGACCACCGACTGGTAAGCCTCCTCTTCGCTGTCAAAGGGGCGGGCCCTTCCCGTGAAAACAAGCATCTCCTTTTTCAGGGCGGAGTGCTTGACTACCGCACCCTCTGGAGCAAGATTCCCCTTTAGGACTGCCACTGCTCCGTGTTCTGATATCGGAGAAGAGCTGCTTTTAATAACATCATTTCTATCAATCTTTCTTTCAGATAAATAGTCCTTGCACTTTTCATAATAGCCTTCTTTTTTCAGGCCCTCCAGGTTTTCGCCCAGAGTTTTGCCTGTTACCGTCATTACATCCAGATTGAGATGTTCTTTTATCTGCTCCATTACATAGGGTGTTCCTCCGGCATACCAATAGTATTCTGCAGGATGCACCCCGCTCGGACGGATATTGCACAAATGCGGGATTTGCCTGTGAATCCTGTCAAACATCCCGGCGTCTATTTCAATGCCAAGCTGATGGGCTATTGCAGGCAGATGCAGAAGTGTATTGGAAGAACCCGCTATGGCCGCATGTACCATTATGGCATTTTCAAAAGCTTCACAGGTCATTATCCTGTCCGGTGTCAAATTGCTGTTAACCAGATCAACAACGGCATTACCGGCAGCTTTGGACCAATTCCCAATTTCATCACCCCAAGCCGGGATAAGGGCGGCTCCCGGAAGTGCCATACCAAGGGCTTCAGCCATTATCTGCATTGTGCTTGCAGTGCCCATGAACTGGCAGGCTCCGCAGCTGGGGCACGCATTGTGCTTATAATATGTATACTCCTCCAGGGTTATCTCATTTCTTAAATATTTGGCATGATAGGCACCAATCTGCTCAAGTGTCAGGTTGTCCACCCCTGTTTTCATCACTCCTCCCGGAACAAAAACCGAGGGTATGTTGCAGCGCGCCATTGCCATCAAATGTCCTGGTACCGATTTGTCACAGGAGGATATGAATACTGCTCCGTCAAAGGGCGTAGCCTTCAGCTGAACCTCTATTGTGTAGGCTATCATTTCTCTTGATATAAGTGAGTAGTTCATGCCGTCATGTCCCTGCGCAATACCGTCGCAGATATCTGTCACGGTATACCGGGCGGCCTTGGCACCCCTTCGGTCAATTTCGGTTTTCACCGTATGGACAAGCTCTCCAAGATGTACACTTCCGGGGTGACTGTCCCCCCAGGAGCTGTTAACCATGATCTGCGCCTTTCCGAGATCCTCCGTACTCCAGCCCGCCCCCAGTTTCAAAGAGTCTATTTCAGCAGCTATTCCTCTCATTTCCTGACTTCGCAACATGTTCTTCTCTCCTATGCCGTATTGTATATTTATGACATTACCGCTGTTCCATAACAAAATCAATCAATTCCTCAGTTGGAACCGTAGCCAGACTGATGGCGGTATCCGTACATCCATAGTATATATGCAATATACCTTCCTTTTCAACAGTTGCCGTAGGAAAAATCACATCAGGTATATACAAGCCGAATTTCTCATAATACTCTTCCGGCTCCATAATGAAGCTCTTTGCCCTGGCTATGACCTTCCCGGGATTTTCAATATCCAGCAGCATTGCCCCTGCACGGTAGACATTATGGTCATCTACTCCGTGATACAAGGTCAGCCAGCCTTTATCGGTCCTGATGGGCGGAGCCGAGCCTCCGATTTTTTTGGATTCCCAGGACTGTTCCGGAACAGCAAGAAGTTTCGGTTCGGTCCAATCAACCAGGTTATCGGAATAGCAAATCCACATGCCGGCCTTTTCTGTTCCGAATTCTTCTCCTATATATTCCTCCGGCCTTCTCAGCAATGCAAATTTTCCGTTTATTTTTTCGGGGAACAGTATATTGTCCCTGTCATTAATTTCAAACGGCGTTGTATATGCCACCTGTTCAAAATGTATCATATCATCCGATACCATAATTCCCGAGCGGGTCATGAAGCTTTCCTTCCTTGACCAGCCGTCGGGATATTCGGGGCTGACTTCTATGGGCTTTCCCACTCCTGTGGGATAATAGCCGTAGGATGAAGGGCGTAATGCATATGTAAGATAAAACCTGCCCTCTATTTTTACTATTCTCGGGTCCTGAACACTTCCATACGGAAAGCCAAAGGTACCTGGTGTTATTATTGGTTCGTCGGTCACATGAGTAAAGTGTATGCCATCATCACTTTCCAGCAGACCTATATAACAGTGAAAAGGCATCAGAGACCCGGCTGCCCTTTCATACATGTAGAACCTGCCCTTTTCCAGTATTACAGCCGGATTGAAAACCGTGGCCTTTCTCCAGTCAAATATGCCGGGCCTCACTATGGGATTTTCCTTGCATCTTGTTATCTTCATCTGTTCATACCTGCCATTATTTAATATTTTTTAAAAATTCCTTATACCACAAAGAGCTTTTCTTCCATAATCTTTGCTGCGTCTTATAATCAACATGGAACAGGCCGAATCTTTTGCTGTATCCCCAGGCCCATTCGAAATTGTCCAGCAGGGACCAGGCATAATAGCCCTCTACTCTGCAGCCGTCCTTTTTAGCCTGCAGCATTGCAGCTATATGGTCCTTCAGATATTCAACCCTGTCATCGTCCTGGATAATGCCTTCTGAAACAACGTCATCAGCATAGGCTGCTCCGTTTTCAGTGACAAAGACCCGGGGATCATCATATTCATTTTTTAATCTTAAAAGCAATTCGTGCATGCCCTCCTGGTAAACCTCCCAGTTAAATGCCGTATAAGGTCTTCCCGCCGGCTTTACCTCCTCAAATCCTAATACAGGATCTGCATCCGAGCGCTTTACAACTTTTCTGAAGTAATAATTTACACCCAGAAAATCCCCGGGATTGCCGGCAATCACATGCATATCTCCGGTTTGTATGACAGGTGCGGCGCCGGCTTTGTTGTATATATCAAGAATGTCTTCAGGGTAAGCCCCTTTAAATATGGGATCCAAAAACCATCTGTTGTGGTATCCGTCAACAATCCTGGCGGTTTCGGCATCCTCCTGCAAGTCCGAGGCAGGGTGAACCGGATACAGATTTAAAGTGATTCCGATATCATCATCTTTTTTGCTGCTGCTCCTGAAGGCCTGAACGGTCTTTGCATGGGATAATATTAAATGATGGGACACCTGAACCGCTGTGGGAAGGTCGGTTATTCCAGGGGCATGCCTGCCCTGCCTGTGTCCTGCAAATGCTGCCACCCAGGGTTCATTGTGGGTAATCCACTTATTAACCGAACCGCCAAAGCTTTTAAACATCGCCTGGGCATATTCAACAAAATAATCCACTGTTTCCCGGTTTGCCCAACCGCCTGTTTTCTGGATCGCCTGCGGCAGATCCCAATGGTACAGGGTTATAATCGGTTCAATGTCATTTTTCAGCAATTCTTCAATCAGTTTTTTATAGAAGTCCATGCCTTTTTGATTGAGCTTTCCTCTTCCCTCCGGCATGATTCTCGCCCAGCCTGTGGAAAACCTGTAGGAGTTTATCCCCAGCTCCTTCATAAGGCCCACATCTTCCTTGAATTTATGATAATGGTCGCAGGCAATTTCTCCGGTATCTCCATTGTGTACCTTACCCGGTATTTTGCAAAATTCGTCCCAGATATTCAGGCCCTTACCATCCTCAAGATAAGCCCCTTCAATTTGATAAGCCGCTGTTGCCGCGCCCCACAAGAATCGTCTGTCTTCCATATCCGCCCTCCGATTTATCATTATATAAAATTAATTCCATTTCTGCTTGCCGCCAATACGGGTTATCCCTTCACAGCCCCCGCTGTCATACCGTCTATTACCTGCTTCTGCAATAAAAGGTATATTGCAATGACAGGGATTGAAGATATTACCAGCGCCGCCATAAGACCGGCATAATTACTGGTTTCTGCACCAAGAAAGTTGTATAGTCCCAATGGAAGTGTCTTTTTCTGTTCTACCGATATAAAAATAAGCGCAAAAGAAAATTCCTTCCAGTTATTTAAAAAGTTCAGTATAACTACCGAGGCAATTGCCGGCTTTGTCATAGGAAGTATTATTTTTAAAAACATCTTGTATATGGGGCTGCCGTCAATAATGGAAGCTTCCAGAATTTCATCGGGAAAAGCCCGCATGAAGCTCTCCATAATGAATATGGTTATGGGCAGGCCAAAAGCCGTATATGTTAAAATCAAGGACCAAAGGGAGTCCAGCAGCCGCAGAGTCCTCATCTGGATAAAAAGCGGTACAAGAATTGACTGCAGCGGTATCAGCATACCCACAATAAAAATGGAATAAACACCTTTTTGCATGCTGAACCTGAATTTGGACAGTATAAAGGCGGCAGCCGCGCCAATAAATACTGTAAAAATTATAGCAGTTACAGAGACAATAATGCTGTTTATAAAATATGTCCCTATATTTGCCTGCTTCCATGCATTTGCATAATTCTCAAAGTGCAATGTTGTAGGCAGTGCAAATGTGCTCATGGATATATCCTTATTGCTTTTCAGCGAGGTATAAAGCATCCAGATCAATGGATAAAGGGTAATAATGGATGCCATACCCAGCACAAAGCAGAGTGCTATTTTTGAAATCGATCTGTTTGAAGTGCCATGCTTCAAACTGATTTCGGTATTTTCATTCATGCCATATCCCCCTAATCCGATAAATTCCGGCTCATAAGACTTCTGCTGATAATTATCAGACCGAAGCTGATAACTGAGATTACCAGTGAAACAGCGCTGCCGTAGCCGTATTGATATATTGCAAAGGTTTTGTTATACATATATGTCGCCATAAGTTCGGTTGCGTTGGCAGGTCCCCCTCCTGTCATAACAAACACAAGATCAAAGGATCTCATGCTTCCTGAAATACAAAGTACAACCGCGGTCATCACAGTGGGCCAAAGCATCGGCAAAATAATATTTGTAAGCTTTTTAAGCTCACCTGCACCATCTATATCCGCAGCTTCCAGGATTTCTTCCGGAATATTTTGAATTGCGGCCAGGAATATAATCATGTAATAGCCGAAGCACTGCCACACAATCACGGCACATATACTGAGCATGGCCAGCTTTGGGTCTCCCAGCCAGTTTTGGGTAAGCTCCTCAAGACCTATAGCCTCCAATATGCTGTTGATAATACCAACCTGGGAGTTTAATATGGTTGACCATAAAAGACCTACAACTACTGTTGACAGCATCATGGGGATAAAAAATGCTGTTCTGAAAAATCCGGCACCCTTGATATTTCTGCTTAATATGACTGCCAGTATCAGACCGATTGGTACCTGACCGAAAATTGAGAAAAGTACTATAAAAATATTATTTTTAAACGATTGCCAGAATACTTCATCTGTTAATATGATTTTAAAGTTATTTAATCCGGTATAAATTGGCTCGCTTAATCCGTTCCAATCATAAAACCCATAAATAAAAGATCTCACTATGGGATATAAAACAAATATAAAATAGATCAACAGTGCAGGAAGCAGACCGGCTATGATGTATTTGACATTCTTTCTGATAATGTCCATTCGCTCACTCCTTTTACTGTGCAATGGAATAAGAGAATTAAATTCTCCTATTCCATTGCAGATAAACTACTTCACTGCTGCCTGCAGTTGTTCTGCTATCTGTTCAGGTGTCTTCTGATTTGACATAATAGCCTGTAAGCCATTATTAACTATATCGGCCTGTTCCGAATTCAGGGCCGAATCATACACAGTTACCAGCGGATGATCGCTGATCAGCTTTGTAAGCTTTGTATAAATAGGATCGGAAGTACTGCTGTCTATATCCACATCCTTGTAGCTGACAGGAATATTTGATTTGGCATAAAGCTTCTGGGCATCACTGTTTGTTGTAAACATGATAAGGTTTTCGACAGCCGCCTTTTGCTCGGGACTTGCCTTTGCATTTATAGCTATACCGGTGGCACTTACTCCGGACATAACATTAGCATCTCCCTTGCCGCCCTCAAAAGCGGGTAAAATTCCAAGTTCAATATTGGGCTTCATTTCAGGTGTAAGCTTTTCAATCAAGTCAGGAACCGCCCAGGAACCCTCTATCATCATAGCTGCATCTCCCCTGTAGAAATAATCCCTGGCCTGAACGTTGTCTATACTTGAAAAGTCTTTATTGAACGCGCCCATATCCGTTATTTCCTTGAAGGTAGTCAGTGCGGCTACAAACTCCGGATCAGTAAATTTGGCTCCATTTTTAGCAAGTACATTGTCAAGCCATTCACTGCCTGTATATCTGTTTGCCAGGCAGCTGATAATGGAGGATTGTGCGGGCCATTTTGCCTTGTTTCCGTGTGCTATTGGAATTACCTTATTTTCCTTGAAGGTGGTTATGGCCTTTTTAAGCTCGGCATAATTGGTGGGATATGTAAGATTGTATTTTTCAAATAACGCCTTGTTGTAGAAAACAATGGACGTTACCGATACACCCAAACCGGCCGAATAAGTCTTTCCATCCACTGTAAACTCTTCCAGCGCTCTGCCGATGAACTTATCCTTCCACTCAGTTTCTCTGCTCAGCAAGTCATTTATATCTGCCAGAAGACCGGCCTTTGAAAATTCTATGGTCATTGCATTGGGCCAAATTACAAAGGCATCGGGCAATTGTCCGGCAGCGGCCTGAGTCTTCAATTTTGTCTGATATTGATCTCTTGGGATCTGCTGTTCATCTATTTCATAATTTGTATATTTTGCTCTGAACTGTGTCATTATTTCCTTCATAAATTCGGTACGTTGGTCAGAGCCCACATAAGAATGCCAAAGAGTGAATTTTGCACTTTGGGCTTCATTATCATTTACAGCACTTTTTGTTTCTTCTGACTGTGCAGCACTTGCCGAATTTGAACTGCTGCCGGTATGGGCAGGCTTGGAAGCACCACAAGCTGCGAAGCTTAATAACATGATTACTGCCAATAGTAGACATAATACTCTTCTATTCATATTTCCTCCTAATAATAATTCAGTAATATTGTACAGAAATAGCGCCATTTCCAACTGCATTTTTATTATATATCTACAACCCGCTTTATAAAATCCATAATTCTTTGATTGTATCCGAAATTCTTAGAAGTTCCTTATAAAAAAAGGATTTGTTTCGAAACAAATCCTTTTACTGTAATTAATTGTCTAAAACTGCCTGAAACACTACTTTCCAAGCTTGTTATACTCTGTGGGCGATACTCCCACGAGCTTTTTGAATACGCTGCTGAAATATTTGTAGTCGCTGTAGCCAACCATATCTGACACCTCATATACTTTGTATATATTCTCTGAAAGCAGGCTTTTGGCTTTTTCAATCCGCACCTTGTTCAAATAATCGGTAAAGCTTTCCTTTCTTATCTTTTTAAATAGGTGACTGAAGTAATTTGAGTTCAGATATACATTTTGAGCAACCCTCTGGACTGACAAATCCTCATAATAATGGTTATCAATAAAATCAATTGCCTTTGATATGACCATTTTATAGTTTTCACCGTTATTATCGTCAAATAGAATAATGATTTTTTTGGTAAACTCCTGCATCCATTCACTCAATTCCTGAACTGATGTTATATTTAAAAGCTCGAGATAATGGCCGGGATACGATTCGTTCACCGTATTCTCAAGCTCTACCCCGTACTTCTCCAGCATCAGGCAAATGGTATTGACAATATCAACGCTCAATTTGTGATATTTTTCAATTGGCAGGTTCTTAATTGTCTCTTTTCCGAAAATACCGCTTATTGTACTTAATGCCGCCTGATTTTTTCCCGCACGGATTGCAACAATATATTTTTCAAGTTCATCCTCTATTTCCCTCTGGAAATAAAGTTTATCTTTATCAAAAGTCAGATCCTCCTGCAGCGAATCCCCGATTCTCTCCATCAGCTGTGTCAGTTCATCGGCGTCCACAGGTTTGACCAGATAGTCCACCACACCTGATTTAAGGGCCTTCTGAGCATATTGGAAATCATCATAGCCGCTGAGAATTACAACCTTGATATTCGGAATTTCCGCTTTAATAATTTCAAGAAGCTCAAGTCCGTTCATTTCAGGCATCATAATGTCGGTCAAAACCACCTGGGGCTTCTTCTCTCTGATTATCTCCAATGCAGCTTTCCCGTTTGCTGCCGCTCCAACCACCTCAATGCCCAGCTCTTTCCATGGCATTGTGTAAACCAGTCCATCCCGAACCATTTTTTCATCATCAACAATCAGAACCTTGATCATTATTTATGACCTCCCGAATCCAATTTGAAAATAACTTTTGGTATTGTTATAACAACTTTAGTACCCGAGGCTGTTTTACTGAAAATTTCAACTCCATAGTCCTGGCCAAAGTATAATTTAATACGTTTATGAACATTTCTGACACCATATCCCTTCTGGTCGCTTTCAAAATTTTCCTCGAAGATTTCCCGGATACGGTCCTCTTCCATTCCCTTTCCGTTATCTATTACCTCAAAGCATATGTTTTTACCCTGATCTCTTCCCAGAATTTCAACTCTTCCCCTGCCGCCCATTTCAGCAATTCCATGTACAAGAGCATTTTCCACAAAGGGCTGCAGTATCAGCTTTATGGTTGAATGCTCCAGAATGCTTTCATCCACATCTATACGGAACTCGGGTATTTCATCATATCTGTACTTTTGTATGGTTAAATAACTCTGTACATGCTCTACTTCCTTTTTTATGGTAGTTATCTCACTGCCCTTGTTCAAGCCAAGCTTGAAAAGCTTTGCCAGCGCACTGACTATTTCTCCCGTCCTGGGCGCATTCTCCAGTCTTGAGGTCCAATAGATAACGTCCAGTGTATTATACAGGAAATGAGGGTTAATCTGGGCCTGTAAGGTTTTTAATTCTGCTTCCTTTCTGGAAAGCTGTATTTTATATACCTCTTCTATCAATATTTTAAGCTTTCGGGTCATACTGTTAAAGCTTCTCCCCAGTGTGCCGATTTCATCTTTCCGGTCGGTATTTATAAGCACATCCAGATTTCCCTGCTCAACCTTCTTCATCAGGACCGTCATTTTTTTTATGGGTTTGGTAATTTTCATTGTCAGAAACGACAGGGCTATAAAGGCCAATGCTATAACCACGGCCACTATACTCAGTGTAACCTTCAGCGAAGTATTCAATTCCCTGGTGATCTCCTTGAAGGGTACAACACTTATATAAGTCATATCCTGTATGTTGGATTCATAATATGTAACAAGCATGTCCTGTCCGGAATATTTCTCCCTGTAGAAACCGTTCTCACCGGTAAATACCTTCTTAAACAGCTCTTCATTCCTTATGTTTTTATTAATCATTTCCACATTTGAGTGAGAAAGGATAACTCCGTCCTTGTTGGTAATAAAAACATATCCTGTTTCTCCGAGCTGTATATCTCTGTATATCCTGTTTATTTCACGTTCACTGAGATCTATTCTGATGATTCCCAGACGTTTTGTCAAATTATTTATGTCGTTGAGCTGCCTGTACAGGGATAAGACATATTTATCCCCGATCTGCTGGTACTTTCTCCGGTAAGTGTATGTCAATAAATTTTTTCCATCGGCAGGTATCTGACTTTCCCGCTCTTTGAGCTGGGGCTCCTTTTCAGCATGTGATATCCCCGCCGACTCAAATTTCAGGCCCTTGTCGGAGTATACGTTCACCGCCAGTATATATGATTTTGTATTTGTCAGATTGGCATAGGTTTCATCCAATTGGGCAATCAGCTCACCGATTTGGGGAAATTGCCCCACCTCGGTATTTGTTAACTTTTTTATATTTTTGTCAGAAATAATAAAAAGTGAGAGATCATCAACCCCGCCAAAAACAGTATACATATTTCGGTCCAACTGCTTTAAGGTTTCAACGGTAGATTGAGTCACTCTCTTTTCCACTGTATTCTTGGTGGATATATACGAAAAAAAACCAACGGATGTAACTATAATTATTATAACGATACCAAAATAGATCATTAGTTTGGATCCAAGACTTTTCATTGCAGCACCCCACGCGTATACTATTGTTCATCCGGCCCGTCATATTCAGTTATCATTTTTTTGTAATACCTTTATTATATATGATTATATATGCATTTTACACTTTCCGATATCTTTTTTATTCCTCCACCCTTTCAATTTTAGCTCCAAGTGCCTTAAGCTTTTGATCCAGCTTGCAATAGCCCCTGTCAATATGCTGTATCTCCCCGATCTCAGTCGCTCCGTCAGCTGCCAGCCCGGCCAATACCAACGCCGCACCCGCCCTCAGATCAGTGGCTTTTACCGTTGCACCTGTCAAACACTGCTTTCCCTCGATTACTGCCGTTCTTCCATCAATTTTGATACTTGCACCCATCCTTTTCAATTCACTTACATGCATGAACCTGTTTTCAAATATGGTTTCGGTCACAATGCTTGTCCCCTGCGAACAGCTCAGGAGTGAAGTCATCTGTGCCTGCATATCTGTGGGAAAGCCAGGATACGGAAGGGTCTTCACGTCAACAGGCTTCAGCGGGCCATTTCCCTTGATCCTTATTGACGTCAATTCCTCACTGATCTCCAGCCCTGTTTCCTTAAGCTTGGCAATTATTGGCTTGAGATGATCCGGTACCACGTTCTGAATTTCCACATCGCCATTGGTTATTGCCGCGGCTACCATAAATGTACCTGCTTCGATCCTGTCGGGAATTATAGTGT
Organism: Ruminiclostridium cellobioparum subsp. termitidis CT1112; assembly: GCF_000350485.1. Classification (GTDB taxonomy): domain Bacteria; phylum Bacillota; class Clostridia; order Acetivibrionales; family DSM-1351; genus Ruminiclostridium; species Ruminiclostridium termitidis. The sequence continues at coordinate 72,349 of NZ_AORV01000031.1, forward strand.
GTGTACAGCCCTGGAGCCTGTCAACCCCCATAATCCTGATGGTATCGGTGCCGGCGCCTTTTATGCATGCGCCCATTTCATTCAAATAGTTGGCAAGGTCAACTATCTCAGGTTCTATAGCAGCATTTTCAATACTGGTCTGCCCTTCTGCCAGCACAGCCGCCATCAGAATATTTTCGGTAGCGCCGACACTTGGAAAATCAAGATAGATTTTATTGCCTGTCAACTTTTTGATTCTTCTCGCTTCGATATAACCATGTCCCTGGGTTATTTCGGCACCTAGTGCCGTAAATCCCTTTAAATGCAAATCTACAGGCCTGGATCCGATGGCGCAGCCTCCCGGCAAAGCAACCCTGACATATCCCGTTTTGGCCAGCATGGGTCCCATTATTAAAAAAGAAGCCCTTAGTTTATTAACTAATTCATAGGGTGCGGTTGAATTAGTGATGTTTTTTGCGTAAAAGCTGATCGAATTGTTTCCGGGCTGTGTTTCAACCTCTGCCCCCAGTGATCTGATCAGCTCACACATCATTTTGACATCATATAAATCCGGGACTTCTTCAATAATACTTTCCGACTCACCTAACAGGGATGCAGCCATTATTGGAAGAACTGAATTTTTAGCACCATCTACTCTTACTTTGCCTTTTAAAGGTACACCTTCTCTTATAACATATTTAGCCAAGTGAGCTCTTCCCTTCTCTTTGATATTTTTGTATTGCTTCACTTAGTATTCGGTGTTCACCACAGGTGTTGCCACCCAAAGGTAAGTCTTGTTTTCGATTTTATTGTACCGGATGGCAAGACTCAGGTTAATGTTCTTCCCATCGATACTCAGCTTATCTTCAATCATAGGTGAGAAAGCCGATACGCTGATGATGTTTTCCTGCCTTGTGCTGTCAACCTTTTTTGCATCACTGTCGTCCAGAATTTTTCTGCAGATATTTTCCAGCTGCGAATCCTGCAAATTACCTTCATAGGTTCCGGTAATGCATGAGTTGACAACGGTTTTAAGCCCGTATTTACCAAAAACGCCTTCTATTTTATCCCTCAAACGCAACGCTGAACCATTGACTGTTTCAGTTGCATCTATAGTTATATATTTGTCTCCGTCACCGGATTTATTCCCTACAATACTTGCCATTGCAGATATTTTAACCCCATCTTTAGTTGTTCCTGACAATTCTCTTTTTATAAGAGTATCTGTACTGGCAGAATTCTTTGAATAATTGGCTATTTCAAGGGATTTAAACACATCTTCGCAAACAGCTGTCAGATCATCCAGATTTTTCATACTCTTATCTGCCCTTGAAAAAAAGTAAAGCTCATTTATTACCATTTTTGCTCCGGATGATTTAAAAGCATCTGAAATTGAAATTTTACCGGTTTCAGCACTCCTGGAATTGTTTATGTAATAAGTTGTTCCGATGATTGCAGCAGCCAGTACAAGTGCAATTAATACAAAAAGTGTCTTTTTCATAAGTCCTCCTGTCCATAAAAAAACAATAATTTTATTTGATAATAAAATTATTGCCTTTTTAAAAAGGTCATATACATTTTTAAAATGTCTATTTCCCGGGAGAACCGTGGATTCCGGCAATGCTGCCTATTCAATCTCACCTGCTAAAACAAGTGCTTTTTCCAGCATATACATAAACTCTCCTCTGGAAATATTTTCAGCAGGATTAAGTTTTGTTTCGGTCACATTAGGCACAAATCCATTTTCTACCGCAAAGGCCACCCTGTTCTGGATGGATTTGTCAACCTTTCCGTAGTCGCTATAGCTTGAAATTATATTAACATTTCCCTTGGTACGCGTGCCTGACTTGATTTCATACAGGACAGTTGCCATGCAGGCCGCTTCCTGTCTGGTCAGCATGCCGGTTGCCAGCTTGTTTGTGTTGACAAGCCCAAGTTTTGCTGCCGTCTGCATAAAGCCGCTGTCATACTTGTAATCATCTATTGTATCAAATAAAATTTTAACCGCATCTCCGGCAGTGATGGTTTTGTCTGGATTGAAGCTCCTGCCTGTCACACTCTTCAGCTTATGCTTATATGCCACATTTGTTATGGAACTTTCATACTTGCTTCCATAAATATCATCAAAAAGATTGCCGGTTCTATTGGCTATTGCAAACAATCCCGGTGTCCGGCTTTTAAAACTCATCACTCCGGCACTGTTATCGGTATCATAGTCTGCTGAGGTAACCTGCTGCTCCCAGTTGCTCAATACCGGATTGTAATAGTAACCGTAGGTTTTGCTCTCGGTATAATCCTTAACATTGGTATAAGGATACCTGATCACCAGCGGAATACTGAATTGTGAAACAGTTATGACATCTGCTCCTGTCTCCAGTTTCACACCGATCTGGGCCAGAGGCTGCTTTAACACCAGCTCGTTGGCGTTGGCAACAGGCTTCTGGGGAGTCAGGACAATATCCAGGATATATATCTGCTCTCTTTTTGTGTCGGTGGTTGATATATCCGATAGTATGCCCGCTTTGAAGTCATATGTTACTATTGTGGTCTTAAAAGCAACATTTTCCTTCAATTGTTCCAGATTGTCAAACACTCTTTTTGCCACCCAAACCGAAATCCGCGTAGCAGTTGCGGGCGGCTTGGAAAGGTCAACGGTATAATCCAGGACCCTGTCGGTCTTCATTCTCTCAATGAGCCTGTCGGCATTGACTCCTATGATCTTTACAGTCCATACGCCCCCGATGACGTTGGTTCCCTTCTCTACATAATCTCCTGTTATGACATGGTCCACATCCTGATCCGAGTCATAGTCATCCGAACTTGACCTGGTCCTCACATTAATGCTCTGTGTAGGCTGGGAACGCAGTTTCTTTACAGGATCATAGGCATATAATCTTGCAAAATATCTGTGGTTGGATATAAGTCCCTCAACCTTGAACTCCGCCACACTTCCGGCGGTGTATTCCTTGGCGTCGGTATAATCTATATCACTGGCAATTTCAAGGATATACTCCAAATTATCTTCTTTTATCCATTCGAAGATAATACTGTTTTTGGTGACTGCATCGGGTGTATTTTTAACGCCAAACCCCCTCGGCGTGGCCGGCGGCAGATCTTTCAGCGTCTTGACCAGCAGGGAGTCGCTCCAGACAGACTTTTCACTGAGGGAATGATCCGGGCTGAAGGATTCGGCCTGTATCCAGAAATAATACTGTGTGTCCGGCTTCAGGCCCGGTACACGCAAATAATTCAAACCTGAACTAATCAGCTCTTCAGTAGTAATTTCAATGGTATTGCCTGCTCTGTCAGGATTATCTACCGTTCCGTATTTAATGTAGTACTTGTTTCCTTCCTTGTAATCCCACACCAGATCTACAAAGGTGTCCGAAACGTAGTTATAGCTGAGTTCCGGAACAGTAGGCTTTTCAACCACCTGGGTATCCGACGGCAGGGTGGTAAATATAATTGGATTTGATACATCCGACAGCAGCATCTGCCCGGGATGCTCGGGATCCGGTCTTACAGCCCTCACCCAGATAACGTAGGTAGTATTCGGCTTGAGTGTATTTACAGGTATCACTATATTATGCTTTGATGTTACTGTGTTTGTGCCTGTAACACTATCCGGAGCGTTAAGCTCGGGAATTTCATATTGGTCAAGATTTTGCTGTGCAATTGGATTTGCAGGAACATTTCCAACCTTGTAGCCATCTATGGGATATTTGGTTGTGTCGGCAAGATTTGGTTCAATACCTTCGTAATATTCCTCACAGCCCACATATAGTGAAACGCCCTCTCCATACTCAACTTTACGGTAGTTTTTATTGTCCACCGGTGTATCCGGATCATAAGGATTATACTCTATAGTGCTGGAAGGATCATTATAATCCACTCTATCGGTCTTGACATAATACCATCTGCCGGTATCGGGCACTTTGTTATACTGCTCGTACCACCTGTTTTTCAGCTGTACGGTAACACTTTTGTCTGTGATCATCTTCTTATCGCTGTCAGGCTGCTTCTTTATTTCAAGAGGCGGATTGGACGGGATAAGGGGTGTGTCGATACCGCCCCCCGGCAATGTTATTACTACCTTTATGGCAGGCACCGAGGAATGTGTGACATTTTGAATTATTCCGTCCTTTTCCTCTGCAAAAGTTTTTTTTGCTACCAGCTTAAAATAATATGTATGGTTTGGTTTCAGTCCGGTTAATTTGTATTTATAACCAATTATCTGGTTGCCGTTTGTGGCATCCCTCACAAAATTTGTTTCACCCGGTTGAAAGGATTCCCTTATAAGTGTACCGGACGGCGGACTGTCTATAGTATCCGGATCTTCTATCAGCCAGATATCATAGAGTATGCGGTCGTCTATGGTGCCGTCGGCTTTTTTGGGAACCTCCCAGAGTATGGTTGCAGTGTCTTTGCCAAGCTCACCTTTGTGTGTAACAACCCCATCTGACACAATATCTTCGTAGGATATTACCACTTTGCCTGTCGAGTCCTTAATGCTTGGTACTATTACAGGCATGGGAGGTGTTGTGGGAACTTCCATTTCCAAAAGAGCAAATTTTTCAGACTCTATTTTTATTTTCAGTTCAGGCGGATAATAGGGCAGACCGTCCTTCGTAATATTCGCCCTTATCTGATAAAATCTGGCAGTGGAATTATCGGGCACCGTTATTACATGCATCGTACTTTCTTTTACCGCCAGAGTTGTTTGCTTGTTCTCGTCATCGAAACTGATTATTTCATATTCGACCTTTACATTGCTTTCGGCACCCGACAAACTGGTCAGAACAGGACTCCATTCCAGTTTCCATACGGTACCGGAATCATTTTTAAACATTTTTGTGGTCTTTACCAGTATATTGGTTGAAGTGGCATAAGTTTTTACCTGAGTGCTCTTAACTATGGTAGGGTCAGTAATGACCGGCACTATTTTAACGTAATAAACACGTCCGGAGTTTTTTACGTTCTGAACATATTCAAGAGTCCCGTCGGTCTGATTCAGAACGACCGGACCATTTTCACCGATAAGATCCTCGGTAATGCTGATTGGGAAGGTATTCTTGAATTCCTTGTCCTCCGAGACATACAGCTGATAGCTGATTCTCTTTCCATCAACCCAGACATCATCCCATATAACTTTTACTTTTCCTGTTCCGGCCGTAAAACATTGTACATTGATATCGGTCATGAATTTTACAGAATTGGAAGCGGCCGATTCGTCAGATTTCGCCACCTGGCTGTTTGGTATGTTTGTATTGATATATTCGTAGTAAGCCTTTGCGTTAGCCTTGTACACAGTTCCTGATTTAAGATTTTTCATCCTTATTGGTTTTGTTTCGGCAGCCAGACCTTTTTCCTGGGCATAAGCCGGTCTGGTAGGTCTATAGCCTTTAGGGGATTCCTCAAGATATATATTCAGATATTTCCCCAATATGTTTATACCGGCAGAACCTGAAGGGTTGGCCAGATTACCCCAGCCTATATCGGCATAAAAACCTGATTCCCCTCCGTCGGTGAGGCTGAAGCCTATGGCAGGTTCCGGTGTATTTGTAGGCGTTATGGCCAGTCCGGTTGGCGCGGGCTGAACCGGGATATCGGCGCCATATACGCCGTACATCCCGTATGATGTCAATATGAATGCAATTGATAATATTGCCGCCAGAATTCTTCTTGTTCTCATATAACTGTTAACCTCCAGCTGCAGCTGCAGCGATCAAAATAAACTATCCCTCAACAAGCTTTGATTTCTCAGCTTTCCAGCATCTTCTCAACCGCCATGGTAAATTCGGCCCTGCTTACAGTATTTGAAGGATTGAATTTGGAATTGGAATCCAAACTCATAATATCCATCTGCAGACATGCGTAGACAGGTATTGCATATTTGTCGGTGATGCCGCTGTCATCCTTTATAAGCTTATTATACGATACCTTTAGCAGACCGTAGTCAGCTCCGGTTTTCTGGCAGTACAGTTTTATTATGACTGCTGCGGTCTCCTGCTTTGTAATATTCCTGTTTAAATTTGTGGTATTGATAATCTTGTCAATACCATACACCTTTGCCTTATCCTTGACATTCTTCTGGCTGTCGACCCTCGACTCGGAAATCAGCTCATAAAACAGTACTGCTTCCCTGACGGTTACGGTAAGTTTCGTATTGAACGAATTGTCGGCCCCGGGAAATACCGATGCCAAATCATAGTTTGCGGCAAGCCTGGTGATATACTCCTTGGCGGGATTATCATCGGCTATGGCAGATACCACATCTTTTCCCGAGAATATCATGTATTTGCCGGTACCTGTTACAACATAATTCAAAAAGCCTGTTTCCCGCTTTATGTTCTGTGAAAGTTTCTGCCAGTTCCCGCTGCCGCTGTATAAAACATATGGATTGGCAAGGGTGCTTCCCTTGTACTCCATCTTTACCGCCATCGGTGAACTGAACTTTGTAATACTGTATTTCTGTATGAACAGGCCGTTGGAATATCCCGTACCGTTAATGGTATCCTCAATATAATATGAGAGCTCGCTTTTTATCTCGTCAATAAGCTGGAGCAGGTATTCGTTTACTTTCTGCTCGTCGCCCTTGGTTTTAGAGTTATTGGGATTTTTAAGTACATCCAGCTTTTTCTGTATGATTCCCGTTTTGTCATTATACAGCTTGTTTTTAATCATATCCTTTATTGCAGTACTGGTGGCACTGCTGGCAACCACCTGGGCCGAAAGGGAATTCATTTTCGAGGCTGCTGTGGCATCGGCCGGACCTGCCGGCTGTACACCCGTACTCTGAATATTGTCAAGCTGCAGGTAAACATCCTTTGAACGGTCCAGCTCAGCAGCTTTTTTAAACTCTTCCATGTTTTCCAGATCAAAGGTTTCAGGTCTGATGGTATACTCTATTTCCCTGGTCTTTATGATCACGCTCTTGTTTGTGCTCTTCATGGCGTTCAATACACTTTTGGCCAGATATATTTCATCACTGTTCACATAGCCGGGGCTTTGTGATATATCAATGGTAAAAGTATAGTTGCCCGGGGATTCCAGTATATTTACTATCCTCTCATCCTTGACATAAATTTTATTCATTGAACCGGTGGCCTTGTCCACTTCCCAGTACACGTTCTCTTCAAGCTTATCCAGCATATCCAGGAATTTGTCCGTGATATTGGTATTATCATCTTCATCGTCATAGTCATCCTGGTTGAACTCCGTCCTTGTATCAACAGGACCGGCATATTTTGACCGGGCCACGGCCTCAAAATTTATGGCATCAGTCTTTTTGGTCCTGACTTTGATATAATACTTTGTATTTGCTTTTAGAGGTTTATGTTCCTTTGTACCATCCGGCAATGTCACTTCAACCGACTTAATCCTTGCATTGTATGTAAAGTAGCTGCTGCTTAAATTATTTATGCTCTTTTCAATATAATAAGGATATGTATGGGTCGAAACATCAACATACTGCTCCAGATCCTCACTGTTGTCCAAAACAGTATAGTCTGCATCATCCTCTGTTTTTATGGCTATTTCGAATTCGGTATAGGGATCCATGGCAATACCCTGCCACCTGACATCTATCTCGTGATAATCATCCCTGGTCTCATAATAGCCATTTGATGAATATTTTACTATATCAATAACGCTTTCCACTCCGTTGACCCTGGTTACAACCTGTATATTGTACGGTGTATCGGGCTTGAGCTTTATGTCCTTTGTGGTTCTGGCATAATTGTAGTATCTGGAATCCTGTACTATGGTGTACTGTGACTTTGTCAGTACCGTATAATCAATTTCACCCACAGGTTTCAGTCTGATCTGGTAATTTTGGGTAGGCAGGGTTCCATACCAGTTAAAGGCCAGCGCACAGTCATTGACCACCTGAAGCATAGTTGGGCTCTCTATTAAGGTTGTGGTAACAGGTATTGAAATCCACACGCTGGATTTTATATTGTTGCCTGCATCCTCGTTTTCCGACCTTAAACTGAAGTAGTACACCTTATTGGGAAATAGCCAGGTATCAATGGTATATCTGCATTTTGAGGTTCCCGGACGAGTCCCCGGAATGATTTCAAATTTTGCCGGCAGCGGATCAATGTTGGGATTCATAATAAGATTTGTACCGTCACCGTCATTGCCCTTGTTACCGAATGCAGTTATAAAACTTATATATGTCGGGTCCGAAAGGATACTTCCCCCGGCTGCAAGTGTGGCATCAGGGGCCACTCTTGACGAAGTTGCAATCAGATTATAGGCAGAGTCGCTGTCCCTTATGGTCCATTCAAAGGTTACACTTTGACCTGTCAGCATCAGATCTCCATTTTTGTCTACAGCTATGGCAAAATCCTCCGGTGCCTGAGGCTTTTTCTCCGAATCATCGGGAGTCGTGGGTTCTCCCCTTGGTATGGTCACCGGCAGCAGCGCGGATTTTATTGACTCCTTCGGTTCACTGTTGACCATGACCAGTCTGACCTTGACCATAAAGTAGTATGTGGAATTAGGCGCCAGCGAGCCCCCGAAAAAGTGCTCATTGATCCCGCTAAATTTATTTATTGTTGCATATACCCAGGTGACATTATTATTATCCACCTCAACTGTAAACTTAACATCATCCGGAAGTTCGGTGACGGCAGGATCCTGAGTTGAGGCAATTTTTATGAAGGTCGAGGTATCCGGGCTTGTACTCATGTAAAGATCATAATATACCGCGTCCTGTCCCTGAACTGGCTCAGGGGTATAATTTTTCCAGTCGGCGTCATTCATTTTTATTTGGTCAAACCTGATTTTTGCTGACGCTTCCTTCGGAATTGCACTGTCGCTTGGAATTACAGTGGTCTCCACCAATTGCAGGAATTTTGGTATGGATATATCCCTGGACGCAGGAGAAAGTGTTGTAAAGCTGGTTATCAGTGACTTTTCTGAAAAGGAATCACCGACTACATATCCAACATCCTTTTGTTCTTTAGTACTTGTGTACATTTGCAGATAATAGGTTTTATTCGGAAGCAGGTAATTGGGATACGGCTGCTCCCCCTGGTAAGCGTTTGCGGGCTCCAGATTCGGCAGTGGGAAGGTATCCCAGTTACCGTCACCGTCCAGATCCTCATTTTCTACGCCCTTGAAGAGCTCATAGCCATCCATGACATATTTCAGCCTCGGCCTGCTTCCGGACTTATCCACTTCTATCCTGTTTGCATTGACACTCTTTACATCCCTGTATTTAATTTCAAAGAACTTCTCCTGTCCGTCCACCATAAGCTTTTGAGGTGAACTGACCGGATCCTCCGCAAGGCTCAAGTTGAAATGGAAGTAATAGTTCTGATCCTTTATCTGATTCCACAGTTCATCACCCGGATAATCCCAGGTTATTGTCACCTTTGAGGAGGTCTCTTTTACTGTAGTTGCCGAAGTCGGATACTCCAGCTCCACATTTGTAAGTATATTATTGGGCACAGGAGGCTTTACAAGATCATCCTGCATATTGTACTCCATAACCGGAGATTGAATCCTGTTTTCAATTACAACTATTCTATATTTAACCGGATTGTTTTCACCTTTGATGATATCTATAATAGGAGCGGGATCGGTACCCAAATCCCTGTCATTAATAACATTTTCACTTGGCCTCCACGATCCTCCATAACTGGTCTGAATATCATATGTCAGATTCAACAGTGCAATTCCTTTTTGATTGACACGGAAAACACGCACATACAGATTGCCCAAGGTATCCTTTGTCAGCTGAAATCTGACACTTGTACATATGTAATCCAAATCTATGGGGCTTTGAGTGATCCCGGTAACTACACCCGAGTCATCTCCCGTACCTTCATCAAATATAGTTATCATTGATATCCTGTAAATAGTACTGGGGTAAAGCTCCTGATACGGCAGAACACAGCCCAGGTCTCCGGCAGGTATGCCCTTCGGAGTGGGCATGGCAGCTATCTCGGTATCTGAGTCCTTCCTCCCGAGGAGATAAAATTCAAATTTTCCGGTGGCAGAATTATATTTAACATCGTATTTTGTGCCGTCATCTATTGAAACCTTGTAATCACTGCTGGCCGGACTTAATTTTTTAACTACTACATCTTTAAGCATGGTGTCAAGCTGTATTTTAAATTTAAAATATATCTGATTTGCGTTAAATATAGCCGGTACGGCATCTGCGTTGACCATATCACCGCCGAAATATACCTTGGGCATGTTCCAGGAAAGCTTTACAGCAGGATATATACCGGTTTCCATTCCGCCGCCGTCCATCTTCTCGGCCTGCTGATCCACATTGGCGGCAGTTACGGTGGTTCCTGCCAGAAAATACTTGTTTCCAACGTATGCAGTGCCGCTATCGTCGATCAGTTCCAAACTGAAATCATATATGATGTCCTTTTTTATCTTTGTTATTGAAAGGGAATTTTTTGTAATATCTATCGGTACTTCTACTTCGGTAACTCCGGTACCCGTTCCGTTCGGTACATGATATACCAGCTTCCCGTTGTCCACATTGGGAACAGCTCTCCAACTGATCGTTGCAGTAGCAGTACTCTCGCTGTATGTAACCTTGATATCTTGAAGGTCAGCGGCAAATACCGGCTGGATTATCCCCGAAAATACGGGAAAAATCATACTTATCAAAAGAATAGTTGCTATCAATCTTAATTTTTTCTTCATTTCAGAATACCCCCGGAAGTTAGAATACTAGCTATCATCCAAAATATCGGCATATTGGCACAATTTACTTATATATTATACATACTTGTAAAGAAAACGTAAAATAAAACAAACTGCCGTACAATGAATAAAATTTTATTGTACGGCAGTTCCTCTTTTTAACATTTTAATTTAAAACGATCTGAACTTCTATGTCTTTTCCTACAGCTTGAATTCCTCCATCCGCATCCATTATATCCGCTGATGCGTCCAATGTCAGCCAGTCACCCGAAGCAAGGGTAACTCCTGTTGTATTGCTGATTGTTACAGTCAGTACCTTTCCATCGGCATCCCAGAAGATTCCTGACTCGTCCTGATAGCCCCAGCTGTGTGTTGTCTTCTTATCGGAAGATAAAATTTTAAAATAGCTCCTGAGCAATGCCTGCGTTATTACCTTTTTGTCGGTAGGCTGACTGAAGGTGATTTTTACGGTATCCCCTGCCGATAACCCCGCAGTGCCGTCACTGTGAATATTAACACCGGTAATCTCAGGTGCCGATGTAAAGCTTCCGGTTATGAGGGAGCTGGCATTGCAGGGATCCGTGGTACCGTCTATATCCGTCAATTTCCATGCGGTTTCTACAGTTATTTTATCCGATGCAGCAAGCAGTGAAGCCAGCGGAGCAGTGACATTGTCAAATACAATAGTCAGTATGGTATCAGAGTTCCAAATTATGGATGCATCGTTTGTAACTGCTGTCCATGGGGAGTTCTTCTTTTTACCATCCTTGTCCTTAACTGTGAGGAAGGTACCGATATTGCCTTTTGTCAGTGGAGTGCCCTGCATGACAGGCTGATCAAAAGTAATCACTATACTGTCGTTGTTGTTTAATCCTACACCATTTCCGGTATTCATGGCTTTAATACTCACAATTGAAGGCACCGGATTGAAGCTGCCCGTCAGTATACCTTTTACCGAATAGCTTGCGGAGGTTCCGGCGGCATTCTTTATATTTGCATCAGGAGTAATCTTAACTATATTACCAATCTTCATTGTTGCTCCTGACATTGTATTGTATACCAGTGTAATGGTATTTGCCGCTGTCCAGCTGGCGGTAAAATCCGTACCCCAGCTGAGAGAAGTCGTTATAGTACCTGTATTTATGTCTCCCTCACCAACCAGCAGCCAATCCTTAATATTGGTGAGCGGTGCCTTATTTGTATTTTCCTCAAAGGTTATTGTTACCGCTTTCTTACCCGCTGCATTTTTAGGAACTGCCGCTATTGTTATAGCTCCGGCTGTAAAATGTAAAATCTTTGAATTGCTTGCAAGAGCTCTGTTTGTGGCTTTTTTCCTTACCTCCACATCCTTCGTTCCGGACAAATCGCTCTTTATACTGCCATCTATCCAGCTGCCTGTTCCGATCCGGTATTCATGTGAACCCAGCAGACCTGTAATGACATTTGCATCATCATCACTGCTGACCTCCGGAGGAGCCTCCTGAACAGGTATATCATCCACAGATTCCGCATCTGACGGCAATGCAGTTTTTGTCACCGCTGTCCTGACCTCCAACTTGCCCGGTACAAAATTAACGGTTGCAGAACCTGGTACACCGGAAGCCTGTGCGTTCAGTGCCGACCAGCTGCCTCCATTAATCCTGAACTGGAGGTTTATGGCTGAAGCATTATATATTTTCCCTTGAGCAACATTATAGCTTATCAAACCCAAATTGATGGTATTTTTATCAGCTTTCAGGAATACTCCCAGCTGCTCCTTGTTTATTGCCGGATTGGCCTTTTCCCTTACATATATTGTAAGATCAGCGGCATTATCATCAAATGTGAATGTTGTAGTACCATTTGAACAATCTTTCCAGTCAATGCCGTCAAGACTATATTCCATCAGCGTCGTGGTGTTGGATAACTGTTTCTTGGAAAGATCCACCGCAACTACTTTCAGGTTAAGCATTGAAGTTTCTGCCGGAATCATGGCAGGAGCTGTTAAATTTCCCGCCAGGTCCTTGCATACTACATATATATCGTAATGTGATGATACCGTAAGCCCGGTTAATGTCAATGTAACCTCACCGGTGGCAGGTATTGTACCTGTTGCTTTAAGGTTGCTGGCAACTGTCACACCGCTTGCATTTTTATATGCAAGCACCTGCTCCCCGGTCGGTTGGGCTGCCCCAACCGGCAGCGCTACCAGGTATGCGGTACCAGGTTCATTTATCTTTACGTCTATCTCGATCTTGTTATCCGAAAGCGGTGTCTTCTGTCTAGGATAGCCGCTGCCGAACTCAGGAGGTGTATCATCTTTCGTTGTAAAATCAAATTTTACTACCGCAGCCCTGTTGCCAGGGATATCCTCCGCAACAATGTACACAGAATAACTTGTATTCTCACTCAGGCCCGATATGGATAAAGTACCCTCGGTATTGGCCGCAACTGCCGTAATACCTGAATCAATTGATGTAGCCGGTACTGTTCCCTTTGATTCATCAACCACCTGATCAGCCGAAGGAGCTGTACTGCCGCTTGGCACTACCACATAGTATATATTTGCAGCCTCACCGGTCTTTACGAGTACAGTCGCCGATTCCTTCTCAATTGTACCTTTTTTAGGATAAGATGCGGCATACTTAGGTGCAGCAGTATCCACAACTATCGGAGTTTTAAGCGGGTCGCCCAGCGAACCGGTTTTTCCCGGTGCCGGTAATGTAATTTTAGCAGGTACACTGGTGCCGCTGTTAACTATGGCTGTACCGGTGGGCAGTACCAGTGAGCTGGTTTTCTTGTAATCCAGTTTCGAAGCAGCATCTCCCGCCTGAACCTTATATTCGAAGGTAAGGATGTTTGCTGCGGTTTTGATCTTGTACACGGCATCCCTGTTTGTATTCAGGTTGATTACCGGTGTTCCGCTGACATCAACAGCCGTATCAAACTCCACATTAATTGTAATGGTATCATCCGTCTTAAACTTATAAACTGTCCCCGATACACTTACATCTTTTACAGCAGCAGCTACTGCTGGAGCAACATTGGTTATTTTAATACTTTGCGGAGCTGAAAGCTTGTCTTTTATCCCTCCGGCAATGCACGCCGACGGTATATTCAGTACAATACCCTGATCTGCGCCTATTTCATAGCCGGTCACCGGCGGCATTGTTATTTCTATAACAGTATCACTGGTCCTTGTGATGACTGTCTGACCGGTGAGCTTTGCTGCCGCCTGTAAAGCAGGAATGACTTTTTTTGTCCACGCCTCGGTGTCCTTGGCGGCTACGACCGGAGATACGGTCAAACCCGCAAACAGTGCATTCCTTGCGGTTTCATTTGAAACAATATCTGATACCCATTTCCCGTCGGTTAATGTTACCACCAGTGTCTTTCCACCTGCCACTATATCCGGCTCGGCAACAGGTGCCGAAACCAGTGTCCCGGACAGTACTGCAGATATATCGGAGTAAATGGTTATTTTGCTTGCAGCTGCGGCGTCATTAACAGCTCCTGCCATTATTGGTTCACCAGATGAAGTCTTATACGGAACAGTTACAGTTATAACTTCATTCCCAAGAGGTTTATAGTCAACTGCCTGCAGTGTAATTGTTATTTTGTTTTCAGAATTCAGGTTTATCGCTGTCTTTCCAGCACTCACAAGTGCATTGATGACCTCCGTCCAGGCAGCGGTATTATAAGTAGCCTTCAAACCGTTAAATATCGCATCCCGTTTTACCGCGTTGGTATCCACGTCACTGGCAAATTTACCGTCTTTGAGTGTAATGACTATCTTAAATGAACCTGCCTTGATGTCACCCTGGCTGAAGCTTGTCACATCCGCGTTGGCCGGCGACTTCAGAGCTATTACGACACTTGATAAGGCTGCTATGGTTATTGTATTATTTGCTGCTATAGGCTTTACGGCTCCTTTGACCAGCTCGGCAGGTATTGTTAATGTTATTTCCTGATTTGCTGTTATGTCATAGGCCACTTCACTCAACCTGATCTGAATGGTTTTATTATTAACCTTTTCAACAAGTGTAACCTTGTTCATAACCGCGGTCCACTTGGCTGCCTCTGTTCCCGATGCCTTAAATCCGCCCAGCAGCAGGCTCCTCTTTGCAGCAATGGCATCATCTGTCCACTCTGCCGAATCAAGTGTTATGGTAATTGTCTCACCGCCGCCGGCAATCCTGGTTTCATCCACCGGTGAAGCAATAAGCGAACCGCCAAGTGTGGCTATAATACTTCTGAGATCGGTACTGTTTACAGTTATATCGGCGTAGGCTTTTATCAAACCGCCGCCATCAGTTGCCGCCAGTATGAGATGCTGTTCTTCCAGTGCCTGAATATCCGAACCCGTAGTATACACATTCCAGTCTGCCGATGGGCTGTCTTTCAAAACAGTACCAATAGCACTGCTTCTGACAATATATTTTAAGACATTTGATCCTGACGGCTTTGTAATTAATGCTTCATCTATCCTTGTGGTATTAAGGGCAGATCCTGGTTTCAGTACCTGTCCGCTGTACTGAAGCAGAGGAGCAACGCCTCTCACCACACCTGGTTTCACTTCTAAAACAGCATAGCCTTTAACCTTTCCGGTAGCCTTCTCAACGGCATACAGTATTACATACTCCCCTTCATTGGCAAATATATCCTTGCCTGCAACATAACTGTTCTGGGTTGTTACCTGTATTATGGAATCCATTTCAACCGCAGCAGGTGTGGTGCTCTGAACCTTGAATGCCCACTCCTTTTCACCGGTGGGCAGGCCGAAGAAGTCAAGGAATGCTATCTTTACAGTATTTATACCTGTTCCGGCCTCCAATTCGGAATAGTTCTGCGGAGTTTTCAGCAGGGTTGCATCGCCCTTTCTCAGACTGCTCTCAACTACCTGAATATTCTGGTAGGCCAGAGCCTTGCCCGTACTGTCTACCGCAACAACCAAAATATACTTGCCCACTTCAGCTTTAATATTTGTACCTGAAATGTACGCACTGTAATTTGAATAATCATAACCGGCTCCCGGAGCTGCCGCATAGTTGATGGTACTTCCTGCGGCAATATTTTGAGCACTGTCGGCCACTTTGACTACATATTTCGTGCTGTCAGGAGCTACGTATAGAGAAGTCGTCTGCAATACCGTACCAGGCTTCAGTGCGGTGTAGTTTGCTCCTGCCGTGAGAGCCGGGGCATTGACGGTTCCCTCTTCAACCTTGATGGTTTTGTATGCCCTGACTATTCCGCTTGTTTTATCAACAGCAGCAAGAATTACATATTGATTCAACATTGCAGTTATGTCTCCTGAAGTGTAGTTGCTTATGTCAGGACTCATAAATCTGCTGTTTGCCATTATCACTTCATTAGTGCTAACTACCTTTATCTGCCATACACAGTTTTCAGAACCCGTTACGTTCATATACGTCAAGCCGGTAATTTTTGTAGTTCCGGGCTGGCTTCCGGGAACCGGAGCTGCAAAGTTTTTATCTTTTTCAAGTAAAGGCGCTTCCGAAGGCTTGATTTGAGAAGCATCTATATTAATTACCGCATAGGCCTTGATCTTATCCTCTATAGTTGCTGCAAGCAGCCAGTAACCGGGTTCTACTTTCATATCCTCATTGGTTTTGCACACTGTGAACTCGGCGCCCGAGGAATCATCATTGAAATGCGCCTTGTAACCGTAAACGGATTTCTTATACTTCCAGACTATTGTCTCTCCGGTAGCCTTAGGAATATTAGTTTCCTGCAGGACCATTCTGACTGTGCCTGCATCATTTCCAGGCGCCGGAACAGTATAGTTCTCGTTCAGCTTCAATTCTTTTGCAAATGGTGCCTGGATTTCATCCGAGCCGACGGTGATATCCGCAAAGGCCTTGACATAACCCGAGGTATCCGTTGCAAGCAACAATATATGGTCTCCAACATTTACAGGGATATTTTTATCGGTACCGTTGAAAGGATACCATAATGCTCCCGAAACCTTTGTATTTTTCGGCAGGGCACTTGCAAACTGTCCTGACTGGACTTTTACCATCCATTTGCTGGCCTGTGAATCAAGTCCTACCATAACCAGTTTATCAAAGCTGGTGGTCCCTTCCACAGTTCCTTTGGTAAGATGATAATTATCAGTCGGGATACTCTCGGCATCTCCAGGATTAATGGCTTCCTGGTTAACCAATATATTGGCATAACCCTTTATAAATCCGTTTTTATCGACAGCCAGCAACAAAACATATTGTCTTGCCGTTACCTGGATATTAGTTGTGGTTGTTAATGCCTGTACGCCGCTTATTGTATTAATATCGGTACCCATAGCAGGCGGGGTGAAAATACTATTTCCCACAACATACTTCCATGTCCAGCCGGTATAGTCGGCCGTGCTGTCCAGATCTCTGAAGGACAGGTAGGGTATCATTGTTGAGCCTGCAGCAGTTCCGGGCACAGGAGCCGAATAGTTGACTGATGTAAGAACTTTGGCATCCTGTGGTCTTATCTGATCGGCACTGATCTTAATATTCTTAAATGCCAATATCTGATTCTGGTTATCCACCAAATACAGTACGAGATATTTTCCTGCATCCACCGTGACACTGAGCTGGGCGGCATATCCGTTCAAG
The DNA here is from genome assembly GCF_000350485.1 of Ruminiclostridium cellobioparum subsp. termitidis CT1112. Taxonomy (GTDB): domain Bacteria; phylum Bacillota; class Clostridia; order Acetivibrionales; family DSM-1351; genus Ruminiclostridium; species Ruminiclostridium termitidis. The sequence continues at coordinate 89,607 of NZ_AORV01000031.1, forward strand.
CCGCTGGCTGAACTGAATTTTACAGGCACGGCAACCGGAGCAGCTGATATGGTATATTTCCAGCTGCTTCCGCCGTTATATCCCCAGAAGCCCAGTGTCCTTATCTTGGTTTGTCCACCCTTGTCTCCGGGTTCAGGAACCGAATAGTTGAAGTTGACACTGTCCTCGGCACTGGATATCAGTGTGCCCGCATCCGCCTGTCTGATCTGATTGTACTGTATCTGTTCCTTCAGGTATGCAACAGTTTTACCGTCAACGTCAACAGCTATTATCAGCAGATACTGCTTTGGAGCTACATTTAAAATATCGGTTCCGGAGGTATACACCGCTGTCATATTGCCGGTAATCTTGCTTCCGGTATATGGTATTTCAAAATCATTACTTGCAAGCTTGTACCACCACTGGGAGATGGACTTGCCTGTATCATTCTCTATCTTGGCTTTTGCCAGATTCACAGTAATTGCTCCGCTGGTAGTTCCCGGCACAATTGAATAGTCGTTATTGGTAGTCTTGAGTAAATAAGCATTATCCGGCCTGATCAGACTTTCATCAACTTCTATATTAATGTATGCCTTAATAAGGCCGCTGTTATCCGTAGCAACCAGAACCAGATATTTTCCTGTGACCTTCAAGTCTTTTCCCAGTTCACTGTATATATCCGATTTGCTGTTTATTTGAGGAGCAGGCTTCAACTCAGTATCCTGGAATCTGTATTTGTACTTGGTAGCACCTGCTATCGGGGTACTAAAGTTGGTTGTAATGCTGATCGTACCTGCTGTTGAGCCCATAACCGGTCCGATTATATTGGACGGAGGTATGGCGGCTGCATCTTCCCGGCGGACAGCTCCGGACTCTACAAGTATATCGGCATATGCCAATATCTTGCTGTCTGCATCTGTTGTTCCAACAAGCAGGATGTGCTTGCCGTCAGCGGCAAGTATGTCTTCCTTGGCACTATAGATATTAAACTCCTGATTACCGGTGTATTTCTTAAATTCTGACGTTGTAACGTTAATTGCAGGTATAACCGCAGGATTGCCGAGTATTACATACTGCCAGACGGCTATGCCGTAATCGCCCGGAGTCAGGCTTTGTATGGAAATTGTTCCGACAGTACTGCCATTTGCCGGCTTACTGTAATTTGTGCCTTCGACAAGCGTCCCGGCAGGTTGGCTTACCTTGCCCGCAACAGGTATGCTCGCATATGCCTTTACTTTTTTATTTTCTGCGTTTTCAACAGCCGCAAGTACAATATACTGGTTGCTGGATACTTTAATGTCATCGCCAGGGTTGTACTTATCAGTCCCGTCGAATACGCTGTCGATCAATATTGCAGGCGAAGGTGCATTCTGTACCTTGATCATCCATTCGGCTGCACCATTTACCGGATTCAGGCCGTTTAATCTGACAGAACCTGCCTGTATACCCGGTTCAACGCTGATCGTTGCAGGGTCCAGAGCTGTCGCATCATCGGGTCTTATCATGGAAGCATCAATTGTAATCACAGCATAGCCCTTGACCTTGTTGGCCGCATCAACGGCAGCCAGCATTATCTGCTGTCCGGCAGCAGCCTCTATATCCTGTCCGGCCGAGTAATTGGTTCCGGTCAATACCTGATCATATACAGGATCTGCAACCACATCGCCTATGACCCACCCGGTGACTCCCGGGATGCCGATAGACGAGAGCTTGGAAATCTTTGTAGTACCTGTTACAGAGCCATATTCGGGAGTTGAGTAGTTCACACCGTTGCCCTGCAGTATCTTCAGACTGTCACAGGTAAATATGGTGCTTATTTCTGCCGGCAGCTTCGGTCCTATACCGTCTGCGTCAACCACGGCGGCAAATTCGAGCTGTCCTCCTGCCGGTATTTCCTTCTTCTTCAATGTGACTTGAAGAGTATCATCGGCAGCAAGGGCAATATTATTGAAGGACAAGGTTCCGGGATCAATTATATGCGCTTTTGTCAGAGCCGTTCCGGCACCTGAATTAATGCTGAAGGTATCGCTTTCCGATGCTGTGAAGCCTGCCGGCAGCTTGAATACGATTCTGCCGCTCGTCATATTTTCTCCGGCTGTATAAGTGATGACAACATCAATTATTTCACCTGCCTTACCGCCTGACGGTGATACCGAAAGAGTACCCGACGAGGTTGTATTGCCGGAAATTACATTGACTGTGATTGTTGAAATTGCAGGAGCATATCCCTCTTTGACGGCCGATATGTATACATTTGTTTTTCCGACTGAAACTCCGGTTAACTGGCCTTTCTCGCCCACAGTTACAATTGAACTGTCGGCAGAACTGTAGAAGATCTCTGCTCCGTTTGAAGCACGGGCATCCAGTTTCTGATTATTGCTGCCCACCATAATGGTTTTGTTGTACACATTCGAAATTGTTATTTTCGGCAGTGTGGGATCTGTAACGGTGCCGCCCGGAGTTGTTTCGGTTCCGCCTCTGATATAATCTCCGCCTGGCCTTATGCTCATACTTACATTGGGAGCATATATGTAGGCATTGGTAATAGAACCGCTGCCCGTTATGGTGGCGGCCGCATTAGCCGTAATATTCTTAAGATATGCACCGCTTGATATATTCAGCTTCGACCCTTCCGAAGCAGACTCCAGTATAAGCTTATCCACTGTTCCCTTAACCAGTGAAATGTCTGTGTTTTCCTTGACATTGACATTGCTTACCGTTGCAGTTCCGTTTACGGTCAGTTTATTGCCTATTGCTCCGGTGTCAATATTTAAGGTTGTTACCGTACCTCCCAGTATTTCAATCATATTTTGGGATGCTTTGGTGGTTATGGTCTTAACACTGCCTCCGCTTATAGTCAGATTACCGGCAGTGCCCTTTGATATATCGATTGAATCTGCATTGCCGTTTAAATTTACAGCCAGATTGCTTTCATTTACCGATATTTTATTATAATTACCCTTAAGGTCGATTTTCTGATTTTCAACGGCCGATCTCTCTGCCGTAATGTCAACAAAACCCTGTCCGGAGGTTAAGCCGCTTTCTTCAAGGATGCACCCGGATTTTATATAGGTCTTGTTGATTGTTGTAGTTCCAAAGGTCTTTACACGTACATTGCCCGCGCTTTTTTCTATTACCAGGATGTCATTGACCCTTGTATTGGTCAGGGTGACACTGTTGGGGCCCCCACCCCTTATTATCAGCTTTCCGTTTATCGAAACGCCGTCCAGCCTCACATCACCTTCACCGGCGCCTTCCCCTACAGTCAGGTCTCCCGCCACATTCATATCTTTTAGTGTGACGGCTCCCGTGTTTATCATCATATTTCCGTAAACATTGTCCGATATTGTTCCTGGCTTTGTAACCACCTGTCCCACACAAATATCCAGCATTTTCAGTGCATCGGAAAGCTTCAGTACTCCGTAAGGAACATATCTGCCTTCAGCCACCTGGTTTAGACAGCCTTTCTCTATGACTGCTGCAAACTCTTCCAGCTGTTTGCTCTCCACTGCCTCGGCATCGGTTATTTTGCTGATTAACCTTTTATCTTTCAGTTCAAGTCCGAAAACACGCTTAACCATTATGGCTGCTTCCAGCCTGGTTATTTCCGAGAATGGATTGAATTTAGCCTTATCCTTATTGTCTATGTATCCTGCGGCTGCGGCCTTTGCGATCTCCTCACCGTACCAGGTCCCTCCCGGTACGTCGGAAAAGCTGATATTGGCTTTATTGGTGGGCTTCATTATCCCATTTATGAGAGAAATAAAGTCAATCTTCTGAACAGCCTTATTAAGGTCACTGTTTGTCAAACTTTTGTCCACCAATCCGTAGCCCTGCCATTTGCCCAGCAGCGGATCGGTGACATTGGCACTGACCGCACCTGCCGCCGCCAGTGAATTAAGCGGTATTAAAAGCAGGTATGCCATTGTCAGCATAATTGATATGAGTTTTATTAATCTCTTCATCGGTTCTCGCTCCTCAATATAACCATAATTGTATCAACCATCAAAGACTAAGCGCCTTATACATCATGACAGCAGCTTCGGCTCTTGTAACATTGCTTGTAATACGTAAATATACCTTGTCCTTCTCCTGTCTTCCTGTGATAATTCCCGCACCGCACACTGCCGATATCCTTTCAGCAGAGCCTTCCGAAATCTGCTGGTAATCGGCAAATTGCTTAAGTATGCTGCTGTCCTGCTCAGGAAGCGGTCTCCCGCTGATCTTTAGTGCCAGCGCAAGCATTACTCCGGCCTGTTCCCTTGTAATAAGCTGGTCGGGGTAAATTTTGTTATTCTTGTCGTTGGATACTATACCAAGCTTTGCTGCTATCATTATTTCCTTATAATATTTGTGCTTTGAGGTGACGTCTGCATACCGCCCTGCTGCCACATCGCCAAGTTCAAGGCTCCTGACAATGATGGCACAGTACTCGCCCCTTGTAATACTCTGTTCGGGATAAAATTTTGTGCCCGGCTTCGCATCGAATACCTTTTTGCCGGTCAGGCCCTCAATGGCTTCAACAGCCCACTTTACCCCTCCCAGATCGGTATAGCTGGCCTTTTTGCCTCCCGAAGCCATGGCCTCATTTGAATATGCACTCTGTACAATACCGTTTACAGCTTTTACACGGTATGTAAACGTACCTTCCGACAGAGTTCCCTTGTGTATGAAAGTGGTGGTATTCGCGCCGACCCTGCCTATCTCCCTGAAGGAAGTGAACTGCTTGACTTCTATGACAAATTCCTTCTCCTGATAGGAATTGTCCTTCCAGGTCAGCTGAATCTCATTTGCAGAAATATTTCTGGCCTCAAGCTCGGTGGGCTTTCCAGGTATCTGGAACGATACTTCCACTTCATTGCTGTAACTTGTCGAATTAGCGGCATCATAGACTTGAATCCTGTAGTAGTACACTTTTGTGTTGTTAAGCCGTTTATCGGTATATTTGACGGTGTTGGGATTCAGCTGTGCTATTTGCTGCCATTTCCCCAACTCCCCTTCTTTTCTTTCCACCTTGAAGCCGGTTTCCGATCCGCTGGAATCCTGCCAGCTCAATTCTATTTCATTCTGCTGCAAAATGGTGTAGTCCAGGTTCAAAGGCGAGCTGATGCTGCTGACCCAGATATTCACCTGATTTGAAAAGTCAGAAAAAACACTGTAGTCATTAATTTTGGCTCTTATCCTGTATGTATACGACACCTGCGGTGATACCCCTATATCGGTGTAGCTTGTCGCATTCCTGCCCACACTGTCATACAGCGTCCAGTCGGCATCCGAAGCCGCCCTTCGCCATATCTCAAAACCTGTTTCCCCGTCACTGTAATCCTTCCAGGACAGATTGACCCTTGTGCCGTCAACACATGAAGCTGTCAGAGTGGACGGGCTGTTAAGAAATGTGCTTGTCACATTCAGCAGATCGGAATACTCCGAGCTGCTGCTGCCTGATATAGCCTGAATTCTATAGGTATATACAGTGTTGGGCTTAATGGGACTGGCACTGTCGTTTATATCAACATATACATTTACACTGTTGGGAACCACGGCAATGGTCTTGAAGGTGCTTTCATCGGGAGATTTCCTCTGAATCACATACGTTGCCGCATTATAACTGTCAGTCCATTCAATCTGTATTGAATATGGAGATTTTGCAAATCCATACAGATCTGTGGGTTTATATAACAGAGGGCTGGAACTGTAGCCTTTGTCCTCATCCGGAAAGGATGTGGATTTGACTCTTTCGCTGAAAATCGAACGGACCTTGTAATAATAAGTGACACCCGACACTACATTTTTATCACTGTAGGTAAATTGTCCCGACGGAACAGTTGCAACCTTATACCATTCGGTATCACCGGCTTCCCGTCTCTCAATCAACGTGGTAAAGGACTTGTCGTCGGCATAACTCCACTTCAGGTCTATCTGGTCACTGGATACAGCGCTGACCTTTAAGGAATTGGGTTTCTGTACGTCAATGGTGCTGAAGGTAACTTCGTCAGTATAAATAGAGGTTATGTTTGAAGAATCTACGACTTTTATCCTGTAAGTGTATGTATGTCCCGAGTTGACGGAATAGTCTGTATAGTCCTCGGAATCCCGGTATCTCGATATCTGCGTAAAGGATCCGTTGTCCACCTTTTTTTCTACAATATATCTTAACTCGTCGGAATAATTGTCAGTCCACTGCAGCTTGACCTGATTATTGTTTATAACTGTAACGGTAAGCTCCGACATAGCCTCACAGCGGGCTACATTGATCAATACCAAACTCTGGAGAAGAATTGAAAATACCAGTAAAAAAGCAAATCTTCTCAATAGTTTTGCATATCTGTTTCTTTCTTTATTTTGTTTGTCATTCATGTGTAAAATCAATGTCCAATACCTCCCGCAGAATTTAGCCTCTATTTCAAACCTCTATTTCAAATATTTCTCCCGTATTTATCAAAACGCTTTTACAGCGCATAAAGGTTCTTTATTAACGTATATCGGCAAAATGCAGCAATGATTTAACCCAAAAACACCCCGTCTTTCGGCGGGGTGTTTTTGGGTCTGCAAACCTCTATATTGATTTTTACTTGCTTGTGGCTTTAATTCGGGCCATCGCTCTTGCAAGGGCCGTTTTGGAGCGCATGTATTCCAGTTGGCTCAGCTGCTTCTGAAGCCTTTCTTCGGCACGCTGCTTTGCTGCCCTGGCACGGTTTATATCTATTTCTTCAGGATACTCTGCGGTATCAGTCATAATAACAACCCTGTCCGGCATAATTTTAGCAAAGCCGTCGGTTACAACAGCTTCCGTCCATTTACCCTCGGCATTCTTTATCCTGAGAGGTCCGACATTGACAGTGGTTACCGTAGGTGCATGCTTTGCAAGAACTCCCATTTCACCGTCAATAGACTTAAAGATAACGCATTCTGCTTCCCCCGAATAGAAATTTCTTTCAGGTGTGATTACTTCCAAAAAAAATGTGGACATACTCATTAGCCTCCATGAGCCGCAAGTGCGGCCACAAAAAATATCCTATAATTAACCTCTCTATTAATGCCGCATAAGGCGAATAAAGGAGGCTAATTAGCCATGCGCGCTTTTAAAGCATTTGAAGTCATTTTTAACCAGCATTTTAAATCAATGCTTTAAATATATCGCGCGGCGACTAGTTCTACAGGTTAACTTGAGAGACAAGCAAAGCGGGGCTTTCAAGTTAATCTCCATGAAACGCCGCAGGTGCGGCGACTACAAATATCTGAGCGGCAAGAAATTATTCTTCCATTTCTTTTGCTGCTTCATATACTTCGTCAATATTTCCCTTCATGAAGAAGGCAGTTTCAGGTATATGATCCATCTTACCGTCAATGATTTCCTTGAAACCTCTGATTGTTTCCTTCAGAGGAACGTACTTGCCCTTATAACCGGTAAACTGTTCTCCGACAAAGAACGGCTGAGACAGGTATCTCTGTATCTTTCTTGCTCTGAATACTGTCAGCTTGTCTTCTTCCGGTAATTCGTCCATACCGAGGATTGCTATAATATCCTGTAATTCCTTATTTCTCTGTAATATTTCCTGAACTCTTCTTGCCACTGAATAATGCTCTTCACCGATTATCTTAGGATCAAGAATTCTTGAGGTGGAATCCAGAGGATCAACCGCAGGATATATACCCATTGCAACTATATCTCTGTTTAAAACCGTGGTAGCATCCAAATGGGCAAAAGTAGTGGCAGGCGCCGGGTCGGTCAGGTCATCGGCAGGCACGTAAACTGCCTGGACCGAGGTGATCGACCCCTTGGCTGTGGATGCGATTCTTTCCTGAAGTGCTCCCACGTCTGTGGCAAGGGTAGGCTGATAACCAACCGCCGAAGGAATTCTGCCCAACAGCGCCGAAACCTCCGAACCAGCCTGTACAAATCTGAATATATTATCTATGAACAGAAGTACGTCCTGTCCCATCTGATCTCTGAAGTATTCCGCCATGGTAAGGCCTGTGAGACCAACTCTCATTCTGGCTCCCGGCGGTTCATTCATCTGTCCGAAAACCATTGCGGTCTTCTCAATAACACCTGTGTCATTCATATCATGCCAGAGGTCGTTACCTTCTCTTGTTCTTTCACCAACACCTGTGAATACAGAATATCCGCCATGCTCGGTAGCGATATTTCTAATCAGCTCCATTATCAGAACTGTCTTTCCAACTCCGGCTCCGCCGAACAGTCCGATTTTACCGCCCTTTGCATATGGTGCAAGGAGGTCCACAACCTTTATACCCGTTTCCAGAATCTCTGTCGAAGGTCTCTGCTCTTCAAAAGAAGGTGCAGGCCTATGTATGGGGTAATAATCCGTCGGCTTTATATCGCCTTGCTTATCAACTGTTTCACCCAATACATTGAATATTCTTCCTAAAACTTCTTTTCCAACAGGTACTTTGATGGCATCTCCCGTATCTATAGCCTCCATACCTCTTACAAGTCCATCTGTAGAAGACATGGCAACACATCTCACAGTATCGTTTCCGAGATGCTGCATTACCTCAGCAGTTATAACACTATCCCCTGAATCAGTCTTTGTGGGAATTCTGATTGCATTATATATGTTGGGCAATATGCTATTTTCAAATCTGATGTCAAGTACCGGTCCGATAACCTGTACAATGACTCCTGTACTTCCAGCCATACTATCACTCCCATCTGCGCGTGTATACGCGGCTATTTTCCTCTCAAACATTAAAAAGAATATCTGTTTTTTCAATCAATCGATATAAATCAATCATCCAATATCTGCTGTATCTGCTGTTGCAAATAAATTTGCTTATTCTCTATTTCAAAGCAGCAGCTCCGCCCACTATTTCGGATATTTCCTGAGTGATGGCAGCCTGTCTGGCTCTGTTTTTATACAGGTTTAATTTTTGCAGCATTTCATCCGCATTTTTTGTTGCACTGTCCATTGCGGTCATACGGGCATTTTGTTCACTGGTAAAGGCTTCCACAAACGCACCGTACATGATGCCCTTAATATACTTTGGTATCAGTACATCCAGAACGACAGAAGGTGAAGGTTCGTATTTTATCTGCTCATCAATTTTAATATCATCAGCATTTACATCGTCGCGCAGCGCACCGATTTCCAGAGGCAGGAGCTTCAGTACCTTAGGCTCCTGGGAAATGGCCGACAGCATCTGTGTGAAAATTATATATACTTCATCCACCTGCTTTTTGTTATACAGGTCGAGAATAATATCTGCAATCTCCCTTGCTCTGAATACTGTCGGATTCTGCACTGCATAGTCAAATTCAGTGTGAACATTATAATTTTTCTTGATAAAATATGATCTTCCTGAATTTCCGGCTATGAGCAGCAGTGCATTTTCTTTATCCTCACCCACCGCATGCTCCGCAAGCTTTTTGATATTGCTGTTATAGCCGCCTGCCAGCCCCTTGTCTCCGGTAATGACTATATAGGCCTTTTTACTGCCCAGCCTGGTATCTCTGATATCGAAATATTTGCTCTCAACATCTCCGCTATGTGCAAGAATGTCTGCAATAGTTTCTCTTACCTTGTTAAAATACGGAAGGGTTTCTTCCAGTTGCGCTCTTGCCTTCTTTAGTTTTGACGCTGATATCAACTTCATGGCCTTAGTTATTTGCCGCATCTGATTTACACTTTTGATACGCAATTTTATTTCACGCATATTATTTGCCATATGATAACCCGCCGTTTCCGTCCCACAGCCCGACAAACAATTGATAACCCGTACTTATCTGCTGTGTATAATGAATGATAAGCACAGAATAATATTTTTTATACAAACTGAGCTTTAAATTCCTCAGTAGCCGTCTTCATCTGCTGCATCATTTCGTCGTTGATGTCACCTGTTTCAGCAATGCTGGTCAATATCTTCGGATATTTTTCCTTAACAAATCTGACCAGTTCCTGATTAAATTTGCTGACCTTGTTGACAGGCAGATCCATAAGGTATTTGTTTGTTGCGGCGTACAATATCATGACCTGTTCTTCTACCGGCAAAGTGGAATATAAAGGCTGTTTCAAGGTTTCAACCAATCTTCCGCCCTGTACCAGCTTGTCTCTTGTGGCTTTGTCCAGATCGGAGCCAAACTGTGCAAAAGCTTCAAGCTCTCTGAACTGTGCAAGATTTATTCTCAAAGGACCTGCTATTTTTCTCATGGCTTTGATCTGCGCCGAACCACCAACGCGGGATACCGACAAACCAACGTTTACAGCCGGTCTTTGGCCTGAGAAGAACAACTCTGACTCGAGATATATCTGACCGTCGGTTATGGATATGACATTGGTCGGGATATATGCCGAAACGTCTCCTGCAAGTGTTTCTATTATGGGGAGTGCGGTAATCGAGCCTCCGCCCAGTTCATCGCTGAGTTTTGCCGCTCTTTCAAGCAGTCTTGAATGCAAATAGAATACATCACCGGGATAAGCTTCTCTTCCTGGCGGTCTTTTAAGAAGTAATGACATTGCCCTGTAAGCAACGGCATGTTTTGACAGATCATCATAAATTATTAAAACATCCTTGTGCTGTCTGTACATAAAATCTTCGGCCATAGCACAGCCGGCATAGGGTGCAAGGTACTGAACCGAAGCCGTATCGCTGGCAGTTGAGGAAACAACTATGGTATATTCCATGGCTCCGAATCTTTCAAGTGTATTGACTATGCCTGAAACTGTGGATGCCTTCTGCCCTATGGCAACGTAAACACATATTACATCCTTGCCTTTTTGGTTGATAATAGTGTCAACAGCTATTGCAGTCTTACCGGTCTGCCTGTCGCCTATTATAAGCTCTCTCTGACCTCTTCCTATTGGTATAAGTGCATCCAGAGCCATTATACCCGTTTGAAGCGGCGTATTTACGCCCTTTCTGTCAATTACACCCGGAGCTGTAAAGTCTACAGGCCTGTAAGTATCCGCCTTAATGTCACCCTTTCCGTCGAGAGGTTTTCCCAACGGATTGACTACTCTTCCTATAAGGGATTGTCCTGCTGGCACCTGAACTGTTGTTCCTGTTCTTTTTACAGTTGAACCCTCTCTGATCTCTCTGTCGTCTCCCAGTACAACACAGCCGACATTGTCTTCTTCAAGGTTAAGAGCCATACCATAAACATTATTGTCAAACTGTAAAAGCTCTCCCGACATACATGACTGTAAGCCGTATATTCTTGCAATACCATCACCTGACTGAAGTACATAACCTACATCATCAGTTTTTACCGCAGCTCCGTAACTTTCTATCTGCTGCTTTATAATTGAGCTAATTTCTTCCGGTCTAAGACTCATCCTTTTCTCACCCCATATGCTCTGACACCGGCTCTACATAGTAACCAGTTCAGTTAATGATTCAATCCTGCCCTTAATACTTCCGTCGTAGACTTTGTCCCCGATAATTACCTTTATTCCTCCAATTATCGAAGGATCCACAACTTCTGTAACCTTTACCGCACTTGCATTATATTTTTTCCGGAACTTTTCTTTCAAAGAGCCGGTTTGACTTTCTTCAAGCGGAGCAGCCGTGATAATTTTCATATCCAGTATATTTGCCCTCTGGTCGGCAAGCCGCACAAACTGTTCAAAAATGCCGGGAAGTTCAACCACTCTCTGCTTTGCTATCAATAGCAGCATAAAGTTCAGCATTTTTGAGCTTAATTCGCCGTAGAATACATTTCTGACCAACCCCTGCTTTTTATCCAGCTTGACCCTTGGATCAGTTAAAAAACTCCGGAATTGCATATCAGAATTAAATATTTCCACAAGCTGTTCAAATTCCTGCCTGACACTACCTATATCGTCAAGTGAAAGCTCCAATAATGCCTGGGCATATCTTTTCTCTACAAGCGGCATTATGCTGCACCTGCCTCATCTATAAATTTGTCAACCATACTCTTGTTTGATTCGGTATCCATATTGGCCTGAACAACCTTTGTAGCAGCGGTAATAGCCAGTGCGGCAATCTGCTGTCTTACCTGACGAAGCATTTCCGCCCTTTCGCGCTCTACATCCTGACGGCCTTTTTCAACAATAACCAGCGCATCTTTTTTGGCATTTACAATTATCTCGTCATATTCACGTGTAGCTTTAATTCTTGCTTCATTCAAAAGCTTATCGCTTTCTTCCCTGATTTTCTTTATCTGCTCTTCATAATTTTTTCTTGACTCCGCCGCTTCAAGTTTTGCCTGGTCCGCATCCTTCAAAGCCTGCTCTATGGAATTTTTCCTGTTTTCCATGAACTCTGTGACAGGTTTAAACAAAAACTTTTTCATGAAGAAGAACAATATCAACAGGTTTAATGCAACAAAAATAAATGTATATTTTTCAGGCATTAACATATAATTATCATTCGCCTTTCTGGCTCACAGAAATTTAATATGCACGCACCTATAGCGAGCCGTATAGGGTGGTAAATATACTTCACTCCGCATATATTCCGCATAATCATCTATACGATATAACGGCGTCATTATATTCGTGGAGGCTGGAGGACAAATCGTCTCGGTGTGATCATTGATCGATATTGTCATATATATAATAGCAAGGAATATCAACCATGCTTTATAAACACTGCCATATCTGTGAAAGGCGTTAGACTGCCGAAGTATATGTACTCATATCCCCTGGTATTTTAATACCTTTCACAGATATCCTCAGAGCCTGTTTAAGATTTCATTGTGCCCGTCATTTTGGCGGATTTTGCGCCATGCCACGTTAAATTTTCTTGCAATAAACAAATTATTACCTCGAAAATTTGCCTTGCCTGACACAAAATCTACCTATAATGCCAGACACAAGCAGATATTAAACAGGCTCTTACACTGTAGACCATATTATCCCATCTTTAAGAATACGAGTACCAAAGCAACTACAAGACCATAGATGGCTGTGGCTTCTGCAAGAACCGCTCCGAGAAGCATAACATTTCTTATCTGGCCGGCAGCTTCAGGCTGTCTTGCAATACCCTCAACAGCTTTACCTGTTGCCAAACTGATACCTACTCCGGCGCCAATACCTGTAAAAACTGCTATCGCTGCTGCTATAGCTATTATTCCTGTCATTATTTATTCACCCCCTTATTCTAATACCTCTGCAATATATAGTGAAGTTAAAAACATAAACACATATGCTTGAAGTATCCCGTCAAACAAATCAAAATAAATACTTAGTGCTGCCGGTACTACCGGAGGCATTGCCATGTAAATCAGCTCCATTACTATGAACGCACCCAGTATGTTGCCAAAAAGACGCAAAGCGAGAGATAAAGGTTTTATACCATAATCCAGTATCTTGAAGGGTAACATCATTGGGATAGGTTCAACAAAGCTTTTCAGCCACCCGCTCATCTTCTTGTACCTGATGCCTGCATAAATAACCACACAAATTGACATAATTGCCATACATGCAGTTACATTGATGTTTCTGGTAGGAGGTCTGAATTTAAAACCTTCTCCCGGAATAACATTAAATATGGAAACTGTGTTGGCAAAAATAAGGAACAAAAAGATAGTACCCAAATACGGTGCAAATGCCTTCCAATGATGTTCTCCGATTGCATCTTTTGCAATATTATTTATCAATTCCACTATGATTTCTGCAACATTTTGTTTCTTGTTCGGTACGGCTGAAAGCTTACGGGTAAGGAATATGCTGAAAAATATCAGTACCGCCATTATAACCCACATCACAACTACAACATCAGATACCGGTATTTCCAGACCCGGCAGTTTTATTGTAAACACATTATGTGGCTCCATTGCCTCTACAAGCCTGTCGCTCATACTTACTTCTTCATGCATTCTATTTCACCTTCTGTCCATAGTGATTTTGTGTAATTCCAAAAGCCTCTGTTATGGCATTTACCATAATCACAAACAGGATTGAAAGTATTCCGCCCAGTACAGCCAGAAAGGCATGCACTCCAAATTGCATGGCAAAAACTACTGTTATTCCTATTATGACTAAGTTTAGCAAATATATTACAATATTTATTGCTATTGCTTTCTTTTTATTCGCCCCACTTAGTAAATGCCCGAGCACGGATTCAAGAACTGCAAATCTTAACAACGATATTAATACGCCGATAGTGAGAGCTGCAATCATTATAATCCGATGACCGCTGAATATCATACATATTATAAGAGCAATTGCATAAAAAATACAAACTCTTTTTACAAAAAATTTTAAAATGTTACTCATTATCGTTTTTTTATACAATCTCCGCAATTAGTTGTTAAGTTTCTACTTAAAAATTACGATACTTATTTAGGTTTATTTCTAACCATGCTATGTTGGGAAATTGTACATAGCATAAATTAGTTCAATAATAGCACAGTGAAAAAGGTAAATCAATGGCCCTTTGACGAAAAGTGCATAAGTCAGCTTCGAATTATTAGTATAACTTGCACAAAAGAATTTACAATCAGGAGTGGTTAAAATATGGATATTACAACCATTATAGGTTTGATTTTAGGTTTAGGCGGAGTAGTTATGGGATATCTTGAAGAAGGTCATTTCGACCTGTCCCTTCTTGGCGGGCTATGGGGTCCGGGTCCCTTTCTAATTGTTTTTGTCGGAGGTTTCGGAGCGACTCTCGTGGGCTTTCCCTTATCTGAGTTCAAGAAAATGTTATCTACTCTTTCCATGTTGTTTACTCAAAAGAATTACAATGAAATCGATATCATCAACGAGTTGGCCGATCTTTCCGAAAAAGCAAGAAAAGACGGATTGCTGAGTTTGGAGCAGGATGCTCAAACCAACAAAAATGATTTGATACGGAAAGGCCTGGCTTTGGTTGTGGATGGTATAGAAACCGAAGTAATTAAAGATATACTGGCCAGAGAAACCGAACTGCAGGGCGAAATATACGAATCAGGCGCAAAGATTTTTGAAGCCATGGGTGGAACGTGGCCTGCCATGGGTGTTTGCGGAACAGTTATGGGAATGCTGAGCATATTGAAGGATCTTAGCGACCCTCTGGCTCTGGGGCCTAAAATTGCAGGTGCGTTCATTGCCACCATGTACGGTGTTGCTTTCGCCAATCTTTTATGGCTGCCTTTCGGCAATAAGATCAAAGTTAAGGCAGCCCGTGAAACTATGATAAATGAACTGATCATAGAAGGCCTCTTATCAATTCAGGCCGGTGAAAATCCACGTATAATTAAGGAAAAGCTCAACCTTAACCTTATGGAAAAACTGAACGGTAAGAAGGAAAAAGAGGATGCTGCAATTGCTGAAGAAGGAGTTGAGGCATAGGTATGGCAAAGGAGAAGGTAGTAAAAGACAATAACGAACGATGGCTTTTGACTTATGCAGACTTGATGAACCTCTTACTTATCCTCTTCATAATCTTATTTGCCATGAGCCAGGTGGATACGCAAAAGTTCCAGCAGCTGTCCCAGTCATTCAGTTCTATATTCGGTACCGGTTCCAATTCAGTTCTGCAGGGCAGCGGACAGGGTAACTCCCTGGTTGATTTTCCGGCTACAATGCCTTCGCCTGTGATTCCCTCTGAGATGGAAGACAAGCAAATAGAAGGTATAACCCGGGAAGTTAAGGAAATGGTTCAGGGTCAGGGGCTTGCAGGAAGCATTGATGTCAGGAAGCAGGAGCGCGGCGTCGTAATTTCGATAAATGAAAGACTTATTTTTAAATCGGGCAGATCTGACATAGAGAAGGAATCGGAAGACAAAGTGCTTAAAATAGGCAGGGATATCCTGGCTAATATACCAAACAAGCATATCCGAATTGAAGGACACACCGATAATATACCTATCAAAAGTCCTCTTTATCCGTCAAACTGGGAGCTGTCAAGTGCAAGAGCCACCAATGTTCTAAGAATTCTGGTGGAAAAGGCAGGTATTGATCCCAAGCTGATCTCGGCCGTCGGCTACGGCGAATTTACTCCTCTGGTTCCAAACGATTCAGATGCGAATCGTCAAAAGAACAGAAGAGTGGATATTGTAATCCTGACAGACGTCTCAAGCCAGGGTGAAGCAAGCAACGATGACAATACCGCAGCGAATTTCAACAAGTAGTAGATACGGGATTAAAATAACACAGTTACCGGCATGCTGATATGCCGGTCTATAGGAAAACCTTGAAGCTCACATGAAAGCTTCAAGGTTTTTTACATGTTTTTGTTCTTCAGAAATAATTTCAGAGATAAGCTTAATATTTACTGCGTTTGTATCAGTTTCAGCCTTTGAGAATATATCCTGTATGCTTAAAAGTAAAGCAAGATTGTCCTTTTCAAAGTTCAGACAAAATTCCAGCAGGCTTTTCGGACTTTCGGTCCCAACTACCCGGCTGATCCCGGCATATTGAAATATTGCCGCCGATATCTTGTCATAAATAAAAAAGTCGATTTCTGTTTCAGGTTCTTTTTCCAGTTTGGCTTTGAGGGTCTGATATATTTCAATATGTTTTTTCTCCTGATTGGCAAATATTTTTGCCATGGTTTTTATCTTATGCTGTACATCCTTCCTCCCGGTTATCCCCATAAACATGTCCTGCCCTGCCTGTTCAAGGGAAATGAACTTATCCAGCAAATCAACTATAGTGTACGCCATGCCTACTGCACCTCTCTCAATTCTTTCCTGATTCTTTCTCAATTCTCTCGATTATATCTCTTTTACAACTCTTCCGTCTACTGTTCCAGTTTGAATTTAGAAACATAGTTCATGAGATTCTCCGAATACTTCTTGGATTTATTGGCCTGTACCAGAAGTTCGTTTGCTCTTTCCTTTACCTGTACCGATCTTTGTGCTATATTGCTGGTACCTTCCGCTTCTTCGCTATTGGCGGAGGTTATTTCATTTATGGCTTTTATCATATTTGATATTGAAACATTGAGCTCCTCGGAGGTCCTGCTGAAGTCGGCTACCAGAAGGCTGAGATTTTCCGAATCCCTCTCATATTCACCCGATGCGTTCAGTATCATATCAAAGTCGCGCTTGACAGTGGTGTCGATAAAATCCAGCAGCTCTGAGGAGTTGTCCGACAAATTGGAGACCGAACCTGTAACCTGCCTGATTATACCGGTTATTTTATTTGCCGTATTTTTTGAATCCTCCGCAAGCACTCTTATTTCATCGGCAACAACGGCAAAGCCCTTGCCCGCTTCTCCCGCTCTGACAGCTTCAATGGAAGCATTGAGCGCTAAAAGATTTGTCTGGCTTGTAATCTGCAGTATCACATCAGCCAATTCATTGATTCTCTTAACTGATTCAGCTTCCAGGAGAGCCTTCTCAAGGTTTTTTCTCGACTTGCCTATTATTTGTGTTCCGTCTATTATAGCATTGCTGATATTTTCTTTCAAATCTTTTGCCCTTTTACTGATTTCTATTACGTGTCTCTCGCTCTCCTGGGCTTTACCGGCTATCAAATCCACGGCTGTTCCTATTTCTACAGCGGTGGCATACATCTCCTGGGTCGACGCTGCCGTCTCCTCCATGCCGGCCGATAATTCCTCAGTTGTCTCTGAAACTTCCTCTATCAATTTGTTCATCATGGTCATCTGCTCTCTTACATTGTCGGCTGAGGCGTCAATATTTGCAGATTCGCTCATTACACCGTTAATAAAGCCTTTGACCTGCATAGACATCTCATTTAAGGTATTGGCGAGGATTCCGATTTCATCCCTGGACTTCAGCCGGATTTCCTGTATGCTTATCTGTCCGTCTTCATCCTTTTCAAAGGCTTTGACAATTTTGACAATAGGCTCCGAAAGTTTTCTGCTGAGTGCCAGCCCTACAAAAATCATAGCTATTATTGAAAGCCCCAGGAATATAAGTATACCTAAAATATTTTCGGTAAGGTTCCTGTTCAGTTCGACACCCTTTTCACTTACAATGTTCTGGATATCATCCACGTAATTTCCTGTGCTCACTATCCAATTCCATGGCTTGAACAATTTTGAGTAAGCCCTTTTTTGAGTCAGCCTGTCGGTACCCGCATCCTCCGGCTTTTCCCACATGTAATCGGTATATCCCGACCTTTGGTTGTCGGCAGCCGCTTCAATAATCTCCCGTATAAGCTTCACACCATTGGGATCGGTTATGTCAAGCCTGTTTTTTCCCTCGTCTTCAGGCTTAACGGGGTGAGCAACAAGAACTCCCGAAGTGTCGTCTATCCAAAAATAGCCGTCATTGCCGTATTTCAATTTCTTGATTATTCTTTTTGCAGTTTCCTGTGCCTCCTTTTCCGGCATTAAACCTTCTTTATAGGCATCATGATATGATTCAAGTATAGTTATTGCAGCCTCTACTTCATTTTTAATCATATTGTCGTAATCACTGAACAGCATTTTTTCAACCGCTGCTGTTTCCGATTTATTCAGTTGAATTAAATTAAAAATAACATATGTACTTAAAAAAACAATGAAAAGTGTGGATGTAATCAAAAATGTACCCAGTATCCTGTATTTAATTTTTTTAGTCATTTAAAGGACCTCCCGATAATGATATTATAAATATGGCCACTATATTAGTTACCACAGTATGTTAAATTTTAAACACTTTACGACAAAATTCGTCATAATCAGATTTTCACGCAAAAAAAAGAAGCTGTTTTTGAAGCAGCCTCTTTTTTTTCCGTAATTTAATATTTCTTTCTAAACATTAAATTCATCAGGCTTTTCATCTGTTAAGCCGAAATGAAACAGCAGCACCTGAACAATTCTTTCGGAAGCATGCCCATCACCATACGGATTAACAGCTTTGGCCATTTTCTCATAGTCGTCTTTATCATCAAGCAGCTTGGAGGCATGCTCCACGATCTCCTCCTGAACCGTTCCGGCAAGTCTCACCGTTCCGGCCTTGACAGCCTCCGGCCTCTCTGTTTCCTTTCTCAGTACAAGCACAGGCTTGCCGAGGGTGGGAGCTTCCTCCTGGATTCCTCCGGAGTCTGTCATTATCATATACGAGCGGGCCATAAGGTTATGCATGTCCTGCACGTCCAGGGGCGGGATAAGATGAACTCTTTCCTTGCCTCCCAGGATATCTTTTGCCGTCTCCTGAACAGCAGGGTTCAGGTGCACTGTGTAAACAACCTCCACATCCTTATAATTGTTCACAATGGTGGAGATGGCACGGCAAATGTTTCGCAGGGGTTCGCCAAGGTTTTCCCTTCTGTGGGCGGTTACGGCTATCACTCTTTTATTCTTAAAGTCAATATTTCTCAGAGCTTCACACTCAAAGGTATAATTATCCTTTACAGTGGTCTTTAAAGCATCGTTGACAGTGTTTCCTGTCACATATATGGTATCTGCGCTTACACCTTCATTCAGAAGATTGGTTTTGTTTGTCCCAGTGGGTGCAAGGTGGATATCAGCCATTGCTCCCGTAAGTTTCCTGTTCATTTCCTCAGGATATGGAGAATATTTGTCAAAGGTCCTCAAACCTGCCTCTACATGGCCTACCGCTACTTGTTTGTAGAAAGCGGCAAGACTTCCCACAAAACAGGTTGTGGTATCACCATGGACCAGTACAATGTCAGGCTTTTCCTTATCAATTACATTCTCCAGGCCCTCCAGCGCCCTTGTGGTTATACCTGTCAGAGTCTGTTTGCTCTGCATTATATTAAGGTCGTGTTCAGGAGTGATCTCAAACATCTTAAGCACCTGATCCAGCATTTCCCTGTGCTGGGCAGTTACACATACCACCGAATCTATCTTTTCACACTTTTCCAGTTCCTTGACCAAAGGAGCCATTTTTACTGCATCCGGTCTGGTACCGAATACAGTCATTACTTTTAATTTATCCAATTTCCTTCCTCCAATTGCAGCCAATCTTGCCGGATTTTGAAGATGATGATTTTCTTTTGCCTTGCTGGCATTGTTCATTTCATTCATATACATCGATCCTACTATAACAAAAACCGCTACGGCTATTACAAGTATTATTGCACTTACAGGCCCTTTATAATCCAGCACCACCGCACATAAGCCCAATGCGGCACTGGCAACATATATCAATGATACCGACTGCCTCTGGGTGAGCCCCATATCTACCAGCCTGTGATGGAGATGGCCCCTGTCGGCTGTCATGGGTGATTTGCCGCTTGCCACTCTTCTCAATATGGCGAAAACGGTATCAAACAGTGGCAGTGCCAGCACAAGTATGGGCACAGCTATTGCAATTGCGGTATAGGCCTTGTATGTACCCTGAATTGATATGGTTCCAAGCATGAAGCCCAAAAAGGTCGCTCCCGTATCTCCCATGAATATTTTTGCAGGGTTGAAATTATAGGGCAGGAAACCAAGCGCCGAACCGGCAAGTATGGCAGCCAGAACTGCAGTATGTATATCCGGCTCAGGTCTGATGACCGAAACGAAAAACAGAGACAGCGAGCCTATGGAGGACACGCCGGCAGCCAAACCGTCAAGACCGTCAATGAAGTTGATGGCATTTGTTATTCCAACAATCCACAATATGGTGATGGGGTATGAAATCCAGGGTCCAAAAGTTGATATTCCTATATCCGAGAACGGATTTGTTATAAAGTCGATTCTCGTACCTGTAACAGCAACAATAAGTGCCGCAATTATCTGAATCGGAAATTTCAGTTTGGCACTCAATGCCTTAATATCGTCTATTACTCCCAGGATTGCAATAATTGAACTTCCCAGGAGCATTCCTATGAATTGCCAGTCAAAAACAATAGCTGTTCCCACATTCAAAAGTTTGGAAGTTACGATACTGAAAAGTATTGAAACGAAAAATCCTGCTATAATTGCAAAACCGCCCAGTCTTGCGATGGGCTGCTTATGCATTCTCCTGTCATCCTTTGGGATATCAACCGCTCCAATTTTAAAAGCCAGGCTTTTAACTACCGGAGTTGCAGAAAATGCTACTATAAAAGCAAGCGTGAAAGAAATAAAATACTCATATACACTAGACATTTATACACCTTCCGTTCTTAGAGAAATCCCAGCTTCGAGCTTCTTAGGCTATTCTCCAAACTTTCAGGAAATTAAAAAACTATAACTTCCCATACATCAAAATAGAGGGAGGTATTTAAACTCCCTCTGAATTTAAATCTTGTTACCCTCTATTAACAATATACAATACGTTTTCGAGCGGTATTACACTTTAACTATCTCAAGCCCTGCTTCTTCAAGCAAAGCCATGGAAAGCTCATCCGGATAATCTCCGTTAAACACTATGCGTGTTATTCCTGCGTTGATGGCAAGCTTGGCACATAAAACACAGGGCTGGGTAGTCACATACAAGGTGGCCCCATTAACGCTTGTTCCGCTGCAGGCAGCCTGCACTATGGCGTTCTGCTCGGCATGGATCGCTCTGCACAGTTCATGTCTCTGGCCGGAGGGGATATTGAGCTTTTCTCTTAGGCAGCCTACCTCGGAACAGTGCCTGCACCCCACCGGTGCACCGTTATAACCGGTTGCAAGTATTCTTTTATCCTTGACAATGATTGCTCCAACCTGTCTTCTCAAACAGGTGGATCTGGTTTTTATCAAATCTACAATCTGCATAAAGTACTCATCCCAAGACGGCCTCATAAATACCCCCTACCAAAACTAAAAACAGGAAACCCTGTAAAATATCATTACTTGGTTCCAAACAACCTGTCGCCAGCATCACCCAATCCCGGAACAATATAGGCGTGATCGTTCAAAACCTCATCCACAGCGGCACAGTAAATCTCAACGTCAGGATGATCCTTGCGGATTCTTTCTATACCTGTCTTTGCAGCCACAAGACACATCAGTTTAATATTTGCAACTCCCCTGTTCTTGATGAACTGGATAGCTGCCGATGCCGAACCCCCGGTTGCAAGCATGGGATCGAGAACAACTATTTCCCTCTCCTCTACATCTACCGGCAGCTTGCAGTAGTATTCAACAGGTTCATGTGTTTCAGGATCTCTATATAACCCTATATGTCCAACCTTTGCCATAGGCAGCAGGCTCAGCATGCCGTCAACCATTCCAAGGCCGGCTCTCAATATGGGAACTATTCCTAATTTCTTGCCTGATATTACTTTTGTTTTGGCGATCCCAACAGGTGTTTCAATCTCCACTTCCTTCAGAGGCATATTTCTAGTTACTTCATAACCCATAAGCATTGCTATCTCTGAAACCAGCTCCCTAAATTCCTTGGTGTTTGTATTCTTGTCCCTGAGTAAAGATACCTTGTGCTGTATAAGGGGATGATCAAAAACAAATACGCTTTCCATTATTTAATTCCTCACTTTGTAAAATATTTTTTTTCAATATTTGAAATTTTTTCAACTCTATTGCCGTGCCTGCCACCTAAAAACTCGGTTTCAAGCCAGGTTTCAATAATATCAAATGCTACTCCGGGTCCAACCACTCTTTCTCCTATGGCAAGTATATTTGCATCATTGTGCTGTCTGCTCATTTTAGCCATATAGCTGTCGGTGCATAAAGCCGCCCTTATGCCGGGAACTTTGTTGCATGCTATTGAAATCCCTATTCCGGTACCGCAAATAACGATACCTTTTTCACATTCTTTTTTGCTTACAGCTTCGGCTACGGCTTGTCCATAATCCGGATAATCCACCGAATCGGGACAGTTGGTACCAAAATCCTTTACTTCAAGTCCCTTAGCCTGAAGTAATTTTATGATATCTGCCTTGAGCAGGTATCCTGCATGATCACTACCTATTGCTATCAAATTTATCTCCATTTCCGGCCCAGGACAGCCAATTTACCCCGTTTTAACAACTATATGCGTTTAAGCTTGTCGGTCAGGGAAAATTGCCGGTGCCATTTTTCATTAATTATTACGTATTGTTTCTCAATGTTTTTCCTATGCCGTTCTTTATTATTTTATAGTATAAACTATTACATGTCAAAAAAAAGTGCCTTATAAACCTGCATATTTTAGCTGTCCCCGGTCAGTTTTTTTATAAGGGTCCGAACACTCTCAAAGATATCTTTTGCACAGGTTTCATAGCTTTGATAAGGCATTCCGAAGGGATCGGTTATGTCCAGGTCACTGCTCTCAGTCAAAACCTCCCTGCATGCATATTCCTTCAACGTGAAAATGGAAGCTTTTTTGTCGGGAAATCTGCTCTTAAGATAGTCCCTGTGCTGTCTGGTCATTGTCAGCACCAGTTCTGCCCCGTCCATATCCGCCCTGTCCAGAAGCTTTGCCTTATGAATGGATATGTCAATATCCCACAGCTTTTTCAACGCGGCAACCGAATGCTCTGAAGCCGGCTCTCCGTCAAAGGCCTGTATCCCCCTTGAGGAAACCGCTGATTCCTTCAAAGCCACCTCCTGCTGTGAAAAAGCCCTGAAAATACCCTCTGCCATACAGCTTCTGCAAGTATTGCCGGTGCAGACAAATAAAACATTAGTGGTCTTATGATTTTTTACTTCCATGTTTTCCTCCAATACAGCCGTTCTCTTCATTCAGGTTTCCAATATTCGGATATCCGGATGTTTCCTTACTCTGCTTGAATGATATCATAGCCCGCGGCCTTTACCATCCTGTTCATGATGGCAAGCCCTACCTCATGCTCGTCCACAGCTTCGGCAAAAATAATATCCACGCCTTTGTCATCAAACTCTCTCAGCAGTGAAAACAGCCTGGCCGCAATAGTCTCCGGCTTGTACCTGTCCCCCATAGACAGGGTTTCAAAACCGTGATATTCCGCCTTTGTTTGATCTGTAGCACATATGCCCACCTTTTTGCCTTCCCTTTCACTTGCTTGTGCAAGCGCTGTGATCCTGTACACCTGCTTTTGCCGGTCTTCACTTCTCACTATTACAACATGTGCCTTGGGCGAGTAATGGGTATATTTCATTCCCGGGGATTTAGGCGTATTTTCTGAGCTTATTTTCCCCAAAATAGTCTTATCAATGTCTATGGGACCGATAATTTTCTCGATCTGTCCGGGTGTCACTCCTCCGGGCCTCAGCAGTACCGGTGGTTCAACCGTAACATCCAGCACTGTTGACTCCAGACCCACGCGGCAGCTTCCTGCATCAACCACCATTTCTATCTTTCCGTCCATATCGTCCAGAACGTGCTGCGCCGTGGTGGTACTTGGCCTGCCCGAGACATTTGCGCTGGGCGCAGCCACAGGTACCGCTGCCAGCCGGATAAGTTCCCGTGCCACAGGATGCTCCGGCATGCGGATTGCTACAGTTTCCAGCCCGGCCGTTATTATGCCGGGTATTATGGAGCTTTTTTTAAGCACCAGGGTAAGAGGGCCGGGCCACAGCTTGTCCATCAGCAGCAGGGCCTTTTCAGGAATGTTCTCTGTCAGCTCATATACCTTTTCCTTATCTGCTATATGTACTATCAGCGGATTATCCGAAGGTCGGCCCTTGGCCCTGAAGATACTTTCAACAGCCCCGGGGTCAAGGGCATTGGCACCCAGTCCGTAAACAGTCTCGGTGGGAATTGCCACAACCCTCCCGGCGCGCAAGGCTTCGGCAGCCTCTTTGAGTTCCTGCATGTCTATATTTAACGGGTTGATTTTTATAACTTTTGTTTTCATTCCGGTACAGCCTTTCCAGCTCAAAAATAATTATATGCGGTTAATCCGCACGCCTGCCGAAGACAGGGCAGGGCGCAGCTTAACCCGGGTACTAATTAAGCATTGTTACTATTATACCACATAAAATACCAAATACATTTCCTACCGAGGACATTCTACCCAGATAAATCCTCTTTGATTCGGGTATCAGCTCACCGTATACCACATACAGCATTGCTCCCCCCGCAAAACCCAGGCACAAGCCTATAAACTGCTCCGAAACATGACCGAGTGCAGCCCCTGCCAGCGCTCCGATACCCATCGGCACACCTGACAGTATTGTAAGCGTAAAGGCTTTGACGGCCGAGAAACCTCCAACCTTCATTGGCAGTGCCATTGCAATACCCTCGGGAATATCGTGTATGGCAATTATCAGTGTCAGTGTGATTCCCAGGCTCAATGAGGCCTCAAAACCCGAACCCACTGCGAAACCTTCCGGCAGGTTGTGCATTGCAAGGCCTATGGAAACGAGTATCCCCGCCCTCAGCAGGTTTGAATTCCCATTTGCATTCTTGACTGCATCAAGCTGCTTGACAAAATCATCAATTACAATTACAATCAATATTCCTGAAAGCACACCGATAAGCGTCAGGTTGAGTCCGGCTATCTCAACCGCCTCGGGTACAAGTTCAAAGCAAACAACAGAGGTCATAAGACCTGCTGAAAATTCCAGGATTGAGCTCAATATTCTGTTACTTATATTTTTGCCCACAAAAAAGGCTATCAATCCACCAATACCTGTCCCGGTAATTCCTGATATCAAGCCTATAATTCCAATCTTCAAAATGTGTTCCACGGCAATTCCATCCTTTGATAGTAAGTCTATATGACATAATATTCATAAAACCCGTGGATTATTAATAATTCGTCCAATTTTTAATCTTCGTCCTCACTGCCGCCGCCCAGCTTTTCGGATTGGTCAGTGGTTATGAGCGCATCGATTATTTCATCAAGATCTCCGTCAAGCACCTGATCAAGCTTGTAAAGAGTAAGATTTATCCTGTGGTCTGTAACTCTTCCCTGGGGATAGTTGTAGGTTCTGATCCTTTCGCTTCTGTCGCCTGTTCCGACCTGGCTTTTCCTGTCCTGGGCAACCTCGTTTGCCTGCTGCTGCTGTGCTATTTCATAGAGCTTTGACCTCAATATCTTCATAGCCCTGTCCTTATTCTTGTGCTGTGAGCGTTCGTCCTGACATGCGACGACCAGGCCGGTGGGAATATGTGTTATTCTGATAGCCGAATCGGTTTTGTTTATGTGCTGTCCGCCGGCACCGCTGGCTCTGTAAGTATCAATCCTCAAGTCATTTGGGTTTATCTCCACGTCAACCTCTTCGACCTCCGGCAGAACTGCAACCGTTATGGTGGAAGTGTGGATACGCCCGCTGGATTCAGTAGAGGGCACTCTCTGAACTCTGTGCACTCCGCTTTCAAACTTCAGACGGCTGTATGCGCCCCTGCCTTCAATTGAAAATACTACTTCCTTGAAGCCTCCGAGCTCTGTAGGATTGGAATCAAGTATTTCGGTTTTCCAGCGCTTCCGCTCTGCATATCTGGTCATGGCTCTGAAAAGCACCCCGGCAAAGAGTGCTGCCTCTTCTCCGCCTGCCCCGCCGCGGATTTCAATAATAACATTCTTGTCATCATTCGGGTCCTTGGGAACGATCATGACCTTCAGCTGCTTTTTGATTATTTCGAGCTTTTCCTGTGCTTCCTCGAACTCTGCCTGGACCATTTCACGGAAATCCTTCTCAAGAGTGCCGTCCAGCAGCTCTCTGGCCTCCTCGATATCGGAGGTGACCTTTTTGTACTCTCTGAATTTCTGAACAATTTCCTCCAGATCGGAGTACTCCTTCATATATTTTTTATATTCCTCCTGATTGTTAATCACATCAGGATCACTTAATTTATGGCTTATTTCCTCGTACCTGTCCTCTGCCGACTGCAGCTTATCAAACATACTTTTTCCCAACCGTTCCTTAATTATTTGTACACTTAGTATATGTAATTGACTTTAGGTAAATATACATAAAAGAAATATAATCTATTAATGTTACGCAATTAGATATTATAACATGAACAGTCACCAGACGCAACAAAAGAACTATCTTTAAGTAGCCGTTAAAGATAGTTCTTTTTGGGGTTTTCTATATAAATTTATATCACGTAAGCAATTAAGGTTGTATAAGTAATCTTCTATAGCTTATAGCTGTTACTTAACTATTTCAATTTGTCCGTTCATGGTTTCGCCGGTAATATTAACCCTGTTGACTCCGGTTTCATAATCTCTGCTCTCAGCTTCAACGAAGCTTCCTGTAACACCCTTGCGGTTTACATTATGATATACTATTTCAGGAATAAGCAGGTTGATGGAACCGTTGCTGGCATGGGCCTTTACCTTGTAAACCCTGTTGTCCATATCGTTCATATTTACCTTGATACCGCCGTTGGAGGTCTTGAGGTACATGCTCATATCTTCACTGTCGTCAACATTTTGGGCATTTTCGATATTGATTCTGCCGTTTATGGTTACGGCGCTTACATCTCTGACTTTTATGTGCTTTATATCTATAACAGCGTTGCTTGTATTGATATCGATTTTATTCCCAATGATATAATTCATCTGGACTCTGCCGTTCTTTGTAGTAACCGATACATTGTCACTGTTTACACCCATCAGCTCAATATGAGCATTTTTTGTAGTGGCTGTCACTTCCTGGGAAAGCGAATCCTCAATATAAATCTTACCGTTGGAATTTTCAATCCTTATGGCATTGAATTTAACATCGGGAACAAATACTTCATGAGAAACACTTGCATTTAAAGCTGTACTGTTAACTTTTATTGAAATGTTTGAGGGATCCTCTACAAAGCTTACAATACCTTCACCTGTGGGTGACGTGCTCTTTATCCTTGATATGATCATTACTTTGGGATCAAGGTGCTTTTTTATTGTTATGCTCCCGTTTATTCCCGAGATTTCAAGATTTGCTCCTTCAGCAGGAATAACTTCATAATTCTTTTGAACTGTCTGCAGGCTTCCGAATACATTGAAGGAATTTGTATCCACAAAGCTTCCTACATAATCTATAACCTTGTCAACTATTCCGGCTGTGGTGCTGGCCACGTTCTTACCAAACTTTTCAGCCTTGTTTGCGAAATCATCGATCATGTTGTCAAAATCCGCCTGATTATAATTGGTTTTGAACTCTTTCTTCCATTCATTTACTCTTTCTCTCACCTTTGCAGCTTCATCTGCAAAACCGTTTGCTTTATTATTTCTTCTATAATTGAAATTTTCGGCATTTTCCCTTTTGGGTTCATCTTCAAGTGCTGCTAAAAGCTTTGCAGCTTCTTCGGTGGATATTTTCTTTTCTTCCACCATTTTTAATATCAGTAATCTTTCTTCGCTAATAGACATTGTTAAATTCCCTCCTATTTCACCCGCATTTATTATTCCTTCATTTGGCTTAATGCTTCTTCAACACTTAATTCACCGGCATTGAGTTTATCGAGAATTTCCTTTCTTCTTCCGGGAACTTCAGGTACAGGCTCACCCTTGTGGCCAAGTGCCGACGCTACATCCTCCAGCTTGTTTTTGACTGTGGGATATGAAACACCAAGCTCCTTTTCAACTTCCTTTATGTTACCTCTGCATTTTATAAACACATCCAAAAAATTTCTTTGGTCAGTAGTTAGTTTACAAAATTTGCATAGCGAAAAGTGTCCCTCTATAACCGTATCACAACTGTTACAGGTTATCCTTGTTACCTCTGTTTCACTCCCGCAAACCGGGCACTTGCCGATAGCTTCTCTTGCCATAAAATCACCTCTTAAAATTTTAGAAATATTCATTAATTGTTAATCTTTAATTCTTTTGTATAAGAAATTAATTTTTTTAATCACTTGTTTAATATTATTAAGTCTATAGATATATAATATTCCCATTCTCATAAATTGTCAACACTTTTATTTAAATATTTTTAATCTATTAATTAATTTTTATAATCTATCAATTAATTATATTAATTTCTTAATTAAATATGCTTGTAATTGATTAAAAAACTCTTGAATATGTACCAAATAGCAAAAAGAAGCAATTCCGCAGTTGATTAATGCGATTTCCCATTTACAATTTTCACCGTTTAACGTAATAATGATGTCAAGAATATGTATGGATATTCAGGTATTTGACAAAGGAATAATAAAAAAATTTTGGCTTACTTTAATAAGCCAAAGCGGTTCTCTGAAATTTAATTGCTTTTTCAACAATGATATTGGGATGCCCAATATTATAGAGAGGAATTTTTGTATGATTTACTTGGGGGCAGAAGATAAAATAAACCCAAAAATAGTATTATGGCGGCAATAGTTATCATTGTATTCAAGAGAAATATCTGCCGTATTCCGAAGCAATCACTCAGATAGCCCCCCAGTAATCCTCCCACAATCCGGGCTATTCCCATTACCGACAGTGTGTATATGGCCTGCGCCGTGGTTTTAAACTCTTTTGGAGCCTCCTTGTTTATGTAGGTAACCATGGAATAGTTAAAAACAATAAAATTCAGGCCATGAAGAATTTGCAGTACAAGATTGATATACACGTTTGTAATCAGGTATAGTGATATCCAGCGTATTGCTGAAATAGCAGCAGAAAGGGCAAGACAATTTCTGGTACCGATTTTGTTCAGTATCCGGTCGGCAAATATAAGAAACGGTATTTCGCTGATTGTTGCAATAAAGGTAGCCCAGCCCAGTAGAACATTGTCTGCCCCAGTCTGCTTATAGTATATTGGAAAGAAATTAGAGTAAAAACAGGAAATTATACTTATTATCAGGTTAAAAACAAGAAATAATACTAATCCCCGGTTTTTGAACAACTGAATAATAGAAACTTTTGATTTTATTTCCCTGTAATAGCCTTTTACTTTAGGTAACCGCGCAGTGAACAGCAAAGAAAAACCTACTACTACTGCATATAATATGAATATAAATTTTATATTTTTCTGTGCAAAGTAACCTGCTATTATAGCCATGACTGCATATCCTATGGTTCCACCCATTCGTACAGGTCCGAAACTCCTTTGTTTTTTTCCCAGATGATCTAAAATAATGGTATCCGCAACCGGAGTTATCCCTGAAGAAAATGTAGTAAACACAGCAGTAACTATAACAAGGAAGGGAAAGGCTGCTGAAAAGTTGTACAATAAAACTGTGAAAGCCGTACCCAGGGTAATGAGCAACAATACATTATTTTTATACCTGGACTTGTCGCTGGCTACTCCCCACGCCGGCTGTGCCATAACTGTGACAACCGGTCCTACTGCAAGCAATGTACCGATAGCTGTTTGGTTATATCCCTTGGTGCTCAGGTAAACAGGTAAAAAAGCTGCAAAAATTGCCGGTGCCATGAAACTAAAGGCGTAGTACAATATAAAGTTATACGGGTATTTTTCTTTTTTTACCGCAGCCAACATAAAATTCTCCTATAAAAAACGTTAAGTATTAACAAATTCTAAGTTAAGAATGTGAAGTCAGAACTTCTTTGCCGTTCTTTTTTTATGGGAAGGCTGCAGGATAGAATTTCTTCCTTTTCCTCTTTCCTGACGGCAGTTAAGGGAAAGGACATTAATTTTGTCCTGCTGTTTTTACAGTATTCTACCAGCTTATCGTCCGTCAATTCAACTATGTCCTGCATTTTAGCGTAATTCTTCTGATATTCCGGGTGATTATACCAATCAAACTCAGAACGTTTATGCGGCAGATGGTATATACTGTTTGGAAACCATTTCTTTGAAAGAAAACGGTCAATTTTGTAAGACATTATATTATCTTCTCCCCCCCATCCTATAAATTCTTCCGGCCAGCCGCCAATTTTCCAGAATGGTTTTCTTTTTATGATCAGACAGGCTCCTGCAAAAGGCATGGCCTCACGTAAGCTGCCCGTGTCTTTCTCCAGCGCATAAATGCTATAAAACATAGACTGGGCTGCTTCACTGTTTTCTATTAGCGCCATATCCTCCTCTGTTATATCAATGCAGTTTAAAAACGGATGGATTGCATCGTATTCCTTACAGCACATTTCCACACCCATGTTAAACTTTTCAGGCTCCATAATAACATCATTATCGGCAAACACAAAAATATCGTTGGATGCATTAAGTGCTCCGATGTTTCTGGCCAATGCCCGGTTGAAAATACCCTGATAAGTATGAAAAACATGTTTTATATCCGGTGTGAGAAGACTTTTATTTATTTTTGTCTCAGTGTCAAGTTCAACGATAATAACCTCATAATGAGGAAAGTTGATACTTATCCATTTTAAAGCTAGAGACAGGTTTCTATCCCTGTCTTCGGTACTCTTTCTATAGGGAATAATATATGAAACTTGAGATTGCTTCATTTGTTACCTCCAGATTAATCAGTCAGTATAATTATTAATTACCAGAGCGTACTAATCTCTCTTTTTATAGTAGGAAAGTACTTTTTTAAATCCTTGTATACAAACTTCTATATCCTGCTCGCTCCATGTAGGATGAAGGTATAGGCACACTGTCTGAGGAAATAATGAACGGGAAACCTGACAAATTACCCTGTCATATTTGACAGAATCAGGATTGCTATATTCTTTGGATCTAAACGGAAACTTTGCAGTACCAAAGCCGTTATGTTCAAGAAATACACGCTCACGGTACGCTTCCGGCCATTGAATTTTGTATGAAGGAATCCCTTCTGCCGCCAACGCCTTTATAAACCCATCGGCCTCAACTGTAAGTTTATTCAAATCAAGCAGAATAGGGTACTGCCAGTAGGAATTTTTACGTTCAGCAGTATTTAGCGGAAGTGCTTTTATTCCAACCAGATTTTTAAAAGCATTATCATACATTTCCGCATATTTATATCTTCTGGGAAGGTTCCAATTGTCAAAACGTTCAAGTTCATTAATTCCGATTATAGATTGAATTTCAGTCATCCTAAAATTAAATCCTACCTGATTATGTATATAAGTACTCTTCTCTTCGAGCGCCAATAGATCGAACTTCTTTTTGACATCAAAACCGTGATCTCTGAATGCCCGGCAGTTCCAGCCCAATTCTTCATCCTTTGTCACAACCATCCCGCCTTCACCCCCGGTTGTAAAATGCTTGCTCTGGCAAAAGCTGAATGTCCCTATGTCTCCAACCGTACCGACTTTTTGGCCTTTATATTCCCCTCCAAGGCACTGGGCAGAATCCTCAATGACCTTCAAGTTTCTTTTCCTGGCAATGTCCATAATCATATCCATATTACATACAATTCCATACAGGTGCACAACTATTATTGCCTTCGTCCTTGGCGTAATAAGGCTTTCTATTTTTCCCGGATCTATTGTATGATCCTCCGTACAATCGCAGAATACTGGAATAGCACCGGCCTGCAGGACAGCAAACGAAGTTGCAATGAATGTGTACGATGGAACAATAACCTCATCTCCCGGGCCAATATTAAGACTGCCAACAGCTATATGTACTGCTGAAGTTCCGCTGGTGCATGATATCGCCATTTTTGCACCGGCCCATTGAGCAAACCTGTCTTCGAATTCCATTCCCTTCGGTCCGGTCCAGTAATTTACTTTACCATTCTTTAATGGCCCGATGATGTCGGTTATTGTCTTTTCTGCAAATTGCGGCCACAAAGGAAATGGATTATACGCTGTTTTTTCTCCTCCGTTGATTGCTAATTCAGAACTCATAAATTTAATCCTCCTCACTGGATTTATATAACTAGGTTTATTAAACTCTCTTTCAAAAGGTATTTAAAAAAAGTAATCATCTGTTTCAACCGATAAATCAGTTAACCGGTGCTTTTCCGCAATCTCGTTTGAAACCCCTCCTATCCGGCAGCATTCATCA
This sequence comes from Ruminiclostridium cellobioparum subsp. termitidis CT1112, assembly GCF_000350485.1. Classification (GTDB taxonomy): domain Bacteria; phylum Bacillota; class Clostridia; order Acetivibrionales; family DSM-1351; genus Ruminiclostridium; species Ruminiclostridium termitidis. The sequence goes on from NZ_AORV01000031.1 coordinate 122,016, forward strand.
GGGCCGGTACAATATTCCGGTTGGAGCGTATATATTTTTTGTTCCATTGAAAAAAGCTCCTTCAGAGAAGACGTGAAAAGATTTCCCATTATTGCATTTTGGTTGCTGGCCTTAATAACACACGGGTAAATATCCCCATTGGCACGAATGGTCCATCGCAGCATTGCAACATAGCAATGGTTAAAATCCAATGAATGTTCTTTTTTTTCTTTTGTTATTTCATATACGTTGGTCTGCTCACGGACAAATCTCTCCATTTTTTTGTATTTGGATAAGGTTTTAATTGTAGTTATTATATACTGTGACATTTCCTTCCACCATTCCTGTTTGTCCGGAGTCATCAGTATTGCATCCCGGTAATTATCCGACGGGCACATACAACTCTCAATCGGGCAAGTCGGCCTGAACTGAATATTGATTTTTCTCAGGTAATCTTCTCCTAGTTCGCCCATCACGATGTCATAAATTTCTTTAATAAAGTAAGGGATTTGTTTATAATTAAAACGGTTATATAAAAATCCGATACCTATATTCTGTACCGGTGAAAGCGCATACTGAAAAATAGTCTGGAGTCTTTTTTCAAACACTCCTCCCTTCAAGGCACTGAACGTATCTTTATCAAGTGCATCAACCGATACCCGGACCCAGTCTAATTCCTTTATGCAGTCTTGAGAGGGTATTTTTGTACCGTTTGTTATCAGTCCGAGCTTTGTATCCGGTAAGGATTTTTTAAAATAATATACAATATCTTCAAACGTTTTACCCTTGTAGTTGTATATTAGGGGTTCGCCCCCTCCTGCAAATACAATAGCTTTTGGGTTGACCCGGTTGACTTTTTCAAGCATTTCATACGGGAAATCCTGTACAGTGCTATTATTTGTATGCATTCTATTATTGGATCCATAAGTACAATAAAAGCATTGTAGGTCGCATCGGTCAGTGGGATGTAGTTCGATAACCCCTATTTCATGAACAAACTTATTCTGATTATAAGCCTGTATCTTCCTTTCCATCAGCCCGCGATGATTCAAAATTCTGTATGTATTTCTTAATCGTCCGTTTAGTATTGTTACAGAACTTTTATCGCTTATATTTATTGTTTTACTCACTGTGCACCTCCCCTTTCTAAACTAATTTTTATGCATTAACAATCAATAAGTTCATTAATACTGGTATTTAATGAACACGCCAGCCGGTACATTATCGGGATGGTAGGGTGCCTTTGTTCATTTTCAATTGCACATATCATACTTTTACTTACACCCGAAAGCATAGCTAACTGTTTTTGTGATAATCCTCTTTCTTTTCTGATTTTTTTTTAATTTATACGTAATCACTCACACAACGCCCCCTTCCTTAATAATCTAAAAATCCATATAAATTACCTTTTATATACTTTATATACTATTTTTACCATAATTGTTGTCCACGATGGTGGATTTTATTTATTTTTTTAATAATAATGAGAAAAAATGTAAAATAATTAGAATATTTGAGATTTGAAAATCCATGCTTTTACAGGTATCAAAAAAACAGGATCAATCTCCATGCAGATTGGTCCTGTTTTTTTACCTTTTTATGAAGTTAGTATTTATTTCTCTTGAATTTCATTACAAAAATCAAACCTCCCATCAGAAATACTACACTTCCCGCTATAATCACAATATCATAGCCGCCAGACTGGCCTCCGGAAGACCGCTGTCCGGCAGGTCCATCCATCCCGAAGCCGCCCTGTCCCGGGCCTCCCATTCCCCAATTGCCTCCTCCCGGACCACCCGCGCCTTGCTGCATACCGTCAGGGAGCTGTACTCCATCCGGCAGCTGTCCATCACCCGGAGGCTGGAATCCGTCAGGGGGTTGCACCATTTCGTTCTGCTCATTTCCTGACTGCTGATTATCCGGCGGTATCTGGCTGTCCTGCCGGTTCATCCCGCCACGGTCGCCTCCGCCTCCCTGTGAGCCCATGGTTGAAAGATTTATGGCGGATGCATTCACAAGCTTGTCACCTGCACCCGACTGTCCGGCTGTTGTAGAAGGAATGGTACCATTTAGCTGTCCCTCTATACTTTGCGCTCTCAGCGTCCCGAATTCCTTAAGCATTGCAACAGCCTCTGAGTATTGCTCGTGGGTATAGAAAGCAGTTGCATCATTCCTGACATATTCTGAAATGAGGGCATTTACAGAGTCTACAGTTTTCTCGAAATAACCGCTGTTGAAATATTCATCCACAATCTGTTTAAGGTATTCGTGGTATTTATCCTTGTATTCTTCCACTTCCAGCAGTTTTGCCAGCATTGGCCTTTCCGACATTTCAACTCCCGATACCGGAGTATCGATGGCAAGGTTTACCGCCGCTTCGGCCGAACCCATTTGAAAACCTCCAAATGCCAGATTATAGTCCCAGGGCAGCATTGTCAGCTTTCCGTCTTTCTCATAAAGGTAATAGTTGTGTTTCATATTGCTGAAATAGCTGTCCATGTTGACCACAACAGTACTTGCCGCCAAATATCTCAATGTTGCATCAACATCTATACATTTCTCTATATCAGTACCGGAGTTAAGGTTTTTCAGCGCCTTGACAACTCTATTATAATCAGCTTTTGAACCCTTGAACACTTCATTGTCGAAGATGTTGGAATAGCTGTCAATTTCATCATCGGTATAGACCAGGTCGGTACCACCGCCCGAACCGCCAAACATGCCTCTTCCCATATTTCTCTGTTGTGTATCCTGTTGTTGGCCCGGCTGCCGCTCCTGCTGCGATGGGTTCTGCTCCTGTGTATTTTGCTGTTGTGATTCCAACTGCTGTCCTTGCTGCTGCGGGACATTTTGCATCCCGTTTCCTTCGGTATTTTCCCCGTTATTGTTCTGCCGTGCAGCAGGTGCCGGTCTCTGCCCGGCATTGTTTTCCCAGGCACCGCCGCCCATCTCCATACTTTCGGGCTTGTAAATCATTCCGTAATCACTGCCGTAATTACGCTGTGCAAAGGATTCCTCAATTGCCTCGACAGCTATATACAATCCCCAGTCCTTACCGTTGACGGTTACATTGGAATATGCAAAAAGTGGGGACTTGACTCCAATATAGGTCATGAGGTCATACGACAGATAATCCTTCATATAGGTGGCATCCGACTGCACATTGTTTATTACCATTTTATCCAGACCCATGAAGGTCTGTCCTTCAATATAATGGTCAAATTCAAATTTAAAGCTGTATCTGTCCGAATCGGAGCTTGCAACGGTTTTAAGACTTGAATTTCCTTTTGGCCTTATTCCCACGGCAGTTATGGTTTGACCGTTTATGGTCAGATTGCAGGAAATGTATTCCTCTTTGGTGGCATTGTCAAGCATATTCTGCCAGTCATCCTCATCCACCTGAATGTCGATGGCCGTTATTTTATCCTTATCGAATACCCCTCCTGCATAATCCGGTGCCGATACTGCGGTCTCAGCATTTCCTGCAACTTTAGGAACAACTGCCAGTAAGCCTGTAAAAATTACAGCAAGTATAACTAAACTTATTATTATAATATTGATTTTCCTGCCGGTTATCATAGCAGCTCAAACCTCCCACCTATGACATGTATTCGCCGTTGTAGCTTACCAGAACTGCATTTGACACACCTTCGAGCTGCGATACGCTGTTGACGAATTGAGTTGTCATATCTTTAAGTCTTACTTCCATTGTCAGTTCGATACCTGTTGCCGACACCGCCTTGGATTTGACCAGATATTTTCTGACATTTTTGTCCACCATATCCGTGACCAGCTCCTCGGATTTGTCATTGGCACAGTTGACCACCAGTATATAAGGATTGTCCGAGCTCTTTTTGTTAACGAAAACTATCATTATTATTCCTATGAAAACCGAACCAAAGACCGAAAGCGGTATTAAACCCGCACCTGTTACAATTCCTGCCGATATGGACCAGAATAAGAACGCAATGTCCATGGGTTCTTTAATAGCCGATCTGAAACGCACTATGGACAGGGCGCCTACCATTCCCAGCGACAGTATTATATTTGAAGTAACAGCCAGAATTATAAGAGTGGTTATAAGAGTCATTGCCATGAGTGAAACCCCAAAGCTGGCCGAGTACATCACTCCGTTAAAGGTTTTCTTGTAGACATAAAAGATGAAAAGTCCCAGAATAAATGAGAGTCCCAATGCAATAACCATGTTCAATGGTGAAAAGGAGCTTACCTTTTCAATAAAGCTCGATTTGAAAATATCGTTGAATGTCATAATATCCTCCTGAAATTTAATTTATTTATATTAACCTCCATGAGCCGCAATAGCGGCCACAAAATAATAATGAAATTTGTTCACTCCCTCATCCGCTATAAGGTGAATAAAGGAGGTTAATTGGCCATGTGCGCTTTCAAAGTATTGGTAAATACTTTGAATATTTCGCACGGCCATAAATTCACAGGTTAGTTTGGAAGACAAACGCAAGTGAAGTCTTTCAAGCTAACCTCCATGAGCCGCAATAGCGGCCACAAAATGTCAGCCAAACACCCTGGCCTGTGCATATTTTGAAAAAGCAGTATTTCTTCTGTTGTCCAGCTGTATGATATCTCTTATTATATTGGGCAGGAACTCATCGTATTTCACTTCAAGAATTATGGGGTCGCTGTCCCTGGTTTTAAGGGTGGGCAATTCCCTGTCAAAGAGTTCCTTTGAACTCAGCCCGGTTTTTATTTCACTGTCGATTGTTATACGTACATTGCCGGGTTCATATATATACGGCTCCCTTACGTAATCCACAAGAGTTTTTGGCCTCAATTGCTGGTAATTCATTTTAAAATAAAGCTCGATCAAAAGCGGATCGGTTGATCTTTTCATCCAGTCCAGATCACCTGAAATTATCATGCTGCATTGGCTTTCGGTCAGCCTGGCAGACCGTTTGAAACACAAACCGTTCACCTTTCCCTTTTTCTCAAGCCTGATAAAGGCTAAATCGTCATTATAGTACCTGATTCGGAATTTCTCTCTGTTATTGATGCCGTTTATTTTTTCCATCAAAGCTTTGTTGCTGTAATTGTCGAAATAAAGGCTTCTTATCCTGTATTTCCCACTATTACCCGCATTGGGGTCAGGCTTGGCTATATATTTCAACTTTTGCCGAAGAGCAATGTAATCGGAATAATTTATATTATGCTTTATTTCATGTCTCAACTTTGGCTCACCCATCTGTATCACCTCTTAATGTGAATTATTTTGACTGCTACAAGTCAAATGATAATATACCAATGTGATGATTTTCTGAACATAACCTGATTTCTGTAAAAAAAATTAACCTTTACTTAACATGTATATAACAAAACATATGTATGACAAAATTTAATAAGCCATATTCCTGTTAATCTCCCACAATAACATAAAAAGGACCGTCTTCATTATGACCTGCACCCCCAAACATCAGACACAGATCTGATGCTGGGAGCTGCAGCTCACCGAGACAGTCCTTTAACCGTTATATTTTATTGTTCAGAATGCTTTTGCAGCAACAGCAGGATATCTGCTTACAGCATTTCTCTCTGTATTGCCCTGGAAAGCATGGGGATCACCTGTTTCTTTCTGGAAACTACACCGCCCAGGAAGGCACTGCTTTCACCGTTTTTAATATTGAACGCCTTTTCCACAAGTCCTGCATTATCACCTGCGTAAAGTATTTCAGAGCCTTCGTTTATAATGTCCGTCACCATCAGAAGTATAAGGCTGTAGCCCTTGTTCTCCTGAACGGTTTTCATATGCTTCAGAAGGCTGTCCTTCACCTTTCTGAAGGCTTCTGAATCGCTGGAGTTTATCTGCCCCACTCCAATCTTGTATTTATTTAGAATAAAATCCTTAAAGTCATAGTCCAGTATTGTCTGCGGACTCATACCCTCCAGTGACGCGCTGGCCTTGAACAATGCGGTTGAAAACTCTTCAATATTGATGTCGGCGATCTTGGCCAGCTTCTGGGCAGCCAGTTCGTCGGCATACGTACTGGTGGGAGATTTAAATTTCATTGTATCGGAAATTATAGCGGCACACAGTATTCCTGCTATCTTTTTTGAAGGATTCAAACCGTTTTCGAAATACATGTTTGCAATCAGAGTTGACGTACTGCCCACTGCATCGTTTTTGAAATATATGGGGTAACTTGTCTGAATATCCCCTATCCTGTGATGGTCAATTATTTCAAGGATGTCAGCCTGCTCTATCCCGTCTATGGTCTGGGCTTTTTCATTGTGGTCCACAAGAATAATCTTTTTTCTTCTCTGGGAAATGAGATGGTATCTGGAAATAAAGCCCCTTATCCTTCCCTCGTCGTCGACGACAGGATAGCTCCTGTATCTGGTCTTGAGCATTTTTTCCTTTATGTTGTCTATATAGTCGTGAATGTTAAATAAAACGAGCTGCTTCCTGGTCATGATGTAGCTGACCGGAATGCTTTGATTTATAAGCCTCGCAGTGGTAAACGTATCATAGCATGTCTCCAGGACAATACAGCCTGTTTCCTGCGCATAATCCAATACTTCCTTATCTATCTGTCCTCCGCAGGTGAGAATCAGGCAGCTGACCCCTATGGAAATGGCCTTTAACTGGCTGTCCTTCCGGTTCCCGATAATGACGATGTCCCCCTTTTCCACAAAAGGCTCCATGTCCTCAGGAATCATTGCGGCAATAACCACTTTGCCTGCGGCCCTGAATCCATCTTCATTTCCACAGATAAGTCTGGCATTGAGGGTGTCGGTAATATTTCTCAAGGGCGTGCTGCTTGCCGAAAGAATATTGTTTTCAAGTGCATCCAGATAGCTGCTTGTAATATCCGACAGGGTGATTATCCCCAGCAGCTTGCCGTTTATATCGGCAACAGGCAGAACCTTGATATTGTTTTTCTGCATTATGCTCCAGGCTGACTTTATTGAGATGTCTTCCGAGACCGGATTGATTATGTCCATATTCAGATCCGACACCTGGGTACGGACAGTCTCCTTATACTCTGGGACATCTACACCGAAATATTTGAGCACAAACTCCGTTTCTCTGTTAATATCACCGATCCTTACCGGTAAAGCATCCATCGCATGCCTTCTTTTCAGTTCGGCATATGCTATGGCAGAACATATGGAATCAGTATCGGGATTCTTATGACCTGTAATATATATCAGTTCATTCACTAATCATGCCTCCACGAATATTTGAGTTTTTACAGCCAAGCTTTATTTTACACTAATACCCTGGTAATCGGCAAGAAATTTTCAGGTGTATTTCACATACCTAACTTTCTTCCTTATCCAGCTTCAATTCAAACCAGAAAATGCTGCCCTGGCCGTTTTTACTGATTACACCGTATTCCGCCCGGTGCATATCCAGAATTGTCTTAACGATGGACAAACCCAGGCCTGTACCTATGGCAGCTCTTTTATGGGCCTTATCCGCCTTGTAGTACCTGTCCCAGATTAAAGGCAGCAGTTCTTCCTCTATTCCTTCCCCCGAATCTATTATTTCGATTTTAACATGTTCCCCTTTATTACTCTGTACAATTGTAACAGTTTTATCCGGCCCGGTATAAGTTATAGCATTGTTAATAAGGTTATATAAAACCTGGGATATTTTTACGGGATCAGCTTTTACCCAAGCGTCGCCGCTGCTGCTGAATTTAAGCTTGTAACCATCCTGTTCTGTCAGTTTATTATACCGGAGCAATATTTCCTCGACACTTTTAGTCAGGTTGAAGCGTTCTGTTGTCAGACTCTGGGTTCCCGACCTGAACTTTGAGATATCCATTATATCATTTACCAGAGTAGTCAGTCTCCTGGCCTCATCAATTATTATCTGAATGTTTTCAGGCGTGTTCTCTCCCGGCAGGTCTCTCATGACCTCGCCATAACCGGTTATCATGGTCAAAGGCGTTCTCAGGTCATGGGAGATATTCGCAATGAGCTCACGCCTAAGGCCCTCCACCTTTGACAGTTCCTTTGCGGCATAATTGAGAGTATCGTTCAGTTCTGCAATTTCCAGATAGCCCCTTCCTTCAAAGGTGGTTTCATAATTACCCTTTGCCAGCTCTTTAGCCGAATGGTTAATTTTAATAATGGGCCTTGATATTCTTTTTGAGACAAACAGAGCCAGGCCCAATGCCAACAGGATTGTTATTATGGTGACATACACCAGCTGTACTCTCAGGGTATCCACTGTGGCATTGACCGGAGTAATGGTTGAATTAAGCATTAATACTACTTTTGAACCATCCGCCTTCTGAACTGTTCTAACATAGATCACACTTTCATCTATCCGTCCCATGCCCTTAGACATCGGTCCCTGAAAGTATTTTTCCTTAAGGAACGGGTCCCTGGGTTCACCTGTTCCCCTTGACTCAAGCAGTTCTCCGCCGTTTTGTTCAGCCTTTTTGTATAAATCATACAGTTCACTGCCCGGCATCCTGTGTATCAGGCTGTCGGGAGCCGCATCCGAGGAAAATACATTGGTTCCGTCCTCAAGCATAACCCTTATATAGGTTTGATTCTGCCTTGATAAAGAATCCAATAAGACATTAAGTTCCTCATTGTCAATATTCTTTTCAATTGTTTCAGCAGATGATTTGATATTGTTGATTTTTATCTGCCTGTAAAAGTCATCCAGAAATACAATCTGGAAGAACCATAGCATCACCAGCATTACTGCCGCAAAAAGGGCAAGATAAAAAAACAGCTTGTATTTTATACTCATTTTTTCAAGTTTCAAAACGATATCCCACCCCTCTGAGGGTAACTATATATTTGCTGTATTCACCAAGGCTCTTTCTGAGCAGTTTTATGTGGGTGTCCAGGGTCCTGTCGTCACCAAAGAAGTCGTAACCCCAGACATCGGTTATCAGTTTTTCCCTTGTCAAGGCTATACCCCTGTTTTTCACAAAATAGAACAATAGATCATACTCTTTCGGGGACATGTCGGTTCTATCCCCGTCAATATAGACAAGCCTGCCTGTAAAATCCACCGTCAAACCCTCCAGGTTTACTACTTCCCTCTTGTTTTCTTCCATACCTGCTCCGCTGCTGCGCTTCATTATAGCATTGATCCTCATCATCAGTTCCTTTGGAGAAAACGGTTTTACGACATAATCGTCGATACCAAGTTCAAACCCGTGGATCTTGTCATATTCCTCACCCCTTGCCGAAAGCATGAGTACAGGTATATTTTTTGTTTTCCTTATTTCCTTGCAGGCAGAGAAACCATCCAGTTCAGGCATCATAATATCCATTATTATGATATCGAAGTCCTTTTCCCGGCATACACCGACCGCTTCCATACCATCAGCTGCCTCGCTGACCTCATGGCCTTCAAAGACTGCATATTTCTTAATAATTTCACGTATCCCTGCTTCATCATCAACTACCAGAATTTTATACATACAGTCACCCTCTTAAATTGGAAAGACCCTTCACGCCATTTCCGGAATGATATTATTATACATCATCTCCTGAAAATAATTGTGAAGGGCCGGTGAATTCCAAATGAAATTTTTAAACCATGGCTTTGATTGCCCTTTTGTTCCGGTACATCTGGCGGTCTGCCATGTCCAGCAAGCCCTCGACCGTTATATCCGCTTCCCCGTCATACTGGGAAAATCCATAGCTGATGCTGATTGTATAGTCCTTATTTGAAAACGGCTTTAACTGTTTTAATTCCCCTGATATCCTGCCCATGACCTTCTCGGAATATTCCATTGTACAACCCGGAAACACAATAACAAATTCATCTCCGCCAAGCCTGCTTATCACATCGGTTTCCCTTATATTATTTTTAATGGTGCATATAACCGTCTTTATAAGAAAATCTCCCTCTCTATGTCCAAGCATATCATTGATAACCTTTAAATCATTTACATCAATATAGCATACCGTCAGATTCCTTCTCTGCTCTTTGCACAACTCCAGCTGCTCTTCTATGAACTTAAGCCCTGAACCTCTGTTAAGTGTTCCGGTCATTACATCCCTCAGATTGTTCATCTTCAATCTGTCATATTTTATCCTGTTGAGCAGGAAATAATTTATGAGGTATATGGTTCCGCCTATTGAGGCTATCAATACTGCCACTATGATTATAACATTCATATAAACCCTGCCGCTTTGGGTGATATTATTCTGGAACTCCGTTGTATAATCGAACAGGCTGAATAAGAATATGAGTATTACAAAAACCGTTATCAGGTTCCCGAAGAGTAAAACCATAAAGCGTTTGTTATTTTTATAAATCCTTTTACGTGCTTTCATAAAATCATCGGAAATAAACTTCAGGATTAAATAGGAAAACAAAAATATCAAAAGATCTCCAACCGTAACATGAATAAAACTGCTCCTGAACTCTGATTTGTCCAGCTTCAGCGGATAAATATAAACAAGTGTCACCAGCAGTTCCCCGAAACCAAGTGTAAGCAGGCCGAAAAGAGCCGAAACCGAAGTGTAGTACATATTGTGCTTACAAAATATCATTATAATAAACACAGTAGCCAAAATATAACCTATTATTTTGATGCCCATGATTGAATCCGGCATTGTTACATTGATCAGAGCAACAATAGAAGCTATGGACAAGCTGCTGAAGACATAGTTTATCAAAGGAACTCTTTTCAGGTCGGTATTTAGTCTATATATTATGTAACAGATAGTTAATGAGGATAACAGCGCTGAATATGATTCCAGGATAATACTAAAAAGCAATACTAATCACTCCCATGCCCATTTTTACAAATGGCTACTTCATTATGTACTATTATATAATAAGGTTTTTTAAAAAATATTGGATGCAATTAATAGTATTATACTTTAATAAGCTAAAGTTTTTGTGGAAAATATCCAATCTGCCGATTAACATCCCAGATGCTCTCCTTTAAAGTCATACACGTTTTCTGCAGTCATTAACCTCCGACTTTTGCTGATATTAAAGTAATCCCGATAAGTTTTATAATTATATTCTGCACTATTTCCCGAAGTTGTTAAAGTCTCAGAAGTACTCTATAGTAATCGAACCCTTTTGCAATTGAATCCATTAATTTATATAATATAATATTCTATGCTAATCGGACTGTTTTAACAAGCATAAAGCTCGAATATTCAACATTATTCGAGCTTATTATAAATTTTTATTTAAATATATTTAACTGTCTGCCGATGTAAAGATCTTTGTCGGGCACTGCTGTTCATGGTTTTCTATAAATCTTTTGTTTTATGGTAACTGTTTCAAAAGGAACCTGGGATCAATATCAGGATTGCCCGGAATCAGCATTTTGGGGTCACAATTATAATTCGGAGAAATAAATGCCTTTTTATCTATAGTGTGATTGATCCCGGCGTTTTTTAAACTGTTTGCCTCATTTGAAATTTCAGCAACACAAATTGATGGTAAAAAAACTGAAGTAATAGTAGTTAATGTAAAAGCACTTAATAAAATCTTGACTTTTTTCATAATTTCCCACCTCGAATACTTTTGACGATGGATATTATAAAAAGTTCCAAATATAATAATAAATATTCAATAAAGAATAAATCAACCGGCTTTACCGGCCTTATATGGCCATTTCATCAATAGTTCCGCTGAATCCCAACACCAGATTTTCTTTTTCCTTTTTTGCCTTTGTGGAAGCAAGGCTTGCAAGATTAATGAGATTTGTAATGTTTTTGTACATATCCCCGTCTCTTGAATTGCACCTCTTCTTTCCTCCGGCAATTCCCGCTGAAATCCCGACATTTATATCACAAATAAAGTTATGCTGTCTGACCCTGTTCAACACGGACTGTGCCAGTACCTCGCAGTCCTCTGCACATTTACCCGTTAAAAGGGCAAATTCATCACCGCCGTATCTGCAGAGGAATGTGTCTGCCGGCACACACTCTTTAAGAATTTTGGAAATTTCCTTTAGAATGTTATCCCCTACGGTATGCCCATATTTTTTATTGATATATCCAAAGTTATTCACATCAAAAAATATGATGGATATCTCTCCGCCCTGATCCAGGAGTTTTTGAGATTTATGTATAATGTAGCTGCTCTTATATAAGCCCGTCAGCATATCAACATGCTTGCCACTTTCAATGTCAACAGCACTTTTCATTATTACCCCGGTGACCTCATCCCCATGGGTAACAATAAGAATCTGGCTGCTCTCATCTTCAAAAAGTTCCTTTGCACTCCATACAGATTCGTTCTCATCAATATACTTGCATCTTCCCGACATGGCATCCAGTACAATCCTGTTGGGATGAGCCGTTATCAAATCATTCCTGGTCAGGATTCCAACAATCTCTCCATTTTCAATGACCGGAAAACAGTCGTAATGATCTTTTTCTACTATCTTCTGAACCCGCCTGATTCCCCAAAAGGCATCAACCGTTGTATAGTCTTTTATCATAATTTCAAAAACTTTTCTTATCATAAATCTATTGCTTTGCTAACATGAAGCACAATATTCACCTGTGCTTTAACTATTGTTGCTTCGTTAGCAACCTGCTCCCCTTCCTCCAGCATAAGTCCAACCAGTTTCTCTTTCGGAAGCATGCTGAAAAGGGCTTTTCTCACAACCATTGCCTCTATAACCGGATGGTCTACCTTTATAATTTCGTACTGTTCCGGAGACAATATATCTACCATACGTCTTGCTGCCTCCGGACCGATGGGTGCCCTCCTGCCCACAAATAATACATCCTGCATGGGAGGCATCTCAAATTCGGACATACGCATGGTAATCTCAGCTTTTTTTGAACCATCTACGCTTTTCGACATTTTTCATCCTTCTTCCGTTTATTTTACTTGGTATTTTATCACATTCTGGTTAATTATTCTATTCGAATAATATAATATTATATTTTCTGCAAACTTTAACTTTATATGCAATTAATGTATAGTGCTGTAACAACATTGAAAGTTTTGAAAACATATCTGGAATACGCAGGTAGACTTAATCAAAATCCGCCATTTTCCCAACTGCAGATTGCTCCATACCTTTTCTGAATGAAGCATTACGTCCCCGATAAATATTTTATAAATATATTTCTTTAGCGTCTTTGGGTAAAACATGAACATCTTTTAAAAATTTTAAACTGTTATTTGCCTCAGTTTCGTTATACTTAATATCCATAGTATAAGATATCTCTCTGGCAATATCATCAAATAAATCACACATGATAAAAACTGCCTCCCAAATATTTTTTATAACTCCTGAAGGGTAGGTTTTCAAGAATGCGTTCCAATTATTTTCTTCCAGCCATTTATACATATATTTGCCCGACTTCCCAATACTGACAGTGAAATTTGTTTTATATCCGATTTTCCAACCCAAAAGACGTATTAACTGCGGGCGTACAAATAAATTCAGCATGTCCATCACATATGGTACTTCTTCCCGCCACAAGCCTTTGGCTACATTATTAAGACACCACCAGAATTCATTGCATGTATCTAGAAATTGAATTTCTGTGGGTTTCTTTATCCAATAATCCTCATCGGTTGCTTCCGGAATATTGGGCAGATATTTATCCTTATCAAGCAGTATCCTGCAAAGCCTGTCTTCTTTAATTCCTTTAAGTGCTTGGTTTAATGTACATACATGCAGATCAAGACGGTTTCCGTCAGCAAATTGAATCAGCCAGCCATAGCAATTTTCCATATCACTTGGATAATACGAATTTTCTTCAGGATACTGCATATACAACCGTTCACCGAATTGGTCGATCCACTGCCTGTCTTCACGAAATGATTTTGCTTCCTCGACAACATATACAATATCATAATCCTGAAAAATATCCTTTACAGCATTAGGATTAGTTCTTGAACCGTTCATAAAAACAGCACGAACTCGTTTATCCCTGTCGGCGATATTTAATATTAAATCAAACATATCCTGCTCTGTACGCATAGAACCTCCTGTTTTTATAACCCAGCCTCTTCCAGCTCTTTTTAATACACTAATAATATCAATAATCTTCCATATGGTCAAACAACTGGCAGACAAGCAAAAAGCCATAGTTCCATTGCGTTTCCCAAAAGTAAAAATTCCTTGATTTTTACTTTGCAATTTTCCTATGACTTCTGATTAAACTTTTTTTATCTGCTGGCAAAACTCTTTTAGCCTGCAGTAAAACTCTTTTATCGTTATACATAGAACAGTTTCCAGTTATAGTTTGAAAGTAAAAGTTTAAATTCTTATTATATCTCTTTGTCTAACTTATAAATAAGATTTTGTTCGCTTCATATCAGTAACCATATAAGGATTATCTTTCTTCATATTATCGACAAGGATTGTTACTCTTGAATGGTCCGCTTTCAGTATCTCCAGTTCCCTTTGTGTAATTCCAACCAATTGTATAAATTCAACCCTGCCATGAACAGTATTAATTCCATGACATTCAGTGTCATTTACAACAAGAAGTGCTGTAATATCAAATTCAATGCCTATATGAAGTGATGTACCATTACCAGCGATGTATTGCATTGTTTCAAAAAACTTTTTCTTTATGTATGTATATCGAGCGAGATTAGATAGCATGTCTATTGCCCATCTACAATCCTCAGCCAAATCTTCTTTAAGTTTTATAGTCATTTCATAACCTCATTTGCTCCATTCAACACCAACAATTGATGTCTTAGAAATAATTCCTTCAAAATTCCATTTATCTCCCTCATAACTTTGCGGCCCAGTGACATGACACTCATATCCAATTCGCCGGCTATGTATTAGCGCATTAAATATATCATCCTTTATATCCGTACTACCGAGTTCAGAGACAAAATCAACCTCATATAAACTCTCGTCCTTCCAATAAGGTTCACAACTTGTTAATTCAATTTTAGAGCCTATTCCGCCCTTAAATCCTTTAAGGATTTTTAGTGTTTTATCCTTTGAATTTACTTTAAAATAGGCACGTCAATTAATTTCCTTAAACATTTCTTATCTCCTGCCTTTTGAGCAAGCTATAATATTTCTCATAAGCATATAAAACATTCTTTAACCACAAATCATATTGCATCAATCTTAAAATACGCTCCCGTACAAGATTCATAGATTTAGGAACATTATTCATGCCTCCTCCTGGGGTATCAGTATATTTCTTCTGAATTATATAATCTATATCATCTAATGCCCGTCCAATGCATTTTTCAGGATATTTCTTCTTATATTCCTGTACTATCCTCCGATATTCTTCGAATAAATCAAGATAAATGTGGATTTTATCATCATATGATTGCTTTACAAACTTTCTTGCAGGGTTTATATATTGATAACATTTTTCCATAACCTCATGTGTTTGTCTTAAATTGCTTTCAAATTTATGCCTATGGTTTAATTCGTATCGAAAAGCGTAATCCCAAATAGCCTGTTCAACGAAATAGTCCACCATTTCATCACTGCTTTGGGCAATCCGTACTTCTCTGACATTTCCCCGTTCATTAACAATCTTATAATAACCATCTGTTCTTGTTTCGTATGTAGTAATAGGGTCACTATATATAAAAGTAGAAATTTTTATATCCTCTTCCTTAGAAAATGGGATTCGTTCAATAACTTTTCGTGCCTTTACAGCAATTTGTTCTATCAAATCATCTTTCACTACTTATCACCTCTGCAAATATTAATTCCAACTTCTTACACGTTATACTATGACTAACCTCTTCCAATTATCAGGAACAAATAACCATAAACCTGGATTTACACATTTATTTCCTGCTATATAATCTTACATTCTGCCTCTATCCAAATGGAGATTGTTTCTTTTTCCATAATCTTTCTCCCCTATCAACCAAGAAAATATTTATTCTATTTTTTAATATATATTAACAATGTCTTTTAAATCAGCATAATACAACTTGGTTTCCACCCTTAGAAGCAGTCTTGACCCTCTACAATCAATGTTATTTGCTATAATTGTTTCATTCTTTTCATTAATTAGATTAATAATTTTCTTTTCCTTTAACTTGTCCCCTTTTACAAACTCTAACAAGTGATATTCATCTCGATTATTATAACCGCCTCGAAACAAAACGTATTTATCATAAACTAAGAACCCATCAGCACCTGAAAGATTTGGATTGTAATAATCAATATGTCCTCCAATACTTCTTCCAAGTAAAAATTCATCGTAATAATAAAACCATACTTCTTTATCATTTACTACATTTAGAGCATAGCAATCGCATATAAAGTTATCCCCTGAATTATTATAGGAATATTCTGGTTTGCCCTCCTGATTCCATGCCCTTAGACCGCATGCACCCACAGGATTATCCCATCCGTAATTTCCAAATACCCCTTCATCAAAGTAACTTGTCCATATTATATTCTTTTCTGTGACTTTGAGGTCTTGTATTCCATCACCCAGTAGAAATTCATTAATTAATACTCCACTCGTGTCAAAAATTTTACCGTTTAAATCGTATCTATTTTGACCATAGTACTTTGACCTTGCACAAACAAGCAGTAACATATCATTCCCTATTGGTTGCACAAAATGGTAGTTCCACTTTTGGTTATCAATATTTATTGTAAATACATTATCCCATTTCAAAATTATTACTTTATAGTTTTGGCAAGTGGTTGTTTGGGTCTGAGGAAACATTCCATCTATACGAGGTGGAACGTTATTTACTACTAAGATATAGTAATCATTATCTGCACCTATTGATATATTAACTATTTCATAATCCTCTAAATATTCTCTTAATTCACATATTGGATTAACTCTATATTTAACATTGTTAAAAAACATTTAGACCTCCTGATGAAAAACGCTTTCGTCCTTAGAGTATCAATCAAATTCTTCGTGCAACTCATTTAAATTCAATTTATAATGATTTTTATATATACGAGCAATCTCGTCTCTCACTTCCATTAAGGCAAATCCCAATAGGTTTTGCCCTTTCCATTCAAACGGGTTCTCTACTTTCTCATCATCAGCAATCATTCCGATACCCCAGATTTTATCATAAGGGCTTGCTTCAACAAGAACTTTATTTTTTGTTTGCAGCAGGAACTGCTTTATATCTTCATTCTGAGTAAATTTTGCATAATTACCATTCAGAATAATAGAGTAACGTTTCTTCTCCCAGATGTCATCCTTGAAGTTCTTAACTTTACGCCCTAATTCTTTTATTTGTTTTGGGTCAGTACTATCCATTATCTTTTTTAAAACTTCAGTATCTTGAAAGAGTCTTGCTTTCTCTGCCATCATATACTGTTCCATGCAACAGTATTTATCTATGTTTATAATAAAATCCGATTTCCACCATTGACTAAAACAGGATTTTGTTATGCTGCCATCTTTAGATGGTTGATGGCCCCAAAAGAATACATACTCTATGTCTATGTCCCGCTTATATTTATCACATAGACTGTCAAGTGTGTACGTCATCTTGCCATCTTTGTTCCAAAGAAGGTAGTCATCATCATAATAATCTTCATTCGTGTATTCCTCTTCGTACCAGCCATGCCAGCCTACAGGTGTTGGAAACATATCTTGATACTGTTTTTGTTCTTCTTTACTAAGAGAAGAATACCAATTCCCAAACTCGTATGCAAAGTTTTCACCGTACCCCATTCTCCAACCAATACTGTATCTACCGATATGAGGATACATAAACCATAAAGGCGCCATTGGGTTGTTGATATCATATTTTATGTTCATAAATTCTCCCAGGATTATAAACTATTCTGAATTATAATCTGCCATGCAATACAAGGCAAAAAACTAATTCATTAATCTGTTCTGTGCTTCCTTGAGCACATTGTTAAATGAATCTCTTATAACCTCAATTTTATAATCTTCAGTAATACATTCAAATAACTCGTCATGAAATAGTAGGACGATATGCTTTTTAACATCCCAACTCTCTTCATTGTAGTATGAATGTACGCTGCTTATTTTCATCTCATGCTTTAACCATTCTGAGTTTTCAATAATATGTGCTCCATAAGGAACAAGTCCCTTTCCCCATAATGGATGTCCATTTATTACTTCGTCATTGGCACCACCAAATTTTATTGAATAACATCTTATAAATTCAATTAACGCTAATGGTAGTATATCGTCACTACTACTATCTATTACATTAGTATAAGTTCCATCCCAATTAGGGTCTATTTCATTAATATAGTATATTAAAAAAGCCCTACCACCTGCTGAGATAACATATGGGCATGGCGCACCTGTATCCCATTTTACGTTCCATTCTATAGGTATAGCAGTTTCTTCACCTTTCTCCAGTGAAAGTTGCCTTTGTAACATCAAGTTTTCTTCTTTTGCAGCGGTATATTCCTCCATTTCACCGCCTTTATGTTTTGGAGCAAGGGCTTTAACTGCATTTTCTAACCTAAGATTAGATCCTTTAAGTTTTTTCTCTATTTCAGACAAATTTGATTTTTTAAATAACATAATAATTTCCTCTTTTGCTCTGAAGATTATTCTTTTTCCTTTTCAAAAATTTTTTTCATAGTTGCCATAGCGTATATAGTACTTGACTCTTCTCTCAACCATGTATTACCGTCGTTTACTGAATGCAAGACTATTAAAGACTTTGTGTTGATTATATAAATTGTAATATTTAATATTTTTGTTAATATAAATAACGTCAGAAATGTTATGCCCAATACATCAGCAAGGTTTATAACAACATTAAAAATTATAGTAATTATATATAATTTACTTGAATTAATTGATTTGTACAATTCGGGTGAAATACTACTACCTTGAGGCACTTCACTTTTAATACTCTCAAATATATTATTAATGATATTGGCTTGAATTATTGGAACAACAAATAGCAAAAACATTAGAAGTATTATCAATAGAATAGGTCTTAGATTATTCTTTCTATCCACTTAATCCCCCTGTAAACAAACCTCTTTAATACACTAATAATACCAATAATCTTCCATATGGTCAAACAACTGGCAGACAAGCAAAAAGCCATAGTTCCATTGCGTTTCCCAAAAGTAAAAATCCTTTGATTTTTACTTTGCAATTTTCCTATGACTTCTGATTAAACTTTTTTTATCTGCTGGCAAAACTCTTTTAGCCTGCAGTAAAACTCTTTTTTGCCGTAACTCCGGAACTGACTGCTATATCTCCCGCCTGCCTTCCAGGGCCTTTGCCAGCGTAACCTCATCAGCGTATTCAAGATCTCCTCCCACCGGGATTCCGTGGGCTATCCGGGTAGTTTTTATACCCAGTGGCTTAATCAGCTTTGAAATGTACATGGCAGTTGCTTCCCCCTCCACATTGGGGTTGGTGGCTAAAATTACTTCCTTGACCTGCCCGTCTCCCAGTCTTCTGATCAGCTCTTTTATACGAATTTCTTCCGGTCCTATGCCCAGCATGGGAGAAATTGCCCCGTGCAGGACATGATACAAACCTTTGAACTCCCTGGTGCGTTCCATGGCCACAACATCCCTTGCATCCTGTACAACGCAGATAGCGGATTTGTCCCTGGAGTTGCCGCTGCACAAAGGGCATGGGTCGGTATCGGTCAAATTGCTGCAAACCGAACAGTATTTTGTTTTTTGCTTTGCATCCAGTATTGAATTAGCCAGTCCCTGAACCTTTTCCATCGGCATGTTAATAACATGAAAAGCCAGTCTTTGTGCAGACTTGTGTCCAATACCGGGCAGCTTCTGAAATTCCTCTACAAGTTTTGCAACAGGAACTGCGAAATAATCCATTTTACCCTCCGTGCTCCCGGTGTACTTTATAGTGCACCAATATGATGGTTATATGACATTTTATTGTGCATAAAAATAATTTCAACAGCTAACAAAAACGCCCTGACGGGCGCTTTTGCCATAAAAAAATTTATTTGCGCAAAATCCTAGAACAGACCGGGCAATCCGCCTAAGCCTCCAGTGATTTTGCCCATCTCTGAATTTGCAAGTTCATCTGCTTTTCTAAGTGCTTCGTTTACCGCACTTAATATGAGATCCTGAAGCATTTCCACATCATCCGGATCAACAACCTCAGGTTTGATAACAATCTCTTTAATTTCCTTCTTACCTGTTGCAACTATTGAAATTGCTCCGCCGCCTACAGAAACCTCAACGGTTTTACCCTCCAATTCCTGCTGGGCCTTTTCCATATCCTTCTGCATCTTTTGTGCCTGCTTCATAAGGTTATTCATGTTTCCTCCGCCACCGAAGCCTCCGCCAAAGCCGCCTCCTGGAAATCCGCCTTTTGCCATATATTACATCCTCCTGTTAACTGGATTTTTTATAATTATTGAAATAATAAAATATCTGATTTCATTATTTAGCCATTCCCTAATATTATAACTTATTCATCTATTATATCAAGGTGAACATTCAGTTTACCCGCAATTTCCCTTGCATTTTTTAATAAAGTACTTTCCTGCTCCTCACTTTTTTCCGAAACCGGACCTGGAACAATGTTTCCAAGTTCCTCCTCATTTATAAACTTGATACGGACCTGCCTGCCAAGCTTTTTTTGCAGGACATTATAAAGCACCTCAACGTACTCGGGCTTTGCCACAACATTTTTAAAGGATCCCACTCCTTCGGGGAAAACCACCAGTATTGTCGACTCATCACCTGCCACAGCCCTCGTGGAAGCTAAATAGGTCACCAGCATCATTCTTCCGCTGGCCTTAAGCTCGGTCATTACCTCCGGCCAGACTTCCAAAGGCTGATGGGCAGCCAAATTATTTCCCCCGGTGCCGGCGGCTGAAGCAGTACTGCCGCCGGATGCCTTGCTGTCTGCCGCCGACGGAGGTGCAAAGGGATTTTGTACCCCGCCGCCGTCGGGAACCGGCGGCATTCTGTCCAGTACTTTTTCCGAAGTCCGGCCAAGTGCGGCAAAATCTGCCGCAGGCGCAGCATCGCTGCCACTCCGGGGCTGGGCTGCGCCTGCACCGGATCTTATGGCATTTTCAAGGTCGGTTATCCTGTCAGCCAGAGCATTATTGCCCTCTCCCTGGCCATAGTTCCCCACGCTTATGGAGATGAGCATCACTTCCAGGAACACCCTCTGGTTCAGGGCATATTTGAGCTGGGATTCAAAGGCTGACAGTTCCTTTATTATCGAAATAATTCTTTCCCTGGTAAAGGCTTCAGACTGCTGCATCATATTATCGAGATACTGCCTGCTGACATCAATAATACCGGCAGGGTTATCAGTTATCTTGCAGAGCAGCAGATTTCTGAAATACATTACCAGATCGGATGCAAACCTGAGGATATCCCGCCCGTTTGAGGACAGCCTTTCAACACCGTTGACCAGCCCTTCCACATTTGTATCTTTTATATGATCGACTATTTCCGAAATAAAATCGTCACTGACAATCCCTATTACATTGAGAACATCCTGGTGGGAAATGTCCTTGTTGCCTACCGAAATACACTGGTCAAGAATACTTAAAGCATCTCTCATGGCGCCATCGGCCAGTCTGGCAATCAGCAGGGCCGCATCATCCTCCAGAGATATCCCGCTTGCGCCGGCGACTACCTTTACCCTTTCGGCTATGCTGCCGGGAGTAATCTTTTTAAAATCAAACCTCTGACACCTGGACAGTATGGTGGCCGGCAATTTATGCGGATCGGTGGTGGCCAGTATGAAAACCACATGTGCAGGCGGTTCCTCCAGTGTTTTAAGCAATGCGTTAAAGGCACCTGCCGAGAGCATATGCACCTCGTCGATTATATATACCTTATAGCGTGCCTGGGACGGTGCATACACTACTTCATCCCTGATTTCCCTTATGTTGTCCACGCTGTTGTTTGAAGCCGCATCTATTTCAACGACATCCAGAATAGAGTCATTTAATATACCTTTGCATATTTCACATTCATTGCAGGGATCTCCATCTTTGGTATCAAGACAGTTTATTGCCCTGGCAAAGATTTTTGCCATAGTGGTTTTTCCCGTCCCCCTCGTGCCGCAGAAAAGGTATGCATGTCCGATACGTTCTGATTTTACGGTATTCTTGATAGTTCTGACCACATGTTCCTGCTCTACCACATCCTCAAAAACAAGGGGTCTCCATTTTCTATATAAGGCTGTATAAGACATACTCCACTTCCTCTCTCCGGTTAAGCATCAGGTGTTCAGTAATTTTACCGCATTTATTATTGTTCACACATATATATAATATTTTATATGAATTAAAGTAATAATTAAATAGTTGATTCAGCTGTTATTTATTCTCCCATAATTATCTCCCATGAAACAAAATGAGCCTGTTCCACAAGTCACATGACTTTGAACAGGCTTGCTTTGTTTTATAAATGAATGGCCGTACACCTATCGTCGATAGAAATATATAGCCGTTACCTTCACAGTTAACTCTAACCAGGTAACCTAGCGGCACACAGAATTTACCGCTTACCGCTGCTTCCTTCCGGACCTGACGGGGTTCACAGACTTCTATTGCGCAAGACCCAATTTTCATTGCCACTTGCAAAGGGCAGGCACTACATACTAAAACCTCGGACAGGAATTCAATCCTGCTATAGCGGATTGCAGGTACAGGGCACCGCTACCTCCCCATCTAGTACGGCCAAAATTGGCTTATCGTAATGTATACTGTTCCAAATTCGTCTGTTCAATTAATATATCGCCTACACCGAAATGAATTCGGCTTCGGCTCCGCAGACTACGTCTGCGCACCCCGCTCTTGCGCGGTGTTTGAACAACATCAGTGGGAGATTGGTACTCACCGCTGAATGATTCTCCAATCGAAAACCCTCACCTCAAAGGTGGAGACTGTATTAATTTGTTCAACTTCGGTACACTTTACACATTATAACCTAAATGCTGCTGCATAGCAATAGTTATCATCCTGTAAATATTTGTAATTCGAAATGCCCGCCATTGACATCCTCATCGCTATTCATGGCAGAAAAAAAGCACCTCAGATTTATAAAATATAATAATTCCTGATAAATAGGTGCCCAAACTAACAAAAAACAAATCAATATGTTTAAAGGAGGAACAAAATGAAAAAGCTTATAATGGCTTTACACTTATTATTATACCACGATTTTCCTAAAATAATGTTAAGATTGTATAACAAATATTAATAAAATGTGAATAGTGGAGAGTTTGACCAAACATCCGCCCATATGCAGTTAACTACATAATAAAATTAACTATTATGGCGGCAATACCAACATAAAGTGCAACCTGCCCTATAGCAGCGCCGATATTGTCCTGTTCGTATATTTCGTTCCAGATATCCACCTTGACAATGCCTGTAAATATGAGCTTGAAGAGTGCCGAAAGGATTCCGAAAATAGCAAGGCTTACCGCGATTACTACCGACACGGTCAGCAATTCAAAGTCCATACTATAGAAGGTCATCACACCTGCAATTATGGTCTGAACGGCAAACACAAAACCCAAAAGTCCTATTCCTGCCGCTGCATTGTTGTCAATAAACAGTTCTTTGAAAAGTGTTGTTCTTCTTCTCAAGACAAAGGAATAGCAGGTCAGGGCAATCAGCATAAATACCAGAAAAACCATAACCTCCAGCAGTATTTCAAGACTAAGTCCATTAATTATATCAATAAAGTCGATCAATTTAATCACATTTACAAAGATTACCGAAAGTGATACCGAAAATAGTGCGGCTCCTATATTCTTCTGCTGGCATATCTCCTTGTTAAGACTAATCTTCCCGTGCTTATCGCTGGCGTCTATGAGCCTGATCATAAACCCTGAACACAGTCTCAGTATTGTTAAAATCGCTATGTAAAATATGGTATAACCCAGGCATACAGCCAGATCAATAAATATATTATCACTTGCCGAGCCTTTTATTCCGTGGCCCGCAAGATATAATACGGGAAATACAAAGGCTCCGATAAACTCAATCCAGGCAGCCAGGTTGTCTCTTGCAAACAAGGCATTCTTGAGATTTACATCCCTGAGGACTATATGATTGTAAATCAACCAGCCAAGCATAAATCCAACCGTAAGTATTACAAAGCTAAAGGAAATATCCTTTAAAAAAAAGCTTAAGTACTGTAACATATCGATCTCCTCCATCAATTAATCTTTGTCCAGGCCTTGGTACACCTTGTAAAGCGCGCCTTCAAACCTCTGCCCTATAAATATTCTGAACATTCCGTCGTCCTTCATCATCTCAATATTAAGGTACTCTGTTACACCGTCGGTCTCCCTCTGGTAGTCCCACACCTCAACCTCGACTTTTTTAGTTATTTTACCGGTATTCAGATCCAGAACCCTGATCGTTCCCCGTGTACCGTCAATTCTATAGTCGCACTCGGGCATAATGCATCTTTCATATTCGGTGCCATCGGGAGTGGTGATGTACTTCTGTCCTGCCACATTAAGGAATTCCTCGGAGAAAGGGACGGTATCATCCAGAAAGTACACATATGTTTCGGGTGCCGCTTCCTCTTCCTGGGAGCCGTATACCTCAAAGACATACTCTGTTTCATCTACCTTTGAAAATAGTAAATATCTTGTATACGGGTGCTGCCCCACATCCATCTGTATTATTTTTTCAAAGGTAAAGAAGCCTTCCAGCTCCAGTTCCTTCAGGTTAAACTCTATCATTGAATTTTTATTGATATTTAAAGGATTTAATATTTCCGAAGCTTCATTTCTATTCATAAAATCAAACATATTTCCTCCATTTATGCTCTGAGTTATACTCTGAGCCTTCAAATACCCGGGGTTATCCGGAAATTTAATAAATCCTGCTGTAATGGGATTTCTTTGGCTTGGGTTTTGACAATTTCCTGATCACTATAACCAAAGCAGCCGCCGATATGATTATGATAACTACCGCAGTACCACTGCTTGCTGAGTTTGTGGAATACTTATCGGTATAGTAAATCTTATCCACATTCTCCTCCTGATACTGTTGAGAAAACTGCAAATCAGGATCGGTATCAGGATCGATATAGTTGGGGTCTCTCTGTACTTCCTCTTTTTCAAGCTCTTCTACCCTTTTCTCAAGCTTTTCATATTCCTGCTGGTTGAAATAGCTTTTATAGGGTGCTATTTCAAGCCAATGGTGGAACCAGAACATTTCAGAGGCTCTCATAAGGAACCACAAATCCCATGGCCCCACATAGGCATATCCATAAGAAAAAGGATTGCCGAACATTCCGGTATTGACATTAATGAATACAGGTCTT
Organism: Ruminiclostridium cellobioparum subsp. termitidis CT1112; assembly: GCF_000350485.1. GTDB lineage: Bacteria > Bacillota > Clostridia > Acetivibrionales > DSM-1351 > Ruminiclostridium > Ruminiclostridium termitidis. The sequence goes on from NZ_AORV01000031.1 coordinate 147,173, forward strand.
TTTCCAAAGGAATTTATTCTTGAGGTCCTGCTTTTCATTGCATCCTCAAAGCCCATCCTTCTGGAACCGGTCCCGTAATCACGTTTCATGGAATCATTGTAAACCTTTTGCTGCTCAGTGTTCAGTTTTTGCTTGTAGGTATTGAATTTTTTCCCCGAAACCTGTTTTTTATAAGAGTCCTGCATATAGGAATACTTCTTTGAAGCAGATTTTGTTGCAAAGCTCTTTGCCCCTGAGCCCGACGATCCGCTGTAGGATTTGGAAGTCCCGGGTATACTCCTTGACCCGGAGCTCTTTGAACCCGAACTCTTTGAGCCAAAGATTTTAGAACCGGAGCTTTTGGAAGTACTGCTCTTTGCCTTTGACGAACCGAACAGCCCTCCGCTCTTTGATGAACCCTTATAGCTTCTGCTGTACGACTTCGAGAAAGATCTGGCTCCGCCAAAGGATCTAGCCTTTGCGTAAATTCCGGCTGTAGAGGTAAAAATAAATACTAGTATCAGTACTACGGCAACTATTCTTTTTTTCACAGACATCCCTCACATTTTTTAATCTATTTAGATTAGGACAGTTAAAATACTAATTTGTAATACAATTATTACACATATTACACAGTTTAATTAATTGTACGTAAAAACCTTATTTTTTGTATTATTACAGTTTTTAGTTATTTATTATATCACGAATTGGTTATGCTTTACATGGGCTATTTTTGTTTAGAAAACCCGGCGGCAGGATAAACTAAATAAACCCGTCGTGCCGATAATTGACAGGCTGTTTGACGGGCTTATAAATTTTAATAATTTTCACAAATAAAATGTATAAGAAAATACAAAAAAGGCAATAACTATAACTGACCCCACAAAATACATTTTAACCCCCTAAAAATGCTCCGGCCTGGCCGGGCATTTTTTTTATTTATAGGCTTTAGCCATACAAAACAATAAACCACCCGCTATGCGGGTGCGCAACAGAAGTTATGCAAAAAATCACCTTTCCGTTAAATAGAGTTGTTCAAGCTACTATATTAACGAGAGGAAAGGTGATTTTAATGGCAAATAAAGAAAATAGTTTAGCACATACCAAATGGATGTGTAAGTATCACATAATATTCACTCCAAAGTATAGACGAAAAGATATATATAATCAATACAAACAAAGTATACGAGAAATACTGATATGATTATGCAAGTCAAAGGAGTGGAAATAGTTGGTACGGGAGAACTGTTAAATGTTCAACATGTATTAAGTTAACCCGTTGTGCTAATTAAAATCTTGTTTTGCTTTACAGATTGATTTAATCAGAATCAACTGGTACGCGAGTACAACTTCATGAAATAAGATGCACAATTAAAAACAATTGCGGTAAATTGTCGACGAAGGTAAAGTGGTTTTGCCGGCAAAGCAACAGGACGTTGCTTTGAGCTTCAAATCGAGACAGGAGGTCGAGTTTGAGCGACGGCAAAACCGCTTTAAATGAGGCGATACAATTTTCGTAATTGTTTTGGGGGCATTCTTATTTCATGAAGTTAGTACGGAAGTTACCATTTGATATAAAAAAATTACACAGGTAAAGCAAAAATTAATTAACCAGCACAATGCGTTAAATTATGTTGGTATTTGGGTATTGCGGTATCTATACTTTAAACCTGTACCCTACACCCCATATTGTCTCAATGAACTGTTCATTGTCCTTATCCCTTTCAATTTTATCCCGGATTTTGCCTATGTGAACCGTTATGGTCGCACTGTCGCCAAAATAGTCCATTCCCCAGACTCTTTCCAGTAGTGTTTCCTTACTGAACACATGGTTGGGATTCTGTGCAAGAAAAAGAAGAAGATCATATTCCTTGGTTGTAAGGATTATTTCTTCCCCATTCAGAGTTACGCGTCTTGCATCAAGATTTATTGCAAGCCCTCTTATAATCAGCTCAGTCTGCTTATGACTTCTCCCTGACCTGCTCAGCTTCTCAAAGCGGCTAATGTGTGCTTTTACACGGGCAACCATTTCATTGGGACTGAACGGTTTTGTGATGTAATCATCCGCTCCCAGGCCCAGACCTCTGATTTTATCAATATCATCCTTGCGAGCTGAAACCATCAGTATGGGAGTTTCCTTTCGGGAGCGTATTCTCCTGCATATTTCAAAACCGTCCATCCCGGGAAGCATCAGATCCAGAACCACCAGATCAAAAGACTCATTCAAAGCCAGTTCGAGCCCTCTTGCTCCATTCTGGCTTATCACCACATCGAAGCTGTCGATCTCCAGATAATCTCTTTCCAGCTCGGCAATAGCCAAATCATCTTCAATAATTAAAATTCTCTTCTTTTCCATTTAGCCTCCATGTTCCCATATGCGCATCAGCTTTCCGGACTGAGCCTTAAAGCCGTACTCCATGTCACCCCTGGGGGATTTCGAATGATATTTCGGTCCATTCTCCTTTTATACTATCAGCCTGGATTTTACCTTTGTGCTGTTCTATTATTTGCCTCGTAATGGCAAGCCCCAGCCCCGAACCCCCTGTATTTCTGTTTCTGGAAGGATCTGTCCTGTAAAAGCGGTCGAATATTTTTTCAAGTTCATTTTTATCAATGCCCATGCCGTTATCCTTGATTTTAACAACCAGAAAACCGTTTTGCTCTTCAAACACAATATTAAGGAGTTTGCGTTCTTTTTCCATGAATTTTAAGGAATTGCTTACAATATTCAGTATCACTCGCTTGATCTTCTGACTGTCCAGAAGAACTTTAAAGTCGGTGGGTACATTGCATTCCGAGGCCAGTTCAACCCCTTTGCCGTCAAGCTCCAGATGCAGCTCCTGCATACAATTTTTATAAAATTCCAGTATATCTATATAATCCTTGTTAAAAGGTTCTTTTCCCAAATCAAGCTTGGAAAATAAAAATAAATCATCTATCATTGCATTCATATCAACTGTCTTTGTATAAATAACATCCAGGTACCTGGACAGTTTTAGGGGATCGTTTGCAACACCGTCCCGTATTCCCTGGATATAACCCTTTATTGAGGTAATTGGTGTCTTCAGGTCATGTGTTATATCTGAAAAAAGCTGCTTTCTGCTTTCCTCCATCTGAAGCTGGCTGGTAATGGATTTTTTCAGTTCAGCCCTCATTATTTCATAAGACCGTATAACACTTCCTATTTCATTGTTGGAATTTGATTGCAGATGAAAGTCCAGATTTCCCCGGGCTATCTCTTTGGCACTGTTATCCAGCCTTTTCAGGGGAATGACGATATCCTTTGTTATTATCCACATTAAAGGCCCGATTATTATGGCGGCCAACAATATCAGCACAGCCAGAAGGACATTATATCCGGGGCCGATAATTTTTCCAGTCTGTTTGAATACAAAGAAATAATCAAGTGAATCCATATCGTGAAAATCATATTTTAAAACAAAATACTCCTGTTTATTCCATGTAACATTGCTGTTGCTGATAGATAAATCATGCTTATCCGCATATCTTTCTTTTGCAGCTGCCTCAATTTGCCTGAATAGATTCTCATCAGCAAGCTCTGTCCCATAAGCCCTGTACTTCTGATTGTTTTTTACCAGAAGGAAACCTTTAAACGGTTTTATCTGTTCTGCAAGATTTGCAGCAAAACTGTCCTGTGCCAGAGTATCAGGATAATATTTCTCTGTATACCGCAAATCCACAACCACATCAACCACCCGGCTTACAGCCGACTCCCCGGTCTGGTCGCCTATGACCGACCTGGCTATTTGGCCCATGGTATGGGTAATAATGCCGACTCCGAACACAATGACAATAACCACGGTTATTATCAGCATTATCAAATATGTTAAAATCAGCTTAACCCTTAGAGACATTTATCTACACTTCTTTCCGTTCAAATATTGTCAAGCCGGCAACCGCAAATATGATACAATATGATAGCATGTACAGAAAGGCAGGTAATGCCGCCGTCAAGCCGGCTCCGTTAATCAGCGGCTGATACCATCCGCTGAAACTTACAGGCAGAAATTGCCTGACAGAGGTCAAAAACGTACCTGCCACACCCAGGACAAGCCAGATCAGCAGGTTCATGGCAATTGCCATGTTGGGGCTGCCTGTGGTCAATGTAAAAAATGATACAATCATCAGCACCGCCGTGAGGAAAATGAATGCTCCGAAATAGCTGACAAACAAGCTTCCGATGCCTGCAAAGGCCGCCGTACCGTTGATGACGATGCTGACCAGGAGACCGGATATTCCCAGTGCCAATAGGCATGTGGCAGTCAGGGCCGCCCCGGCAAGTATTTTTCCTAAATATATTATACTTTTAGTAACAGGCAATGCAAACAGATTTTTTATTGTACCGTCCTTAAACTCAGCTGTGTAAAGCTCACTGCTGATATAAACAGTCAGAGCCGGCAGAATAAAGCCTGTGAGCAGTTCCAGGATAAAAACCGGAAATCTGCCGGGTGCAACTATTTTAACTCCCGTATTATTTTCAATGACCAGGCTGGCGATGCCAATTGCCATTGCATATATAACAAAAAGTGCGATAATGACCTTTGTTTTTTTCTGATAAAGCAGCTTTTTGTACTCATCCACCGAAAAAGTAATCAGCTTGTTCATTTTCATTCCTCCTTCCCTTGGTTTTGGAAATCGTATCAAGATAGTACTTTTCAATAGTGGGGTAACTGCCCCTGATTTCTTCCACCGTGTCCGTTGTAAGCCATTTTCCGCTACTTATTATACAAACCCCGGAGGTAATCCCCTCTATATCATGTATCAGATGGCTTGATATTATCATCCCCGTATTATATTTTTCAATGATTCTTTTAAACAATTGCACCAGCTGATCCCTGCCCTCTATATCCATTCCGGAAAAAGGTTCGTCCAGCAGTATCAGTTTTGGTTTTGTCAGCAATATCCTGGCCAGATAAATGCGCTGCTTCATTCCCGTGGAAAAGGTTTTGATCCTGCTGTCCTTCCTGTCCGCAAGGCCGGTTACCGCCAGAACGGCATTGATATCCTCATCGGTGATATCAAAGTAAAGCTTCTGATACAGCTTCAGGTATTGATATGCCGTAAGATAAAGGTATGGCGAAGGATCCCCGATCATCATGCCTATTTCATTTTTTGTTGTCTGGGGATTATCCGTAATTGAAATACCTTTATATGATACTCTGCCGGTGTCAACCGGAAAAAATCCCATCATTGCCTTCATTGCTGTAGTTTTCCCCGCACCGTTGGGGCCCAGAAGGGCAACAACCTCACCCTCTGAAACTGTGAGGTTCAGCCCTTCTATGCCGTGGTTCCCGGGATATTTCTTGGTCAAATTTTCAACTTCCAGTAACATGCCATCCCATCCCATCTTCCGAATATTATTCCCTGCTGCATTTCTGTCGCATACTATTTTTTGCTGCATATTATTCTCTGCTGCATTTGAAATCTTCAGCATTTATGATCTCCACGTTTTTGCCGTCGGCATTGAACTTATCGGCACTGGTTTTGTTTATATCACTGACTGCTGCAGAACCCTGCAATGAAATATCATGATATGTGCCCCCGGCATCATTGCCGGTGATGCTGATCCTGGCTTCAAAAGACTTGATCTGGTTATCCTGGTCAACATTCACTTTTATAACAAGAGCTGCTAACTTGACATTTTCTTTTAAAGCAGGTACTAAATTATTGTCAATATCAAGATAGTCCTTGAGGAAGGGAAGCTTTTCAGCCAGCAATTGCTTGCGTACCTGGTCCAATTCAGTTCTGTCACTGCTGTCTTGATCAATTCCTTTGTTCCCGACTGCCACTGCCGTTAATAAATTCAAGGGCATAGGAATTTCATTCTGATCCAGATCCATTGTAAGGGTCTTTGATCCGTCAGGGTTACGTGTTAATGCAATCTGAGACTTTAGATCCCCGGCAAGGTAGTCTATAAGCTTTTCTTCGGCGGTTCCCATTCCGTGGTCACCTGCATAGTCATAGTCCTCTTTGTTGTATTCCATATTTTTGCCGTATTTGCCATGTTCCGCATTGACCAGCTTGTAATATTTATTGTTTGTTTCATCAGACAGGTATACTTCTTCACCGTTTTGGAAGAAGGAAAGGTCCTGCTGCCTGCCCTTCAAACTGATCTGAACATTTCCGCTGCTTTCCTTACTCTCATGGTCGGCTTTTACTCTGCCGTTCAATTCGGTGATTATCTTTCCGTTGTCGGAAATTCGAAATGTACCGTCAACCGAAGCACTGGTCAGAATTTCTTTTCCTCTTGAATCCTTCATTATTTGCTTCAGCGTCTCATAACCCTCATTTCCGGTGCCGGCTGCAAATGCCGTGGCGGTGAATACCGTAACTGCCGCCATCACCAGGAGCCCAAGCTTTAATTTCCTGTTTTTCATCTTCAATCTCTCCAATCAATAATTTTTATAGCTCGTCATGGTCAAACAATAAAACTTTGTTTTATCTGACCATACCTTATCGCTACAATTTGATTATAGAGAGTAAGAATAAAACTCCTCGAAAGAAATTCTAAAATTTTTCTAAAATATTTCAGGCAATAAACAAGAGCCTGCATTTTAATAGTGCAGGCTCCCTGATGAATAAACCTTAACTTTTTATTTGTATTGTCCTCTGGTCTGTGTTCCTCCGATGCCGTTGCTGCCCGTAATTGTCAGGGCCACTACCGACTTGGGCTCCAGAACTGTGGAATTCTCTGTTATAGACACCTTCTGCGCAACAATTGCAGGGTCCAGAGCGTTGATCAAAACCCTTTTGGGTGAACTTGCAAAGTTTGCTCCCGCATCCATTATGGCTTCAAAATAAGACTGGCAGGCACCTGCAAAAATACAAAGCCTATCCGGGTCGGGTTCATACTCTCTTGCTATCTGGACTGACTGAATAAAGTACGATGAATTGGCATAGCTTTCCAGTGACTTGTAATTCTTGGCGTTCTTTTTCAAACCGTCATGCCCTGTAAGCACCAGCACATTGGGCCTATAAGCCCTCAAATACTGTTTTACCACCGAAGGCTGCTTATCCTCGCTTACCCATTTTCCATAACAGGTAATCCTGCTTTGTCTGTAAAAGTCCATACATTGGTTCATAAAATCCTGAGCCGAATCAATATGAAGAATCCTTCCCGGTCTCCTTTTCAATCTGGTCAAAAAGCCCCTGTTAGATGGGCCGCAGCATTCTATACTTCTTTTTATCAAATAAAGCTCATTATATGCTCTTGTATATGCAGCTCTGGCATCCTGTTTTTCCAGGTCATCAGCTTTTGAATCTGCTTCTATACGGGAGGAAAGCCCCCGTAAAACATAGCAGTCAGATCCATCGCAATCTGGAATTATGTTTACTACTCTAAAAAGAAGATCTCCACCGTAAGACCTTCTTGTAACAATATCTCCAACTTGAAATTTAGTCAAAAAAATCACTCCAAAATTAACTTTTTATTGCATAATATGCAACCGGAAGTGATTTTGGGACTAAATGCAGTACAAAAATATACTGTTTTGGAACACAAATATTATATTATAAACTAATAAACGTATTGTACATTGTTAATAGAGGGTAATATGACCTTCGGCGTTATTTAAGCAGTTGAACAAAACATCCCCAAATACTCAATGGCAGGATACAGCCTTGAGGCGGTAATTTTAAGCCGGAACCGGCCGGCAGTTATGGCACCGAACCGGCAAATCCGTTTATAGCCAACAACTGTGCCTGTATATATCTGCTTCCACGCACCTTCAAATTGGGCCTCCAGGACAAAAGCTTCTATATGCTGGCCGCTGGTTTCTATGTTCTCCATTATTACTATTGTATCAACAGTTTGTTTGGAAGAAAGCTCGATCTCAATTTGGGCTGTTTCCGTTCCGCTCCTGGGGCGCCAGTAAGTGCCGGAATTACAGTCCAGGATATTCGAGACGTAATGTTTTTCATCCAGAGTTTCCGAGGCGGCAGCTCTGGCATCGTATGCCAGGTTATTTTCAAATGCCTTCCTTACAAGCCGTCCCAGCTCTTTCAGCACCGAACTGTCATTTTCATTGATCAGCCCTCTCCTGTCGGGCGGTATATTCAGAAGGAAGTTGGCATTTCCGCCCACTGAATTGCAGTATATATCCATCAGTTCCCCCGGGGTTTTTACCTCATGGTCTTCATTCCTATGGTAGAACCAGCCGGGCCGTATGGAGGTATTTACTTCGGCGGGATACCATATAAGCTTTTCCGCATTTTTTATGGCATCCCGGCTTCCCAGATCCTCTTCGGTCGAATCAATACGCTTTGCAAACTCCCCGTCATCCTTTTTCTGTGATTTTGCCGCTATTTTTTCGGCATCCTGCAGGTAAGCCGGCACAACACTCCATTCCGATTTCCGGCAATGCCCGGCTTCATTTCCGCACCATCTGACATCGGGCCCGCACACCGAAATTACGGAATTGGGCTGCAGCTCTCTTATCAATGAGTAATATGCATCCCAATCGTAAACCTGTCTCTTACCGTTGGGACCTTCACCGCAGGCGCCGTCAAACCATACGCAAAAAATATCTCCGTATTCTGTCAGCAGCTCTCTGAGCTGGTTTTTGAAATATTCATTATATACGGGTGAATCACCATATGTCTTTTCATGCCTGTCCCAGGGCGACAGGTAGATTCCGAATTTTAATCCGGCTCTTTTACAAGCCTCCGAAACCTCTCTCACCACATCGCCCTTTCCGTTTTTCCAGAGACTTTTTAATACCGAGTGCTCAGTAAATTTACTCGGCCAGAGACAAAAGCCGTCATGGTGCTTACAGGTTAATATGAGCCCCGTCATTCCGGCACTTTTACATACCTCAACCCACTGGCCGGCATCAAACTGTGTAGGATTGAAAACTTCAGGGCTCTCGTCTCCCATGCCCCATTCCCTGCCGGTAAAGGTATTTACCGTAAAATGTATAAAAGCGTAAAACTCCATTCTCTGCCAGGCCAGCTGGCGCTTTGAAGGTATACTGCCTGCTGCGTTTTCTATTATATCCATAATGGCACCGGTCTCCTTTTATATTTCAAACCATTTGCACTCCAAAGGAGCCAACTCAACAATATGTTTTTCACCGTCAGCTTTCAGAATGGTTGTTTTCTGCCTTTCAAAGCTGCTGTTTGCAGCGGCATAACAGCCTGCGCCAGGATATGCGGCACATTCAACCTCAGAATTTTCACTGAACCAGATCTGCATTTCGGCTTCCCTGCCGGCCGACCAGAATATTGCTCTGTACAGCATCCTGGTATTCTGCATGCTGAAAGGCAGTCCGGCCATATAAACCGCTCTGCCCCTGCCGTAGGCATTAACCGCCAGTGAACAGCTTAAATTATTTACATCGAGGATTTCCGCAGACTCACAGTACTTGTAAATAGAATTCATCCCTTCTCCGTAATCCATCGGCTCTCTGACATCGGCAGTTATGAAATGGCTGTCATTAATACTGAAAGAAGGCTTGTTACTGTTTACAGAAAAGCCTGCCTCCTTTTGAACTCCCAGTACGTCGGACAGTTGAAAAAATGCTCCGTTATATTCACAGGCGGTGGGTTCCCCCACTCCGATAAAACCTCCGCCGCCGTACACCCATTCCCGGACAGCCGAAACAATCTTTTCGTCCTTCCAGTGCTCGCCGCCCGACCAGGCGGTCCCGGCGTCTCCTGCATTAATAATGACCCCTGTATCTCTGGATATTCCATTATTTCTGATATCGTCAAAGCTTATGAACTCAACTTCAAAAGGCAGGCCGGACAGAGCTTCAAGTATCCCGAGATATGAATAACATCTCTGGTTCCAGAGGGAATGGGCCACCTGATGTGTCATCCAGGACCTGCAGACTCCCCATGCATTGAGAACGGCAACTTTAAATTTTGCACTGTAGGGTTTTGTGCCTTTTGTCCTGTCATGTATTGCTCTGAATTCATCACACACGTCTGCTATATGGTCAACGAAATCCTTAAATCCGGCAACCAGGCTTAAATATCCCCCATAGCCCATTCTGTTGGTGGGTTTTCTCAGAAGTGCCCTTCTGGACTTTCTCCACACCTCCAGCGACTCTTTGACGGGATCTCCTCCTTCATGAAAAACATCGGGGAAAAAGTAGGGATAAAACCTTGCTTCAGTAGCTTTTACAGGGATATCCGAAATCATCCTGGTAGTGACACCGTCTCCGGCCGCCCCGACGACGGCATCCAGCCCGATTTCACCGAAGTATTTGCCGTAGGGCTCTGTTCCGGCCCAATGGTCCCCAAGGAACATAATCGCTTTCTTTCCGGCTTTGTGAACCATATCTACACACTCTTTGGCAAAGCCCGCAATAAACCGCTGGTTAAAGTCCATCCAGTCTAGATATTTCCTGTCAGGCACCTTAAAGGGAGAATTGTAATAGCCCTTATCCGCAAAATCCTCAGGCATCAGCCTGTAGCCGTATTCCTTTTCAAACTGTTGGATTGCCAGGGGACTCACACAGCTCAGATATCCAAACCAGTCAACCTGCCGTTCCTTTCCATTTTCATTATAAATCAGGTCAAAATTGTAGAAAAAAGTAGTAAATCTTACTATGCCGGTTTGAGAATGGGCTTCCAGCCAGTGCTCCAACACTTCCAGCAAATGCTTTCTGGCCTGCGGATGTCTGGGATCCACAGGAAGCCTGTGTTCCTCCTTCCAGTTATTTGTCTTGTGATTGTACATGGAAACGGGTTCCCAGATTTGATATGCAAGAAATGTTACGGTATACTTATGCCATTTAATCGCATCTGCCAGGATCACCTTTCCGGTGTTTGAATCAAAAAGCCATTTGGTATTGTCAACCGTCTCACCGGTGGTACGGTCTGTAACTTCCCACCAGTCGGCAGGCTTATGCAAGGTATCAATTTCAAACTGCTCCCTGTAATAGCCTTTCATTATATCGATTTCTATTCTATTCTCAAAGGCAATAACAGCCTGGGACATGAGGTAGATTTGCTGCAGGCATTCCCTGTTGGCTTTTGCCCACTCATTGTCTTCTCTTATCAGACACAGCGTAGAATAGACATCAAAACCCATACCGACGATTTCAGTTGATAGCTGTGTACCGTCACTGTCCCTGACAGCATCTATCCCCCACTTTTGTGCCAGCTGAAGAATTTCCCTCTCCATACCCTTCTCAGCCGGCAGGGTAACTCTTCCTGAACTTTTAGTCATAGTGCATCCCCCATACCTTTATTTATGATTAAGTTGATAATATTCGTTCATAATATTCATTGATAATATTTATTTTCAAACGAACTGTCCTTATCCTTTGAGCCCGCCAAGCTGCATACCCTTTGTCAGTTTGTCCTGAGTGAGCACGAATACTATTATCGTGGGCACAAGAACTATTACAAGTCCTGCAAACAGCGCGCCCCAATCCGTCGCATAGCGCTGCACCTCCATGAGGTTTGCAAGGCCTATGGGCAAGGTTTTTTTAGTGTCGGTGGATATTAAGGTCAATGCCAGCGGAAACTCATTCCAGAAGGCGAAAAAGCTGAATATCGTAACCGTTATGATCCCCGGCTTTGCAAGCGGTACAATGATTCTGATGAAGGCCCCGGCATAGCCGCACCCGTCAATCATCGCGGAGTTTTCATAATCTTTCGGTATGCCCTTCATGAAGCTTATGAGCAGATATATGGAAAAAGGAAGCTGTGACACCGCATATACCAGGGAAAGCCAGAAACGGTTGTCATTCATATGCAGCCTGGTCATAAGCAAAAACAGAGGTATTATTATAAAGGTTATCTGTATGAAAATGCCTCCCATATATATGTTTTTAATAAATTTTCTGAAAGGAAACTCATATCTTGCCAGCGCATATGCCGAGGATACCGCCATAGTTACCAGCAGGATTATGGAACCCGCCGTGACTAAAACTGAATTGATTGAATAGCTTCCAATGTTCGCTTTTGTAAATGCCGACACGTAATTGCCTATATTTACAGATTTGGGCAAAACCCATGGGTTGCCGAGTATTTCGGTATTTGTCTTGAATGATGTCAAAATAGTCCAGAGCAGCGGATATACGACCATTATTGTATTTACCAATAAAACAACTCTGAATAAAATTCCAATTATTTTATCAAATATTCTATTGCTTTTCATAACTTCACCTCAACTGTTATTATGCCGTTTCTCCACCTGTCACCTTGTTGCTTATGATTGAGAGAACAATGGAAATGGCAAATACAAACACCGCTATTGCCATGGCATATCCAAAGCTTGCGTTCATAGCATGTTTATACATATATGTCAGCAGTACCTCCGAATCTCGGTCCGGGCCGCCGTCGGTCATGACTCTTACTATTGTAAAACTGTTTGTAATAACGCCATTGATGGCAAATATTATGGTTGTCTTTAGAATGTCCCAGAGCAGGGGTATTGTGATTGTCCAGAAGCTTTGAATCCCTGTGGCACCGTCAATATCTGCCGCCTCATATATCTCCTTTGATATCCCGTCAATTCCTGCAATGTACATAACCATATAATAGCCGGCAGCCTGCCAGATCATGGTGACCGCAATAGCCCACATTACCGTATTCCTGTTTCCCAGAACAGGGATATCAAGATCTGCCATTCCAAACAGATGCAAGACCGGATTAATTATTCCCATTGTGGGATGGTATATAAACGACCAGAGAATTGCAATTACAACGAAGGATAAAATACTTGGAAAGAAAAAAACCACTCTATAGAAATTGCTTTCTTTGACCTTTCCCGAAGTCAGCATGGCTGCAAAAAACAATGCCAGCAAAATTGTCGGTGCTCCGGATACTACCATTAGAAATCCTGTGTTTTTCAATGCTATGTAAAAAACATCATCCTGAAACATTGCCTTAAAATTGTCCAGTCCCACAAACTGTGATACATTTCCAAGCCCGCTGTCCTGATACAGGGAGCTTATAAAAACCTTAACCGTGGGATATATGATAAAAACAGCAAAAAGTATCAAGGCTGGCAGGACACATGCGGCAAGAAATAAATTTCTTTTCAAACTCTTATTCATTTATGTTCACACCCTGTTATAAATTATGGCCGGAGGTTTTATCCTCCGGCGATGTATTGGCGATATATTCTTATACTCTTTGCAATTATTGCGCTTTAGCCAGTTCATCCCTCACCTGGGCATAAACCTTCTCCAGTTTGTCTGCGTATTCTTCAACAGTCATTTGTTTGTTCATTATACTTGAAAATGGCTTGTATATTTCATCCGAAATATTTATCTTGCTGCCGTTTGCCACCGGCTTAAGAGATGCAACAACCGGCTTCATTCCATCTTCCACCGCCTTGTAACAGTTATATGCCGAAGGGGTTATGTATTCTTTTACCATCTCTGTTGCTCCCTTAACGGCCATTACCGCTTTTGCCTTTTCACCGTTTAATCTGACAGCCGTATCGGTATAGATGAATTTCATAAATTCCTTGGCAAGTTCAGGGTTCTTTGATTTTGACGGTATGTACATCTGCTCCACACTTACAAGCGCAATAGTGGGGTCGCCCGCATTAAAACCGGGAACACCTGCAAATCCGAACTGGAAACCATCCTCTCTCGGGGCATCCTTCATTTCTCCCTCAAACCAGCTGCCGTTTACGCAAAACATTGATTTGCCCTGCATGAATGCTGTCTGTGCCTGGGTGTGATTAAGTGCGACAGTCCCCTTCATGAGCGCATTATCGGTTCCGGCGATCTTTGAGAATATATCCAGGGTCTTCTTTGCAGCCTCCGACTTCCAGAAGCCTTCCTTATAGCTTGTAAAATCATCTACCGCCTGTTGTCCCCCTGCGGCATATACGGCAGGAATAAGCACCTCTTCCAGATATCCCGGATAAATACCCTGATATGTGAATAAGGCTCTTCCGTCCGCTTTTGCCTTTTCATTCAATGCAAAGAATTCATCCCAGGTTTTGGGAGCCGTATACCCCTTTTGGTCAAAATATGCCTTGTTGTACCATAAACCCATAACACCGTAATTATAAGGGGCAAGGTATATCTTGCCGTCATCATAGGGTGAACAATAGGGAGTTTCCAGGAAACCCGGCAAAATCAGGTCTCTTATATTGCTATCCTTATCAAGGGCCTTACTGTCGAAAATATCTGAAATGTCCATTATTGCTTTATCCTTGATAAGACCCTTTGTTACACCTGATGGGTCTCCGTCATTCAAATAAATAAAATCAGGAGGATTACCCGAGACGATACTTGGCTTTATCATTTCGCCCAGCTTTGGATTTGCAGTGATATTGATCTTTGTACCGGGATACTGCTCCATGAACTTTTGAGCCAGAGCGTCCCAGAAGTCTCTTCCGTATGCGCCCTGGAATACTGCAATATTTAATTCCTTGTTTGCAAACTCTTTTGTTCCGCCAGTTGATCCTGATGCTTCGGTTGAAGCCGCACTGCCTGCCGTAGATTCCTGTGCCGGCTGCGAAGCCGGTTCCGATCCGCAGCCCACGGCCACGGATGCGGTAAGTCCCAGTACCAGCAGAAGCGACATGCTTTTCTTTAATATGCTTTTCATTCCAACCTCTCCTTTTTATAAGTTGTTTTAGTATATTAACAATGATATTACCGGAGCGTACATTATCAAATTAATATTTCTATGAATTATATAGACAATTTTAAGAGGATTTTGGCAGTACTTTGTGAAAAGACCTTTCATCTGAATTCCTAAAAAAACAACCATGTACTATTTTATGATAATTAATAAAATAGTACATGGTATTAATTTTTATGCTTTATATCCTTTGGAGTGATACCGAAATATTTTTTAAACAATCTGTTGAAGTAAAATTGATCATTGATCCCAACGGCCGATGCAGCTTCCTTTATAAGAAAATTCTTGGATACCAGGAGCTCATAAGCCTTTTTCAGCTTTAACTCGTTTATATAATCGATCATGCTTTTCCCCACATCCGACTTAAACACCCTGCAAAGGTATGTGTCTGTCAGATTTACCCTTCTGGCAACCTCTGGAACAGTAATTTTACGGTAAATATTATCTTCTATATATTTCAAGGCTTCATGGATTTCCTTACGGTATGTTTTCCGGGTTTTAATTCTTTGTACGGCCGTTTCAAATATATTTTTCAAAACAAGCTTCAAAGCCTCTTCACTTTCTGCGGTAAAAATCACATCTTCATCAGTATTGTATTCATCAAATATCTCCTCGTTGCAAATCCCCAGATTCATTAGCCTTTTTTCCGCATCCCGCAAAACCCTCTTTATTATTTTCTTAAGTCTGAAGGGATTCAGAAGAGTTTCTTCTCCGACTTTTATTATACTTTCAAAAGTTTTCAATATACCTTCAACATTGCCGCCGGCAACCTCATTGAAAATACGGTCTGCCGACGATAACGCCAGCTCTTTCACATATTGTTCATTGTCATCCGGTATGCTTTTATTATCGGTACATACATCCGAAATACTCTCATAAAACATAAGCTCACAGGCTCTTTTACTTCTTCCCGCTTCATTTATCAATGATTGTGCATCCCGGGCAAAAGCTCCGTAAATAACGCCTATTTTCAGGTTAAAGTACATATAGGTTATATCCTTGATTCTCTGGGCTGTCTCCTGAGGAGATATTTTAACTTCATCCGTTGGGAAATTCACAGCAACAAGAGCGGAATTATTCTCAAAATCCAATGCAGATATCCAATTGGATTTGTTGAATATATTACCGGCAATATTCTTAATAATTTCCCCCACTTTTTGCCCGGTCTTTTCCAGAGCTGCCCGGTCCCCGCACCTGACCACAAATACCTGAATACATTCATTCCGCCCTGAAGCAAACATTCCGGAAACTGCCCCGGCTTGGGCTGCCGCTTCGTTTTCTGGCCGGAACCACAGCTTGTACAGGCAGTTATATCTCTCAAATTCAATGTCCTTCATACTTATTTGAGGAACAGCTTCCTTCCCTCTTCTGGAGTCAAGCTTTTCCTTTATCTCATACAAAACCCTCATAAATTCCTCAGAGCTTACAGTTACCTTAAGAATATAGTCATGGGCTCCGTATTTCATAGCTTCCCTGACGAGCTCAAAATCATTGTAATTGCTCAAAACCAAAATTTCTCCGTCATAATTCATATCCTTAAGCTTTTTTATCAGTTCAATTCCGTCCATATGGGGCATTTTTAAATCTGTAATTATTATATCCGGCCTGGTTTTCTCACATATTTCAAGGGCTCGTGAGCCGTCGGATGCCGTACCTAAAAGCTGAAATCCACTGTCCGCCCAATTGATCATGGATTTTATGGCAAGCTTTACAATCTTTTCATCATCCACGATTAAGATACTGTACATTATCATCACCCTCCCATAGAATCAAAGGCAGAATTATTTCGGTAACGGTTCCTTTGCCCTTTTTACTTTTTGTTGTGAGCCCATAGCCATCTCCAAAGTTGAGTTTGATTCTCTCGTTCACGTTTTCTATTCCTATTCCGGACAGCTTGTTCTTCCTGGATTCCCCATCCATACTTTCAGTATCAAAACCCTTCCCGTCATCAGCTATCCGTATAAGGAGCACGTCTTCAATATTGCCTGCGGATATTTTTATGCTTACTGTCCTTTCATCCTCATCAATCCCATGAATAATGGAATTTTCAACTATGGGCTGTAAAAGGAATTTTATAACCATGCACTTTTCCAATCCTTTTTCTATTTCATAACTTAATGAGAAGGAGTTGGCATAACGGATTCCCTGAATAGTGGCATAGTTGTTTAAATTTTCTATTTCCTTTTCCAAAGGTATGATTTCTTCCTTATTCAGTATGGTGTCCTTCAATAAACCTGAAAGAGCTCCCAGCCCATCTTCAAGAGTTTTATTACCGCTGAGCATGGCAGACCATTTGAGAGAATTGAGGGTGTTAAACAGGAAATGAGGATTTATTTGAGCCTGGAGCATCTTCAATTCGGCTTCCCTTTTTCTGAAATGCTGTCTCTCAATTTCTACAATCAAAGCTTTCAGTCTTTCAACCATTGCCTTAATATTAAAAGTCAATTCACTTATTTCATCGTTATACCTGTCGTCAATTTCTTCCTCCAGATTTCCGTCCCTTATGTTTTTTGCCGAGTGCAGCAGTGATTTCAACGGTATGGAAACACTTGCATAAATAATGAGAGACAGGATTATTGAAGCAGAAATGACAATAATGCTTGCAAATATGACATTATTCTTGACCTCGCTGGATTGCGAGCTTATAAACCTGTATGGGATCTTTCCGACTATATACCAGTCGAGAGAAGGTAAAAATGACCCGGCCACCAGGAAATCCCCCTCGGGAAACCTGTATCTGAAGGTATTGTTGTTTTTAAGATAGTTATTGTATATTTGAGTCTTAAGGTTGTTGTCCTTTATGAAAGTATCTTTTTTTATACTGCCTGAAACGGTGGAAACCACCGCTCCGTCGCTCCTCATGATGAACAGGTCGCTGCCCTTCCCAAGGTCTATGTTTTTATAGGTATTCTGTGCAAATATTCTTTCGTCGATGACTATTAACAGATAACCCCGTTTTTCCAGATAGCTGTGTTTTGAATATACCACCCTGCTGAGCACTATACAGCTGTTCCCAAGGTTTGATCCAAGTCTTGTCCAATATGTGTTTCCTACGGCATTGTCGGTATGCTTTATTATATCAATTATGTCGTTCTCATTGAAAATCTCGTATCCAAGGTCATAAAATATATTTCCATCGGGAAATCTGATACTTATATTCTTGACGTTTTTATAGTTGAACAGCTCTCTGCTGAATTTATTTGTCAGCAGCTCCATCAGTTTGTTCTTGCTCACATCATTCATATCATTGAACTTGATGATCCCATCCTGTACATCGTCATTCATAATAATTGATTCGCTTAATTTCTCATACTGATCCGTTTCGTTCTTTACATTTTTTGTGATTTCCTGAACTAATTGACCGGAATATGAGTTAAGTTTCGATGTGATGGATTTCTCGTAATTAGAGTTGGAATAGGTTCCTACAAGAGCGATTGGAAGCACCGAAATAAGCAGAAAACCAAGAAAAATACGCTGTATAATGGGTATTTTTCTCACTTTTAAAATAAAAGCAATTGATTTATTCTTAGCAATTTTATAGAAACGCACCCTTGCGTAATCAGTATTTTTGGCTCCACCAAGTTTATGTTTCATAATATGCACCATCATACGCAAATTTATTTTTTATTATCTACTAAAATGTGATTCTATCAAATATTTAACGTTATTGCAAACCATAATACGGAAATAGCGGGTTATCTATCTCCAAATTAACAACTTTATTATTTAAATAGTACACTTATTTCAGCATTGATTTTCTGCGGGTCAACAGGCCCGGCCGGTGCATTGCCAAGTGAATACCTCTGCTTCAGCTCCAGCACCCTGTAAACACTTCCATCCAGCCTCCCGGTACTGATCTGCCCTGTTTGTGCGGCAGCCAGCAGAGCTTTTATGACTGTCTCCTGCTTGTCAAAGCCGTGGCAGACCAGCACTATGTCGGCACCGGCCTGAATGGATTTTACTGCCGCCCCGCCCATGTCGTAGTTCTTCTCTATGGCACCCATGGTAAAATCATCTGTGATAACGACGCCATTAAAGTTCATATCTGTTCTCAATAAGTCTGTAATAACAGCTTTGGAGAAGGAGGCAGGGTTTTCCGGGTCAAGTTTGGGAAGCAATATATGGGCTATCATAATGGCGTCAACACTATTTTCAATAGCCGCCTTAAACGGCACTAACTCAAAGCTTTCCAGCCTTTTGAGATCATGGTTCACCCGGGGCAGGCCTACGTGGGAATCCACCGAGGTATCCCCATGGCCCGGGAAATGCTTGACAACCGAAATAACATTTTCAGCCCTGATACCCTTCATGGTTTCTATTCCCAGTCTGCTGACCAGGCCGGCGGTTGTTCCGAAGGACCGGTCACCGATCACGGGGTTTTTAGGATTGCTGTTTATGTCCACTACAGGAGCAAAGTCCATATTAAAACCAAATGAGCTCAGTTCTCTCCCCAATATGTTTCCTATCTGATAGGACAGGGAACTGTCGTTTTTTTGTCCTATTACTTTGTTGGAGGGGAATTTTTTAAATTCATCTGGAAGCCTGGACACTCTGCCGCCTTCCTCATCCACCGACAGGAACATGGGCACTTTATTTAAGGCCGCATTTGTCTCTTTCAGCGAATTAAGCAGAGTCAACAGCTGGGCGGAATCCTGTATGTTCTTTTTAAATAAAATAAACCCGCCTGCATGGTATTTCTCCATGAGCTGCTTTGAGTGTTCGTCATTTTCATAGCCGTCCACACCCACAATTACCAGCTGACCCACTTTTTCTTCAAGGGTCATACTGTCAATCAAAGCTTTAATTTGATCGGTCTGGCTGTCCTGCCCCGGTTCTGCCGTATCCGGACTGTTCTGTGCGGTTGTATTTCCGGGACCTCCGGTCATTCCCGAAGTTGCGGCAGAAGTGCTTTCAGCTGCTCCGCCCGGCCTTGTGCCGCCCGAAGGTTTCAACACCTGGGGCAGGCCAAGGTTCTGTACCAGCACATACCCCAATACAACTACTGCCACTGCTGTCAGTGATAATCCGATTCCAACCCTGGATCTTCTTTTCCTTCTGTAGGTTTCTTTCCTGCTGCCCTTATTCATAAGCCTCCATTATATAAGATTCATAGTTATATTTGCTTTTATATAATTATATGCCTCCTGACCGCAAAGTACCAGACCGGCACACCTATCACAAAACCCCGTTCACCGGACACTGACCAGGCATGTATCCGTTTAACGGGGTTTTTTTAATTTATATTAAATTTCAGTTATGCGTTTATTCAACTGTAAACGTCACTTCCAGCGGCGCCTTGCCATTGAGCCCGGTGCTGACTTTGTCGGGCTGTGTTCCGCCCACAAAGAGGGTGAAATCACCGTTTTCAACATAGCGCTTTCCTTCTTCATCCACAAGCATCATTGCCCTGGAGTCAATCTCAAAGCCGACTGTCCTTTGCTCCCCGCTCTTCAGGTGTATGCGCTTAAAGCCGCACAGACTGTGATTGGGTACTCTTACTGATGCCTTCAAATCTTTGATATAAACCTGAACGACTTCATCGGAATCCCTGCTTCCGGTATTCCTGACATCCACACTGACCGTTATGCTATCTCCGTTCTTGATCCTTGAGCTGGAGCAGGCCGGGTTTGAATATTCAAAATTTGTGTAGCTCATACCAAAACCAAAAGGATACAGAGCATCCTGTTTCATGAACTTATAAGTCCTGTTTTCCATTGAATAGTCTTTGAAATCCGGCAGTTCTTCGGTTGACTTATAGAAAGTCACGGGCAGTCTTCCCGCAGGCGAATAATCTCCGAACAGCATTTCAGCGAAAGCCTGACCGCCCCTTGAACCGGGATACCAGCACTGTACAATTGCCGCTGCCTTGTGGGCGGCATTTCCTATGCTGAGTGCACTGCCTGAAACAAGGGCCACGATTGTGGGCTTGCCGGTTTCAAGAATTGCATCCAAAAGCTTTCTCTGTGATTCCGGGAGATTAAGGTCGGTCTTGTCTCCTCCGGCATCAAGGATTGCCGTACCCTGGTCGTTCTGCTCTCCCTCAACTGATGCGTCAAGCCCCAGACAGAGAACGACAACATCACTGCGTTGGGCAGCCGACACGGCTTCCTTCAGCCTGTCTCCGGGAAGTGCCAGATCTTCCTCCCTGTTCATGTGGAGGTGGCTGCCCAGAGCATACCATACACGGGTTTCAGGTAATACCCTGTTTCTGATGCCATCCAGCAGGGTTATACTGTGGGACGGAGTACCGCTGTAATTTGCTATCAAAGCCAGATCACTTGCAGCATTTGGTCCGATAACAGCTATATTCCTTATCTTGCCCGCCTCCAAAGGCAGCAGTCCGTTATTCTTCAGCAATACCATGGATTTTCTGGAGGCATCAAGTGATAGCTCATTATGTTCCTTGCAGTCATTTATTTCATAAGGTATGCTGTCGAATTCGCAGTCATTGTCAAACATACCAAGTCTCATTCTGGTAGTCATAACCCTGACTGCAGCACGGTCAATATCCTCTTCGGTAATCAGGCCTTCTTTTAAGGACAATAGAAGCAAGAGATAAATATTTCCGCAGTTCAGGTCACATCCACTTTTTATGGCCAGTGCAGCAGATTCGGTTGGAGTCTTTGTCACTCCATGGCCCTCATGGAAATCCTTAATTGCCCAGCAGTCCGAAACCACATGGCCGTCAAAGCCCCAGGAATCCCTGAGAATGTCCTGCAGCAGTGTTTTGCTTCCGTTGCAGGGTTCTCCGTTGGTCCTGTTGTAGGCACCCATCACCGCTTCAACTTTGGCTTCCTTTACAAGTGCTTCAAACGCAGGAAGATATGTTTCGAACATATCCTGTTTTGAGGCTATAGCGTCAAAATGATGCCTGTCATCCTCGGGTCCGCTGTGTACTGCAAAATGCTTTGCACAGGCTGCCGCCTTCAGATGTTTCCCGCTGCCCTGGAGCCCCTTTACAAAAGCCACCCCAAGCCTTGAAGTAAGATACGGATCTTCCCCGTAGGTTTCATGTCCCCGTCCCCACCTGGGATCTCTGAAAATATTTACATTAGGTGACCAGAAGGTAATTCCCTTATATATGTCACGGTCGTCTTTCCTTGAACTTTCATTGTACTTCGCTCTTCCCTCTGTTGCGATGACATCAGCGATTTTTTGCAGATACTCATCATCAAAAATGGCCGCCAGACCTATTGCCTGTGGAAATACCGTAGCAACACCCGCTCTGGCAACTCCGTGAAGCGCTTCATTCCACCAGTTATACCTGGGGACATCCAATCTTTCAACCGCCTGTGCATCGTATCTAAGCTGTGCTGCCTTTTCCTCAAGCGTCATCCTCGACACCAGGTCAGCCGCTCTTTCTTTGAAGGAAAGTGATTTGTCCAAATATTTCGGCTTTTGTTCCATATTAACCTCCTAGTTTTTCTCGCTTTTCCCGTTTTCCGCTTTAATTTAACGCGTTGTGCTAATTAATTAAATTATGTACTTTATAATTATTTGCCATAACTGTTGCTGCAATCAGCTTAACCGTCGTGCCGGTTAAATTGGTTCCCGGCTTTGCAGTTAAAGGAGTTATTCTAATTATACAGGTACAGTTACACAACTTCAAGCAATGGACGGCACGGTAAAGTGCCTGCTGATATTTGCTGGTGAACAGCAGATATTATTTTAAGCAAGCGCTTCGTGTGCAATCCAATTGATTGAAAAGGGAAACTCATGTCAGCCCTTGACGGCTCCAACCACCAGGCTGTCCTGTACCTTCTTGCTCATGAATGCATATATGATCAGGGTTGGGATTGTTGCAACCATGAGACCTGCGCCTATGGGGCCCCAATCGGTGGTGTACTGGCCGGCCAGAGACTGGATACCGACTGTCAGGGTTTTGAACCGGACATCACTGATAAACACCACTGCAAACATCAATTCATTCCAGGCCTGCAGAAAAGTGAATATGGTAACTGTTGCCATGGCCGGTCTCATCAGCGGCATTATTATGCTGAAGAATATCCTGTATATGCTGCAGCCGTCAATACACGCGGCCTCCTCCAGCTCTCTGGGCAGGGACGTCATAAAACCGGAAAATATAAGTATGGCCATAGGTATTGCAAAGGCTGAATAAGGTATGATCAAAGCCCAATAGGAATTGACCATTTTCAGATTTCTCAGCATGACGAATATGGGAAGCAGAGCCGAATGGAGGGGGACAGTGAGCCCAAGGATAAAAAAGGAATTCATTTGTTTTCTTATCTTAAATACCATCCTGGTCAGTGCATAGGAGGCCATGACGGAAAATATTACCGTAAACAGAATTGTGGCAGCCGTGACTATTACACTGTTTATAAAATAATGCCCTACATTACCGCCCAAAAGTGCATTGCTGTAATTGGACCAGAGCCATTTGGTGGGAATGCCCAGGGGATTTCCTCCGAATATTTCCGAGTTGTCCTTTAAGGAAAAGGTAAACATCCAGTACAGCGGAAACAGCTGTATAAATGCTACCACAATGAGGGCGGCATACATAAGTATACTTGATATGGACCGTTTGGAACTGCTCACCGTTGTATGTCTGCTCATCTTTTTGCACCCTCCCTTTCTCTGAACAGGAAACCCACCAGGATTGACAGTACAAAGCATTCAAGGATAACAAATATAGCCATTGCACTTCCGTATCCGTATTGGTTTCCTTTAAATATGGTACTGACCATATACGTACCTATAACCTCACTTGCGTGGACAGGGCCCCCGCCGGTCAAAACATATACAAGATCAAATACCTTAAGCGCTCCTGTTACTGCAAATATTACAGAGACATTGAGTACAGGCTTCAGCATAGGTATGGTTATTTTCAATGATGTATTCCACCAGGAAGAGCCGTCTATTACCGCAGCTTCAAAAACATCGGTGGAAATGGATTTAATACCTGCGTACATCAGCAGCATATGATAGCCAATATACTGCCATATTATAGGAATAAAAGTAGCGCCCAGTGCATTTTTGGTATCTCCCAGCCATTCCTGAGCCCAGGAATCAAGGCCTATTGAACGCAATAACAAATTCAGGATACCGTAGTCATAATTATATATTTTCATCCACAGCTGACCTATAACAACTGTGGAAATAATAACCGGTACAAAATAGACAGTCACAAAGCTTTTTTCAAATTTGACACCCTTTGCCAGAACAAGAGCTAAAAGCAGTGAAATGGGGAGCTGGATAAATACCGACGCAACTGCCAAAATCAGCGAATTAACAGCCGCTTTAACAAATATGGGATCAGAAATGAGTCCCTTATAGTTGGCCAGCCCAATAAAGGTACCTTTACCGAATCCGGACCAATCCTGCATGCTATAGTATAATGACATAATTATCGGTACTATAATAACGGCTATAAACATAACCATGGCCGGAAACAGGAAAAATACTATGGCTTTCTTATTATTCAATACCCTATCCACAAAACTCACTTCCTTCTTTTATTAGTTTTTATTAGCTTAATTATTACTCTAATCTTTATTACATTTTTCATAAGTATTTGGCGTCCATTTGCTACCGGTGAATTACCAAATAAGTATCAAATGGACGCCAGGTATATAATTTCAGTATCTGTTATTTACCGTATATTGACTGCAAGCTGTCTACAAACTGTTCCGGTGTTTTTGCTCCCATGAACAATTCCTGCAGAGCATTCAGATAAGTTTCAGTATCCTTGCCTGCAAGGAGGGTATCCCACCAGATTGTAAAGCCTTCTGCATCTTTTGTAAGATCAACAACCTTTACAAGTGTGGCAGGCAATTTGCTTTTATCAACGTCCTCAGCCTTCCAGGCAGGCATTGCGGCACCAGCCAGGTAGGATTCCTTTGAAAAGTTTTCCGCAAAATACATCTGGAATTTAACAGCCTCATCCTTGTTCTTTGTGTTGGCACTGACCATTACCGCGTCAACCGCTCCGCCTGTAAACTGCTTTGCATTTCCCTTTCCGTCGGGTATTGCCGGGAAGGAGATGACTCCGATTTTGCCGGCAACCTTGGAATCCTTGGCATCAGCCTTACCTGCCGCCCAGCTGCCTTTGAACATCATTGGTATTTTTCCGTCATAGAAGGGCACTTCAGCTTCATCGTTGGATATTCCGGCCGCACCCTTTGAGAATGCACCTGCATCTACGAGTTCCTTAAATCTCTTAGCCGCATTCAGGAATTCCGGATCTTTAAATGAACCTTCCTTTGTAAGGGTTTTAACTATTTTTTCAGGTCCTGCCGCTCTTAATGCCATAACGTCAAAGTACATCGCTATGGTCCATTTATCTTTTCCGGATACGGCCATAGGAGTTATTCCCTTCGCCTTGAAAGCTTTGATGGCTGTGAGCAGTTCATCATAAGTGGCCGGAAGTTTCACGTTGTTCTTATCAAACAGCTCGGTGTTCACGAATAAAGCTCCCGCCGCAAGGAAGAAAGGCATTCCATATATTTTATCGTTGTAAGTCAGGTTGTTGAAGGCACCGTTAACCAGTTTGCCCTTGGTTTCAGCCGTAATGTAATCATCTATAGCCAAAACTGAATTTGAATCAATAAATGGCTTTGAGAAGCCTCCGCCCCAGGTTGAGAAAAGGTCAGGCAGTTCATTGGCCGCTGCCATGGCCTTTATCTTTGTCTTGTAGGCTTCATTTTCGTTTGTGTCAACTGTTATCCTTACATTTGTATTAGCCTTCTGGTAATCATCGATTACCTTTTTAGCAGCAGGCATAAAAGGATCCGTTGCTCCGCCCCAGATATGGCTGAACTTCAATTCAACCTGCTTTCCGGCACCAGCATTGGTATTTCCGGCATTTGTATTGGTGGCAGTACCGGTGTTGTCCCCGGCAGGTTTCCCACAAGCTGTCATACCAACCGCCAAAGCTCCTGCAAGTATAAATGCCATTCCTCTTTTTACTAGCATTTTGTTCATGGTTATTCCTCCTTGAAATAATTGTTACGCTTAATGATACTAGGTAATTATGCCTAAAGTAAACGTAAAATGGTTACCTTTCATTGTGCAATATTATTACTTTTAATTAACCTTTTCACAAATATTTTTATAAAACTCCTCTAAAAAAGGCAAACTAATTTTATTGAATCTTATGGTATAATAGCAACATTATACAAAATTATTATTCGCAAAATACACGGAGTTATTAATGAAACCTATTATGAATATTATGGAAAAAATAAAGTCTGCCTTTATGGATTTTTCTATCCGGCGTAAAATGCTTTCAATATTTATGGCATTTATGCTTTTTTATATTGGAATCAGCATAATAATTTATATACAGATCATTAACAATGAAACCGTCAGCCAGGTAAAACAGCGCTCTCATGAAACCACCGAGCTTATCAGAAAAAATATTGACACATTGATAGGCAGTGCCAACAACGTATCAAAAATCCTTACAACAAATTCCCTTGTCAGGACTTATCTGCATACGCAGGACCCGGGGCTGGCTCTGACAAAAAGCGTTAATGAGTTTTTGACAAGTATTCATATCACCTCCCCGAATATCGATTCCATTTACGTTTATGATTTTCACGGCTCATCGCTGAAAACTACAAAATTTCTTACCGTTTCAACAGTGGAGGATGTACGGCTGGCGCCCTGGTTCAATGAGCTTAAGACTCTCAACGGAGGCTATAAAATAAGCATCAACGCCGATAATACACTCAAAACGACCTCCGGCAAGAACCTGGTATCTGTTATGAGGATATTGAATGATCTGGACAGTATAACTCCCATAGGTGTCCTGGTACTGAACATTTCAGAGGACAGCGTTTTCGACATTGTCAAGGAGACCACCAAAAGCGGCTCCTCCACTTTTATCCTCCTGGATAAAAACAACAGTCCGGTTATCAAGGATGATCCCGGTTATCCTGTTTACTTGAAGTATTCGCGTGACATGAAGGGCTCCGAAAGCATCGAGACGGTAAATAATCAAAAAAGCTATATCTACACGCTGGGTCTGGAGGACATAGGCTGGAGGATAATCAGTTTTTCCAGCCTGTCATTTACTTCACCCGAAATTAAAACCCTGAATGTCGTCTACATGGTTTTTATAGTTGTGACCCTCTTATTGTTTATTCTGGCGGCACTGTTTACTTCCGGGCTCATTACCGCGCCCATTCAAAAGCTGATCAAATCCATGCAGGGAGTTGCAAACGGCGTCTTCAAAAGGGTCAGCTATAACACGGGGAATGATGAGATAGGCGAATTGAAAAACAATTACAACCTGATGATAATGCACATTAACGATCTTATTATCAGGCTGGTGGATGAGGAAAAACAAAAGCGCCGTTTCGAACTGGATGTGCTCAACGAACAAATAAAACCGCATTTTCTGTATAATACTCTCGATAATATTGCCTTTCTGGCCCTGCAAAACAATAACAATACGCTGTACGAAGCCGTCAACGCTCTGGGAAGCTATTGCAGGATCAGTCTGAGCAAAGGTTCCGAGACCATCAGCCTGGCTGACGAAATAAGGCTTATCAGAAACTATCTGGCCCTCCAGAAGCTGCGGTACGGCGATATGATAAACGATGAATACAAGGTGGAGGATAACACTCTCAATATAAAAATTTTAAAAAACATTTTGCAGCCCCTGGTTGAGAATTCCATTTACCACGGCATCAGGCCCAGCGGTGAACCCGGCCTGATAACTGTATCCGCCAGCCTGGCTGCGGGTTACCTTTTCCTTTCAGTCCAAGATAACGGGCTTGGTATGGATGAGGACGAAATAAACTCCATATCCGATGAAAATCTGGCCAGAAATCAGTCAAGTTTTGGCCTCCGGGGAACGATACAGCGTCTTAAAATCCATTATGGAACAAATGATATATACAAGGTTGAGAGTAAAAAATATGAGGGTACAAAAATAATTTTGAAAATTCCTGTGGAGGTGGGCAGTCATGAATAACAGAGCTTTAAAAGTACTTATTGTGGACGATGAAAGCAACACCAGAAGTCTTGTACGTATGTCCATAGACTGGGAGGGGCTGGGCCTTCAGGCCATCGGCGATGCCACCAGCGGTCTTGAAGCACTGGATATTATAGACAGTGAATTACCCGACATAATAATTACAGACATCCAAATGCCGTACATGGACGGACTGGCCCTGAGCAAGGCTGTAAAGGAAATGCATCCGGATATGGCCATAGTCATACTAACTGCCCATGACGAGTTTTCATATGCACAAAGTGCTGTTTCAATAGGCGTTTCAGACTTCATACTAAAACCCATTGATAAGGCACTGCTCAATGAAACTCTTTCAAGGCTGGCCGGCAGGATTAATTCACACAGACTCAGGCTGGGTGAGCTGGAGCTGTCACACCAGTATTTCAAGAATAATATCGGTGTCTTTCAAAACAAAGTTTTAAATGATCTCATATCCCCCAACAGACCCGGCTTTACTTTTGAGCCGGGGGAATTCGAGATGGTTGAACTGGATTTTGATTCCGAATATAATACCTGCCAGATTGCACTTATTAATATTGCCATGGAAAAAAACAGATATTCCAACCTGGAAAGACAGGTTCTGCTCCAAAACTGCTGTTCCCACATTAAAAACAATTATTGTCCGTCGGGCAGGGCTTATGTTTTTACAGATGTAAACGGCAATATAGTCTTACTTGGCAATGACAGAAATATCTCTCTTAACGATATTTCCGAATATGCTGCGGCATATTTTAAGGAACAGCTTTCCACAGTTGTATACTGCGGAATAGGAAGAGCCGTAACAGGTATCGAAAATGTGCACATTTCTTACAATCAGGCTCTCAATGCCCTGAATACGTGTTATATCACCGGGGAGGAAATAACCTATGCCGACGTGCAGGTCACAGGGTATGAAAGCAAAATATTCAACAACAGTTCCTCCATCGAAAATATGAAGCTGGCCATCAAGTCCGGTATGACAGATCGGGCGGCACATTATACCAAAGAATTGCTTTATAACTATGCCAAGGAAAATATCAATGACCTGGACGGCGTAAAAATAACTGCCATAAACATCAGTACTTATATCAAGGAGCTGCTGAACGAGATGAAAATTTCATATATGGCCGACCTGTCGCTTTCAGGTGAGATGGTCCTGGGCATATTTAAATACGATAAATATTCAGACATAGAAAATGCCGTAACCGCCATGGTTCAAAAGGCCTGCGAGCTTATTAACGAAGCTCTGAGCAGTAAAAACAACTCCATGGTGTCCGAGATAAAAAATTATATTGATGAAAATTTCAGCAATTATGATCTGAATCTTAAGCTGGTTGCAGATAAATTTTATCTCAACTCAAGTTATTTAAGCAGAATTTTTAAAAAGGGTACAGGAGTGTCCTTCTCAGAATATCTTATAAAAATACGGATGGAAAAAGCCATTTCCCTGCTTAAAATTCAGGATTACAAGGCATATCAGCTGGCGCAGTTCGTGGGAATACCCGATCCGAACTATTTTGTAAAATGCTTTAAAAAAATTGTTGGAATTCCTTTTGCAGAATACAAATTGAAGAAATAGTCCCTTAAAGGTCAGGTCAGCAGGTATTTGAGCCTTTGAAAATTGAATAACTTTTTAATTTTTGGGCCATGTTAATACATATTGATTGCACATGTATCGATTACATATGTATTAATTGCATATGCATTGATTACCTAGACATTGATTACACAGGTTAAGAGGGATTTATAAAATGAATGATGAACAGCTTCTGGAATGCCCAAACTGTAAAGGCCATAATTTTCTAATAAAGTACGAAGCAACCTATGTCTACTCGTACAACATAGACTCTGATGCTCCCGGCTTTAAAAATACAGGGGAATTTCTTCCTTTTATGTTTGATAAAAGAGAGCAGAAAGACGCCCATCAGTACCTTGAGTGCAAAACGTGCGGTAACCAGTATCCCTGCTATCTCAACGAGTGGGACAACAAAACAGGAATCCTGAAACTTCAAAAAGCTGTCGGCCAGCCTACAAAAAATATTGGATAAATTACCAATTAGTAGAGGAATTTGTATTATAATGTAGAACTCATAATTAAGTGTTCAAATTTATTTTGAAGGAGACGCTATTATGGGTATATATAATCTTCTTTGTAATGTACTTGTATTAAAGAATCCTAAAGAGCTGTACAAAAAGTATTCCAAAGAAATAAATGAACAGATTCTCAGGCTTAACATTGTCAGGATTGTAAATATAATATGGGTTCTATTATTCGCAAACAGTATTCTGGTCCTGACCGATATTCTGATTTTCAGAGGCAAATTGGCTGAGTCTGCCTATAAGAACGTGTTCTACCTGCATTTAAGCCTGTATCCCATCCTATTATTCTATCTTGCTTTATATCATATAAAAATAAAAAACCTGAATAACTATAAATATATTAACCTGTCCATAAATATTGTCATGATCATTTGGTCTGAATTGATGTCCTTCAATGCCCAATTCATACACAGCCAGATTTCGGCCTATCTGTTAACCCTGTTCTGCATGTCCGCCCTGCTCATTATGCCTCCTGCCCAAAGCCTTGTTCTATTCCCGTCCGCTTTCATATCCCTGTTAATCGGCATGTTGATTACAGGTATCCCTGAAACGATACTTTACGGACATATAACCAATTCTTTCTTTATGGTTATAATTTCTTTATTTATTTCCATCATAAGTTATTGGACATTTTGCGGACATGTCATAAACCAGCAGATTATTGCAGATAAAAATAAGGAAATTGACGCTCTTAACGAAGAACTTATCAGGAAGGTTCAGTCGCAAACCGACGAACTTGTTAAAATGAACTCAACACTTGAGCTTGAAAAACTCAGGATATCTTTATTTGCAAATATTTCTCATGAATTCAAGACCCCTATTAACGTTATATTATCTGCCGAGCAGCTGCTGGAGTATAAACTCAAGGATGACCAGTCCCCCATTTCCGCTTCCTGCATGAAAAAATACATGTCCTCAATAAAGCAGAACTGCTACAGACTAATTCGTCTTGTAACAAACATCATAGATATAAATACCATTGACTGCGGAAATATGAATCTGCAGCTTGACAACCAGGATATTGTCAAAGCCACCGAAGATATTGTCCTGTCTGTCGCAGGCCTCATTAAAAATAAGAATATTTCTCTGATATTCGATACCGAGATGGAAGAAAAAGTGATTGCAATTGATTTGGATAAAATAGAAAGAGTTATTTTGAATCTGCTTTCAAATGCCATGAAATTTACTTCTCCCGGAGGGTACATCACCGTAAATATGTTCGAGCAGGATAATTATGTAGTAATATCGGTAAAAGATACGGGGATAGGGATACCTGAGGAGCTGCAATCTGCTATTTTTGACAGGCTGGTGCAGGTGGACAGATCCTTTACCAAGAGTTCAGAGGGAAGCGGTATAGGTTTGTCAATTTCTAAATCAATTATTGATATGCATAAGGGTATGATATACGTAAACAGCCGGGTTGGGGAGGGAAGTGAATTTATTGTGGAACTCCCCTCCTATACAATTGAGGGGGCAAAAGCAGAAGTAGCTGCCGTAGATGAACTGGGCAGAATTGAAAAAGTGAAAATCGAGTTCTCTGATATTTATTTATAAAAATCACAATTTTACGTTTATAGTCCTTAACCGGCTACCTTGACATAATAATACTGCAATATACAATCATACTAACAGTCTGTATTTTTGGTGAGGTGATAAAATTTGGCACGTAATAAGTATCCAGAGATAACTGTAAACCGTATCCTTGATACAGCAATGAAATTATTCATGACAAAAGGGTATGAACATACAACGGTTCAAGACATTATCAATGAATTGGGCAATTTAAGCAAAGGTGCAATTTATCATCATTTTAAATCCAAAGAAGATATAATGGGTGCTATAAATGCCCGCATGTTAAATGATTTCGAGTCGTTATCCGTGAGTTTTCACGGGTGTTATGAAGAAAATGCTAACAAAATAATATTTTCAGGATATTTGTTAGCATAGTTTTGCATCGCCCAATTAAAACCGGCTTTTTGAATATCGTACTGTAACAACGAGAACCCTCTTTTTCGTTTCTTCAACACGGAAAGCAACAGTAAAATTATCCACGAAAAGCTGGCGGTATCCCTTATTGGCATAAGCGCCTGTTTTTCTTAGCGCTCCGCGCTGTGGTATACTTTCCAGACTGAAAATAGATTCTCCCAATGACTCCACCAGCTTTACAGCGATGCCGGATTCCATTGGCGTTTCAGCAATATAGGTATATATACCATCCAAATCGCGATATGCACGAGGCAGTAACTTTACTGAATATTTATTTTCCAAATTGTTTCCTCTTTAAGCTCGATAGAGCTTCTCTTGCATCTATAAGCTGGTCATCGGAAGTATACTCGGCTTCAGCCTCCGCGATAGCCGTGTCGAGTTCACGGTCTTCCAGCATAGAATCAAAGGTTTCGATGCTCATAATAACTAAATCACCATAGCCGTTCTTCGTTATGAATATCGGCTCCTTCTTTGCGTGGCACAAATCGGAGATCTCATTGGTGTTTCTTAAATCAGTTATCGGTCTGATTTGGGGCATGATTTACGCCTCCTCTCATGTACATTATTATAGCATTATTATATACATTTTTACAAGAATTTAGTCAATTTAAGCTGTTTTACTCTTAAGGAGGATGAACCGTAACCTGTCCTATAAGAAAGACACTTTCCAATACGCTGGACCGGAAGGATCACTCCCTCGGAAAAGTAGTGTTGAAGATAAAGGAAGACAATCCTAATGGAAAAGCCCAAATCGTATAAATAGATTGAAATTTGCCAATCTTTCCTTTTTCTAAAATAATAACTACTCAAAATTGCAAAATCAATCCGCCATCATAAAATCTGCCCATTCATACGGATAGGCTTTATAATGCTCTCGCCAATAATATATTCGCTCAATATATTGTTGCTTACGCTCCTCGACAACCCTTTTGCATTCCGGTACACCATATTTCCTGATTATAGCTGTTAAATCATAGATTGGAAATCCGATAGCATGTCCATTCGCATGAACTACTCCGCAAGCTTGCCCAATGGCATGGCACAAAGCTATATCTTCAAGAGAGTCGATTTCCTTTGCCACTGCGTGAGCCTGCAAAATCGCGCGCTTGGCCACGGGCATTTTCACTTTACCAGCAGCCCAATCTTTTGATGTCAGCACAGCGGATTCAAGTCGCTTTTCGTTCGGATAACGCTCAAACAACTTTTGAACGGTTTCATCGGCAAATTCAAATGCCCACAAGACCATTGTCCGATGATTTTGTTCTTGAATCAATGCGGTTAAATCAGCTAAAAATTCGCTATTTTTAGCAAAAAGAACCTTATTTTTTCTGTTAACTCTATTTTGCACTTCGTTAATCCAATTCATATTTTCTCCTCTGACAGATAAATTCCCATTATATGATACTTCCAATTATATGATTGCACATTAACTATGAGAAAA
The DNA here is from genome assembly GCF_000350485.1 of Ruminiclostridium cellobioparum subsp. termitidis CT1112. Lineage (GTDB taxonomy): Bacteria > Bacillota > Clostridia > Acetivibrionales > DSM-1351 > Ruminiclostridium > Ruminiclostridium termitidis. Next base: position 180,220 of record NZ_AORV01000031.1, read on the forward strand.
CTTTTTCAACCTATCCTCCACTATAATTCCTTTTTCCTGCTCAGCGAGTAGGATATCGAGAGAGAAATAGCCAGGAAAACAAGTCCCACGCCGACACAGCATAATATTAATAGATACTGATGAGCAGAGAAAAATTGTACTGCTTTGCTCATATCAGTTAAAAAGCCCGGCTGTTTGGAGAGAAGTATCAGCAGAAAGAATAGAATAAACATCGGAGCCATCGTAAAGATATAGACTTTGGAAAAAGAAAATCGTGTGAAAATCGGGTAGGATATGCCCACCGCAAAACAATAGTACGCAAATGAAAATCCCAAAACGGCAAGGAACGGTAATGTTTCCATTGTAATATTCAAAGCGCGGTATAGAATCATGGCGGCAATCGCCATAATAGCCGTACAGCAGATTCCCAAAATCAAAGCATATAGATAACGTGCCAGCACACGTTCTAATTTTTTAAGCGGCAGTACGCCATAGAGCTTGTCAAGGTTGTTTTTCTCGTTTATCTGAAATATTGTGCTGCCTAACGCTGTAGCAAACATCATCGCTATCACCGTAATAACTGACGGCTGCTTTGTCACCGCGCCAATAAAAATAACGGCGATTACAGCTATGGCAAATGTGGGTAAGGAACTTTTTGCGGTGTACAGGTCCAGTTTTACGGCATTGTATACTCTATTCATTTCGATCCCCCCCCTTTGCTGATACGCACAAGAATTTCATCAATCGTCGGCGTTTCCGTCACAAGCCGGTCTGACAACATTTCCGACTTTGACGACAAAAGCAGTCCGCTGAAGCCGGCAGCATTTGACGACAGTCCGATTAGCTGCGACTTCAGGGCATCCGTCAGGTCGTCGGCGCCGCCCTTCACAATGAGGAAATACGCCTCCAAGTCGTCTTTTGTGCCGGTAAAGAACACCTTACCGTTGTCAATCAACGTGATGTAATCTGCGACTTTCTCCAAATCTGATGTGATGTGCGTCGAGAAGAACACACTTTTTTCTCCATCGGATATATACTCGCGCAAGATGTCAAGTAACTCGTCGCGTGCCACCGGGTCAAGACCGCTTGTCGGCTCGTCTAATATGAGCAGTTTAGCGTTATGTGACATCGCCACCGCGAGCATCAGTTTCAATTTCATACCTCGCGACAAGTCCTTGACCTTTTTATCGGGAGACAGCTTGAACTTTTTCATATAAGCGGCAAACTGCCCGCTGTCCCATTTGCTGTAAAAGCCCTTTACAATTTTTTCAATTTCGCGGATACGCCACACGTCCACAAAGAAGATTTCGTCAAAAACAGCCGCCAATTCCTGTTTTGCTGTCAGCTCGTCCTCTATGTTGTCCGAGCCGTAAATTTTGACTTCGCCTCCCGTTCGGTTAGCCATATTCAGGATAAGCCGTATTGTCGTTGTTTTCCCAGCACCGTTCTGCCCGACAAACCCCATAATGTATCCGGCGGGCAGTGTGAACGAAATGGAATCCAGCGAGAAGTCATTATAAGTTTTACAGAGGTTCCTGACCTCCAAAGCATTATTCATATTGATTTCCCTCCATAGTAAATTCAAGCAGCTCATGCAGCTCCTCATGCGAGATTTTGGCGATTTTAGCCGCCTTAATCGCAATACTGAATCCACTCTCAATTTTACGGAGCATTTGCTCTCTTACAAGTTCGCTGTCTACCGAAGATACAAAACAGCCTTTGCCTTGCACATTGTAAATATAACCCTCCTGCTCCAACTCAGAGTACGCCCTTGTTGTAGTGACGACGCTCACTTTCAAGTCGGTGGCAAGCTGACGTATTGAAGGCAGCATATAATCGGCATGAAGCTCTCCGCTTAAAATCTCCTCTTTAATCTGCTCCTTGATTTGCTCGTAAATCGGAACACCTGATGAGTTCCTGATTATAACTCTCAATCGTAAAATCACCACCTCACTGCAACTGAATATGCCGTATTTACTGTACTTGTTTGATAATAACACTTAATGTTCTATACGTCAAGTTATATCTGCTATAATAGAAAAATGGTTAAAACCATAACCTGTGCAACAGAATGAAATATACTTTCTAAAAGATATGTGATAAAAATATAAATATAAAGGAGAGGTAAATGATGAATAAAATGCCGCCAATAGAAAAAATACACGAAGCCTATAGTGCCATTGCAGACAATCGTGTGATAATAAGCACTGATTCAGCCAAAGTGATATCTTCAAACCATGGGAAAGAATATACAGTTACCTGGAAAGATGGTATATATACTTCAAATGATAATGCATCCTATTGGGGCGGTTATGCTGGATACCCGATGATAGCCGTGTTGATGCTACAAGGCAAATTAAAACTAGACCGCTCTATAGCTGAATATTTTAAAGGGGTTAATTGGACAGAGCTTAATGCCAAGCATAAGGCAAAATATGCAAAAGCTGTGTCTGAAATTATGGATGAGTTAAAAGCCAGGGGAATTGATTGTGATGCAATTAATAAGAACGTAAATGAAGTATATACGCAGATAGAATTACTGGATATTTCTTGTAAGCGGAGTTCTGTAAAGCCACCAAGATCAGGCTCAGGAAAAGAGTATTAGATATTATAAAGCCTATATTTATAAATAACACCACTAATCATTAGATTTATAAAAATTAACAGCTAAAAGGGATAACCATTACGAGAAGAGCAATAATGTATTATCCCAATATTGAAATTCCGGATGTCGGACAATTCATAGGAACTAATGGCACATATCAAAGCGAGGTTCATCTCTGCTACGAAGAATAGGATATGAAACCATGAAGTGTTTGAAAACAACAAAGGATGTGCATGATTCGGTTTATCAATTTATGATTAGGAAAGAAACAGAAGGTAAGCCCAAGTAGGAACAAAGAAATTAATAGAAGCAATGCAGGGATAAAAAAGAGGAAACTCTTTTTTATTGAAAAATTATAATGAAAAAAGCCCGCAAACGCACTAAAATTTTATGTATAAAACGCTGAAAAGCCTGATAAATCAGGCTTTTCAGACAAATTGTGGCGGAGAGGGCGGGATTCGAACCCGCGTGACGTTTCCGTCAAACTGATTTCGAGTCAGCCCCGTTATGACCTCTTCGATACCTCTCCAAAATCAGCTAAAGCCGTTTACTTGTTTATATTGTATGTCAACTAACTTCAGCATATATATTCTACACGGAAAACCACGGTGTTTCAAGTTTTTTATTTTTCCATATTCTTTCAGTAGGAAAGTTATAGCTCCATTCCATCATACAATTTCTGAGTAAATCCCATTGAAATGCCGTAAATTACGATATCCAGCAAAATCGAGACTGCAAAAAAGGCTGAGACATTATTTAATACAGCAATATCAGGAATTTTTTGTAGATTTTCCGGACTGACACCTTTAGCTATAACCCCGACCAGAAACATTCCTATAAAAGGGATGAAAGTAATAAATCTGCCTTTAATGGCACCAAACTTGAAAAACCCCGGCAGTTGTATCGCCGTAAAAAGTGTATACAGCATCAATCCCACGCTTACTGCTATTACCATATCCTGATATGAAAATGATTTTTTTGTAAATGTCAGAATTACAACATTCATTACCACTCCGAATAAGACGGCAATAACTCCTGTAAGTGCTGAGAACATATATCTGCCTGTCACAATATCTCTCTTGGTCACGGGCAGTAATCCATAAAGCCTGTTGAGATCATTTTTCTCAGCTATGGAAAAGGTGTAGCTTGAAGTCATTGCCATAATACTCATACAAAATATAACTCCTGAAATTATATCCTGTGTTCCGAATATTACAATCAACGGAACCAGAAAAACTATCAGCAGTGATTTGGAATATGGTTTGATTAACGAAATATCAAGCTTTATCATTTTTATAACATTATTCATTATTACTGCCTCCCTTGCTGGTAAAAATAATAATATCGTCTATTGAAACAGGTTCACAGCTCATGTTACTAAAGCTCTTGATATCACTGGTCCTAATCAATCCTTCAAAGCCCGTTGAATACTTCCTTATACCCATAAGCATTCTTTCCTGTTCTCTGCCGAGGTCATTTTTGCCCCCTTTGACCATCCTGAAACCGTCTATAAAATCATCCTTTGACCCGGTGAAAAATAAATTACCATTATTTATAAATGTAATATAGTCGGCAATCTTATCCAAATCAGAGGTTATATGGGTAGAGAACAGAACACTTCTTTTACCGTCCTGTATAAATTCAGATAAAATATCAAGAAATTCATCTCTGGCCACAGGATCCAGCCCACTGGTAGGTTCATCAAGAATCAGCAATCTGGCATCGTGGGACAACGCGCAGGCCACCATTAATTTCATCTGCATTCCCCGGGAAAGTTCTTTAACCTTTTTATTTTTATCCAGACCAAAGTTTTTAATCATATTATGAAACTTTTTACTGTCCCAGGTTGAATAAAAAATACCAATGGATTTTTCCACCTGCTTAACAGTCCAGTCCTGTACAAAATAACTGGAATCGAATACGGCTCCTATGTTTTCCTTTATCCTGCCCTGGTCGTCAATACTGTCCATACCAAGGATTTTTATACTTCCGCCTGACTTTTTTATCATATTAAGCATAAGTTTTATGGTTGTAGTCTTGCCCGCCCCATTTGGCCCTATGAGCCCCATGATATACCCTTCAGGCAATGAAAGGCTTATATTGTTCAGGGTAAATTTATTATATTTTTTACAAAGGCCCTCTATTTCTATAACATTACTCATTTTCATCCTCCTCCATAAGTATTCCAAGCATTTTTACAAGTTCTTCCTCTGATACGCCCGCCCTTCTTGCTGATCTAATCGCCGAAACCAGATTATCCTCTATTTCTCTCAGCAGCTGTTCGCGGATCAGTTCAGAGCCCCTTCCCATAACGTAGCAGCCCTTTCCCTGAACATTTGTCACATATCCCTCCTGCTCCAACTCGGTATATGCTCTGGTCGTGGTAAGAACGCTTATTTTCAGATCTCTGGCCAGCTGGCGCAAGGAGGGCAGAAGCTCATTCTCTTCTATTTCCCCCGAAAGAATGGAACTTTTAATCTGCTCTTTTATCTGTTCATAAATGGGTATACCCGAGGTATTTGAAATAATAATTTTCACTTATATCCTCCGTTCGGATGTATATACTGTTATATATGTTACATATACAGTATATACATCAATGACAGCACTGTCAATAAAAAGCCGTAAAAAAGCCTGCATGCTTGCAGGCCCATAACAGCAGGTGTTTTGAATATTAATTTTTTTATTACTTCAGCAAATGCTTTAAATATCAGCCGCTCCTTACTTGGTCACCTTTTGTTTCAATTCTTTCAGAGCTTCCTTCAAATGGCCCAGCTGAGCGTTATACCTGACGCTGCGCATTCCAGGAAAAGCTTTGATTAACCTGTGTCCGCTGCCTCTTTTGGCAGTTAGGGCTTCAAACTTTTCCCTCAGCTTTTTATTAAATTCCAGTTTACTCTCCTCAAACTTGTGATTAAAGCCTGTTTTACTTTCTTCGATTATCTGATTTAAACTTGCCTTACTTTCCTCCAATTTATTATTAAGATTTGTTCTGCCTATTTCTATCTTTTGATTTATACCGGCCTTGCCTTCTTCTATGATGATTTTCAGCTTTTCAAAGCTTTTCAGGAATTCCCGCTCATTGAACCATTCCTGAATATCGGTATTTTTACGGAGTTCTTCTGTGAATTCATATAGCTTCCTGAGCCGCTCATTAAGATTTACCAGCGTATTAAGCGTAAAGATGCTGTCCACGATAAAAACTACAAATAATAAAATGTCTATAATCATCAAATAGAAATAGGGTATGTTCCCAACCAGCTTTTCGGTTATTGGATGAATGACCTCTATAAGCAGGACGCCCATCATTCCAAAACAAATGGAATTCTCCAGACATACCCGGCCTTGCAGGTTAAACCTCTTATTACTGTAATCCCACCATCTTGTTCCGAAAAAAGTCTCAAGCAGCCAGCCTGTTGTATACTCAATAATGCTTGTAATTGCCATACCGGTTATAAAAACGAACGGCAGACTAAAGGCCACAGGTTCCAGAAGCCATATAATAAAAAGAGCTCCGAATCCGTACACAGGACACACAGGCCCCGCCAGGAAACCTCTGTTTACAATTCTTTTTGATAAAAAGGAACAGAATACAACCTCACAAAACCATCCAATAAAGCTGTAAATGGTAAAATAAACAAACAATTTTTCCACTTCCTGCAATCGGATTCCCCCCTGTCAACATCCCTCAGCTATTTATATAAATTATACGAAATTTTTTGATTAAAGTTTATAGGTTAATGAAGAAAAATGTATTAATTTGTAATATTAAGGTCTGAAATAAGTCTGAAAAATGGTGACCGATGATATCATGAAGAACTCGTGGAATCTATACCCTTAAATGTATTGTATCGGAAAAAATGCATAAAACCTGTATATACAACTTTACCAGCTATAGCCCAGCATTTTTATGGATATTTCATCTGAAATTTCATTCCAAATGCAATAGGTTTATAGTAAAATAATTCTATATTATGTCATAATTTAATATATAAAATAATAAAAGGTGGTAAAATGGATCTTCAAATTCCAATTATAAATATGGTTTTATCCCTCTCAGGCGCAATTGATTTAATTGACCGCAGCTTGACCAATCACCACAAGAGAGTCACATATATTGCATTCAGTATAGCAAAGCAACTGAATTTTTCAGACCGGGAGCTGAAAGATATCGTTTTGGCAAGCCTGCTGCATGACTGCGGTGCTGTAAATGTGTCAGAAAGAAACTCCTTATTCGAATTTGATTACGGAAATTCGTCAATACAGAGACATTCCCATGGCTATAAGGGATGGTTTATTCTCAGTGATTCTGAAGAATTGAAGGCTGCTGCCGAAATAATCAAATTCCATCATGTTTTTTGGGAAGAACAGGACGAAGGATATCTTCATACTGATGAAATACCTATAGCCAGTCATGTCCTCCACCTGGCAGACAGAATTGATATACTTATCAATAGAAATAAGGAAATCCTTGATCAGAGAAAATTCATCCTCAATCAGGTTGAAAGATGTAAAGGTACAATGTTTATGCCGGAAGTTGTGGAGGCATTTGAAGCTCTTGCCCCCAAGCCATATTTTTGGTTTGATATTGTCAACCCCTATATTGATGAACTGATCAAGAATGAAATGTCCTCCTACCTGGTAACCCTGAACAACAAGAATTTGTTGGAGTTTGCCAATGTAGCACACAGGATAATCGACTTCAGAAGCAAATTTACTGCCACCCATTCAATCGGAGTTGCAACCAGTGCCAGCAGTCTGGCTTCAAAGCTGGGCTTCAGCAAAGAAGACTGTGAGCTTATGCATTGTGCAGGCCTGATGCATGATCTTGGAAAACTGGCCATATCTGAAAGGATTCTGGAGAAACCGGGGCCTCTTGACAAGCATGAGTATAATATTATTAAAACCCATACATACCATACATACAGAATTATAGATTCCATACCCGGCCTTGGCAAAGTCCGCAACTGGGCGGCCTTTCACCATGAAAAGCTGGATGGTTCCGGATATCCCTTCAGACTGAAAGCCGATGAGCTTGATTTGGGTTCAAGAATACTGGCCATAAGTGATATGTTTACAGCATTGACCGAAGAGAGACCCTATCGACGTGCACTATCCGTCAATGCCGCCATTGATATCATAATGAATACAAAAGGTCTGGATCCGGATGTAAAGGATTGCCTGTATAAAAATCTTGAGGAAATAAACGAGATACGAAGGGTTTCACAGGAAAATATCTTTCTTAGCTGCCATGAAGTATTGAATAGTCAATATGATTTTGCATATTCTCAATTAAAGTTATCCGGACAAATTAAGTAATTCTTTTTACATAACACACATTGCTTTAACAGCCAATCGGAAAAGGATAAAAAAACAGCCGGCCATCCAGCCGGCTAAATTTATTGTTAAGGGTATTTCATAACTATATTGTATACCTGATCAGGTTTAATTACACTGTCAATACATGCGTCAGGAGGAATGTTATACCTGTATATGATTATTGGCAGTTTATTGTTGACAAGTACCATGGTGTAATGTAAAATATAAAAGCGGCTTAAGGCCGAATTGAATATTTTATGTGGAGAGATGGCTGAGCTGGTCTAAGGCGCACGACTGGAAATCGTGTGAGGTTTAACCGCCTCCGAGAGTTCGAATCTCTCTCTCTCCGCCAAAATCAAGGGCTTTCAGGATTTGACTCTGGAAGCCACTTTTGCGTTTATAGGTCATTTTCTTACACTAGGTTTATACTTAAACCGTTTTTAATTAAAAAGCTTGATTTTGCCTAAAGTCCTTCTTTGTAATATCGTTAAAATTTGGACATTATCCTAAACCTTCAGCCGTTCCTTTAATGCATCTTGTAAGACCTGAGAGAAGTTGATGTGATTTTTTTCTGCCTCAGCATTTAACCAACTGGGCAGTGTAACATTTTTTCTGACAGTACGCATATCATATGCACGTCGATATGCTGCAAAATCAATATCAACAAGAGTTACAATATCATTTTCTTTATGTTCAATTTGCTCCAATGATATCGTTGCCGGTTCCGGTATGCTCCGGCCGCAGTCCTCTTCTGTAATTCCCCATAGACCAATAGCATCACGCGCCATGTCTATTGCATCTGCGATGTCACTCCCCTCCGTATTTATTTGTAAATCAGGTGAGTACGCTACATAACCACGTTCCGCCGGAGTTAATATAATTGGATATACTTTTTTCATACTATCAATCCTCCATTCCAGGCACTTAGATGTACTTATTATTTAAGTCCATGTCGCTTGATTATTGCTTTTGCAAGTAGTTAGTTTACTTCTGCATGTCTCGGAATTGGTTCACTTACTTTCCCATTCGTATATATGTCGTGATTAGCGCCGCCGCGGAGTTTCCACCATCCGTTATTCTCTAACTTTTTTATTAAGTCTCTCCGTTTCATGCTTTATCACCCCAACATGATGTTTATACCAATTATTATACGTATTAAATGCGTATAAATCAATAATGATTGAAATATTTTTTATAATGTCCATCTCCCTAAAAACGCTATTAGCAATTTATTATTCATTCAAATATAGTGTTACCTTTTGGTCTATTGTTTTTGCGGTTTGCTCAGCAGATGCTTTGCCTATTGAATAATCTTCCAATGTCTCTCCCACAATTTTCCTAACCTCAATATCCATATCTTTTTCTGGTTTTGCCTTTTCAACTAACGAATTCATCTTTTCAGCAAGTTTCTTTGGTAATTCCTTTGCCGGATATTCGCTGCCAAAGCCAGAACTATTGTTGGATAAATAGCTATTGATATCTTCATTATAAGCTTGTTTATTAATTGGCAGCAATAAATTTAAGTTATAACTACCATAGCTGTCGGATGTTTTTTGCAAATCCCTGGATAGAATTATCTTTATGAATTTAAATGCAGCATCTTTACTCTTGCAAAAAGAATTTATACCTATACAATCTCCAATTCTTGCATAACAGTCTCCATTATTTGTTAATGGGATTATATCCATATCATCTCCGATTACTCCATTATATATGGAATTATAAGTCCACAATTGCCATGGAGATTCATTTGAAAAATCATATGCCATAATCAGCTTATCCTCTTTAGTCATATCAATATATGAGTTATACTTGGCACAAGTATCATATGTGGCAATGGAAGGATATATCTCCTTATATATTTTAAGAAGATCGATAAATTTCTTTGTGTTAAAATAGGTTTTTCGATTTTTAATATCAATGAAATTGTCTCCGGAGATTTGCATCATAGTTAGAAATCCAAAGTTACACCAAAATAAACTCTTATTTTTATTATCGTTATTTTTTATAAAATCTTGAGCCAGCTTATGTAAGCTATCAAGTGTCAAACCAGATTGTTCAATAGCAATATTGTTCTTTTTTAATGTTAAATCAGTTGTCCTGAAATATGGTATGGAAAATTCCAGTGGTATGTAAAATCTTTTGTTATCATAAATACCACAATCAAAAATATCTTCATAGTAGTCACTTCTGTTAAATTCATTATCCTTACTTATTAGTTCATTTAAGTCGGTAAAAATACCACTCCCGGCAACCTTATACAGCGATTTAAATGTATTGGAACCAAAGATAATTATATCCGGTCCTGCACCGGCCATCAGCTCTGTGCTTAGCTTGGTATTCATTTCCGAATACTGTTCATTCCCGAATACAGTCTCGGTAAATTCAATTCCCGGATAAAGTTCCCTGCATTTTCTTAGTGCATTTTTTGTCCTGCTGTTATAATCCATGTAAATTATACTAAGCTGGGCTTTTATGCTATTGTTTGTGTCAATAGCTTCACTTTGATTCTTGGAAACAGCGGCCACTGTTTCCTTAAAATAGTTCTCTGCTATTTCTTGCAAAGACTTTGCTATATTATCATCATTATCATTTTTAGATACACGCTCACGTATTTCTGTATCAATCAAGTCAAAAAGTCTGACATCCTCAATTTTACAAAAATCAAGCCTCTCCAAATATCCATCCACTTGTGGTAAAAGTGTTTTAATTGAGTTATTGGCCTTTTCCTCTATGCATCTATCCTTTTCCTGTTCATATGCACTTTTACTTATTGGAAGCCCGTTTAAAAAATTATTCGCTTGATAATCCTTTGACAATAGTGTGCTGATAAATTCGTACGCTTCTTTTTTATGAGTACATTTCGAATTTATGGCACCGAATAAAGTAACTTTGGGAGAAATCTTGTTTTCTACAGTACATGCAGTATAAATTTTGGGCTGTATCCCGGTATTAAGTGAAGAATAATTATAACGCAAATTCCGGGGTGAAGTAATTGCACTATTCAGGAAGATTGCATCTTTATTTCTAAGAATTGCAGATATATCACCGTCTTTTATTTTTTCATAGAACACCTTATCTGGTATAACAGATTTATTTATTGTTTTATATAGCTTTATAGTCTCTTTAACTGCTGCCGTATCAAGCTTTGCCGCTTTGTTTTCTAAATCAATTATATTGTTGCCAAGCCCTCTTATTAACGAGCTGGGCTCAAGATTTGACAGTATATATTGGCTTTCTTTTTGATTCTTTTTCTGATATTCAGAGCATATTTGAGAAATATCCTCCCAGCTGACATCACTATCCAAGCCAGTTATTCCTTTTTCATCAAGAATACTCCTGGTTGTAAACAAAGCATCTATAGTATAGCTCAAGGGAATAAGATATCTTTTCCCCTTGTATATGCCGTAATTCATAATCTCATTATAAATATCGTCCTTGTTTATGTTTTTATCATTATTATATAAGTCATCCAACTCACCAAAAGAACTATTATCTATGTACTTTGACAGCATTGGAATCCTAACAGGAGATGTTACTACTATATCTGAACCACTATCCGATAATAGGCTGGCTTGGATATCCTCAGAGTATTTTTCATATTGATCACTATAATATACCTTTTCTTCTATGGTGATTTTTTTATGATCTGAATTAAACTTTCTTATTACATTCCTAAGAAAGGTATCATTTTCCATCACATAAATTGTTAATTTTACATTTCCATCTTTTGTATTTACATTTGAAAAACAAGCTGTGTTTACTGTCAATCCTATTACTATGATTAAAACCAAAAAAGTTTTTAAAGCTTTCAAACCAACCCCACCTTTTTCTTAGCTTTTATGATATGGATATTATATAGTAAATCCTCCCAACCATTTTGATATCAATAATTTATTTACTATTTATTTACACATTGTTCATGAAATTGAATTTCTTCATTATTATGTTTAATTATTAATTGATTAGCTATTATCTCAACTAAACCATTTAGTGTGGAAAACTTTCCTTTTGAAATATCTTCTTCTGGTATTATAATGTTAAATTCTTTTTTATATCAAAATAAAGATATAATAAATCTCTTGATGCCAGTTCAAAATCTTCACCCAAAAGATTTTTGCAAAAGTATTCCTTTCCCAATTCATTAAAATCAATATCAAACCTAGATTTAAAAATTCTAAATAGACCTGCTTCTACTTGATTTGTCAATAAATTATCCATATTTCTAATCCCCCCAATATATACCTGCATCTTATTTATACAATTTCTACATTGCTGTATTCATTTAGCTTCTCAATTGCGATATTTGCCATTTTCTCAGCATCATCTTCATTTAAAATATTTAATACAGTATTCTTGCACTGACTATAAGTTTTGTTTTTTTCACTAATAGACTTAGAATCTATTGAAATATGGGATGATATTTGTTCTTCAAATGCCCGAGTCCAATCAAACTGTGTATTAGCAATGTTGAATACGTCTACATAAAATCCCAGTTTATACTTAAGCGAATTGCTAAAAATTTCGAAAGCATCAACTTTATAGTCTTCATAAAGTAAACTAAATATCACAAAATCCGGTATAACTGCTTGAGAAATTTCATAGGCAAACATACCAAATTTATTAGTAAATTGTCTATTATAAGGCATTATACCTCCAGGTATACCGATAATTATAATATCCGGTGCTTCAACTTTTTCAATTTTCCTTACGAATCTATTAAACATCAATACTTTATTGACTTCTGAAATGTTACTATCATACATAAAGGAAGGAAAAGAATGAAATCCGAGCATCTCACAATAGGCCCTTGTTCCTACCTGGCTTATTTTATAGCCTAACCTTTGAATTTTTTCTCTTAATGCAAGTTGTATTTCAAACTTGTTTGTTCTTTCACCCATGCCAACTACGAAAATAACAGAAGTATTGATTTCTTCTATACTTTCATTTTCAATACTTATCATGCCGTCTAATAGATTTTGGCTTCCACCATGATAAGCGAAATTTACTCCTTCATAGTTGCAAATATACTCCAATTCCTTAATTATTTCGCTTTCTAATTCTAATAAACATACTATATTTTTTTTTGATCTTATTGCCATTTTGATTTTGCTAAACATAATATTTTTAAAGTCAATTGGAAAATACGAATCAATAAACATTACTGTATCACATAAATCCAATGACTTTTCAAAATCCGATGATATCGTTATTCCAATATCAGGACCACGATCAACAACACCTGCATCTTTCCCTGTAAACCCCCAGCCGTTAGGTGCTACCAGACAAGATATTTCATATTTTTTCTGTAAAGATTTGTGTCTCAAAATGGGACTAAATTGTAAATTATATGGATATATTAAAAGTTTCTCGTTCGCAACCATTATATGATCTCCTCCGTATTATATTTGCCAATCTGCTGAATCAATGTCTTTAAACAAATCCAATTCATCACCAAATTCCCTTAATGTACAAATATCTTTTAATAAATTCTCAACATAGTTTCTTACTGAAATACAATGCGATACCTTTTTTTCCATAGACAAATTACTATTTTCATCTGCTGCTGCCGCACAAAGACTGCAAAATCTAAGAGCCCAACAGTTTATACACTTTTTTTCACTTATTCTTCCAATGTTTAGTAAAGTTTTTATTTTATCAACATCAAATCCTGTATCGACATTTCCTATTTGCATTTGTGAGGATGTTTCACTAACCCTTTCACATGGATACAGATTACCATTAACATCCATAAATAATCTTTGTACTCCAGGTGTACATGGGCCCCCATGATGAACTCTATCGGGTATCTCCTTCGTTAATTCCAATCTATTATACCTATCTATCATTTGACCATAGTACCTCCAAACTAATTTAGAAGTATATTTTTTATTTAAACAACCAACCTTGGATAAAAATAATTTAAAATACTCATACCTGAGCTTACTAATATAGGTATCTGAATATTCTATATCCTCTTTTTTATAATAATCGGCTATTTGTGATGATATGAGATTAGACTGTTTAATTTCTTGAAAGTCAGCAAAAAAATCATTAACGCAGCTAAAATCATTTTCCGGATCTAATACTGCATTAAATGTAACTCTTTTATCTAAATAGTAAGGAAATTTTTCCTTTATCATATCTATGTTATCCATTACCTTCTCAAAGGTTCCTTTATCCTCGTTACAATATACTCTATTTTTATTATGAACTTCTGCCGGTCCATCAAGACTAATTAATAAATTTACGTTATGCTTACATAGATAAGCAATCATTTCTTCAGTTATAAGTGTCGCATTTGTAGTCAATGTTGTATGAATCTCTTTTCCTTCACCCTTTTCCTCATAGTACTTTATACATTCCTTTATAAAGTCAAATTCAATTAACGGCTCTCCACCATAAAATGCCAGAAAGATTCTTTCATTATCCTTTGAGTTTTCGATAAGAAAATCAATTCCTTTTTTAGCTGTTTCAAAGCTCATTTTAACATTCTCATGTCCTCTATTTTCATAGTTTCCAGAGTATACACAATATTTGCATCTAAGATTACATTGGCGAGTTATTTGAAGTGTAATCATTTTGACTTTATTATTAAGGTGATATATCAACGTATCACTTATGGGATTATACATTTCCTTTGGTCTCTTGGAAGATAAAAAACCAAGATCACGCAAGTAATTAACTGAATCGATAGTGTGATTACTATATCCCGAATTATCTTGATTTCCTGATAAATTATTTTTAATAACCTCAAATTGTTCTTTTTGTAAACTAAGAATTGTATTTTTATTTATATCATATAAATAATACCCTCCCGGGGTGGTAAATAAGTGTATAAATGAATCCTCCACTAACCGTTTCCTCCTCATCCGAATTAAGGATAACCGGAATATAATAAAAACTATATTCCGGTTATAGCTATTTAATTATATGCTACTGCGTAATTCCTGGTATTAATTGATCCTGTGCTTGTAGATCCAATAGTTGCTGAACCTGTGGTAGCAATAGCTGAAGTATTTCCTCCACAGGTTGTCGGGTTACAAGTACACGAACAAGAGCTGCATTCACATATCATAATGCAATTGTACGCCTCAATAGTCTCTTTCATTTCATGCATTTTTTTACCTAACTTTTTCATTTTTTCACCCCCTCACTCTTGCAGTTTAGGTATGAAACTCGCGACTTCCCTTACCTTTTATTACTACTTTTGCACCTAAATATGTATCCATGGAATATAGGAGCAAAACTTTTTTAACAATTATAAAAAATTATATGACTTTCTTCTCTTCCACAAGGAAATGCTTATAAAACTCACAATTACTCTTTAGATCATACAGGCTCTTATATTCTGTGATACTCCCGTAATCTACCATCCAAATCTTATCAACCTTTGACAGGATATCAGTCTTATGACTTATCACTATAACTGTGTTATCTTCAAAAGCAGTGGTCAGCATTTGGTTAACGTATGCCTCCGATTCCATATCATAATTTGCCGTAGCTTCATCAAGTATCAGTATTTTTGACTTCCTCGCAAACGCTCTGGCCATTGCTATCTTCTGTCTTTGCCCTCCAGACAGCTTCGCACCGTTTCTGCCCACCTCACTTTTATATTTTAAGGGCATGTCCTTTATAAAATCGTATGCACCGCTCTTAACTGCGGCATTATTTATTATTGAAGCATCTGCACTTGAACCAATTGATATATTTTCTTCAATTGTCGCATTAAAAAGGTATAAATCCTGACTCACTACAGAAAACAAATTTCTGTAGTCTTTGAGATTAATATCATCTATATCCATTCCATCAATCATTATTTTCCCTTCCTGTGGTTTATAAAATCTCAAAAGAAGATTTATGAGCGTACTTTTTCCAGATCCGTTTGCTCCAATAATTGCAACTTTTTCCCCACGACTTATACTAAAGCTAATATTATTTAAAACCTTTTCTCCATCCTTATATGAAAAGCTTACCTTCTCGAATTTGATGCATCCAGGTATCTCTCTACCAGTTAGTCTTACAAGACTTTTCTTATCTCCATCAGCCTCTGTTTCCATATCAAGAAATTCAAAAAAGCGTTTTGCGGAAGGAATTATGTTTGAAAAATTATAGCCTATATTCAATATTGAAGAAATCGGTCCTATAACATAAGTGCTATATGTCAAAAATGCAAATAGGCCTCCGATAGTCAGTCCATTTCTAAATGCAATGTATGCCCCAAGAATATACATAGCACAATTAATTCCCTGGAACACAATAATTTCTGAGTATTCATTAAATTTATCTAAAAAAGCCATCTTTATATTCATTTTTACTATATTTCTTTGCTTTTTGATAAATTCTCCTGTTTTTATCCTCTCAATTCCCCAAAGCTTGATTTCTTTTATCCCGCTTATTGCATCGCCATACCACGATGCATATTCACGGTTATATTCCATAAATTTATTAAACATCGTTTTCCTTTTTTTTGCTAAGAACTTCACTGTAAAATATCTTATTGGGACAACAAATAACACAATCAGTGTCAATCTCCAGTCGATTATTAGAAGCCCGATTAATCCACCAATAATTCTAAATATTTGCGATAATATAATAAATGTACCTTTATCACAAATCCTGGATATATTCCCAACGTCCATTCCAACATTGCTCATAATTTCAGAAAAATTTGTATTATTAAAATATTGAAGCTTGAGTTTTTGAAGATGCTTAAAAGCCATTTTTGTGAGAGAATATTGAAAGATAGAATTAACATATGAATAATATTTCGTTTCAAACAACCCGATAGCCTGTTCCAGCAAAACAATGGAAAAAGTAATTATTGAAAATTTAACTACTACAGCTAAATTTTTTACAAGTAGACCATTATCCATAATCTGTTTGCTAAGCAGCGGCAAAATCATATTGATTCCAGCCGAAGCAATTATACAAACAAATATTATACTGATTTTCTTGAAATAAGGTTTTAACAGCTTAAATATTCTTATGATTAAGTCTTTATTTTCTTTAGCTTTCATCACATTAGCACCAACTTATCATATGCTTTTTTACATATTATGTAATATTTGTTAAATCTTAACCAATTATATGACAAAGTTCTACTAATGTCAAACCATTTTTTGCTTTATTGTGTATTTAATTACAATTTACCTATATTCTACATCCAGAAAGCTTTTTCACCCTTAGCAATTATTTTTTATATATCAAATAAGCAACAACTTTATTGTTGGAGTATTCAGTAAGTGATACAATTATTAGCAAGTAAGTTTTTATATATGTGAAATTGTTAGAACTTTTGGGGTGTACCGGGATTTAAAAGTATCGAAATCCTTGTTAAGTTAAAGGAGAAATGATATGACGAGATATATCGCAGCAGCAGTATTAATTTTTCTTGTAATTCTTGTTTTATTCCGGGCTTTCCAGTTAAAAAAGCTGGGGATAAAGGTTATTCGTTTCGGGGAGATGGATAGGAAGGATTTCTTTATCCCTCCATTTGCCTTGCTGCTATTCTATATTGTGTTCTCAAGCACGTTTGGTCTGCCTGAAATCGGAGCTGAATTGTTCAATAATGAATTTGTCTGCTGGATAGGGGTGATTGCATGTGTAATGGGGTGTTTATTGTTTGTATATGCACTGATTTCGTTTGGAAAAAACTTTCGTGTCGGTTTAGATGAAGATCACCCCGGAGAACTTGTTACCACTGGTGCATTTGCGATCAGTCGTAATCCAATATATACGGCATTCGGATTGGTTCTGACAGGATTATTTTTGATTATTCCGAATTGGATAATATTGATTTATGCTATTGCAGGTATATGGCTATTCAATCGCCAAATCCTACTTGAAGAAGAATCGCTAAGAAAGATATATGGCGAAAAATATGCGGAATACTGCAATAGAGTTAGACGTTTTCTATAAGAATCATTTGCATTTGCAAGGAGGATTTAAATCTGAATAAAAAACAGAATCGAATGGAGTAAATCAAGAAGAAACGACTATTTCATTAGCTATAACTCAAACTATGGCAAACAAAAGAAAGCTGATCTGACTTTCCACAACAAAGAACTTTGGGTAAAATCCCAAAGTTCTTTGTTTACTGTTTGTATAAAATTATTGCTTTACAATGTTTGCTTAGAACTTTCGACTGTAATTTCCAGAACTCTGCTCAGGAAAGGAAACTTTTGTTTCATCATATCGAACTCAGAGCCGGAGTTCAGAAACTTAGCCTTTCCTTCAATAAGGAATCCGGTTCCCATGAACTTGTGGCCCATTACTTCCTTGCTTCCTAGAGTGACCTTAACATTATTGTTCTGTTCAATATTTTTTTGAGTTGTCCGCATACCGGCGGCAGGAATAAGAATCCTGTTTTCCTCTATGACAAGGTATGAATTCCACGTATTGACTACATGAGTTCCATTGTCACCACTGGTTACAATCGCTACTACACCTTCATGAGATATAACTTCAAAGAACTTTTCATTTAACATTTTACTCCTCCTCTATTAACAATCACATTGACAGGCTAACACAATTAGTATACTGTCAAATTGTATTTATTAAAATATCCAATTTTAATAATTTTATAGGATACAGTTAGGAGCAGCCGGATGATTATACTAAATAACAACTCAGGTACACCATTATATATACAAATCTATGGACAACTTAAGGAGGAAATTATTGCAGGCCGATTGCCCCAAAATTCAAAACTGCCTTCAACACGTTATCTTTCCGAAACACTGAACGTTGGCAGGAACACAGTTGAGAATGCATATTTGCAGCTTGCTTCGGAAGGGTATGTGCAAAGCAAAGCTGGCAGCGGCTTTATTGTACAAAACATCAATAGTATGATGGATTTTATAGAACATGAAAATTATAGTATGGATCAAACAGAACCAAAACATGGAAAGTCGGGCTCATCACTCATTTATACCTACAAATTTGAATACAGCCATTTAAGCTCTATTGATTTTCCCATGAATATATGGAAAAAGGTCTCCAATAAGGCCCTTGCATCTTTAACCCCGGAAGATATGACCAAATATTGCGAAAGAAACGGTGATCTGGAGTTAAGAAATGATTTAAGAGACTATTTGAGAAAATCCAGAGGGCTTTCCTGCGATGCAGAGCAAATTATCATCTGTTCCGGCTTTGATTATGCTCTTTCTCTGCTCAGTCAGCTCTTAAGGCCGGGCTTTAACCAAGTCGCTGTTGAAGAACCTGGATATTCAGGAGCGAGAGATATTTTCAGAAATAACGGATTTACTGTAGTTCCAATTACAGTTGAGAAAGATGGATTGGATATAACCGAATTAACAAATTCCTCAGCTAAAATTGTTTATGTGACACCATCCCATCAATTCCCTACCGGTGCTGTAATGCCTATACAAAAAAGGCTGCTTTTGCTTAATTGGGCATCCCGAAGCAACGGAATTATCATTGAAGATGATTATGATAGTGAACTGCGTTATAATTCCAGGCCTATCCCGTCAATAAACAGTATTACAAAAAGTGAAAATGTTGTGTATGTCGGAACACTTTCAAAAGCTTTGTCCCCCAGCTTAAGAGTGAGTTATATGGTGTTGCCCCTCAAATTGATGAAACTTTATAATAAAGACTTTAAGATGTATCAATGCCCAGTTGCTTTAGTACAGCAGCGAATAATTCATCAATTTATCCACTCCGGCCATTGGGAAAGACATTTACGCAGGTCATGCAATGCCAATAAGAAAAAACATGACCTTTTGATACAAACTATTGAGGAGTTATTAGGTGACAGTGTGATCATACATGGAAGAAATGCCGGGCTGCACATCTTACTCGAATCTACTCAGGGCTTAACCGAAAAAGAAATGGTAGATAAGTCCGGGGAATATGGAGTTTTAGTTTATCCGG
Source organism: Ruminiclostridium cellobioparum subsp. termitidis CT1112 (assembly GCF_000350485.1). Taxonomy (GTDB): domain Bacteria; phylum Bacillota; class Clostridia; order Acetivibrionales; family DSM-1351; genus Ruminiclostridium; species Ruminiclostridium termitidis. The sequence continues at coordinate 200,021 of NZ_AORV01000031.1, forward strand.
TATCCACGTTCTGGATAGATGCAAACCGCTATCCCAACAATATGGTTTTGCTGGGATTTGGAAACACTTCTGAAGAGGTTATTATTAATGGGATTAAGCAACTGGCACGAGCGTGGAAAGTATTTTGAAAAGTTACCTTAAAATTAATTACAAAATTCATTGCTTCTTTTTTAATATGGTATTGACAAGTTATAAAATAGTTCATATAATGAATAAGCTGCCTGGAGATAACAGCGGCATGTAATTGCTTATAAATGCGCCATTAGCTCAGTTGGTAGAGCACCTGACTCTTAATCAGGGTGTCCCCGGTTCGAACCCGTGATGGCGCACCAAACAAAGAAAAACCATACATACGTATGGTTTTTCTTTGTTTGGTGCTTGCTTAGTACCTTGTTGGTTATTTATATATTTCTTTGTCTAGTTATTTTATCCAATGACCCGAATAGGTAGCCCACCGGCTGCCTATTTCAATTTGTCATCGCTGACCGTGGTCTGTAACATCTTGAAGATATATTGTACAGTAAAAACGTATATTGTCCGGCAGCTGGTACCCTGGAAGATAATCATAAAAATATGCTTTTCCTGTCGGGCTGCAATTCTTTCGAAGTCAGATGTATCATCAGCTCCTCAGCCGCCGACAGGTTTGCGATACCGCATATTACATACATCCACCAGTTCGAAGAATAGTTTAGAAGAAAAATGGGAATTAGAAATAAAAGCAGTCCTGTGACCTTATTGGAATACGTATGGAGAATTGCAAAAGATTTATATTTCAAAAATACTATTGCCATTGAGATAATTCTGATAACAAAAACCAGTAAAATCCAAATAACTATTTGAGCAGGAATACTTATAATTGGATATAATTTGAAAAACAAAACCGCCACCATTACCAGATCTGCTGCTGAATCCAGCCTTGCACCAATCGGACTGGAAGCTCCTGTTTTCCTTGCAATAAATCCGTCCAGCATATCACTTATTCCACAAAGAACATATATAATGTAAAAGGTAATACTGAGCGGCTTTATTGCAATAAGGCATAAGGCAAGAACTATCCTTGTTATGGACAGACAATTTGGTATTGCCCTTGCTATACGGCCTGGTGCTGCGGTTTTAGCTGCATTTTTTGCGGTGTTTTGGGACATATAAATACCTCTGTATATGAATTACCTATTTATACCATCTTATGATTTTACTCTGTATTTTACTATTCCATTTTCTTATTTCAGTTAAAAATTAAAACAAGCTTATTATACTCACCTTTATTAATTATACCGTCATGATTTAAATCCATTACAGCAACGATATAGATATTATCCATCGGAAATTCATCAAGGGAATATCCGGTATATTCATATATTTCAGGATCAAGCAGCTGAATATCATTAACTTTAAATTCTGTATCAATAATGCTGTTTTCATCTTCATTAATAACAGGTAACCTGCTGTGGGCGTCGTCACTATAAAATAGATAATGATGGGCCTCATTGTTCACGTATAGAGATTCATACGGTCCATCCGCTGCCATCCCCGTCCCGGGTATAAAATAAGGGATTTCTTCCAGACTCATTCCCTCTTTCGTCAGGTCATAACTGTCACTGTCATCCAGTGCTGCCATCTGTAATATGCCCTCAATGGGCATTTTAAATCTCAGTGAGAAATTGCTTCTGTCAAGATAGAAAGCGTTATCTTTAGCATCCGCCTTTATTTCATTGCCGTTCTGGAAGATCTCTACATTAAAGGCTGAAGAATCCGGCTCAGTCCTGAACTTCAAAATATATGCCTTTTTTAAGCCATTTCCTGATTTATCCTTGACCGCATTTGCAGGAATTATCAATTCATACACCATATCATTTTCAAGATTGCCCTTGGGTCTGATTATAAGTGAATTATTTCTGTCTACAGTAACGGCTATATTTACGGATACCGTCCAGGAATTTGCCAGTTTGATTCTGGAATAGGTATTACCTTTGAAGATCTGTTCACTGAATTTTATTGTAATAGTCTTATTTGTTTCCACAGTGGAAAGATTGCTGCCCGGATCAGTTTTGACTACAGTTGGTGCAACGTTGTCTTTTGCGGCGGAAAACGACGTTTGGCATGTAATTATCAAAATTGAAATTATACAAATGAACGATACGAATCTCTTCATACAAACACCCCTTAATACATTAATTAAATATTATTTTACCATTTGCAAGCATTAATTGAAAGATATGTTTAAGTCCTCTAAATTAAACATTTAACACTATTTTATTGTTTCATATTATTGCGGTGTGGTAGTATAATAATAAATTGTCGAAAATTGCTTTTAATGGGGGACTAATGTTTAGAGATTTCGTAATAAATTCAGGAATGTTAATAGCATTTTTAAGTATATGTTACCAGATCTTCCGGAACACCGGCTTGAACCCTCAGCTCCCTATAGGGTTAAAAATCAAAATGGGTTTGATTTTCGGGATCATGGGCATGGTATTAGTTGAGTTTTCAGTTAAGCTCACAAACCATCTTATAGTAGATCTGCGTATTTTGCCCATACTAATAGCCTGTCTCTATGGAGGTTTTATACCCGGAATAATTGCAAGTTTCGCCATTGCCGTGTTCCGCATAATAAGATTCGGATTTTCAGACACTGCGTTTGCAGCCTCAATCTCTACCTTTATACTTCCGCTTCTGACCTACCCTCTCTTCAGGAAACAAAAGCAGCTATGGAAAAAATGGGTCTATGGATCAATTATTTTCGAATTTATTATAAGTCTGAACTATGCGGTATTTATTGACGGCATGAAAAATAAAATTTTGATTATTACACTGTTTTGTTCTGTCTCAAGTCTTATTGCCTTTTTAATTTATTATTACATAAGATATCTGGAAGCATATACTTTTGCCTTCAGGCGTTATCAGCAGGAGTCCAAAAAGGATTTTCTGACAGGTCTCAATAATGCCCGGCAATTTGATGCCATATATAATAATATAATAGAAAAATCAAAAACAGATAAACGGCAAATTTCATTACTGTTTCTGGATATTGACTTTTTTAAGAAGGTTAATGATACTTACGGACATGAAGACGGTGATATTGTTTTAAAGACCCTGGGAGACCTTCTTATCCATAACTGCCGGGATATAGATATCGTTTCAAGGAATGGAGGAGAAGAGTTCTCTGTCATACTGCCCGATTGTACTTCGGATTTGGCACTGGAAATCGCCGAACGGCTGCGTAAAAAGGTTGAGAACACATCTTTCATATTATCAAATGGTGTCATTATTAAAATAACCATTTCTATCGGTATATCCTCCTACCCTGATAAAATTTCCAATATAGATATTTTAAAGGAAAAAGCCGACGAAGCTCTTTATTCTGCAAAACGTGCCGGGCGAAACAGGGTTGTACCGGCAAAATAATTTTTGTAAAACTTTTAAATCTTATCCCAACAACTTTAACATAACTCCTTAGATTTGAATATTATGTATCAACAACGAATTTGAGGTGATTTATAATGTTAAATATTCCGTTGCTAACCAGCGAAGTTGTAAGTTTTAACCTCTGGTTTTCAATTTTTCTTATTGCAATTTTTGCAGTAATATTGTCGGGTCCTATCTTATATGAATATATATCCTACCGGGTTTCTTACAGAAGGGCTGAAAAGAGATATTACTCAGCTGTTAAAAAGGTCTTTTCAGAACAAAGAGACGATGGAGGAGGCGGTTCTATTGATGAGCTGATAGGTACTGCCGGATATGCCTATAATCAAACAAATGACCTGTTCTTTTCAACGATGTATGCATGGCAGAGAAGCATGGGCTACTGCAGACTTTATGATGAAGCCGCCGCCCCCCTGGGGATGATTATTGACAGTGAGCCAATACGTTTTTCCTATGCCGGAAGGCGCTGGCTCATTGAGTTCTGGAAAGGTCAATACGGTATGACCACAGGCTGTGAACTCGGAGTCTACTCCAGCCAGTGGCCCGACCTGAATATTCCGGGTGTGTTTGACGGCACCTTCTATACCTGCGCCAGCAATGAAGACAGACTTTACATGGGCTTTGTGCTTTATAAGAACGGCGAAGAGCTGTTTAACAGAAAGGGCAGGCACTGGTGGCTGACAGCATTCAAACTGGGTGAATATTCAGAGCCGTCCGAACTGTCCATGGATGTCTATATAACCTTAAAGAGCCGCGGAATGAGAGATGCATTCCTGAAGGCTCTTCAGAGGGCGGGCTATAAAGAAGGTGATTATGAAGTCAGAAAAAACACCGTTGCGCTCTTTTACGACAAGCCGCATTCCAGACAACCCTACACAAGGTCGGCAGCTACAGATAAAATGATGCTTGCACAACTCAAAAGAAATTGCGACGTATATCAAACCCTTACAAAAGGTTACACCAGTATGAAAGATAAGGTAAAAGCAGTTAAAGAGGGTTCACCTGAATTATATACCGAGCTGTTCAAGATAGGTAAGACAGCCTCAATATTCAGCGTCTTCGACAAAATAAAGGACTATTTGAATATTGAAGTTGATGGCAATCAGCTCCCCAAGTGAGGTCGGGTAATATGAATAAATTAGACAGGGTCACCAATGTATATAACAAATCGGACATAATACCTTTTGATGATACCTCCAAGTTTGTATTAATGAGTGATTGTCATAGAGGTGACGGAAGCCGTTCCGATAATTTTTTAAGTAACAGAAATATTTATTATTCAGCATTATCTCAATACTATTATCACAACTTTACTTATATAGAGTTGGGTGATGGTGATGAGCTTTGGGAAAACAGGCGTCTGTCGGATATCATACAGATCCATAAGGAGGTTTTTGGACTGCTGTCCAAGTTCCATGATGATCAAAGACTCTATCTCATGTACGGTAATCATGATATGGAAAAGAGAAACTATAAATATGTCAACAGAAATATACAACGCTACTATGCTCAGCGCGAACAGGAGGATCCAAACATTTTTAATAATGTAAAAGTTCATGAAGGACTGGTTTTAAGGCACTCCGAGTCAGACGACAAAATTCTTCTCATTCATGGGCACCAGATGGATACCATGAGCAGTTCCTTCTGGAGGCTGAGTAAATTCCTGGTAAGATATGTCTGGAAGCCGCTTGAAAATTTCGGGGTTAATGACCCTACAAGTGCGGCAAAAAATTATAAGAAAAAAATATCAATTGCAAAAAAGCTTACAAAATGGGTCGCCAGGGAAAAACATATACTGATTGCAGGGCATAATCACAGACCATCCTTTCCCGATGTGGGGCAGGTTCCGTACTTCAATGATGGAAGCTGTATCCATCCCAATGCAATTACAGCTATAGAAATTTCCAACGGTACCATTTGCCTTGTTAAGTGGAGCGAAAAAGTAAAAAATGATGGTTCGCTGTATATTGCAAGAGATATCCTGGGCGGTCCAAACAATCTGCAGGAATATTTTGCTTGGCTGCATAAGCATTAATGCATACATTTAATGTTTAATCTGTAAAACATATATTTAAGGCAATACTCCGGGAAGGAACAGCTGCAACCCTGGCCAAATCGTCAGGGTTACAGCTGTTCCTTCCTTTTTATTTTTGAAATACTCAACTTCCTTTCATAAAACCATCACATTTGTTTTTTAAAATTAAAATGTCAAATACAAAAGGAGGATGCACATTATGCATAATAAAAGATCAAAATACAAGTTCACTCCTGTTTTAATGGCTGTACTGCTTGGCTTTTCACTGACAGCCTGCACAGCCGGGAATTCAGATACGGCCGCATCCATAAATTCCGGTCCGGCTTCCCGGGCAGCCGTGGGATCAATGGCTGCCAATACAGGTACAGCACAGGCAGGTACTGCAGCAAAAGCTGATGTATCAGTACAGTATGACTCCGATGACGAGAACGCCAGCTGGAGCACCGGGGATGCGACAAATATATTTTTAAAAACAAATGCCACAACCTGGGATGGAGCCGAAGTCGCAATAAAAGACAACAATGTAACAATTACTTCTGCAGGAACATATATTATAAGCGGAACCTTAAACGGCGGGCAAGTCCTCGTAGACACTGAAGACAAGGGAACAGTGAGACTTGTTCTGAACGGAGCAAATATTACAAGTTCCGACAGTTCGCCAGTCTATATAATCCGGGCTAAAAAGACAGTAATAGTGCTGGCGGAGGGCTCAAATAACAATTTAACCGACAGCAAAACATATGTTTTAACAAATAAGGAAGCCGATGAGCCCAATGCAACCATCTTCTCAAAATCCGATCTGACTGTCAACGGAACAGGCTCATTAACGGTAAATGCAAATTACAAAAACGCTATCACAAGTAAGGATGAATTAAAAATCATGAGCGGCAACATAACTGTAAATTCAACAGGGGATGGCATCAGAGGCAGGGATTTTGTTGCGATAAAAAATGGAATAGTGAATGTCAATGCCCGGCAGGACGGCATAAAATCAAACAATGATGAAGATTCCCAAAAAGGTTTTATCTTAATCGAAGACGGCACCGTAAGCATAACAGCCCAGGAGGATGGAATCCAAGCTGAAACAAACGTTGTAGTCAAAACAGGAGATATCAGGATATCTTCCGGCGGCGGCAGTGCCAATGGAGAGACAAAGCCGGACAATCAACCGGGTATTGCTGATACCGACAGTGACTCCGACAGCAAAAAAGGCATCAAAGCAGCAGCCGGTATCACTATATACGGCGGAACTATCGATATCGACTCGGCAGATGACTCTCTCCATTCCAACAACAGGATTTCAATAAATGGCGGATATGTCACTGCTGCTTCAGGAGATGATGGTATTCATGCCGATTCAAGTATTGAAATAAACAATGGCGAAATAAATATAACCAGGGCCTGTGAAGGTATCGAAAGCACCAGTATAACAATTAACGGCGGTAATATCCGTATAAACGCAAGCGATGACGGAATAAATGCCTCAGACGGCACAGGCAGTTCATCCCTTGGCCAACGCCCGGGACAAAATAATTCAAATTCTTCAGGAAGTGCTTCCTTAAATATAAACGGCGGTTACATTTACGTCAATTCCGCAGGAGACAGCCTTGATGCAAACGGCTCAATCCTCATGACAAACGGAACGGTAATAATCAGCGGCCCCACTGAAAACAATAACGGCGCCCTCGATTATGACGGAACCTTCAAAATGACGGGAGGCTTTCTGGCAGCTGCCGGAAGTTCAGGAATGGCGCAGGCACCCGGCACTGCCTCTACTCAAAATTCCGCAATGATATCCTTCGCCCAGACAATGCCGGCAGGTACGATGGTTCACATAAAGTCCAGTGACGGTATGGACCTGCTCACTTTTAAACCGGAAAAAGACTATCAGACAATAGTGATAAGTTCACCGGAGATTAAAACAGGTACAACCTATGACATTTATTATGGAGGCAGTTCGGGGGGAACGGAAAAGGACGGCCTCTTCACAGGCGGCACATACAGCGGAGGTACAAAATATGAAAGTTTTACAGTCTCGGAAGTCGTGACTACTGTTGGAACTACAGGACACAGCGGTCCCGGCGGCAAAGGCCTCATGGAAGGCGGTAGGCCCGGAAACCCCTGATCACATCTGCTTTTCACGTAAAAAAATATTTCTCAATTATATCTCATAACACTTTAAATTTAATATTTATCTTTCATCATATCAAATTTTTGTTAAATCAGTATTAATTTATTGTAAAAATATGGTAAAATATATCCAGGAATGACAATTTGATTATTACATCAGACAGGAGGTTTATTATGGCAATTTCAACTTTTAAACGGTATGAAATGAAATTTCTTTTGTCCAGTGAACAGTTCAACACGCTCTTGCCAAAAATAACGGAGTATATGAATCCGGACGAATATTGCAGAGGATATAGAAATTACAGTATCTACAATATTTATTATGACACACTTGACAGTAATTTGATCCGGACATCTCTCTCAAAACCCCAATATAAGGAAAAACTGCGATTAAGAAGCTATACTCCCTCTACTTCACCGGATTCAAAAGTATACCTGGAGCTCAAAAAGAAAACCGCAGGCGTAGTTTACAAAAGAAGGGCAGCTATGACCTTGCGGGAAGCCTGCCGGTTCGTGGAGGAAGGCAGCAAACCTGCGGCTAAAAACTATATAGGTGCACAGGTTATCAATGAATTGGAGTTCTTCCTGAGCAAAAATAAAGTGTATCCTGCAACCTATATCAGTTATAACAGAATGGCCTTTTTCGGCAAAGACGACAGGGAGTTCAGAATCACCTTTGACAGTAATATCATTACCAGGAGAAATGAACTGAACCTGGAAAAAGGCTGTTTCGGAGAACAGCTGCTGGACGACGGACAATACCTCATGGAAGTTAAAATATCCAGAGCTGTTCCCATCTGGCTGGCCCGGCTTCTATCGGAACTTAAAGTATATAAAACCAGCTTTTCAAAATATGGGACTGAGTACCAGCGATACTACAAGCAGGCGGTATTAGACAGCCTGCAAATGTTAACGGCCATCAAATAAATTTTAATAGTATAAAGGAGAGAATTAAATGTTGGATTCAATTTTTCCTGTTTCGGCTTCGGGTGATACCCTTACACTTTCGGGTGTGCTTGCGGCTTTAGGAGCAGCACTTATACTGGGGCTGATCGTCAGCCTTGCATATATAGGAACTCACAAGAGGGAAGGTTACTCCGCAGGATTTACCATCACCTTGATCATGCTTCCTGCAATAATATCAATAATAATAATGCTCATAGGCAACAATGTTGCCAGAGCCTTCAGTCTGGCCGGTGCCTTCAGTTTGATCAGGTTCAGAAGCGCTCCCGGAGATCCCAAGGATATAGCCTATGTATTTTTTTCCCTGGCAGTGGGCCTGGCCTGTGGAATGGGTTATCTTGCCTACGGAACAATATTTGTAATTGTGCTCTGTCTGGTGATGGCTCTGCTTCATAATTTTAAATTCGGCAATCCGGGAAATGCCTGTATGCTGCTCAAAATCACAATACCGGAGGATCTGAATTTTCAAGGGCTGTTTGATGACATTCTGGAGCGCTACACCACTTCCTGGAATATGAAACGTGTTAAAACCACAGATTTCGGTACGATCTTTGAAATTGTATATATAATCAATTTGAAATCGGTAAATGAACAGAAGCAATTCATAGATGAATTGAGATGCAGAAACGGTAACCTGAATATATCCCTTACCCTGAAGGAATATGAAGACAGGGTTGCAGTATAAAAAACTCACTTTTTCTCAAACGGATAAAAATGGAGTCTATCTTTCTCCTGTATCGGCATATAATAGCATTTGATTTCTGACCATCTCTGCAAGTACAGGAGAAACCTGTTCCAAATGCCGTAAGACTATGCGCTGTGTATTAGGCTGGGCTTCCACAAGTCCTGACGCAATATTATCCACAAAGCTCTTCTTCTCTGCTGATGAAAAGGATTCATACTTCTGAGTAGCTTGTGTAAAATCATCCGAATCCGGGATTTCGGCACGCATAATTTCACCATCGATATATCTGCCGTTTCCACTGGATACCATAGATGCAGGAGACCAGTTGGGCTGTTTGTTGACGGGGATATTACGATAATCGGGACCCAGCCGGTGACGCTGTGCATCCGAATAAATAAATGTGCGTCCCTGCAATATCTTGTCATCTGAGAATTCCAGCCCGGGAAGGAGATTTGCCGGATTAAGGGCCAATTTTTCAACCTGCTCGGCATAATTGTCCGGATTGCGGTTTAAAACCATCCGCCCTACGGGTAAAGAGGGAAATTGGGCTTCGTCCCACAACTTGGTATCGTCCAAAGGATCAAACGGAAGTGTCTTTGCATCTTCGGGATCCATCAGTTGTACGCGCAGCTCGTATTCGACAGCCTTGCCTTGTGCAATGCTGTCATATAGGTCGCTCCCTGCAATGTTCGGGTCTTTGCATGCCAGTTGCTGGGCCTCCTGCCGATCAATGAACTCTTGTCCAGCCATGGGAATCCAGATGTATTTTACATAGCGCCGAACTCCTTGCGCGTTCCGCCAGACATAGGTGCTCACACTATACCCCCGGATATGTCGCAAGCTTTTGACTGTTCCCAAATCCGAAAAAAACCATATAAGCATATTGGTTGTCTCGGGATATTTGGCAAACAGACTCCAAAACCTATCCGGATCAGCCAGATTATTCACCGGAGAGGGAGAAAGATGGCTGATGACATCCGGCACACGAATGGCATCGCGTACAAAAAAAACAGGGAGATGGTTACAGAGCAGATCGAAGAATCCCCCATCGGTATAAAATCTGGTGCTGAACCCTCGAACATTTCTTAAGGTGTCCGGTGTTCCCTGATTGCTTGACGCCAGGGAGAAGCGCACCGCCACCGGCACCTGTTGACCTGGCGTTTGCAAAAACCCGGCTTTGGTATATTCCTGCATCGAGTGAGTTGTGTAAAAATACCCGAAAGCACCATATCCTTTTGTATGTAAGCGCCGCGCCAGCGTGGTGGAGAATACAAAGGTCTCCAGAGTTTCATGCAGAGCGGTGTCCTGCACAAGGACAGGACCCCGCACACCCACTGTCTGCGAATGGGCTACATCCGAGTCCACTGTTTCTGCCGGCGTTACGTTTTGACTGTATGTCCCGGCAGCCATCGGCTTACTGATCATATAAGCATTCGAAGGGGCTACATCCGAGCTCCCTGTTTTTGCGGGCATTGCGCTTGGGTGGGATTCCTCAGCAGTCATCGGCTGCCCGTTCTTATGAGCGCCCGGATAAGGCGATTGAGATTGATTGCGCTTAATCTGCTCGTTTTGTCTGCTGGACGAGCGTCTGGCATTCTCTTTCTCTAATTGAAACCATCCGTTATTGTTATCCATTTATGAGCCCTCCAAATCATACCAAAAGCATGATAATAATATAAATACTAAATACAATATATTCATAATCCTTAAAAATAATACCATCACACCTGCATTCTTCAATTTTCTACAAACCGGCATGGCTTCACCATGCCACAGATACTGTCAAGCTGACGATAAATTCTCTTTTCAGGATTAAAAAATCATAAATTTTCTAAAGAATATATTTCTTGCAAATTGAAAAAAATAACTGTGAGGTGTTTTAATATCACCTTCCGATACTTACAAAGCATTCAAGGAGAGAAAAACATGGCTAAAAAAGGAATGAGGAGGCCTGACCCTTCAGAACCTCATGGAACAGAAAGCAACCATTCACAACATTTTCAAAAGAATGATGTCAGACCGGTTCCTGAGATACAGGGAAAGGCTAAGACAGGAAATAAAAAAGCAGGTCTCATATAGTCAAATAGGCAATAAGCAAAGAGAAAAGACATTTCCTCCCGGGTTATGTCTTTTCTTTATTTAAAATAGAAATCCCCCTTAACGGAAATTATTTATCCCGGTAAAATTTTATGTAGTGGGACTCTTCCCTGTCTATTCTCTTTTCTATAACGCTGAACACCCTGTCAGATTCACTTGCAAAGGAGTCAGGGCTGGCACTGATCTTTGATCTTGTGTTGAACCTTTCCTTATATGCCATAAAAGTTTCACTGATAGTGCCCATTTCATCAATATAGGCTCTTGCGGTATTCCTGACTTCTTCCGATTGACTGTTCAACAGTTCGGGATACATGAATTTATCTTCAGTGCTGAGGTGGATCTTGAGCTTTCCGGCAAGGGTGTTAATCATTATTGCCAGCTCATTTGCTTTGGCCTCCAGCCGGCCTTCTGCAACAAGATTCCTTATATTGTTTATAATTTCGCCTATTTCTTCATGCTGTCTTTTTAAAGATTCAATATTAACCATAACCATATCACTCCTGTTAATTAATTTATGATAATTTTACCTTGGAAGTAAAAAATAAACTGTGAGTAAAGTCACAGTTTATTTTTTATCTCAGTAATTTTCATTATCAGCCCTCGGATACAAGGCGCTTTTCTCCGGTTATTTCCTGTATCGGCTTGATATCCTGTGTAAATTCCAGAGTTCCAAGGAATTCACCCTTTTCATTCCTCACTGCGAAATACCTGATATATACATATCTGCTTCCCATCTTGATCCAGAAGTCCTCATTGTCCTTCTTTCCGGATTTCAGATCTTCAACGATACCTTCCACTATATGAACGCTTGCAGGTGGATGACAGTTTTTTACCTCTCTTCCGATAATGGTCTTGGGCCTTGCAAATATCCTATCTTTTCCCTGGGTAAAATATTTTACATAGCCATCCTTATCCACAAAGGTTATATCCACAGGCAGGGTGTTGAGCATGGCATTGATTTCTTCCGGCATTAATATTCCTGCATCAAACTTTACATACCCGTCATGTGCAGGCTGTTCGCCTTCACTTTTTGCTTTCTGCTCCACATTTACCTTGACGGGCTGCCATTTTGAGTTGGGTTCTACCATGCAGTAGCCTATTTCGGAACTGGCTTCCTGGATTTTCAGCCATTCGTCCTCGGCCAGTGTGTCAAGCACCATCGGGAAAAGAATATTCTCCTCTTTAAAAATCATTTCCGTGATCCTGTTACAAGCCTCTCCTGCTTTCTGAACAATCTCATCCCTGTTGTTTCCGTCCTGTGTCAAAGCCTTAAGTATATCTTTTACCGAAGCTCTTATTTCATCATCCACTCCCCACATAACCTTTGGAGGAGCAGTTATTCCATACTTCTCCATGAAGGGGAACAGAAGATTTTCCTTTCTGGAATAATGTTTATCGATCTCCCACAGCTTCTTAAAGTCCCCGGTCAGAAGCTTTATGCTTTCGTCACTGCCAGCGCTGCCATATTCCTCAATGTGTTTCTTGATCCTGTCATTTACCAGGGTTTCAATCTTTCTGTTCTCCAGCTTGAATATGTGCACCGGATGGCCCGGAATCTCCTCCGGCTTCTGAGGCCGGTGTATCTCTTCGATAGAACCTTTAAAAACCGCCGCATGCACGTCGCACAGGTTTTGGATCTCCTGAACGGGCATTCCCTCCATTATGAGCGCCTGTTCCATTTCGGATATCTCTGTTGGAGAAATCCCCTTTATAAGTTCTTCAAATCTGGCCTTGACCTCATCAACAGATTTGCCGTGGTGAAGCTCCATAATTATTTCCTTTAAAACCTTTTGCCTGTATTCACGATTATTTATGAACTCACTCATAAAAAAACCTCCTACTCCTTAATACTGAATCCTTTGTTTTCCAATTCCCTCTTAATTCTTCCCAAATCTATGCCTTTCATAACAGCACCTTTGGGAATTGTCATAAATCTTCCTGCCGTGTTCAGCATGGCAGGGTTGGTTATCTGGTCAAAACCAAGCTCCCTGAGAACCTCTATCACTTCCGGATTTTCCTTGCACAGGTCATGTACAGACTTATTCAGGTCTATAACTTTTTCCATATTTCAAGTAACCTCCCTTTCATAATTCATATCTCTTGAACAAAATATTGTTTTCAAGGTGAATGTGCTGGAACAGGTCGCCTTCCAGCTCCTGGAGCATTGAATAGGCCTTTTCAAAGGTTCTGCAGCCGTCTTCCGGAACTGAGTAATCCGCAGTTATTTTTCTCAGTTCCTTTAGAATATCTCCCGCACCCTCATGCTCCCCCTCGGTTTCCTTCATAACCCTGTTTATTTCCCCGGCAAGTTTGTCGGAAGGACCTGCTTCGTACTTATTTATGAGAGGAAACAACAGTTCCTCCTCTTTGATAAGGTGCTGCTCCAGTTCAGTCCTGAGTCCGTTAAACAGCTTATGAACCCTGAACAGCTCCCGGTGATTGGACCCGTGCGCTCTCAGTATCTTTGCGGTCAGTTCTCCGGTTTCAGGCAATGCCTTCTGCAAGTAAGCATGATGGGTAGCCACAATATATCCGATAAGCTCATCAGATTTCATTTCACGGAAATTTACCCTTTTGGTCAGTTCCCTTGTTTCAAAACTGGCCTCTTCAAGCTTTTGCAGCACTTCGGCTTCGTCCAGCTGCTGCTCCTGTATTGCTGCGGCCAGAGGCCTGTTTCCTCCGCAGCAGAAATCAATATTATACTTTCTGAAAATTTCACTTGCTTTGGGAAGTACTGCAACAATTTCACCTATGCTTTGAGATGTATTAATACTTGTCAGCATTTGTCTCCTCCTTTTCAATCACATTTTATTTTTCGCCGGATTTACTTAATTTGAATTTACCAGTTCCGCAAAAACGCTTCCGGCCTTTTCTGCGGTTTCCATGCCCTCTTCCCTGTCAAACTTCACTCTTAAGGGGAATAACTGTTCATCAACTCCGATTGTCCCTACAAGGTAATTCTGATTTACAACCTTGAAGCCTGCCTCTGCAAGATAATTCTCAATATGCATAATGGCTTCGCCGCTCCAGCCGTACGATCCGAATGCGGCAGCGAATTTACCCCCGGCAGAAGGGATTCCCTTTAATTCCTTCAACAGCTCCTCAATACATCCCACCATATCGGCATACTTTGTGGAACTGCCTGCCAGAAGCCCGTCGGATTCTTTAATTACCTCGGTTACTTCCTTTATATCAGCGCTTTTCAGATTGAAAACCGAGGTTGCTATTCCGTTATCTTCAAGCCCCTTTACCAATCTTTGGGCTACCTTTGCGGTGTTTCCGGTCATTGTGGAATATACAACGGCCACTTTCTTTGTCTTATTATTCCCGGAGTCCTTGCTCATATCATCATAAAGCTTAATAAATGAAGCAGCATTTTCACGGAGGATATACCCATGGGAAGGGGCAATCATCTCTATCTCAAGAGTACTTATCTTATCCAGCATATCTCTTACATATGGTCTGTGGGGTGCCATAATCAGTTTGTAATAAACCTTGAAGTCCTCCAGATACTCACCCTGGGCCAGGTCATTGAATAATTCTCCGGCAGCGATATGGGTGCTGAAAATGTCACAGGGAAACAGTGTCTTATCTTCCTCAGAATAGGTGATCATTGTCTCCTCAGTATGAAGGTAAGGTGTTTCAAAGAATTTCAGGGTCCTGCCTCCTATGTCAAGGCTGTCTCCATCCCTGACAATTACAAACTCCCTATGGTGCAGTCTGAACATATCGTTGAGCAGCTGGCTGCCAAGATCCGTAGTCACGATTTTTGCCTTTTTCGCTTTTGCTGCAAGTGCCGGCAATGCACCTGCATGATCAGGCTCTACATGATTTATCACTATATACTCTATGGCCTCTGGATTTATCAGTTTTATCAGGTTATCCACATATTCCCTGCCGAAGGCTATGTCCACCGTATCGATTACCGTGGGCTTATCTGTCATGAGCAGATAGCTGTTATAGGTCGTTCCACTTTCAAGTATGAGCCTGTGAAAAGGGACTTTTCTGTCGTCAACCTTTCCGACCCAGTATACTTTATCATTTATTTGTACACTCATAATTTCAATACCTCCTGCATTTATATTTATTATATTGTTTATTTGATCTGGTTTTCCTTTGATGTGTTAAGGATACAACAGGATTGGAAATAAAACTGTGACTGGAATCATAATTCCAAAAAATTTTAAAAGAAGTAATAAGGGAGTACAGTAAAATGAATTCCCTTCATTTTACTGTACTCCCTGTATAAAAACCTTTTATATCTGTTATTTTGCAGCCCCAAGCTGCGGCCATACGGTTTCAATTTCCTGGATAGCCTTATCCTTCGTGTATGTTTTAGCTATGTATCCCTGCATAATCTCACCAAACTTCTGATGGAAACTGTCAAGTGAATAGTTTATGTACAGATCTCCTGCCTTGTTTGAAGCCAGATACGTCTTTAATTCATTTGTAATCTGCATATCAGGCATTGGTGCCTCCTTTATGGGAGGAATAACCTTTGCCACCTCTGAGAACCACTTTTTGCCGTAATCCGAAGTAAACAGCCAGTTATAAAGATCAAGCACATCCTGAAGCACCTTGGAATCCTTGTAAATTCTTGTTGCCTGGTCGGCTCCTGCTGTCAGAAAGGCATCCTTTGGATCCTCGGAGGTCGGATATCCTGTAAAGCCTATTTTGATATCGGGATTGATTTTCACTATGTCAGCTTCTACCCAGGGTCCCTGTCCGACTATCATAGCTGCCTTTCCTGTGGCAAATGCGGCTATTTCGGCACTGAGATCGGTTTCCAGCGGCTTTGCATCGCCGTATTGCACAGATATATCAACAAATTTGAAGAAATTATCGTTAATAGCCGGGTAATCTTTAAATTTAGCTTCGCCTGCTATAAATTTGTTGACCAGCCCGCCCACATCGTTCGGCTGCGCGGCATCAAAGAAGTGCATAAAGGCATGCTTGAATACCCACCATTCCTTGTAGCCGGTTGTGAAAGGCTGAACACCTGCCGCTTTAAGCTTTTCACATGCTGCTGAAAGTTCCGTTAAAGTCCTGGGTACTGTGATCCCGTTCTTTTCAAATATCTCCTTGTTATAAATCATGCCGAAAGTATTTGCTTTGATGGGGAAGCCGTATACCCTGCCATCATAGGACATATTGGCGCGTACTTCATCAGTCATGGCTTTTGCCAGAGGCTGATCGGTCAGGTCGGCCGAATATTCCGCATATGCCTTGATCTCACCGCCGGCCGTCGAGGCAAATACGTCGGGCATATCGCCTGAATTTATTTTTGCTTTAAGCATTGTGGGGTAATCCGATTGAATTGTTTCTAGATTTATTGTGACGTTGGGCTTGACGCTTTTGTACTCTGCAATATATGCATTCATGGCATCTGCATATTCCGGACTGTTGACAAACAGCTTTATTGTGACAGGCTCAGCGTTATTATCCTGTGCTGAGGATTGTACTGCTGTCCCGGACGCTTTCGATCCTCCGGAAGCCTGTGCCTGTTCCCCGGCTTTACCGCAGCCGGCAAATATGCTGACAGTCATTAAAAGAGACATGGCTAAACATAAAATTCGCTTTTTCATTACTCTTCTCTCCTCCAAAAATTTTTTATTTAGACCTGAATACAGGTTCTAGCCTTTAACTGCACCGCTGACAACACCTTTGATGATGTATTTCTGCATGAATATGAAGAACAATATGGACGGAAAAACAGCCAGGACCATCGCCGTCATGGTATAATGCCACTGAGTGTTATACTGTCCCACAAAGGTGTAGGCTGCAAGCGTCAGTGTCTTGGTTTTGACTGATCCGTTGACCATGAGCAGGGGCAAAAGAAAGTCGTTCCAAATCCACATTACATCAAGGGCAATAACTGTTGCTGTTATTGATCTCAATAACGGGAATATGATTTTAAAAAATGTACCGACTGTAGAGGCTCCGTCAATAAGCGCACTTTCGTCAATCTCCCGTGGAATTGTGCCCACAAAACCGGAATAGATAAAGACAGCCATGGGAATTCCAAATCCCCAGTACTGAATTCCCAGACCCGGTATGCTCTCCGACAGACCAAGTGTCTTTGAGACCTTTAAAAGTGTAATCATAATGGTCTGAAACGGTATAAGCATGGGGACAATGCAGAACAGATATGCGAACTTTGTAAATCCGTTTTTATGCCTTGAAAGCATGTAACCCGCCATTGATGAAAAAAGTACTATGCCTCCTATGCCCAGTGCTGTGATTAAAAAATTGTTCAAAAACAGCCTGGGGTAGTTTATATATTTTATAACATATAAATAGTTCTGGTACTCGATTTTCCCCGGCAATGCTATCACATCCATGACAACTTCCCTGAAAGGCTTTATTGAATTTATAACCATCAAAATGACGGGATACATAAACAGCAGGCCAAAGGCTGACAGCAATATTTCGGGAACGATCCGTCCCGGCAGTGTATTTTTCTTCATTACAGCTCAACCTCCCTGCTTCTGAAGCCCTTCATGATGATAACCGTAATCCCCGCAACTATAATGAACAATACCAGAGATTTCGCCGCACCGTACCCGTAATTGTTGTTCTGGAAAGCTTCACGGTATATGTCATAGGTTACGCTGTAGGTCGATCCGCCCGGACCGCCTGCAGTTAAAGCAAGTATTATATCGAAAACCTTGATTGAATTTGTAAGGGACAAAAAAAGACATGTAGTAATTGACGGCCCCAGAAGCGGCAGAGTAATACTGAAGAATTTCCTTGGAGCGCTGGCACCGTCCACAACTGCCGCCTCAAGGACATCTTCGGGCAATGCCTGCAGTCCGGCAATATAAATAACCATATAAAAACCCAAAGACTGCCATACTGCCACCATGACTACCGATACAAATGCCAGTCCGGGATCCCCCAGCCAGCTCATATCAAATATTCCCCAGCCTGTGATTGCCGACAGTGAATTAAAGCCCTGGGAAAATATAAATCTCCATATAAACCCTACAATTATCATGCTCATGATGTATGGTACAAAAAATACCGCTCTGAGGATGTTTGCGGTTAAAAGCTTCTTGACCAGCAGTACGGCGAGGGCCAGGGCAATCACATTGCTGGATATGATATAGAAAAAAGCATATTTTGAGGTAAAAATTATTGAGCTGACAAAACCGGAATCCCCGGTAAATAACCTGATAAAATTCCTCAACCCTATGAAAACGGGTTCCTTGGCTATACCGTTCCACTGTGTCAGTGAGTAGAACATGCTCAGGATAAAGGGAGTATAAAATATAACTCCCACGAGTATAAGGCAGGGCAATATAAACAGAACAATTTCCAATTTGTTTGTTTTCCTTTGTCCGATTGATTTCATACCGGCCTCCATAACGCAAGCAAAAAGTAATATAAAACTGTTTTAATTATATATACAAACATCAATGTAAAGAATGGACTAATCAGTTTAGTTTTTATGGAAAAATGTGAACAAAAAACCAGCGTTAACATAAGCGGCAATTGTGTAATATGTACAATTTTATGCTTGTATCAATGCTGGACAGGACTATGTGGGCTATCAGTTTCTGCTCCGGTATTCCTTGGGTGAAACACCGTAAAAGGTTTTAAAGGCCCGGCTGAAATAATTGTTATCGGCATATCCTACCCGTTGAGCTACCTCCTGTACTTTGATATTTAAATCCTCAAGATATTTTGCCGCAATTGTCATCCTGAGCTTCAATACATATTCATAAATGCCCAGGCCAAACTGTTCCTTGAATTGCTTTGACAGATACTCTCTTGTCATGTGATATCTGGAGGAAAAGGTAGTCAGACTTATTTCCTCGGAGTAATTGTTGTCTATATATTCCTTTATTTCAATAATAATATTATGTATCGAACAGGTCTGCGGGTTTGAAGTACTTTCGACCAAAGCCTTGAATACACTATGGATAAAACCTCCGAAGTCCTCTGTCTTAAAACACCCGGAGAATATATTTCTGTCACCTGCCTGCGGTATTATCCGCTTTACTTCCATCACGCCTTTTTCTACCGCAATCTCACGGAAAACAGTCATAAATTCAAGAGTAATTCTTATCAAATCCTCCCTGCTCACATAGCCGTGCTTTTTTATACTGCTGAAATACTGCTCCACAATATCCCGGGCAGATTTCAGATTTTTCTGGTCGAAAGCACGGGTAAAAAGTTCTTTTTTTCCCAGTACCGAAAGCCATTTAGGCATATCATTGGTGTGTGCGGCAGTAAAAACACTCCTGCTGTTATCCAGCAGGTTAATATTATTCAGAAGCTCCATGGCTGCCCTATAAGATTCAAAAACAGCTTCTATTTTTGGATGGAAGCTTCCGACAGAAGCTATTGTATATACACCATAGTCAGTTCTCAGAGCTTCCACCAGCTTTTCCACCTGTTGGGCCGCATCTGCTCTGAGCTTATCCTCTGAAGGCACCCTGTCCCCGGCTGCAGCCGGAACCTTCACTGCCAGCAGAAGCTGCCTGTCATTTTCAGCTGTGGGCAAACAGCTGCTCCTGTCATCCCAGCATTTTAAAACCAGCCGGGATATTTCAGAGGCCTTATGAGAAAAATCGAACTTCTTTTCCTTCTCCTCCCGGAATTGGTTCACCAGATAGATCGCTGCAATACCGTAGTATATACTACCGCAGCGGGAGGATTCAGGATCGGCTGAAAGCATCCTTGCTATATGAGCCACAGGATTGTACTGCAGCGAAAGGCGTTCGCTGTCCAGACCCTGTACAACCTGTCTCAGGACATTATCCAGTTCCTCTTCAATTACAGGCTTGAGCAAATAGTCTGCCACGTTATACTTTATAGCCGTTCTGGCATATTCAAAATCACTGTAGCCGCTGATTATGACATATTTGGAATTGGGAAATTCCGCCGAGGCAGCTTTAATAAACTCCAGACCTCCCATCACCGGCATTCTCATATCCACCAGTACGATATCCGGTTTATGGCTCTTCATGATTTCCAGGCCGGTTTTGCCCTCTGCTGCCTCAAGCGGGAAGTCTATGCCCAGCTCGGCCCATTTGCCGAGGGCAGAAACAGCCTGTCTTGCAGGACGTTCATCGTCAATTATCAGAGCCTTGTACAAGTGTGTGCTGCTTTTTGTTTCATCCAAACTGGGGTTCATCCGGTTCCTCCTCTTCCTGCTTCAAAGGTAAATACATTGTTGCCGTAGTACCTGCATCCTGTATACTGTCTATGGTAAGACAGGCTTTTTCTCCATACAACAGCTTGATTCTTCCGTTTAAATTGCGGAGGCCGATGTTCCCGTTATCCTCAAAAGCCATTTGCCTGTTTGCAAACCAGCCTCTTATTTCCTCAAGTCTTTCAGGTGTGATTCCCTGCCCGTTATCCCATACTGCTGCAACAAGAAAATTTTCTGAAATATGTACATTTATTTTTATTACCACCTGATTGATTGTGTTTTCCAAACCGTGTTCAGCGGAATTTTCCACAAGAGTATAAATGGATATCTTGGGAATGGTTATATTATAAGCCTCTTCCGAAATATTGATGTCAACCTTCAAGCGGTCTTCAAATCTCGCTTCCTGAAGCAGCAGATAGTTCTTTATATGCTTCATTTCCATCCCGACAGTTACCATTCCCTCCTGTTTGAAGGCATACCGCATATTAAAGGCAAGAGCCTCTGTCATTCTGCATATGTCCTTCTGTTCGCCGGCTATGGCCCTGGCTGATATTGCCTGAAGTGAATTATACAGGAAATGAGGATTTATTTGACTTTCCAGCGCCTTTAACTGAGCATTTTTTTCTTTTATTTCAGCCAAATAATTTTCTTCAATCAGCTCATTTATTTCACCGATCATAGAGTTATATTTGTCGGCAAGCGCCACCACTTCATAGCTTCCCTTAATTTCAACCCTTGTTTTAAAGTCTCCCCTTCCCGCCCGGGTCATCTGCTTCATAAGTTTTTTAAGTGATGCGGTCAAGGGTTTTGTGATAAAGAAAATGAACATGACCGAAATAAAGGATGCTATACAAATCACCAGTATGAACAGGTTTCTGGTTTGCCCGAGTTTTTTGTCCATGGTCTCCAGGGATATCAGCTTGACCATTTTCCAATTATCCTTTTTACTTTCTACCAAGAGCCGGTTGCCCAAAACAGTTCGGTTGTCATTTTTTTCTCCGGTGTTTCCGTTATAATCCGATATTATTTCAAGGACCTCGGACTTGATCAGATAATCGCTGCTGACAAAGAATATTCTGCCGGTATTGTCATATACACTGAGCATCTCACTGTCTTCTATGGAAAAGTCACTTATGATCTTTTTCATTCCGGAAGTGTTGCAGGTAATTGCTATAACCGCCAGCGGTTCCTTATTATAGACATTTATTATAGTCCTGTAAATGGTAAAAAGCTTATCGTTGGGATACACAGCCCTGCCGTTTAAAAATACTACTTCCGGTTTTATATACAGGTAGCTTTTATTATTGACAGTGGCTTTGAACCAATCGGTTTCAGTCACGTTTTCAAGATCCTGGGTTAAAATATTATTGTTCGGAACATCCCTGTCTTCCCATATTGTTCTTCTGGATATGGAATAGGACTTCTTTATGCCGGGTACCAGCAGTTCTACACTGTAAATATCATTTCTGGAATAATACATGGTTCTTATAAAAGCATTGATATAGACATCATCCCCATATTCAACCCTGTTGGTGTTTAAAATATCCATGATCCTGTTATCAAATCTTATACTCAGGGTAAAGTCCTTTATAGTTCCCATATAGTCATCAAAATTCTTATTTACGGTTTCCAGAACCTTTTCGTTCGAATTTATGATTTCTGTACGGATTATTTTGGCAGTGCTTATGTAAAATAATAGAATTGCGGCTATCACTATCAATATGGTGGTTGTGGAAAAAACAAGAATGATCTGATTGGAAAATTTTCCGAAAGGATTCTTAAACACTGTTTACTCTCCTTTTGTAGAATTTGGCTTAATTTCAAAGAGACAGTCGTTCCATATCCAGAATAATCACTTTCTTATTACCTACCATCTCAATGATGCCTTCCTCCTGCAGCAGGCTCATTTTCCGGCTTACCGTCTCACGGGTGAGACCGATATAGTTTGCTATACCCTCACGGCTCATGGGCAGCTCAACCAGTATTCCCCTTGGATGCTGACTGCCATATTTCTCACTGAACTCCACAAGCACGGAATTTACCCGGAGCTCTACATTCTTTGTGCCCATACTTTCAATTGTATTTTCAAGCCTGGCCAGGCGGCTGCAAAGCTCTTCCATGACCTTGAAGCTCAGCTCGGGATACTCTCTCATCAGCTCCTGAAAGGCTTTTTTGTTAATGGTGCAAATACCTGTATCTTCAAGAGCTTCGGCATTATAAGTCGCTTCGTGGTCCAGCAGCAGATTTTTTTCTCCGAAGAAATCCCCTTCCGAAAAAATGTATAGTATGTGCTCTCTGCCTTCAATTGTATTTCTGTATGCTTTGACACGTCCGGAGTTTATAATGATCAGGCTCTCGGGACACGCCCCCTCAAGTATTATGAGTTCACCTTTTTTATACTGTCTTCGTATTATCAAACCGGATACCCTGCTTAGCTCGTCCTCATTAAAGGCTGAGAATATAGGCACCCTTTTGGAACACATTTTGTTATGGCAATTTTCACAGGAACAACCGGTAAAACCCATGCGACCCCTCCTTTATACACCTTTTTGAAATACCAGGAACAGAATTGATCAGAGTTGATATAGCCCAATTATACCACCAATAAAATTACTTAACACAAAAAATATATTAACTTTCATATGCAAAAAATAAAATAAACTGTTATCAGGAGCCGGACTCCGTACAACAGTTCATTTTTAATAAATTTTATCAAGCTTATTTATTTGACTTATATTTTCTAGCTTATATTTTTACAGACAGACCTTTTGCTTTGTATCTCCTTCTATTTTCCCGATGCCATAACCATAACAGAAGGATTGGTACATGCTTGTGATTATAAGGGAACTGAGACAATTTCTTTCCTCTTCGCTTAAGCCCAAATCCATAGTCCTCATGAAGTTTTTGGTTTTGTCCCTGGCTATTAGCTTTATTGCCTCCCTTGTACCTGCCAGATCATTTTCAAGCTTTTCTTTTCCCTGATGAAGATATTCTTTTATTACAGCTTCAAATTTTTCCGATGGTGTGGTATTTTGCACTTCTCCCATTTTAGCCTCCTGGTAATATTTTCACCGGCATTCCCATAAGAATCATTGGTCTTATCTTCCTCGCCCGATGTACTATTACTAAGTGTTACCACATTTGTATTTCCTATACATCACCATCTGTACATATACTAAACTGTTTATGAATTCTCAGGTTCCTGGGAATCATTTGATTTAATGATCTTTTTGACTCCCTTTTCAAACTTTGTTCTGGCAAGCATCACCTGATGTGAACAGCCCGTACATTTTATCCTGAAATCGGCACCTGTTCTGATCACTTCCCACTGCTTGCTTCCGCAGGGATGCGGCTTTTTCATCTCAACAATATCTCCAACTGCAAATTTATCCGCCATATTAACCTCCATGAGCCATATTTAATCCTCTTTTGTAACCACAGTCCTGTCATAAAACTCCAGACCTGTTTTTTCAAAAGCCTCTTTGATTTTCCATCTGATCCTCCGCTCCACCGCCCATTGTTCATTGGGGTATGTGCGGGCTATGATCCTCAGATTGATGCTCTGCTTTCCCAGCTCGGTTATACCCATAACTGAAGGGGGCTCGGTGAATACCGCAAATTCCGCCTTTACCTCTTCACATACGCCGTGTGCTATTTCATACACCTTTTCCATGCTGGAGGAATAGGCAACAGGGATATCAACTATAACCATCTTGTTATCTCTGGTATGGTTGGTGACCCTCTTGATTTCACCGTTAGGAATAATATAGGTATCGCCGTCAAAGCTCTTAAGCCTTGTGACACGCAATTCCATATTTTCAACCGTTCCCGTCATGGTATCCACAGTTATGAGATCCCCCACTGCAAACTGGTCTTCCAGCAATATAAAAAATCCGGATATTGTATCCTTTATAAGGCTTTGGGCTCCGAGACCAATGGCTACGCCGCCAACGCCGGCAGCCGCCAGCACCGATTTCAGATTCAGGACATCGGACAAAATCATCAATATGGCCCATATATACACAACATATTTAAAGACACTGGCAATCAAAGTAGACATGGTGTCCAGCTTTTTGTCGCTCATTTTGAACTTAAGGTTTTTCTGTTTTTCAAAAAACTTCCGGATTATGATCTTCCCTGCTTTGGCAATTAAAATGGAAAAAACAATTATCAATATAATTTTTCCAACCTTGAAAACAGGGTCGTGAAACCCTCCGAGAAAATCCTTCAAATAATTGTCTATCTTTGTCAGTATCGAAAATTCGTTCATATTGTCTTATCTCGTCCGTCCATTAGTTTTTAATTTATTTTAGCACACTGCAACAAGCCTTTCAAACAGCTTTAAGTGTTTTTTATCCTTACGCCACATATTTTCGGGATGCCATTGAACCCCCAGAACAAATTTTTTATTTTCATTACTGATGGCCTCTATTATTCCGTCCTCCGAATAAGCATTTATGGTAAAACCCGGAGCTGTCTCATTTACAGCCTGGTGATGGAAGGAATTTACCCTAAGCATCTCTTTTCCATATATGCTAAAGAGACAGGTATTTTCCATAATATTCACACTGTGTATCTGAAACCATCTGGGAGCCGGCTGGCTGTGCTGTATAAGCTTGTTCTCAGGATTATTCTCCGCATAAATGTCCTGAAAAATACTTCCGCCTGCGGCGATATTCAGCACCTGTATTCCCCTGCATATGCCCAGTATGGGTTTATCCACAGCCATAGCCTGTTTTGCAAGAAAAATCTCCATTTCGTCCCTGACTGGGGATATTTCTCCGGCATAAGGCATATTGTTCTGTCCGAAATACACTGCATCAATATCAGGCCCTCCTGATAATACTATTCCATCACATATGTCAAGGTATTCCACCCAGACACTTTTTACCTCAGTTACAGGAATTAAGACAGGAACGGCACCGCATTGAATTATTGCCTCATAATAGTCATCCCTTAAATTACTTGTGCTTTTCTCAAAATCGAAAGCGGCTGTAATTCCGATAACAGGCTTTCCTCTATACATCCAGAAATCACCCCTTTAAATAAATTTAACAATGTCTTGTTTTATAGACATCTTTTTCAAAAATATTTAAAAAACGGCTCTCCTATGCGCATGCGCTCTGGAAAACCGTCTTCAGTAACTTGGTGTTCAGTTTTATTGCTTTTCAAACATACTCTTATCTACTCCGCACAAAGGACATGCCCAATCATCCGGAATATCTTCAAAAGCAGTGCCCGGTGCTATTCCGCTGTCAGGATCCCCCTCTTCAGGATCATAAACATAACCACAAACTGTACATACGTATTTATCCATCGTTTATCCACTCCTTGTAATTAGTATATTACAAAATAATTAACTACGGAATCCCCATTATTCACAAGGCTTCCATAGTTAATAATATATATTCCCAACTTTTATCTCGTATAACATCTTTTTTTAAAATTTCTATCTATCTTATATGCTTTTTGATGTTTTGACGGTTTGTACCTGATAAGACCGCTATTCTCCGCCTCGGTCCCGCCATTGCTTTTAAAATTTTCATAGATCAGCTGCTCAATTTCATTGTAAACATAGCTTTCCAGTTTTTCCAACCTGGTTATGATATCATCATATCTACTCATATAATACACCTTTATTTACTCCATCCCCATGGAATTCGAGTTAATGACTAATATTATTATATGCACCAGGCGGTAAAGGGGCACTTATCTGAAATTTTAATTTCTGCGGTTTCTTACTACTATCAGCAAACCGCCCAGGATCAATATGGCAGGAATGAGATACAATCTTAATATGGTTATCCTTCCCAGAGATATTGCAAAGAATATGAGTGACAAGCCTCCAAGAATGAATACAGGTATCAGAAGACCCTTTTCCTTGGTCCCGAATATATACAGTTCAAACAAACCAACTGCCACTGCCAGTATGAAGCCCGGCCACATGTAAGCCCATGCATTGAATATCATCGATATCTGACAGGTCAGACCCATTACCAGCAAAATTCCTCCCGGAACCAGTAAACCCGCATCAGAAGTTTTCGCGGTAAAAAAGGAATAATGAAATATCAATCCCGGTATTATTAAAAACATTGGCCAGAAGGTTGAGAACAGGAAACCAACATCAAAAATATCAAAGTAAATCTCAAAAATTCCAAAGTTGTTCAACAAATAAGCAATACCGATCAGTATTAATATCAACCCGACTATCATGGTGCCATTTCGCCTATTATTCATAAAATCCTCCTCTTATTATTAACACTACAGTAATCCAAATACGCTCCGGGATACCCTATCGGCCTTTGCGAAATGTATGACCCGCCGGAGGCTCTATTATAATTTAAAGTGCAACTGTTTTATACTATATTATAAGATTAATAAAAAGAAAAGTCTGAAAGTTCACCATAAATTCATAAAACAATTGATCAAATAATACAATTAATACATTTTATTTTTAAGGTACTCCCGCACGAATAAAATCAATGGATGCTCACAAAGTGCTTGCTGGAAATAGTATGGCTCACATAAGTATTTCAGGCGTCGCACAACACTCGACATCCTGTCTCGGTTGATGCTCAAAGTGACGTCCTGTCACTTTGCCGCCTGATATACTTATGTTTCGCCCACAATTTCCGCAAGCACTTTTAACCGAGTCATCCATTGATTTAATTGTGCTCGCGTACCTTTATTTAATTGATCGTATTGGTTTATTTAACATGTTTTATGAATTTATTTTG
>NZ_AORV01000032.1 GCF_000350485.1 Ruminiclostridium cellobioparum subsp. termitidis CT1112
TTTTTATATGGAAAAATTCAAAGGTTAGCTTGCAAGACGGGTATTAGCAAAATTTTGCATGCTAGCTCTTCTTTTTAAAAAGCCCGGCAGCCTCTATTAGTTCCTCGGAATGCTTCAGGGCCAGGGCAGTTATATCGGAGCCTCCTATTATTCTTGCTATTTCCTGAACTCTTCCCTTATGATCAAGTTTTCGTACGGTAGTGTAAGTATTTTCACCGTCGGAGTTTTTTTCTATGTACAGGTGATTATCGGCCATACAGGCCAATTGTGACAAGTGGGTTACGCACAGCACCTGGTGTGTTCTGGATATGTAGGACAGCTTTTCTCCGACCTTTTGTGCAGCCTTGCCGCTAATTCCGGTATCTATTTCGTCAAATATCAAAGTCGGAATGGCATCCACATTTGCCAGAATTGTCTTTATGGCCAGCATGATCCTGGACATTTCACCTCCCGAGGCAATCCTGCTCAAAGGTTTCAACGGCTCTCCGGCATTGCTTGAAATAAGAAACTCAGCTGAATTCAATCCATTTTTCGAAAAATATTTTTCCTCTTTATTAAATGACAGCTCTACCTTGAAGCTGGAATTTTTCATCTCCAGGTTTTCAAGCTCGGCAGTAATATTTTTTTCAAGCACAACCGCAGCCTTTTCCCTTTCGGTATTTAGCTTCTCAGCACTTTCATACAGCTTTTGAGATAATGACGCCAGCTGTTTGTTCAGCTCCTCAACAAGACTTTCACTTTGAAGCAGCTCTTCATATTCCCGCCGGGACCTGTCCAGAAAGTCCATTACATCCTCCAGCGTAGAACCGTACTTTCTTTTTAATCTTGTGATAATATCAAGTCTTTCATCAATACTCATCAACTCATCCGGGTTATACTCATCTGCTTCACGTCTGCTTCGAAGTTCTTCACAAATGTCCTCAAGCTGGTAAATTACAGATTCCAATTTCTCAGAGATGGAATTCAATTCAGGGTCATATTTCAATACCGACGCTAATTCCTGCAATGCCTTATTTGAATTGTACAGGACAGATTTTCCTCCGGTATCGCTGCCTTCGTTTAAAAGCTCATACGCACTGACAATGGAATTCATTATCTTCTCAGAGTTGGCCAAAACCTGGCGTTTAGCTGTGAGACTTTCGTCTTCACCTTTTTTCAGTCTGGCATTTTTGATTTCATCAATCTGAAAATTCAGCATATCCATACGGCGGGCCATTTCTCCCTTGTCGCCCGCAAGCAAATGAAGTTTTGATTTTATATTTTTATACTGCGCATACAATTCCAGATATTCTGTTTTGACCCTTTCAACTGCCTTACCGCCGAAGGCATCCAGCAAATCAATATGCGTTTCTGTTTTTAACAGTGATTGATTGTCGTGCTGACCGTGAATATCCAGAAGGAGCTCCCCTATCTGTTTCAGCATTGAAACATTAACCAGTCTCCCGTTTATTCTGCAGGTATTTTTCCCGGACAGACTAATTTCCCTTGATAAAATAATATTTCCTTCATCTCTGTCTATTCCGGTTTCCTCAAGTATTCTGTCTATCCCGGCATTTTCATATTGAAACACTGCTTCAATAATAGCTTTATCCTTTCCCGTTCTTATCAAATCCCTGGATACTCTTTCTCCAAGAACGGCATTGATTGAATCTATCAATATGGATTTACCCGCTCCGGTCTCACCTGTTAAAACATTGAGTCCCTGGCCTATCTCAAGGTTCAGCCTGTCAATAAGCGCTATATTTTGAATATCAAGCTGTGTCAGCATATTAACCTCCCAAGCCATTATTATGGCTTTGAGCCGCAACAGCGGCCGCAAAAACAGTTATGGAATTGTTCACTCCAATACCCGCCGCGCCATAGGTGAATAAAGGAAGGTATTGGCCATGTGCGAACAGTTTCACGCAGACTTAATACTACTTATTTATCATTTTATTGAATTTATTAACTATATCTTCAGCAATTTTCTCTGCTCTGCAAACCATTATAAGAGTATCATCACCTGCTATCGTACCCAGTATTTCCTGCCACTTCAAGGAGTCTATGGCAGAGCCCGCTGCCTGGGCCATTCCTGAAAGGGTTTTGACTACCACGATATTATTTGCATAATCGCTGGATACATAAGCTTCGGTAAGGATTGTTATGAGACGGTTGGATACCTGATTCTCAGACTGGGAAAAGGTTGCATATTTATATCTGCCGTCTGATGACATGACCTTTATTAGTCGCAGATCCTTAATGTCCCTAGAAACAGTTGCCTGAGTGACATCCATCCCCTGTTCCTTAAGCCTGTCGGCAAGTTCCTCCTGCGTTTCAATCACATTGCTTTCGATTATCTCCAAAATCTTGGCATGTCTGTTATATTTCATACTATTCCTCTTTCCTGTCATAGATTTTGTTTCTTAAGACTGTAAAAAAATTTTTTGAGTGAATTTTCAATATTTTTACCTTTGAAGCCGCCTTCTCAATCTCAATATAGTCCCCGCCTGTTATTTCATAATTCTTTTGTCCGTCAACGGTTACCAGAGCCTTATGTTCAAAGCCGTCAGATACCGAAACCTTGACCCGTCTTTCCTCAGAGGCCACAAAAGATCTTGAATACAGCATATGCGGACATATAGGAGTCACTATTATAAGTTTTGACGTAGGTTCGGCTATGGGGCCTCCCGCCGACATGGAATAGGCTGTCGAACCCGTTGGTGTGGCAACTACTATGCCGTCGCCGGGAAACATATCAAAAAAATTGTCATCGATATAGGTACTCAAATGCAATATCCGTGGTATCCCGGCCCGGGATATGGAAACATCATTAATTGCCACATCCTCTGCAAACAGTTTTCCCTCTTTATATATTCTAGATGAAAGCATCATTCTCTCTTCAATTATATAATTATTCTGAAAGATACTTTCAACAGCTTTATCAATTTCACCTTTTTCTATATCCGTCAAAAAGCCCAATGATCCAAGATTTATTCCCAAAATAGGGAGATTGTACAAATAAGCAGTTCTGGCAGTCTTTAAAAAAGTCCCGTCCCCGCCAAGACATATGATAAGCTCACATTTACTGCAAATTTCCTCAACCTCGTTATCCAGCCCTTCCATACCCTTTGTTACCGATCTGGTAGGTATGACAGCCTGTCCCCCAAACTTTCTTATACTTTCGATAAGCATATTTGTATAGGCAAATCCCACGTCTTTTTCATTATTAGTAATTATTCCGATATTTTTCATATTGCCCTCCAAATGCCAGCTTTATAACTGCACCTTTACAGTTTAGCAAAAGCCCTGACTTTTTGCAAAGAATTGCTGTAAAATAAAGACGTCTATGTGTTACAAAGCTCACTGTGTGCGGCATCAACCACTTTTCCGACCAGTTCCTGCAAATTCTCCAAGGCCTGCACAGCATCACTTTTTGATATATACAGCAAATACTCTATGTTTCCCTCAGGTCCCTTTATGGGCGAAAATGACAGGCGTTTGATATAAAGATTTTTTGAAAGTACAAAATTAATAATATTATTTATTACCTCTTTATGAACCCCGCTGTCTCTGACCACACCATGCTTTCCAACCTTTTCTCTCCCCGCCTCGAACTGGGGCTTTATCAGGCAGACCAGCTCTGCTTCAGCCTTCAGCAGCTCCAGTACCGCAGGCATAACCTTTGTCAGAGATATAAAGGATACGTCAATTGATGCAAAATCGGAAAGAAAACCCACATCCTCAGGTTTTACATATCGTACATTGGTTCTCTCCATGCACATGACCCGCTGGTCGTTTCTGAGCTCCCATGCCAGCTGTCCGTAACCCACATCTATGGCAACCACCTTCTCGGCCCCGTTTTTCAGCATGCAATCGGTAAAGCCTCCCGTTGATGCACCGATATCCATACAGGTCTTCCCATCCAGCCTTATATTGAATTCGCTTATTGCCTTGGCCAGCTTCAGGCCTCCCCTGCTTACAAATGGATTTGCGTTCTCCTTGATTTCCACCTGGCATTCAACCGGAACTTTTGTCCCCGGCTTGTCCTCACGCTGTCCGTCTATCCAAACTACTCCCGCCATTATGGCACTTTTGCTTTTCTCCCGGCTTTCAAACAAACCCCGGTTCACCAATAATATATCTAGTCTTTCCTTTTCCAATTTAACCTCCATGAGCATGTTATGGCTTTGAGCCGCATAATTCAGAATAGATTTTTAATACGTTCTGCAAGTGCTTCTGCGTCCAGGCCAAGTATTTTCAGCAATTCAGCTCTTGACCCGTGGGTTATGAATTCATCCGGAAGCCCCAGGATACTTATATTCCTGTTAATTCCTTTTTGGTTTAAAAATTCCAGAACCTTACTTCCAAAACCCCCGCTCCTGCTGTTGTCTTCCAGAGTAATTATATAATTGAATTCATCGGCAATTTTTAAAATCAAGTCCTCATCCAGCGGCTTGATGAATCTGGCACTTACCACCTGTATATCAATATCAGACCCCATGAGTATTTCAGCCGCTTGAAGCGCCGTATCCACCATACTTCCGGCAGCAAGCACACAAACTTTTTCACCTTTTTTTACAATGGCCGATTTTCCTGCTTCAAGAGGAATTCTTTGCCCCAGGCATTCCTTGCCCCTGCCCCTTGGATATCTGACCGCAATTGGTCCCTTCTGTCCGTTTACCGCATAATCAAGCATCTGCCTGAGTTCATAATAATCTGCCGGGGCCATTACCGTCAGGTTTGGTATATGACTCAGAAATGACAAATCAAACACTCCCTGGTGGGTTTCACCGTCCTCACCGACTATCCCAGCCCTGTCAACGCCAAAGATCACATGCAGATTTTGAGTTGCAACATCGTGAATAATCTGGTCATAGGCTCTCTGCAAAAAAGAAGAATATATGGCAACAATAGGAATCAAGCCTTTTACAGCCATTCCTGCCGCAGATGTCACAGCATGCTGTTCAGCTATTCCCACATCAAAGAATCTGCCTTGAAACTCGTTACTGAAGCGAAATAAGCCCGTTCCCTTTGCCATAGCGGCAGAAATAGCCACAATCCTCTCGTCCGAAGCTGCAAGTGTGCACATTGTATCTCCGAAAACTTCCGAGTAATCGGGAACGCTGCTGCCGTGTGTTTCACCTGTCTCAACTTCAAAGGGCGCAATACCGTGAAACCTGTCCGGACTTTCTTCGGCAAAGGAATAGCCCTTTCCCTTTTGAGTGTTGATGTGCACTAAAACCGGTCCTTTGATCTTTTTAGCAGCAATTAAAGCTTTGCTTATCTCTTCAATATTATGACCATCAACCGGTCCATAATATTTGTAACCCAGTTGTTCGAAAAATACACCCGGTGTAAAAATATATTTCACAGTGCCCTTTAGTTTTGAGATTACCCTTTTGGCCTTTTTACTGAATTTGGGCATCCTGTCCAGAAAATTTTCTATATCTTCCTTCGTCTTTGTATAAAAGGGATCTGTCCGCAATTTGCTCAGGTATCTGGACATACCTCCTACATTTTGTGCTATGGACATTTCATTATCATTGAGTATGACAATAAAATTGGAAGTATATCTGGCCGCATCATTCAGTGCCTCATATGCCAGTCCGCCTGTCATTGCCCCGTCCCCGATTACGGCAATTACGCTGTAATTTTCCTTCATCAGATCTCTGGCTCTTGCAATGCCAAGGGCAGCCGAAATCGATGTGCTGCTGTGTCCAGTATTAAAGCAATCATGCCGGCTTTCACAGGTTTTAGGGAAACCTGCCAGCCCCCCAAGTTTTCTTAACGTATCAAACTCATCTTTTCTCCCGGTTATGATCTTATGAACATATGATTGATGTCCCACATCCCATACCACCTGGTCCGAGTCAGTCTGAAAAATTTTGTGTATGGCCAGGGTCAGTTCAACCACTCCAAGGTTTGAAGCCAGATGTCCTCCGGTTTTTGAAACCTTATATATGAGAAAATTCCTGATCTCGTCAGCAAGTGCGGATAGTTCTTCATCATTTAATTTTTTTATGTCGTCAGGAGAGTTTATACCTTCTAAATACCCCACGAGTTAATCTCCTTTGTTTCCGGTCATTTTTTCTTTTTACCATTTTTATTCTTACTATTATCCCATCTATTCTTAGTTTTAACAAATTTAAAACGTCCAAACAAAAAGTTTGTAACCACAGCTACCTTATATATTATGTAATTGCTGTTCTGAAGTGCAACGGATTTTCCCAGGGCCTTTCCTCCCACAGTAAGTGATGCCACCATGGCAGTTATGGATAACCCGAATATACTGTTTTCAACCTGGCTTCCTTCCCCTGAAATTTTGTATACGATATAAGCTGCCGCAGTACCGCTTATAACACCGCAGATATCACCGACAACATCATTGCAGAAATTTGAAACCTTGTCTGCATTTCTTATTAACCTTATAGCCTGTTTGGCACCGTAAAGCTTTCTTGAGGCCATTGAATGAAAGGGCGCTTCATCTGCCGCGGTTGCTGCAGTACCTATAAGGTCAAACAATATACTGATTATGATTATACCAAAAACTATAAGAAAGGAAACTATTGTAGAAGCATATCTTATTGTTTCATTCGAAAAAAAAGACATGAAGACAGAAATAAAGAAAGTAACTATTGTAATCAAGAGTGTCCAAACTCTTGTTTCTTTTTTTGAACCAATGGTATTTGATTTAAATTTGACTTTACGTTCATCGGCTGGATGCTTATAATTGTCTTCCACACCAATCCTCCAAAAATATAACGGCACTGAAAACATATATTTGCCGTTATTAACTGACTTATAAAAACCGGGTGGCAATTTATTGAGTAAATTTTGCGGCTTAGGTCAGGCAGGATTTCCCTGATGCGTACTGGAATGTCGCCAAACCAGAGGTTTCCCTTTAACCGCATCACCATTGCGTTACCACATATGGGGCCTGATTACCACTTAGTCCACACTTTAATCCCCAATAAATTACATTTCGAACAGTCTAGGGGTTTTCCCCGACAGTCAAGATGATTCCTAGCCTCTTTTGCAAAAAGGGTTTCAAACAGCAATAATGCCCATATATCGGCCAATACATCAGGCATCCGATCCATTATCCACCAAATTTCACTCAAGGCAGGCTACTCTGTTCACAGCATTATTAATACCGCATAACAGGTTTAATCCCTAGTCGTAGTCGAGGTGGCAAGTACAGGGAACAATTTTATCGCTCCTGCGCTCAACTTTTCAACCACAAGAAAGGGTCTCCACGGAAAAGGGGTCAACGCCCGCATGCCATTGCAGATCGCCCCTAAGCCTTAACTCCCAGCATCAGCCCACCACTGGGCGTAGCAAGCCGACACAAGGAACTTCATCGATGTGCCCTTAAACGGATTTTTAGGCCCGTCTTCAGAATCATGAGTACTGACTAGAATACTGCGCCACCCTGTTTTTGTGTCATCGAGAACACATTATAACATAGAATACATTAAATTACAAAGGGAATATTGATCCAAATTCAGATCTGGAACAGTGATTGATTAATTTTGTGCTTTACCTCGTGATTTTTAAATCAACTGGTAACTCCCGCACCAACTTCATGAAATAAGGCTGCACCCAAAACAATTACGGAATTGTATCGCCTCATTTAAAGCGGTTTTTCCGTCAAAGCATCGTCCTGATGCTTTGACGGCAAAACCGCTTTACTATCGCCGACAATTCATCGTAATTGCTTTTGACCGTGCATCTTATTCCATGAAGTTGTCCTCGAGTTCCAGTTGATTTTAATAAATCTTATTTGTAAAGCAAAACGGAATTCAATTAGTACAACGAGTTAATTCCGCTTCACTGTTACAGAGCTTAATTTGATCTTGTCACCAGGGCCGTGGCCAGCTCTCTCAGGAAATCAGCCCTGCTTCCAAAGTCGGCCAGAAAGGCAATTCCTTCGCCGGTTACGTCCTGAAGCAGCTGCTTTGACTTATCCAGCCCGTACAGCGTCACGTAGGTTGACTTATCAGACTGTGCATCGCTGCCCGGCTTTTTGCCCATTTCCTCCATGCTGCCTTCCACATCCAGAATGTCATCCTTTATTTGAAAGGCCAGACCAAGGTTTGCAGCGTAGTTTGACAGCGCGGCAAATTCCTTTTCCCCGGCTCCGGAAATTATTGCCGAAGCCTCCACCGGAGCTTTTATTAGTGCTCCGGTCTTCAGTTTGTGCATGGCCTTCAGTTCATCACTGTCCACTCTTCTTCCCTCACCGTTCAAGTCTATGACCTGACCGCCGATCATTCCAAGGGAGCCGGCACACCGGGAAATAACCTCCATAGCCTTCAGCTTTGCCATACTGTTGCCGGTCAGCGCATCCTTGATCATGGTTTCATATGCCAGATTCAACAGTGCGTCACCAGCCAGGATGGCCATAGCCTCCCCAAAGACTTTATGATTTGTGAGTTTTCCCCTGCGGTAATCATCATTGTCCATGGCGGGCAGATCATCGTGGATCAGAGAGTAGGTATGGATCATTTCTATGGCACAGGCAAAA
The DNA here is from genome assembly GCF_000350485.1 of Ruminiclostridium cellobioparum subsp. termitidis CT1112. Taxonomy (GTDB): domain Bacteria; phylum Bacillota; class Clostridia; order Acetivibrionales; family DSM-1351; genus Ruminiclostridium; species Ruminiclostridium termitidis. The sequence goes on from NZ_AORV01000032.1 coordinate 8,507, forward strand.
GCAATAACCTCCCGGGGTTCTATTTCAAAAATCTCGGCTGTGGCAAGAGCCAGGGAGGGCCTCAATCTTTTTCCGCCTGCCATCAGGCTGTACAGCATAGCCTCTTTAAGCCTGATATAGTACGGGTTTTCGATTGGTATGCTGTTTGCCAGGCTTTCTTCAACAATAGTCGAATAAAATGCTTGTTTTTGGGTAAAGATCATAGTTCAAAATCCTTTTCAATTAAATTTCCCTCTTCATCCTGGAGCAGGATGGATATTTTTTTCTCGGCCTCATCCAGTTTTGCGGCACAATATCTGGATAATTCAATTCCCTGCTGGAAATTGGTTATTGATTCCTCCAGGGATATATCACCCTTTTCAAGCCTTGATACTATCTGCTCCAACTGGGATATAGCTTCTTCAAAGCTCTTATCCTCCCGTATATTTAAGTCCTGATTCATGTATTTCCTCCTTTGCCGATTTATTTCCTGTCTGTGGATACTACACTGCAGTTGGCCTTTCCATCCTTCAGAGACACTTCCAGCATATCACCGGGCTTAACCTGCTCCAATCTGCTGACTATGGTCCCATCGGAAATTCTGACCACGCTGTAGCCCCTTTCCATAATTTTCAACGGACTCAGTGCATCCAGTTTTCCTGCCAGTAAAGCAAATTGTGCTTTTTTGTCTTTAATGAGCATCTGATTATCCCTGAATAAATGTTTCACGTCATTGTCCAGTTTCAACCTGTACTGATTCAACCTGTCATAGGGCTGCTGGAAAACCGGACGCGTCTTTATCTTTTGCAGCTGAGTTTCGCATATATTGAGTTTTTTCACCAGCGCACTTTTCATTCTCACATTGTAGTTTTGCAGTTTGTATTTCAATACCTCTACGTCTGGAACGGCAAGCTCGGCAGCAGCCGACGGTGTGGGAGCCCTCATATCCGAAACGAAATCACATATGGTAAAATCCGTTTCATGGCCCACGGCAGATATCACCGGTATTTTAGAGGCATACACGCTCCTTGCCACCACCTCTTCATTGAACGCCCAGAGCTCCTCCAGAGAGCCGCCGCCCCTGGCAACTATTATTACATCCACCTGGCCCAGCTGGTTGAGTTTCTGAATTGCAGCCGCTATCTGGCCGGCGGCCTGCACTCCCTGCACCGCCACCGGGTACAGCACCAGCTTCATTTTACCGTGCCTTCTGTATGTAACATTTATAATGTCTCTTATAACCGCCCCGGTTGAGGAAGTGACCACACCGATGCTCCTGGGCAGCAGCGGCAGTTTCTTTTTTATCGCAGTATCAAACATTCCTTCTGCCTGAAGCTTGTTCTTAAGCTGCTCAAAAGCAAGGTGCAGCGCTCCCAGTCCGTCGGGCTGCATATCACCGGCATACAGCTGGTACTGTCCGTCCCTCTCGAAAACTGAAATGTAACCGGATACGATTACCTTGTTCCCGTTTTGAGGCATGAACTTGAGCTGGTTGGCCTGTGTCTTGAACATAACGCACTTGAGGACGCTGTTCTCATCTTTTATAGTGAAGTACATATGTCCGGTGTAATGATGCTTGAAATTGGATATTTCACCCCTCACCGATAAGCCGGACAGTATCCCGTCATTTGAAACAAGCTGTTTTATATAGCTGTTTATATCCGAAACTGAAAAAACTCTGTTCAATTTATACCCCATTTCTGCTCCGGAAAAATAGTTTTTGCCAAAGCATAAAATAATCCATACTTCCCCTTTAAACAAAAAAAGATAATGCAGAAACTCACATTACCAGTTTTGATAAACCATACTATTTATCTGAGGTGTCTGCAGCCTCCGACGTTGCTGCTTTGTCAGCAGGCCCGGAGGTTTCAGGTGCCTCCTCCTCCGCATCGTTTTTGGTTACCTTTGCAAGCAGTCCGTTTACAAAAGCACCGGCATCTTCATTACTGTATTTTTTAGCAAGTTCAACCGCCTCGTTTACAGAGACACTGAAAGGAATATCCTCGCGGTATAAAATTTCATAAATCCCTATACGAAGTATTGACAGATCGACTTTTGACAGTCTGTTGATTTTCCAGCCCATGGCATATTTTTCTATAACTCTGTCAAGTAAAGCCACCCTTTCACTAACCCCATCGATAATGCCCCTTATATATTTCCTGTCGCTGTCGGTTAAATTCTCGTCATGAAGTGCAGTTTCAATCTGTTCGCTCCTGTCACTTTTCTGAATCTCAAGCTGATACAGCAGTTTCATGGCAGCTTCCCTTGATGCACGGCGTCCCATTAACAATTCCTCCTATGTATATCAATTGACATTTTTTATTATTTTCAAACTACAAATTGCCATTACTATAAAATACCATTTCTTGATACTGCTTTTTCGGGAACCTCTCGTCTTACTTATTATTACCTCTTATTACCTCACACCTTCTACCGGTAAGTTCCCGGAGGAAGTATCCTGTCCAGGAGGTTCTTGATATAGTCTTTGTCCTGGGACAGCCTCTTGCCTATATAGAAACCGACAACAACACATATAACTATAAACAATGCCTTTAACACTCCCAGAAGCAGCACAATAATGGCTATGGAAAGCCCTATTCCGGCTCCGATAATTTCACCTTTATGCTGCCTGTATACTTCATACAGTTTTTGCTTATCCATCATTACCTCCCATCTCGTGTATCACACGCCAGCAACAAGTTGCAATAAAAACACTTGTGTTCTTTCTGCGTGAAATGTATGATGAATTTTTAAATGCATTTTCACGCTGCACCTGCAATATGTCACTCAACTCTCGAAGACTTATATCCGGTGAAAATACTTTCTACAAGTACCTTTACACTTTCAACCTGCACTCCGGTACACTCCTCTACAGAGGATTTAACCTTGACCTGCATATCCTCTGAAAGCAGCGGAATGTTTATCTCGGGAAGCACTATGGCCTTGACGGTGATGCTGACGCTTTCCCCGATTTTAGTAACATATGCTTTTGAATCACGAATACCCGACAGTTTCCTTGAGGTTGCAAGTGCAATATTCTCAATTGAGTTCAAGGTGATCCTGATATCACCGTTTTTATTATATTTGATAATAGCCTTTTTATCTCCTTCAGGCTTAAAACCTGAGAGCAGGAACGTCAAGCTCAAGCAGAAAAATATCGAAGCAATAATGAACATGACTATAGATGGATTTCTGTTGGCTAATACCTCTTCATATAAATATGTATATGTGTCGGTCAATATGTCCGACCTTATAGTAACCAGCATTGCAAACATTGAAGCCAATGTAAGAAAAAATGCGTAAATAGCCAGCAATACACGTAATATTATGTTCATGAATCCTCCACCTCTTTTCATTTATTTTACAAAAAACTGCTGCATTTGTAATATAAATCTACAGCTAATTATATTTCATACATGGTCAAAAATCAAATTTCTGCATTTATATGAATTTTATGGTTCTTTTATATTATCCCCAGCAACAGGGCTTATATACTCTTATTAGATTCGTTTTCCTTCTTAATTTCCTTGTCGAAATTAACTCCCTGGACATGAATATTGACTTCAATGACATTAAGTCCCGTCATTGACTGAACGGCATTTTTAACCTTGTCCTGAATGTCCCATGCAACCTCCGGAATCCTGGCCCCGAATTCCACAATAATATAAAGATCAATTGCCGCCTCTTTTTCGCCAACCTCAACCTTAACACCCTTTGACAGGTTCTTCCTGCCGAGTATTTCTGCTATTCCACCTGCTATCCCGCCGCTCATGCCTGCAACACCCGGAACATCGGTAGCAGCAATCCCTGCAATAATGGCAACTACCTCTTCAGATATTTTCACTGATCCGTAATCATCCAGAATATTATTTTCTTCTTCCATTATGCACCTCTCCATTTAACAGGTTAACATACTTGAACCATAAACAATGTTCAAATGCCCTCATCACCATATTATGGCTCAGTTTGGTAAAATTATATCACTTCAGCACTTATTAATCAATGAGAATAAAACCAACGTCTTTAAAAAGAAATAAAACTGACGGCTCCAAAAAGACAAAAGAAAAAGGTTATCCATAGGAATGATCAACAGCTGGGCTTGAAGCGGCTGTCGGTCGTCCCTTTGTAAGATAACCTCAATGATATTGTTGAATTTAAATATTTTTAGTTAAAAATACTTCTTTATCACGATTTTTTCCATTGGGATATTGGCCTGTCTGGTAACTATATCAACTATCTGTGCTGTCTGCTGCTTGGATATAGCCGGCGCCTTAACAACTATATCTACACTTCCGTCATCACCAAACAATGCAACAACATCACTGAAGCCCTTACCCTTTATCAGGTTTTCAATATTTAATTCCTTTTGTGAAGTTTCAACTATCTTCATCATTTTAGCCTGGGCTTCGGCTTTTGCTTCTTTGGTAGCACTCTGATCATCAGTTATACTCTTCATGATTTCTATATCTTTGCCTCTTACAACATCTCTGTCCATCTTTGTCTGGGCAAAGTAACTATTTGCCTCCTTTGAAGCAGTTACTGTCTTCTCCGAATCATCAACCGATGCGGTCCCATCCCCGGTTACATCCTGATTATCCACATATACAGCGTCGCCGATCTGGGCAGAGTCTTCCTCACTGAACTGTGAGCTCTTGTTGTAGCTGTACTGTAGATACCCGGCAATAACTAGCATCAATACAAGGGATAGTACGATAATCTGTTTTCTTTTTAAAAATTTCATCACATAGACCCTCCTAACAATCTGAATAGTTTATTGCTCCCGTTGGCTTTCAGCCATAAGGATTTTTTTCGAAATGGGCGGTACGGCACCATTCCCTTCTCAAGATTATGTATATTCACCGGTATCACACTTTATTTCTATTTTTATAAAATTTAATTGTTTCTCCTCTGAAACACTTGAATCTTGTGGGCAGCCACCTCCAATAACGCTTCGGCAGCCTTTGTCAGGTTACTCCTGACTTCGGCATCTCCTCCGCCGTCGGCCACGATGACCACGCCTTTTACTTTCGGAAGTATTTCCTTGACAACAAAAGGCTTCTTGACCCCCTGGCTTTCCTCATAAACGATGCTTCTATCCCTGCTGTTCTCTTTAATGTCCCTTGAACCTCCTTCCTTGTCTCTCTCCTGGGTGCTGTTTTCACTTGAGTTTACATCTACCGCAGGTACCGACTCGCTTCCCGAAACAAAGGTGATCATTACATCCACCTTTCCGGCCCCTTTTATCTGTGACAGGATTGACCTGAGGTTTTCCTCTATTTCGGTTTTTGACTCACCTTTGGCCTGACCCAGGGTTTCAGCTGCAGTGGGATCGGCAGGTTCCTGTTTTTGGTTTACTGCCTGGGGAGTGGTTGTTGCCGCATTTTTTTTAAATGTATCTTCGAAAAGTACACTTCCTGCTATCAGGCATATTACCCCTATTATTGCAATTATTACAGCCTTCTCTATAATTTTTTTGCTGCCGTATTTGCCTATTCTCTGTTGAATTTTTTTTACCAATTCGCCTAATTTATTCATCTCGCTACCTCCCAGGATTCTATATGAAATTACCCGGTAAAACTTAAGTAATGGTTACTTCAATGCTTTCCTTATTTACTTCAAGAGACTTATTCAGATTCTGTTTTACCAGTTCGGCCAGTCTCTTGTCTTCAGGATCGACAAATTTCAGACCTTCCTTTTCCTTCTCTTTCTTTTTGTTCAATCCGGCATTTATATCTATTTTTTCCACTGTTACCACCGGTTCTATGGTTTTCTTGTCCTTTTCTTTTGATGTCTTTTTTAATTCGACGGATATTTTTGTAATTTCACCAAATTTTTCAGAATTGTAGTCTTCATTTATTTCCACTGTGGTCTTTGTTACCGAAACACCTTCCAGCTTGCCGGCCTCTTCCTCTATACGCAGTGCCAGCTTTTTTTTGTAGACTTCGGCAATTTGTCTGGCCTGGGTCTCCTCCAGCAGCTTGCTGCTGTTTTCAACCTCTTTCTGGTCTATGTAGAAGCTGTCGGCCTGTACCGCTTCACTCAAATCAAAATTGCTGTTTTTCAATTGGAGAAATGGATTTACCACGGCAATCAAAAGTACAAAACCCGACACCAGAGTTATTATTTTCTTTATTTTTCCTGACGGAACGATTATTTCAAACAAAATCAAAATCAATGAAATTGTTACAATATTTATTATCCAGCTTCTCAGAAATTCAAGCATGCCCTCACCTACCTTATCATTGCAGAAACATTTGTGGTGCTGATCACAACCGTTATGACAATCAGAAACATCACTGCCACGGCTGCTGTGACTCCAAGTACATATGTCAGCGAACCTGCCATATCATTGAGGCAATTTGTTATTTTTTTATCTGAAATAGGCTCTACAAAAGCACAGGCCAGCTTGTACAGAATAATTACGGCAAGTATTTTAAGCAGCGGAGCCAGGCAGATAATGATTATACCTATCATGGTAATAAGTCCCGAAGCATTTTTAATTATTAATGTACAGCCTACAACCGTATCGGCGGCATCGGCCAGATACTTTCCCACCACCGGAACGAAAGTCCCCAGCGCATACTTTGCCGTTTTGCTGGTCACCCCGTCCACAACGGCCCCCATGGAGCCCTGTATGGAGACTATTCCTATAAATACGGTGAGTATAAGGCCCAGGCCCCAGGTGCATATCTGTTTTATAAAACCTGAGAGCTTTGTAAGCTGGACTTTATCCGAGATGTTATTTACAATATTCAAAACCGTCACCAGAAATATCAGCGGGATAAAGAAGTTTTTGATTACTGTTGCACCAACCTCCACAAGCATTATGAGTATGGGCTGGAACACCCCCGCTGAAGTGAAGTTTCCCGCCGAAACAAGCAGTGTTATCAGCAGCGGTATTATTGCATGCATGAAGGTCACCATGCTGTCTATAATTGACATGCACATTTTCATTGCGCTGCTGAAGCTCACCATCAGCACTGAAACAATTACAATGTAGCAAACGAAAAATGCCAGTTCTCCCACGCTTTCCCCTAAAAATGAGTTTTGAAGGTTTTTGAGTACGGCACAAATTATTGCAAGCACAACTATCTTAAAAAGTATGTCAACATTGAGGAAAACCTCCTCCAGCAAATATTTGACCACCCTGTCGAGTATTCCTTTAACGCTGAGATCAAAATTCCCCTTGGCTGCACCGGCAATAATCTTTTCGGGATCAAATTGAGGAAATAGTTTCTCTGCGTCGTCATTGTAATACTTTTTTATGCTTTCACTGATTGCCGTGCTGTCATTGGCTTCCAGCTGTCCGTTTATTATGCTCATAGTGTCGTCAGGGGTCTCAGTCTTTTTTTCCTTCACTGCCGAGTCCTGATCCGCCCTGTTGGAAGTGCCGGCGTATGGAGGTTTCTCTTCGTTCCGGGATGCCGCATTGATTTCTACAGGATAAAAAAGGCTGAGCAGCAGCACAACAAATAAAACACCAATTTTTAGCTTCCTCTTCCTTTGCATACTACCCCCATTTGCTGCAATACAGCAGCATTAAAAAATAAACAAAGCTTCCAGCTGTCTTAATATTAAAACTTGTCCATATGTGAATTAAAATGTCACAGCCTCTAGGGCATCAGCTTGACAACAAGGTCCAGCAGTGATGTAATTATGGGAACTGCCAGTATTACAATTGTTACTTTACCTGCCAGCTCGATTTTTGATGCTATTGACGACTCGCCTGCATCCTTGCATACCTCGGCTCCAAACTCTGCAATGTATGCGATGCCTGCTATCTTCAGCAGAATTGTTATGTAGGTGGCATCAATATCTGCTTTTCTGCTGAAGGTCTTTATGAAATCAATAACCGAGGTAAGCTTGACCACTATCAGAACAAATATCAGAAGTCCGGCAACTATGCTGACCAGCATGGCAATTTCAGGTTTCTGCTGTCTGATTGTTACTGTTAAAATAACTGCTATAATACCAATGCAAACAATTTGAAGTATATCCATATCATCTGTACCCTCATAATTTTAACCCCTTTGGATTTGTCCATTAAAATTCGTATAAACCTCATTAAAACTGAAACATTGTTTTTACAGCGGCAAAAAGTCCTGCTATTTCCTTGGATACCATCATTAAAACAACTATAATACCTGCAAGTGTGGTCATCATGGCCTGTTCCTCCCGGCCCGACCGTTCCAGCACCTGGTTGAGCACCGATACCAGAATCCCTATTGCAGCTATTTTAAATATAAGATCTACATTCATAATGACCTCCATGAGCCATATTACGGCCTTGGGCCGCAGCGGCTGTAAATTATTTATGGGAACCTCTATCTCTTATCCGTTCTATGTGAAAAAGTATGCTGTAGGGCCTTGCATTGAAAGCGCTAGAACAATATTATGGCCAACGCCAGGCCGCTTAAAACTCCAAGAGTTCTATACATTTTTTCGTTTTTCCGTTTCATTTCTTCCGACTTGGCCTCCTGCAGCTTCAGCTGGGAGGAAACAAGCCTGATGTTGTTCAGCTGCCCTTCAAGGTCGGAATTTCCAAGCATCTTACCAAAAGTGATCAATATGGCCCTGTCCTCCCTGTTCAGTGAAAGCTTTGAATAATATTCATTAACAGCCTTGTCCCACGCCATGTCTGCAGTTACCCCTCCGGTTTGAAGGTTAAGGGCGGCAGCTTTGAAAAGTATGGCTGCATCTACCTTTGAAGTTTCATATATTCTGAAAAAGGCCTCTGCCAGCAAGTTTGACAAATAGCTTATTTCATTTTCCAGCATCTGGAGCAGGGCCTGCAGCTCCCGCAGGGTTCTGGGCCTTTTTGAACAATCGGCTGCCAGCAGAAAACCTATCAAACTTGTAGCCCCTGTTAAAACCACGGCTCCAATCATTTTCAGCAGCATCAGGAACACCTCCTGTAGATGGCCGACTGTTGGGAATCAAATACCTCTTCCAGCGTTCCGGGCCCGTTGCTTGAGCTTAAAACTATATATCTCTCAAATGTATTTGCTTTGATCATTGACAGAAGTTCCTCGCGCATTTTCAGCTCTGAAATGTTATAGCCATGTGCCGAAGCAATGATTTTGACTCCAGAGTTAAGTACTGTCATTATTGCCGCCTTATCGCCCCGGGTACCGATTTCATCCGTTACAATAATATTCGGGGACATGCTTCTGAGCAGCATTTCCATTCCAAGAGCCTTGGGACAGCTGTCCATAACGTCTGTTCTGAAACCCACGTCATTTTGTGGAATTCCTTTGCTGCAGGCGGCTATTTCCGATCTCTCATCTACAATTCCTATCTTCAATCCCCTAAAATCAATTCTTTCACCGCCATTGCTGAGAAGCCTTGCGGCATCACGTAAAATTGTCGTCTTTCCGCTTTGAGGCGGACCTATGATAAGGGTGTTATATATATCGTCACTGCTTTTGATTATGAATCTGACAAGTTTGCTTGAACAGCCGTAAACTTCCCTGGCCACACGTATGTTCAAACTGTTGAAATCCTTGATATTCCTTATTTGCCCCTCCTGAACTATTACCCGGCCGCTTAAACCGACACGGTGGCCTCCTCTGAGAGTCAAATAGCCGGATTTTATCTCCTCCTGAAAGGCATAAACGGAATTTTCACTCATTAATTCAAGGGACTTGATTATTTCATTCTGAGCTACCATATACGCCTCCCGTATATCGGAGGATATCTCACCGTTTACAGTCACAAACAGGTCCCTGCCGCCATAAAAGACCATCAGTGGTTTTCCTGCCCTCATTCGTATTTCCTGAAGATTGTCCAACTTTTCAGCCTCCAGCTTCATTAAAATTGCCCTGATACTGGGTATCAAATAAGGCAGTATGTCACTTTGCACCCCTTTAATCATGTGTATGCATCTCCTAAATTAAGTTATTTATATATATTAGGCTTTGTCCATGTTTATGACATGTAAAAAAAATAACCCAACTTTATTTTTCAGGTAAAGTTGGGTTATCAATTTTAATATTTTATTAATGATATCTATTACTTCAATGAAACTTTATTTTTCATCATACGTGACGTTACATAAAACAGGACACAAACCATCACGATTTCAAATACATAGCCTCCAAGACCGATTACAATGCCTGTGGGCTCGGAGCCTTTTACGGTTTCCAGGATAAAGCCGAACATGTTTTTAGATGTCAGCGAAGCATTTATTTTTTCAAAGCCAATTTCAATTGAAAAGGGAACAAAAACAGTAAATATTGCTTCCACTATCTGTAAAATTATATTTGTTGCTATAAAAACCAGAAAAAGCTGCTGCTATGCCTATACTATGAAAAGCAGGCGTGTTGGCCATGGTTACTGCGAAGTATATCTGCCCCAGTAAATACAGAGTTGCAAGTATGATGGCCGGTATGAATAAATAGATCATTTTTTCGGCACCAAGGCTTTTTATTTCATCCATTGCCAAAGCCAGTTCGCCTGCGACTCCAAGACCATACAAGCTCACAAAAAATGCCCCGGCAGTAAAGCAATAGCTTAAAATCATCCACAAAAATGCCACTATGGATTTGGAAGCCAGCAGCAAACCAGGTTTAACAGGCAGCGTAAACATCAGATAACCTTCGTTTGAATACAGATTCTTATAAAATCTCATAACTATAATTACAAAAGTAATTATTGAGACAGCGATTCCCAGCAGCATGAGTACCACCGACGTGGTAAATTGAAACCATTGGATATGCAGCAGCTTTACCGAAAAAAGCACCAAACCGGCAAAAATCAAACCGACAAGATAAAGCAGAGGAATGGTGCGTGCAGTATCTTTGAATTCGTATTTCAACAATTTACTCAGCATTTAAATACCTCCTCAAATAATTCCACCACGGATTTGCCGTTATTCTCGCGTATATTGTCCACAGTATCGTCAATCAGTATTTTGCTGTCTCCAATCATGATCACCCTGTCAAATATCCTTTCCACATCGTTGATCAAGTGTGTGGAAAGAAGGACTACCGCGTCCTCCGAATAGTTATTCAATATAATGTCCAGCATTGCCTTTCTGGATGCCGGATCCAGACCTCCCAGGGGTTCATCCAGAAGATATATCTTTGCTTTCCTGGACATGACCAGGGTGAGCTGGACCTTTTCCTGCATGCCCTTTGACATGCTTTTTATTTTCTGGTTGGGATCAAGCTTAAACTGAGCCAGCATTTCTAACGCTTTCTTCCTGTCGAAGTCGGCGTAAAAATCCTCAAAAAAGTCCAGTGCTTCCCTTGCTTTATAATTTTCAGATAAATAAGTTTTTTCAGGCAGGTAGGAAATTATGGATTTTGAGAATTCACCGGGTTCAGAGCCGTCAATCAGAACTTTTCCCTTATAATCTTTTATAAGACCTGCTATTGCTTTTATCAGGGTAGTCTTGCCGCAGCCGTTAGGTCCCAGCAAACCCACTATGGTTCCGCTTTCAAGTGTAAGTGATATATCGTCCAATACCTTCCTTGAGCCGTATTTCTTATCCAATGAATTTATTTCAATTATCCTGCTCATATATTATCCTCCTTTATTAAAGGCTTGATTTATTTGATACTATTTTGATTATTTCCTCATTTTTGTAGCCAAGCTTTTGCATGGCATCATAATAGCTCTCGGTATACTCTTCAGCCATACCGCTTCTGGCTTTTGATATCTTCTGCTGGTCCTGTGAAACATATCTCCCCGAAGTTCTTTCGGTATAAAGCAGCCCATCTCTTTCCAGCTCGGACAGAGCTCTCTGCATGGTGTTGGGATTTACCGAAAATTCAACAGCCAGGTCTCTCACAGACTGCAGCCTCTGCCCCGGCTCCCAGACACCGGATACAATTCTGAGTTTTACATCATTCATTATCTGAAGATAAATGGGCACATTTGATGAATAATCATTTGCCATGGAAATACCCCCTTTCGGTAATTTTTCTATCCCTTTTTATCAGCTTCCTGCCAGGTTACCTTATAGCTTCCCTTGTGTCCCTCAGCCGTAACAGTAATATCGTAGGCGCCGGGTTTGTCAAGTGTCACCTTGAACTCCGAGGTGGGAAGGTCGTTTTTTTCGTATACGGTCTCGTCCTTTTGCTTCTTTTCAGCTTTTTTATCTGCTTTCCTAATAATAATAAAATCAAGCTTTCCTTTTTTTGAAACTATGTTAACACTGACCTCAAGGGTTTCTCCTTCTTTTACATGTAAATCTGTAGTTTTGTAACCGCTGAATTTTTGATAGGACGCCGACATCCTGGAAAAGGTATTTATCTCCACCGATCCAGTTGAACCTCCGCTTCCATAAGTACATCCCGAAATAAAGACCAGGGCAAATATGAGTGCCAATAAAAGACTTGTTTTTTTATTCATACGTTATATCCCTTTCAATAGGTTATGATATTGTACCACTGTATTATTGTACTAATATCCTAATACAATAATACAACAATTGTATTAAGGTGTCAATACAATTGTTGTATTTGCAATAGCAGTTGCTTGCAATTATAGGCAATGCATATACTCCTCAACTTTGCCTGCCTCTACTGTAAAGCCCGCACCCTTGGCGCAAAAAATAGAATTTGAGGTATATTCCGGATCTGCATTTTTATTGTAACCCGAATTTTCAATTACTTCGGATTCATTATGGCATATGTCATAACCGTCAAAAAACAGGTTTATACTGCCCTTTCCCTTTGTAAAGGAAACCAGCTCCATACTGTAATTCATAAAGGTTGCAACCGGCCCCCTCCCCCTTATTGTCAACTTGTTTTCCCGGGTTTCAGGCGGCTCAAAATCACCATGCATTTTCTGTATATCCGATAAAACCCTTCCCATGCTGTCAATATCCACTTCTATCCTGAAACGGTAGAAGGGCTCCAGCAATATGCATCCGGCTTTTTCCAGCCCCTGTCTCATGGCGCGCAGAGTTGCTTCCCTGAAATCACCTCCGCTGGTATGCTTCAGATGGGCCCGTCCTGTCAAAAGGGTGATTTTAACATCTGTAACTGACGAGCCGGTAAGCACTCCGTTGTGCTCCTTCTCAAACAGATGGGAGCGGATCAGATTCTGGTAACTGGGAAGAAGGTCATCGATATGGCAGATGCTCTCGAAGGAGATACCGCTGTTCCTTGGTGCCGGCTCCAGTCTCAAATGTACTTCGGCATAGTGCCTCAGGGGCTCAAAATGCCCATAGCCCGTTGCCGGCCTGGATACGGTCTCCCTGTAAAGGACCTGGCAGGGGCCGAAATCCACTTTATATAAAAACCTTTGTTCTATTACCTGCTTCAGCACCTCCAGCTGTATAACGCCCATTATGCTGAAGTGCAGCTCCTGAAGCGCTTCATTCCATGAAACATTAAGAGCCGGGTCCTCTGCTTCGAGAAGTTTCATTTTGTTCAATACTTCCTTGTTGTTCAAACTTTTATCAAAGACAAGCCTGGACTTAAGTGCAGGTATCATCCTGTATACGGCTCTTTCCTCCAGGGTTCCCGCCCCATCTCCCGCACAGGCTTTCGAAAGGCCCGTAACGGCGAAAATCTCCCCTGCCGAAACAAATTCTTTTGTTGAAAACCTGGTGCCGTTGTATGATCTTATTTGATTGATCTTTTCGGAAGGTCTGACACTGCCGGTGCTTTCATCCTGCCTGCCGTATTCCAGAATATCCTTTACAGAAAGCTTCCCCGAAAGGGCCTTTATATATGTAACCCTGTTCCCCTGCTCATCATGGCGTATTTTATATACTCTGCCGCTGAATTTCTCAGAGCTTTTTTCTTCATAATCAGAATATGACAGCAAGTCAAGAACTTCCACAAATTCTGTTATACCAACATCCTGGAGAGCCGAGCCCGCCATGCAGGGAAAAACACGGCCCTGTTTTATCAGCTGCTTCAATTCCATGAGCCAATCAACGTTCTCAACCCTCCCCTGCAAATAAAGTTCCAACAGGGTTTCATCTCTTTCAGCCACAAATTCCATCAATCCGGGACTCATATTTTTGAGCTCGGCTATGGAAAGACAGCCGGTATTTTTTACGGCTTGGGGAATCAGGCCGGCTGTAAACAGGATTTCCCCGGTCAACTTTACCTTTATTTCAGCTATAACATTTTCAATATTTGCCCCTACACGGTCGATTTTATTTATAAAGAAGAAGGTGGGAATATTCAAGTTTCTCAAGAGCTGCCATACGGTTTCAGTATGGCCCTGTACTCCTTCCACAGCGCTGACAATGACAACTGCATAGTCCATTATCTGCAGTGCCCTTTCCATTTCAGACGAGAAGTCGGCATGTCCCGGGGTATCTATCAGATAACAGGTTGATTGCCCATAAGTAAAAACAGCCTGATCGGTGAATATTGTAATACCTCTGTCTCTTTCAATTTCATGATTGTCAAGAAAGGAATTTTTATGGTCAACTCTGCCTCTGCTCCTGATGCTTTTGGTATGGTATAAAATCTGCTCTGCAAATGTAGTTTTTCCGGCGTCCACATGTGCCAGTATTCCTATGGTCTTCTTCACCTTAACCCCCAGGCCGTATTATGGCTTTGAGCCGCAATGGCGGCCGCAAATATTGATAAATTTTTTCCTATACGCAAAAAACTGCCAACAAGTATTTGTCAGCAGTTTTTAATCTTAATTAATTACTCTTTATCGTGATCGTGTCCGCAGCCGCATTCATCGCTATCACAATCGCAATCCCATTCAAGTTCTATCTTCTGATGACAGTGAGGGCATTCGATTGCTTCGGCATCCTCATCGATCAAATCAAGGTCAACCTCTATCTCCTCACCGCAGTAAGGGCATTCGATTTCTTCGAATTCGATCTCATCTTCGGCTTCGTAAACAATTTTTTCGAGTTCGGCAAGATCCTCGTCAATACCATCCACCTGCTCACCCATTTCATCCTGAATCTCTTCAACGTCTTCGATAGCAAGGGAAATATCGTCCAAAACATCAATGATAGCAGTCAAAAGCTTGCCTTCATTTGTAGTATCATCTACTTTCATGCCCTCTGCCAAACCTTTAATGAAAGCAACTCGTTCACTAATATAACTCATAATCCTACCTCCTCATTTTTACTTGTGTATATTTAATTATTTTACTCTTTCCATGTATTCATTTGTTCTGGTATCTATTCTTATAACATCTCCAGTATTAACAAAAAGCGGAACTTTTATAACAGCTCCTGTTTCAACAGTAGCAGGTTTTGTAGCACCGGTGGCAGTATCACCCTTGAAGCCGGGATCAGTCTGGGTAACTTCAAGCTCCACAAAGGTTGGCGGCTCAATTCCGAATACATTTCCCTTGTGTGAAAGTATCCTGACTACTTCATTTTCCTTGACGAGATCAAGAGTGTTTCCTATTGTAGCCTTGTTTATAGGCATCTGTTCATAGGATTCAACATCCATGAAATAGTACAAATCGCTATCGTTGTAAAGGTACTGCATATCTTTTCTTTCAATATGAGCTTTTGGCATTTTATCGGTTGGATTGAATGTTCTTTCAACTGTTGCACCGGTTACTATATTCTTCAGCTTTGTTCTTACGAAAGCGGCACCTTTACCAGGTTTAACGTGCTGGAATTCCACAACCTGAAAGATATTATTATCCAGTTCAAAGGTCACACCGTTTCTAAAATCGCCTGCTACTATCATATCTTACCTCCATGATATAAATAAAATTTAACATTTTATGAATTAATAAATAACATAAAGAATTTTTTATGTTTAATTGTTCCTAGTTTATATTAAATTAATTTTAACGTTTAGGCAAGTAAATTTTCGAAATTTCTGTTTAATTTAGTACTTAAATCTCTCATTTTCACAGTATGATGATTTCTTTTGGAGCCTGAGTTAAAATCTGGGGAGTTTGATCTCTTATAATGATAGTATCTTCAATTCTGACACCGCCTAAACCCTCAACATATATTCCAGGTTCGACAGTAACTGCCATATTGTTTTCAAGCACCTTATGTCCGCCCACCGAAAGCCTTGGATTTTCATGAATTTCAAGCCCCAAACTGTGTCCCAGTCCATGGCCGAATTTTCCTTCAAAACCCTTTCCATAAATAATATCTCTTGCAATCTTGTCAACTTCCCTGCCGGTTCTGCCTCTTACCGCTCCTTTTTCTGCAGCCAGCTGCGCCTCCAAAACAATATTGTAGATATCCAGCAATCTTTTGTCGGGCTGTCCCAGGAATACCGTCCTGGTTATATCCGAGCAGTAATGGTTGTACAGGGCGCCGAAATCCATGGTTATAGTATCACCCAGTTCAAGCTTTTTTTGTGACGCCACGCCATGGGGCATTGAGGATCTTAAGCCAGAGGCTACAATTGTTTCAAAGGACGGACCAGCTGCTCCCAGCTTCTTCATTCTGTATTCCAGCTCGGCAGCCACATCCAGTTCGGTGATTCCCGGCTTTATTAGCGGCAGTACCTGCATTAACGCATCATCGGCTATCTTAACGGCTTTGGCGATTATTTCTATTTCCTGTTCGTCCTTTATACTTCTCATTTCATCAACCACCGGACCTATACCTTTAAGCTCAGTGCCCTTGAGCTTCCCTGCCAGAACCTCATATTCAGAGTAGCTTACCGACTGATCTTCAAAACCGATGGCTCTTATATTTTCAGAATTGATCAACTCCATTATTGTTTCATTCATATCCTGTTTATGCTGGATTATCTCAAATAGGGGGGCCTGCTTTGAAGATTGTTCGGCATACCTGAAATCGGTAAGCAAATATGCCTTGTTTGGTGTTATAACCAAATTTGCCGATGTACCTGTGAAACCCGAAAGATACATGTAGTTTTCCCTTTTGGTTATCAATGCAGTATCCAGCTGCATGCCAGCCAGTTTTGTTCTGAATTTTTCAAGTCTGTTTTGCATATTATTAATATTAAACATTCCAACTCCAATCTGCGTCATAAGCGCTCACTCTATTATTTTTTCTATATTCAATTCCTTATAATTATTTCTTATTAATATTTCTTTAATTATGCTTTCGATCACGCCTTTAATTATCTCTTTTATAATTGCTTTGTTATCAGCTGTATATATAGCCGTTCAGGTTTGCTGCCGCATGCAAAGCCAGAATGTAGCTCATTTTTCCAAAACCGCATATCTGTCCTGCACACACAGGCGCTATCACAGATGTATGCCTGAATTCTTCCCTGCTATGTATATTCGAGAGATGTATCTCAATTGTAGGTATCTCAATTGACTTTATGGCATCCCTGATAGCTATGCTGTAATGGGTATACGCTCCTGCATTGATTATCACTGCTTGGTAAACTCCCCTTGCAGCATGCAGCCTGTCAATAATCTCTCCCTCATGGTTGCTCTGGATAAAGTCGGTTTCAAGCCCCAGTTCTTCTGAGGTAATATTCACTGCCTTTGCAATGTCCAGAAGCGTCTCACTTCCATAAACTCCTTTTTCCCGGACTCCCAACAGATTTAAATTGGGACCGTTTACAACCAATACTTTTTTCATTGTTAACCTCCATGTCAATATTTTCCTGCAGGCACCGACAAAAGCCCATAATACGTACATTCAGGCTGCCGGCCTCTGACTATTCATATTTTTCTTTGGCCTGCAAATAAAGCCTTTTCATTTCAAGGGCATCCTCCGCCATCATTCCTCTTGACTCACAAATAATTACAGGTTCCATTTTTCTTTTGACAAGTATTGGGGCCAGATGTTCAAACTCCGGTCCATACTGTCTGTCAGAAAAATTCCAGTGTCTTTTTTCTCCCCCTTTTGAAAACTCGATCCTGCTGAAATGACAGTGAATATTTCTCGTTCTTTCCTTTCCGATGGAGTTTTCGATTATATCAATTACAGCTGCAAAATCCTCTTCGGAATTAAGCCTTCCAAGCCCACGGGCGTGCACATGTCCAAAATCGATGGTGGGGATAATCCTTTCATCGACCTTGCACATTTCCATTACCTCTTCTATGGTACCCAGCTGATTGTGCTTTCCCAGCACCTCCGGGCAGATGTGCACGTCCCCGTAACCTGCAGCATCAGAGAGTTCCAGTGTTTCCTGCAATATCTGCAGAGCATACTTCAGAGCAGTCTCCCTTCCCACCTTGCTGCAGGAGCCGGTATGCACGACAATTCTTTTAGCGTCCATCCATTTTGCTGCTCTGAGTGTTTCCAGGATATATCTCTTTGAATTCTCTCTCTTTTCCTCTTCCTCACTGGACATGTTTATATAATATGGGGCGTGTATACTTAAAAATATGTTGTTATCCTTTGCCTGCCGGCCGATCTCGGTTGCAGTTGCCTCACCCACATTCACACCCTTGGTACAGGAGTATTCGTATGCGTCCAGACCCATTCCGGCCAGCCACGCAGGCATTTGTGAAGATGACTTGTATCCTTGTTCATAAAAACTGTCAGAATTTCCTGAAGGTCCAAATTTTATCATGCTTTTCTCCTTAAAATGCAGTTTTGCTTCATCAGTTGGTAACATCTATTTCATATATTGACGGTGGTTATAATTCTCTTTAAAAGCATCAGCCCAAATTGCTCTCCAGGAAAACCTTCATAGCCTTGTAGAACATGTAAACATCTATTTTACTGGTTACCTCCACAGGGGAATGCATTGAAAGCAGCGGTACTCCGCAGTCAAGTACTTCAACGCCAAGGTTTGCAACATACTGTGCTATGGTACCTCCGCCGCCCTGGTCAACCTTTCCCATCTCGGAGGTATGCCAGATTATTCCTTTTTCATTGAAAAGCTTCCTTATTAGTCCGATTGCCTCGGCATTTGCATCACTGGCATCATATTTGCCCCTTGAACCGGTATATTTCTGGATTAAAACCCCATTGCCCATGTAAGAAGCATTTCTCTTTTCCTGAACCTCCTGATATGCCGGATCAACGGCAGGGTTGACATCAGCCGATAGCATGATGGAATTTTCCAGGCATTGATTCAGCAAAATATCCGAGTAATTGCTATTTGTCAAATAAATTAACTTTGATATGAAACTCCTGAGAAAATTGGATTGAGCTCCTGTATTTCCTGTACTTCCGATTTCCTCCTTGTCGGTCAATATACACAGTGCTGTCATATCTGCCGGTTTTGCATCTATCATTGCCTTCAAGCATGTATAAGCGCACACCCTGTCATCCTGTCCGTATGCACCCACCATACTTCTGTCAAGTCCGATGTCCTTTGCCTTGAACGCAGGAACCGCCTCCAGCTCGGCAGAAAGAAAATCCTCTTCAACCATGCCGTATTTTTCATTGAGAATTTTTAATATATTCAGCTTGATTTTATCCTTTACCTTTTTATCATTATATGGTCTGGATCCTATCAATACATTCAGGTTCTCTCCGGCCACCACTTCGGTTGCCTTCTTTTGCATCTGGTCCTGTGCAAGATGAGGAAGCAGGTCGGTTATTGTAAACACCGGATCTGCTTCGTCTTCTCCAATACATATTTCGATTTTTGTTCCGTCGGCCTTGACAACAACTCCGTGGAGGGAGTATGGGATAGCAACCCATTGATATTTCTTTATTCCGCCATAGTAATGTGTTTTAAGCAGAACAAGGCCCGAGTCTTCATACAGTGGATTCTGTTTGATATCCAGTCTTGGGGAATCAATATGAGCCCCTACCATGTTAATACCGTCAATGACCGGTTTGTCTCCGAGTATTGCGAAAGCAACCGCCTTATGCCTATTTATGTAATAGACCCTGGCTCCCCTGTTTAATCTTTTGCCCTGCTTGAATAAAGTTTGCAGATTTTGATAACCGTTTTTAATTAATTCCTTTTCTACAATAGCTGCAAACTCTCTTTCTGTTTTACCTTTATCTAAATATTCCTTGTAGTTTTCACAAAGGTCAAAGGCATCTCTAATTTCTTTTTCACTATGTTCCCATGCATTCCTGGGCTGGTAGGAAAGCTTTTCCTTCAACAGCTCTGCTTGTGATTTTTCTTCACTCATGACAAATCTCCCATCCGCATACCATGTATGCTTAATCCCATTATTTTGACTTAAATTAAAAAAATTGATAATATTATTTAAGATATTTTAAGATATTAAATTTAAGTTTTTATAATAATATTATCTGTATTTATATTTAAGATATCCAAATCAATGTATAATAACACAAATCCGGATAACTTATTCAGTTTTATTATACTTACCAAAGGAGAAAGTTACAATGTTTGACAATCATATTCATTCAAAATTTTCTACAGATTCCAAAATGGACGCCGAGGAAGCTTGTAAAAGAGCTGTTGAAATAGGTTTGACCGGAGTTGTGTTTACCGATCATGTGGATTATGACTATCCTGACTTTGACGAAAGCTTTTTAATAAATTTCGATAAATATTTTGAAGTCTTCTCTGCACTAAAAGCTAGTTGGAAAGAAAAACTTGTTGTGCTGACAGGTGTCGAAATGGGCTTCCAGCCGCAGGTTCTGGAGCACATAAACAGAGTTTTGCTGAAATACCCTTTTGACTTTGTCATAAATTCCGTCCATATTATAGACCATATGGACCCGTATACAGGTGCATTTTTCAGAGGGCGGACCCAGCAGCAGTCTTATGAGCGCTATCTGGAGGAAATCCTGGTTTCGGTGGGAGCATATGACAACTATGATGTCATCGGCCATATCGGATATGCTGCACGTTATGGAAACTTTGAGGACAAGCCGTTAAGATATGCCGATTACAGTGATTTGTTGGATCAAATACTGAAAGCCGTCATTGCAAGGGGCAAGGGTATTGAAATAAATACCTCAGGTCTGCGTTCCGATCTGAAACAGCCCATTCCCGGTTATGATGTGTTCAAAAGATATTTTGAACTTGGCGGAGAAATAATAACCGTGGGTTCCGACGCCCACTTTGCCGAGCATCTTGGCCATAGTTTCAAAGAAGCCGTTGCTCATCTGAAAGACATAGGTTTTAAATATGTTGCTCATTTTGAGAAAAGAAAGCCGGTATTTGAAAAATTAGTAATATAAATTTAACATAATATCCCATTGCAATTTAGCTGTAATAGGTATATAGTAAATATTGTAGTAGAAAGAAGGTGATAAAATTGAATAAGGATAACGTATTTATTAATCCCGATGTTATTGAGGATTGCCTGAGCGAATGCTTTGATGTTTTTGAAAAACAATCTCACGCAAACACTTCCGCCAACACCTCAGAAGCAGTTGAAACAGCCTAGTGAAAAGGGCTTTTTTACTTTCTAAAGCTTTTTCCCTCTAAAGCTTTTTTCCCTGAAGTTCCTTCATCATCAAGAATTCCGTAACCCCGTTTTTATATAAATCAGGAATACGTCCCACTTCCTTAAATCCATTTTTTATATAGAACTTTTTGGCACCAGTATTAAAATCCGCAACAACAAGAAACAGCTTGGAGGAATTACATACCCTTTCCATGTAATTTAAAAACTCCCTGCCTATCCCAAGTCCCCGGAACTCTTCTTTTACCGCAACAATATGCAGGTAGGGGAAACTGTGAAAAACTCCGTTTTCAATAATCCACATGAAACCTAAAACAATGTTATCCCCGTTAATGGCAACACTTATTTCACCCTTACCCATACCCTCGCTTATGGCATTCAATGCTTTATTCTCAGTTGAGAAATATATTCTTCCCAGTTCCGATTTCTGCAAAGCAATTATACAGTCATTCAGATGCTTGTTTTCAGCTTTTATTATACTTACATCCATATTTTAGTATTCTCCTGCCTCTTAACTGTATTTCCAGGCTTTTTCATATTGTACGATTTTATTTCACCGGTACCGAGTAAGTGACATACTCCCTGTCGAAATGATATCCTAATTTTTCGGACAAAGCCACAGATTCCCTGTTTGCGGCATCCCAGCTGGGATAAAGATTTCTGTCCAGACACTCCAGTATCAATTTTGATGCGCAGGCAAGAGCCAGGCCTCTTCTGCGGTATTCCGGCTTTGTATCTATTTCAATTTCTATACCGCCGTTATATACCGTATACGAAGCTGCACCCGATACCAGCTCGCCGTCGTGAAGGATTACCGCTCCCAGACCATACATTTCAAATTCTTTGTAGCCGGAAAATTGGGAACACAAGTCTTTTGACCAGCCTTGTGACCCTGCCTTTTGAAAAACTTCCTCATCAATCATTTTTATTGTATATTCTGGTGAAAGTTTTTCAATATAAGCATTTAACTTTTGCCTGTCAAATACCCCAGGTTCCTTTTTTATAGCATATCTCATGAATTTATTAAATCTGTTTTTATATGCTGTTTCAATCAGAGCGGCCCACTCATCGTTCGGCGGAACCATTAAAATATTTTGTGCCGAAAAATCGCCAGGTATATTTTTTACCAGTTCAATATCCGGAGCACCTGCAAAAAAACAAAAATCCCCTGTTATGATCTGAGCAGCTGCCGGCTGTTCTGCGTTATCCGCCCAGGCACTTCCCATTATGCCATGCAGACATGACCATATTAAGGTTTCCTTCCAGCCCTCAAAGAACGGAACTATTTTATCCATTTCATGTTTTTTCAAATGATACATTGTTATCCCCCATATCTTCTATACTCAATAATATCTCCGGGCTGGCAATCCAGAACATCACATTTGGCCTCCAGTGAAGAAAAACGGATAGCCCTTATAAAAAGCATTCCGTCGGCTAAAATAAAGCTTCCTTTACTATAAAGTGTGAAGTTACAGTTATATCCTTTGAAACGAGGGAATATTCAATCAATGTATCTTCAATTTTCTCATTCATTTAATTTTCCTTCACAATTGGATATTATTACTATTTAAATAGTAATACCTGACCATAATGAAGTCAAATATATTTAATGTTTATCATTAAACCTTGAAAAATGGAGTGGAAATATACGAAGATGTGCAAAAGTGTACGAATGTGAAAATGAGAATATGAATATGAATGTGAAGACCATAGAAAAGGCATAGATAACTCAGGAACAGGCAGATAATATGAAAAGGGATGCTTTCGCACCCCTCTGATTTATTTCTGAATAAGGTCAATGGAACCCAATACTACGTGAGCCAGTCCAAAACCGATTATACCAGCGCCGATTGCAACCGTTGAATCACGCCTGGTCATTCTATGTCTTTTCATTTTCATATCATAACCTCGCATTGCCAATCCAGTTGCCGTAACTGCTGTTCCCAAAACGGCAGGAATAAGACCTTCGCGCAAAAGAATCCCTCCTCTTTGGAACCAGCTGAAAATTAATCTGCTGACTCCAATGAAATAAAATCAATTATTAATGTCTGCAAATTATTATTTTATATGTGTTTTTTTTTATTTGTTTTTAATCTATTGTTCCTCCGCCGACTACTACATCTTCATTGTAAAAAACTACCGACTGTCCGGGTGTGATGGCCCTTTGCGGAGTATCAAAAACCACACGGATTTTCTGCCCGTCAATGACATGAATCGTTGCAGGCGCCTCCTTCGCAGAGTATCTTATTTTGGCATTGACTTTCATACCGTCAACTGGTCTCTCTATTGAAATGAAATTTAAGTCCGAGGCTGTAAGCGTATCTGAAAACACTTCATTGTCGTCTCCGAGAACAACCCTGTTGTTTTCCGCATCCAGTGCCACAACAAACATAGGTTTTCCAAAGGCTATGCCAAGCCCCTTTCTCTGACCTACCGTGTAATGTACTATTCCCTTATGTGTTCCCAGTACATTTCCTTTTGTATCAACAAACTTTCCGGGAACAATTTTTTTATCACTGTTTTCACTCAGGAATCTTCCATAGTCATTATCGTTTATAAAGCAGATTTCCTGACTGTCGGGCTTGGTTGCCACAGAAAGTCCTATTTCCTTTGCTATCTCCCTTATCTGTTCCTTTGAATAATCCCCCACCGGCATCAGAGTCCTTCCCAGCTGCTCCTGCGTGAGATTATACAGCGCATAAGTCTGGTCCTTTTTATCAGTCACAGATTTCTTAAGGATGTGCCTTCCAGACTCAGGGTCAAGCATAACCTTTGCATAATGGCCTGTGGCAATATAGTCAATTCCCATTGCAACAGCCTTGTCAAGCATTGCCTGCCATTTGACATGCCTGTTGCAGGCAATACACGGGTTGGGAGTGCGTCCTTTAAAATACTCTTCCTTGAAATATTCAATAACAGTTTTGTTGAATATTTCCTTGAAGTTCAAAACATAATAGGGTATTCCAAGCTTATTTGCAACTCTTCGCGCGTCATCAACCGCAGACAGGGAACAGCAGCCGCCCTCTGATTTCTTTATTTCCTCATCCATATCCTGCCATATCTGAAGCGTTACGCCTATTACCTCATACCCCTGCTGCAACAAAATGGCGGCCGCAACAGAACTGTCAACGCCGCCGCTCATTCCAAGCATAACCTTTTTTGAGCTCATTACCTCAATCTCCCATACTAAAAAATTCACCCTACGTTAAAAAAATGGTTAAATAATAACCGAATATCATTTATTATTTAACCATTTTTAAATTAATTCAGAGTTATCCAGTAGTCTATATCATCTAAATTCATACATCTCCGGCGGTTAAATTCCACCGGACAATACACGTTTATATATTACAGATCTAGTCTTCATCATCAAAATCTTCTTCACGTCCGTGGCTGTGATAACAGCTGTTGCAGCAGCCGTTACAGTCTACGCTCTCATCGGGGGCCTGGCCGTTCTTTCTCCTGTAATCCTCCAGTGCAGCAGCAATAGCTTCCTCTGCAAGATTTGAACAGTGCATCTTTGCGGGCGGCAATCCATCAAGTGCTTCAGCAACAGCTTTATTTGTTATTTTCATAGCTTCCTCAACAGTTTTGCCCTTTACAAGCTCGGTAGCCATACTGCTGGTTGCTACTGCAGCCCCGCAGCCAAAAGTTTTAAACTTTGCATCAACTATTATATTATCCTCTATTTTAAGATACATTTTCATGATATCTCCGCATTTTGCATTTCCAACCTGACCAACACCATTGGCATCTTCAATTTCTCCAACATTTCTTGGATTTGAAAAATGGTCCATGACTTTTTCACTATACATTTAACATAACCTCTTTTCTCATATATGATTAACTTTGATTAAATGCTCATAAATTGATAACAGGGTATCAAATATTACTTTTTGTTCTTGATAGCTTCGTATAATGGCGACATATCCCTTAACTTGCTCACTATTTTAGGAATTTCCTCAAGTAAAAAATCAACATCCTCCTGGGTATTCTCCTCACCAAATGTCAATCTCAGTGAACCGTGAGCAATTTCATGGGGAAGACCGATAGCCATCAAAACATGTGAAGGATCAAGGGAGCCCGAAGAACAGGCCGATCCGCTGGAACCGCAAACTCCGATCATATCAAGCATTAAGAGGAGTGATTCGCCTTCTATATATTGGAATGAAATATTTACATTGCCAGGCAGTCTGTTGGTTCTATGGCCATTCAATCTGATATATGGAACTTTGGCCATAAGACCCTCTATGGTTTTTTCTCTTAAGTCCAGAAGCTTTGTGTTATAGGAGTCCATATTTTCAACCGCAAGC
Source organism: Ruminiclostridium cellobioparum subsp. termitidis CT1112 (assembly GCF_000350485.1). GTDB lineage: Bacteria > Bacillota > Clostridia > Acetivibrionales > DSM-1351 > Ruminiclostridium > Ruminiclostridium termitidis. Next base: position 33,991 of record NZ_AORV01000032.1, read on the forward strand.
TCTATTGCCTTACCCAGTCCGATAATACCAGGCAGGTTTTCGGTACTTGCCCTCTTGCCTCTTTCCTGTGCTCCACCATGTATAAAGGAGGAAATCTTCACACCTTTTCTTACATATAAGGCGCCTACACCCTTAGGTCCGTAGAACTTATGGCTTGACAGAGATAAAAGGTCAATATTCATCTTCTCTACATCTATGGCAACATTTCCTATTGCCTGTACAGCATCAGTGTGAAAATAAATGCCCTTTTCACGGGCAAAAGCACCTATTTCCTTTATATGCTGAATGGTACCTATTTCATTATTTGCAAACATGATACTGATAAGAATGGTTGTATCCTTTACAGCCTTTTTTAAATCTTCCAGTGATACAACTCCGTCGCTGTCAACGGGCAGGTAGGTTACTTCAAACCCTTCACTCTCCAGGTATTTGCAGGAATTCATTATTGCAGGGTGCTCTATGGCAGACGTAATAATGTGATTGCCTTTTTTCTTGTTGGCACTTGCTATGCCTTTTATAGCCCAGTTGTCGGCTTCACTTCCGGAACCGGTAAAGTAAATCTCTCTGGCCTGTGCTCCAAGTGCCCTGGCAACCTTTTCTCTGGCTTCTTCAACCGCTTTCTTGCTTTCACGGCCAAGAGTATATATTGAAGAAGCATTACCAAATTGCTCGCAGAAGTAAGGCTTCATAGTTTCAAAAACTTCAGGCTTTACATATGTGGTTGCTGCATGATCTAAATAAATAACTCTGTTTCCCATATCGAACACTCCCTTATAAATTTGAACTTAAAGAGGAATATATGAATCAGTCTTCAAGTATTCCTTAATAATATACCCTTACAAAATTAATAAAAACAGGATTATATGTAATAAATATAATCGTCATTTCTTGTTTTTTCCTGATGCTGCTGTACAAGATCGGCTACCGTAATAGAATCAACAACCTCGTTGATTTTATCCCTCAATTTCGCCCAAACCGCAGCCGTAACACAACTATCAGCCTTATCACAGCTGACAGGCATTTCGAGATCTATGCAGTCCACCGGGCAAAGCGTCCCTTCCAGGGATCTTAAAACATCTCCCACCAAAATTTTTTCAGCAGGCTTGGCAAGCAGGTAACCTCCTTGAGCGCCTCTGATGCTTTTGACAAGGCCGGACTTTTTCAAGGACGAAAAAAGCTGTTCCAGATAATTTTCGGAAAGACCCTGTCTTTCTGCAACACTTTTTAAAGATACCTGCCCTTCCCTATCATGGACGGCAAGATCAACTATGGCTCTCAAACCATATCTTCCCTTTGTGGAAACCTTCAAGTTAATCACCTTAATTCCAATTAATTTACTAGACTTTATTGATGTTACCATATCATAAAAGGGAATTCAAGTAGAAATAGTAACATTTATTTGAAATAACTTAAATTATTTTTATTTTTCAGATTATTATATGCGCTAGAAAAACGAGCTGTAACACCTGTTTTTCAGCATATAATCAATTTCATCTATGCTCTTTCCGTTTGCGCAGACAATAAAAACACCATAGCTGGATTTGCTGCTGGTGCTCATAACAGGGTTTGTATTTTCTTCAGTTATTGCCGAAAAATCAAAACGCCCCCCCTCATATACAACTGCATCTATAGGGTTTCTGTAAGTATATAGGTCAACCACATTATACCCTCTTTGGGATAGGGCTTTTGACAGCTCCGTTAAATTTGACTGTACTGCAACTATCATATTTTCACCTCCGAAAATAATATTTAAAGGAATGATTTTCATTCTTAGGTACTAACTTCCAGAAAATATTTGTTCTATTTGAAGTTATTCCCTGATAGTATTTACAGAGGTAAAATATTTATTCTATTTTGCAGAGATTTTATTCTTCAGAATTATCCTCATTTTCCTGAGAACTTTCTGCTTCATCGGGATTCTCATTATCAGCCTCCTGAACATCTCCGGTGGTATTTTCACCTGTTTTTATTATCTTATTGCTTGGCAGGGGCTTATTGGTGAAAATAAACCATACTGCAATTACTGCATATACTGCAATACTTTGCATGAGAAAAATCTGAAATACCACTATGTTTAATATTAGTAATACAAAACCTGCAAGTAGTATCCACGCCAGTACTCTTTTCTTCATCACTGCTCTCTCCATTTCTCCAACCAGTCTTTTATTTTGGCTTCGTAGCCGTTTGCAGTCGGGTTGTAATAAAGTGTCCCTTTCATTTCCTCAGGGAAAAATTCCTGTTTTACGATATTATTTTTATAATCATGTGCATATTTATAGCCCTGTCCATAGCCCAGCTGCTCCATGCCCTTTGCTGCGGCATTCCGCAAATGCATGGGGACACTCCCAGTGTTTTTTGATTCAACATCAGACATTGCTTTGTTTAAGGCCATATATGCGGAATTTGACTTGGGGCTGCAGGCAACTGTAACTGCCGCATGAGCGAGTATTATCCTGGCCTCGGGCATCCCAATCATCTTTACCGCCTGTGCCGCGGCCACGGCAACCTGGAGTGCCGTCGGATTTGCCATACCCACATCCTCTGAGGCGCATATTATTATTCTTCTTGCCAGGAATTCTACATCCTCACCTGCATACAGCGCTCTTGCAAGGTAGAATACTGCTGCATCAGGGCTGCTTCCCCTCATGGATTTAATAAAGGCACTGATATTATCATAATGCTCTTCACCATTTTTATCAAAGCGGATTGCTTTTTTCTGAACGCACTCTTCAATTGTTTTCAAGGTTATATCTATAGCACCGTTCTCACCAAGCTCGGAGGTAAGTACGGCCAGCTCTATGGAATTAAGTGCCGTACGGGCATCACCGGAACAGACCTCACTCAGGTAGTCAAGCGCCTCCTCGCTGATATTTATAATATAGTTTCCCAGGCCCCTCTCATTATCCCTGATAGCGGTTATAAGCAGTTTTTTTATATCTTCTTTTTCAAGGGGCTTCAGCATAAACACCGTTGATCTGGATATAAGCGCTTTGTTTACTTCAAAAAAAGGATTTTCGGTAGTTGCACCTATCAGTACGATGGATCCGTCCTCTACATAAGGCAAAAGTGCATCCTGCTGGGATTTATTGAAGCGGTGGATCTCATCTATAAACAAAACTGTTCTGCCATTTGGATTAAGCATTGTATTTTTGGTGTCGGCGGCAATTCTTTTTATATCACCAACGCCCGAAGTTACCGCATTAAGCTTTTCAAAGCTGGACTGGGTGGTATTTGCAATGATCCTGGCCAGTGAAGTTTTTCCGGTGCCTGGCGGGCCATATAGAATAATTGACGTAATTCTATCCGCTTTTATCATCCTGTACAACATTTTATCCCTGCCTATTATATGGCCCTGTCCGACAAATTCCTCAATAGTCCTCGGCGCCATTCTGTATGCCAGGGGCTGTATCTTTTCTCTCATAAAACTCCTTAAAAATCTCCTATTTAACCTATTTTTTTATCATAAAGGTCTTCCAGATATCTTTAACTTCGTTAACTGTCCTGTCAGTTGCCGTAAGATCAGGAACAACACTGATATAGCAGTACGAATAGTCCCCGGCCTCAAAGCAATAGCTGGTCACTGCTGCAAAAAAATCCATATCTGCACTTTCAACCTTATATGTATATACCCTCATTTGATAACCTTTTTCATTGACAGAGGACTGGACCGGAGTCGCACCATATACTTTTTTCAGAACCTTCATTATACCAAATTTCTCCTCGTCGGTGAGAGACCTGGACAATGATGAGTTTTCGGTCGCATAAACCATTACACTTGCATTTGTATCAGGCTCGGTAAAAGTGACCGAGCTATCATCTCCGGCACCTGATTTGGTCCAGTAACCGGGCAGTTTAACACTCCAGCTGAAGGTTTTGTTAATATACTCAAACAATTCGTCCTGCTGTGACACCCTTATACCGACATTTTTATTGGTATATTTTTCAAAATCACTCTCGAATTTTCCTTCATCAACAGAGTAGAAGTCCATTTGATCTATGGTCTCTTTAAACTGGCCTATAAGCTTATCGTATTCGCCTTCAGGAAGTTTGACTGTTATTTCATAAACAAAACTTCCTTTGGTAAAATATAACTCATCCATAATATAGACCTTATCTCCCTGTTTTATGCTGAATTTAAGGTTTCTGGCCTCAGCACCGGCAGCTGTGGCATTCTCATCGGAGATGAATTTATATACCCTGGCATTGAAATATTTGTTGTATTTCTCCTTGATATTGTCTACATATTCCTCAAGACTTCCGCTGTCCCCCAGCGTATTCATGGTTATTCTCATATAGTGCCTGCTGTCCAGACCAAGGCAGGTCGTCATGGGATCATCGTTTGACAATACCTTATCCCATTTTGCAGGTACATTGATTGACCAGGGCAGATATTTGGCATCCAGGTTCAAAGTCACATAGTTATAAAAACTTGCCTTTCCCTGCACAACCCTGGAAATATCCTCCACACCTTTTACCGCACCTTTATAATTGAGACTGAAGGAATTCATAATGTTTTCATAATATTTGTCTGTTAAAAGCTTTTCAGGTGTAACTGAATTATCATAACAATTTATAGTGACATAATAGAAGTAATCTCCCTTGTCAAATACTTTTACTCGCAAGGACTCATCATATTCTGAAAGCCTTGTATACTGAAAGTACGGGACAGCGGCCGCAGGATCCATTTTTGAATTTCTCACCGAACTGTTGTACAATATATCGTTGTACAGCTCGGCAAGTTTTCTGCCATTTTTATTTTCCACTGCTATCTCAAAATAAAGACTCCTGCTCTCATTTGTAATGCCTACTTTATCGGATTTAAAGCTGTTGGATACTATTCTTGATCCGGAGGGTATACTTAAGCTCCAGCCGTAAAAGCTGTTGCCCACCTTCGGACTGGTAATGCCTCCGGTGAGAAAGGATAAATCATTTAACGCCCCGTCATCCTCAAGAACTATCTTTATGCTGCCTTTTTTCAGGTCACTGGTGACAGTAACCGGAAAACTGGCCGATATAAACTCCAGAGGCACCATAGTCGCTTTGTCTTTTACAACAGGTGCTGCCGGCAGTTTTTTCTTTTCAGTATTGGAAATGTATTCTGTCGACCCGACAGTTATCTCGGCATTCATTTCACCATATATGACTTCGATAACTTTATTCTTTTTGTTTACTTCGGCTCCGACGGCTGTGGTGATCCATTCCAGAGGTACCATTGCCGAATTGTTCGCCATATAAGGTTTTTCAACCTTTGATTCGGTTCCGTTGACTTTGGCAGAAGTACTTCCCACCTTGAGTTCAAGCACCAGTTTGTCATTTCCGGCCGCATATGTATTCGTCAGGAAGGCTGCCAATATTGAAATCACAACAAGCAGACTTAATAAAGTTTTTCCTATTTTCATAACTGTCACGTCCTTATTTTCTATACTCTTTTTCTCTTAATTGCTTACTGCCGTTCTTAAAACTCTTCTGACGACGGTTTATTTTTCACCGAAAACCACGTTGACTGTAAGCTGTTTATTATCCCGGAGCAATTTAAAGGCCGCTTTATCTCCCGGAAGATATTTTTTCATTTCCTCATTGTAATCGATAATTGAGTTAACCTTCACACCGTTTACCGATACCAGCTTGTCGTCCACCTGAATGTCGTACCTTTCAGCGTCCGAGCCTTCTTCAATATCCCTGACCGTCAGGCCTTCAACAGAACTGGGGAGACCGTACTGTGAGGTTATGCTCTCTGAAAATACTATTCCCAGATAAGGTCTCTTGATTTTTCCGAATTTCTCAAAGTGACTTATGGCGTACCTGACGGTATCAACAGGAATTGAAAAATTAAGTCCTTCCACTCCAAATCCCACCAGTTTTACCGAATTGATGCCTATAACCTGGCCCTTCATATTCACCAGGGGGCCTCCGCTGTTTCCTCCGTTGATTGCCGCATCGGATTGTATAAACCTGTACTCCCCGTCGGCCGACCTGTTCATCCCGCTGATTATGCCTTTTGTGGCCGAGTTTCTTAAATTAAAAGATAAGGGTGTGCCAATGGCCACAACTTCCTGGCCCACCGCAACACTGGACATATCTCCGAAAACGGCCGGAGTCAGTCCTCCCTTGTCTATTTTGATCACCGCCAGATCAAGACTGTCATCTATGGCCTTCAGCCTGGCTTTATATGCCTTGCTGTTGGAGAGGACAACCACAATGGTATCCATGTCCTTTACAACATGGGCATTGGTAACTATGTATCCGTCACTTCTATATATGACGCCTGTTCCAAAAATCAGGTTGTCGGTGTATTCGCTGTAATCATAACTGCTTTCCTTAAGCTTGCCTATGATGCCTACCACTGAAGGACCGACTTTGTTTATTATATTTGAAATCCTGTTTGTATCGGTATTTATTTCAATTGACTTATCGCTTTTGCTTACGGTAATACCATCAAGATTTCCTGCCAGGCTGTCGACAAGTACATACTGTTTGCCGTTGAATTCCTTTACCGCATCGTTTACCTGTTTGCCGTCAATCTTCAAGGTTACATTTCCTGCTGCATATGTACCGGTTGTCATAAATACGATAGCAGTTACCAGACACACCGATTTTATAATGGTTTTTTTTATCATATTCCCTCCATAGGCGGTTATTTCCTGTCAGGATTAAATCTTTCCAGATTTCCATTTTACCATTTTGCGGGAAGCAGTTCAATTTAATTTGCTGTCTGGAAATATTTACATGGGATCATATTATAAAAATATCCTCGAGAGGGATTTCCAGGCCTTCAAATACATTTGACCTGACAGTCTGGTTGTTTGTAAATGTGATAAAGTCTTCTATGACCTTGTTTTCGAAATTATATAAATATACGGCTTTTTTTGATGTATCGGCCAGCCAAAATTCCTTAACTCCCGTAAGTGCGTATAGATTGAGTTTTCTGAGCATATCATGCTTTCTGGAGGAGGGGGAGAGAACTTCCACGACTAGTGTGGGTATGCCCCAATACTTCCCTTTTTCATCTATTTTTTCAGTATCACAGATGATAAGTATATCCGGTTGAACAACATTTTTGTTGTTATCTCCCTTAATCAAGGTAACGTCAAAAGGTGAAGTCAGAGGTCTGCACTTTTTATCTTTGAACCAGATATGGAAGTAACCGCTGATTTCGGCGATGACCCTTTGGTGGGCATAACTGGGTGAGGCCAGCAGAAAAAGTTCTCCGTCAATAAGCTCATACCTCTTGTCAGATTCTTCGGAAAGCTTTGTGAATTCCTCATAGGTCATCCTGAGACCGTCCTCATCTTCATATATGCAGCACTCTTCCCCCACCCTGTCAACGTTACTGCAGGGAACCAATCTTGCTATATCCTTGCTGTTTTTGGTTATGATGATTTCTTCAGAGGCAGAAGCCAATGCCAGATATTTTCCAAAGTTATTTTGAACCTCCGTTGATGTTACTCTCATAATCAAAGCTCCTTTCAAAGAAATACCTAACGTTGAAATAAAAAATATCTTTTGATTTGAAGAGTATTAGCTAAAATATATTTGATTTTAGCTAATCATGCTGATATTTATTAGCTATAATTATTATAAGCTTTAAAATAAATCAAGTCAACAATTTAGCTAATATCAATAACCCTGGAGTCCGGCTTTATCAATTGCCGTATAAGTAAGCATGTCATTAACCCTCTTACTCTCCATCAGTGATATTGAGCTCACTTTTACCGCTGATTTATCAAATTGTATTTTATCTATACCAGGTGCATTTTCGGCCGGCCTGGTCTCTCTTACCAGGGTTATATGGGGACTATAGCTTCTGCCCTCACCGGGATAGCCTTCCCTCTCAAGTACTGCTTCAAGCCTGCAGTATAATTTCTGCAGTTCGCTGTTTTCCTCCAGCCCCGTCCAGATTATTTTTTTATTGCCTTTGCTGAATGCTCCCAGTCTGTCAATCTGCAGTTGAAAGCAGGGCGTACCTGCCGCAGCCGTACGCAAGGCCCTTCTCAGCTTCTCAACCTGTCCGGGATTCTGTTCCCCTATAAACCTCAGGGTCAGATGAAAATTTTCCTTGTGTGAAAAATTCCCCCCGCTGCAGTATTTCTTAATTTCCTGCTGGAGAGAATACAAACGTTCCTTTATTTCCTCCTCAAATTCTATTGCAAAAAACACTCTCATATTAACCTCCATGAGCCACATTTGC
>NZ_AORV01000033.1 GCF_000350485.1 Ruminiclostridium cellobioparum subsp. termitidis CT1112
ATCGGCCGGCGGGGTTCCGGTATCAGTTGAAGTCTGTTCAGCAGGTTGATTATTGCCTTCATTTGGTGTCTCTCCGTTTTGGGTTTCTTCCTCCCCGTTCTGCTCCTTCTGATCCACTGTCGGCAATTTATTTCCGGTCAGTTTCAGATCACCTTCGAACAGATTATTCAGCGCATCTTCAAGGTTATTTCCGATTCCGTGCTTGAAATCGGTCCCGTCCTGATACCCCACTATTATCTTTTTGACCTGGGGTATTGAGGATTCGCTTTTTGACTGGATATATATTGGTTCCACATAAAGTACACTGTTCTCTATGGGTATTACAAGCAGACTGCCCTTAAATACATTGGATTTACCCTGTCCCCATAATGTATTGTATTCGGATATTTCACTGATCTGGTTGATATTGACCTCAACCTGGTCAGGTCCCAGTATATTTGTATTTTTGGGGAAGTTGAAAAGTATCATCTCACCGTAATTATCCTTTGAATTTCTTACAGCCAGCCAGGATATCATATTATGCTTGCCTGCCGAAGGAGTGAACGGTCTCATGAGTATTAACTCCTCTGTCTTGCCCAAATCATCGGGGAGCTTGATCATATTGTAATAGGCATCTATATCCCTGACTTTATCGGGGCTGTTCTCATCGGGATATTTTGCGATATTCCAGGCATCCTGGTTTGTATAGAAATTCGATATGTTTTCCTCATGCTCATTGGGGTCAAGATGGTATTTCTTTAAAACCTCGGTCTGTATCTTGAACAAGGTTTCAGGATACCTTGTATGCGAAGCTATATCCTCAGGCAGCGGCTCCTTTGAGAATACCTCCGGATAAACCTTCTGATATGCCTGGATTATAGGATCTTCCTTATCTATCACATAATACCTGACAGTCCCGTCATATGCGTCAACAGTTATCTTCACCGAATTTCTGATGTAGTTTATACCGTTCAAAGCTCTCAGATCGGGCTCGCTGCTCTGGGTATAAAAGTTCTGTGCATAGGGGTAGTTATCTGAGACGGTGTATGCGTCCAGCACCCACTTGAGCCTTCCGTCAGAGGTTATGGTCATGGCAGGGTCCGAATCAACCTTCAGGAACGGAACTCCTTTTTGGGCTCTTTCCACAACATTCCTGTTCAGCAGTATCTGTGATTCGGAATTTATGTTACTGGACACCAGTATGTTTGCATCCATGTACTTGGTTGCAAACAGCAATCTGTTCAGCAGATTCAGCTTTATTTTTTCTGTGTCCCCGGCCTCAAAATAGTTGACTGCGGTTCCGTCATAATCAATTTCAGCCTCTTTCTTTGAAGCCTTGGGATTGACAATGACAAAGTTGTTGGTCAGTTCTCCGTAATATATCCTGGGTTCGGTAATATTGAGATTTTGCTTGTCAACTGTGTCCATTTTCAGACCGCTTAACAGGAATTCCACCTGTCCCTGTGCAGTTACCTTGTTTATGGGATTGACAACCACCCCGTAACCGTGGGTGTATTTGAAAGTCCTGTTGACAAAGTTTTGATTCTGAAGATTTGACGTGTTGATTTCTCTTGCAGAAATGAGTACAGGTATCTCTTTGCCGTTTACTGTATAATTCAGAATATCCCCTGTTGAAAAGGTGTAAAAGTTTGTATTGCTTTGAAGCTGCTTATTGCTGTTAAGAGTAGGAGCATAATCAACAACTCTTATGTTGTCAATGGTATTTCTGTTATTTTTGATTATTTCGGGTGTCAAATCCTCTATGGTTTTGAAATCGTACTGCTTTATTTTATCAAGTCCATAGGCTGCCCTTGTTTCAATCATATTGTTTTTCAGATAATTTTTTTCATATTCAAACTCATTTGGTTTGACAAAAACCGTCTGGATTATTCCGGAGGTTATTGTGACCAGTATAAAGAGCACAGGATAAACTGCTATGGTGAAGGCGGCTTTTTTCAGCTTTCCCTTCCACATGAAAAGAAAGGCAATGATAACTATGGCCAGCACAATGACCGGTGCAATGGTATAAAACCTGATCCATATATTTGTGCTGGAGAAGCCTGAACCGTTCACTCCCGTTTCAGTAAAGCTTGAATACAAAAGTCCCTCTCTCTGAAACTTGTAGGATACCGATTTGAGTACAAAAAATATGGCTACGTTTAACAGGTTGTGTCGGAGCAATATCTTATCCTTAAGGGTATCTGCTGAAAAAGTGTTGTTTAAAGCCGTCAGCAGTACCAGGACATAATAAATTGCCGAATAGATCACAATGAACAGCCACAGGTTGGATATGAAGTCCAGAAGCGACATATAAAAGGGCCTTTGGAACATGTAATATCCGATATCCTGTCCGAATTGGGGATCAACCCTTCCGAATTTAACCGAATTCAAGAACAGGAGTGCCTTACCGTAAAAGTAATCCTTTGTCAGGTATGCTCCTATAATCCCAATGATCAAAGCAATGGGAGCATTATACATTTTTCTGGCTTCCAGATTGTTATGAGCGAAATATTTCTTAAGATTTTTGATAATAAAAATGTTTGAAATATATACAAACAAACTTATAACAACGAAGCTCAATAAAATGAAAATAATCTTATACAGCAGATTTGTTGTAAAAACCGACGGATAATCGGCTTTTGGATTCAGTTCCCTGAGCTGTATCAATTCCATATATATGGAACTGCCTATTATGGCGCCGACAATCAAAACTGCAAGTATAACTATAAATGTAATTTTGCCCGTATTGCTCTTTTTATTTTTTTCCTTGTAGTAATCATAATTTATTTCTTTTTCCATGTTTACTCCTTTCGCACCCATTCCCCGGTCAAATACCCCTGAAAATAATTTTATAAAGCTTTGAGAGATGTGGTGATATCACTCATACCACCTTCTGAATTTATTGCATCGGCATTATGAAAATAATGCTTCAACAAATTCCGTTGCATCAAACCTCTGGAGATCATCTAGCTGTTCTCCCACTCCTATGAGCTTGACAGGTATATCAAGCTCGGACTTGATTGCTACCACTATACCGCCTTTTGCCGTTCCGTCCAGCTTTGTCAGGACTATACCTGTTATGTCGGCGGTTTCACTGAAGGTCTTGGCCTGGGATATTGCATTCTGACCTGTTGTGGCATCAAGTACAAGCAAGGTTTCGCGGTCGGCTCCCGGAAGTTCCCTGTCCAGAACCCTGGATACTTTTTTGAGCTCCTCCATAAGGTTCTTCTTGGTGTGAAGTCTTCCCGCCGTATCACAAATGAGCAAATCGGCCTTTCTGGACTTGGCCGCCTGCACCGCATCATATATTACCGCTGCCGGATCAGAACCCTCCTTTTGAGCTATTACGTCCACGCCCACCCGTTCGGCCCATATTTCAAGCTGGTCAATGGCAGCGGCTCTGAAGGTATCCCCGGCGGCCAGCAGAACTTTCTTGCCCTGCTGTTTGTAAAGGTTGGCAATTTTCCCTATGGATGTGGTTTTGCCCACCCCGTTTACCCCGATGACAATGATCACAGCAGGTTTGGTATCCAACTTAAACTCATTGCCGCCTTTTGAAAGAATTTCCTGAAGTTCCTCCTTTAAAAGGTCTTTTACCTTCATGGCATCAATTATTTTTCTTTCGCGCACCTTGGACTTGATATCCTCTATAACCCTCATGGTCGTGTCTATCCCAAGATCGGAAGTGATCAGTATTTCCTCCAGCTCATCAAACAACTCTTCATCTACCTTGCCGAATGATACAAGTACCTGATCTATTTTCTCAGTGATACTTTTTCTGGTTTTCATCAATCCGTCTTTAAGTTTATCGAAAAAGCCCATTCCAATCCTCCAAATTTTTAATGTATGTTTTTGTAACTTTCTCAGCTTGCCTTTTCGCCCATCTTCATGGAAACCACCTTGGATACGCCATGTTCCTGCATGGTCACACCGTACATGGTGTCGGAGGCCTCCATGGTGCCCTTGCGGTGTGTTACAATGATAAACTGGGTCTTTTGCGAGAACTTCTTCACATACTCGCCAAACCTGTAAACATTTGCATCATCCAGCGCCGCCTCTATTTCATCCAGAAGGCAGAAAGGTGTGGGTTTCAGCCTCAGTATGGCAAATAAAAGGGCAATGGCCGTAAAGGCACGCTCGCCTCCCGAGAGCAGCATCATGTTCTGAAGCTTTTTTCCTGGGGGCTGAACCTCGATCTCAATTCCGCTCTCAAGAACATTTTCCTGATCGGCAATGATAAGCTCGGCTCTGCCGCCGCCGAACAGCTCCCGGTATACTATGCCGAAGTTCTCATTGATAAGCTTGAATTGCTCAATGAACTGCTTCTTCATTATTTGAACCATTTCGGTAATGATTTTATGCAGCTTGTCCTTGGCCTGCTCCATGTCATTTTTTTGAACAGACATAAACTCAAAGCGTTCCCTGGTTTTTATATAATCGTCAATAGCCGATACATTAACCGGGCCAAGCATTTTTATCTGTGCCCTGTAGTCATTGATTGTCCTTTGGGCCTGCGGAATGCTTGGGAGCTCTTTTTTAATTTCAAGGGCATTGGAATAGGTCAGTTCATATTCGTCCCACATCCTGTCCTGTATTGCCTTCATTTCAGCTTCTGCCCTGGTATTCCTGACATCTATCCTGTTATATTCCTCCTGGAGCAGCAGTATGGTCTTATTGGTGGAATTCAGCTTTTCAATGAAATCTGAGGATTCTTCCTCCAAAACCTTCTTCTCTTCAACAAGCCTGTCTATTTCAAAAGTCTTGCCTGTTTTTTCATTCTGCAAACCTTTTATCAGATTTTCAAGACCTTCAATGGCCTGCCTGAGGGATAGAGTTTCATTGGCCGCCCGCTGCCTTTCATTTTGCTTTCTTGCAATGCTCTTTTGCATTGCTTCTTTTTCAGAGCCGATTCTATCCATGTGTTCATTTACACTCTGAATACTTTCAACAATGGAATTGACCGAAATTTTAAAGTCGGTTATTTCCTGATGCAGCTCATCCCTCACAGACTGGTCGGCTTTGTATTTTTCCTGGTGCTCTGCGATAATGGATTTTGTTTGGGCAATATCTTTTTCTATATTCTCAAGTTCTTCCTCATATTTTTTCTGTTCAAGGACGGTTTCCTGCTCCTGCTTTGCAATCTGAGCCTTTTCATCGTTGAGCATGCCGATTTTGGCATCTGTTTTTCTCATGTTGTCCTCAAGCATGCCCAGATGGTTTTCATCCCTTGTTTTCACAAGTTCACTGTCCCTGAGTTTATTATTTTCTTCATTATATTCTGTTTCTACCTCTGAAAGCATACTTCTCACTTCATTGATTTTGCTGCCCAGAGAAACCTCCTCTTTTTTCAGGGCTTCGACTGACGTCTCAAGTTCGGTAATTTCCCTGCTTCTGCTCAATATGCCAGAGCTTTTGTGATCATTGCTTCCTCCCGACATGGAGCCGCTTGTACTCAATATATCTCCTTCAAGCGTAACTATTCTAAAGGTATAACCGAATTTTTTAGCAATGCCTATACCTGCATCCAGGTTTTCAACCACTGCCACCCTGCCCAGAAGATTTAAAACTATGCCCTTATACCTGCTGTCGCAGGTGACCAGATCTGAAGCCAGACCGCAAAAGCCTTTAAATTCTTCAAGCCTCCGGATGGTATTATCATCCAGGCGTTTACCGTTAACAGCCGTAACAGGCAAAAAGGTAGCCCTTCCTATTCTGTTCCTTTTCAGAAATTCTATTGCTTTTTTTGCATCTTCTTCGGTTGATGCAATTATGTTCTGAAGCGCGCTGCCCAGGGTCATTTCTATTGCAGTCTCATATTTTTTGTCAACGGAAATAAGCTGGGCCACCGTACCATGTATACCGCTCCCAAATTCGCCCGAAGACTGGCAGGCGTGCATTATTTCCTTGACGCTCCTGCTGTAGCCCTCCATGCTTTTTTCCATATCCTTCAGCATCCGGTGTCTGGAGGATTTGACCTGAATATCCGTTTTAACGGTTCCGTGCTGTTTTTCCATGGTTTGCAGGGTGCTCTGAAGCTCATTCCTCTCATTGCTCAGCTCCTGCATTTTTGTACTGGAATGCTTTATAAGCAGGACAGTATTCCTTATACTTTCGGCCAGATCTTCCTTCTTCATATTATCCTTGTCTTTTTCCAGCTTCAAGGAATATATTTCTGTCCCAATGGAATTTTGTCTTTTCTTAAGATTTTCTATATGATTCCTGATATTGTTTATCTGTGTCCTCTTGTCCGATTGAAGGTCAAGCTTATCCATAATACCGGCCTTCATTTTTTCAATCTGCTGTTCACTCTCGCTCAGGGTTGAAATAATTGCATCAAGCTCAGACTGGTAAGCCTCAAGCTTTTTTGAAAAATCGGCATACTGCTTGTTCAAATAATCGATTTTCCCCTGCCGGGTTTTTTCTTCCTTTAAAAGCTCTTCGGATTTGGTTTGTATTTCAGATATTTCATCATCAAGTCTCTTGATATTCTGATCAAGGCCATTGATTTTTTCATTGTTAAGATTTATTTCCGAACTGTTTTTTTCGAGATTTGTTTCAATGACATAAAACTTCTCCCTGGCTTCGGTGATTTTTTCTTCCAGGGTCTTCAGCAGTTCGGTTTTCTGCTGGTTTTGGGCTGTAATATTTCTAAGCTTTCTCTCTTCAGCCTCTATATTATCCTTTATATCCTTGAACTGACCCTCGTATTCCTTTATCTTTTCCTTGAATTTATCTATACTGTCCAGATAGACGTTTACTTCCAGCTCTTTTAAACCTTCTCTCAGGGAAAGATATTTCTTTGCTGCGTCAGACTGTTCTCTGAGGGGTTCCAGCTGACTTTCAAGCTCGTTGATAATATCGTTGATACGCACAAGATTCTGTTCGGTAAGCTCAAGCTTTCTCTCGGCCTCCTGTTTTCTGACCTTGTACTTCATTATTCCTGAGGCTTCCTCAAATATGTGCCTTCTGTCCTCGGATTTGGAACTGAGGATTTCATCAACACGGCCCTGACCGATGATGGAGTATCCGTCCCTGCCTATTCCCGTATCAAGGAAAAGCTCATGTATGTCCTTAAGCCGGCATGACGTCTTGTTTATGTAATATTCACTTTCACCTGAACGGTAAACTCTTCTTGTAATGGTAACTTCGCTGTAGGATACAGGAAGATAGTTATCCGAATTATCAATTGTCAGAGATACCTCAGCAAAACCCACAGATTTTCTGTGTTCGGTTCCTGCAAAAATCACATCCTCCATTTTGCTGCCCCTGAGAGTTTTTGCACTTTGCTCACCTAAAACCCATCTGACCGCATCACCGATATTGCTTTTACCACTTCCGTTAGGGCCAACTACAGCAGTAATACCTGATGTAAAATCCAGATTTATCTTATCTGCAAATGATTTAAACCCCTGTATTTCAAGTTTTTTCAGATACATTTACACACCCCGAAAATTAGTTGATAACCTTTTTAAAACTTGGTTAAATTTTAGCATACTTTAAGTCTTAAGGGAAGGAAATAAAACAATACCATCAGCCCGATTCCTTTCAGACTGACGGTATTCCTCACTTTATCCTCATAAATTTTCGTGCTATTCCCACAATAGGCCTGTACAGAATACCTTCCATTTCCCGGCTGACCACTTTTAACTGGCTGCGTATGGCGATGCTTTGGGGGCAGTGACTTTCGCACTTTCCGCAATTCATGCACCGGGAAGCATAGGCCGGTTTGGCTGCCAATGCCCCAAGGCTCTGGAAATATCTTATTCTAACCGATCTGTCCTTCGTAAGATATTTATCATTGTAGTGTGAAAAGCAGGCCGGGATGTCCACTCCGGCAGGGCAGGGCAAACAGTAACCGCAGGCTGTGCACGGAATCTTTGTCTTCTCATGCATGACTTTCTTCACATTTTCAAAAACAGCAAGTTCTTCTTTTGAGAGTGAGTTGGGTACTGCATCGGAAGCCATCCGTATATTATCTGCAACCTGTGCTTCATCACTCATACCAGACAGGACCACATTGACCTCCGGATGGTTCCAAATCCATCGAAAAGCCCATTCGGCGGGAGACCTGTCCTTATCGTAATCATTAAAAGCCTTCTTAACCTCCTGGGGCAGGTGCGTTACAAGCTTTCCTCCTCTCAGGGGCTCCATGACTATTACAGGAATCCCCATGCTTGCGGCAAGCCTCAATCCATCCCTGGTGGCCTGGTTGTTCTCATCCATATAATTGTATTGTATCTGGCAGAAATCCCAGGGATAAGCCTTGAGTATCGACTCAAAATCAGCTTTCCCTCCATGAAAGGAGAAGCCGATATTTTTGACGGTACCTTTTTCCTTGAGCTCTTCAAGCCACTTCAATACGCCAAGCCCGGCCAATCTGTCAAAGGACGGCTTATCGGTAAGCATGTGCAGGAGGTAATAATCAATATAATCAGTCTTGAGCCGGGAAAGCTGTTTTTCAAATATTTTGCGGGCATCTTCAATTTTCCTGACCATAAACGGCGGAAGCTTGGTAGCAATCCTGACCCGCTCCCTGTACCCGCCCGATAAAGCTTGCCCCAGGAGGGATTCACTTCTGCCGGCATGGTATATATATGCAGTGTCAAAATAGTTGACACCTTTTTCAATTGAATCCCTGATCATGGCAATAGCTCTTGGCTCGTCTATACTGCCGGTCTTTGTAGGGAACCGCATGCACCCAAAGCCTAATATGGAAAGTTCCTCACCGTTTTTTTGATTTTTTCTTGTTAACATATTGACCTCCTAAGCCATATTTATGACTTTGAGCCGCAACAGCGGCCGCCAAATTCAATTATAAATCCCTTAACCTTACTTTTGCCATGTATTCATGTCCTTCGGGAGCAGGCCCGCCGGACAAATCGAACTCAACTGCCTTACCCTGCTGTTCCGCAGACAGCCACAGATGGCATAATGCTATTCCGATGTCAATAATATTCATCCTTCCATAAAGCTGTGCTTTTATTATATTCAGCTTTTTGCGGCTGACAATGATCTCCTGTGCGTCCCCGCTGAAATACCAGGCCTGTGTATTGGCAGCCGAGGGTGCCAGTCTCACAGGTTCAAGCAGTTGTTCGGCGCCTTTGATTGAAGTAATCTCTGACAGGCTGTTTCGTTTAAACTGCTCTATGCCTGTTCTGTGAACAGGTTCGGACGGGTTTCCAAATGCCAGCATGATTACATATTCAAAGCCATCCCTGCCCTGTGGAACACTTTTGTTGGGCTTTGCTGCTCCCAGCCAGCAGCTTCCCAGCTGGTTTGCCGAAAGATACAGATCTATCTGCTGCATTATAAAGCCCGCATTTATCAAATAGCCCTCTTTTTTTTCGGAGTAAAAGGATATGTAATGAGGTGCTTTTATAGCAAAAATACTGCTGACCTCATTACCCGACTGAATGGAAAATTCGGTTTTGATGCCTTCATCCAGCCTTTTGACACCTTGCATGAAAGTCTTAAGCTGATCAAGCTTCTCCTGTCCCAGAGGTGTCATATCAAACCTCCTGACTGATTTCCTGTTAAAAATCACATTGTAAAGCTCACCGTTGGTCATTTACACATTCCTCCTTTACATTTTTTTATGTCCTTCAAATCATTTCCGGCCAGTATTTCATTGACAAAGCCCGTAATTCCCTCCGACCTCTGAGCTTTATCATAAAAGTCAAAGCCCGTATGTTGTTTTATAATATCGGTTTTTAAGAATACAAAATTAAAAACACCTGCTATTAAGAAGTTCTTGATGAGAATTGTTTTTGTATTGCCCTCCAGCAGTTCGTCAAGACTTTGGTTGAATTCCCGTATATCGCTCAAAATATGCGGCTGCCCGTCGTTCTCAGCCAAATTATCCAGAATTGCTATCCTGCTTATTTCGGGATTATCAGCTAAAAAGTCGGCAACCTCTTTTAAAATGAATGTCAGGCGTTCCTTTGCAGGACGATTTTCATATCTTTTAAGCTTTTGATGCAGCTTGGCCTTAGCTTCTACCATTACCTCGCGGACTGCGGTTTTCATCAAATTGTCCTTGCTTTGAAAGTGGTAGTTGACCATACCGTTTCCAACACCGGCTGCTTCGGTGATTTCGGCTACTGTTATATCGCCCGGCTTCTTTCCCTTGCAGATAAGTTCTCTTGTTACATTTATAAGCCTTTGTTTGGCGGTTTCCTTTTCGTTCATTCTATCCCCCATCTGCGTGCCATAAAAAAATTGAACGTGATACTGTATGTCATTCAGTATAGCGTTCAATTTTTGTAATGTCAATGATATTTAAGAAAGAGCTGTAATTTCCAAACTATTTCCCGAAGTCAATTACTATCGGCTGAAAGCCGATAGTTAAGGCTAAAGCCTTCTGAAGTACAAAAATCAGTCAAACCCAAACTGCGTTGAAAGCCAGCTTAAAAGTAATATTGGCCTGGAAGGCAAAGGCTTTCAACCGTAATTGACTTTGATAAACTACCTTACCGATACCAGCACACAGGCCTGAACCTGCTGCAGGCCCAGGTCTTCTATCTGCTTCAGCAGTTCAGCATCATAGGTTCCCGGCTGCAGCCAGATATATTTTATGCCAAGCCTTGCAGCTTCATCAATAAAGGCTCTTCCTCTTTTTGGCGAGACAACCATGTCAATTACTTCAGGAACAACTGGTAGAGATGTGAGATCCTTATAGCATTTGTCACCTTCCACAGTATCGTACATTGGATTCACCGGATAAACCTCGTAGCCTTTTGATTTCAGCTTTCTGAATATCATATTCCCATATTTCTCCTGATCCTGGTTTGCGCCGACTACGGCCCATATCTTTTTTCCAAGCATTATTTCTTCCAGCATAATATCCTCCTTATTTACCAAAACGATAAGTATCATGGTTTAAAACAATTCTGATACCTATTATTATCTCTTATAAAATAAAAATCAATATTTATATAATATATTCGGATTAATCATAGCTTATGTTGTTTACATAATTTCGTATAATTCGTAACCTTATAATTTCTCATAGCATAAAATATTCTGTAAGTATTTTACAAAGTAGAAGGAGGTTGGCCTGATGCCAAACGATTGGTCTAATAACCCATATATGCATATGATGAATCTCCCTCAGAAATACGAGCCCATGATGGAAATGCCCCAGGAGCAGCTGGAATCAATGTTTCCAAGATGTTACTATATAATTTATCCTGAGGTATGCCGACATTGTGACAGAATGGTTTCAAAAAAAGGAACAATGTATACTCCTAACCGTGAAGAGTTGGAAAATATTATCGATGATATCGACAATAGAGTCGGTCATGAGGTTGAAGCCGAATACGAGGATAATGAATACGCAGAAAATCCTGAAACTATGGGTACTTTTGAGAACTTCGAAAAAATGGGTGCTTTTGAGAATTTCCAAAAAGAACGTGACGATAGACAATTTGGTTTCGGAGGAGGTTTTTTCGGAGGAAGAAGACGGTTCCGCAGGGATTTGGTTTCTATCATCCTGTTAAGGGAATTGCTCAGAAGAAGACGCCGTCCTTACGGCTATGGTTTCGGCTATCCCGGAGGATACGGCTTCTATTAGTACAGTACAACTTCAATAAGTGGGAAGCTCATCAGAGGTACATGCCTGAAATCACGGTGGAATACCAGTGTCTTAGCCGTAAATCCAATTTCAGGCAGTACTTTTTTTGTTTTTCTTTTTTTACAGAATATCACAAGCATCAGTTCATTTTAATATAATAAAATAGGACTATTTCTTATATGTCCTGATTTAATATAAAACGATTTTATCTTGCGTTTTCATAACTATTTTATGGCCGCTATTGCGGCTCAAAGCCATACATGGCTTGGTGGATTAGCTTGAATCTCATCAAAATTTGTGGCCGCTATGCGGCTCAAAGCCATACATGGCTTAGGAGGTTAATATGTTAGTTAATATGGTACCTACAGGTCAGCACCAGCTGCCGCCGCTTCCCTACACCTATAGTGCGCTTGAGCCTGTGATAAGCCAAACTACTCTAAGGCTGCATCACGATAAGCACCACAAGACCTACGTAGATGGCTTGAACAAAGCGGAAATAAGTCTTGAGCAGGCGCGGAGGAGCAACAATTATGATTTGATAAAATATTGGGAAAATGAGCTGGCTTTTAATGGCTCGGGACATATACTGCACAGTATTTACTGGACAATTATGGCCCCTTTGGGCATGGGCGGCAAGCCTGGTTCCAGTACTATGAATCACATAATGGCATATTTCGGCAATTTTAACGCCTTCAAAGAACAATTCAAATCGGCGGCCGAGAAAGTTGAGGCTTCAGGCTGGGGAATACTTACCTGGCAGCCCACCTGGAAAAGGCTTGAAATATTGATGTCTGAAAAACACCAGAATCTTACACAATGGAGCGGTATCCCGATACTTGTCTGCGATACCTGGGAACACGCCTATTACCTGGATTATCAGAATAACAGAAGAAAATATATTGACGCCTGGTGGGAGCTTATAAACTGGCATGAAGTGGAGCGGAGGCTTTTGATGGCTCTGAACGGCCAGGTAACACTTACCATGGGTATCTGACGCACTCGGCAGAAAATAATCAGGCTCGCTTTCCAGCGAGCCTGTAAATCCAATTTTAAAATTAGCGGGGCTGAATATAGAACTTAATGGCTGTTCTTTCCTCCCCATCGATATTAACCTCAGCAAAAGCAGGAACTGCAACCAGATCAATTCCATTAGGAGCAACAAATCCTCTAGTAATTGCAATTGCCTTAACCGCCTGATTCACTGCACCGGCGCCAACTGCCTGGATTTCCGCATAATTGTTGTCGCGTAATACAGCGGCTAATGCTCCAGCAACAGATTTGGGCTGCGAATTAGCTGAAACTTTTAGAACTTCCATAAATACATCCTCCTAAAAAATGCTTAATAAAATAATAAAAAAAAACAATTTATATATCTATCTATTAGTATTCTATATATTACTTCAAATTCCTTCTTTTTACATTTAAAAAATTATATAAACATCATTGACTAAATTTGTCACGTTTTCACATTAAATAAATCGACTTTATCCTTAGCTGTAACCCTTATATTTCCGATGTTGAATTCATTCATGATTTTTCTGAGGTTTTCACGCTTTTGCCCTATTATATTCGATATATTTTGGGGACTGCATTCAATATTAATTTCCTTAATATTAAAAAGTTCGTTCTCCCGGAAATATTCCTCAAGCCTGTTTCTCATGAGCCTGGACTGGACCAGCTGTCTGAAGGCTGGATGAAACGGGCCCGCAACCACATCGCCTGTTTCGCTGATATTTTCTGTGGGCTGGAGCCCGATCCTGATAACATTTATATTATTTCCTTCATAAAGCTCCAAAAGCCGAGCAGATATGTCAACTGCCTCCTCCAGAGACAAAGGCATATATTTCCCGGACTCATACATTTTTTGCAGGAAGGTGTCCCTTATTACAAGTGTGGGATATATTCTGACAATATCCGGGGCCATGGCAATTACTGCTCTTGCCGTATTTAACGCCTTTTCCACTGTATCACCGGGCAGGCCTATCATTGTCTGGATGCCCAGCGAAAACCCCTTTTCCCTGATCATTCGGGAAGCTTTTACGACTGTCTCCATATCATGGCCCCTGTTGCTGAAATTCAAAACCTGGTTGTCAAGACTTTGAGCACCCAGTTCTATGGTCTTTACACCATACCCTGATAAAAAATCCAGAATATCATAATTTATATAGTCCGGTCTGGTTGAGAGACGCATTTGCTTTACCTTGCCGGATTTTATATAACTTGCGCCTATCTCAAGATACCATTGCTGTTCTTCCTTCGGAATACCGGTAAAGCTTCCGCCGTAAAAGCCTATTTCAACAAAAGCATCCCGGCTGGTTTGCAAATATTCTTCTATTGTTTTTCTTATATCTGCTTCGCCGGCCTCTCCGGCCTGTCCGCTGATAGTTTTTTGATTGCAGTATATACAGTCAAAAGGACAGCCTTTATGAGGAACGAAAACAGGTATTACCATATGTTTTTTTATTTATAACACTCCCCCGGTCTGTGTCATTGGGCCGGCAGTTTGTCCAAAGCATCCTTGGCAGCATTCTGCTCGGATTCCTTCTTTGAACGTCCGCTTCCCTGTCCGCAGACAATATTATTGATTTTAATTTGTGTGACAAAGGTCTTATTGTGATCGGGACCTCTCTCTTCAATAACTGTGTAAGTTATCTGCTGCTCACCCTTTTGCTGGATCTTTTCCTGCAATTGGGTTTTATAATCATAGAAAAGCTTCCCCTGCATACTGCTTTTAATGATACTCTCCATATTTTTGAGAATAAAGGCTTTTGCCGTTTCAAAGCCCCCGTCAATATAAATTGCTCCAATCAAGGCTTCAAAAGCATCTGAAAGTATGGAGCTTTTTCTTCTTCCTCCCGAAAGCTCTTCTCCTTTTCCAAGCAGCAAAAGCTCTCCCAGATCAATATCTGACGCACACCTGGACAAGGAGTTTTCGCAAACGATTTTTGAACGGGTCACTGTCAGTTCCCCCTCCGGCAAGTCAGGATACATATTATACAAATGTTCGCTTATTGTAAGGCTTAAAACCGAATCCCCAAGAAATTCTATCCTCTCATTGTACTTGAGCTTCCCCGCTTTTTTCTCATTGGCATAGGAACTGTGGGTTATGGCAGTCAAAACGGTACTTTTATCCTTAAATACATAATTGATTCTTTCCTCAAGAATTGATATATTGTTTGTTTCGTTTTTTGAATTATTACTCATTATTTCCTCCGTTGCTACCGCTGATAAATGTTATATTACCTTAATCTCCTCTCTGTCCCCCTCACAAGGAAAAAGGCATTCTTCCGCAAGCTGTTTCCTTTATAAAAAAATAAAGGAAGGGATTATCCCCACCTTTATTTTATACTTTTATATTAATATCATCAATACAATGTGTGCCTGTTGACTTATTCATATTTCTTTAAACATAATGTTGCGTTATGACCGCCAAAACCAAGAGAATTTGACAATGCATATTTTATGTCTGCTTTTCTGCCAACATTTGGTACACAGTCAATGTCACATTCAGGGTCCTGATTCTGCACGTTTATTGTAGGAGGCAAAAAACCTTCCTTGAGAGCCATTGCAGTAGCAACAGCCTCAATTGCACCGGCGGCACCCAGCAGGTGACCGGTCATTGATTTTGTAGAACTCATTGCAAGGTTCTTTGCATGCTCACCGAATACTCTCTTTACAATGTTTACTTCGGTAGGATCATTTAACGGTGTTGAAGTACCATGCGCATTGACATAACCAACTTGTTCGGGTTTTATGCCTGCATCCTTGATGGCCATGTTCATACTTTTTACACCGCCGTCTCCGTCAGGATGAGGAGCAGTAATATGGTAGGCATCACAGGTACAGCCATAACCGACTATTTCAGCTATAATATTGGCACCTCTTTTAAGAGCATGTTCCAATTCTTCTACAATAAGAATAGCTGAGCCTTCCCCGGGAATGAAGCCATCCCTGTCCTTGTCGAAAGGTCTGCATGCGGTGTTTGGATCAGGGTTCTTCGACATGGCTCCCATAGAACAGAAACCTGCAAAGCTCATTATTGTGATGCAAGCTTCAGCACCGCCTGTTATCATAACATCAGCATCACCGCGTTCAATTACCTTGAAAGCGTCTCCTATTGCATTGTTTCCAGTTGCACAGGCAGTGACGACACATTCGTTAAAACCTCTGAAGCCATACTCGATAGCTATTCTGCCCGCCGCCATGTTTGAAATCATCATGGGTATAAAGAATGGGCTTACTCTTCCAGGTCCTTTGTTAAGCATTACCGAATGCTGGTCTTCAAGGGTCTCCAGACCGCCGATACCTGAGCCTACTATTACACCGCATTTATCAAGGTCAAGGCTCTCCAGATCCAATTTTGAATTTTCTACGGCCATTTTTGCCGCAACCATTGCAAACTGGTTATATCTGTCCATTCTTCTGGCTTCTTTTTTGTCAATATATTGTGAAGCATCAAATTCTTTTATTTCGGCCGCAACTTTTGTTGAAAGGTTTGATACATCAATTCTTGTTACTTCGCTGATACCGTTTTTGCCTTCTTTAATGGCATCCCAGAATTGCTCTGCTCCCATTCCTAAAGAAGATACAACACCAGCACCTGTAATAACTACACGTCTGCTCATAAATTAAATTAACCTCCATATATTTTATTAATTTTAGAATTTACTTTAAGATCTATATAAACGTCCCGTGAACAACCGGACTAATTGACTGAATATATTATAGCATTATAGCAGAAAAACTTTATTGATGTGCTTTGAATAGGTTTGTCTTAAGCTGCCTATTATTAAAAAAAGTCCCGTATTGGGGTACTTTTTTAAGTATTCTTTTGAATGTATTCAACAGCATCACCAACTGTAGTGATCTTTTCTGCTTCATTGTCCGGAATCTCAAGGCTGAACTCTTCTTCAAGTGCCATGATAAGCTCAACTATATCAAGAGAATCCGCTCCGAGATCATCTATGAAAGAAGATTCCATTTGTATATCGTCTTCTTCAACGCCTAACTGCTCAACAATTAACTTTTTAACTTTCTCGAAAACCATATATTCACCTCCTTCCAAAGGATGGTTTTATAAATCGCCACTATTCCCCAGTATGCAAAGCCCGCATTTGATTATATAGTATGCAATTTTAATAAAATTTAGCCTGCCTGCTTGAATTTAACAAGCACACACATGCTAATATTATTACATAACAAGTCCACCGTCAATATCTATTACTTGTCCGGTAACATAACCTGCTTCGTCTGATGCGAGAAAAGCCACAACATTTGCAACATCTTCAGGTGTCCCAAACCTTCCGAGTGCAATTTTTTCAAGGTACTTCCGCTTCAGATCCTCAGGTAATATTTCCGTCATATCGCTTTCAATCAAACCGGGTGTAACGGCATTACAGGTTATTCCTCTCGGCGCCAGCTCTTTTGCAGCAGTCTTGGTCAAACCAAGCATACCGCCCTTCGAAGCCGAATAATTTGCCTGGCCTGGATTTCCATAAGCTCCGGCAACTGACGAAACATTTATAATTCTGCCATATCTCTTTTTAATCATTAACTTGGCAGCTGCTTTTGTACAAAGAAAACAACCTTTAAGATTAATATCCAGGACGGTGTCCCAATCATCCTCAGACATCATTGCCATTGGTTTATCCTTTGTTATCCCGGCATTGTTGACTAGAATATCAACGCCTCCAAAGCTCTCCACTGCTTTTGCCATCATGGCCTTCACATCATCTGCATTTCTTACATCTCCAACAACTACCGCCACCTTGATTCCCATTTCTTCAAGTTCAGAGGCTGTTTTAAGAACAGTATCAGATGTTCCTGTGAGGACCACATTAGCTCCCAATTTTCCAAGTTTCTCTGCAATAGCCCTCCCAAGTCCCCGTGAGGAACCTGTGATCACAGCAGTTTTTCCTTTGAATTGCATTTCTCTTACACCTCCAACATCAATAATTTCTTTAAGGCATACCGTTTGTGTGATTCCGGTACTATCTTATTAAAATTATTTTGATAATTCCTCTAAAGTTGCATTGAGGCTGTCAAGATTTTCAACATTGAGAACTTTTACATCCTTGTTTATTTTCTTTACAAAACCGCTGAGAACCTTTCCCGGTCCTATTTCAACAAAGGTGTCCACACCCTGCTCCAGCATGGTTTTTACACAATTCTCCCACAGAACAGAATTGCTTACCTGATTTATTAAAGTAGTTTTGACCTCATCCCTGTTTGTTACACATTGTGCCGTAACATTTACAACAACGGGTACCTTAATATCATTTAATGTGATTTTCTCCAGTTCTGCCGCAAGCTTTTCACCTGCCGGTTTCAACAGACTGCAGTGGAATGGCGCACTTACCGGCAGCATCATGGCCCGCTTTGCACCTTTTGCCTTGCAAAGCTCATTGGCTTTTTCCACCGCCGCAACTTCTCCGGCAATTGCCAGCTGGCCGGGGCAGTTAAAGTTTGCAGGTTCGCAAACGCCAACAGCAGATGCCTCCTTGCAGCTTTCAATTACAGAGTCATTGTCAAGGCCGATTATAGCCGACATTGCACCAACTCCCACAGGAACTGCTTCCTGCATAAACTTTCCTCTCTTTCTCACAAGAGCAACCGCATCTTTGAAGCTGATGGTACCTGCCGCAACATGAGCGGCATATTCGCCAAGGCTCAAGCCTGCAACAAAATCAGGTTTGATTCCTTTTTCAAGCAGTGGCTGCATACATGCCACACTTGTGGTAACGATAGTCGGCTGAGTATTTTCGGTAATTTTTAAAGTTTCATCATCACCGTTAAAAATCATTTCTTTTATATCAAATCCTAACGCCTCAGCAGCTTCATCGAATATTGCGTCAGCGCTCTTGTACTGAGCAGCAATATCTTTACCCATGCCTACATACTGAGCTCCCTGTCCGGGAAATATAAAAGCCAATTTGCCCATACAAACCTCCAAGTTAATATTATAAAATCAAATTATTTGGCCCATTTTAATGCTATGGAACCCCAGGTCAAACCGCCGCCAAAGCCGACTAATACCATATTGTCGCCTTTTTTGAACTTTCCTCCCCTGTTTGCTTCATCCATAGCAACCGGAATTGACGCAGATGATATATTCCCGTATTTTTGTATGACGTAATGCAGCTTTTCATCTGTAATACCCAGCTTTTTTATGGCCCCGTCAATAATCCTGGTATTTGCCTGGTGAGGGAAGATGTAATCCAGGTCTTCAACTGACATACTCACATCTTCAAGTACTTTTACGGTTGCTGAAGACATGGCTTTTACAGCAAATTTAAATACTTCAGTTCCATCCATCCAGATTGAATTGTATTTCTCATTCGGTCTTTTTTCTTTTTCAGCCTCAGTAAGGTAGAGATTTGGTATTGTTATATTCATACCTGCCGTACCATCTGATCCAAGATAGGAATTAAGTATTCCATGGCCTTCATCAACTTCTCCGAGAACTGCCGCACCGGCGCCGTCGCCAAAGAGCACACAGGTATTTCTGTCTTTCCAGTCCACAACCTTTGAAAGTCCTTCACAGCCGATGACAAGCGCCTGTTTGAAGATTCCGTTGGCAATAAACTGCTGGGCAGTTACCAGTCCGTATATAAAGCCCGTGCATGCGGCATTTAAATCAAAGGCCGTTGCATTGCGGGCTCCTATTGCACCCTGGATTATACATGCTATTGATGGGGTCATATAGTCAGGTGATTCTGTTGCCAGAATTATAAGATCTATGTCTTCTGCCTGTACATTTGCATTTTCCAATGCTTTTCTAGCCGCCTCAATTCCCAGCTTATAGGCAGGCTCGTCGTCTCTTAGAATCCTTCTTTCGGAAATTCCAGTTCTTTTGATAATCCACTCATGAGATGTCTCAACCATTTGCTCCAAATCACTGTTTGTGAGCACTTTTTCGGGTAAACAGCTTCCTGTCCCCAATATTCCTACGTTTTTAGTCGATATCGTCTTCAGAGGGCTTCACCTCCATGTTTTTGAATTGTTGATTAATTTCTTCTACAATGCCATATTTAATTAAAGGTATTGTTCTTTTCAAAATTGCAGTTCTGATTGTCTTTGCTTTTGAAGATCCATGACTTTTTATCACAAGTCCGTTTATCCCCAGAACAGGTGCGCCTGAGAGTTCATCGGCATCAAATTTGTTTTTGAAATCCTTGAAAAAAGGCTTTATCAGTAGATAGCATATTTTTGTCAGGAGATTTTTTGTAAATATTTTCTTCAGTTCCCTCAGGAAAAGATCACCGGCACCTTCATATAACTTCAGCGCAACATTTCCCACATATCCGTCACATACGGCAACGTCCACATCACCGCCGGGGATATCATTTCCTTCTATATTACCTGCAAAATTGACAGCTGATGAAGATAAGCTCCCAAAAGCCTGCTTTAAGGTATCATTTCCCTTTGCATCCTCAGAACCCACATTCAGCAGTCCAACTTTCGGGTTTTCAAGATTAAAAAGCAATTTCATATAAATTGAACCCATGATACCGAACTGCACATAGTTTACAGGTCTGCAAACCGTATTCATACCGGCATCAATTATCAGGCACATATCCTTTTTTGTGGGAACCAGCGCAGGCATTGTAGGCCTGTCAATGCCCTTCATTCTGCCCACTATGAGCAGAGCTCCCGCCATGAGGGCACCGGTATTTCCTGCCGACAGGAAAGCGTCACCTTTTTTTTCTTTTAAAAGCCTCAAGCCGACAACCATTGATGAATCTTTTTTACTTCTAATGGCTTTTGTGGGAGTGTCACTGCCGGTAATTACTTCTGCGGCATTTACTATTTCAATTCTGTCTCTGTTGTAATCCCTTTTACCTAACTTTTCCTCTATAATTTCCTGCATTCCGACTAATGTGATTTTAAAACCGTCCTGCCTATCCAAGGCTTCAATGCATCCGTCAATAACAGCATCCGGAGCATTATCGCCGCCCATAGCATCAACAATAATATTTATCATAATTTAAATATCCTCCAATTAATAAGGAACAAGTATGTAATAACCTCTTTTATTTGTTTCTATTAGTTATTAGTTATTACTTGCTTTGCTGTTCCTTTACAGTGCTTTTATCTATTGTGACCAGTATAAATTTACCTCTGAAGACTTCTACAGTTTTCTCATATATTTTTACCCAAACGATAAATCTATTCTTTCTGGAGTCTCTTACTTCAGCCTTTGCAACCAGCTTTGCACCAGAGTATACCGGTATCTTGTACTTTATGTTGGCTATTCCTACCAGTGCAACCTGTGCATCTATGACCGCTATGGCCAGAGTCTCTGCAAGTGAGTAAATATAGTGTCCTCTGACAATATGTGTTTTCTCAAAGGCCATCGTACTGTTTGTTTCCATAAGTGAAATGGCGCTCTGTCCCAGTTGTAGATCAATCAGCTCTCCGATAAATTCCCTGCCTTCAATAGATTTAAGCTTCTCCTGATTGGATTCGGCAACATGTTTAATTCTTTCTCTGAGCTCCGGAATACCAAGCTCCAGTCTATCCAATCTTATAGTCGGCACACTTACCTTAAAAAAATCAGCCAATTCTTCATCTGTTAAAAACGGGTCATACTTGATTTTTTCAAGTAGAATTTTCTGTCTCTGTTGTTTCTGTGAAGACGATCTGCTCACTAACAACCACACCCCTTATAATAATTATAATTATTACCAGATACTAATTGCTGATAACAAAATTATATATTAACTTTATTATTATTGCAACTATTTTCTAATAATATTACCTGAATTTACTACGTTCCATATAGTCCGGCACGTACAGAAAGATACTTTCCGGAGTTTCGGCCCATAAAAACAATAGCTTGTCCTGCAAGTCAGAAATCTGAAAGGAAGAATTTATTTATGACCTACACATAATATTATACAATAAATCTTCTTCCTATTCACAAAGTGATTTATATTTAATTTTATTTCCTTACCCTCTATTAACAACGTACAATACGTTTTTGAGTGGTGAATTGCCCTGCGGCTGCGTTGAAGCCGCTTGCAATACACAAAGCCTTTCTGCGCGTCTTTGCCTTGTCACAAGGCAAGGACGACAACAAAGAAAAGTGGCAAAATAGCCGGCGTGAGGCGTGTTGTACATTGTCAATAGAGAGTATGTTTGATTAAAAAAAAGGTGAGCTGTCCGGTATGGCCAACCGGGCAAAAAGGAATAGCCGCAAGTATTTACGGCTATGAATTGTGTCATATTAACTTACATTTCGTCGGGTTTTATTACTTTTATATTCTTTGCAAAAAAATCAATTCCCGAATAAATAGTTACAACTACAGCAATAAACATAAGATAAGCATCTATCTGAATATCTGTGAACAATGAAAACGGGAAATTATTTAACAATGCTACCGATACTGCTACAGTCTGACAAACCATTTTTATTTTTCCGGATTTATTGGCAGCAACCACCTGGCCTTCACCAGCAGCCACCAATCTCATCCCGGTTACAAGTAATTCTCTTGAAATTATTATCATGGCGGCCCAGCCTGTAACAACCTCTCTCTGTACCAGTGCTATCAACGCGGCAGTTATAAGCAATTTATCGGCTATGGGATCAAGAAATTTTCCAAAGGCGGTTACCATCTTGTGTTTTCTTGCTATATACCCGTCAACACCGTCGGTACTTGCTGCCAGAATGAACAGTGCGGCTGCCACATAAGTGCCGTAGCTGTTTATAAATTTATTGATTTCAAGCATCTCATTCCTGATAAAAGACAAAAGCGGAAGATTAACAGTGGCATCCGGTATTGGTATTACGAAAATCATGAACAGTGGAACTAAAGCTATTCTGGATATTGTTATTTTATTTGGTAAGTTCATTATAATCTCCCATCTACGCGCATAGCGCGTACGCAAATAGTAATGAAAAGCCGCTATGCGGGTTTTTGCTGCGTGAAAGGCACAAATGAATGCTCAAATATATTTTTCACGCTATGACCTCTCCTATCAAATCATAATCTTCTGAATTTAAAATTCTGGTTTCAACAAAACACCCGGTTTCCAATGGTTCAGGACTTGTAAAATACACTGTCCCATCAATTTCAGGAGCTTCTGCATAAGTTCGTCCATAATAGAATATACCATCATCGGCAATCCCGTCAACAATGGCTTTATAAACTTTCCCAATTCTTTTGGCATTTATTTCCTTGCTGATTGAATTTTGTAGTTCTAATATTGTTTTTTGCCGCTTTAGCTTGATATTTTTTCTTATTTGCCCTTTCATCCTGGCTGCAGGCGTTCCTTCTTCCTTTGAATAGGTGAATACACCCAGCCTGTCAAACCTGAATTCCCGGACAAAATCAGCCAGTTGCTGAAAATCCTCTTCTGTTTCCCCGGGAAAACCGACTATCAATGAAGTTCTTATTGAAATACCCTCTACCTTTTCCCTGAGCCCGGTAAGAGCATTTCTGATTTCGGCTATTGTTCCCCTTCTTCCCATCAGCTTCAATATCCTGTCAGAGGCATGCTGAACCGGAATATCCATGTATTTGCAAACCTTCGGATTTGAAGAGACCTCCTCTATCAATTCATCGTCAATTTCTTCCGGATAACAGTATAACAGTCTTATCCATTCAATTCCCTCGATCTTTGATAATTCCCTTATCAATTCTGGAAGCATTTTCCTACCATATATGTCAATGCCGTACCGTGTGGTATCCTGAGCCACAAGAATTAATTCCTTCGCACCGTTTTCCGCCAGAACTTTCGCCTCTTTGACAAGGGCTTCAATTTTTCTGCTTCTGTAATCTCCCCTTAAATATGGAATAATACAATAGGTACAACGGTTGTCACAGCCTTCGGATATCTTCAGATAAACCGAATGTCCGGAGAACGAAATAATCCTCTCCTCATCCAGATAGTCTGTTTCATTGAGTTTTCCGTAGGAAACGACTTTTTCGCCCTGATACGCCCTGTTTATTACCTCTGCTATTTCCTTATAATTACCTGTTCCCAAAACGGCATCCACTTCCGGTATCAGGTCAAGGATTTTTTCCCTGTATCTTTCGGCCATACAGCCGGTAACTATGAGAACCTCACAGCTGCGTTTCTTTTCCTCTGCCATCTCAAGGATAGTATTTATTGATTCCTGCTGGGCAGATTCTATAAAGCCGCAGGTGTTAACTATAAGTATGTCGGCATTCTCCTTATGGTTAACGATTTCGTAATCCGCATGTTTCAGCATACCCAGCATGATCTCGCTGTCCACCAGATTTTTCGGGCATCCTAAAGACACTATACCTATTTTTTTATTCACCAATTACACTCCTCAATTTTGTTTTATGTTATCTGCATCAAAAATTTACAACGAATTAAGCCATATGGTACAAAGAAGTCCTCAAATATTATTCTATAAAACAAGACTCTAGTAAAAATTATTTAATAATATTAATAACTTGTCAATGTTTATAGAAAAATTTATATTTTTAAAATTCTTTCCTTTACAGCTTATGGTACAATAAGATTGTATTTAATTCTACAAATTTGGTAATTCGTGATTATATTTTCAGAATATGAAACATGTGACGAAATGTGCACAACGGCAATTTATGTTTAAAAATTCAATCATCAGGTAGAAACTCACTGACAGCTTTTGATATCTGACTGTAGCTGAATCCCCTGCTCATTAGAAAAGTCTTCATTTTTTGAATGATTTTTTCATCAAAGCTGGTATACTTTGAATATCTTTTTCTTAAAAGTTGGAGGGCAACCTCCCCTTCATCAAGTTCAAACTCTTCAAGGGCACTGCTTATAATATCGTCCTTAATACCTTTCTGGCTCAATTCCATTGATAAGAGTTTGGCCGATTTCGGCTTAAGTTTTGATTTTTCAGATATGTATTTGCAGGCATAATTAAAGTCGTCTATATAGTTTATCTCCTTTAAACTGTCAATGACTTTTTCAATTGTGGTTTCTTCATACCCCATATCCGAAAGCTTTTGAGACACCTCATATGCTGTGCGAAGCTTCGTGGCAAGAAAACTGACCCCAGCACTCCTGGCAGCGGCATAAACTTCAGTGTCCAATAAATATTTTAAAACTTCTTCCGTAATGCTTTTACCTTCTTTCAGCTCAAGCAGCTCAATACGCTTTTTGGGTAAACTGAAAGTAATATTGTTATCAAGAATTACGGCAGCCATTGAGGAAACTTTTTCATTCTTCTCTATCCCAATTATTTTCATAAAAACCCCCTACCAATTCTAAAAGGCATACCGGACAAACAAAGCCTGATAAGCGGGCTCTAATCCGGTATGCCAAAATAATTTGTGATTTTTTAAAATTTAAATTAACACAATGTGCTAGTTAATTTAAATTTTGCTTTACGTGTGTGATTTTTTTATATCAAATGGTAACTTCCGCACTAACTTCATGAAATAAGAAGCCACCCAAAACAATTGCGAAAATTGCATCGCCTCATTTAAAGCGGTTTTGCCGTCGCTCAAACTCGACATCCTGTCTCGATTTGAAGCTCAAAGCAGCGTCCTGCTGCTTTGCCGACAAAATCGCTTTACCTTTGGCGGCAATTTTTTGCAATTATTTTTAACCGTGCCTCTTATTTCATGAAGTTGTCCTCGCGTACCATTTGATTTCAATTAAATCTATCTGTAAAGCAAAACAAAACTCCAATTAGCACAATAGGTTAATTATATTATCTGTAATGTCTTTTTTATTTAAATGGTTAATTAATCTTTTTTGAAATCATTTAAATGATCAGTCCAGTTCTTCCTCTTCAACTTCCTCCGCGGATTCTTTTACCACAGGTGCCACTGTCATATTGCTTCTGACCAGCTTTTCTATTTCCATACACATTGCGGGATTTTCCTTCAGATATTGCTTTGCGTTTTCTCTTCCCTGTCCGATACGCTGCCCGTTGTAGGAGAACCATGCACCGCTCTTGTTTACGATTTCACTGTTTACAGCTATGTCGAGGATACTGCCTTCCCTGGAAATACCTTCACCATAAACTATATCAAACTCCGCTTCTTTGAAGGGAGGTGCAATCTTATTTTTGACAACTTTCACCCTGGTCCTGTTTCCTACCACTTCATTGGCCTGCTTGATGGATTCTATTCTTCTTACGTCCAGACGTACCGAAGAGTAGAATTTTAAAGCTCGTCCTCCCGGAGTGGTCTCAGGGTTTCCGAACATAATACCTACCTTTTCACGAAGCTGATTTATAAATATGGATGTGGTCCTGGACTTGCTGATAACACCCGCCAGCTTTCTAAGTGCCTGGGACATAAGTCTGGCCTGCAGACCCACATGAGAATCACCCATCTCACCGTCGATTTCCGCTTTTGGCACAAGGGCTGCTACAGAGTCAACGACAATGACATCTATGGCTCCGCTTCGCACAAGAGCTTCTGTTATTTCCAGAGCCTGCTCTCCCGTATCGGGCTGTGAAACTATCAAATTATCTATATCAACCCCAAGTTTTTTTGCATAAACAGGATCAAGGGCATGCTCTGCATCAATAAATGCAGCCTCGCCGCCCGCCTTTTGCGCTTCGGCAATTATGTGCAAGGCTACGGTCGTCTTACCTGAAGATTCCGGTCCATATATCTCAACAATTCTCCCTCTGGGCACTCCGCCAACGCCAAGAGCAATATCCAGGCTTAAGGACCCTGTGGGAATAACTTCTACGTTCAAGTGTGCGCTCTCGCCCAATTTCATAACGGCGCCTTTGCCAAATTGTTTTTCTATCTGGCCAAGAGCCATTTCAAGTGCTTTTTTCTTTTCTAACATGGGGTGACCTCCTCACAATTATAGAACATTTGTTCTGTTTTTATTATATAGATTTTTATTAACTAAGTCAACTTAAAATTTTTATTTTTTCAGTATTCTGGCAAACCTTCCTGAAAGTTTGTTTTTAAATGCTACGGCTTCTTCAACCCTGAGCAGCATTGTAACGCCGAAATATACCAGGGCTCCCGCAACGATTTCGGTACCCAGCACCGCTATCTCGATAAGCTTGGAATGCATTGAATAGGTCTGTGTAAAGTCAACGGGCAGCAATTTATTTACGGTAAATATCACCGTCCCCATGACTATTGCGGCTTCCACAAGCTTGACAGAATAAACCGCAAGCCCTTTCCAATTCATCCCGTTCATTTTCCTTGACAATATGTACATCATCAAAGACATGTTCACCAGACTCTGAATGGAATATGAAAGTGACATGCCGGCAGGTCCCAGGTTTGCATTGAGGAAAATATAGCAAAGCGCAAAATTTAGTACTACTGAAACAATCCCGGCATAAAGCGGTGTTTTGGTATCATTATTTGCATAAAAAGCTCTGTTCAGAAGGGCAAGCATGGACTGGGCAAGCATGGCCGCCGTGAACAGCAGCAGGATGCTCCCTGCCATCACAATCCTTTCACTGCCGATGTTTGACGACCACTTGTAAACCACGCTGATCACAGGCTCGGGCATAACTATAAAAGCCATGGCAGACGGTATTATGAGATAGAGAATTGTTTTAAAGGCACCGTTTAGGATATTCTTGAATTCATCCACCTGCTTTAACGCCAGCTTTTCAGACAGAGTCGGCAAAAGTGCCGTACCCAGCCCCATTGCAAATATGCCGTAGGGCAGCTGCCAGATATCATTTGCATTGTAATACGCCGTAATGTTTCCTTCATGCTTGAACATGGATATAAAATTCAGAGAAATCAGAATATTCACCTGCACTATGGCAGATGCGGCCAGAGACGGTATTGCAAGTTTGAACAGCCTCCTGAAGCCGGTATGATTCCAGAACAGTTTTGGTCTGTAAAACTGGAAGTTCGGAAGTGCAAATGAAATCTGAATCAGGAAATACATTATGGCACTGGCCAGCACGCCAATTGCCACATACTTGACTCCGAACCGGCTGAGCACCAGTATGCTTAAGGCTGTTCCCAGGTTGTACAGCGACGGTCCGTAGGCCGCTGCCGCAAACCTCTGGTATGAATTCAGTACTCCGTTTGTCATCCCTGCCAGCATCATAAAACCCACCGAGGGGAATAGAATGCGCGTCAGCTGGATGGTCGTTTCCCTCACTTCGCCTTCAAGCCCCGATGCTGTCATGGAAACGACCCAGGGGGCAAAAATCACTCCCAGGGTGCTCACCGCCAGCATACTCAGAAATATGACATTTATAAAGGTCCCTACGGCTTTCCAGCCGTCTTCCTCCTCACCTCTGGCCAGATAGCCCGAAAGTATGGGGATCAATGCAGCAGATATTGCGCCGCCGATAAGCAGGTTGTACATCAGGTCGGTGGTCCTGAAAGCCGCCAGAAGTGAATCCGACTGGGACGCCGT
Organism: Ruminiclostridium cellobioparum subsp. termitidis CT1112; assembly: GCF_000350485.1. Taxonomy (GTDB): domain Bacteria; phylum Bacillota; class Clostridia; order Acetivibrionales; family DSM-1351; genus Ruminiclostridium; species Ruminiclostridium termitidis. Next base: position 27,887 of record NZ_AORV01000033.1, read on the forward strand.
AAGCAAATTGTTAATCAGTATGGTCCTCACATAACCGGTTATTCTGCTAACTACCAGGGAAGACATTACTATAATGGCGGCGGCTGTAATTTTTTTATTATTTGAGCTCAACGTAACCTCCTAAGCCATAGCCATGCTATGGCTTTGAGCCGTACAGCGGTCATTTGTCCCTTAATAAAAGGGCCTGCCCCCGTATCCCTATAGCGGATAAAGGAGATTAACCGGCCATGCGGCACTAGTTTTTCTTTTGTATTATTCCTTGTCGCCGGTGTCAATTTCAAGACCGGAAACATGCCTTCTTATCATGTCAAAAACATGCAGGGCAGTGATAGTTCTGATTCTCTTCCTGTTTCCAAGCAGCCGGAGTTCTTTTGTAACTGTGCCTTTTTCGGAGGAAAGACCGATATACACCAGGCCTACCGGCTTATCGGGCGTGCCTCCGTCCGGGCCTGCTATGCCGGTAACAGCCACTCCGATGTCGGTCTTTAATCTGCTTCTGACCCCGGCGGCCATCTCCGCTGCTGTCTGGCGGCTCACAGCACCATATTGCAGCAGGGTGTCTCTTCTCACTCCAAGGTATTCTTCTTTTGCATCATTTGAGTAAGTTACCGCACCGCCCATAAATACACTTGATATTCCAGGTATGTTGGTCAGCATTTGGGAAATGAGGCCTCCGGTACAGGATTCAGCTGTTGCCAGGGTAAGTTTGTGCCCGGATAAAAGCTCTGCCGCCACCTGGTCAAGAGTACGGTCTTCTTCCGAATACAGACTGTCACCGGTTCTTTTCCTTATTTCCTCAATTACCGGGCCAAGCAGCTTTTCAGCATCCTTCCCCTGTTCAACCCTGGCAGATACTCTTATGGTTACTTCCCCCTCCTTGGCATAGGTCGCTATGGTAGGGTTTGTCTGCCCTTCGATCAGATCCAGGATTTTTGTCTCCATGGCCGATTCGCCTATCCCAAACACTCTCAGGAACTTCGATTCTATGGCATAGCTGCTTCTCTCCCTGAAATAGGGAAATACAGAGTCGTCAAACATCGGCTTCATTTCGGACGGAGGGCCTGGCAGCATGACGATCACCTTTCCCCCCTGCTCTATTATACAGCCCGGAGCTGTGCCGTTATTATTTTTGAGTATCGTGCAGTTCTCGGGCATATACGCCTGCTTTTCATTATTATGTGTCATTTCCCTGCCGATTTTTTTAAAAAATGCTTTGATGGCATCAAGGCTTTCCTGATGGAGTACCAGCCTTCTGCCGCAGACCTCTGAAATGGTTTCCTTTGTCAGATCATCCTGGGTGGGGCCAAGGCCTCCCGTCGTTATTACCACATCACATCTCTTCAAGGCAAGTTCAAGGCTTTCTCTCAATCTTTCGGGATTGTCTCCAACCACACTATGATAATAAACACTGATGCCCACATCCGGCAGCTTTGAAGACAGGTACTGTGCATTTGTATTTACAATCTGCCCCATGAGCAGTTCGGTTCCAACAGCTAATATTTCTGCTTTCAACTACAGTCATCTCCTTATGGTTTTTGGTACACAACAAATTAGAACTAATTATTATTTCTTTAAATATTATACCAACCTGTTGGCAAAAAGTAAGCTGTTAATGAATAAAAAGATTAAACGGAAGATAAATGAGATAAAGCTGAAACCGGGAAGGAAATTTTACGAGTTCGAATTGATCAATACTGAAACGTATTGTATAAATTATACCATATAATCCATAAAATACAATAATATTTTACTTTTCGGCAATAGATTCCTGCTACTATCATATTTTACCAATCCGTTATATAATAGTTCTATAGTTCTTAAACTTTAAAATTATCTTTCGGGAGGAATTTTCATGAAAGCTTTATTTATCGGTGGTACAGGTACAATCAGCACTGCTATTTCAAGTTCTCTGGTCCGGCAGGGCTGGGAATTATATTTATTAAATCGTGGAAATAATACGGACCGTGTTCCTGAGGGTGCAAAGGTCATCAAGGCCGACATAAATGATGAAGCAAAGGCGGCAGACCTTATAAAAGACCTTGATTTCGACGTTGTTGCTGATTTTATTGCTTTTGTACCTTCCCAGGTTGAACGTGATATAAGACTTTTTTCAGGCAAGACCAGGCAGTATATATTCATCAGTTCGGCTTCGGCATACCAGAAGCCTCTTTCAGACTACAGAATAACCGAATCCACCCCCCTGTCGAATCCATATTGGGAATACTCAAGAAATAAAATTGCATGTGAGGAACTGCTTGTTTCCGAGTACCGTAAAAATGGGTTTCCCGTCACCATTGTCCGTCCAAGCCACACTTATGACGACCGCAGCATACCTCTTGGGGTGCACGGCGACAAGGGAAGCTGGCAGGTAGCCAAACGGATGCTGGAAAACAAACCTGTAATAATCCATGGTGACGGTACTTCCCTGTGGACTCTCACTCACAACAGTGATTTTGCAAAAGGTTTTATAGGCCTGATGGGAAATATTCATGCTGTAGGCGAGGCTGTGAACATAACCTCTGACGAAAGTCTGACCTGGAATCAGATTTATGCGATCATAGCTGCGGCATTGGGTGTCAAGCTCAATGCGGTACACATTCCGTCAGATTATCTTGCTGCCTGCAGCAATTATGATTTTACAGGTTCTCTCATAGGCGACAAGGCAAATACCGTAGTATTCGACAACTCAAAGCTGAAAAGGCTTGTGCCCGGTTTCAATGCAACGGTCCGCTTTGACCAGGGGATAAAAATAATTCTGGACAAGGTCCTGTCAAATCCCGAACTGCAAAAGGCAGACCCTGAGTTTGACTCCTGGTGTGACAGGGTTATAGAAAATTATCGCGGCTCCATAAAGAAGTTTTAAAGCTCGTGTCCAGTTAAAATGGATCTTCAACTTTTCAGGCAAATAAAGATGATTATACTGGTACGCGAGTACAACTTCAAGCAATGGATAGCACGGCAAAAATGCTTATTGTGAATCGTACTATTTCAAGTAAGCGCTTTGTGTGCAATCCATTGCTTGAGTTAGTATGGAAGCACCAGTATGATCAGTAACAATTTTACAGCAAATTGATTACTTATCCTGCACAACATGTTAACCCGGCTTTTATTTGAAGGCAGGCCGGACGGGGTCAAGTATTTTTCCGGCGTCAAACAGCTCCTTCATACATTCAGGTTTATGAAACATTTTGTATCCGTCAAGATCAATTCTCTCCATATATGCATTATCTTTGTATAATATGTAATCAGGTGCAGGCCCCACACCACAGTATACATTAAAGCCCTGGCTGACTATGTAACGCATCCTGGCATCGTTCTGTTTGAAGGTTGCTCCAAACGGGGATATGTATAAATTGGTTTCACCCACAAGGCTCCCTACTTCATCCCTCCACCGTTTTGTATCATATTTAAGAAAATCAAGTGTGATAGTGCCTTCGGAAAAGGTTCTCCTATGGGTATAGCTGTGGCTTGCAAAAGCCCAGCCCGTCTCTTTAAGTTTTTCTATAACAGGCAGCACGCTTTCCTTCTCTGTCTGCCAGGAGGAATTGTCGTGATTGGTCCTGTAGCCCAGTATTCCTTCGTAGCCTGTCAATGCCAGGGTGCCCTTTGCGCCCTTAAATGAGAAATCGGGGTTTTGATCGGCAAAATTATTTAAAATAGGGACCACATCTCCATCGGGTGAAATTATTTCATTTCCCTGTGGGGTTTTCACAAGTGAAGCCAGCTTTCCCTGCTGATCAACTACCAGTTTCTTTGCAAAGCCGTCATTCTCCATATATTTGTAATAGCTCATATCATCCACTGAAATAATCAAAGGCTTCTGCCCTTCAGGGAGAAAAATATCCTGCTTTTGCATTTTTCCGGAGGAATCCATCTTGAACATATCTCTCAGGTCGACCAGTGTATAACCCCTGTCATACATTTCCTGTATCATCATTTTAAATTCCTTTACAGTGGTCATCCAGTAGTTATACCCCTGTTCCATGGAGTCACCGGTAAAGCACAGCTCGGGATAAACTATCAGGCTGTGAAAAAACACGTGATATACGGGGCCTTTATAAATGACCGTCTGCTTTTCCAGGTTGTCCGCCCTGTCTTTTACGGCTGAAAGCTCCTTATCATCGGGATATTCCTCCAGAGGCTTTTCCAATAGCAGACCTGCCTGCTTATAATGGGTCTGCTCAATCAGCTTTTCAGCATCCGATATAATGGCATTTTTAATAGTCGCATCGGCTGGGCCGCTCTTATTGTCCTTTGGTGAAATTCCATCCACCCTGGAGTTTGCCATCCCATTATCGGCTATGGACGTTTCTGCCGTCCCTCCTGAGGACAAAGCTCCCGAAACTGCCGCCGTCTTTGTAAAGGTAGATAGAAAAAGGAAACCTATACAGATTATAATAAGAATTATGGAAATGGACCCCAGAACCAGGATAAAAGTAAATTTTTTACTCATTTTGATTTTCTCCCAATATATAACATTTTTTATTAAAAAGCCCCATAAATCCATATTATAATAAATAATAAAAAAAAGCCAGAGGATACATCCTCCGACTTCTTTACAATATTGTAACCTTTACATTTACATGCAATATACCTGCTGGCTTGGTATTATGGATATGTCACAGCTTGCCAGGGTCTTTACGGCCTCGTCAGGATTTTCAACCCTCAGTATGACAAAAGCTTCATTTCCTGTTTTACCCACAAAAGCATACATATATTCAATGCTTATATTGTTCACATGGAGAATATCCAGGGCTTTCGCCAGGCCTCCGGGCTTATCCTCCACACCGATTGCAATTACACTTGTGCAGCTTACCGTAAACTGGTCGTCGCTTAATATTTTTTCTGCTTCCTCGGGTTTGTTGACTATCAGCCTTAGAATACCAAAATCAGTGGTATCGGCAATTGAAAGAGCACAAATATTAATATGATTATCAGCCAGGGTTCTGGTTACATCCGCCAAGCGGCCGGACTTGTTTTCCAGAAATACAGATATCTGTTTTACCAGCATGTTACAGGCCTCCTTTTTTATTATCATATTCAAAAGTCTTTACATTAAAGACCTTTTTGTATTATAGAGTTACAGTTTATAATACCCTCTTGTCAATTACTCTCTTGGCCTTGCCTTCACTGCGCTGGATGGATTTAGGCTCCACCAGCTTTATCTTTGCGCTGATTCCAAGAGTACTTTCAATCTCTTTCCTGATCTTTCTTTCAATATCCTCCAGCTTTTTAACTTCGTCCGAAAACAGCTGAGGAGTTATTTCAACCTGTATTTCAAGTGTATCAAGATTGTCCTTTCTGTCAACTATCAGCATGTAGTGCGGTGCAGTTTCGCCTATTGACAGCAGAACACTTTCAACCTGCGAAGGGAATACGTTTACACCCCTTATGATCAACATGTCATCTGTTCTTCCGGTCACCTTGTTCATTCTGGTCTCTGTACGGCCGCACTTGCAGGGTGCATAATTCAAGGAGGAAAGATCTCTTGTCCTGTATCTTATCAGCGGCAGGCCCTCCTTGGTAATAGTTGTAAATACAATTTCACCCTGCGTTCCTTCGGGCAGTACCTCTCCCGTTTCAGGATCAATTATCTCAGGGATAAAATGGTCTTCCGGAATGTGCATGCCGCACTGGTATTCGCACTCACAGGCCACACCGGGACCTATTACCTCGCTCAGCCCGTATATGTCAAAAGCTTTGATATTAAGTCTTTGTTCAATTTCCTTCCTCATGCTTTCAGACCAGGGCTCGGCGCCGAAAATACCCGCTTTGAGCTTGAGTTCCTCAGGTTTGATGCCAAGTTCCTGCATCTCTTCGGCCAGATATAAAGCATATGATGGAGTACATGCAATATGGGTTGTCCCGAAATCCTGCATGAGGGACAGCTGGAGTTTTGTGTTGCCGGAGGAAGTTGGAATTACCGTGGCTCCCAGATATTCACCGCCGTAGTGGGCGCCCAGACCTCCTGTAAACAGGCCATAGCCGTAGGAAACCTGCAAAAAGGAATCCTTCCCTGCTCCGGCGCCTGCAAAGGTACGGGCCATAACCTCGGCCCAAACCTCAATATCATTTTTTGTATAACCTACCACCGTCTTCTTGCCGGTGGTACCGGAGGAAGCATGAACTCTGACAATCTCATTCATGGGTGCTGCAAATAATCCAAACGGGTATGTATCTCTCAAATCCTGTTTATAAGTGAAAGGCAAATGCTTCAAGTCGTCCACCGACTTGATATCTCCGGGCAAAATACCTTTTTCATCCATCTTTTTCCTGTAGTGCGGTACATTGTCATACACCCTGTTAACTGTTTTTATGAGCCGTTCGGTCTGAACTTTTCTCATTTCGTCTCTGGACATACATTCGTATTTCTCGTTCCAATAAGACATAATACAATCCCTCCAAGATTCAGATATTTAGTTTAAGGCATGGCAAATGCAAAGCATTTATCAATACCTCTTTATATTTCGCCAAACATCCCACCCCGGAATGGCTTTCAGGGTTTACAGCAGGGCCGCCCCACACAAAAGCAATCGGCTTAATTTTCAAATGCTAAGAAATTATTTATTTACCTGTGATAATTATATCCTTCTTCAAAGGCCTTCAGGTTGACGTCTAAAACCTTGGCCGGAACCACCTCATGGATGGCATCCGCAAATATCTGCCTGTCAATTCCGATAAGCCGTGCCATCACACCCAAAAGCACGATATTTACAGCCTTAATTGTACCGCACCGCCGGGCAATTTTCAAAGCATCGAGTGAATATATGCTGTGTTCGGCCTTAAGTGTTTCCAGAATATTTTCGGGATATTCTGCCTTTCCTATAATGACCGGCATCGGATCAATTTCCTGCTCATTTATTATCATTTTGCCGTCTCCGGTAAGGTAATCGATCCATCTTAATGCTTCCAGCTCTTCAAAGGCAATTATCAGATCGGCTTCACCCTTTTCGATCAGCGGTGAATAGACTTTCTTTCCGAACCTGACATAGGTAACCACACTTCCGCCTCTCTGGGACATTCCATGCACTTCCGAAACCTTTACATCAAAATCCATTTTTAATGCAACAGTGCCCAGTATTTTGCTGGCCAGCAAAGTTCCCTGTCCGCCCACACCAACTATCAACAAATTCAATTTATCCATTTTAAGTGTCCATCCTTTCTATTGCATCAAAGCTACAGACTTTTGTACACAGCTTGCAGCCAACGCAAAGCGCAGGATTGATCTCCAGGTGGTCTTTTTTGTCAACTATGGCTGGACATCCTATTTTCATACAGGCTCTGCAGGTTTTGCACTTTTCCCTGGAAATCTTCCGGCTGCCTTCAAATTTAACACTTTTCAACAGGGCACAGGGTCTCTGTGATATGATAACCGACGGCTCATCTGCTTCTATCTCGGCTTTTACCACTTTTTCAAGCTCTTTTACATCAAAGGGATCAACCACTGTAACCCTTTCTATCCCCACAGCCTTGCAGAGCAGCTCAAGATCCACCTGTCTGGTGGGTTCTCCCTTGATTGTAAAGCCGGTGGTAGGATTGTGCTGGTGTCCGGTCATACCTGTTATGGAGTTGTCCAATATCATCACGGTTGAATTTCCCTTGTTATATACTACGTCAATAAGTCCTGTAATCCCCGAATGAATAAAGGTTGAATCCCCGATAACCGCTACCGTCTTCTTTCTGAATTCACTGCCCCGGGCCTTTTCCATACCATGTGCCACACCAATGCTGGCACCCATGCAGATACAGGTGTCCATACATTCGTTGGGAGGCAGTGCACCGAGAGTATAGCAGCCTATGTCCCCGCTTACATTTAATTTTAATTTTTTCAATACGTAGTACATTCCCCGGTGTGGACATCCCGGACACATAACAGGCGGTCTTACAGGTATGGGCTGGCCGGCTTGAACCTGTTGTGAAGCCTCAAACTTTCTGTCAAAAAGCTTTTCGGCTATCAGCTGGGCATTGAGTTCACCCATGACAGGAAGCTTCTGTTTGCCTGTAACCTTGATCCCCATTTTCAAAATCTGGTTCTCAAAGAAAGGTTCCAGTTCCTCAACTACATATAATGTTTTTACCTTTGAAGCAAATTCTGAAATCATTTTTTCAGGTATGGGATGAACCATGCCTATTTTCAGTATTGATGCGTTTGGAGCGGCTTCTTTAACATATTGATATGAGATACCGCTGGTAATGATGCCTACTTCCTCGCTGTCCAGCTCGATTTTGTTGAGTTCACTGGAATTGGAGAACTCCCTGAGGGCTGCCATTCTTTTTTCCACTTCAACATGTCTTCTTCTGGCCATTGCAGGCATCATTACATATTTGTTGGCATCCTTTACATAATCCTTCAGTTTGAAATTCTCCTTATCACCGATTTCCACCGAGCTCTGTGAGTGGGATACCCTGGTGGTAAGGCGGACAATCACAGGACAGTCGAACTGTTCGCTGATTTCAAAAGCATATCTTACAAAATCCTTACATTCCTGACTGTCAGAAGGCTCCAGCATGGGCACTTTTGAAGATCTGGCGTAAAATCTGCTGTCCTGCTCATTCTGCGAGCTGTGCATTCCCGGATCATCCGCCACCATAATAACAAGACCGCCGTTTACTCCAGAATAGGAAACAGTAAACAGCGGGTCGGCGGCAACATTAAGTCCTACGTGCTTCATTGAGCATATGGCCCTTGCCCCTCCGATAGATGCTCCGATAGCAACTTCCAGGGCCACCTTTTCATTTGGTGACCATTCGGAATATATTTCGTCATATTTTGCTATGTATTCGGTAATTTCAGTGCTGGGCGTACCCGGATAAGCTGCCGCTATGGTGCAGCCCGCCTCATATGCCCCTCTTGCCACAGCTTCGTTGCCAAGCATGAGCTTCTTCATTTTAACCTCCATCCGCGCGCTTGCACACGCTTAATAAGTAATCCAAATTCTCTATAATATTTTAATAATTTATAGCGCTAAACCATTGTTAATATTATAATGGATTATTTTTATAAAAGTCAATTACTATCGGCACAGGAGGCCGGTTGTAATTGACTTCCAAAGCGGAGGCAATTTATTGTGTCAGCAGCTAATCCTCATAGATTATTTCAAGTTTAATTTTATCATAAACGTCTTTCGAATTCCTTGCCAGCATATAAGGTGATAAAATCAGCAGTTCAATCATATTTACCCTGTATTTTTTATTTTTTCTGCCCTCTTTGGGATAGAGTTCATAACTGACAACATTTCTCAATATTATTGGAACCATGACTCCTTTACTGCTGAGAAAGTTCAGTTCCAGTGTTTCAATTTTAGAATCCTGCCGGCTGGTCCAATATGGTTTATAGCCGACCGCCATAAGTTTTCCGTCTATTCCAAGCTCCATACTCCTCAGGGTGTATTGGTTCCTGAGCATATCTGAAAATATGTTCTTCAACCTGTCAATATCCATATAATCCAAGTACTATTCCTCCCTTAGAAAAGCTATAAACGCTCTAATATATATTATGTTGTGTAAACATAATATGTTACATCGGCCGATGCTGAAGGAATACTTTCAACATTTACAGTCACTTATTTTTATAAAAAAATGGGTGATAATATATGGTATATACTATATTTTATGATATAATTCTATGATGATAAAAATAAAAATAATATATACTAATGAGGTCCGAAATGAACACGAGAAAATTTACGTATATAACTACGCTGATACTTGGGACGTTTCTTTTTGCACTTGGAACGTTTTTTATGTTTTATATAAATAATATTGCTCCCGAGCCGGGCTCGGATACACCCATACCTCATATATTAAACGGTCTTAGCGGTACAAAGAAAAACGATCCCATGAATTTTCTTGTACTCGTTGGGGATAAATCCAGCGGTAATACCGATTCAATGATGGTTGCAAACTATAATCCCGATACAAAGCAGATAAGCATTGTCACCATTCCCCGTGACACCCATGTCAAGCTCAGGAACAATATCCTGCCCAAGATAAATGCGGCATATGCTGCCGGGGGCAGAGAACATGACGGTGCCATGTACGCGGCTGAAATAGTAAGCAACCTTACAGGTATTAACATAAATTACTATGTCCACATAAATATTTCTTCCATTAAGAAAATAACCGATATGCTGGGAGGAGTCAGTTTTGATGTGCCTGCCGACTTAAGATATGAAGATCCTACCCAGGACCTGTACATCAATTTGAAAAAAGGCTACCAGCTCCTGGACGGCGACAAGGTTGAACAGCTGCTGAGGTTCAGAAAACCAAACGAAAGGCTTTATTCCCGTGAGGAATTAAAGGAATTGAGAAAGTTCTATGACGGCAGTGACATCAAAAGAACTGAAATGCAGGTAAAATTTATTAAGGAGTTTATAGGACAAAAGCTGAATATCCAATATCTGCCCAAATTTAATTCGGTAATCAATTACGCTTTTGAAAACATTATAACAAATATGATGTTAAGTGACGCGTTAAAACTGACCTCCGGTGTGATCAATATCTCGGCCGACAATTTTAATTCCTTCAGGCTGGACGGTGAGGACAAGATAATTAACGGCGGTTGGTTCTATGAATATAACGGTAAGATTATCAATATTGACTCCAAGGAATCCCTTCCGGCCGAAGACATCGTATCCCGGTACTTTAAATCAGCAGGCGGAATTGTTACTCCTTCCGAGTTGTTTGTGCCGAAACACCGGGATGATGAAGACGACAAGCCAACAAAAAAGCCTGCAAGATCAACCGTGAAAAACCCTTCAAATTCTCAAACGGATTCAAAGGGTAACGGAAAAGACAAACCTTAGTTTTATTTTTTATATGATATGAAATGACAAGCGTTAGTCAGGTGTCGGCCTGCTAACGCTTTATTTATCAATAATTATGCAGTGTTATCATGAATAATTTACTTGTGTCTCGGAGATCTTTTCACAAGTACGGCCGCTTTTGTAATGGCAGCAATGACATCCACTTCAAACTGATTTCTAAGAGCATTTGCCTTTGAATACAGCTCTCCTTTTTCAGTTGCTATGTATTTGGGAGGCAGGTCATTTAATGCAAGGGCTGCAATATCCATGACGCACATCTCACATTTGCACATGTTTATGTCGTCAAGGACACCTTCCATTAAATTTAAGACCACTTCTTCCATATAATTTTTTATAACAACCATTTTTATCCTCCTTATACAAATCACATGCATTTTACAAAATTAATAAAAAATAATCTTTTTATCTTATGTATTATTCGGTATTTATTTTATAATTCCTCTAATTTATTTATAAGATTTAATATTTCAACGGCATGATTTTTGGAGACGGCTTTGCCTGTCCATATCTCAAATGCAGATATTCCTTGATTTATCAGCATTCCAAAACCATTTCGCACTTTGCAGCCTCTCAATTCTGCCTGTTTAAGAAACTCAGTTTTTCGGGGAGTATAAATAATATCATATACCAGCTGATGCCTTTGGAATTCAAAGCTGAAGTCAAACGGGATTCTAGCTTCATATGTACTCATTCCTGCCGGTGTGGTGTTTATAACTATATCACTGCTTTTGAAGCAATCTGAAAATCCCGGCTCCTCCGGAACGATACCTGTTACAATACTGCCGAAATTGTTTTTAACCAGTTCAACGATATTCTCTGCATTGGCCAGGGTTCTGTTGACAATCGTCAGATGCTTTACCCCTTCAGCTGCCAGCTTCACCGCCAGAGCCCTTGCAGTGCCTCCGGCTCCAAGCAGTACGACCTTTTTGCCTGCAAAACCGGTTTCAAAAGCATCCCTGAAATCCCGGGCAAACCCTTCCGCGTCGGTGTTGTACCCTTTCAGTCTGCCTTCGATATTTTTGACAGTATTGACAGCTCCCATCAGGAGAGCATCATTTGAAATATCATCAAGATATTTAATGATTTCCTTTTTATAGGGTACCGTAACATTAAAACCGATGAAGTTCTGGGCCTTAAAGCCGTTAACCGCCCTCTCCAGTTCCCCTTCGTTGACATGTATTGGTACATAGATGGCATTTATATTATATTCTCTGAATAAAGTATTATGAATGTACGGAGATTTTGTATGTTCCACCGGACAGCCGATCAGCCCCAGAAGCCCGGTTTTTCCATTGACGGTTTCTACAAGATTCATATAAAAGCTCCTCTCCCCATTAATTATTTTTTGTATCTGGCTTTTTCCATGGCCAGCCTGTTTTTCTTCCAGAGCTCTCTTCTTTTGAGCTGGTGCTCGAGTTTTTTCATATACCTGGCAAGAATGAGCTTTTCAGGCCACCGCTTAACTCTCACATACAGAATTTCCCTTTTATCTATGGGTTTGACCAGTATTGTGAGCATATTGGCTTTATTGCCGCCATGGATGTCGGTAAATACCTGGTCTCCCACAACTGCAATGCTTTCCGGCTCGAGCTCCAGTACGTCGGCCGCTTTTAAAAAGGCCCTGCCTGAAGGTTTGTACGCTCTGTGGATTGCTGTTACCGCAATCTCCCTGTTGAACCTTATAACCCGTTTCCGGGCCGCATTGGATAAAATACATACCTTGAAGCCTCTTTTTTTAAGTTCCCCAATCCAGGTAATGGCGTTTTGGTCGGCATCCTTGCTGTGCATTGGAACAAGCGTATTGTCTATGTCCAGTATGAAACCCTTTATGCCTTTTTTTTCAAGCATATCCAGGTCTATATGCCTTATGCTGTCATAATATAAATCAGGATAATACTTCTCGATCATTTGTTATTTTCCTCCATTAATTTATTAATAATAACAAAAGATTGGCTGCTGCACAAGCTTTCAATAGTATTAGTATCATTTAAAACATGAAATTAAATACTTAATTTCCGTATTTCAATTTTTATTATTGCTGTTCAAATTCATTTTTCTATTTCAAGTATACGGTTTTCAAGGCAAAGCTGTAAATCCAGCTTTTTGACCGTTCCGTTAAAGAATTTGATTTCCACCGTCTGTCCTGATATGGGATTTGGCTGATCTGGAGGTTCTATTGATATAACGGCACCTCTTCCAAATTTTGAATGCTTTACAATCATTCCTTCTCCCAAACCGACCGCAAAGTCATTTTTTACAAGCCGGTTAACCTCCTTTACAAATATTGAAGGCATATGCTTTTCAAGATTGGCAGAAGCAGGATATATCAGGAACAGCTCCTGCCTGGCCCTTGTCATACCCACATAAAAAAGCCTTCTTTCCTCCTCCAGTTCGGTCAGGTCTTTTGTTTCGGAGGCCTTTTCAAGCACCTTGTCCCCCGGAAGCTCGCTGTTTATGAGGTCTATGAGGAATACACCGTCGTATTCCAGCCCTTTTGAGGAATGCATTGTGCTAAGGGTAATATCCAAATCCACTTCCTGCTCTTTTATTTTATTATCTCCTTCAAAGAGGTTATCCAATTCAGTCAGTCTGCCCAGGAACTCCAGCAGTGTCTGACAGTTGCAGGCAATCCCCTGCAGAATATCAAACAGTTTCCAGAGGTATTCGAAAGAAAGCCCTGCAAGCCGGCAATATTCCCTAATGCTGTCCAGATAATTAAAATTGGTCTTAATATATTCCAGGGCATTCCAGGGCCGCTTTTTTGCCAGGTTTGAAAACTCCAGTTTCAATTCCTGCAAACTGTTTATCTGAAAGGGTTTCAGCTCCACACCATTCATAATGCGGTCAATTACCGGCCTGCCTCCGTTTCCTTCCATGGCGCATTCCAGCATTGCTTTTGATATGTACCTGTTCATTTTGTAATATATCTTTGAGAAGGCCTCCACATCCTGGGGGTCAAGCGCGAAGTGCAGAAACGCCGTTACCTCCTGTACCAGCCAGTGCTTAAAGAAGTACAGCCTGTTTTGCCGTACCTTGAAGGGCAGTTTGTTTCTATCAAGCAAATCTGCTATAAGTATTGAAGACAGGTTGTTTCTGTACAGGACGGCAACTTGCTTTTTTCTTCGTCTGCCTCCGTTTTCGCATTTAATGTCATTTATTCCGGATTTAAGCCTGTCCAAAACAAACTTCAACTGTTCCTGCTGATCCCTGACTTTGACTATTTCCGGTTCTTTAGCAGCCAAATTGCAGGTTACATGATTTTTTTCATACCTGTTTTTATTTTGTTTTATAAAACTGCTGCTGAGCTTTACAATATTTTCAGAAGAGCGGTAATTGTTCTCAAGTCTGAATATCCTGCAGCCTTCAAATTGCTTTTCAAAATCCAGGATGTTCCCGGGCTCTGCTCCCCGGAAGCCGTATATTGACTGGTCGTCATCGGCCACCATAAACAGGTTCCGGTTTTGGGCCGACAATAGTTTTATTATCTCAAACTGTATTTTTGAAAGATCCTGTCCTTCATCCACCTGTATATAGCCGTACCTGTTTCTGTACCTCTGAAGCAGTGCGGGATATTTTGAAAGGATATTGAAGGCATAGGTGAGCATATCGTCAAAATCAATCAGAAGGTTGCTTCTCTTATAATCCTCATAGGCCTTGTATATCAGGGAAAATTTTTTGGTGCTGGTGTTCAGCTCCTCAAAGTCCTTTATAAGACTGTTTTTAACAAGACCAATTTCATTTATGAGATTTTCCAGCTCATCATCGCCGATCCTTGAATTATTTATGTTCTGGTAAATATCCTTGAGCAGCTGGTGCTTGCTCACATCCTGGTCATTTCCTTCAATGCGCTTAAGTGTCCTGCCTTTCATCCCTTCATAATCCCGTACAACTCTGTTGCAAAAGCTGTGCAGCGTTGCAAAATGTACTTTCTCAGGGATTTCAGCGCCATAAAGCCTGCTAAAGCGCTTATCCATCTCCAATTGGGCAGCCTTATTAAAGGTCAAGGTCAATATACTCCTCGGGTCAACACCTGCTTCCCTGATTAAGTACGTAGCCCTTGCGGTTATTACAGTTGTCTTTCCCGAACCCGGCCCTGCCAGAATCAGCGCTGGACCAGTTACATGGCATGCGGCCTTCCTTTGTTCGGCATTTAAATCTATACCGTATTTGCTTTTCATTGTGTCAAAAAAGTTCAAATCAACCTTCCTTCCAAAACTGTTCGAGCCTTGCCTGAAGCTCTGCAGTGCTTCTTACTCCTCTGGAGTGCTCCCAATGCTTTGGGAACAGATTTTTGTAAGTTCTGTGAGAGAACCTCTCGTCGACCAGCAGAACCATCCCCCTGTCGCTTTCGGAGCGTATGACCCGTCCGGCAGCCTGCAGCACCTTGTTCATTCCGGGATACATATAGGCATTTTCATAGCCCATCCCGTTTTTCCTTTGAAAATAATCCATGATGATATCCTGTTCCACACTGATTTGGGGCAGGCCCACACCTATAATTATTGCTCCGATCAGCCTCTCTCCTTTTAAATCAATACCTTCTGAAAATATTCCCCCAAGGACTCCGAAGCATACCATGGAAGCGGCTTTATCAGGCTGGAACCTGTTCAGAAAGCTCTCTCTTTCTTCCTCAGTCATGAAGCTCTCCTGAACAAATGTCTCAATTTCAGGATATTTTTCCAGAAACCTTGAATATACTTCGTTCATATATTTATAGGAGGGAAAATAGACAAGATAATTTCCCTTGCGCTTCCCAACTGCGGCCTTTATTATTTCCACAATGGAGTCATAGCTGTTTTCACGGTTTTTGTATTTGGTGGATACTCCGCTCTCCACCAGCAGGCAGAGTTTCCTGTTATCAAAGGGAGAGCACAGATTGATATTATAGTCCTCGCTGTCACCGCCCAGGATGTCCATAAAATAACTCAGCGGCGTCAGGGTTGCCGAAAAGAAAACAGCCGTCTTGCCTCTCTTGACTGCCTCGGCCAGCAGGTAGGAAGGATCGACGCAAAACAGCTTGACCCTTACTTCGCTTCGGCCTGCCTCAATAAAGGTGACATATCTTTGGTCAAAAAACTCTGAAATCTTCAAAAAGGAGATAGCGCTGAAATATACTTCAAGCAGCTGTTCAAAGCCTTCGATATCCTTGTTCTGGTTTTTTACAATCCATTCCTCGGCCTCGGTTATAAAGTTGTTAAGAAGTCTATACAGATCACTCAGTTCACTTTTGTGAATAATAAATCCATCCTGGCCGCACTGTTTTCTCAGCGCAACCATATGCATATTTATCCTGTTGAGGCATTTTACTATCTTCGGCTGGTGATTTTTCATGGCCTTCTTTGCTTCAAAGAAAGCAGCCTTGCTTATCTGGGCCGAAAACATCTCCCTTGCCCTGTCCACAAGGTTATGGGCCTCGTCCACCAGGAAGGCATAATCACCGTCATTGTTCAGAAAAAATCTCTTGAGATATACTCTGGGATCAAACACGTAGTTGTAATCACATATGATGCAATCTGCCCAAAGCGACAGATCCAGTGCAAATTCAAAGGGGCACACCCTGTGCTTTCGGGCGTACTCTTCAATAATTTCTCTGGTCAGGTATTCAGAGTTCTGCAATATATCAGTCAATGCATCATTGACCCTGTTATAATGCCCCCTTGCATACTCGCAAAAGTCAGGATTGCAGATGACTTCATCCCTGAAACATATCTTCTCCTTGGCAGTCAGTGTCAAGGTCCGGAATTTAAGACCGGCTGTCCTCATTTTAGTAAAGGCCTCCTCAGCCACCTGCCTTGTTATGGTTTTCGCAGTCAAATAGAAAATTTTTGATATGTGCTGCTCTCCAAAGGCTTTTACTGCCGGAAAAAGAGTTGATATGGTCTTTCCAATGCCCGTGGGGGCCTGAACAAAAAGCTTTTTTTCCTGTACTATTGTTTTATATGCTGCAACAGCCAGTTCTCTCTGCCCTTTGCGGTAATTTTCAAAGGGAAAGCGGAGCTCCCTGATGGACATATCCCGCAAAGTATTCCAGCTGTCCGACATACTTGCCCATACAAGGTACCTGTCCAAAAGCCCGCTCATAAATTCCTGGAGCTCCTGAAAGGCAAAGGGCTTCCGTATTATTTTCTTCTCTTCGGTATCTATCTGGAAATAGGTAAGCTGAACAAAAATGTCTTTCAGCTCATTTTGGATACAATAAATATAAGCATAGCATTTTGCCTGTGCCCAGTGCAGCAGACTGAATTCGTCGTCAATATATTCCAGCGGTCTCGCTGTTGACTTTATTTCATCGATGACCATGCCTTCCGGTTCGGTTATTATTCCGTCAGCCCTGCCCTCCAGCCTGATAGTGAAGCTTTCCAGCTGATAGTCAAAGGACAGGTACACTTCCTTTGCATACTTGTCTCCGCTTTCCTTCTGTATCCTCTGATGGATTCTGGTGCCCTCCAGCATGCGGTTGGAAGAGACAAGCCTGTTGTCGATATCCCCCGACCGCAGTACAAGTTCGACAAGATTTCTGATTGAAATTTTTATCTGAGCTTTTTCCATACTTTTTCCCTAACACCGACCCTTACATTAGTATGGTAATTATAGCACAAACCGAACAGATGTTCAATTTACATTTTATCGCCGGCAGAGTCACATCTGACAGCTGGATTTTTTAAACCAGCATTTCAATTTCTTCTTCGGTAAGGGTAATCTCGGCCGCCATCATGCAATCGTTAAGCTGGTCAAGGTTAGTACAGCCTATAATAGCCGACCCGTTTAACCTGTTGTCCATAATATAGTTCAATGCCACGGCAGTCCTGCTGTAGCCTTTTTTCCGGCATAGTTTGAGTAAATTGTTATAGCGGTTGATGTTCTCCAGTGTCAAGAATTTTTGGAGTTTCGAGGGAACATATTCAAGACCCCTTTCGTTGGCTTTGGAGTATAAGCCGTTAGCCTGGGAAGAATACGCCATTACCGGCATTCCCATCTCAACATATTGCCGGTATTCTTTTGGATTCATACAGACAAGGGTTAAATCATTAAAATTCTGAGGGAAACATTCGGCCAGACTCCACTGGATCTGTGAAATCACAAGCTTTGTTTTGTCATATTCCATGGCATAGGCATTAGCTTCCTTAATCCTTTCACAGGTCCAGTTGGAAACTCCGACAGCCCTTGCCTTACCTTGCTGAACCAGAATATGCAGAGTATCCATGATTTCATTGACAGGTATATTTACATCGTCCCTGTGTAAAAGATATAAATCCACATAATCAGTTTGCAAAGTCTCAAGGCTTTTATCCATATCCCCCAGGATATCTTCCTTTGAAAGCCGTGATACGCCTGCTGCTGCGGGATGACCGCCCTTTGTAGCCAGAATTATTTCTTTTCTGTTATTTCTGGACTTTATCCATTCGCCTATAGTACGCTCACTGGCTGAATGACCATTTTCAAGCCAGTCACAATAGACCCTGGCAGTGTCAAATGTATTGCCTCCACGCTCTATGTATTTATCCATCAATTCAAAGGACTGCTCCCTGGTCAGGGTTGTACCGAATTGAACTCCTCCCAGGATAATCCTGGAAATCCTGATTGATTTATTGTCAGCATCAGATATTTCGAAATATTTCATAACGACAGGCCTCCCGCTTTATGTAATTTTACAAACACCATGCATTAAATGTTACTTTATATGTATCAAAAATTCAAGCCTGTTAAGAACTTTAACAGGCTTGCGGTGGTTTAAAAGCTTTTGCTGGGTTAGATACTGACTCCCGGAGCAAATGTCGAGCAGTCTGTCTCCTGTGATCTTGAAGCATTTCTTGGCTGAACTTCTATTTTATCAGCTGAGCAGTGATCTCCCTGCATGTAGTAGGTGCAGGTATTAACAACACATTTTATTCCCTGGTTTGGATGATCCATCTTAGTAGCTTTCATGTCACAATTCCTCCAAAAAATTTTTTGTATTTATTTCTTATTAATATTATTTGGCTTAGAGGAATTTTTATTCTTATAATAATTTGGCATTTTAATATTCTATGATAATTACCTTCTGGCCTTACCCGTTATATGCTCAATACTTATTTTCATCACTTTTGGAACATTTATATCTCTTTCAAGATACTTCATCCCTTTTTCCATAAATTCTCCGGAATATTTTTTCAATATGGCAATCAAAGCCGTTTCCTTTTCATTTCCGCTGACTTCGGTACAGCATCCGAAAATAATTGTACTTATATATCTATAGCTGAATTTGTCGGGAATGGGCTCGGTATTGCCTGTAACACAGAAAGATACCTTATTGTTATAGGCAATATTGCTCAATTTCGCACCCTCCTGGGCGCAGTGAAAATAAATACTGCCGTCGGAATATGCATAATTCAAAGGCACTCCATAGGCATAACCGTTTTCTCCGACTGTTGAGAGAACTCCGAATTGAGCCTCCTCCAGGAGTTTTATTGCCTCTTCACCGCTGATCTGTCTGTCACTTTTTCTCATTTCCTTAAACATATTTCAGCCTCCGTTTTACATTTAAAAGATTTCGTTATAATAGGTTATTATTTTTTCAGTATACCTTTTTCAATTGAGGTTTCAATAATTTCTTCAGCAAGCCGCCACAACTCGGGTGCATGCTCTTCCAGCATACGGTTCCTCTTAATAACCTTCTCGCTTGTGACACCGGGCTTCTGCCAGGTATGGCCGTTTGTATTATAATTCAGTATCAGCGGCTGCAGTCTGTCCAGACATGCGGCAAATCCGGCTTCCGGGGTACTGAGTTCTTCAAATTCCCTCCAGAGGCTGTAAATCTCCTGGGCCTGATCCTCCGGCAATAGCTTGAACAAGTGCCGGGCTGCTTTCTCCTCCCGCTCGGCTTTGTCTTCAAGGCCCTTTTCATCATAACAGAAGGTATCTCCCGCATCTATTTCAACAAGATCATGAACAAGTATCAGTTTTAAGACCTTCAGGATATCCAGGTTTTTATGGGCTGAATATTCCGACAAAATGACAGCCATTGCTGCCATATGCCAGGAATGTTCGGCATCGTTCTCATTGCGGGTGGTTCCAATGACAACATTCTGCCGGAATATATTTTTTAGCCTGTCAATTTCGGTAATGAACTCTATCTGTTTAAACAGTCTTTCATTTATCATCTGTATTTCTCCCTTGTTATAAATTTTCTCTGCAAACCTTCATAAATCTCATTATAGCAAATATAATCAAAAGTGAAATGAAGCCTTTTTGAAGTGTTCACTGCAGGAAGCCAATGCATGAAAACCAACCGCAAACAATATATATCCTACGATATCTTCTGTTCATACCAAAGCCCCCATCAAAAATTGTTACTATATTCATTTACCGCAAAACTTTTATCAGGTCGGCCGGCAGTGTGTCACAAAGATTATATTTTGCAAACCTGTTTATTCCCGAAATAATATTATCTTTATATAATGATACTTCCCCTTCATTTTCAGCCCAAAAATTTTTGACATTCAATATTTTGCTCTTTTTATCGGTTTCCATTTCAATTCTTCCGATAAATTTACTGCCGCAAAGAACAGGCAAAACGTAATGTCCATACTTCCGCTGGGCAGCGGGAGTATAAACCTCCCATTTGTAATCAAAATCAAATAATTCCTTAATCAGCTTTCTGTCCCAGAGCAAATTGTCCAAAGGTGCAATGATTCGAACACAGTTGTTTTCGAGAGGCCTGTTTTTAGCAGATTGCAGAAATTTAAGATTCCCGGCTGCAATATACAAAGGGTACTCTATGCCATCTACCATAATTTCATGGATATTTCTCTCTTTCAGCAGGGCGTTGAAGGCATTATTTCTCTGCCCGCTTTTCAGGCCACTTATGCCAAGCCAGGCATCACTCTGCCTGTTCCACAAGGCACCGATACTGTTGATCCTGCGTAACACACCCCACTTGAAATATTCTTCATCAGTTGTATTGGGATCTTTCATGGTAAAATACTTTTTAGGAATGAATTTATCAGATAAACAGTAGTATCTCCTTGCACCCTTTTTATGGTGAACTACGGCAAGCCCCGCATAACACATACACTCCAGGGCTGCCTTCGCAAGTCTCTGCGGTCCGTAATGCCAGTCAACCCTTTCTTCAAGTTTAAAATCCGAGGAACAGGCAAATTCATTTTTTTCTAAATATCTTACAATTTTATTTATAGTATCTTTGTGTTCATCACACCAGCTTAAATATCTTTTTCTGAATCTCCCAAAATAAGGCCAATCCTCAACAGAACATATGGACATATTTTTATCCCAAACGTCAAAAAGAGCTCTGTCCTCATAAAGATATTGTTCAATGTCACCCTTCAGGTATTCGCTGCAGCGTGCCTGTAATACCAGATCAGGATTGCGACCTACCACATCCAGCGGATCATACTGAACACATCCTACCTTGCGGATATATTCCACAAGATGACCGCTGCCCGTAAGTCCAGCGTCATCACATAGATGTTGATATTTCACCAGATAGTTGCATATTTGCTGTTTTGTATATTTGTTTTGTAAAGAACCGCTCACTTCTTTCCCTTTCATTTTAACAAGTTTTACAGGTATTACACTAATACAATATACCAAACATATGTTCCTGTCAATAAAATCAAATTCCATTAAATTAAACAAATAAAATTATATTCCCTCAACAGCCTTATTCAGTCATTCGTCGTATAAAACTTATAGTCCTCCGTGTTTTAAATACTTCCAAATATACCCCCTGTAAAATAAATATTTTACCCCTGCAGCCGGAGAATAAATTTTTATATGAAAAACACCCGCCTCCACAGCGGGTGTTCTACGGGTAAATAAAATATCACCAAAATATTACAGCACAATTGTTATGCGCATTGTTGCAATCCTATGTCTTTAAATCCATACCAAGCTTTATGAGTCTGAACATCCTGTCGGCAGCGTCAAAGAGATCTTCCCCCGCTCTCAGCAATGCCTCTTCAAGACTGAGATTGTTATTTACAGTAACCATAATGCTGTCAATACCATAGTCAAATACCCTCCGGGCATCTTTCCCCATGCAGCCGGCTATGGCTATTACCTTGATACCTTTGCTTTTACAACGTTTGGCAATTCCTACCGGTACTTTTCCATAGGCAGACTGGCTGTCAATTTTTCCTTCTCCCGTGACAACCAGATCCACATCCTTCAGCAAACTTTCAAAATCAACAAAGTCCAGTACCGTATCTATGCCTGATTTCAGGCTGGCGCCGAAGAATGCCACCATTGCGGCGCCCAACCCTCCGGCTGCTCCGGAGCCAGGAACCTGGTTCATGTCCATTCCAATGCACTGCTTTATTACCTGCAGATAATTTTCCATACCGCTTTCCAACAGCTCCAAGCACTCTCTACCGGCGCCCTTTTGCGGTCCATAGATATAAGTGGCACCTGCCAGTCCTGTCAAAGGATTGCTGACATCGCAGATAACACTAATTTCACATTCCTTTATTCTTGGATCCATATTGGATGCATCTATCCTGGTTATATTACATAAGTTCCTTCCGCCATAGCCCACATCGGCAGCATTCCTATCCAGGAAGCTCACCCCCAGCGCCTGTGCCGCACCGATTCCCCCATCGTTGGTCGCACTGCCGCCAATGCCAATAACCAGCCGGCGGATCCCCTGGTCAAGGGCAGCCTTTATGAGCTCTCCAGTGCCATAGGTTGTGGTATGGAGGGGATTTTTTTCCTCCTCCTTCAAAAGCATTATCCCAGAGGCCTGGGCCATTTCAATAACGGCAGTTTTACCGCCGATTACGCCATAAACCGCACTAACCTTCTCACCTAAGGGACCGGTGACATTGACCGTTCTATATTGACCTCCTGCTGCTGTAACCAGGGCTTCCACCGTTCCTTCCCCGCCGTCGGCTATGGGCACCGTTACCAACTGCGAATCCGGAAAAGTCTGCTTTGCTGCGTCAGCCAGGAGCTCTATCACCCGCATTGAGGACATGGTACCCTTAAATGAATCGGGGGCAAATAATATCTTCATAAACGATACCTCTCAAATTCTTAATTACCTCATAGTTGTCAGTCATTAAGTAAAAGGTGATCCGATATCAGCAATGTATTCATACACCCTTTTGCTCACTCTGGCCCCATTGAGTTTATATCCTATTGCCGTTATTTCATCTTCAATTGCCTGTATTTCCTTCTCTTTTGAAGCAACCTCAACTATGTTATTTTCTATTGCTTTCTTTCTGATTAAAAGGACGGACAATCTGGCTTCCAAAGAAGCTCTCCGGCAGGTTTCCACATCCAGCTGCAGTTTGTTGCATCCTTTCTTCCATTCATCCTTTTCCTTCTGATTACTGTTATTCTTTTTATACTCTTCCAATGCATTTTCCCGGGCTTCAAATTCCTTTTCAAGTGCAAGGGCTCTTTCCTCTTCTCTTTGAATTTCTTCTCGGGTTATCAGCTCCACTGCCTGGTAATCTTTAAAATCACAGGCTTCTGCAAGTTCATCCCTATAAATCTCCAAAAGTGAATCATTTGCATTATTTATTTTATTAGTTAACGGGATTTCAACTTTAAGTGTCATTATCTTCCTGGGTTTCACGCTTATATCAAGGGTATCCCCGTTTATCCTCCCAACCTCTCCGGTAATTCTCTCATTCAGATCACAGTGGTAAGCACCTCTGATTTTTGAAGAGAATTTTATTCCGCTGGATATCTCGTGGCAGGAAGAGTTAAATAGTCTTATTATGATGCCTTTCCCGTCTTCCGACCTTTTTACAGCCGAAACCTTGATGCACCCTGTGCTGTCATCCACCCTGGCAAGCTGGAGCATTCCGGGCAGAGTTCCCTTATGGATATCTGTTTTTACAGAAATAATGCCGGTATTAAACTTGTCTGCATGGGGTAATACTTTTCCATCCTCATAGTTCCCCCTATGTGAATAAAAAGCATAGTTAAACTCCATTTCTCTCAGGCACTGTGCGTCAGGTACACAAATAGCCGGTCCTGCATCACCGATCCTTGTTTTCAAATCGTCCCTGGTAATCCAGTTGATTCCTCTGAACAGGGTAATCGCTATTGTACTTTTTTCTTTTATTATTTCATATTCCGGAAGTCCTCTGTTAAAGACGGCCGCTCCTGTTTTCCCGTCACTCAGAGCTACAAATGTTCTCTGCGGGAAAGTTGTAATGGGCTTCGGTTCCCTGGCACCAATTATTATCCTTCTCACATTTTCAGGTATTGTTGAGTTATCAAAGCCATCGGGTATAATTTTCCTTTGGACCACGTCAAATTGTGTCTCTGCAAAGGATACATCACTTTTGATTCCCGTTGGGAACAAAACCCTGAATCTATGATTCTTAACAGTATTAAGTACCTTTGTCTTAAATTTAATCACCGGATTGTTTGATTCCAGAGTAATCCACGTAATAACCGGCATCCGGCGCAACTTTTCACTTCGTATACCTGATTCCCCGGAAAGTCCTTCGGGCAAATCAAGTACCAGCTTTACCCTGACCAAAGCACGGAGGGGACCCTTTTCATCAAAAACAATTTCAGCTTTTTTATTTATGCTGGTAAACACCCTGTCCTTCTCAGGATAGGAATAATTATATTCGTCGCCCGCGTCGGCACCGTCTTCGAAGGATGCGATACCGGAATAAATCATATCATTCAGCTTATCAAAAACATTTAAGGTGCCGTTCTCGTTTATTTCCACCTTTACAAACCTGTTCTCAATGGTTCCGGCCGTTTCATCAACTATGAGCCTGTCATTTTCATCAAAAATTTCTTCATTTCGGGCTTTCTCAGCCGGGAAAGCAAATAATGTGGTATACCCCAAAGCCGGAATTTCTTTTAGATATATCTTTACAGTACAGTTTTCATCCTTTTGACCGGGAATAAGGTTTCCATGGCTGTCCTTAAATATTAAATCCGGCTTGTTCTCGATCCTTATTACTGCCATACCATTGCGTTCTGTTGCCATCGTATTGAATACAATGATGCTGAATAATGCATCAGGATACTTTACTGTATCGACATTACCTGCAAATATCCGCAAGGATTCATTTACCAGCCCGTTTGAAATACAATAGCTTTCATCAAATCTGGTTTCCATGTCGGTATGCACATCATCAATGCTTACTCCGCATATGCTGTCATGGGGATGGTTCTTTAAAAGCACCTTCCAGGACTTATCAAGCTTTGCAGCCTGATATTCCCCTCCATTGCACCATAAAATCGTCTGCAGAGGCTCGGCATATTTTGAAAGCTCATTCTGGCAGATGTCATTTTGGATTTTGAGATACATCCTGCTGGATAAAATTCCCGGGAATACCGATATGAATCTTCCGCTGTACAGCGCACCCTTTAATTTTTTCAGTGCAGGGGCATGGCTTAATACTGCCCTCATGTAATCTTCAGGTGTACTCTGGATCACCCTGAAATCCTCAAAGTCCATTTTTCCATTTTGAATATTCGGAATTATATCATCAGGCACCATCTCCTGGTCATATCCGTTCATCAGCAGCACATTAGGCGTAGTTGCAAATGGAAATATTTTTTTTACTTCATTTTCAACCCTTTCCTGCATCATGCCCTGATACTCGGCAAGCCTCATTGCATTTCTATAGCTGCTTAAAAAGTATACGCCGGGCATTACCGTGCCGTCAGGAGATTCCCATGCAAATTCGGAGTTTAAGTCATTGGGATCCATTTCAACGCCTCTCCAGACAAATAATCCGAACATGCCGAACTGCTTGTGGATCTGAGGCGCCTGAGAGATCTGTCCGAAATTATCCAGCAGCCAGCCTACCTGCATTGGTTCACCAAATTCCGAAGCTGTTTTAAAACCTATCATAAGATTTCTGACAATTGCTTCTTCACTGATGAGCTGCCAGTCGGGCTGCAAATAGTAGGGCCCCACAACCAGTCTTTTTGAGGAGGCATATTGTTTTATTTTCTGCTTGTACCAGTCTACATCTTTCCCCTGTTGTTCCAGCTGCTCCAGATAATCCTCTATCATTGAGGTCTGCCCATCCAGAACGAATCTGTACTCAGGTTCCTTCTCCATCATATCGAAAAGTGATTCAAAAAAAGGAACCAGCCATTCATTTGTATATTTACTGTTTAAATACCATTCCCGGTCCCAGTGTGTGTGGGAAATGATATGTGCAATTTTACTTTTTTCCATGAAAGTACCCCCCAAATTTTTATCCCTTCACTGCGCCTTCAGTCAGTGCCGACACAATGAATCTCTGCAGTATAATAAACAGTACCATCGTAGGTAAAATTCCAATTACACATGCCGCTGCCAGATAGTGTGTAGTAACCGCTTCCGTTGTCGATTGAAGATTGACAAGTCCCACCGAGATAGGGAACTTCCTGCCGTCATCCAGTAAAATAAACGGAACCACAAACTGTGACCAGCTATTTACCGCAATCAGCAGTGATACTGAGATAATTCCGGGAATAGTTACCGGAATCAGGATCTTCCTCAGTGCCTTCAATCTGCCGCAGCCATCAATAAGAGCAGCTTCATCCAGCTGTACCGGAATTGTATCCAGATATCCTTTGATATACCATGTTGCAAATGGAACGCTTATCGCTATATATACCAGTATCAATGCAACCTGGCTATTGGTCATATTAATTTGACTGAAATACCGGTATAAAGGAATAACAATTACCAATGGTGAAATCATCTGAAAAATCAACACTCCAAACATCATGCTTCTTTTAAACTTGAATTTCAATCTGGAAAAGGCATAGCCGGCCGGAAGCGTAATCAATAAGGTCCCTGCCACTGTGCATATTACAATGTATAGGGAATTCCAGAGATTTCTCAGAATTTGCGTATTATTTATGACAAATATATAATTTTCGATGTTAAAGCTTTTCGGAAAAATTTTAGGTGGCACCATAAATAATTCCGGTACCGTCTTCAGTGAAAGAGACAGCACCCAAACCACCGGATAGAGGAAAAACAGGCTTGTTAGAATATAAATCAAATAAATTCCCACTTTAGCCCCGGTTTGATTATACTTTTTCTTCATGCTGTCTCACACCTCACTTTTTTTCATTATATAGAAATAAACAGCCGCCATTATGGAATTTATCAGCAATAATAATACGGCGACAGAAGAACCCCTTCCTAAATCAAGCAGCTGGAAAATCTGCGTATAGGCGCTTAAAGCCAATACTTCGGTACTTCTTCCGGGTCCGCCTCCTGTTAATGTCATTACCATGTCAAAGGTATTAAATGTATATATTGTATTTAAAATAAGATTAATCAGCATAACAGGCATGACAGACGGAATTATAATTTTGAACAGTCTTCCTGCCGCACTGGCCCCGTCCACTCTTGCAGCCTCCAGGGTCTCTCCCGGAACTGTTTTTAGCCCTGAGTAGAGCAATATCATACTTTGGGCAGTTCCTCTCCAGACATTTGCTACCGTAGCCGAAACAACGGCTATAAAAGGGTCGGTAAGAAACCTTACATGTCCCACTCCTATCAAAGTTAGGAAGTAGTTTAAAATACCCGTCGGGGATTCATCATACATCATCCTCCAGATAATACCGATGATAACTCCCGGAATTACCATTGATATCAATGCAACAGTTCTTACAAATACAGTTCCGCGCAAATTCATACTTTCGCCCTTGTCAACCGACAGGGCAATAATGAATCCCAGCACCATTTGAAATACTACGCTGAAGAAAACAAAAAATGCTGTGACCTTTAACATTGCATAAAATCCTGAATCCTGAAACAGATTCAAAAATGAATTAAATGTGTAATTATACTCCGTCTCACCGATACGTGCATTGGTAAAACTAAGTCGGAGAATATCAAACATGGGATAGATAAACAAAGTTAAAAGTATTATTACCAACGGAGCCAGCCAGGGGATTGGGGTTTCGCCCAATCCCTTCCTGCCTGACAAACGGTTTGATTTACCAATAGTTTCTCGGCTCATATTTTCACACCTTTGTCCTTTTACTTTTTAGAAGTAACAATTTTCCAGGCATTATCAACAGCTTTTTCAGGTGTTGTTTGCCCTGCCAGAACATTATTGATTGCAATCTGAATTTCTTGTGAAATTGTGGGATATATATTTGCAGCCGGACGGACATAAGCAAATTGCAATTCTTCCTTGAATTTCTGTGCAAAAGGATCACTCTTTAAAAATTCCGCCTTTTCAAATACACTTTTTCTTGGAGGCAGATATCCGCCGGCACTGCACCAGCCTTCCATTCCCTGGTCATTCACATACATGTCGATGATAAAGTCAGCTGCAAGTTTGCGTTTTTGATCATCCTCGGTAAATACGGTAGATACCCATCCGCCGGCAGTACTTGCCCTCTGATCGGCCTCTGCCATGGGAATCGGCGCCACATCCCACAGTTCATCAAATTTATCGGCTATAACCGATCTGAGTTGGGCTGCCATATTGCTTACACCTACGAACATCGCGACCTTTCCGGCAGCCAGGTCGGCATTCATATTTGGATCACTCTTGAAGTTCAGGACACGGGTTGGTGTAACACCTGTATCCACAGTGCTTTTTAAGAAATTTATATAATTTATCATGGCCGCCCTGTTTTCACCTTCTCCAAAAACAGGTGTTCCGTTGTCATCCACCAGTTTTCCGCCCTGTCCGAAGAAATATGGAAGGGTATTCATAGTTACATTTTCGTCACGGCCTGCCGAGTATAAAAATGCATCATATCCCTGGCCTTTTAGTTGTTTTCCTAAATCCAAAAGCTCCTGCCAGGTTTTAGGAGGATTTTTTACAATATCCTTGCGGTAGAAGAGAGCGCGGACATCAGTTGTGTACCAGAGTCCAAGTATCTTATCCTCCGGCTTCATAACATTCTGGGCAAATGGGAACCAGTCATTGATATCAAGGTTTTTCTCCTGCACGATATCATCAATTGGCTGTGCGTATTTTGTAAAATTAGGGAATATATAAGAGTCAATTGCCGCTATGTCCGGTGCCTGTCCCGATGCTGCCTGAACAAGAATCTTTGCCATAGAATCGCTTATTGCGATAGTTGTTTGTATTGGTACAATTTTAACATCAGGGTGTTTTTCAGCCCATTCCTTTGCCTTCTTTGTCAGATATTCAACCTTTGCCTGGTTGGAATCCATCATGGAGTGTGCAGGAACCGGCTGCCAGGTAATTTCGGTTTTGGCATTTTTATCTCCTATTAATTGAGGAGTTACGGTTACATTTGCATTTGAATTATCGGTTTTTGAGCTCTGTTCGGACTGTGCAGCATTGGACTGTGCTGCAGTAGACTGCACTGATTGATTTTCATTTTTGTTTCCGCATCCTGCCAGGAAAATACCTGCAGCCATAACTACTGCCAAAAGCAAGGCTAAACCACGTTTCATAAAATAATCCTCCCTTTAATCCTTTATATATTTGCTGTTATTTAAAGAAAGTAAAATACCGTCCTTTTATTAGAAGCAGATTGAATATAGTCACCTCCAGCCTTAAATTATTTTTTTACACAGGACTGTATTTATACTTTTATAAGTGTGGGTTATTAATTTATTCCATAAAATTAAGTAGATAGTAAATGTGTAATCGATTACGCAAACATGAAAAAAGTATTTCAGCAAGACTTTCTAATAATTAAATTGGGTTTCATCACCATATTTTCGTATGTATCTCCCGCTTTGACAACCTCATCATTCATACGCTTTAACAGCAATTCCATGGATTTTTTACCCATTTCATACTTTGGTTGGGATATGGTTGTTAAAGGCACGTCAAGATATTGGTCCATTTCATCATCATTGTAACCAATAATTGCAACATCCTCGGGAATCCTTGCACCGCTTTCCACCAGGGCCTTGTAAGCTCCGATAGCCAGACTGTCGTTAATTGCAAACACTGCAGTAAAATCCAAAGGCCCTGAAGCCAGGTATTTCTTTATAGCCATATACCCATATTTTTTCTGATCAAGAGTCTTGTCGGATAAACTGATTATTTTGGTGTCCTTAATTCCATTATTCTTAAGAGCGGTCGTATATCCTTCTATACGTTTTTCAATAGTAGAACAGGGATACTCCGGGCCATTTAAAAGGACAATTTTCTTGTGTCCAAGAGATATGAAATGACTCGTGGCTTCATATGCACCCATAAAATCATCGGTTGTAATGATATCGGTGTCTATGCCATCAATACGCCTGTCTATGAATACAAAAGGTATTTTTTCTTTTTTTAGTCGGAGGTAGCAGCCAATATCCACACCATGGGTGGGAGATACAATAATTCCATCTACCCGTCTTTCAATAAAAAGGTTGATGAGCTTTTTTCTTTTTCGACTATTCCATTGGTACATCCCAGGATAACACCATAGTTGTTTTGAGTTGCAATATCTTCAATTCCATGAAATATTTCGGCATAGAAGTGTCCGGCCATTAAATCATTAAAAATCAAGCCGATAGCCATTGAACGTTTTGAGCGCAAACCACTGGCCAATATATTCGGACGGTAATCCAGTTCTTTGGCGACAGCCAGTATTGCATCACGGGTATCACTGCTGATGCGGTCTTTTCCATTTAATGCTCTATATACTGTAGTCTTGGATACTCCCACTTTTGCAGCAATATCATCCAGTGTGGCGCCCATTTTATCCTCCTATTCCACTAATATGCACAGCTGTTTTCATTTAAATCATTTCAAGCTGTTCTCTATAAATAATCATATTTGATATTAGCAATGTAATTTGGCGTAACCGATTCCGCCATATATTTTATTATACAATATCTCTAAACAATGTCAATGTTTTTTATATTATATTTTGCAACTTTTACAAAGAGCTATGCAAAATCCTCAATATATGTAGTTGTATAAACCGTTCGATAAGTAGAAATACCAGCTGCCATAATCAAATTAGCAAGAAAAATTATAGACAAGATAATCGATTTTTTCATTTGAGAGCCTCCAGTCCTTAATTTAACTCGTTGTGCTAATTAATTTAAATTTTGCTTTACCGGTGTGATTTTTTATATCAAATGGTGACTTCCGTACTAACTTCATAAAATAAGTACGCACCCAAAACAATTACGAAAATTGTATCGCCTCATTATAAAGCAATTTTGCCGTCGCTCAAACTCGACATCCTGTCTCGATTTGAAGCTCAAAGCAGCGTCCTGCTGCTTTGCCGGCAAAACCGCTTTACCTTCGCCGACAATTTATCGCAATTGTTTTTAACCGTGCGTCTTATTTCATGAAGTTGTCCTCGCGCACCATTTGATTCTAATTAAATCTATCTGTAAGCAAAACAATATTTCAATTAGCACAATATGTTAATTTAGTGTTATTTCACAAGGTAAAGACTATTCCTTTCTTCGGTACACTGCATCAGCTCTCGCCCAATTCCCTTTCCCCTTCACTGCTCATCCACAACCAGCCCGCCAATTTCGGCCATCAAGTCACTCTCAAGCAGCGGATACAGGTGTACATGGAACTATCCAGCAACCTTGCCATTAGCAGTTTCAGCAACAAAAACACGATGGTCTTTCTGAATTAGGATATCCTCCATACGAAGCTTGACCTGCTCAGAAGTGGCAGTCTCTGACCTTATGATAGAAGTTTTTACTGGCTGCTATACACCCTTTTATTTTATGACTCCATTCTGAAAGATCATAATTACAAATTGAACCACCTGCATTTTCAAGTATCAGCGCAGCTCCGGCATGTCCCTCCATATTACTTCCAAAATCAATAAAACAGTCAGTCCTTCCCCGTGCCACATTACAAATATTCAAAGCTGGAGATAGGAGCCCCATTCCCTTACTTATTACTGGTTTGTTACAGTTTCCTAATGTACAAATCAGGTTACTTCGGTATTATTAAAAGAATAGTTAGTAATACCTTTAAACTTCACCGACTCAAACTTAAAGAATACACCACCCTCATAATAAAAATCCTCATCAAGAATTTCCTCTGTTTTATAAACAAAGTAATTCAATTTATATCTGGCTATTGTTTTTTTAACATATTGAGGTAACTCATAAAGATTCTGATAACTGATAGTAAATTTTTCTCCATATTTACTATCAAATAATCTTTTTCTCCATAATGGAGATAAACTAATATAGTATACAATATCAATTATATATTTTTTATGTAATTTTCTTTTTATTCTTTTATTCATTGATACACCTTAATATGGTTATTTCTCCAGTCTGAAACACCCTTATGACCTTCTATAAAGGCTATTATTTTTGCTCTCTTATCCTTTTAATCTCTTCTGGCTTACCCCTGTTACTTTTGAAATCATTTCAATATCTAATCCGTGTGCTAATAAAGTTTTTATTATCTCAGCGTTCTTTTCTTACCTGTTTCTCAATTGTTATATACCAATCCAATCTTTCCACTCCATTTTAAAAATATCATCAAAAGACTCTCCGTCTACATTAAAGCGTAAAACATACTCACCAATTTAAAACCCGACTTGTAGACTAAAAAAACAGCGTATAAGCCAAAAACACTGGCCTTGAAAGCCAGTGTTTAAGCATGGTTGAATGAGTAAGTCTGTAAGCCGGGTTCTGTATTAAATGATCATCTATCTAGGCACTGCATTTCTACAGCGCTCAAGCCACCTCCCCGGGACTGACGGGCAGTCATTGCGTCCCTCCACGGCGTTGCTCCAGGTGGGGTTTACATAGCCGGCAAGTCACCATGCCGCTGGTGAGCTCTTACCTCACCTTTCCATCCTTACCGCTCCGGAAGCGGGAACTAAAATGTCAAAGTGGGAAAAATCACTTTAACATTCCACTTCCCACCACCGGAACGGCGGTATATCTCTGTTGCACTTTCCTTAAAGTCACCTTCACCGGGAGTTACCCGGCACCATTGCCCTATGGAGCCCGGACTTTCCTCATGTACGCCTTTTCAGGCTGTACCTGCGATCATCTGGCTTACTCAATTATTTATTTGAATATATTTAACTTTATAATATATCATCCTTGGACAACTTATTATAGTTGCTGAATTTGGATATGTCAAGCAAAAATAAATGGATCGCTTTCCATTTTGCTGCATATCACCTCGATTGAAGCAAATTCATCAGCCAAAAGTTTTTGCAGTTTGGACAGTATCACATGTTCAGATGCAAAGTGCCCTACGTCTACAATACACAGTCCCATCTCCCTGGCATCCAGAGCAGTATGATACTTTAAATCCCCTGTTATAAGCACATCCTGTCCAAGACTCCTTAAGTAATCCAGTTCGACATCAAAGCTTCCGCAAAATACAGCAACTTTTTTTACTTTATCGGGATGTGCTCCTATAACTCTGAGATTTGTTATATTCAAGCTTTTCTTTATATTGTCAATAAATTCATTAAAATCAGACTCGTTCTCCAGAGTTCCTGTCCTGCCGAGACCCAGATCCTGATCATATCCCTGTGGAACATAAGTCTTTAATGCTTTTAAACCGTTAAGTCCTATGGTTTCTGCCAGAGTGTCATTTACCCCTCCGGCCGCAACGTCTAGATTTGTATGAGCGCTTATCACACTGATATCCTTTGTAACAAGGGTTTGGATCTGCTGCCCTTTGATTGTGTCAAAATCCAGCTTGCCAAGCTTTGAAAACAGAAAGGGATGGTGTGATACTATAAGCTCAGCCTCACAGTCTATTGCCTCCCTGATGACCCTTGAAGTAACGTCCATGCACAGCAGTACCTTTTTCACCCCGTTATGCCGGCTGCCAACCATCAGCCCCACATTATCCCATGTTTCAGCGTAATCCCACGGCGCAAGCTTATTTATAAAATCAAGTACCTCTCCAACCTTCATATACTCCTACTCCTTATAAACTATTCTATGATTTACCTTTATCAAGTTGACATATTAGCTTTAAATAATCACTTTTTAAACTCTGATAATGATTTAAAAGCCCGTCATTATCACGCATATCCTCCAGCTGCCCCAGCACCCTGTTTATTTGCCGCACCTTCATTTCACAATAGGACAATAACAGCGGATCCTGTTTTTTTATAAGACACTCTCCCACATGCAGCTGAAAATTTTCATAGCCTTTATTCTGCCCATCAAATCTGGCAGCCATAACACAATATATTTTATTTCCCTCTGCCGAAAGCTCTTCGTCAAAAATATTAAAATTATGATGGTACAGCCATTTTCTTACCACATCCAGGTCATTCATGGGCTGTAATACCAGCACAGCTTCACCGCAGACTTTTTCAGCATCGGCTTCCAATAATTCCGTTAAAAGTGTACCTCCCATACCCGCAATGATTATAGCATCTGCTTCATTTTTTTCTATGGTTTCAAGTCCGCTGCCCATTCTTGTTTCAATCACGTCACAAAGTTTGTATTTCAATATATTTCTATCCGCCACCTGAACCGGCCCTATCCTGACATCAGAAGCAATTGCCTTTTTGCATCTTCCCTGCTGTATCAGGTATATTGGCAGGTAAGCATGGTCCGTTCCGATATCTGCCACTGTGCCGCACTCAGGAACCTTGTCTGCAATTAATTTCAGCCTTCCCTTAAGCTCCAAACTCAAATCGTCCTCCGGAATTAAATCTTTTTTATTTTTATTGTATCGTCAAGGTAAATTATACACATAATATTAATGAATTATCAACTGGAAAGGAATTAATGAGCAAAATGCCTCCCTACAAAAAAACAAATAAGGTAAATGATATTGAAAGGCCTCTGTCAACCAATATACTCGGCAGAGATATTCTTGGAATAAATCCGAACATTTCTGCAATTAATAAAACAGACCTGGAGCTTCAGGATGAAGATCTGAGTATGGATTTTACAAAGAAAATCAAATAGCTAAAGCCGCAGTTCCCAGTTCGGTATTGTGGCCTTAGCTATGTATGATATCATTGATTATAACAGACAGCCTGCATCAGATTTATAAAAATAAAAACTAACGGGGATCGGTATACATGTACTTACTGTAATCCCACAACAGCTCGCTCAGTTCCACATCCTTTTCATATGTCAGATCCACAAAAACATTCTGGACCTTTACTATGGGTTTCAGCGGATTCAGCGGGTTTACATGCATCAATTCCCCGATCTCACCTGTATTCAGCATTACATAATCCCCGATATAATGGCATACAATCCTTTCGATAAACACTTTCAGCATGATCCGGTCCAACTGATTGGCCATCTCATCCTGCATATATTTCAATACTTCAAATACCGATTTTCTCTTTGAATAAACCTTGTCCGAGGTCATGGCATCATATACATCCGCTATGGCTAG
This sequence comes from Ruminiclostridium cellobioparum subsp. termitidis CT1112, assembly GCF_000350485.1. Taxonomy (GTDB): domain Bacteria; phylum Bacillota; class Clostridia; order Acetivibrionales; family DSM-1351; genus Ruminiclostridium; species Ruminiclostridium termitidis. The sequence goes on from NZ_AORV01000033.1 coordinate 62,961, forward strand.
CACCTTTGCGTATTGATGAATCTGGTCATCCTTGGCCCCCAGCGGATATCCTGAGCCGTCGGTCCGCTCATGGTGCATGAGTACAGCCATCTTAATTCCCTTGCTGATGTCATACATGTTTTCTATCATACGGTACCCATAAGTTGTATGATTCTGTATTTCTTCCAGCTCTTCGGGCAGCAGACTGCCCTTTTTATTCAAAATATTTGTGTCAACCTTTGCTTTCCCTACATCATGGAGCAGACCGGCCTTGGCAATCTCCTCCACCGATTTGGCGTCACAGCCAAGCCACTTTGCCAGAGTCATGGCCAATAGAGAAACGTTTACACAATGGGCATATGTATATTCGTCAACTGTGCGGATTGAATCAATACATTTCAGAACGTCAAAGGAATCATGTACATTTTTTCTTATGTTAACCAATGCATGATCTACATTTCTGCTGTCCAGGCTTTTTCCTGAATTAATGGTGTCCAGAACTTCCTTTACCTCCTGCTTGGCCTCTGTATATGACTGTGTGAGTTCTTCAGACATTTCTCTTTTCTTAATATCTTTTTCGAAGCCGCTTATTTCCTCTACAACAATATTATCATCATAAATTTCGACCTGGATAGGTTTCAACCTGAACCTTTTGACCTTTTTCTCCAGAGTCTCGGTAATATATGTGCCTTTTGGAATCAGACAGGCACCTGCTTCAGTACAAATATCTTCTGTCAAGAGCATCCCTGCAACACAACTTTGCGCTGTAATATAAATATGCCGCATAAAGTAATTCCTCCAAACTGTAAATAAAGAGCAAAAATCATTATTACATAATTACAATTATACTATTACAACCAGCTTCCTCATGTTACTGCAATGGATTGGCATTAATTAAACATATCTCATCCTGAATTGGACAACCCGTTACAGATACGGGATATCATAAAAAGCACACTCCTTTTCCTTGCCCCAACTTAAATTAGATTTCCATAGTTTCTATTTTAACTTGTGAATTTTGCCTTGTAAACTAATATCTAACATTTTTGAAATTCTGTACAAATTCAGATGGGTATTTTCGTTATATCTGCCATATTAAGCCCCATCGAGCGGCAGCGAGAAAAGGCCCACCAAATAGAAAAGAGAACATACATATGTATGTTCTCTTTTCTATTTGGTGGGCCTTCAGGGACTCGAACCCCGGACCAACCGGTTATGAGCCGGTTGCTCTAACCAACTGAGCTAAAGGCCCGTTGTGGCTCCTCAAGTAGGACTTGAACCTACGACCCTGCGGTTAACAGCCGCATGCTCTACCGACTGAGCTATTGAGGAATATTTAAATTTTGATACAATCGGCTTAACACCGCTTTATCATTGTGTTTCGGAGTGTTTTCTCACGAGCACAAATAATATTATACTTACGAACTGTCACACGGTCAACATTAAAATACCCGCTATTGAACTATTTAGCAAGATTATTACTCCCTTTCATTTATTTGTTTCACAATGCTACGTGTTGCTAATAATTACATATTCAAAATTCCAACAATATCTACCGGATTTTTGTTGGAAAATAACAAAAGAAAGAAAAAAGACCCGCTTTCGAGTCTTTTATTTTCTTTTTTCATCTTATATCAATCCAAATAGTCCTTTAACTTTTTGCTTCTGCTTGGATGTCTTAATTTTCTCAACGCCTTTGCCTCAATCTGACGGATACGTTCTCTTGTTACGTTGAATTCCTTACCAACCTCTTCAAGGGTTCTGGCACGGCCGTCATCAAGACCGAATCTCAGTCTGAGCACCTTTTCTTCGCGGGCTGTCAGTGTGTCCAGAACGTCAATAAGCTGTTCCTTGAGTAAAGTAAATGCCGCAGCTTCAGCAGGTGCCGGTGCATCATCATCGGGAATAAAGTCACCCAGATGGCTGTCCTCTTCTTCACCGATAGGTGTTTCCAATGATACGGGCTCCTGTGATATTTTCATTATCTCCCGCACCTTGTCAACTGACATGCCTATTTCCTTGGCAATTTCATCAGGCTGGGGTTCTCTTCCCAATTCCTGGAGCAGCTGCCTTGATACTCTGATAAGTTTGTTTATAGTTTCAACCATATGAACCGGAATACGTATAGTCCTGGCCTGGTCCGCAATGGCTCTGGTTATGGCCTGTCTTATCCACCAGGTGGCATAGGTACTAAACTTGAAGCCCCTTCTGTAATCAAACTTTTCAACAGCCTTGATCAAACCCAGATTACCTTCCTGTATTAAATCCAGGAACTGCATACCCCTGCCTACATATCTTTTTGCAATACTTACAACCAGCCTCAGGTTTGCTTCGGCAAGCCTTCTCTTAGCCTCAATATCGCCGTTTTCCATTCTGTGGGCAAGATCTATTTCTTCATCCGCCGTTAAAAGGGGTACTTTACCGATTTCCTTAAGGTACATTCTTACAGGGTCATCAATACTTATTCCTTCAGGTATGCTGATGTCCAGCTCTTCATCGGCCAGCTGTATTTCTTCCATTTCGGCTTCAATATCGCCAATAACATCAATACCCATATTTTCCAGGGTCTCATATATCTTTTCTATATGTTCCGGTTCAAGCTCTATTTCCTCAAAAGCATCGATTATTTCCTTGTAGGTGAGCATTCCCTTCGACTTGCCCTTATCAATCAAATCCTTAAGTATTGCTTTTCTGGTTTCCTGATTATGCTTCATAAGTTCCCCTCCTTTCATGGAAAATTATAAACCTTTCTTCATTACAGCTATATTCAATACAATACTGCTTAATTCCCGATTTAATAACTCAACATCTCCTTCTGTCAGATCAGATCTCTTTTTTAATTCGATAATTTCATCTTTTCTTGCTTCCAAACCAATTAGATTCATTCTTTTTAGTATATCCAGTGCTGCTTTCCTATTGTCCTCGAAAACACTCTGTGATTGTATTATATTTGCAAAACTTTCGGCAAGAGCCGGTGAAAGTTTATTTAATATCTCTCCGGTCAATATTCCGGACTTATTTTCAATCCTTTCAATTGCAAAACTGAAGGCCTGTCTTATTTCACTTGATTTTATGTCTTCAAGCTTTATAGAATCCTTGATCTGAAAATACACATTATTTTCAATACAGATTGTAGACAGCAGCATCAGTTCCAGCTTATTAAGCCTTTCCTCGGTTGTTTCAGCCTTGCGTTCCCTTTTGACACTGTTCTTTTTTACCAATCCTATATCTCTTGTCTGCCTTATGCCGGCTTTGTCCTTTCGCTGCTGCCGCTTTGCCAGTTCGGAGTAAATGGATTGTTCACTTACTCCAATTTCCCTGGACAGCTTTGTTACATAAAGCTCTCTTTCTACATTATTGTCAATTTTGTCCAGGATAACCATAGCGTTATCAATAAACTTGACTTTTCCGTCATTTGTCGTGGTGTCGATTTTATTATCCAGAAGATCGAGTTTAAAATCCACCAGATTTCTGGCTTTGCTTACAATTCTCCTGAATTCGTCAACACCTCGCGTTTTAATAAATTCATCCGGGTCTTTGCCGGAGGGCAATGTCAAAACCTTGACATTGCAGCCGATTTCATTGAGTAAATCCAAGCCTCTAAGTGCAGCGGCCTGTCCGGCATTGTCAGAATCAAATGATAATACTATTTCTTCCGTATATTTTTTAAGAAGCTTGCCTTGATTCTCTGTTAATGCCGTACCTAAAGGTGCAACTGCATTTATTATTCCACTTTGATGTAAGGATATAACATCCATGTAGCCTTCTGCTAAAATTATCTGTTTGGCACAGGCATTTTTGGCAAAATTCATGGCATACAGATGCTTTCCCTTATGATAGACTTCGGTTTCAGGGGAATTCATATATTTGGGCTGTGATGAATCCATTACTCTTCCGCCAAAGGCTATTACATTTCCCCTTATGTCAAATATGGGAAACATAATCCTTCCCCGGAATCTGTCATAAATCTTTTTTGTCTCTTCCTTAAATATAACCAATCCGCTGCTTATGATGCTTTTTTCACTATGGCCTTTACTCTTAAGGTGTCTGTAAAGTGTATCAAAGCTGTCAACTGCGTATCCCAGACCAAACTTTATAATAGTCTGCCTCTCAATCCTGCGGTCCAGCAAATATGCCAGCGGCACTTTGTTATTACCGTTCATCAGGTTGTTGTGAAAAAACCTTGCAGTCTCTATGTTTATTTCCAGAAGCTCCTTTTTCAATCTGGCCTTTGCGTCATCCTGAACACCTGTATCAGTCTCGGGAATTGGTATTTTAGCTCTCTCTGCAAGTAATTTCAATGCTTCCGGGAAGTCCAAATTTTCTATTCCCATAATGAAGTGAATCACATTGCCGCCTTTTCCACATCCAAAACAGTTAAATATTTGTTTTACAGGCTCAACCGAAAAAGACGCGGTTTTCTCATTGTGAAAAGGACATCTGCCAAAATAATTCTTTCCCTTCTTATCCAACTTAACATATTCGGAGATTACATCAACAATATCATTATTTACTCGAATTTCCTCAATTAGATCCTCAGGAAATAAATATGCCATTATGCACTACAGTCCAATCTTGTTTGATAAACAATTAATTGATTTATCAAATATTATAAACATATAAACTGCTATTTATTTTGAAATAGCACAAATATCTGCCAATTACAACCGAAGCCCGTATTACCCGGATAATTGATAATAACCGATAGTAATTGACTTAATAATTGTTCGACATTATTATTAATATTCCTTCTTTTTAATAAAAAAAGTATACCCAAAGTAATTTTCATTAACCTTTGAGCATACCCTGATTGATCCTTTTTTGAATTCCATCTTTATTTATTGCTGAACTTTTTCATTATAATACATATATAACAGTATTCTGTTGAACATTTTAAGAATGGGATTTATGCTATACAATCATATATAACATCCCGGGCACTTACAGGAGTGACAGAATTTTTGTGCATAAGATTTATCAATTCCATGGTCTGGTCTTTGGAAGGTAAAACATCATTTATTATGGCTGTCTCTGATTCACCGCTGTCCTTGGTCATGTTAATCTGAATTCCATATGTACAGGAATTGTCAGTTTCACAGCACACCAAATAATAATCCAAATTAAGTTCTTTGCTTTTGTATTGCACCGATTCATCAATTTCCAGTTTCTTTGAGCAGATCAGTTCCATCTCATTTACCTCCTCATTTGTTTTACAGTATCCTATAAGTGTCTATAGCGTAATTATAATATATTGCCTGACTCTACATCTACACAAAAGTTTTTAGTAAATTCGACTGCTTAGCATAAATTAATTCCAAAGATTGTAATTATGATGTCGAAGTATGCAATATTATCAATTATTTACATTGAACTTATACCCTATAGATGATAATATTTTATGTGAGCCAGGTCATTTTTTCTTCAAGTTTTAATGATTCCTCAGAATATACTTACTTATTATATTTTAATTCTTTCAGTTCAGATCAGGGGGGTATTCCATGGAAAGCAAGGAAAAAAACAAATCAAGAAGGTTAAGTATTCTCAAACTTGTGAATTCTGCAATTTGTGATATGGAGCAATTTCCTAAAAAAATGCTGAAGTACGCGACTCCGGCAACTTTAACCGTATTGGCAATAGCCACCGTCTTATTCGTAGCCAATAAAACAAGCAGTAATTTCAGCAGTGTTTTTGAATTCACAACAACCACTCTCATTTCCAACAGCATATTTGTATTGGCAGAATTCATAATAGCCTCGTTGGTTATTGATATAATTATTAAGAAAAGATCACAATAATTATCTTTCGACAATTTTTGCTATGAAATAAGAACCTCTGAATGGATATTCTCCATATGCGGGTTCTTTTTATTTTAACATACCGAAGTTTGTATACACTAAAAAAATCCGGGAGCTTACGGCGGCTCCCGGATTTTTTCATATTGTTGAGATTAAGCTTTAACAGCTTTAGTTTTCTTCTGACTTTCCTTCCACATAACATATAACGGGCTGGCTATGAAGATTGATGAATAACAACCTGCAGCTATACCTATTATAAGCGGGAAGCTGAATTCTTCTATTGATACTATACCGTTGACTTTTGCAAAAATGTAAACGGTGGTGATAGCGATCAGCGATGTTACAACAGTATTTATTGATCTGTTAAGAGTCTGCATTATACTGTCATTAACAAGCTCAGGCAGCGGCACTTTCCTGAGAAGTCTGTTATTTTCTCTGATACGGTCGTATATAATGATGGTATCATTCATTGAATAACCGACAACTGTGAGGATGGCTGCTATAAACGACTCATTGACCGGAATCTGGAATATCAGATAAACCGATATCATAATCAATACGTCATGTAAAACACCTACAACTGCAAAAACACCGGCCGATAAACCTGACATTACTCTGAATCTGATCCAAACATATATGATAATCAGTGCAAAAGCAATTGCTACAGCTTTTAAACCATTCTGCATTATTTCCTTGCCTATAAACGGCTCAACACTTTCCTCACTGATAACAGGATCGTCTGAAGTGAGCTTGAATTCCTTGATTACTGCTTCTTCAACCGTTGTTACCTCAGCATTTGTAAGTGTATTCTCACTGCCTATATTTATCTTTATAACGTCATAGCTGGAGTTGCTGCCATTTACATCAAATGCGGCAGACTTCTGAACAGATGAAGGCTTGTCTATTGTTTTGGTTACAAACTCCGCAATTTGTGTCTGCAGCTGCTGGGTATTTGCATCGGTAAACATGCCCTTGTTAGCTCTCAACTCAATAACTGTCCCGCCTTCGAACTGGATATCCAGCTTAAAGCCCATTGCAAAATAGGATACTATTCCAGCAAGAATGATTATAGCTGAAAGTATGAAAAAGTAATTTCTTTTAGTGTATAAATTAACCATTTGCCTTGCCCCCTTTCAGTCTTGCGCTTACACCATATAAAACAGGGTGCTTTGCTATATCCAGATCAGATACTGCATTAAGCATAAGTCTGGTTGCTGTAACCGCAGTTATGAAGCTTAATATAACACCTATCAACAGAGTGTACGCAAAGCTCTGGATTGGGCCTGTACCAAATTTCAACAGTACCAGGGCTGCTATTATTGTCGTTATGTTACCGTCAAGAACCGCAGAGAATGCTCTCTTGAATCCTACTTCAATGGCAGTTCTGAGTGTTTTTCCGTCTCTGATTTCTTCCTTGATTCTTTCGAATATGATTACATTGGCATCAACCGCCATACCAATCGTAAGGATAAGACCGGCGATACCCGGCAGTGTAACTGTAATATGCATCCAGGATAAAGCCAGAAGCTCCATTACTGTGTGCAGAAACAGGGCAATAGCTGCAATAAAGCCCGGTAATCTATAATATCCAACCATGAATATACATATCAAAATAAAAGCTACAACAAATGCCTCAATACTAACCGACAGAGCATTTGATCCAAGCGTCGGGCTTATATTGTTAACCTGTTTTGCCTCCAGCTTGAAAGGCAGAGCACCGGATTTTATAAGTCCTGCGAGTTCTTTGGCTTCTGCCTTCTGTTCGTTTGCGGGTGTCCCATTAAGGGATATCCTTGCTGTTCCGTTTGGAATTGCTTCATTAACAACCGGAGCACTGATTTGCTTATTGTCCATGAATATTGCTATAGGCCTTCCGACAAGTCTTGCTGTAGCTTCAGCAAACTTTTTAGCTCCTTCGTCGGACATCTTAAGTGAGATCTGGAATCCCGAACCGTCCTGTGATGGCTCCGAGGTAGCATCTTTTATATCCTGGCCCTGAAGGATTATTCTTTTCTTTTCATCCTCTTTTGTCGGGTCGGCAGGAATATAAGTGCCATCTGCGTTCTTTTTGGTCTCATCGACTTCCTGGAATGTCAAAAGAGCTGTCTTTCCTATTTCTTCTATTGATTTCTGAGGGTCGAATGATTCGCCCTTTTTGTGTGGAATCTGAACAAGAACGTAACCCTTCTGATAATCGACAGTTACAACTCTGTCAAAAATATTATTTGAATCCAATCTTTTTTCTATGGTAAACCTAGCTGAATCCAAGTCCTTTTCAGATGGTTTTTTCCCATCTTCGGTTATTGCATAAAGCTTTGCGTCTACTCCTCCCTGAATATCAATACCCGGTCTGATATCCTTCGCACCTGGTATGTCAAATCCTGCGAAAGAACCGAAAGCTGCTATCCAGGTTAAAATTCCGGTGATAACTAATATCGAGAAAAATTTAACCGCGTTGCTTCCTCTCATCTGTTGTATTCCCCCTTAAATTTAATGATGAATCTTCATTTTTTGGACTGCAAAAGAAGGACTGAATTTTGCAGACTACATTTGCATTTGCGGCAAAGATTCATCCCACTTACGCCATTATATAACTAAGAAAAATGCTAGTCAACAAGTAAGTCTCAAAGTTCACTATAAATTTACAACTATTTACTTATTTTATGAACCAAATCAACACAAAATGCAACAATTATAGAATATATGTCTCTTTTAAAAAAATTATTTGTAATATTTTAACAGACTTATATATTCATTGGCATTGAGCTTTATCTCTTCTATCTCCTGCTCCGACAAAACCCTGGTCACTACCGCAGGACTGCCGGCAATCAGGCTTCCGTCAGGTATCCTGGTCCTGGGAGTAACTACGCTTCCGGCGGCAACAAGACAATTATTGCCTATTACCGAATCATCAAGCACTATTGCACCCATTCCGATCAGCGTATTGTTGCCTATATGGCAGCTGTGCAGTATTGCTCCGTGTCCCACTGTAACATGTGAACCGATCTTTACGTCCGCACCTTTTTTGCAGTGCAGAATACAACCTTCCTGTATGTTGGTGAAGTCACCGACAACTATGCTATCAATATCTCCTCTTAAAACCGCATTGTACCAGACAGTCGCACTTTCTCCCAGCACAACGTCACCTATAACGGTGCTGTTTGGTGCGACAAACGCAGTTTCATGAATCTTTGGTGTAATGTTGTTAAAATCTCTAATCACAATGTTTACCCCTTCTCATTCTTGAGTTTTTATCCAGATTGCACATTCAACTCTCTTCTTTTCAAGTTCACAGCCTATCTTATACGGGACATTGATGTCATTATTAAATTGATATGCATTGGCAGCACAGCCGCCGCTGCAATAAAATTTTGCCCAGCAGTCGGCACAATCCTTCTTAGTATAGACATTTGATTTCTGAAAATCCTGCTGGGAGCCTGCGTTAAACTCGCCCTGATGGATATTGCCCATCTTGAACTTCTCGTCCCCCACGAACTGATGGCAGGGGTACAGATCACCCTCAGGAGTCACAGCCAGGTACTCGTGGCCCGAGCCACAGCCTCCAAGCCTTTTTATTACACAGGGCCCCTGCTGCAGATCTATCATGAAATGAAAGAAATTAAAGCCTTTACCTTCCTTTTCTCTCTTTACATATTCATATGCCAGTCTCTCGTATTCTGAAAACAGCATGTCCAAATCCTGTTCCCTGATATCATAGCCTGAATCCCTGGCGGCAACCACAGGCTCCACCGAGATTTGCTTAAAACCCTGATCTGCCAGATGGAGTACATCTTCTGCAAAATCAAGATTTTCTCTGGTAAAAGTACCTCTCACATAATAATTATCCTGATTTCTTGATTCGGCCATGTCCTTTATTTTGGGGAGAATACTGCCGTAAGTGCCTGAGCCGTCGATCCTCGGTCTCATTCTATCGTTTGTTTCACTTCGGCCGTCAATACTCAGGACCACATTGTGCATATTTTTATTAATGAATTCTTTATTGTCTCCATTTAATAATAACGCATTGGTGGTTATTGTAAATCTGAAATTTTTTCCGGCTTCCTTTTCTCTGCTCCTGGCATATTCAACTATTTCCTTTACTACCTCAAAGTTCATGAGAGGCTCTCCGCCGAAAAAGTCAACTTCAAGATTGCGCCTGTTGGCCGATTTTTCTATGAGGAAATCAATGGCTTTTTTTCCGGTCCCGGCATCCATCATTGTCCTGTGTCCGCCAAAGCTTCCCGTTGAAGCAAAACAGTATTTGCAGCGTAAATTGCAGTCATGGCATATATGCAGGCACAAAGCCTTGACCACCGGCTTTCTCTCCCACTTCCCAACAGCATCAGCATATGAATCCTCACTGAAGAGCAGCCCCTTGGATTCCAGAGCGGATACTTCATTATAAGCCTCCAGGATTTCCTCTTCACTGTATTTTGAACTCAAAGTTTCCAGTATCTCATCTCTGGACCTGGTCCTGTATATGTCGACAACATCGCAGGCAGCATCGTCAAATACGTGCACCGCTCCGCTGTTTATATCCAGGACTATGTTGGTATCATACATTTTGTACTTGTGAATCATTGTCTCTCCATCCGCGTGCCTGTTCCTCAAGCGCAGGGGCACGCATAAAAATCAGTAAATAATACGCTGGGGTTTGAGGACGCGAAGAACAGCATGCAAGCCTGAATATGAACCTCGCGTTTGTCCCATAAAAAAGTGAAAAGTGTTTTAACACCTTTCACTTTTAATATTAATATCCAATATAAACTTAAAGTTATTACTTCTTTTCACAGCTTTGGTTTGCAACAGTACATGATGTTTTGCAGGCTGACTGACATGAAGTCTGACATTCGCCGCAGCCACCATGAGAAAGGCTTTCTTTTAAAGTGGCACTGTTAATTGTCTTTATGTGTTTCATCTCTTTTAGTCCCTCCTATTAGTTATTCTTAGCAGATTATAGCACATTTCAAAGGGTTTGAAAAGGCATAATTTGTAAAGCTGTTTAACCGTTAACCCTGTTTGTGATAACAAAATCAACGGAGATTGATTCCGAATATACCGCCAAGGCAACCTACGATTGCTCCTATCACAACAGTCAAAAGCACCTGGACATCAATGGCGAAATTCATGAAAACTATGCTGCTTGCCAGGTAAAGAATTGCAACATACAATACCCCCACTATACACCCATTCATCCAGCCCTTGCTTCTCACATTCCTGGTGGAGTATGCAGATGCCGTCAGAACACTGATGACAGTGGTAATCAATACAGCAATGAAAGTATATTTTTCAGGAAAATCCGTGTACGTCAAAAATAAAGCAAAGCCAAGAAAACATGGAAGTGTTATGAGAAACGATAATATTAATCCTTTTAATACTCTCGGTAAATTTACATGTTCATCAAGCTGCTTCTTTAGTCCTGGTATCTGTCCGGCCATATTGTACCTCCAAAAATAAAATATAATAATCCCTTCTCTTATATCTTATTTTTGGGGCAGGCACCTTAGAACAAGCCGTAACTAATTTGTCTATAAAATTTATTAACCTTCTGCAGGTTTAACTACATCCTTAACAGCCCAACGCTTAACAACGATTTTTGTCTTTTCCACGCTGGTTTCGATAGTGACTTCATCATCTTTGATATTTACTATCTTTCCGTATATCCCGCCGATTGATGTAACAGTCCATCCTACCTGTAAGGAATTGAGCAGTTCCTTTGTCTTTTTTTCTTTTCTCTTCTGCGGGAGAATAAGCATAACATACATAAGACCGAATACTAACGCCATAGGCAGGACAAATCCAACCAGTATTTGTTCCATAAATTAAAAACCTCCGTAAAAATTATTTATTTAACACAGTGTTCCTGTATTAACCAGAATTTAGTTCTTTGAATAGCCGTACTTATAGTAGAATTCATCTCTGAAACTACCCAATCTATCATCAATTATAGCTTGTCTTACCTGTTTCATCAAGTTAATTAGAAAATATAAGTTATGCCAGGTTGTCAATCTTAATCCAAGGACCTCACCGCATTTGAGCAAATGTCTTATATATGCCCTTGAGTAGTTGCGGCAGACATAGCAATCACATCCCGGATCCAGTCTGGAGAAATCTCTGGCATATTTTGCATCACGGATTATTACCCGGCCCTGGCTTGTCATAACTGTTCCGTTGCGCCCTATTCTGGTAGGCAGTACACAGTCAAACATATCTATCCCTCTTATGGTTCCTTCTATAAGGTAATCGGGAGAACCGACTCCCATCAGGTATCTGGGCTTGTGGGCAGGGAGCAGCGGAGCTGTGTAATCCAGTACTTCGTACATAAGTTCGGCGGGTTCTCCCACACTCAAACCTCCTATGGCGTAGCCCGGAAATTCAAGTTCATTGAGCTGTTTTGCACTCTCTATCCTCAAATCCCTGTACATTCCGCCCTGTACTATGCCAAACAGGGACTGTTTTTCGGTATTTGCATGCGCATCCTTACATCTTTTTGCCCAGCGTGTGGTTCTTTCCATGGATTTCTTCACATAATCGTATTCGGCAGGATATGGGGCACACTCATCAAAAGCCATTATTATATCTGCGCCCAGATCATTCTCTATGCCCATGACCGACTCAGGTGTGAAAATATGCTTTGAGCCGTCCAGATGGGATCTGAAGATTACTCCCTCCTCGGAGATCTTTCTCAAGCCGCTGAGGCTGAACACCTGGAATCCGCCGCTGTCGGTGAGTATTGCCCTGTCCCAGTTCATAAAGCCATGCAGTCCGCCTGCCTGCTTTACAATGTCCTGACCCGGCCTGAGATAACAATGATAGGTATTGCTTAAAATTATTTTTGCATCTATTTCCTTCAATTCTTCAGGTGACATTCCCTTAACAGTGGCAAGCGTCCCCACAGGCATGAACACCGGGGTGTCGAAGGAACCATGAGGAGTGTGCACTTTACCCAGCCTCGCGCCGGTCTGTTTGCAGGTTTTTATCAATTCATAAGTTACTGCCGCCATATTTATAAACCTTCCATTCATATTTTGTGGTAGTATTGCGAATCTAATCATAACTTTTTATTTTATAAACATTGCATCTCCGAAGCTGAAAAATCTGTAACGCTCCTTGACCGCAGCAGCATAGGCGCCAAGGACATTTTCCCTGCCCGCAAGTGAGCTGACCAGCATTATGAGAGTGGATTCGGGCAGGTGGAAGTTTGTTATGAGCCTGTCCACTATTTTAAACCTGTAACCGGGATATATGAATATATCCGTCCAGCCGTCGCAGGCTTTCATTTCTCCGTTGTTATTGCCGCCCACCGTTTCCAGCACCCTGCAGCTGGTAGTGCCCACAGCCACCACCTTCTTACCTGCCTTTTTTGCTGAATTTATCATATCGCAGGCTTCCTGTCCGATGGAATAGTACTCCGAGTGCATTTTATGCTGTGTTATGTCGTCAACCTTCACCGGCCTGAAGGTGCCCAGCCCCACGTGAAGCATCACATAAGCGATTTGAACACCTTTATTCCTTAAGGATTCCAGCAGTTCCCGGGTAAAATGCAGACCGGCAGTAGGTGCCGCCGCCGAGCCGTTATATTTTGCATAGACAGTCTGATATCGCTCAGGGTCCTCCAGCTTCTCGGTAATATACGGCGGCAGGGGCATTATGCCCACCTTGTCCAGTATTTCCTCAAAAACGCCTTCATATATAAACCGTACAAGCCTGTTCCCCTCTTCAAGTACTTCAAGTATTTCAGCTTTCAACTCTCCGCTGCCGAACACAAACCTGGCTCCGGGCTTTGCTTTTTTACCCGGCCTGAGTATGACCTCCCAGGTATCGCCTGCAATCCTTTTTAAAAGAACAAACTCTATTTTCCCTCCGCTGCCTTCCTTCTGCCCGAGAAGTCTCGCGGGTATCACTCTGGTGTTGTTTAAAACCAGGCAATCGCCCTCTGCAAAATAATTCGTTATATCCTTAAACAATTTATGATCAATTTCACCCGATTCCCTGTCCAGCACCATCAATCTCGACATATCCCGTCTTTCCAACGGGTGCTGGGCGATCAGCTCTTCAGGCAAATAGTAATCAAACTCCTGTAAATTCACAAAAATTCCTCCAACAACGACACAAATTATTCTTGTATATTCTTACCTTCTATTGACAATGTATAACACGCCTCACGCCGGCTATTTTGGCTTGCCGCAAGGCAAATTAACCACTCAAAAACGTATTGTACATTGTCAATAGAGGGTATTATTATATGTAATAACGACCGCCTTAAAACCGGTAGCAAATAAACAATAAATATCATACATTATAATTACTTATATTACAAATACTTATTGCCATATATATTGTTTTTTTGTATAATTTATGAGATATATTCCTGAAACACAGACTTGTTCGACTTGTTCAAAATGAGTTCATAAGAAAATACCGGGAGTTATTTCGTATCATTTACCAGGAAGAGTGAATTAAGAATAATTATTAAAGCCGGCCTACAGCCGGCTGCTTGTTATCATATTCCGCAAACTGTTTGAATGACTCCTGTCAAGTATATAAAATAATAAGTTATTATGGATGGAGGATGCAACAGCATGAAAGTAGCAAAATTTGGTGGAACTTCACTTGCCAACGCTGAACAGATAAAAAAGGTTTGCGATATTATTCTATCTGATAGTGACAGAAAAATTATTGTAGTATCTGCACCAGGCAAAAGAAATAAAGAGGATACAAAGGTTACGGATTTATTGATCGCCTGTGCCGATAAGCAGCTTGAAACCGGAAATTCAACCGCAGAGCTGGAAGCCGTGGTACAGAGATTCAAGGACATAGCAGACGATCTCAAACTTGACGGCAGTATTGTCAATGAAATAAGAAAAGACCTTGAAGAAAGAGTCAAGCTGGATACCAGTCATCATGGGATGTTTATGGACGCCATGAAGGCGGCAGGAGAAGACAACAGCGCCAAGCTGGTTGCCGCCTACCTTAACAGCATAGGTAAAAAAGCCCACTATGTCAGCCCCAGGCAGGCAGGCCTCTTAATGAGCAGTGAATTCGGAAATGCACAGGTTCTGCCCCAATCTTTTGAAAATCTTAAAAGGCTCAACAATTACGACGGCATCATTATTTTCCCCGGCTTCTTCGGTTACACCCTGGAAGGCAAAGTTGCCACCTTCCCCCGCGGAGGTTCGGATATTACCGGTTCCATACTTGCCGCTGCCCTCAAGGTTGACCTGTATGAAAACTTTACCGATGTAGATGCGGTATACGCGGCACATCCCGGTCTTGTACACCATCCTGCGGCAATTTCAGAACTTACTTACAGGGAAATGAGAGAGCTCTCATATGCAGGCTTCTCCGTTTTACATGAAGATACCCTTGTTCCGGTCTTTATGGCAGGTGTTCCGGTTTGTATCAAAAATACCAACAATCCCGCTGCTCCCGGAACAAAGATAGTACTTAAAAGAGACATAACTCCCAACCATGTGGTTGGTATAGCCAGTGATTCAGGTTTCTGCTGCATATACGTCAGCAAATTTATGATGAACAGGGAAGTCGGCTTTGGCAGAAAGCTCCTTCAGATACTTGAGGAAGAAGGCATATCATATGAACATACGCCTTCGGGTATTGACAATATTTCTGTTATTCTGAAGCAGAACCAGTTCAAGACTCCTAACGTTGAACAAAAGGTGCTTGACCGTATAAAGAATGAATTGGATTGCGACGATGTTTCAATCGACCATAACCTGGCAATAGTTATTATAGTTGGCGAGGGCATGAAGAATACCGTAGGAACCGCTGCAAGAGCCACATCCGCTTTGGCAAAGGCATCCATAAGCCTTGAAATGATAAATCAGGGCTCTTCCGAAATAACAATGATGTTTGCCGTAAGAGAGAACGAATCAAGCAAAGCTGTCATATCCCTGTATAACGAATTTTTTCATAAATAAAAATACTCATATAAAGACATATTGCAAAACTAATACAATTTGAATACATGTAAAAATATATGGGGAGCATTTAAAAGTGCTCCCCATGATTTTTATCTGTTTGTTTTCAGAAAGTCCTATTTTTTAATCTGTTTTACCACTCCAGTACAACGCCTCCATGCGTCAGACCTCCTCCGAAGCCGTACAGAACCATTTTATCGCCTGTTTTGATTCTGGCAGCCTGCAAAGCCATCCATATCGCAAGAGGTATTGTTGCAGAGGAAGTATTTCCGTAATACTCGTTGCTTATCAATGTTTTTTCCATTGGGAATTCCAACCTTTTGCAAAGTGCCTCAATCATGCGTAAATTGGCACTGTGAGGCACAAACCAGGCTATGTCCTCCAAAGAGAGTTGGGATTTTTTCAGCAAATTCTGCACACCGTCAGGAATGGTTTTTACCACATATTCATACAGGAATTTCCCTTCCTGCTGGAACAACCTGTCTTTGGTAAGTATTCTGCCATTCACCCGGTCCGACAGCACACTGCAGGTTACATTTTCGGCCAGTTTCCCGTCGGAATTAAAACTGGAGGCCAGAATACTTCCCTTTCCGTCTGTTTTTTCTATTACAAATGCAGTTGCTGCATCACCAAATATTATACATGTGTTTCTATCGGTATAATCCATTATTTTTGATGTAGCTTCCGAGGATATGAGCAATATTTTTTTGAAGCTTCCTGCTGTTATTAATGAATCGGCCACACACAGCCCATAGGTAAATCCCGTACAGGCCGCATTTATATCCATGGTTCCCGCATTTTGTATACCATAATATCCCTGGACCAAAGCAGCAACCGACGGGGTCAAATGATCTGGGGTAAATGTTGTAACAATTATCATATCCACTTCATCAATAGCAGCGCTATGCCTGGTCAATAGATTTTCTACAGCCTTTATTGCCATATCACTTGAAAACTCATCCTTTTGTGCTGTTCTTCTTTCCTTAACTCCCGTTCTGCGTACAATCCATTCATCATTAGTATCAACAAGCTTTTCAAGGTCATGATTAGTCAGAATTTTTTCCGGTAAGTATGCACCTACCCCTGTGATTTTTGAACTTGAGTTGTACTGCATCTTTACCTCCTTATCATTTTTCATTTATTACCTGATGTTAATACCTAATAACAATATTTTACCATATTATTCTATTTATAGTCAATATTACAAGTTAGATTAAAGGAGCCGGAATAGGACCTACCTGTGGGTAAGTTCTATTCCGGCTCCTCTTTACGTAAATTTTGATCAATAATTATTTCTTCACTTCTATCTGGGTCCCGGTATAGTAATGAGTCAGTATTTCATCAAACTTAAAGCCGGCATCCGCCATGCCCTTGGCCCCCTCCTGGCTCATTCCTACGGCATGGCCATAACCTTTTCCGGTGAAGATATATTCTGTGGGAGCTGCCCCAACTTCGGCAGTCTGCCCCTCGGCACCCACTATCGTCAGCTTTTCATCCGGCCCGGTACTTTTTGTCTCGCCATCGGCTGTAACTACCGTCAGCTCTCCAAGCTGCTTCTTTTCTTCCTTGCCGTCCACCAGGACGGTAACATCCGAATTGGTTGTCACAGTATACCATTGACTGTATAATCCTAAAAATGTTCTGCAGCCGTCTTTTGTAAACTTAATCCCCTCCGGCTTTAGGGTGCCTTTGACTAAAATTTCTATAGGTCTGCCGGCATCTGACAGCTTGGTAACTTCTATACCGGTAACATTGCCTATATCATAATTCTTCAGCTTCTGACTGATTTCATCGGCAGTAAAAGTTAATGTCCAGTTGTATTTGGGAGATTTCCCCGATTCATATTTATCCTCGACACTTTTCAGATAGGGAGCACCGCCCCACACATTTGAAGCATCCTCGGTCCGGCCGCCGCTGGAAGCGGAATAAACCGCTTCTATCAAACCGCCTTCATAAGTTATGACCATATCCTTGGTTTCATCAACAGCAGCATTTGTAAATGCATTTTCAGAGCCCATCCCCTTATAGACCTGGCAGTGAATGTCATTACAGAGATTAAAACCATAATTTAAATGCGGGTTTGACTTGCTGGTTTTCGTCAGATTGAGGTAGGCATAGGTTCTGGCAGCCACCGCCTGCGCCTTGAGTGCCTCAACATTGGAGAAACTTTCTATTTCATTGGGAACCACACCGTAAAGATACTCTTCCATGGGCAAGACGTTAATAATGGTCATATCGCTGCCGGTTGCCCTCAGGAATTCCACCTGCCCTCTGTATGTATTAAGCTTACCGGTTCCTATTTGTATGGGCTCACCTTCTGCAAGCGACCTGCCTCTCAAAAGTTTTTGTCCTGCCGCATACATGAAAATGATATCGCCGGTATTTCCGTCGGCACCGCATATCCTTGTCTCAACATTATCAATTACGGTGCATTCCAGCTGTCCCAGTTTTTGCTTAACTGCCGCAATTGCACTCTCGGCTGCGGCATGGTCAAGATAGAAACCAGTCCAGATATTCCAGCCGTCGTCGGTAAATACGGGATATGCCGTAATTCCCTTCTGCTTATATGTATTTATGACCGGTAATGTTTCATTATAGGTTTTATAAGTATTCTTCAGTTTCAAATGAAACGGGCCGACTGTTGGACTTCCTTCGGCTGAAACAGCTGTCAGATTTGCCCCGCTGCCTGAAAAGTAGCTGTCTTTTCTGATATTGATACTTTGACCCGGACTTGAGTTGAAAACCTGGGAATATGTATTTGCAGCGGCGTCATATGCGCTGTATGCCACACCCTTATCCGCACTGATTATCATCTGGCTCTGTGCCTTTGAACCATAGTACAATCCGATTTTCACAATTTGATTCGAGGCTGCGTAAGCATTAAAGCGGTTAATACCTGGAAAAACGGTTAAAAGTAATACTATGCTTAAAAATAAGCAAATTTTCTTCATTTGTAACAAACTCCTTGTCTTTTCGTCATTTTTTTTTAGCTTGTTTCGACAAGGGATATTCTACCTCCTGCCTGAGTCGGAAATTGTAACAGAATTGAAATATGCCGCATATACTATAGTCATATACTATAAAAAGAGAGTAAAAGTATTTGACACATTTACTCACCAATGATATGATAAATGAAATAAATACGGTTTAGATAGAGGTGCGTTTTTTATAAGTATCTGCAATGAGGATTCTGGGGTCTTGTGATTTGCAGTCAAAGGAAAAAACGCCGAAGGTCATTTACATCCCATTTCCTGTGTAATACCTGGTTTCAAGGTTAAGAGCCTTGTGACTGTCATCATAATGATGTGGTGGAGCGCTATCTGTTTATTATAATTTCAGGTTATAATGCTTAAAACAGACGTTGGCTCTTGCCAGCGTTTTTTAATTATATTTAATTATATATTGTATATAGAAAAAAGAACAGCGTGTCACAGCGCAGACGGAGGTTATTATGAGAAAACCAATTTTTACAGGATCAGGCGTTGCAATAGTTACTCCATTTACAGATGAAGGTACAGACTACAATAAACTTTCCGAATTAATTGAATATCAGATCAGGGAAGGCACCGATGCCATAATTATAGTGGGCACCACAGGCGAGGCGTCTACCATGTATGATGAAGAACATAAGGCAGCAATTAAATTTACTGTTGAAAAAGTTGCCGGAAGAGTCCCGGTTATAGCCGGAACAGGAAGCAACCATACCGTACATGCAATAGAGCTGAGCAAATATGCCCAGGAAGTCGGAGCAGATGCAATACTGACTGTAACCCCTTACTACAATAAAACCACCCAAAAGGGATTATATGAGCATTTCAAGCTTATCGCAAAAAGTATCAGCATTCCTGCCGTACTATACAACGTGCCTTCCAGAACAAACCTGAATATTGCCCCCGAAACCATCAAGGCATTGTCTGAAATTGACAATATCGTTGCAATCAAGGAATGCAATCTATCTCAGGTGGGCGATGTTGTAAACCTCTGCGGTGAAGATTTTACAGTGTATTCCGGAGAGGACGGAGCTATAGTCCCCTTCCTTTCCATGGGGGCAAAGGGTGTTATTTCGGTAATGGCAAATATCATACCCAAAGACACTCATGATATTGTGGCAAAATATCTTTCCGGTGATGTTGAGGGCAGCCGGAAACTGCAGTTAAAGACTCTTGACCTTATTAAGGCTTTATTTGTTGAAGTCAGTCCCATTCCCATAAAAGCGGCAATGAACCTGCTCGGTATGAATGTGGGCAGCTGCAGACTGCCTCTGGTTGACATGTCCGAGAAGAATCTGGAACTTCTTAAAAATGAACTGAAGAAATACGGCTTGCTTAAATAGACGGCTTGCAGATTTGACATAATTGAAACAATAGTTACTTAAAATACTGTTTAACTAATATACTTATAATATAGATTAGGATGTGAAAAACAAATGATCAATGTTTTACTAAGCGGATGCAATGGAAAGATGGGTCAGGTTATTACCAGGCTGGCTGACGGCTTTAACGGATTAAAGATAGCTGCCGGATTTGACATAAATAATAATATAAATAACCCCTACCCTGTTTTTACTTCATTAAAGGAATGCAATGTAAAGGCCGATGTCATCGTGGATTTTTCAAACCCTAAAGCTTTCGGTGGTTTGATTGAATTTGCACAGGAGAGGAAAATCCCTGTTGTCATGTGCACCACCGGACTTTCCAGCGAGCAGACTCATGTTTTGAAGGATGAAGTATCAAAGCATATTCCTGTGTTTTTTTCAGCGAATATGTCCATCGGGGTTAATTTACTTATTGATCTGGTCAAAAAAGCTGCAAAGGTACTTGAAGGGCAGTTTGATATTGAAATTGTTGAAAAACACCACAATCAAAAAATCGATGCTCCCAGCGGCACCGCTCTGGCCATCGCAGATGCAATTAACGAAACATTGGAAGAAAAATGTGAATACATGTATGACAGGCATTCCAGAAGAAAAAAACGCGGCAGGCAGGAAATCGGGATACATGCGGTTCGCGGCGGCACAATCGTAGGCGACCACTCGGTAATATTTGCAGGCAATGATGAAATAATTGAAATTAACCACACTGCCACGTCAAAGGAAATATTCGGTGTCGGTGCCTTAAAAGCCTCACTGTTTCTGGCGGCCAAAAAGCCCGGATTGTATTCAATGACTGATCTGATTGCTGAAATAAAATAAATTTTAACTTTTTAAGGAGGAAATTCTTATGTCCAGTAATTCGGTTACAAGTATGAGTATCCTGTACAATGTAGCACTGGTGACGGCAGACAATCTTCCGAATGATATGCTGCTCATATCAGGAATGTTCAGTAAGATAGCAGAAGAAAACATAAATATTGATATGATCAGCCAATCCCCTCCTTATAAAGGAAAAATCAATATTTCCTTCAGTATGCCTGCAGATAACATTGCCAGGGTCATAGCCCTGCTCAATGCATATAAAAGTTCCGTTCCCGACCTGCGGGTAGGCATTGATTCCAACAGCACCAAGATAAGCGTATTCGGCCAGGCCATGAAGGAAATACCCGGAGTTGCGGCACGGCTGTTCAGACTCCTGGCAGCCAATGAAATAGAAGTAAAGCTTATCACTACATCCGAAGTTGATATCTCTTTTCTTATTTATGATAAGGATACCGACAGGGCTGTATCGGCCGTAAAGGAGGAATTCACGCTTTAGAGATCAAAGCTCAAGCGGTAAGTATTTTACTTTGTTTGATATTGAATATTGTTTTTACATAAAGGAGCACTGTGCCTTTCAATAAGGTCAGTGCTCCTTTTATAAGTCAAGATATTTTTTTATATTAATCTCTTTTATTTTTCTTCGAAATCATCGGAATCATCAGTTTCGGCCCTATTGCCCTCTTCCTCATAATCCTTTTTGTAGAAGCCCTCTCCGTCATCCTCTTCCTCATCGTCCTCTTCTTCCAGCTGTTCGGTTTGAGTAACCACATATTTCTTTATAATAGGATTGACATAGAAGTTGTTCATCAAGCCTATAAAGCTGGGCAGCAGGAATATATAGAGAATACAGCCAATCAGCACATTAAAGAAGGCGGCATAAGCGATTGCTATGTTTAAAATGAAAAACAGCAGATTGGGCAGGAACTTGAGTATTGCAAAAATAAAAGCATTTTTGTAAATATTTTTAATGCTTAAATCTACTGTAACCAGCATGGGATAAATGTATAAATGCATTATCACAAAAATTACAAGGGATAAAGATACAAAGGATGTAGCAGCAGTAAAGATCAATCCATTTTGACCGGCATAGAAATTAATTGCCAAACCCAGAATATACATTACGGCCAAATCTATAACAGTAATTGCCATACCCTGTTTAAAGTTTTTAACAAAGGTTTCCTTGAAATCCCACCATATGAAGGAGTGCTCTTCCCTTGAATAATTCCTCAGGATATAGGTAAAGCCAGCCTGTACAGGTCCGAAGGCAATCACCGGAATCAAAGTTAGCAGTGACGCTAAAAAGAGTCTGAGATAAAAATCACCTATCCCACCGGCGTCAAATTTAATTCTTTGCAAATAAACTTCTGCTATAAAAAAAGCAGCCAGCAATGCAGGAATATTAAATAAGACAAACATCATGTTAACTCTGAGCAAATGCCAGAATTTACGCTTTAGTACTTCAAAAAATATAAAAAATCTCGGCTTGGGAGGAGCGTCCTTATCTACTCCAGGGCCCGGTTTATTGTAGTTTGCACTGAATAACCCCACGCGCAACTCTCCTTTTCTTTTTTCACAGTAATAAATACTATGCTGGTATGATAATAAGTATTTTACCAATACTGTGAGCTTCCTTCAACACATTTTGAAAAAATACTTAATTTATTTACAATTTGTTAACTGACTTAAGCACATGAAAAATCAGTATATATGGGATTTTAAAAATATTTTGCACTAATTTCGTATTTTTTATAAATTATTATTGACACTCTCAATATATCCTAGTATAATCATACTTGCTGATGCGGGAACGCATCAAAACACCGCAAATGCGATCGTGGCGGAACTGGCAGACGCGCACGTTTGAGGGGCGTGTGGGAGACCGTATGGGTTCAAGTCCCATCGATCGCACCAAAGAAAAACCATCGAGTTATTCGGTGGTTTTTTTGCTGTTCGTTTATTGGGACTTGAACCCGGGAGGGCTCGGAGCGTTTAGAAAATGTCCTCAATGGACATTTTTAGCTTCGAGTAGGAATATTGTTAGTTCTGCTTTCTTACAGTCCTATACTCATCATTAAACTGAAAATAGGGACAATTATCAAAAGTGTTTCTGAGAAATTGACTCATTTCATCTTCATCCAGATTAACTTCACATTGATAGCAGTTAAATTCATCATCGTAAATATAGTTTATACAGCATTCACAATTTGTTTTGCCTTTCATCCTCAAGCCTCCCCGCAAGTGGTATCTTTTGTCTCTGTTTCTCTCTATGGTAGCATTTTATTTCTTAAAACAGAAGAGTGCTTTAACACATATTTCAATTGCTTATTAAAGTATTAATGGAATAGTAGTCCTCTCTCGAACCGGGGGAGAAACTATAATACTGGCTGCTAAGATACTTGAAATTCATGCGTTTGGCCGATGGCAGCAAATAGGCTGAAATTGTCGATCCCCTTCGCCGTCTCCTGTTCAGTGCTTCAATTATTCTGTCTCCCGAGGTTATGCCTATACCGTGTCCATAATACAGACCATTTTCCAATAAAAAAACATTTTCACCCTGCCACTCAGGCTTCAGAGGATCAACATCAGGATTTTTAAAATACCTGCAATCCCCCGGCAGATAATCGGCTACCCTCATATAGTCCACTATTCCCATATCATTGTCCAGGTGCTGCCAGTTCATAAGATATATCCTTGGAAACATTCTGTTGAACAATGCTTCCGGCAGTACATCAACCAGTGCCTTATAATATACGATGACCATTGCCGTGGCACATTCGGTACCATATTTGGAACTGTTTATGTATATATCCTTTATGGCATCCGAAGGTTTGACTCCGCTTTTTAATTCAAAGCCTCCTTCACCCGTCCTGTACCAGAACTCCGGATTGCATTTGGACTTTCTAAAGACTAAAAAATCCATACGGCTTCTATTCAGGTCTTTAGCAGCATTTACAATGCTTCTTCTCAGGGTCAGTTCAAATTTAAGTTCATTCAGAGAAGCATAATTATAAACCTGGCTACTGGTCATTAAAATACTTAAAGTTTTTCCTTCGACAGTGTTTGTTCCATATTGACCAACAATACTTGAGTCAACCGGGTTACCGTTTATTCTAATCATTCTGATTCCCCACCATCCTCTCAGCCATCTCAATTTGCTTTTCTAAAGGACTATGGAGCCATTTGCTCCACTTATACCTGTCAGAACGGCAAAGATAATCGGAACAGTTTGAAAGCAGCAGCTTTACATCATCATCGAGCTTGTTGAAGTTATCCAGATATGTAACCTCTTCCTTGCGCAAGGCTCTGGACTGCTCCGTCATAATACTACCGACAGGTCTCTGCAGATACTTGGCTTCCAGGGAAACCTCATATCTCATAGGATCTATTGTCTGTTGATTTGAAGAACCTGTGAAATATAAAAAATTCTGATTCCTGTTGATCCATCTCGACGCAATTTGATGCTGTTTCCTGGCATCATTATTTCTGTTGTCAAGGTCGGGGATGAAATTTAGAAATTTCCGGGCAAGTTCGACGTCTTTTGGATTGGCGGAACGCAATCTGTTAGCCAGAGTATTTAAATTTTGCGGATTCAGGGTCTCAAAAAATACCCAGGTCAGATCATAAGTATATGACCCTTTTCTGTGGCGGTCAAATATAAGAGTTTCAACAGTTCTCAGACAGCTTCTGTCATTATATAACTTGCAAAGAACAATTGCCGAAGTGTCAAGAACCTGGTCGAATTCGTCACTCAGTCCGTCCTCCGAAGAACCCGACTCCAATATCCACCTGGCAGCTGTAAGATTCTCCTGTATATTTCCAGACTGCAGCCTCTCAGAATCAAGCTCTTCATCTGCCAGCACCTGATTTATGAGATCCATTGCATACTTGTTCCGGTTGCTTAAGCGTTCATTAAGCCCGACATTATTAATCTCGTTGTGAAGTACAAAAAGTGAAGGAAATAGTAAATTCTTTTGATTAAGTGACTTTAGTGCCTCTTCAACATCGTTGTCTACCATATCTCGAAAAATTGTGGCCAATTTGTCGCTTCCGTAATAGATCCTTATTTCATCAAATAATGCAATACTCATACAATACGTCCTCTTTCATAATATCGTATGTAATCATTATATGATAACAATCCTATAAGTTTACAAATTACGGCTAAAACATTCTTACTTCAAATTTATAAAAAATTTAAAAATGCCTAATGTTTTTGTTATCTGAGTGTTTGCAAGCTTTGTTTCATATGTAGAGAACAGAACATAATTATGTCTTTCAGTTACTGGCTCCACCAGAAGATCGGATATTTTTGAAATTGCTTTTCCCAACGTACCCTGGGAGTTATAGTTCAACTGATCTGCAAGTCTGCCGTTGACCCAGGAATTGTAATCTGCCTGGGATGGGTTGGTCAAAGCCAATATAAAAATTAAGATTACTATGATTGCAAGAAATTTTTTCAAAATACGCCTCCCGTTATACCAGTACTATGCCACCGGTAATATACTTTTTAAAGTTGACATAGTACCAGAGAATAATATTATTCACAGCATTTCTAAATAATGTATATGGTATCATAAAACAAATATGCTGGAAAGTATAAAAAGCTGCTGCTTATTTTTTTCAAATGAATGAGCCCGGCACAATGAAAGTTCTTCAGCTCACAGCCCTTCCCCTTTTATCCTCATACATCAGTTTGTCAATATGCTTGTAAAACTTTTGTATGGAAACTCCTGATTTGGTTTTGTATATGTCATACCCAATGCTGAGACTTATTTCATACGGAATATCATTTTTGCTGTTATATACTTCAATGTACTCTTTAAGCCGTCTTATCATACTTATGAGCTCAGACTCCTCCATTATTTCCATAACAACAACAAATTCATCACCGCCGTATCTGGCTATGAAGTCATCTTTCCTGAAATTCTTTTTAAGAATTTCGGCTACACAGATTAATGCATTATCACCTGCGGTATGCCCGTATAAGTCGTTTATCTGCTTGAAGGAGTCAACATCGATCATTATACCGGCCAGATATTTGGATTGCACCCTGCTTTTTATTTTCTGATACAAATAATTGTCCAGCTGCCTCCGGTTGTACAAACCTGTCAGATAGTCGGTGTATAACCGGTTGTTCTGGATATTAATAAAAACAATCAGCAGAGAGAAGGCCATGCATATCCATATCACGGATATCCCGTAAAACATTATTTGAAAAACAGCGCTGAGAAACGGCGGAAAGGCAGAGGCAATGAGGGCTGTGTATTGCCTCCTGTCAATGCGGTCCTTCCTGCTGACCAGCATGACAAATGTATAGACAAAATAGAAATAACATATGAGACACATGAGCAGAAACAATTTTCCCCTGTAATATACATTGTTGCTGTCGACATAAAATAATAAGCCTGTTGCCGGACTTAAAAGAGCCAGTACCGCATTAAAAAGTACCGGCAGACTCAACGGCAGGCTGATTTTTTTGACACGCTTTATATCCTTGTTAATCTGAAAATCGGCATAAACGGACCAAAGCATGCAAGGCACGGGATTGAGAATGTAATAGACCGTATTGGATATAATATTCATGTACCTTGCAGGGTCCCCGCTTTTCATATTCAGAACCCACGTTGCTGTATCTACTATTAAGATCAATATATTAAAAAATAATATAAGCATAAATAGCTTCTGATCATATAAATATTTTTCTTTTTTATTTCTCATATTAAAAAATATTATTATCAGGATAGTGGCAGCAATCAAATTAATTTCTATATAACTGAACATCAGCATATTTCCACCTTGCACTTTACACAAAAACAATATGTATCATATTTATTTATAATACAGTTTTCATTTTGAATAATCTGTCGAAGGATGTCGTTTATCTCTTTTGGTTTTTGTGTAATTTTTAATTAAAAATCTATCATTTATTCTGCCTTGCTGACCTTTCTCAACCTGCCTTTTATGGGGGTTTTCTGGAGCTCTCCGTAGACCAGCTCCCCCTTGTTGTTAAGTATTTCCACAAAGGTGGAAACATCAGCGATATTTATTATTCCTATGTCCTCTGCCGACATGCCTTTAATATTACAAAGCGTTCCCACAATATCCACCGGCCTCATTTTTGTTTTCTTGCCGGCGTTTATATGCAATTTCAATATTTCCTTATTCATTCGTGCACCTTTTGCCTGTTTCAGGACAGGGGCGGAAATCATTTTCTCGGCAAATTGTTCTTTTAAGCTGTTTACCGTCTCGGGAGAGGGTCTTTCTCCCGCTGGTATTTCCTTGCCCGTATATTGTTCTATTGCAGCCATATACTTTTCGTCATTATGCGTAGCAAAAGTGATTGCCTTGCCGGTACTGTCGACGCGTCCGGTTCTCCCTACCCTGTGCACGTAGTCTTCACTGTCAATGGGAACATCGTAGTTGATTACCAGTGATATCTTATCTATGTCTATTCCTCTGGCTGCTACGTCGGTTGCAACCAGATATCTGAACCGGCCCTGCTTGAATTCATTCATCACTTTGAGCCTGTCCCGCTGTTCCATCCCGCCGTGGATTTTCTCACAGGTATATTTGAGCTTTTCAAGTTCATGCTGCAGCGCATCTACCATGTGTTTCGTGTTGCAGAAAATTATGCAGCTCTCAGGATTTTCAACAATTGTAATATCCCTGAGCAATCCCAATTTATCCTTCGCCTCAATCCGGCATTGTTCCTGAAGTATCCTTCCGGCAATTGTGCTCTGTTCTTCAATTTCAATGAGCTCCGGAGCTTTCATATACCTGCCGCATAACTCTTTTATGGTCCCCGGCATGGTAGCAGACAGCAATACAGTCAGCCTGTCCCCGGACAATCGGGCTATTATATCCTCAATTTGCTCAATAAACCCCATGTTCAGCATTTCATCAGCTTCATCGATAACCAGATATTTTATATTCGAAGTGTCCAGGGTGGCTCTGTCCAGATGATCTATCAAACGCCCGGGGGTACCTACCACAATGTGAGCTTTTTGCCTAAGCTCCTTTTCCTGATTATAAAAAGATGACTTGCCGTATACAGCCGGTACTTTGAGCCTCTTGAATCTGCCGATATTAAATATATCCTCCTTTACCTGTATGGCCAGTTCCCTGGTTGGAGTAATCACCAGAGCCTGGGGTTTATTTTCAGCCCACTCCACCATATGGCATACCGGAATTGCAAAAGAAGCGGTCTTTCCGCTCCCCGTACGGGATTTCACTATTATATCCCTTTTGTTCAGCAAAGCAGGGATAACTTTCTGCTGAACAGCTGTGGGACTTTTATAATCAAGCATTTCAATTGCTTTTATGATATCACCGCTTAAATGAAAATCACTGAAACTAAACTCTGTCATTTATTCAACTCTTTCTTTATCTTTATGCTGTCATTATCTTTCCCGGATTGTTACCTTTATTGTATCACCGGGCTGTTTTCCGATTTTCGCCCTGATTTCCTTCCTGATACCTATAATATGGCGGGGTGTTTTCATCCTCACCAGACTGCCCTCATAGAGCTCGCCATCAAAGGAAGCCAGTACCTTCACCCTGCCTTTTCCAAACTCCTGTCTTACATCATAGGGAAATTCTATATACGCACCGTCAATGTCAGGTACTTTTTTTATTTCGGCTTCAAACTCATATATTTTGCTCATGAGATGCATCCCTCCTATGCTACAGGTGGGTATTTATCAATTTCTTCAATCAACTGCCGCACAGCGTCAGGTTCCGTTGCCCAGCTTGTGCAAAACCTGACCGCGCTGGTATCGGCACTAACCTTTTCCCAAAATGAATATTCAAACTTTTCGTTTAATTTCGCAAGAATTTCATCCGGTATTATGGGAAACTGCTGATTTGTGGTGGATTCCACCAAAAAGCCGTAGCCGTTTCTTTTGAAGGCAGCTTTTATAAGCAGAGCCATTTTATTGGCATGGCTTGCCATCTCAAAGTACAAATCCTTCTCAAACAGAGCGGCAAACTGCACTCCAAGCAATCTTCCCTTGGCAAGCATCCCGCCCTTCTGCTTTATAATATATCTGAAATCCCTCTTGATTTTGTCGCTGCACAAAACCACCGCCTCTCCAAAGAGTGCACCTATTTTGGTTCCGCCTATATAAAAAGCGTCGCACAACCGGGCCAATGCAGGCAGATCCAGATCATTGTCCTCTGCGCAAAGGGCATAGCCCAAACGCGCTCCGTCCACATAGAGAAACAGATCATTCTTTCTGCAGACTTCACTTATATCGGTCAGCTCGGCTCTGCTGTATATGGTGCCAATTTCGGTGGGATTCGAAATATATACCAGCTTGGGCTGCACTATGTGCTCCCTGGTCTCGTCGTTGACATGGGCCTCATAACAATCCTGAACTGCCTGAGCGGTCAGCTTGCCGTCAACTGCCGGAAGTGCGAGCACCTTGTGTCCGTTGGCCTCTATAGCCCCTGTCTCATGGGTATTTATATGTCCTGTATGGGCCGAAACAACACCCTGATGCGGCCTCAGAGCCGCAGTTATCACCGTCAGGTTTGTCTGGGTACCTCCCACCAGGAAATGTACGTCTATATCGTCCCTGCCGCATTTGCTTTTGATCAGCTGTGCGGCTCGGGCACAATAGGGGTCGGCACCGTAGCCTGCAGTCTGCTCCATATTTGTTTCAACAAGCTTCTCCAGCACCTTCGGATGTGCACCTTCACTGTAGTCACAATTAAATCGCAGCATTCGAGCCTCCAAGTTCCCACTGGTTCATCAATTCATCAAATACTTCAGCACAGGCAATGGTATCTCTATGCGGTATTATTTCGCTCTCGATCTTATTGCTTATGAATAAATCTCTGAAATGGTTTATCTGAAATATAAAGCCGTCATCAAAATCTTCTGCAAAGCTTTCCACCAGTTTATTCTCATTATCGTACAGTTCACACTTTCTTGAACCTAAAAAATCATATACTATGATATTCCCCTCTGTTCCGCATATCCTTGCATCCCTGTTGGCAGCCGCCGTGACACCACAGCTCAGTGAAGCAAGCGCACCGCTTTCAAAACTCATATTTATTACTGCAAAATCGTCGACGCCGGTTTTGCTGAAGGTTGCCATACCGCTGACCTTCGAAGGATTTTCACCAAGTATTCCGGTGGTGAATTCAATTGGATAAACCCCGGCATCATACAGGCTGCCGCCTGCAAGCCTGGGATTGTAGAGCCGGCTTTCAGGATTAAAGGGCATATTGAAGCAAAAGGATGCACTGACCAGTTTAACTCCCCCTATTTTGCCCGATTTCACCCATTCCCTGGCTTTTCTGAAAGCGGGAATAAACCGGGTCCACATGGCCTCCATCAGAAGTACGTTCTTTTCTTTGGAAAGCCGTGACAGCTCTTCTGCATCTTTTTTATTAAGTACAAAAGGCTTTTCGCAAATAACAGCCTTTTTGTTATTAAGACATTCCTTTACTATTTCATAGTGAAAATTATGTGTCAATGCAACGTAAACAACGTCAACCTCTGCATCGGCAATAAGTTCACTGTAGCTGCCATAGGCTTTTTTTGAACCGAATTTTTCCGCGAAAGCCTTTGACCTTGACATGTCACGGGATGCTACAGCTGCCAGTTCAACTCCTCCGGCAGTATTGAGCACCTTTGCAAACCTGGCAGCTATGCCGCCTAAACCAACTATTCCAAATCTAATCTTCATTATGTATTCCTCCTGTAATTAAGAATTTATATATGCTAAAAGCTCTTCTGTGCTCTTTTTCCCTGTGAAGTCAACAGGCCTGTCATATGCTGCCAGCATGCCGATTTCATCGGGCTCAAGCTTTGTTTTCTTTTTTTTGGCCCTTATCTTCAATTTCAGCATATTCATAAGTAACTTATCGGCAAAATTTAATTTTGAGTAATCAAAACCTCCCCTTAAATAAAAAAATCCTATTTGTTTCTGCTGTTCCGCGGTAAAATTCATATTCCTTACTTTATCAATGTCTTCCTTTCTCGGGGGAGCTGCGCCTGTGGCAAAGACAGCGATCCTTTTACCTTTGAGCCGTTCCAGATTGCCGGTAATCAGTTTTACACCGTTTATTCCGACGGCATACAAGCCTCCGCCATAGACAATTTTGTCGTATGCCTCAAGCATATGGACAGTAACCCCCGAAGCTTCAAAAATATCTGCTTTCAATTCCTCTGCAATCCATTCTGCATATTGTTTTGCAAAACCGGTTTTTGACCTGTAGACTACAATAGTCTTCATTAAGTTTTCTCCTCAATCCTTATGGGTTAAGTTAATTTTAATATTAGTCCGTAACTTAATCTATTGTCATTTGTCATAATATTATTAGTTCTAATATACATTATAAATTTATTTCATAAGTATTGACAGACTTTTTGTTCAATATTTGCTTTTTTACCGCTATTTTTGTACCTCACAGCTTCCGCAAAGTTTTGTAAAAGAATCATTGATTTTAGCTTCTCTGTCATCGTTGGTCAACACAATCAAATAATCCCCCGCACAAAGTACGGTATCACCGTTAGGGATTATTTCCCGTTCTCCTCGCCGGACTGCTACCATAAGACAATGTGAAGGCAGTTTTATATCCCTGACCTGTTTACCGTCCACCATTGATCCCATGCAAACTGCAAATTCAAGAATTAATTTATGCTTTTTATCACCTACAGCCGCATCATTATTGCCCTGCTTTTGCAATATTCTTTCCAGCAGGGATTCATAAATAGGCTTCGATCCCAGCAAATCAGCGACAATATATGCTGTTACAGATACTATCGCCAGGGATAACAGGTGATTAAAGGACCCTGTCATTTCAGTTATTAATATGATACCCGTTATAGGTGCTCTGACAACAGCTGTAAAATACCCGGCCATGGCCAGTACTATAAAACTGTTTATATAATTGCTGTCCATATTGAACAGGTTTACCACCGCTAAACCATAAATACCCCCAATCAAAGCCCCGATGGAAAGCAGCGGCAGAAATATTCCTCCCGGAGCACCCGAGCCATAGCTTATCATTGTAAACAAAAACTTAACCAGTAAAAGTACAAACAAAAAGGCCAGAGGGAATTCGTCCCCCGTCAGCAGCCCGACTATCAGATCATGCCCTCCGCCAAGAACCTGGGGCAATATAAAGCCCAAAACAACAGAAATCATTAAAGGTATTATAACCCATAATTCTTTTGGTATGATCTTAAGCTTTGAATATAAAAGCTGAGTCTTTAAAATGGACTTGTTGAATAAAACTCCAAGTACTCCTATTAAAGCTCCAAGCACGACTATATATAAATAGGACTTAAGCGGCAGCACCGACAAGCTCTTGAGATTGAAAACCGGCTTTAATCCGAAAAAACCGCTGGAAATATAGTCGGCCGACAGGGCTGCGGCAAGTGAGGACAACAAAACCAGGGGAGAAAAATTTTTGTGGACCTCCTCCAGCGCAAACATAACACCTGCCAAAGGGGCATTGAAGGCTGCCGCAAGGCCTGCACTTGCACCACTGGTTATGAGATACTTTTCCTCCAGCTTCACCCTTTTAAGCATTTTGCTGAACCCCTGTCCTGCTGCCGCTCCCAGCTGGACCGAAGGACCCTCCCGCCCAAGTGACAGGCCTGAACCTATAGCTAAAATACCTCCAAAAAATTTCACAACAATCACTTTCCACCAGTTCATTTTAAGTTTTCTCAGCAGCATTCCTTCCACCTGCGGAATACCGCTGCCGCCCGCCATTGGCTCATACTTTGTGAGTTTGCCTAAAATAACACCTATGATTAGTAAAACTCCAAGCCAAACCGGTATGAATTGCGGTCTTGCAGATAAAGTACCATATATCCCCTGCAATAATACCATGGCTCTTTCAAGAGCAAACCGGTATAATACTACTAAGAGTCCGGCTAAAATTCCAACTGCTATCCCTTCGAAAACAAGTTTCAATCTGAAACTATGCCAGTGAAAAAGGGTGTTGTATGTATTATGTCTGTTAGTTGTTTCCATAAAGCTTGATTTGCCTCCATTAATGTTTTTCCGATTTTACAAATTTAAATAAGCTCATATCTATGCAGGATATCCTTTACGAGAATTTCTGTATTTCCAATATCGAGACCTAAAATTATCTGTATCATGAAACCATCAAGTAAAGCCACAAAATTTCTGGCTTTAAGCTCCGGATTCGATGCTCCTGCTTCTTTAAATAAAAGTTCCAGATCAATGTAAAGTTCGTTATAAACAGTTGAAATGTCAATTGAAAGAATACGCTGCATCCCGGTATTGGAAAGAATCTGGAGTATCAACATACAACCCTCTTTTTTTGCATTGTAAACTTTAATCATTTCAAATATTATGGCTTTTAATTTTTCCAGAGGGGTTAAGGCCGCAGAGTGAATCACTTTTGAGGTTGCAAGCTTGATTTCCCGGAACTCTTTCATAAAAGCATTTATAAACAGATTTTCTTTTGTTTGAAAATACCAGAATATAATGCCCTGGCTTATTCCCAGTTCTTTTGCTATATCAGAAACTTTTACGCCATTATAGCCTTTTTCGGAAAATTTCTTTATTGCAGTCCGTAATATATCCTCTTTCCTGGACTGAGTCAGAATCTCGTTCTTTTCTTTATTCCGTGGCATTTTAGAGCCTTCTTCCTTTTGTTTTATATATTGACTGACAACTCAATCAATTATACTGCAAAAATTAAATTTACTCAATAATTAAATGTAAGCTGTAAATTTTAATATACAATAATCAGGATTAGTAACACCTTTGGGATAAAATATTTTATTACCGGTTTTCCACAAAACCTTTTTGATTACCATGCCCTCTTTTTTTCCAGGCGGTAACATTGCTTTGGAGTTTGGGTACCCAGCTTCATCAATTGAACTAAATTAAACTCAAATCACTATTGCCGGACACTCTTACCACCTTACTTTTGTACTGCCGCAGCATGCCCTCGAATTTCTGCCGCCCCGCCTCAAATTCTCCTGTCCACCTGTACATTAGTTTAAGCATTTTCATATTCGATTTGTAATGACATTTTTCAATCCCAAGCTGTTGTTTTACAAAACGTTTTAATATGCGGAATTTCCTTTTCCATAACGGCGGATCAAGAAATATTATTGTATCCGCCATATCCAGCAGGCAGTGGCAGGACTGCCGGTAGGTTCCTTCCACGATCCATTGTCCGGCCTTATCTATTTCATGTATCAGTTCAACCTGCTGTTCAGGAGTGCGTTTGT
The DNA here is from genome assembly GCF_000350485.1 of Ruminiclostridium cellobioparum subsp. termitidis CT1112. Classification (GTDB taxonomy): domain Bacteria; phylum Bacillota; class Clostridia; order Acetivibrionales; family DSM-1351; genus Ruminiclostridium; species Ruminiclostridium termitidis. Next base: position 97,098 of record NZ_AORV01000033.1, read on the forward strand.
GCCTTCCGCCGGGATGGTCATTGTAAATAATGCAATCCAGCTCATACCACGGTATACCGAGTTTTTGAGAGAGCTTTCGGGCGAGGGTCGTCTTACCGCTGGCAACAATCCCAATGATATATATTTTTTTCATTTTCACACCTTGTTATATTTCTTTTAAAATTATATCGATAACTTCTCTTCCAAGAACAGTATTATGTCCCGAAACACAGGTGTCAAAATCCATCTCCTTATATTTCAAAAGAGTATTAATGAATACTTCCTTCCCTGTCTCAACCGACGGAACAATTTCCTCCATGGTATCACCTATGTTGTCACCGGTATTAATTACTCCTTCTTCCTCGTCAAGTACGCTTATGCAGTCAACCGTATGCCCCGGTGTATAAAAAATTTTGATTTTGTCGTCAGGGAAATATAAAGTATCTTCAAAGGTCAGGTTCGGAAGACACTTTTGAACATCCCCTCTAACAAATTGTTTTCGCTTTTCCAGCATTTCATCCCACTTTTCCGAAATGATTTTTCTGCATAGCTGATGAGATATGATTGTACAGTTTTCAAGCAAACCGTTTCCCCAGATATGATCCCAATGATAATGGGTATTAACTGCAATAACCGGATTGCGATTGTTTCCCAGATATTCTATAACAGGAGAAATACTCAGGGAACCCAATCCTGTATCAATGATGTAGTTGTATTTATTTCCCATAATCAAGTGAAGATTTAAATCCCAGTCTGCAACATTATATTTGAATACGATATTTCTTTTTTTTACTTTTATAATCTCCATCATACACCTCTCTCAATATCATAGTTATTTAGTATTCATTCAGTATTCATACCCATTTTCCCCTGCATGGTCCGGTCCTTTCTTCCATATTACCCCATATACTGCTGCATATCAATGATTTCTGTGATGATTTTTGTGCCGTTTTCCACATCCATTATTTCCACATAAGCTATATAATTTCTAATTTTTTCATTTGTAAAAATCATATTGCCGGCATATAATATAACCGAACACACGTTCGATCATATTATTTAGGTGGCCTTATGGAAAGAGTAATTTTGCATTCAGATTTAAACAACTTCTATGCCAGTGTTGAATGCCTGCATCAACCTGAGCTGCAAGGCAAACCTGTCGCTGTGGGAGGCAGTGTTGAACGCCGGCACGGAATCATTCTGGCCAGGAACACCATAGCCAAAAACTTCGGCATCAAAACCGGCGAGGCCATCTGGCAGGCCAGGCAGAGATGCCCCGGCTTAATTGTCACCCCTCCCGATTATGGCAAATACATCAGATTTTCAAAACTTGCCAGAGAGATATACCGGGACTATACCGACAAAATAGAGGCCTTCGGCATTGATGAAAACTGGCTGGATGTCACTGATTCAACCCGCCTTTTCGGAGACGGCGAACATATCGCCCATGAAATACGCAGGCGTATGCGTGCCGAAACCGGTATCACAGTGTCGGTAGGTGTCTCCTGGAACAAGATATTCGCAAAGCTGGGAAGCGACTTAAAGAAGCCCGATGATGTTTCAGTCATCAGTCCTGATAACTATAAGCAAAGGGTTTGGCCTCTCCCCGCAAAAGAACTTTTATACGTGGGTCCCTCTACCAGGCGAAAGCTTGCAAAAATCGGACTCTACACCATAGGTGATATCGCAGCGGTTTCGCCTGCTGTTTTGACCGGTCTGCTGGGTAAATGGGGCGAATATCTCTGGAGTTTTGCCAATGGCCTCGACACAACCCCTGTGTCAATTCTGGGGACAGAGAGCATGATCAAAGGTATCGGCAACAGTATGACCACTCCCCGTGATCTGGAAAACAATGAAGATGTCAAAATGCTGTTTTACGTACTCTCCGAAAGTGTTGCCGAAAGACTCCGCAGTCACTGCTTTAAAGGCAGTACAGTACAGATACACGTGCGTGACAGGGACCTGGTGACCATAGACAGGCAGGCCCCGTTGAACACTCATACCTTTGTCAGCAGTGAGATAGCAGAAAAAGCTTTTGAAATATTCCTGAAAAACTGGACCTGGGATAAACCCATACGTTCCATAGGTGTAAGAGTTACCGATCTTGTAATACCGGATGGCTGCACCCAGTTAAGTTTATTTGATGCTGACAACAGAAGGCTGAAAAAAGAGCTGCTGGAAAAATGCATTGATGATATAAGAAGCCGTTACGGACATTACTCAACTCAAAGAGCCCTGATGTTAAAGGATACAGAGCTTAATGCCAACCCCATAGAAGAAAATGTTATTTTTCCTGTATCCTATTTCAGATAGAAAAGAGGAGGTCTCATGCGTAAGGTTTATGTGGATGTTATGTCAACTTTTACAACGGATGGAGAGCTTCTTCTCCTGTTCTTTTTGTGGGAGGATGGAACACGCTATGATATAGACAAGGTGTTGGATTTTCAGAAAGCCGCCAGTCTGAAAGTGGGCGGTCAGGGAATAAGATTCAGATGCAGAGTAATGAACAAAGAGGTATATATTTTTCTTGAGGAAGACAAATGGTTCATGGAGGGCAAATGACTGTGCACAGGCGGGTATATCTTAATGTTACGGCTCTCAGACGCAGCAGCACCGGAGAATTGATCCCCTATTCCATTGAATGGGAAGGCCGTATTTATAAAATAAACAAAGTTCTGGAGAGCAGGAATGGAAAAAGCCTTAAGCAAAAAGTAAATGCACAGAGGTTTAATTGTATATGTGAAGGAACAAAGCTCCAGCTGTTTTTTGAGGATGGAGGCTTTAGGAATCAAAGATTTTATATTGAGGTAGAAGATAATTGCATCTGTGAATGATCTCTCAATATAATACCTGAGCATAACACCTGATTGGTGCATTACATTATCAATATTCTTTATGTAACCGTATATTAAACATTTCCATATTATGTATTAAAAGCTTACGTATAAGGAGTAGATTTTAATGTCGGATCAATATGACGAATATGATGGATATGACAGATATGAGGGGTATGAGGATTATGATTATTATGAGGATGACTTCAGACCTGACGGAACACCGGGGCCCATGATGCCTCCCCAGGGTCAGCCTCCTTTCGGACCCTCCCAGGGTCAACCGCCCTTTGGACCTCCCCAGGGTCAGCCACCTTTTGGCCCTCCCCAGGGTCAGCCTCCCTTTGGCCCTCCCCAGGGTCAGCCTCCCTTTGGCCCTCCTCAGGGTCAACCACCCTTTGGCCCTCCTCAGGGGCAGCCCGGTTTATTGCCATATTCACCTGGACCGCATAATTTCGGACAATTTGCACCAAATATGCGTCCACCGAGCTTTATTCCCCGGAGACCCGGTTTTTTACCCGGCCCGGTAAGACAATGCCGGAACAGATTTGCATATATATGGCTGAATAACGGGAGAAACTTCTGGGCCTGGATTTCAAGCGTCACTCCCCGTGTAGTTTACGGCTACAGATGGGATGGCCGCAGATGGGTTTACTTTGAAGTTTTTACTTTCAATATCGTCACCTTTGTATGCATCAGATAAGCTTAGGAGGCATGGTGAAGGAAGGGATTTTACAACCCTTCCTTACATAAATATCTCAAATATTATATAATAGACTATATACATTAAACTATATTAAAAACTATATTAACGCTACATTAAAGAAAGCAAACGTCTTAAAAATAACAAATGCCAAGTTTCTGTTTACAGGAGGATCAAAATGTGCGGACGATATGTTGTATTTACAGAGGAAGAAAATGAGGAACTGATAGAAATCCTTAGCGGCATAGACCAGCGGTATAAAAATGAAGCCCGGCAGGTGAAAACCGGTGAAATCTTCCCTACCGATACCGCACCGGTTATTACCGGCGGTCCCGGCAATTCAAGGAGCCTGCACCTTTTTAAATGGGGCTTTCCCAACTATATGAAATCAAGCGCTGTTATCATAAATGCAAGGTGCGAAACTCTCAATGAAAAGCCCACCTTTCGCAAGCTGCTTTCCACCGGCAGATGCCTCATACCTGCAAGCGGCTTTTACGAATGGAAAGCTGCCGACGGCCGGGCCGGAAAAAAAGACAAATACCTCATACGCGCTTCCGCTTCAAACCTCATGTATTTTGCAGGCTTGTACGGCAGCTTTTCAGATAGGACAGGCCTCCTCTCAACACGCTTTGTCATAATAACCACCGGCGCAAACCGGCAGATGTCGAGCATACATAACAGAATGCCGGTCATTCTTGACAAACCTGGGGCAACGGCCTGGATCAGCCCGTCCTGCACACCGGAGGACAGTCTTCTCAGGCCGTACGGCAGTGAACTGACCATCGGCAGGGTGGGATAGAATTGTCTTTTATATTGCCACTCTTTCGGTACCGGGCATGTTAACAATCTTGCGATTGGATATTATGGAAAGCGGACCATGCCCACCGCAAATTATACATGGTTTTTGTATGCTTTCACCTATTTCTTCGGCAAGGCTGGTTATCTGCTTTCTCATTTGGGTAGCTTTTACGGAATCTGAATTGACACTTCTCATCAGGTATGGTGCCAGAGAGTTAAACTCGGCACGTTCGGGACTGAAACCGCTTATGTTGACCAGAATATCTCCTGTAAAAGCTACTCCGAATTTTCTGCAGACAAAAACCATTTCGCCGTAAACATGACCTCCGCTGCCCTCATATACTTCAAATTCCAGATCTCCCACCGAAAAACTCCCTATATGCAGCAGTTCTTCGTGTTCTTCGGGAGTATCTCCGTCATCCAGAATTTTAAAATTATGTGTTTCGGGAGGTATATAGCCTGAAATTATACGGCTCAGTTTGCTGTAGCCAAGTCCGATGTCATTGTGTTCCCTGTAATCCGGAACACCTTCATACTGACGCCTTAAATTGTCGGCACTCTTCCTGTTCAAACATATTCCGGCATTCTCAAGTCTGGACAGCATACCGCAGTGGTCAACATCGGCATGGGAAATATAAACCCTTTTAATTCTTTTTTCCCAATCTTTAAAGAGACTGCTGAAAATTTCAAACATTTCCCCGGAATATATTGTGTAGCCGGTGTCCACAAGTACCAATTCGTCCTCCGTTTCCATAACATAAGTATTGCTGCCGCAGGGGGGCTGGATGTTGTATAGCGTCACCAACGGGCTTATTTGTATCCTTTCAATGTCGGCATTAAAATTGCTGCCCCGATGCCGGCTTATAAAATTTGCAAACCGCCTTATATAGTCAAAAACCTTTTTGGGATTCTCCCCTTTTTCCTGAAGCACCTGCCAGATACGGTTGGATTCGGATATAAACTCCATTGTCGTTTCAGTGCTCAGATGCATTAGTTTTTGCATCTCATTTGCCAGGCGGATATAGAAAATCGTGTTGTCAAGGCTGTTTTCAGAGTCATCGTAATCTGTAATATCTATTTGATATACTTCACTGATATCCTCAAGCAGCATCTTTATTACCTTTGGATTTTCTATGAGCAGTCCCATCTTGAAATTCTGGAACCCGGTATTGTTTGAGCTGGAATTAATGTATGAAATATTTATGCCGTATCTGTCCAGTATCCTCAGAATAGGCAGTGCAGAACCTGGCTTGTCGGGTATCTTGATATTTACAACTACAACTCTGGTTTCCGAAATCTTTTCATTCAGGTAGCCGATATTTGCCAACTCCTCCGCTATTTTGGCCAGGTCGCCCTCCTGAGCTTCAACATCAATAAAGAGCGTATGAAGGTCAACAGCTTTATTATAGCTTACGCGGACAATATTTCCGTTATGGTTTGCTATTATTTTCGAGGCCAGCATAAATGCTCCTGTTTTATCCGGCATATTTGTAACATAAGTTTTTCTTGGCATATTAACCTCCAAGCCATGTTATGGCTTTGGGCCGACATTGCGGCCACAAAATGTAATGAAATCTGTTCACGTATTATCCTTGTATTTATGCCGTCAGTATTGTTGCTGAAACAGCCTTTTTTATAATATCATATGTAACCCCGTATGGTAAGGTACTCGTTCACAACAAACTCAGCTGCCTGTCATAATAGCCCTTTTTGTACGCTGCAATAATATGCTCCATTTTATATAAAATCCCATACCGGCGGCACTCCTCCTTAAATACGGCTTTTAACTGTTTTGCCTTTGGTGAGTGGCATCCGTAGGAATCCCCGAATTCTTTGATATATAATTCCTTCTTTTTGGGAAACAGTTCATCAATTTTGGAATAAAACCACTCTCTTTGATTCATTCTCAGTGTCACTCCAAAGGCTGGATAAATAAATCTGGCACCGTTCTCATGGGCAAGCCTGACTATCCCTGTGATATTCTCTTCGGTGTCTTCTATAAACGGCAATATGGGCATCATTAAAATTCCTGTAAAAATCCCGCTGTCGCTGAGTTTTTTAATTGCGGCAAAACGTCTGGAGGATACGGGAGCATTGGGCTCCACCTTTTCAGCCAAACCGTCGTCACAGCTTGTAACGGTTATTTTAACAAGCACCGGCGAATGCTTTTGTATCTTTTTAAATATATCGATATCCCTTGCTGCAAGGTCGCTCTTTGTGGCGATGGAAATTCCGAAGCCGAATTGATTGATTATTTCCAGTGCTCCCCTTGTAAGCTCAAGCTGCTCTTCAAAAGGATTATAGGGATCACTCATGGCACCCGTTCCTATAACTCCTTTTTTACGTTTGGATTTTATATCACGATATATTAAATTAAGAGCATTTTCCTTTACCTTCACCTCATCGAAACTGTCAATACGGTAGCAGTCGCTTCGGCTGTCGCAGTAAATACACCCATGATTACAACCCTTATATATATTCATGTTATAGTTGTTGCCAAACCAGTTATTATTCTCGGCATAACCTGAAATTATGGTTTTTGCTGGTATATACTCCATTTAAATCAACCTGTCTCCTCTACGTTTATAAAATCCATTGACCATCCCCGTCAAACAAATAGCAGGAAAATTTCCGGTCTGCCGGTCGTCTTCCTGCTCTGCTGCCGTACGGCTATTCATTTAATGCAATATAAATATGTATTTCCTGGTGATCCATATCGCCCGAATTGTTCTGGTATTCTTCAAAGTCACAGCTGTATTTCCTGTCAAGCTGCATGCTCCAAAGGTTTGTCCAAAATTCTCCCACTGCCCTCTGAACATGTCCCTTCACGGTAAATTTCGCGTAGGTTCCGGCAGGGATAGTCTTTGTAACCATTTTCCCCGGCAGCTCTCCGGCCTCGCTGATTTCACAGCAGGCCAAAAAGTTATAGGGTTTTGTGAAATCCCCTTCATAATCGGTATAAAGACCTATGCTCTTGGAATTTACCTTATTCTTAATCGCGGGATAACCATCATTCTTCAAAAATTCCTCCCAAACCCTTCCGATATCAGACATGGCCCGTCCGTTTTCATTGGTGGTTCTCACCAATAGACCCGCTACTGTCATTTCGCACAAATTTACTGTTTCATAATTCATATTCATTGCCTGCACTCCTTTTAATATATTTTAATAAAAGGATAGCAGCCTTTATATGACATCATTGTGTCATATTTAAATAAAAACACTGAACTTTCATATTACAGCTGATGTGCATATTGCTTTAGTGTTTGTTCCAGCCTGTCGATTATAATATTCCTGACATACTCGGGCTCAATAACTTTTGCCGCATTCCCGAAGGACAAAATATAGCCGTACACCCAATCGCTCTCAGGATAGGAGGCTGTCACCTCAAAGCTCCCGTCATGGTTTTGCCTTATACAGTTTTCATTAAATTCATCATATACACGGTATGCAACAGACTTATCCAGATGCAGTTTAAAATTTACCGTTCTGAAGTTTTCATCCCTGCGGGCATCAAAGGAGATTTCCATATCGGGTCTTTTTTGAAATGAATTGTCGGTAACCCGGACTTCCTTCATCCTTGTAAGTTTAAATATCCTGAAATCCTCTTTGGACAGGCAATAGCTTTTCAAATACCAGGTTTTATCCTTGAACCAGAGCTGAACGGGTTCAACCTTCCTGCTGCTGCTTAGCCCGTATGAGCTTGAATAATCAAAACTTATTACCCTTTTATTGATTATGGCTGTCTTGATCAGATTAAATTTATTCCTGTTAGTTTCACCCCAATGTGAAAAATCCACATCAATCCAGTTATAGTCTTCCTTGTTAAAAAGAAGTCCCAATTTTGCTATCACATTATCCACTTCCGGATAGTGTACCGCGTTGAGGCCCTGAAGCGCAGCCAGAATTTCATTTTGTTCGGTGTCCGACAACAAGGACTTATTCAGTACAAAATTATCCAGAAGACTAATCCCTCCGCCCTTGCCCTTGCTCATATATATTGGGATACCTGCTTGGGAAAGCACATCAATGTCCCTGTAAATGGTTCGCACCGATACCTCAAAGCGCTCTGCCAATTCTTTCGCGGTTATTATTTTTTTATCCAGCAAAATGTACACAATTTCAAATAACCTGTTAATCTGCATAAGGCCCTCCATATTAATAATTATATCATCAGAACCTGACAGCTGCATGTCATATTTATATTGACGCAAAAAAACAGTATTCACAAAAAGTGAATACTAAGATTGTCTTAAATATTTATTTTCCGGTAACAGTTATTTACCGTTTACTGTCTCATATGGCCAGTCTTCAATACCTCCAAGGTCATATACCTTTGTATATCCCATAAGTGTGAGAACTTCCGCTGCTATGGCACTTTTGCCGCCGGTTGTGCAATAGACAAAAACAGCAGCATTTTTATCGGTAAGTTTAGCCGGTGCATCCTTATCAATACCTTCAACCGGAATCAGAATACTGTTCGGAAGGCGCTTCTCATTGTATTCCTCTTCAGTCCGTACATCCAGCAAAATGATCTTTTCGCCTTTATCAAGCCGTGCTTTAGCTTCCTCAGGTTTTATTTCCATTGCTTAACTCCTTTGTTGACCGGTTTGTACCCATGCCGCTTTTTTATTTTCCGGCAGGAACGAAGCTTTTCTCCTGCGTACCGCAAACAGTATTTATAGTGCCCAAAAGAGATATATTAACAACTAATATTTTTTTCATGTTCAGCCCAATTTTTCTAAAAACTCAGAGCTTTTTTCAACACAGCCGACACATGAGAGCTTTTTAAGTCCCTTGATATTCCTGCACTCCAATGCTCCCGCATGCTCAAGGAAGTGTTTTTCCAATTCTTCCAGCCTGGAAGGATCTTTTTCATCCAGGATATACCTGACAGCGTAATAAGCGCCGCATAAGCCGCCGGGAGCTCTTCCTCCCCCGTAACCTTTAAAAGTATCCACCATAGACTCATCTATGTCAAAATCTTCTTTGAAAGCGCTCAATACAGCCTGTGCACAATTCATTCTGGAGCATCCGCTCTGGCCCGTATAATTATTTTTTGCTTTGACAGCCGACATATAAAATACCTCCGGTATATTAATTTTAATACCTTAAACATATTTGTATTCACTTACACATTATAAATTGAATACATAACATTTGTCAATCGTTATATTCAAATATTACAATATATAATATGCATTATTTAATATTTTGTTACCACTTTATTTATTTATTTTTACCGGTCAGAAATTCAATAAACTCCCGGATAAAATCATTCTGTACGTCATCCTGATATATGATGTTAAATTCTCTGATTATTTTAACACCTTTAATTGGTATTATTTTTAATGTCCCAGCCTCTGTTTCCTGCCTTACAGCCTCCCTGGAGATCACCGTGTACCCCAGATCGGCCCCGACCAGAGATTTAATTGCCCCTATACTGCCCACCTCCATGTATACTTTTATTTCCTCAAGGCTTATACCAAGCTCCAGCAGCCTGTTTTCAAATATTATTCTGGTTCCGGAGCCCTTCTCCCGCATTATCAGCTTTCCGCCGGTAATTATATCGGCAAGCTCCACCTCCCCATTCTTAGCAAGCTCACTCAGGGGCGATACAGCTAAAACCAGTTCGTCATCCTTTAATTTTTTATATTTGAACCTGGTCTTATCAAAAGGACCTTCCACGATTCCAACATCAAATTGTCCGAAACTTAACCTTTTTATGATTTCTTCCAGATTATAAACATGCAATATAATATCAATGTTTTCATACAGCCGTTTGTGCTCTCCAAGCAGTCCGGGCAGAACAAATTCTCCGATAGTCAGCGTCGCTCCTATATCATACCGTTTGACAACTGCAGATTTATTTATCAGCGCCCTCTGAAATTTCAATGAATTTGCTTCCAGTTCCTTTGCATACTTTAACAGCATTTCGCCTTCTTCAGTCAATATTATCTGCCTTCCTTTTTTCTTTATAAGCTGTACGCAGTAATACTCCTCCAGCTGCTTAATGTGCTGGGTAACGGCCGGCTGGGTCATGTTCAGAATTTCAGCCGTCCGTGTATAATTCCTGAGTCTTGCAACACTTATAAAAGTGAGAAGTTTGGAATCAAACATGTTAACCTCCCAAGCCATGTTGTGGCTTTAAGCCACAGCGCGGTCACAAAAATAATGAAATTTGTCCACTGCAATCATAAATTATTTTTATATATTTATAATAAATCATAATTTGTAATTATAGTACATAACCACTAAAATATCTATAGAAAATATTTTGCATTGGAAATCATAAATATTTTTGTGTGCCGGCCGGCATAATAAATTTGACAATGAAAGGCAGAGTGGAACTCAAAATGATCTGGTTAAGAAGAAATATCGCAGGAATTTTACTTTCGTTATCGCTTGCAATTGCGGCATCATGGCTTGGGAGATTGTTTCCTGTGGTAGGCGGACCTGTATTTGGGATAGTTTTAGGAATTTTGATCAGCAACTTCGTTGGCAAACCGGAATGGGCAAAATCAGGTGTAAAATTCACCTCAAAAAAAGTTCTTCAATACGCAATAATTTTGCTGGGTGCAGGATTAAGCCTGACCCAGGTTTGGAAAACAGGTATGGAATCTCTGTATATAATGCTTGCTACACTCTCTATTGCATTTATAACGGCATATGCTTTTGGAAAGCTGCTGAAGATACCGTATAATCTTACTACTCTGATCGGCGTTGGAACGGCAATATGCGGAGGCTCGGCAATTGCCGCAGTTTCGCCGGTGATAGAAGCAGAGGAAAAAGAAGTTGCCTATTCCATATCCACCATATTCTTTTTTAATATTATAGCAGTACTGATATTTCCTCCGCTTGGGCATTTGATCGGCTTTTCGGATAAAGCTTTCGGTTTGTGGGCCGGCACCGCTGTAAATGATACTTCCTCGGTAGTTGCAGCCGGCTATGCTTTCAGCAGCATGGCGGGAGAATATGCGACAATAGTCAAGCTGACCCGGACCACCATGATAATTCCGGTTTCCTTAATATTTGCCGCTGTTACAATGCTGAAAAAAAGAAATGCTGCAAAAACAGGCGGGATGGTTAATTATAACTTCAGGCAGATTTTTCCCTGGTTTATTGTCGGTTTCCTTGCCACCTCGCTTTTGAATACACTTTCTGTAATTACTCCTTCAATGGCGGCCCACCTGTCCTCAGCCGGCAAATTTATGATTGTCATGGCATTGTCGGCAGTGGGGCTCAGTGCAGATTTCAAGGAGATGCTGAAAACCGGTTTCAAGCCTTTGCTGCTGGGCTTGCTGGTGTGGATGGCCGTTTCGGCCGCCAGCATAGGTGTACAGCTTATTACGGGACAAATGTAAATTGGTTTTCTGATATATTTACAAAGTATTAAAGTATATAAAAGGGGTTTTATATGTATCAATTATTTTGGCTAATACCTTTGGGATTTATGGTAGGGACATTCGGCACGCTGATTGGGGCAGGCGGAGGTTTTATCCTTGTACCTGTCATGCTGCTTCTCTACCCGGATAAGAGTCCTGAAACCATCACCGCCATATCTCTGGCAGTTGTATTTTTTAATTCACTGTCGGGCTCTGTAGCTTATGCCCGGATGAAAAAAATTGACTACAAATCCGGTATTATTTTTTCAATAGCAACCTTACCCGGATCGATTTTAGGTTCTCTTGCCACCTCTCTCATACCCCGGAATATTTTCAACCTGATCTTCGGAGTGATATTGTTAATAGGGTCTGTTTACCTCTTTATAAAACCTCAGAGCAAGAACCGGGACAGAAAGTCTGCAAAAGGCGATGTAATCCGGTCTGTCACTGATATCGACGGAGTGGTTCATACCTTTTCCTACAATCCTGTACTTGGGATTGTGATAAGTGTACTGGTGGGATTTCTCTCAAGCCTTTTAGGCATTGGGGGAGGTATCATCCACGTTCCGGTCATGATTCAGGTGCTTAATTTCCCGGTACATCTTGCCACTGCCACCTCCCATTTTGTTTTGGCCTCCATGTCCTTTTCCGGAAGTATGGTTCATTTGGCAACAGGGGTATTATCGAGCGGACTCATGCAAACAGCGGGCCTTTCCATAGGTGTATTATTTGGTGCACAGCTGGGTGCCCGCCTTTCAAAGAGACTTAAAGGCGGATGGATTGTGAGGAGCCTGGCTCTGGCACTTGGAATTGCCGGTATCAGGATTTTAATCATGGTATTTATTTAGTACTGGAATTTTTTTGAATCCTGTATTAGTATTATAATTAGCATAATATAAATAGTTAAAAGGAAAATAGTTAAAAGGAGTTTTTATATGAATAAATTTATTGAAATCAGTTCTGAGAAGTTTGATCAGAGCCCATTTCGGATTATAGGTCATGACTGGATGCTTGTGACTGCCAAAAAAGCGGATAAAGTCAATACCATGACTGCCTCCTGGGGAGGTCTCGGCGTGATGTGGGCTAAAAATGTATCTTTCATAGTTATTCGTCCGCAGCGTTTTACCAAGGAGTTTATTGACAGCTCGGAGCAGTTTTCCCTCTCTTTCCTGGACGGAAGCTTTAAAAAGCAGTTGGGATACCTTGGTGCGGTTTCGGGCAGGGACGAGGATAAGATTGGCAAAACGGAATTGATAGTTTCTTATGACAATGGTGTTCCCTATTTTGACGAGGCAAAAACCGTTATTATATGCAAAAAGCTGTATGCCCAGGAATACAAGCCGGAATGCTTTATTGATACCGAGCTTGACTCCAAATTCTATCCCGATTCCGACCATCATACACTCTATATTTCAGAAATTCAAAAAATACTTGTACGCGAATAAGCAAAAGTCCCATATCGTGAAGCATTTTTCAGCTGCCGGTATGGGACTTTTCCAATAATCTACTTCAAGCCCTTTAAAAGCTTCTCAACCTCTTCCTTGGGCAAAGGCCTGGAAAAAAGATATCCCTGGATTTTATCACATTCATATTTTTTAAGGTATTCCAATTGATCGTTATGTTCCACACCCTCTGCAATGACCGATATTCCCATTGACCGTCCCATTTTTATAATATGCTGGGTAATGGTTTTATTCTCCTGGATTAGTGAAACATTGTCAATGAAGGTTTTATCAATTTTTAATGTGGTTATTGGAAGCTGCTTCAGATAACTCAGCGATGAGTAACCCTTTCCAAAATCATCAAGGGCAATTCCTATTCCCTTTTCCCTTAATTTCAGCAATTTATCATATACCACCTCAAAAGATTCAATAAGCACTGTTTCGGTTATTTCCAGTTCGATTGAGCTCGGGTCGAGTTTAAAGTAATCAATAATTTTAAGTACTTTAGTATTGAAATCAGACTGGAATATTTGTAGAGTTGAGATATTGACCGACATTTTCATATCGGTCAAACCCTGCTTGTGCAAATGGCTGAGAAAATCACAGGCCTGTATCAGAACCCATTCCCCCAATTGAATTATCAGGTGGGTATCCTCAGCAACCTTTATGAACTTCATGGGGGAGACAAGCCCCAGTTCGGGACTTCTCCACCTTAGGAGAGCCTCAAGTCCGGTAACCTTATTGGTATTGAGATCAAACTGCGGCTGGTAAAAAAGTTCGAATTCGTTGTTATCCATTGCAGTATGCAGGTGTTTTTCAATATTCATCCTTTCGGTAAAATCCTTATTCATGATTTTGTCATATAGCACATACCTGTTCTTTCCGCTCTCCTTGGCCTTGTACATGGCAATATCCGCGGATTTTATGAGTTCCTCTATATTATTTCCGTGTTTGGGGTATATCGCTATTCCGATGCTGAAACTGATATGAAGTCCTATATTCTTGACAAAGAAATTCTCCTTAAAACTGTACAGAATATCTGCAGTCAGCTGTTCGGCTCTATCCTGCCCGGTCTCTTCCGCAAGGATTATAAATTCGTCCCCGCCCAGCCTGTACAAAGTGCTTTTTTCCAACAGGTCCAGGGACAGTCTGTCACTTGCAGCCTTGATCAGCAGGTCGCCAAATTCATGTCCCATTGTATCATTTATATATTTGAAGTTGTCCATATCAATAAAAAGCAAGGCGGCTTTTTTATTTCCTTTATGTAATATCCTGTCTGCATCTTCGAACAGCGAACGCCTGTTGGGCAGACCTGTCAAAACATCGTGAAGTGCCAGATATGTATATTTTTCTTCGCTTTCAGCCAGGTTTCTCTGTATCTCTGAAATCTCATGAAGCTGATTCTTTAATTCATCATCTGTAGCCACCAGTTCCTCGTAGGTTTGGGTTAATTCCTCGTTGCTTATGTGCAGCTCCTTTCGGATCCTTCTTATTTTCTTGATATAAATCAAAAGAATCATGACGAATAAAATCAGAAATATGAACACTGCCGCCACAGCCAGCACCAGAAGCCTGTAAGTTTCAAAAAATGAAAAGGGCTCGTTGAATATTTCGGTATCCGAAGGCAGCTTATCCCGGGAAATATTAAACCTTTTCATTTGGTTGTAATCAAAAACCTTTCTGGTTGCCTTTGGTGAATAAATAGCGATATTATCGGCACTTTCCCCTTCCAGAATCCTCAAAGCCAGTTCGGCGGCATAATTACCGTATAATCTTCCGCTCAGCATATTACCGCCGAAAGCACCATTGTTCAGGCCGAAATCATACAGATGATACGTCGGTACGGCGCTGTATTTGCTCACTTCCCTGCATGCCAGGTTAAAATCTATTATGGAGCCGGTGCCATCACTGTAATAAGTGGCAAACAGCAGCATACTCTTATTATCCAGCCTGCCTACTGTATCGATAACGGTGCTGAAACTCATATTATTCATTGGAATGACTTTTATTTCCGGATTCATTTGTTTTACTTTCTCCAATATTATCTTGGATGTGGTGACTCCGCTTTCGGAATTGTCAACCATAAGATATAAATTCTCTATATCCGGATTGATTTTCCTGGCCATACGGATTGTATCGGTAGGATCTATTTCTTCCATGACACCTGTCAAATTTTCATATTTCCCCTGAATCTGGGATATTTTCTCCTGATTAACTCCCGAAAAGACAATGGGAGCATTGGAAAAAAGATCTCCCCTGTTTTCCAATGCAAAAGTGAGAGCAGCATCATCCGTGGTAATTATCAAGTCCAGCTTTTTATCCGAATATTTATATTTTAAATAATTGTACAGTGAATCAAGATTATTCTGATAGGGATAGTTCTTCCAATCCATATACTCAACGAATATAGCACAATTATTGTTTGATTTGGTGATATTTTCGATGATACCCGCATTTTGCTCGCTGGTCCATTGAAGACCTTCACTGTACGAATGAATTATCAGAATATTTTTTTGCTTTTCAATACTAAATGCAGAAGCAGTAAATGACAATGATAGAACTAAGGAAAATGTGAATACTGCCAATAAAATTCTACTCCAATTTTTTAGCATCATGAAAATACCTCAGTTAATAAAAAATAAATTCTTATAATTCCGGTAACAGTATTACATTTTAGAGAAATACTTATAACAATTTATATTATACCATAATTTTCTTATTTTCAACATATTTGTAAGCCTTAAAGTTGTACTCATGTACCTGTATAATCAGCATAAACCCTCAAATGCAACTAAGGTTTTGAGAAACACATATCCGAATCCCAAAACCTTAGTTTATAATTTTAAAATATTTATTTTATACCTGAGCCCGGCCAGGTGCCGTCTTCTATCTGAAATATGTCATGTACGGGGAATCTTGCGGGTGCCCCGTTAAACACTTCCTCAAAGGTACGTCCGTATTTCCTCAGAATTTCAGCATGTTTCAGCTGCACCTCCCAATGCCAGTCGATGGTTGGAGAACGGTGTCCTTCCAGCGGTGAGCCCGCATAGGGGACCCAACTGGAGGCTATGGTTACCACACCTTTGGAAGCCAGATACTCAAAGCCTTCATATAAAACCTCCCTGGGCTGCAAGCCGCATACAAAATTGCTTCTGACCTTACCTTTTCCAAAAACCTCCACGGCATACTCAATGGCTTTTATCCAATTGTCATAGCCGCCGCAGGCCTCCACCTTTCCGGGACATACTATCTCAAAGTAGTCCTTGCCCCATACCTCGGTATTAAAGGCTATCGTGCTGAAACCCGCCTCCTTGTATTTTTCGATTACTGAAAAATCCAGCGGTGCACCTATACAGGCCGTGCCGTTGAAGGTATCTTTCCCCAGGGCATCCTTTATGCTTTCTGCCACATCCAGATAGTACTCCAGTTCCCGGCGTTCGGGTATGAACCCCCCGGTAATGGTTACATGCTTGTAGCCTTCATCATATGCAGCTTTCACTGTCTCTCCTATCTGCCGGGGATACTTCCAGACTGGACCGTCGGGGCCGTCCTCGTACTTCTTCTTTGCGTTGAAGGTACAAAACAGGCAGGTCTGCCCCTTATCCTTTACGGCACATTCCTCGCTGTAACAGACAACTATGCTCTTATCGGAACTGCTGACCGAACGGTCCTGGGCAATATCCTTCATATTTGCCCCATCTTCTGTTTTTCCGGAATAAAATCGGGGGTCTTCTTCAAAACTTATATCCGACAGATAGTTGCCTCTGTAATCAATTCCAAACACTCCGTTCCGCTCTACTATAGCGTAGGGTGAATTGGGGTCTGCCAGAGGGAATGCTCCAAAACCATTTTTTAAATGAATTGCATGAGGAAAATAATGATGTTTTTTAGTTTCTGAAAATTTTCCCGGTCCACAGAATTCTACCGTTTTTATTTCCTTTTTTTCTGCAAGCTTTTTCAGGACATCCTCACTAAAGCTGACACCTTCAATACCCAAGGCTATTTTCAGTTTCAGCTCTTTATACAGTTGTTCCTTCAGATCACTCATATTCCCTGCCTCCTTTTATATAATTAAATAATTTGTCTTGCAATGTCAGGAATTTCTTTCGGTATCGGAAAGAACACAGAATACGGCTTTATCCGGTTCTTCCGCCCATTCCTCCTTTTCGGCCCCGGCTAATTCAGTTACATTTGTTTTGTCATAAACCGGTGAACCGGGTACTCTAAACTTCGATATATCAAGCTTATCGATGTTGATTTCCTCAGGAACGGCAAGTTGGGGAACCCAATCATAGGGAGCACGGTAAGCACGGTAAACCATGTTCATTGACGGGGCGAAGCCTCCAAAATACGGATTTATGTACTCCCAGACGATTTCGTGTCCGCCAGTGACCTCAATAAGTCGCCCGTTGGAGCCTTCGGTTATCAATGTGTTTCCGTTGGGCAGTCTCTGAGCACTGCTGATAAACGGACTGTAAAATTTATAAGAATCCAGAGGATTTTCCAGGCCTGCTTCAGCAGGAGTATACTGCCAGACAATTTCAAGAGTGACAGGATTGAATTCCAGCACCCTGGAATAATCCCTTTTGGCATTCATGCGGCCGGTGGGAGAAGTCGGATTAGGAATTCCATAGCCGCCCCAGCCTCCGTTATCAAAAACAAGTAAATTACCTTCTCCGGGCAGACCTCTTGGAATCATATGCAGATGATGCTGACCGATTATCCACCCCAGTTTTATCAATTCTTTCGAAGCATTGAAATCAGGACCTACGCGCCATACGATTCCGCCCGTCTCCTTGCTTGTTATGGCAAGTATGTTGGCTTCTCTGGAATCCCATATGATGTTGTCAGGGTGAAATCTCACGTCACCGCTGTCATACCACCTGTTCTCCCCCAGTGTAGATGCCGAATTGATGTGCAGCCAGTCTCCCATGCCTCCGCCTGCAGGACGCATATTGGGATCCCTTGCCAGAATGTTTTTGGCTGCCTCGTCAAAGCCCATTTCCCCAAAATGTTCATTTGCATTCCACTGCCAGATAATTTCACCCTCCCAGGTAACTTCAATTATCTTGTCATCAAGCAGAAGTTTGTCGGATATTTTGGGATTATGAACATTTTCATGTACAAGGATCAATGTGTTGCCTCTATCTGTCAACGGAAGGCTTCCGGGTGCATAATACCCCACCGACGACCCCTCCCTCTGAAAATCGTGATGCTGTCTGGCCATCCATTTTGGTTTTTCACCCGGATCCGCAATGTACTCCAGCCTGTCAAACCTCCAAACCACATTGCCGTCCCAATCCACCTGCAATAAATCCATCTGGTCCTGCATTCCGTATTTTGGATTTCTGGTACCCGAGGAGCCAAACACCTGCCCTCCCGGTAACAATTTGTTGGGAAAACCCTGCAGTCCCTTCCACAGCTTTAATTCCCTTCCATTCATATCTATCAGCAGGGCTCCTTCTCGTGTGGGTAAAACGGTATATCCGCCATATGCCTTATCCCTGTTGTAAATTGTCGTTCCTGTAGGTATTACACTTGGAAATCCCATATTAACCTCCATGAGCCATGTATGGCTTTAAGCCACATTGGTGGCCACAAAAATGAATTGAGCTCTTTTTAAAGCCTTTGGCACGCCAAAAAGTATTTTCAATACTTTTTTATCTGGTAAAAGCATTGCTGTATGCCTCCAGCAATGCAAGACTTCCACTCACGCCCAGCAGGCTTTTGTTCAAAATGATTCTCCCCTCTGTGGGCAGAGAAATGTACAGTACGGGAATGTCAAGTTCCTTTGCTATGCTTGTCTCCAGCTGGCTTCCAAGAATAATTTCAGGCCTTATGGCCCTGATTCTATCTTCTATTCTTCTGCCATCCTCTGAAAAAATAATTTCACTATTTTCAAATTTTTTCAAAAGCTGCTCTTTCTCGTGTCGTGGTATATTATTTGTAATGATTACCGACCTGACGATTTGTCCAAAGCCGTTCTCAAGGAATTTTGCCAGCGGGGCGGCTATGTAAGAAGGCCCCACCAGCACAGCTTCTTTTTGAATATGATGTCTGTAGTAGCAGGGAGCTAATTTTGACAGAAAATAAAGATACTTATCCCTTGCCTGCCACCTTATCCTGTCAAGCAGCTCTTTTTTGTCTTGGTATGCATCGGCCAGTCTTTCCAGTATTTCTTCAATACCTTCAATTCCGAAAGGTACTTCATCCATATAAATATAGGGAGTGCCGAACTTTTCTTCCAGATAACGGGCTATTTCAAGTCCCCAGCCCGTAAACACCACATTCAAGCCTGCATTTCTTATCTGCTTCCAGTTTTCCACGGTGCTTCTGTAACCAAACAGCGGATTTGCCCTGAACCCTGCCTCTTCAAGCAAGTTATACAACTCCCCCAGATTGCCTTCCCAATAGGGATCAATATTGGGAGCAATGCCGAATATATTGATTAAATCCCTGTCTACGGCCAATTCCTGGTTATAGCTCCTGGAAAGACCTTCTATTATCCCTCTGGTTACTTTTACATAGGCATCAAAGCTGTGGCCCTTAAATCCGGGAGTGCTGATATTTATAACTGGATACCCCTGCTCCGCCGCTTCCTTCGTCATTGCCCCCATGTCGTCTCCCACAATTTCCGAGGCACAGCCGCTGACTACCACATAAAGTTCACCTTCCAGCACCTTTACGGTATTTTTGATCTGTTCCCTCAGCCTGGCGCTTCCTCCGAAAATTATCTGCTTTTCTATAACATTTGTACAAGCAAGAGTGTAGTTGTCGGCAGCATATCCATTTGCAGCATTTGATATATATTTTTCCTGAACTGCACAGCCTGCGGTCGAATGAATAATGGGTACAACGCCGCCGATTGCCTTTAAAACACTCACGGCTCCCTGCAGCAGACAGCCATTCCTGTTGAATTCTATGTAATCTGCCATTACTTCACCTCCTGCTTGATATACCAGTTTGCATTTTTCTTCAGCCACCCGGCTTGATAAACGGGACGGTTTGAAGAATATTTGAAATTCTCTGCAAAACCGCGGTACTTTACCAGCTTATACAATTTCTCCGCAAAAACCATACTGCCCCTATAGCCCAGAATATTTATGTTCTCAATATTTAAAACGGGAATGCCTTCAACAGCTATTGAGCCGGCAGCCAGATCATTTCCTACAAATATTTCAGTTCCGGTTTTCTTCAAAATATTTATTTGCTCATAGGGCTGCCCCTCTCCAATCAGCAAAGATAATTCCGGATTTTTTCTGTAAAGCTTCTCCATATGCTTGAGATGTGTAATATCCAGATAGGGTACCTTAATACCGGTTATCTCGGCATTCAGATCCTCCAGCAGGCTGATTACGGAATTTGCATATTCGGGCTCACAGCTTAAAAAAACCTTTGTCCGGTCCAATTTATACTTTTCAAGGATATCGGCGGTATACAGACTTTCCTTTTCAATCAGTTCCCTTGCCTGCCGTTCCTTTCCCAGCTGCTCGCCGATCCCGGCAAGCCATTTATCGGTGGCTTTGATTCCTATAGGTGCATTTACCTCAATTTCAGGAATATCATATATATCCTTCAATACCTTTGCAAAGTAATCTCCCTCACCTTTCCTGATTACCAGGTTGAACAATGCACTGCCCGCCCTTGTCAGATCCTGAAGCTTTGAAAATCCCGGGAACACATTGGTTTCAACCTCCAAAGCCTCCAAAAGCCTGCCAATTTCCTCAAGGCTCTCCCTGTTTTCATTCACAGAAATAACATTTATAAAATTTTCTTTTTCAGCTTTATTGGGAATTAAGTACTTCACTATTGAATGAATGGCCACATCACAGCCTGTTACACCCACTTTTGATCTGAACCCGTCAGTATATACCGGAACAACAGGGATACCCAGTTCTTCAGTCAAATCCTGGGTAACAGAGGCCACATCGTCATTGTTTATAGCAACTACCGATGTTGTCAGTACAAAAATTACCCCGGGATGATTTTCCTCATAAATACTTTTTACGGTTTTTCTCAACTTGATATCACTGCCCAAAATAGAGTCTTCCTCATCGATATTTGTCACTGCCCACATGGTGGCCAGCGAGTTTCTGTTATTGAAATGGTTTTGAATTATCCCGCAGCCCCTGGGCCCATGTATGATTATTCCTGCATTTTCAATGGTATTTATTACCTGTAGAGCATAGAGAATATCCGAATTTGTATCCTGAGAAAAGGTTCTGACACGCTGTTTCAGATTACCGTCATAAAATTCTCTTAATATAGCCTCTACTGTTCCATAATAAGCTCCGATGGCAGATAAACTTTTTTCTCTGATTACCGGTGCCTTTCCCTTCAAAACAGCCATATTGCCTCCATTCTCCGCCTGCGGCCATAACCGGAATATTAGTCGTATATTGATTAAATATTGGCATTAAGATCACTTGCCGCATCGGCTTCGATCTTTAAAATCCTGTCTCCCCAATCCTTTGCCCAGTCTCTGAGCTCGGTGACACTTAAAGGATTTGGTACCGCTGCCTCCTGGTCCTCAATTATATATTTTGCAAGAGCCCTGTAAACGTCGGCCTGCTCCGCATCGGGATTTGCCTCTATAACTGTTTTTCCGTGCAGTTCACTCTGTGCAACAATTGATGACCTGGGGACATACTGGACTACTTTTGTTCCTGTTCTGGAAGCAAAGTCGTTTATCAGCGGTTTTGCATATGGTGTAAGCACGCTGTTGGCAATAATGCCTCCCAGTTGAGCTCCTCCCGTCGGTGCATATTTACTGATTGCCTTGAACAGGTTATTGGCTGCATATACGGCCATAAAATCAGAGGAGCTCACAACATATACCTTGTCGGTTATCCCTTCTCTTATGGGAACTGCAAAACCGCCGCACACAACATCTCCCAATACATCATACAGCACCACATCCGGCTTGAACTTTTCAAACAGGTCCAATTCCTGTAGCAGAGTGATTGCGGCATTTATCCCTCTCCCCGCGCAGCCCACTCCCGGAACAGGACCTCCGGCTTCAATACATAAAACCCCTTTGAAGCCTACAACCGATATATCCTCTATTTTTACATTGCTGCTGTCCCGCAGGCTGTCAAGAACAGTCGGCAGATAATTGCCGCCCCTCAGTGTATTTGTGGAATCACTTTTGGGATCGCAGCCGATCTGTATAACCCTGTAACCCGCTTCTGCAAGCGCCGCGCTGATATTGGAGGTGGTTGTGGATTTTCCGATGCCGCCTTTTCCGTATATGGCAATATGTTTGATTTTTTACTCATTTACATCATCCTTTTTGTTTTATATATTATGCTTGATTCATCAAACCTGTCCGGTCAGACCGATGCTATTTCCCCAGTTCCTTTAGTGCCTTTTCAAAAAATCCGGTGTCCACAAGACTGTTTACATCTGCGCTTTTTTCTATGTATTTATACTCAAGCAGGAAATCATTCAATTTCTTTAACCGTTCCTTATCTGCCTGTTCAATTCCCCCGTCCAGATTTACAAAGGTTTTGTCTCGGTTGGAATATACTTTTTCAACTACATCCAGAGGGATACTGTTTGTGGCAAAAGCCTTCAATGCCTCATCCCTGTGCTGCAGGGAATAGTCATAGCCGCGGATATATGCCTTCAGCAATGCTGTAACAACCTCTGGATGCTCCTTTGAGAATTTCCCTGAGGCAGCTACAACCAGCTGGCTTGCAAATTCAGGGTGACTTGCGGAGGTTGTTTCAATTACCTTTATGGGGAACTGCTTATTGATAAGATGAGCGGCAAAGTCAGCTGAAATCAAAGCGTCAGCGTTACCGCTGATAAAGGTGGAGTTTGCATTTGCCACGTCGTTTATCACTTTGACTTTCCCTGCATCGATCCCATAGGCTTTTACAAGATTGCCCCAATATTCATCAATAATCGTACCTTTCCCGACTATAACCCTCTTGCCCTCCAGATCCTTCGGCGTCTTAACTGCCGAACCGGCCGGCACAATTACCGAAAAATTATATTGGGAATCAACAATAGAAACGATGGATACATCAATACCTTTTGACTTTAAAACCACAGGAGGAAGATTACCGTAGTATGCCAGATCGATCTTTCCTGATACAAAAGCTTCGTTTACGGCCGGTCCTGCCGCAGCAAAGCCCAGAATCTTAAGCTGATAGCCCACTTTATCAAGCTCTTCCTCGATATATTTCTGTTTATCGGCTACGCCCCAGATTCCTGACAGTTCATTGGATTCCTGTGCAACTGCCAGTGTTACTGTTTTCTTTTCAGTCTTTGAACCTGAATCGGCAGGTGTATTTTGCGGTGAAGTATTTTGCTGCGATGTACTTTGTGCTGCCGGGCTCTGACCTGCATCTGAATTTAAAGCGCTTCCGGATTGTGAATTTACTCCGCAGCCCCCAGCTATAAATGCTACTATTATAATTAATGACAATAACCTCAATGTAAGTTTTTTCATGAAAATTGCCCCCTTATGCAACTGTTTGAATAATTGGATTTTTAGTCAGATGGTATATTCGATTTCAATATTTTCATCCTGAAAGAAATGGTTGTATATTTTTTTCTTTATATGTGCAAATTCAGTACTGCCCCTGTCTTTTAGAGAGGAGGTGTCAACATTGATTATTTCTTTAATTTCGCCCGGTCTGGCAGACATTACCACCACTTTCTGTCCCAGATAGATTGCCTCATCAATATCATGGGTAACCATGATCATAGTTGTTTTTTCCTCTTTCCATATCCTGAGGATTTCTTTCTGCATCTGAATTCTGGTAAGTGCATCAAGGGCCCCGAAGGGTTCATCCAGCAGAAGTATTTCCGGATTGCTTGCCAGACCTCTTGCTATTGCCGCTCTCTGAGCCATTCCCCCTGAAAGCTGATTGGGATATGCTTTTTCAAAGCCATTGAGCTGCACCAATTCAATATGCTTCGAAATTGATTCTTCTTTTTCTTCCTTAGGCAAATTAAATAGCCCAAAGCCTATATTTTCTGAAATAGTCAGCCAGGGCAGCAGTCTATGCTCCTGAAATACCATTCCCCTGTCGGTTCCAGGTTCAACTATCCTTTTACCCGAGTAGGATACCTCTCCTGCCTCATATTCCACCAGCCCCGCTATGATTTTCAGCAAAGTACTCTTTCCGCATCCGCTATGCCCTACGATTGTAATAAATTCACCTTTGCGGAACT
This sequence comes from Ruminiclostridium cellobioparum subsp. termitidis CT1112, assembly GCF_000350485.1. Taxonomy (GTDB): domain Bacteria; phylum Bacillota; class Clostridia; order Acetivibrionales; family DSM-1351; genus Ruminiclostridium; species Ruminiclostridium termitidis. The sequence goes on from NZ_AORV01000033.1 coordinate 121,423, forward strand.
CCAGATTGATATTTTGCAAAACCGGGATATCTTCCCTGCCAACCTTAAAGGATTTATATAAGTCTTTAATTCTTAAAACGTGTTCCGGCATACTTCCGCCCCCGTTCATTTTTTTAACCTCCATGTGCCCTATCCCTTATTTCCTATCCAGGGAGTGGATTTCTTCGAAACAAAAGTCAATAATTTATCCATCACTATTCCCACAAGGCCGATAACAACCATTCCCATAATCACTATATCAGGCTTCATCATGCTCCTGGCATCACTGATCCTGAAACCAATTCCTTCGGTGGATGCTATTAATTCCGCCGCAACCACCGCCATCCATGAAATTCCCAGTCCAAGTTTTAAACCCACAAATATTTGTGGTATTGCAGACGGAAGATATACTTTTCTAAAGGTATTCCAACGGCTCAATTTATACAGCCTTGCAACTTCTATGTAACCGGGAGGGGTTCCTCTGATGCCGCTGAAAGTGTTGACCATTATCGGGAAGAAGGCTCCCAGAATAATTACAACTATCTTTGAAAGTTCATCTATACCGAACCATAGAATGATTAACGGAATCCATGCCATCATCGGGATCTGGCGTATTGCATTAAGTGTAAGGGAAAATATGTGGTTGACGTTATTTGACATACCCATTACCGTTCCAAGAGTCACTCCCAGCAGTACTGCTGCAAAATACCCCTTTACCACTCTTGAGAGGCTTATTCCCAGATCCTTGGCAAGCTGTCCCGAAGCCAGATTTTCCCTGAATGCATTCAAAACACTCTTTATGCTGGGCAATATGGCTTCGGGCGCAACTCCCCTGGCTGTTGCAATACTCCAGACCATAATCACTGTTACAGGTATGATGAGGCTGAGTAGAATAACTTTTATTTTTTTCATTATCTGAAGTCCCCCTAATTAATTTTGCCGGGCTATTTTCTATATAGTAATGGTATGGACTCTCTCAGCGGGATTGGAAGCCTTGAAATCCAAAACCTTTATCCTTTCAGCCTTTACCCGGTAAATATTCAGATTATCAATTCCTGCCGACAGTTGGGGTCTCCTGTTTAATATAAGCTGCTTTCCCGTATTGAACTCTTCGCCGCCGGTAAGGACAGCTTTACCGTATAATGTAATATTCACAAAATCAGGTATTACCTGATTTTCGTGCTGGAATAAAACAGCAACGTCATTTCTCTCCTTCAACTGCTTGGCTTTACTGCTTTCTTTTGCTGTGGCAAAATAAATTTCCAGTCCCGATACCCCGTATCCGCCAAGAGTTCTTATATCGGGCTCTCCCGCCTCATTCACAGTTGCCAGCACCAGACTCTTGCTATTTTTTAAATAGGCTGTTATTTCCTCGTTATTAATTGACATAATATAGTCCTCTCTCTCCTTTTTAACTTTTTTTGTATAACTGTTTCAGAATACATACCTGCTCCGATTGTCCGGTCTTGCTTATTTAGCTAGCAGCTCCTGCTTTTTAAATATTGGCAGGGTCTCATCCTCTATCTGATAAATTTCATGTGCAAAATTTCTATTGGGTGTGGCATTGAAAATTTCTTCATATGTACGTCCATATTTTCTGAGTATATCCGCATGCTTCAGCTGTACATCCCAATGCCAGTCCACTGTAGGTGACCTGTGACCTTCAAGCGGAGAGCCTATGCCGGGAATCCAGCTGGATGCCACGGTAACCACCCCGATTGAAGCCAGGTATTCAAGTCCCTCCAACAATACTTCCTTTGGCTGCAAACCACATACAAAGTTACTTCTTACCTTTCCCCTGCCAAATACCTGTACGGCATATTCAATTGCTTTTATCCAATTGTCAAAGCCCCCGCATTCTTCCACTTTTCCAGGACAAATAATATCAAAGTAGTTTTTGCCCCAAACTTCTGTGTTAAACGCGATGGTGCTGAAGCCTGCCTCCTTGTATTTATCAATCACCGAAAAATCAAGAGGTGCTCCGATACATGCAGTACCGTTGAACTCATCTCTGCCCAGTGCTTCCTTGATACTGTCGGCCACATCCAGATAATATTCCATTTCACGCCTTTCGGGCACAAAGCCCCCGGTAATTGTCAAATGACTGAAGCCTTCATCGTAGGCGGCTTTTACTGTCTCTCCTATCTGATTGGGATATTTCCATGGCGGCCTTTCCTCTCCCTTTTCCAGTCCTTTTGTCCCATTCATGGTACAAAAGAGACAGGTCTGGCCTTTATCCTTTACCGAACATTCGGTGCTGTAAGAAACAATAATACTTTTGTCTTCACTTCCAAATGAGCTTTCACTGGCAATGTTTCTCATGCTGGCACCATCTCTGGTGAACTTTGAGTAAAATTCCGGCGCCTTTGGAAAAGTTATATCCGATATCTTTTTATTTTTGTATGAAAGACTGAATATGCCTTCATTTTCCTCTATTTTATACGGGGAATTTCTATCTACTACAATTGGTACTCCGGATCCATTTTCCAGAGTAAATGTATATGGCAGGTTAAAGTTCTTCTTTGTAACAAGCTCCTTATCCCAGGTACAATATTCCTGTTTCTTCAAAGTACTGTCATTATTTATGAGTTTGTCAAAAATTCCCTCCTCATAGCTTACTCCTTCAATGAACAACGTTAATTTCAGTTTTAGTTCTTCGTATAATTTTTCCTTAAGACTTCCCATGCAATCCCTCCTGCAAGTTATTATATTTCACATATATATTTACTAGGTTTTAACTGTCATTTCTATTACATTAATTTTAGTATCATACGTTTTTGCAAACAATAGAGTATATTTAGATATTTATTAGACTATCTTTGGATAAAAGGACATGTTTTAAAACAAATTTTATTAAATCAATTTTGTTTCGCAACAGCCCTTTTATGGATCTTTGTTTATGAAATAGTGTCTTCGGGCTAGAGTATATTTTTTACATACTGAACACCATTATTGATATTTATAACTTCACCGTTGACATATGCAGGACTTTCAGCTGCAAGCCATACGATAACCTCAGCAACTTCGGCAGCAGTCGCCGCCCGTCCAAGATAGGTCCGGTGGAGCACTTGCTCCAATCTTTTGTTAGGTGGAGCAGTTTTTATCATATCGGTAGAAACCGGTCCAGGAGCGACTGCATTTACTGCAATCCCTTTCTCACCCAATAAATTGGCAAAGCTGATGGTTGCATTGATAAGTCCGGCTTTGGTTATTCCGTACCAGATGTCCGGATGTCCGACCTGCGCTGCTTGAGAGGCCACATTAACCACTCTTCCTTCTCCTTTTTTCAGAAAATATCTGGATACCTCCCTTATAAAAGTAACAGGAGCATCAAGATTTACTTTTATGATATGTTCCTTTTGTTCAGGAGTATAATCGAAATAAGAAACTGCTTTTGCGATCCCTGCATTGTTAATAAGTACATCTATCTCACCGATTTCTGAAACCAACGCCGGAATTTCTTCTACCTTGCTCACATCAAAAGCTATAGTTTTAACCTGCCCTGAATTCTCAAAGGGAAATTTTGAAAAATCCCTTCCTATCACTATGATATTGTGCCCCCTGTCAATCAGCTGATTCACTGTTTCCAGCCCAATACCCTTTGTTCCGCCGGTAATTAAAATCCTTTTGCCCATTTATTTTTTCCTCTTTTCTTAACGCTTATCCCTTGGTTATATTGCCTGTTTCAATACAGGTAAAAGTCCATGCTCAATTCTATAAATATCATGTATGCACGAATTTGCAGAAGCACTGCAATCATACAGCTGATCATATGTAAACCCGTTTTTGCGGAATATTTCGGACATTTTCATAACCAGGTCCCAATGCCATTCAGGTTCAGGGCTTCTATGGTTCTCCAGTTCGGAACCCGGATTCGGGCACCAGGCCCCTGCGAAACAAACTATACCTTTTGAGGCCAGATATTCCACTCCCTCCAGTGTTGAACGCTTTGGCTCCAAACCTGCCACAATATTGGAACGTACTCTTCCGTGGCCAAATACTTTTGCGGCATGTTCAAGAGAGGATTTCCAGTTTTCCCAGCCTCCGCTCAGCTGTTCCTTTCCGGGGCAGATAGCTTTGAAAATGTTTTTATCCCACAATTCGATATTTATGGCCAGTGTGCGGTAGCCTGCCTCTTTGTATCTGTCTATGATGCCATGGTCCTCCGGCGCACCGATTACTGCCGTTCCATTGAAATCATTCAAACCGGTTTCATTCTGAATAGCCTCGGCAACATCAAAATAGTAATCCATTTCGCGATGCTCCGGAACAAAACCTCCAGTCAAAGTAACATGATGTCTGCCGGGTTCTTCATATGCCAGCTTTACTGTTTCGGCGATCTGCTTCGGATATTTCCACTTGATACCCTCCACATCGGCATATGTACTCTTTGTGGCATTAATATTGCAGTAAAGGCAGTCCAGACCTTTTTCCTTCAAATGGCATTCATTGCTGTATGTAACAAATACAACCCCCTCGTGATTATATACCGCTATATTCTTCATCTGAACTCCGTCACTGGTAGTATGACGGTAATATTCCGGCCTCTCCAGAAAGTCAATATCAAAAACCTTATTCCCGTTTTCTGTGAGAATATATGAGCCCTTGTCATAGCCAATGGAAAATCTGGATTTTCTGTACGAATTGAAAGGGAACAAAAACCCGTTTGGAGACCGGAAGCCTACCGGATGGGCAATACCTGCATGAGGCTCTCTGTCATATTCAAACATGCCGTGAACCTCTTCCTGATATTTTCCTCCCAGATCCAGATTTCTCAGCAGTAAATCAACTTCGTCAGTTATATTTATTCCCTCTACGGTAACTTCATTTTTCAGTCTTACTTCCTCATACAATTTGCATTTTAAACTCATTTTCAGCAACTCCTTTACATAAAAAAATATCAGTCTTTTAGTCAAATTTCTTGGTATCATTAATTCCATAGCGGCCCAGAACTATCTTTCCGAATAATCTTATGAGCCGGTCCGATATGTACCCCATCAAGCCAAGTGTCAGCAGACCGACAAATATCCAGTCGGTCCTGAAATACAGCCTTGAGGTATATATCAGAAACCCGATGCCTTCCTTGGCTGCAAGCATTTCAGCTGCAACGATGGAGGTAAATGCCCCTCCAAGCCCAAGCCTGATCCCGGTAAATATATGAGGAAGTGCAGACGGGATCAAAACAGAATAAATAATCTGGAATTCCGAGGCACCAAGCGACCTGGCAGCCTGCAGCCTGTTCTTGTCAATACTGAGAACACCAACGATTGTATTTATCAGAATTACAAACACGGTAGCATAAAAAATAAGTATGATCTTGGATTTTTCACCCGCTCCGAACCACATCAGGAATAATGTCAAAAAACCTATTGCGGGAATAAATCTGAGAAAATCAATAAAGGGTTCGAATATCCTGCGCAACAGCTCAATTCGACCAATTACCAGACCCACGGGTATGGCAAATAAAATGCCAAGTCCCCAGCCTGACAATACTCTTTGGGAGCTTATTAAAATAAACTTTATCAAGGTTCCGTCAAGTATTATTTCCTTTGCTCCTGCTATTGTTTCAAAAGGACTGGGTAAAAAGTCGACTGTATACGCCAGTGAGGCGATACCCCAGATACTGAATAACAGCAACCAGGTCAAAATGCCTTTCTCCGCTAAAAACCAGACGGTTCTTTTGACGTTATTCCCTGTACTGTAAAGAGCTTCTGGTTCTTTATTTACTGATGTATAGGCTTCTTCCGGGTGCTTCACTTCATTTGATGTAATATCCGGCTCAGTTATTTTTATTGCTCTTTCCACCTTCGATTCTCCTTTCCTGTGTGCTGCACAAGTCAGACACAAATTTTAAATATTTTCCCCAAAATCAAAGTGTCCCTGTATCTGTTTGAACAACTTTACGAATTCGGGAGACGTTACGTTTCTGTGATAGGACAAATCATTATCATATATTTTATAAATGGTTGCATCGGGTGATTTGGACATAATGCTTATTCTCTGTCCTAAAAGTATGGCTTCGGTTATATCGTGCGTTACAAAAATAATAGTTTTACCGGTTTTCTGCCAGATCTTTACAAGTTCGATCTGCATGATCCTTCTTGTATGCGCATCCAATGCTCCGAAGGGTTCATCCATAATTAAAATTTCAGAATCATTGGAGAGGCTTCTTGCCATTTGAACTCTCTGCTTCATTCCTCCGGACAGCTCCCCCGGATATTTGTCCTCGTGATTTTCAAGGCCGACCAGCTTAATATATTCAGACGATATCTGTCTGCGCTCCCTGGACTTGATTCCCTTCATTTTTAAGCCGTATTCCACATTTCCCCTGACAGTCAGCCACGGAAATATTGCCGAATCTGCATTTTGAAATACCACACCCCTATCCCGTCCGGGTTTTTTAATTTCAATACCGCCCAGTGTGACGCTGCCTTCAGATTTGGAAATAAATCCGGCAATAATATTCAACAGTGTCGATTTTCCGCATCCGCTCGGACCAAGTATGATATGAAACTCTCCGCTCTTTATTTCAAGATTGATATCCTTGATTACATTACGGCCAGATTTTTTTATGCTGAAATCATTTGTATAATCCTTTGAGAGATTATCTATTTTAATGCATGTGCCACTGCTGATACTCATTTGCTCACCATACTTTCTTTTTATTATCGGTACTTAACAGATTGATTTTTTGAGATTGTCTATTTTTTATAGGTAATTGTATCCGGGAATACCGCTTGAAGAGGCTCTAAATATATATAATCCCTGACACTGAAATCATATTTGATCAATTTATTCCGGATTGACCATTTTGTAACACTGTCCAGCTGGTCCACATCCTGTTGACTCAGTCTGATATCAAAAATTGTATCTCCCAATACCCTTGCTATATTCTCTACAGGTATTTTAAAGTTATCTTTTACAATATTGGCAGCTTCCTCCGGATCAGCGTTGATCATATCAACTGCTTCCTTTAAAGCTTTCAAAAGACGCTGTACGCCTTCATTATTTTTTTCAAGATATCCTTTTTTGAGCATCAGAAATCCCTGCGGAGCAAATCCTATTAGACTGTAATCACCAAGATTTCTGCCTCCCAGTTCTTCAACCTGGCTGCTGATATCCGCTCCTGCCCAGATTGCATCGGCATCCCCTGATTTCACGAGTGCAAGCCCCTCTGCAGTGCTGCTGATATAAAGAGGATTTACCGATTTCGGATCAATACCGAATTTGTCATAAGTCTGTGCCCAGACATATTCATTTACGGTTCCTTTTTGTACAACTACCGATTTACCTGACAGCTCTTCAACTTTTTGAATATTGTCTTTGAGTACATATAATTTTGCTGCACTTAATTTATTACCAGCGATAAAAGAAATAAATTGCAGCTCGCTTGCTCCGCCCAGCCGGCTTACCGCCGCAAAATCCATGGCTTCTCCAATATCAGCCTGGTCCAGCTGAACTGCATTTATGGTATCAATCCCATATGCATAAGTCTGATAGTTTGCTTCGATATTGTATTTTTTCAGTATTCCTTTGTTTTTGGCAACCCAGAAGGGATATGCAAAAGTACCTGAATCTACTGCAATATTGATTTTGAAGGTATCTTTATCTTCCGAACCTGATACTGCTTTTGTTGTAGAATTTGATTCCGTATTTTGTGCCGCAGCCTTCAAATCACTGTTTGAGTTGCTGCCGCAGCCTGTAATTCCACCGGACAAAAGGCTGATAATCATTAAAGCTGCAACTGGAAGCTTGAATTTTTTGTTTTTCATATTACACCCGCGCTTTCTTTTACTTTTAGTATTGAATTTAAAAATTTATTTTTTATTTTATGGAATTAAAAAAACTAAAGAATAATCACAGCATTTAACTACAATTATCCTTTAGTTTTCTAATCAGATATATTGGATTTTGAAAATATTCAATTCTTTTTACCGCCAGTGTTATAAATGAATTATGTCATATAATTCCTCTATGTATGTTTATATTTATTATTATATTTACAATCAGGTTATGCAACAATAGATTAAATTTAGATATTTAACTGACTATATTTGGATTAAGACCTGTAATCCTGCCTGTTCACTATAGCCCTTAAGGTTTATTGATTCCATTTGCAAGGTCAATAAGTTCATTATAGGTGTTTTGTCCTCCTATATTCATGCTCATCTCAGAAGTGGGCCGGAATCCGAATTTTTCATAAATTTTACGGGCATTTTGACTGGCTGAAATAAGCTTCAGCTCGGCAACCCCTTTTTCCTGTCCCCAGAGCCTTACCTTTTCCAGAAGCCTTGTGGCCAGACCCCTGCCGCGGTATTCGGGTTCGGTGTAAACATCAATAACCCAGCCGTAATAACCCGGTTTAAACAAATAGTAGGGAAAGTCCCTTTTCAGCAGCAATCCGGCAATTGCTGCAGGCTGTCCGTCCGTTTCCCTGTCATAGGCAAGGAAATGAAGCATATCCTTTCTTTTATATGCATCAGTATAATCCTGCAGCAAAGTAGAATCCAGATCGTCCCTAAACGCATCCCGCGGGACACCCGTATCACTGAAAAGTTTCTTTCTCATATTCAAGACTACGGGAATGTCCTTTTCCTCAGCTGTCTTTATTAAAAAGTCTCCATTTTCAAATTTCATATTTGCAACTCCCCAATCAATTTACATAATTTAACACGTTGTGCTAGTTAATTTAGATTTGCTTTACCTGTGTAATTCTTTATATCAACTGGTAACTTCCGCACTAACTTCATGAAATAGGACGCAACCAAAACAATTACAAAAATTGTACCGCCTCATTAATAAAGCGATTTTGTCGTCGCTCAAACTCGACATCCTGTCTCGATTTGAAGCTCAAAGCAGCGTCCTGCTGCTTTGTCGGCAAAACCGCTTTACCTTCGTCGACAATTTATCGTAATTGTTTTTAACCATGCATCCTATTTCATGAAGTTGTCCTCGCGTACCAGTTGATTCCAAATAAATTTATCTGTAAAGCAAAACAAAATTTCAACTAGCACAACAGATTAATTTATATTAAAATATCCTGTTCGTTCGTCCTATTAATTGATTCTATTCATTCATTTTTTCGTTTCATCAAACTATTACTCATTCCGTCCCATCAGCTTATTCAGGCTGTCCAGCAGATATTCTTCGGTCTTTCCCGGGGGCAGCGCCGCTTTCATACCATAAAGCGCCGCACTGTTTCCCGTCGAAGCTTCTGGATTGCTTTTTACTTCTGCTGCAGCAGTTTTTAAATCTTTCAGAAAACTTTCGGCAACATTCTCGTGAGCCGGCGTCACCATAAAATGCAGACAGTCCGGATTTGTCTGCTGATCTATTACCCACCCCTTCTCCTCCAGCTTATCTGCCAGGGCATGAATATTTATACTGTCTGAACCAAAAGCAAAGACGCCGGCTTCAGGTTTCCCGAGTATAAACAGTCCGGGAATTTCCGTTATGCCCTTCTGCAGCTGTCCGGTTATGTCCATAACTGTGCGGGCCAGCTTCTGATAACCCTGCCGGCCCAAATAGTTCAGAACCGCATAAGCGGCTGCTATTGCACCGCCCGGCCTGGTGCCTGTAGCCGATGGAGATACGAACAGGCCGCCCGGCCAATCGGCATAGGCAAAATACTGGTATCTCCTCAAAGTGCTGTTCCGGTACAGTATGGCAGACACTCCCTTTGCTGCAAAGCCATATTTATGCAGGTCTGCAGAAATAGAACTTACACCCGGAACAGAAAAATCAAAATCCGGAACCCGGTAACCGATATCCTTTATAAAAGGCAGGATAAATCCTCCCAGGCAGGCATCCACATGAAACCGCAGTCCATGTTTAAGCGCAAGCTGACCCATTTGAGCTATTGGGTCGACAATCCCCTGTGGATACGCCGGAGCTGACCCCACTATAAGTATTGTATTGGGTGTGATTGCCTGCTCAAGTGCTTTTAGATCAGCTTTATACTCATCAGTCAGCGGTATATGCTTTGCTTTGACACCAAAATAATGAGCTGCTTTTTCAAAGGAAGCATGGGCCGACACAGGTAAAATCATTTCGGGCTCCCTGATTTCCGGATGAAGAGCCCGGGCCTCATCCCTGTATGTCTTAACAGCCATAAGAATACTTTCGCTGCCTCCGCTGGTCAGACTTCCGGCAGTCTCCTCACCGCCGTGAAACAGGTCGGCAGTCATGGACAGAATATGGTTTTCAAACTGGCGCAGGCTGTTGAAGACCGTAGGATTTAAGGCATTGGCATGGAAAAATTTCAAGTAGGCCTCTTGGGCGACTTTGGTTATTTCTTCACCTGCATAATATACAAGACTCCAGGTCTTTCCTTCCTTCCAGTTTCCATCTTTTATTTTGAGTTCATCCATATTTGAATAAATTGTCTTCAAATCCGAACCCTCATTGGGAAATTTAAGCATATGTTAACCTCCATGAGCCGTGTTATGGCTTTGAGCCGGTAAGCGGCTATAAAATAATAAAATTTTAACAAAGTCCTGTTACTCCGGTTAAATAAAATACTCAATATCGGTCTCGAATTCTGAAAAAAACTCTTCAAATATCTCATTCCTTATTTTTGTATACTCGGGATTTTTCCGGTTTCTTGGCCTGGGAACATCATTCCTGACAATCCTCTTTATGGTTCCGGGCCTCTGGGACATCAGAACAACCCTGTCGGCCAGATAAACAGCTTCGTCAATGTCATGGGTCACCAGAAGCATTGTGTTCTTTTCCTTATGCCAGATTTTAAGTATTTCCTGCTGCATATTTATCCTTGTGAAAGCATCCAATGCACCGAAGGGTTCATCCAGCAGGAGCATGTCGGGATTGTTTACCAATGCTCTGGCTATGCTGGCACGCTGCTGCATTCCCCCCGAAAGCTGATTGGGATATGCCTTGCCGAAGTTCTCAAGCCCGACTAATTCCAGATGCTGCCGCACAGTTTTTCTTTTGCTTTTTTGAATTTATTATTTTGTTTTTCTTCCGAAGCATCTCTGAGGCCGAATTCCACATTTTTCTCAACTGTCAGCCATGGAAAGAGCCTCGATTCCTGAAACACGAAGCCGCGGTCTACCGACGGCTTTCTTACTTCCTGTCCCTTAAACAGGCAACTGCCCGTATAGCTCTGCTCCAGGCCGCCGATTATACGAAGCAGAGTACTTTTTCCGCAGCCGCTGGCTCCCACAATACATATGAATTCACCTTTTGAAATGGTAAGGTTTATATTGTTCAAAACCTGAAGCATACCCGAATCAATTGTAAAATTGATATTCAAATTTTTTATTTCAAGAATTTCTTTATTTGCATCAGTCATCAGGTTAACCTCCGTTTTACCGATTGATATTTATAACGTACAGACGGTGAATATTTACTTGCTTGTTATATTCCATTTCAAAACCAGCCTTTCAACCGCCCTGAGCAGTATATCCAGCAGCAGTCCCACTATTCCTATTGAAATAACTCCTGCCAGCATCACATCAGGCTGGGATAACTGTCCCGCATACGATATAAGATAACCTATGCCTGAGGAAGCAGCTATCAGCTCGGCGCCCACAACACTCATCCAGGCTATTCCCAGACCTATGCGTATTCCTGTAAATATGGCAGGAAGAGCAGATGGAAAAATAACTCTAAGCAGGATCCTGACAGGACTTTTTTCTAAAGAATATGCCACCTCGAGATATTTTTTGTCGGTGCTTTGGATACCGTAAACAGTATTAAGCATTACAGGAAAAAATGTACCGAAAGCTATCACCGTTACTTTGGACGATTCGTCAATCCCCATCCAGAGAATTAATATGGGAACCCATGCAATTATTGGAATGGGTCTGATTATTCCAAAAACCAGAGTCATGGCACTTTCAAATTTTCTTATGAGACCCATAAGTGTTCCTGCTATTATGCCCAGTATGCATCCCAGCAGATATCCTTTTATTACCCGGAGCAGGCTAACGCTCAAATGCTGAAACAATTCTCCGCTCTGTGCCATGGCAGCCAGTGTTCCGCCTATGGTAAAAGGTGAAGGCAACACCGAAGCATTGATTTTACCGTTTTCACTGGCTATTTGCCAGGCTGCCACTATCAGGACAGGCGTCAGAAACATCAGTAAAATATTCAGGCGTTTATCAAAACGGCTTATTTTAGTGTTCATTTTGAAACTCATATACATTTCACCCCTTAAATAGCGCAGGCAGGATGAATACACATTCACCCTGCTCAGGCGGTATTTCTATAGATTTATTTACGTCTGAAACCAATGTAGTGATTTTTTTGAGGAATCACTTAAAGCCTAATTCTGAATACCTGCCAATTTTAAATATTGAGTATCAATAAGTGCGTCCACGTCCACATCTTTCTTGATAATCTGATATTTTCTCAAGAATTCCTGGGATTTCTTTATTGAATCAATATCTTCGGAATTTAAGCCTATATCATCCACAACCACTTTTGAAAACATGGGTGCTAAAACGCTCGGGTCAACACCGGCATCGGTGCCGACTATCTTAAGTGCCTCCTCCTGATTTTGTGCAACCCATTTTCCAGCTTTGTCAAGCACCTTCAGAATTCTGGCAGTTACATCAGGATGCTGCTGCAAAAACGGGTTATTTGCAATAATGACATCAACTTCCTTTTTATAACCCACGCCGTCAGCCAGTTTATCTGTAACTCCCTTTGCAAGAGTCATGCTGGCATAGGGTTCCCAGGTAACCGCCGCATCAACATTTCCCGACACCAGACTTGAGACTATGTCGCCGGGCATCAGATTTACCTGCTGAATGTCTGCCGGCTTAAGACCTGCTGATTCCAGATATATGTACAGCAACTGATGGCAGGTTGAACCTATAGTAACACCAACCTTTTTGCCTTTTAGCTCTGCTATGGTTTTTATTCCAGAATTTTTGGTTACAAGCAGGCTGTTAACCTGATCGGAACTGATATATTTTCCCACTATTTTAATATCTACATTATTTGCCCTTGCCGAAAGCGCAGGTATGTCGCCTGTTTGACCGAAATCCAGTTCTCCAGCTGTAAGAGAGGTGATCAGCGCAGGTCCTGACTGGAATTTGCTGAATTGAAAAGTAATATTGTCCTTTTCAAATTCCTCTTTAAAGAAACCTTTTTTATCTGCTATTACAACTTGCGAATGTCCCGGCTGATAACCGTATTTAACAACTATATTTTTATCTGCAGAGGTTTCCTGTTCAGTGCTCTGTGCAGAGGTGCCGGCAGCCTGAGACTGTGATGTACCTGCCGGAGCCGTTGAAACGGCAGAGCTTTGTGTCGATGCTGCAGACTTTGTATCACCGGAGGTATTACCGCATCCCGCTGTTGTTGTAATGAGCAGTAAAGATAAAGATGTTGATAATATTCTTTTTATAATTTTATTTTTTAGCATGGAAATGCCTCCTCTTTATTTTTGGGTTTTTAATTTTATTTTGCCAATCTATCCAGGTGCAGTAAAAGAGGATGGTTTTTTTCCTCTTCCGCTTTTCTTATCTTATAGGTCTCTTCCCGTATTTCCTCGGGTTCTATTACCCATACCGCAGCCAGATCGGCATCCGGAATCCTCTGGCTGATTATTTTGTAATAGTGTTCAAAAACAGGGCCGGTTATATGGCACTTGACCGGAATGCCCTTTATTTGTATACTTCTGCCATCTTCTGATTTTACAGATACCGCAACCTTTTTCTTAAACCAGATACTGTTTACAAGATTGCTGTTGGTTCTGGAGGATTCCAGGAGCTCAAGAAAAACAAGATTTCCATCCCGGTCAACATTGAGGGAGCCTTTAAAAACTACATGCGGCACACCGTCTTTATCAGTGGTAGCAAGCACCTTGACGGCTTTGTCCTCTTCCACCAGCTCAATGATATCTTTTTCAAGTCGTATAGCCATATTTTTTTCTCCTCTCTACAGTACCCGGTCCAGATCCGAGTCAGGATGGTTTCCGCAGCGTCTGTAATTATCCATATCGATTGAAAGGTCATACTTTTTTCGGAGTTCATAAAGCCCCTTGCTTAACCTGACATAATACTCAAGGGAAGGATTGTTCTGATTCTGGAACACTGACCCAGGATATGGAACCCATACACAATGCACCGTACTTACACCATGCTGAGCGAAGTCTTCAGCCTCTTCCAGCGTAGCCTTCAGAGCATCCTCCTCTGTGGTGAAGCCTCCGGGCTGCGCTGTTTCAACCCCGCCTACGATTCCGGTATTTACAAAGCCTCTCCCGAATATATCCACCGCTGCAAATATGCGGCGCTTCCATTCCTTGTAGCCAACAAGCTTGCTTTTACCGGGACAGACCGAGGCAAAAAGCTTTTCATTCAATACTTCCATATCGGAGGTGAAGGACATTACCCCCGTATTTTCATATACCCTTGCCAGCTGCTTTTCAGAAAACGCTGAAGCTATTATCTGGCTTGGAAACCTTTTGGTTTTGAAATTCCTGCCCACGGCCTGGAGAATTTCGATATACATTTCCACCTCATCGTCAAAAATCTCCTCACCGCTCAAAATCGAGCCTGCCGTCATTTTTATGTTTGTGAACCTTCCAGGCTGTTTTAATGCTTCACGGACTGTTTCATAAACATCCTCCGCATCCAGCCTGGCAGGCTTGTTAAATTCACGTTTGCTCCTGTTGAAATTAGCCCCCATGTTACAGAATCTGCAGCCGTCTCCCTTATCCCAGAAATGGCAATAGCTGTAGGGGTCAATATCCAGCCTTTGAGGCCTTGCGGTGGCTATCTGCCACATTGGCTTTCCCGAGGAGGTGAGTTTATCCTGAAAATCAGGCTTATACCAATATTCAACCTCTTCAACAAGCTCTCCATTATCGGTGAGATACAATTTTCCGTCAATTTTATCCACTACATAGGGAGCATTTCTCAAGGTAGGAACAGGCCCTGTAAGTATGGAAAGGCCGTCCCTCAGTATCAAGGATACCGGCATATAGTCATGTTTTTCACCTACCGAAGCAAAAATCCCTCTTGCCTGGACCTGATGAATGTTCTTATCGGCAGCTTCCAATGCCCTTTCACTGTATACCACCGTTCTTCGCTGAACATCTGCTTTAATTATTGCGTATGGAGATATATCGCTGTATTTTTCAATTACCTCCTTCAGAGTCAGTTCAGTTTGCTTTTTATTCAATAATTCAACTGCCATTGGATACCGATCTCCTTTTAGTCCGATTTAAAAAACCTATACAGCTATTTAATAAAATTTTAATCTTGTTTTAGAGATGCTTTTTAATAGCCGCAACCCTGTCAAGCCTTTCCCAGGGCAGATCAATATCCGGCCTGCCAAAGTGGCCATATGCTGCGGTTTGTTTGTATATGGGTTTTCTTAAGTCCAGCGAGTCAATTATTGCGGCCGGTCTCAAGTCAAATTCCCTGCTGATGATATCAACAATTTTTTCATCCGGGATCTTCCCTGTGCCAAAGGTATCAACCGAGATGGAAACAGGTTTGGCAACACCTATTGCATATGCAACTTCAATTTCCAGCTTGTCTGCAACCCCGGCAGCTACAAGATTTTTTGCAACCCATCTGACCGCATAGGCCGCCGATCTGTCAACCTTTGTAGGATCCTTGCCGGAAAAAGCTCCGCCCCCGTGTCTTCCAACTCCGCCATATGTATCAACAATTATTTTCCTGCCTGTAAGGCCGGCATCTCCCTGAGGACCTCCAATCACAAATCTGCCGGTGGGATTAACGAAATATTTGGTGTTTTCATCAAGCAAATCAGCAGGAATTACTTCTTTGATTACATACTTTATAATATCTTCTCTGATTTGCTGCAATGCCGCCTCTTCACTGTGCTGTGTGGAGATGACAACTGTATCTATTCTTTTAGCATTGCCGGCATCATCAAATTCCACAGTCACCTGGGATTTTCCGTCAGGTCTCAGATATGTGAGAGTTCCGTTCTTTCTTACTTCTGTAAGCCTTCTGGTCAGGCGGTGTGCAAATGAAATTGTAATGGGGAGATATTCCGGGGTTTCATTTGTTGCATAACCGAACATCATTCCCTGATCTCCCGCACCTGTTCCAAAGTCCTCCTTCGAATCACCCGTCTTTGACTCATATGCCCTGTCTACACCCAGTGCGATATCCGCAGACTGTTCATCTATTGAGGTCAGAACAGCGATGGAATCGGCCTCAAAGCCATCGGCATTTTTTGTATAACCGATTTCTCTGATTGTATTTCTTATGATTTTGGGAATGTCAATATACGCCTTGGTGGATATCTCACCTACCACTAAAGCCAGACCGGTTGCTACTGTTGTTTCAGCGGCAACTCTTGAATAAGGATCCTGTTCGATTAATGCATCGAGTATTGCATCTGATATCTGATCGCATATTTTATCCGGATGTCCTTCCGTTACTGATTCTGATGTAAATAATCTAGCCATAAATACTTCTCCTTTTATATTAATTTTTATTAATAAGGCAGAATCAATTTCTCTGATCAATTCCGTCTTTGCTGCAGCTCCACTCCAAATGCTCTGCCGATCACCTTGCTCTCATGCTGCAATTAAATATATACTATTCCGATATGTTTATTTTAATATTATGCATTTTTCATTACAATGGAGTAAATTTTGATAAATAGTAGACTAAATTTAGATTTATTCCTTCTATTTCGGCAGCTTTTATGGGCAGTTCCCTCCGCCCATGTAGTATAGGAATTCAATTATATCTCCTTCTTTTATAATGAATCCATCGTATTCATTTTTCTGAACTATGGTGTCATTGACCTGAACTGTCACATATTCCTGCATTTCAACATATCCCTGATTAAGCAGTCCGGTAATGTTTACTTCCCTTTCAAGCTCAGTTTCCTTTCCATTTACAGTAATCAACATAATACAACTCTCCTTTTTAAAATTTTAACCGCATACGTTTAAACATGATCTGCCTTTTCCAATAAATCTCATTAACTTATCTCCCAATTATCATCTATGAGTTGCATCACCTGGCCGACATTATATAGTACGGTTCACTATATTTTTAACAAGAATGGCAAGCTGATGAAGATTTTCCTTCAGCAGATACGCACAACAGCTGTTTTTCATGGCAAATTTTATGCTTTCAGGCGATACATCTTCAGAAACTATTATGAATGGCGTTTTCGGTGCCAGTTCGTTCCTGGTAAACAGGGCCTGGATTGCATTAAAGTGGGGTGTTGAATTATCGGACAAAATAATATCATAACTGCTAAAGCTTAAAGCCTGTCTCATGGCATCCTCACTGCACACATACAGACTCTCCACCTCAAATCCGCCTCTTTTGAGCTCAAGGACATTTAAATCGGCAATATATTTAAACTCTTCAATTATTAAAACTTTTATTTTCTGCATATAAACCCCTCATCCCGCTGCTATGCAGCGACAGAAATATTATGAAAAGCCGCATTGCAGATAATTCTTCATTTATAAATTATAGTTTTTCTGGTTTTGACTGGCAACAAGACTAAATTTAGAATTTAAGTGGTTTATATTTAGGTATTCTTTTTTGAAATTGACTTTAAAAAGTAATGTGCTAGTATACTTATTAAACAAATATTTTTAGTAGGTATTGCAATTGACAAATAATACTTAAAATTATATATTATACATATATTTATAGTATGTTATTTAGGGATAAATAAGTTTTTTGGAGGTTAGCTATGTTTATATTGGAAAGACGGCATTTCAATGATATACTCAACCATTCGATTAATGGCTTGCCAAATGAAAGCTGTGGTCTTTTGGGCGGAATTATTGACGGAGATAAAAAAATTGTTCAAAAAGTTTATCCCTTAAAAAATATTGATCAGAGCCCCGAACATTTTTCCATGGATACTCAGGAACAATTTAAAGTAATATCTGATATACGCAAAAACCGGTGGCAGCTTTTAGCAAATTTTCACAGCCATCCTTCTTCTCCTGCAAGACCTTCCGAAGAGGATATACGATTGGCTTTTGATCCTGGTATCAGTTATTTGATTTTATCTCTCGAAAACTGTAAAAGTCCTGTTTTAAAAAGTTTTATAATAGCGGATAAAAACGTGAACCTTGAAGAATTAATCGTTTTGGAGTGATTTCTATAAATAACAAAGATAATTCTGATATAAAAAATTTAAATAATTTAGACTTTCAGGAAATAGCAAGCAGGCTTCAGATTTCAAATAATGAGCTGCACGCCTTTAATTATACCATATCTCATGAAATTAAGGCTCCGGTCCGGGCGATAGACGGTTATGCCAGAATTTTTATCGAGGATTACAAAAATACCGTTGCCCAAGAAGGTATTGAGCTTATTCAGAACATCAGAGGTATATGCAGTGATACCCTGATTTTGATAAACAAGCTTTTGGAGTATACCAGGTTTACTGATTTTGAGCCCATCCTGGAGGCATTGGATCTGAAGGAAATGGTTAAGGCTGTTTTCGATGAGCTTGTAATCGGTTATTCAAAAAATCAGAAAATGATTTTAAGGTTTGAAGATGATATTCCTTTTATTTTGGCAGACAAAGTGCTGATGAAACAGGTAATTACAAATATAATTTCAAATTCCTTAAAGTTTACCAGAAATGTGGATATTGGAATCATTACCGTAGGCTATCTGCTTGTCAATAATGAAAACCGATTTTACATAAGGGATAACGGTGTCGGTTTCGATATGAAGTTTTCAGAGAATCTTTTCGGTATGTTTCAGCGTATGCATTCCATAAATGATTTTGAAGGCAGCGGTGTAGGCCTTGCAATTGTAAAAAAAATAATAGAAAAATCCGGAGGCAGAGTCTGGATAACAGGTGAGGTTGGAATAGGCGCCTGTGTTTACTTTACTATCAGCCAGGAAAATATATTGAAATAACTGCGGGCATTATAGAACTGAGGTGAATCAAAAATGTACAAAACATTAATCGTTGACGACCGGGATATTTTTCTTATTGAATTGGAGCGCCTTAAGGTATGGGGTGAAATATCAGGTTTTGAAGTTGCCGGAAAAGCCAGTAACGGCAGTCAGGCTATTGATTTACTCAAAAATAACGAATACGATCTGGTATTGACAGATATTAGAATGCCCATAATTGATGGGCTTCAGCTTTTAAGGGAAATTAAAAAGGAGAATCTATGCTCCTGCGTTGTTATCATCAGTGAATACAGTGAATTTAACTATGCCAGGCAGGGTATAGTTTTGGGAGCATTTGACTATCTCGTAAAACCTGCCGCCGAGGAAAGTTTGCTGCAGGTTCTGCAAAGAGCAGGGAACTTTTTAAAGGAAACCTCGAGCTATGTTTCCGATAACAATGACTGGATATATCCGGCAGCTGAGGAGAAAAATATTTTTAATTATATTAAAAACAGGGACTTCTCGGCCGTTCATTTGTTTGGTTCAACTGCAGAAAATTTATACCTGGCTTTATCCGACAACATTATTAAAGCAGATATTATTATCAAAAAGCTGTATCACAATCTTATAAAAGCAGTTTATGAAGAATTTAAGTGGCTTGAAAATTTTATCGGGATCAATTATTTTGAAGAAGTGGATTTTTTACACGACGGCGATACTGATACCTTTAAAGAGTTTTATATGAGAAAATTAAATTATTTAATCAGGTTTATTGTAAAGTTTCAGCCCGATACTCAGGATGAAAATATCCGGCATATCTGCGAATACATATTGAATAATCCTGAAGATGATCTGAAACTGAAAGTAATAGCCGAAAAATTCTTCATTAACAATACGTATTTGAGTAATTCCTTTCCGGCCAAAACAGGTATTCATTTCAACGATTATGTCACCATGGTCAAGATGACCCGTGCAGAGTATCTTTTTAAAAGTACAAACTTGAAAACCTATGAAATAGGCTTTCAGATAGGCTACCGTGACTTGAACTATTTTATGAAACAGTTTAAAAAGATATACGGATTAAGTCCTTCGGAATTCCGGAATACCGACTATACCGATTATCAAATTTGATTTTCTCCTCCGCTGCTCCTATTGTACTGAAAAATTTACTGTGCTATCATTAAATAATGCAATTGATCATTTCAGTATCCGGAGGAAACATGTCAATAAAAGTTAAATCATTTTTAAATAGAGAAACCCTGGTATATCTTCTAGCAATAATCTTTTCAGTAGTCATTCTGGTAGCCGGCAACAAAATGACCACCAAAAACCTGAACATGCTGAGCGGAGCAGAAGGAGTTACCGCTGAAAAGGCACAGGTCATAAAAGTTGTCAGTACAAAGAAGACAGAATATGATCTGGGGGGCGAAAATCCCGATACAGGCAAGGAAATCATATTTCAGGCCAGGGTTTTATCCGGTGATGACAAGGGTACTGAGATTATGGCACTGCAAACCATAGACCCTTTTACCGGAGCTTCCCTGAAAGAGGTTCAGGCAGGGGACAAGGTAATACTTTACAGGCTGGATAACGAAGGTTCCGATAATGACTGGGTGTTGGGCGAGTACCTGAGATCTGATTCGCTTTTGATAATGGGAATTGCTTTTTTTGTATTTCTTGTGATTTTCGGACGTTTTAAAGGCTTCAATACAATTATTTCTCTTATCTTTACCTGTGCAGCAATTTTTGCTGTATTTATTCCGGCCGTACTCCAGGGCTTCAATATATATTTCTGGTCCATAATAACCTGCATTTTTATAATAACAATGTCCTTCCTTATCATTTATGGTGCCAACAAGAAAAGCCTTTCGGCTGGAATAGGCTGCTTTGCCGGTATTTTGGTGTCAGGTTTTCTTACCCTTATAATGGACAACGTATTAAAGCTTACCGGTCTGGTCAGTGAGGAATCCCTTTATGTAATCCGAGTCAATCCCAATCATCCTATAGATCTCAGGGCAATAATATTTGCAGCTATACTTATCGGAGCCATCGGAGCCATAATGGACGTATCAATGTCCATAGCGGCCGCCCTTGCCGAATTCAAGGAAAAACTCGAATACACTCCCTTCAGCCTTATTATTAAATCCGGTATGGCTATAGGAAGGGATATAATGGGAACTATGGCCAATACTTTGATCCTGGCCTATATCGGGAGCTCACTTTCGGTGGTTCTGCTGCTGGTATCCTATAATAGCTCTGTTTTGGAGCTTATGAACAAGGAGATGATCGTGGTTGAGATTCTTCAGGCACTGATAGGCAGCTTCGGTATTTTGGTAACCATTCCTGTTACCTCCCTCATATGCGCCTATTTGTTTTCCGAAAGAGTCAAACCCGGATTCAAAGCCCATAAACTTCCCTCTTCTGATGAATTTCAGGATGATTATACCGATGGCTGGAAATAATAACTGGTTTTCCCGAAATTTTTATTATGAATTTTGTCTGATTGGTGCAAACTAAATTAAAATAACATTAGAAGAGGTTATATATGTTTGTACCGCAAAGAGTAATTTTCGAAACAGGCTCTCTGGACTATCCCCTGGGACGGCAGCTGTATGAAAGCTTCAAAGCCGGCAACCTTCAGATAATCGAAAGCTCATTGAATAAAGTAAAAAGTCATATTCCCGGAGAAACAACAGCTGCTTTGTATCAAAGCGGAAAAAACACCCTTGTTGTGGGTGTAAAAAAGAGCTTGAGCTTTCAGAGCTGCAAGCCCTCGGCCCATTACCAGCTGCCTCTGGTAAGCGGCTGCATCGGTCAGTGTGAATACTGCTATCTCAATACCCAATTGGGCGACAAACCTTTTATAAGAATTCATGTAAATCTTGAAGACATATTCCGGCAAGCCGATAAATATATTGGTGAAAGATTACCGGAGGAGACTATCTTTGAAGGTTCTGCAACCTCCGACCCTGTTCCCGTGGAACCGTATACCGGGGCGTTGAAAATGGCCATACGCTACTTTGCCGCCCAGGAAAAGGCCCGCTTCAGGTTTGTCACCAAATATACCGATATTGATGATCTCTTGACCCTGGAACACAAAAACCGTACAGAAATACGCTTCAGTCTGAATACCGAGTCCATAATAAAAAAGTACGAACATAAAACCGCTTCGGCAAAAAAACGTATTGGGGCAAGTGCCAAATTATATTCAGCCGGCTATCCTGTTGGCTTTATAATTGCACCTGTATTTATCTATGAGGGCTGGGAAAAGGAATACAGAGAGCTTCTGTCCGCACTGCGGCAGGAATTTCCGGCCTCAGCCTCAAATCCTGTGACCTTTGAGGTTATTTCCCACAGGTATACCACAAAAGCCAGAAATAAAATAACTGAAATCTTTCCTGAAACCACCCTGGACATGGACAACGGAAACAGGCAGTTTAAATACGGTCAATTCGGTTATGGAAAATATGTCTATCCCAGGGAAACCATGTCTCAGATTAAAGAGTTTTTTCAGAAGGAGATATCAGAGCTTTTTGAGAATGGGGAGATAAAGTATATTATTTAACGCGTTGCGCTAATTATTTAAATTTTGCTTTACCTGTGTAATTATATATATCAACTGTACTTCCGTACTAACTTCATAAAATAGAGATGCCCCAAAACAATTGTGAAAATTGTATCGCCTCATTTAAAGCGGTTTTGCCGCCGCTCAAACTCGACATCCTGTCTCGATTTGAAGCTCAAAGCCGCCTCCTGCTGCTTTGCCGGCAGAACCGCTTTACCTTCGTCGACAATTTATCTCAATTGTTTTTAACCGTGCATCCTATTTCATGAAGTTGTACTCACGTACCAGTTGATTCTAATTAAATCTATCTGTAAAGCAAAACAAAATATCATTGGTGCAATGAGTTTAATGACACTCAACTTCACAGCAAAGTCCTGAACATTAGTCTATTACAGGTGCGACACCGGCTTTTATAAAATCAACCAGCTCATGGGGCTTTATCTCTACCTGAAAGCCGATTTTTCCCGCACTGAATATTATTGAGTCAATATTCCCACAGGAGCTGTCCACAACCGTCGTGTAATCCTTTTTCATTCCTATGGGCGAGCAGCCTCCTCTAATATAGCCGGTTACCCTGTTTATTTCATCCATTCTGATCATTTCGACCGACTTTTCGCCCACCGATTTTGCCGCGGCCTTAAGATTCAGTTCCTTACCCACAGGAATGACAAAAATGAAGAAATTCTTGCTGGCACCTCTTGTAACAAGAGTTTTA
Source organism: Ruminiclostridium cellobioparum subsp. termitidis CT1112 (assembly GCF_000350485.1). GTDB lineage: Bacteria > Bacillota > Clostridia > Acetivibrionales > DSM-1351 > Ruminiclostridium > Ruminiclostridium termitidis. The sequence continues at coordinate 144,527 of NZ_AORV01000033.1, forward strand.
TATACCTTTTCTTCGGGCTGTCCGATCTTATTGGCCACCGAAACCCCGTCTATAGCCCCGTCCCTGTTTTCATAGGTATATGTATTATATGGAATATGCGCACTATCCAATATTCTCATAACATTCGTCTTTTGAATTCCCATATTGATGTTTCCTCCTGTTATTGCATCAGTATATCAAAAAAAATCCCTTTCCCCATATCCTTTTTACTTTTATTCCAGCTGCTCCTCTGGAAACCTGAAATGACCGATAATCCGGCCGCTCTTGCTCCACTTCAGCAGAATATTTTCTTCCTCAACCGCTACGGTACTGGCATTGTGTATGATGTACGGCACTCCGTCCTTGCGTCTTTTATCAGACACTATGGCCACATGGTCGGACCTGTTCAATACCACTATATCGCCGGGCTGCCATTGGTACAGGTTCTTTTTGTCATAGGGTTTAACTTCCCATGTCAGGCTTTCGGCATACTTTTCAAAGAATACTATCTGGTTTTTTACACGCCTGAAATCGATATTGGGATCGGGTACCTTTACACCATTTTTATAATCTTCAGTATTGTCAAGAATATCCCTGTCCATATTGCTTTTTAAATCATACCCTGCATTTTTCAACGCCCGCCAGATAACATCGGTACAGACTCCTTCCCACTCGGGAGGGTATCCTCCTTCATAATAGGTACTCTGGTATTTTGTCCGGTTAAGTACTTCCTTCCTGGCACCCTGGACTATGTCATCCATGTCGGAGATACCATCCCCGTCCATATCCCCTTCACAAACTATCTTTTCAACAGTAACCTTACCTTTTAAAAAGAAAAAAGCATCCAGATAAACAATTTTGTTGTAGCCCAATAGAGCTGCAAATCCCAATGCCAATACTATGGACGCTGTAATAATATTTTTTCTGCCGCTGTTTTTTATGTTTCGTAAAAAGCCATTTTTCATACCGATCCCCGTTTCCAGCTATAAATAACCGGATTATCCGTCATTGGAATCTTCCTTGTGCCTAACCTGCCGATCAGGATAATCCGTAAATGTTCTGTTCTATACATATCCTTGTTCTTTCGGCAGTCTTTGGATCAGCCTGCAGAGAATTTTGAATGAATTCCGGATGTTCCACAAGGAAAGCCCTCATAGTTTCAGTGGGTCTTTCAAGATAATCCATAAGCATTTTATGCTGTTGCCCGGTAATGTAATTTTCATCCAAGGCCCCGTTGAACAGGTCTTTGTCAACATTCATCAAAGCATGTGATTCCACTCCGGCACCATTGAGCTTTTCTGCACCGCCCTGAAGTCTGTCGACAACCACCAGACTGTATTTCAAATTTCCGTTCAGGGACTGGACAGCCGGTATCCATGCTCTGGTGTAGCTGGAAGCCTCGGTTATTATATCAGCTATATGAAGGACATTTTCGTTTTTTATATCCTTAACCTCAGATGATACACCCTTCTGAAACAAAACAGCCGTCAGGTCCTTAAATATTGTTATATGCGGAATTTTAAGCATATCCGCTATTATCAGTGAAAAAAACCAGTCTCTTCTTTCTCCCCCTGATATGTAACCGATATTTTTCATATTGAAATTACTTTTAATATACTCACACATTGAAGAAATTAGACCCTTGAAAATCTCATCGGTTTCAAAATTTTTGCGGGCAAGCTGCAAAACTATCTCAGAACATCCAAGCTTGTTTTCCTTGCAGACATCAATCACTTTCAGCAGGCTGTTGGCCTTTTCCTCACTGCCGTAAAGGAAGTGGGTATTTATATAATAAGGGCCGATCTTGGATGATGTGTACCAGAATGGCTTGTTTTCAGGGCATACTCTGACTGCATTTGTTTTGAAAAGCCAGGTTATAAGTTTATTTTTTTCCATTTAAGCTCCATTTCCGCTGGCACAATAAAAATGAATCTGCCAATGTGCAAATTGCACAAATCCATCTTTACAGCACTTGCCGTTTATATTTCTCATTTCAGTTTATTTTGCTTGCGCTTTTCTTCCATAAATTCCTGCCACCATTCCTGATTTTCTATTGTGCTCAATTCAAAACCAAGATGTTCTGTATCGCCTTCCATCAGCACTTCAAATTCATCCTTTTTATCATCGTAATCTACTACGGTAACCGAAGTATTATCATGCCAGAATATATTTTTAATATACTCAAGCTTCTGTCCGTAAAATCTGCAAAGCATGGTGCGTATTGCTGCCCCGTGGGTCACAATACAGATATTTTTTCCCGGGTTGCTGCTGATAATATGCTTTACTTCCCCAATAAGCCTGTCATAAAACTCTGAAACACATTCCCCGTTAGGCATTTGATGAAGATGCGGCTCTTCCTCCCAGGTTTTATTTTCTTTGGGGTACAGTACCGGAAGCTGATCGAAAGGCATATCCTCCCAATCCCCTCCGTTTATCTCCCTCAGCTTATCGGTACGGATTATGGGAAGCTGCTTTACATCGGCAATATACTGTGCCGTCTGCAAGGTACGGGTCAAACTGCTTGAATATATTATATCAATAGGCATGGAAGCCAGCCTTTCGGCAACTTTCAAGGCCTGTTTGTGGCCCTTTTCGGTTATCCTGCTGTCAAACCATCCATGAAAACGTCTGTTAATATTGCCCTCCGCCTCTGCGTGTCTTACAAAAATAAGTCTGGTTATCATCTCATCCTCCAATGCAAAAATTGTTACCTTCGGTTTAATTATACCAAACTTTTCACATATTATTAACCGGCACAAAGGATTAATTTAATTCCAGCTTGCCTGTGATATCCTTTAAATTACTGTATCGGTATTTCTTCATGTATTCTTTCAGTCCCGAAATAATGTCCAAAGGTACGGCAGGATTAATAAAGTTGGCTGTGCCGACCATGACCGCGGCCGCACCCGCAAGCAGGAACTCCACCGCATCATCACCGCAGGCTATGCCGCCCATACCGATCACAGGTATTTTGACCGCATGGGCGGCCTCATACACCATTCTTACGGCTACAGGCTTTACGGCAGGCCCTGAAAGCCCTCCGAAATTATTTGCAAGCACCGGTTTTTTTCTATGAATATCAATTGCCATTCCCAGTATTGTATTTATAAGTGATACACAATCCGCCCCAGCCGCTTCGGCCGCTCTGGCCATAGATTTTATGTCTCCCACATTTGGCGAGAGCTTTACAATTAAAGGCTGCTTACAGTATCTCTTTACAGCCGACGTTATTTCCTCAATAAGCAGCGGATCGGTGCCAAAGGCCAGTCCTCCGGCCTTTACATTGGGGCAGGAAACATTGAGCTCAATGGCATCAATTTCCGAATCTCCAAGTATCTCGGCCATTTCACAGTACTCTTCTATGGTATTTCCGGCTATATTGGCGATTACCCTTGTATCGAATTGTTTCAGAAAGGGCAGGTCATGCTTTTTAAACACCTCAACTCCCGGGTTCTGAAGCCCCACACTGTTGAGTATGCCTGCCGGAGTTTCGGCTATTCTGGGCGGAGGATTGCCTTTCCGTTCTTTCAGGGTAAGTCCCTTCACGGATATCCCGCCAAGAGTATTCAAATCAATATATTCACTGTATTCATGTCCAAAGCCGTAGGTGCCTGATGCCATGATGACCGGATTTTTAAAACTGATTCCTGCTATATTTACACTAAGATCAATGTTATTTGACATATTACTCTCCAATCTGTACATCTAAATGTCAGTGGTTTTTTAATGCGCCAAGCTCCCCGGCGTATGCCTCTATGCACTACACCGGGGAAAAACGCCTGCGTTTTTCATATGCGAAGGCAAGTGATGTACGCACTATCTGCTATCTTCGCATTGGTCCCAGCAGATGTCTGTGCTCCAGAATACCGGGCCGTCCTTGCAAACATGAGCGAAACCCCAGTCATCCTCTCCCTTTTTGGTCTTGCAGGCACAGACCAGACAGGCACCTATTCCGCAGCCCATTCTCTGCTCCATGGAGACCTGGCAGGGAATACCATTTTTTTCTGCTATAGCTGCCACCTTGCGCATCATGATGCCGGGGCCGCAGGTATACACTATATCGGGCTTTTGGCCGAGTATACGCTGCTCCAGCAGTTCTGTGACAAAAGCCTGCTTTCCGTAAGTACCGTCATCGGTGGCTATTTCCACATGCTGTGCCGCGGCCCTGAACCGGTTTTCCAGCACCACGGAGGTTTTTGTCCTGAAACCCAGCAAAGCTGTCTTTTCTTCCGCTTTACTGCTGTTTAAAAGATACAGCAGAGGAAAGGTACCTATTCCGCCTCCAACAACAACAATGCTTTTATACCTGTCATCTATTTCAAAGGGCTTTCCCAACGGAGCCATAATATCAACCTCGCCTGTACATTTGCAGCTCAGCCTCTCGGTCCCGTTGCCCTTTACCTGAAAAACAATATCAAAGGTGCTGTTTGCCCTGTCCACGTCGCAAATGCTTATAGGTCTTCTGAGAAAAGCCTCTATGCCTCCGCACTTCACATTGACAAACTGGCCCGGTGCAGCATTCTGTGCCACATACTCCGATCTGACGGTCATTTTGTACACATCGTCACAGAGCTTTTCCAGGTCTGCAATCTGTTCAGTAAGAACTTTCTTCATGGTTATCTCCATTTCTATTCAAATATACTCAGGTTCAGCACTTCAAGCTGGCCTTCGGTCTTGCCCAGCTTGAGACATCTGATTATTGCAGAAGCCGTATCAAGTGATGTCAGACATGGAATTGACATTTCAACGGCTTTTCTTCTTATTTTGAAGCCATCCCTGTCCGGCTTTCTGCCTTTTGTAGGAGTATTTATGATCATTCCCAGCTTGCCTGACTGTATCAGGTCAAGTATGTTGGGTGAACCTTCATCCAGCTTCTTGACCGCATTTGTGGCAATACCGTTGTGGTTCAGCATGTGAGCTGTCTTGCCTGTTGCGTACAGGGTAAAGCCCAGCTTTTCAAATTCTTCCGCTATTCCCACAAGCTCGGGCTTGTCGGTATCCCTTACCGTCATCAATATTCCGTCGCCTTTTTGAGGCAGCCTGATCCCCGATGCTATGATACCCTTATAAAGCGCTTCAGGGAAATTATCGGCGATTCCCAGAACCTCACCGGTGGATTTCATTTCAGGCCCCAGACTGATATCCACGTCATGAAGCTTTTCAAAGGAGAACACCGGTACTTTAACAGATACATATTCGGGCTCCTTGTAGAGACCGGTTCCAAATCTGAAATCACCCAGCTTCATTCCCATCATGCACCTGGTAGCCAGATTTACCATTGGTATTCCCGTAACCTTGCTTATATAGGGTACTGTACGGCTTGACCTTGGATTGACTTCTATTACGTAAACTTCATTGTTGTAGACAACATACTGTATATTTACAAGTCCTATTACATTGAGAGCCTTTGCAAGCCTTTCAGTATAATCCACAATGACTTTTTTAATTTTGTCACTGACCGTCTGGGTGGGATATACCGAAATACTGTCACCAGAGTGTACCCCCGCTCTTTCAAGGTGCTCCATTATACCTGGTATCAATATGTTTTCACCGTCGCAGATGGCGTCTACTTCTATTTCCTTACCCATCATGTATTTATCAACGAGGATGGGGTGCTCCTGCACGGTTCTGTTTATTATCTCCATAAATTCAGCTACATCCCTGTCGTTAAAGGCAATTTCCATACCCTGCCCGCCCAGTACGTAGGAAGGTCTTACAAGTACGGGATAGCCCAACTCGTTTGCGGCTGCAAGTGCCTCCTCAAGTGTAAATATTGTCTTGCCCTGGGGCCTCGGAATACCTGTCTTTTCCAGTATTTCGTCAAACTTTTCCCTGTCTTCGGCAGCGTCTACATTTTCAGGCTCTGTTCCGAATATCCTTACACCCATCTCATCCAGTGCTTTTGTCAGCTTTATGGCTGTCTGGCCTCCGAACTGGACTATAGCTCCCTTGGGATTTTCTGCTTCAACTATATTCTGCACATCCTCGGGTGTAAGCGGTTCAAAATACAGCTTATCGGCAGTATCAAAGTCGGTGCTTACTGTCTCGGGGTTGTTGTTTGCTATTATGGTTTCGTAACCCATTTCCTTAAGTGCCCAGACAGAGTGAACCGAACAGTAGTCAAATTCTATTCCCTGCCCGATCCTGATAGGGCCCGATCCCAGCACAAGAACCTTTTCCCTGGAGGATTGCTTGACTTCGGAGTTATTGTCATAGGTGGAATAGTAATACGGAGTTGCCGCCTCAAATTCAGCCGCACAGGTGTCAACCATTTTGTAGGCTGCCATAATTCCCTGCTGTTTTCTCAGGTTTGTTATATTCTCCTTTGTTGTCCCCGTCAGTTTGGCGATTACTCTGTCTGTAAAGCCCATTTTCTTGGCTTTTCTTAAAATATCCCCTGTCAGCTGGCCGGGTGTATAGGACTTCAGCTTTTCTTCCATCAACACAAGTTCCTTTATCTTGCATAGGAAGAAATAATCTATTTTTGTTATTTCATAAATTTCTTCCAGGGTGACCGAGCGGCGTATTGCCTCCGCTATTACAAAAATTCTTTCGTCATTTATATCTGAGAGCTTTCTTACCAGCTCATTTCCTTCAAGTTTTTTATAAATATCCTGTTCAAGTGTGAATATACCCAGTTCCAGTGACCGTATGGCTTTCATTAAAGCCGCCTCAAAGGAGCTGCTGATGGACATTACCTCTCCGGTTGCCTTCATCTGTGTCCCAAGTGTTCTTTTTGCTCTGACAAACTTGTCGAAAGGCCATTTTGGTATCTTTACAACCACATAGTCCAGGGTGGGCTCAAAGCAGGCATAAGTCTTGCCGGTAACCGCATTTTTTATCTCATCCAGGCCGTATCCGATGGCTATCTTTGAGGCAACCTTTGCGATTGGGTAACCCGTTGCCTTGGAGGCCAAAGCCGAAGACCGGCTGACTCTTGGGTTAACCTCGATGACTGCGTACTCAAAGCTTGTGGGGTGCAGTGCGTACTGAACATTACAGCCGCCCTGTATTCCAAGCGCCGATATTATTTTCAGGGCAGAGGTCCTCAGCATCTGATATTCCTTGTCTGCCAGGGTCTGAGAAGGTGCCACGACTATGCTGTCACCCGTATGTACACCGACGGGATCAATGTTTTCCATATTGCATACGGTGATTACATTTCCCTTGCTGTCACGCATTACTTCATATTCTATTTCCTTCCAGCCGGCAATACATTTTTCAATCAAAACCTGATGAACGCGGCTGAGCCGTAGTCCATGACCGCCTGTTTCCTTCAGTTCCTCTTCGTTGTTGACAATTCCGCCGCCCGTGCCGCCAAGTGTGTACGCCGGTCTTACAATGACAGGGTATTCAATTTCCTTTGCAAAAGCTACGGCATCCTCTATGGTAGTGACAACCTTGCTGGCAATACAGGGTTCACCTATGCGTTCCATGGTATCCTTGAAATCCTGCCTGTCCTCAGCCATTTTAATTGCTTCGGTTGCAGTTCCAAGCAGCTTTACACCCTGTGCTTCCAGAAAACCTGATTCAGCCAGTTCCATTGCAAGATTAAGTCCGGTCTGGCCTCCCAGAGTGGGCAGTATGCTGTCCGGCTTTTCCTTCAGGATAATATTCTTTACAACCTCGGCTTTCAGTGGTTCAATATATACCTTATCCGCTATATTTGTATCAGTCATAATTGTAGCAGGATTGCTGTTTACAAGTACAACTTCGATTCCTTCTTCCTTAAGTGCCTGGCATGCCTGGGTTCCTGCATAGTCAAACTCGGCTGCCTGGCCTATTATGATAGGGCCTGACCCGATAACCAATACCTTGTGAATATCATTACGTCTTGGCATTCTATTCTCCGATCTGCCGCTGTGCGGCTGTTATTAACTAACGAAAAGCATTTGTGTTTTGTCTATTTGTTCAAGCTGCCGGCTTCATCGATCATTTTAATAAACTCGTCAAAGAGATAAGCCGTATCCCCCGGTCCCGGCGATGCTTCAGGATGGAATTGCACCGTAAACATGGGGGCATTTTTATATTTAAGACCTTCTATGGTTCCGTCATTCATATTTATATGGCTTATTTTCATTATTTCCGGATCAAGTGATTCTTTTATGATGGTATACCCATGGTTTTGAGAAGTGATGTAAGTCATATCCTTTTCAATATCTTTGACAGGATGGTTGCAGCCTCTATGGCCGTATTTGAGCTTTTCGGTATCGGCTCCGTTGGCAAGTGCAGTGAGCTGATGTCCCAGGCATATTCCGAAAATGGGCTTTTTACCTATCAGCTTTTTAATATTATCTATCTGAAACCTGCAATCCTTTGGATCTCCCGGTCCGTTTGACAGCATTATTCCGTCTGGTTCAACAGTGAGAACCTCCTCTGCAGTAGCCGTACATGGGAATACATATACCTCACAGTTCCTTTTTTGCAGTGATCTAACGATGTTTTTCTTGAGACCGTAATCCAGCAGTGCGATTTTGTAGCCTTCTCCGCTGTAATGTTTTATTTCGGGAGTTGTAACCTGCAAAACCGGATTGCTTACGGTATAGGCTTTAACTTCAGCTATTTTTTCTTCAATTTCCTCAAGAGTCTCACAGGTGACTATGGTCCCCTTCATTGTTCCCCTGTTTCTCAATATTATGGTAAGTGCCCTTGTATCTATACCTTCCAGCCCGATTATCCCATGTCTCTTCAAATATTCATTGAGGGATTCTATGGATCTCCAGTTGCTGGGCGTCTTACAAAGTTCTCTTACTATAAACCCCTTTACCTGGGGCTTTACGGATTCAATATCATCAAGGTTAACTCCGTAATTGCCTATCAGCGGGTAAGTCATGCAGACAATCTGTCCGCAGTAGGAGGGATCGGTCAGAACTTCCTGATATCCTGTCATGCCGGTGTTGAATACTACTTCACCTACTACCTTTCCTTCCTTTCCAAAACTGTTTCCCTCAAAAACCGTTCCATCTTCAAGCAGTAAAAATGCCTTCATTGTAACCTCCATGACACCCATGTGCCGGTGGCTGTCCCACCGGTCATACGGGACAAAATAATTTTATTTCTTTTTATCTATATCCGGCAAGAGCACTGTTTAAATCTTCCTTCATTCTGATTACTTCAGCTCTCGCAGCTTCTGCAAACTTATCTTCACTGTACAGGTTCTTCCAGTTATCCGACATATATGCGCACATTATACTCCTTGAGGCATTGACTATGGCCCCCAGACCGTCGCTGTTAAAGTTGTTGACACAGTCCCTTGCAGTTCCGCCCTGTGCGCCGTAGCCCGGTACAAGAATATATGCGTGTTTCATAATTGAACGCAGCAGCTTTGCCTGGTTTGGATAGGTGGCCCCCACAACCGCTCCCACGCTGCTGTAGCCATACTGTCCCCTGACATTTTTTCCCCATTCATTTACATATGAAGCCATTATTTCATAAATGCTTCTGCAATCCTGTGTAACCAGGTCCTGAAGCTGCCCCGAGGATTTGTTGGAGGTTTTGACAAGTACGAATATACCCTTTTCATGTTTATCACAGTCGTCTATAAAGGGTTTGATACCGTCTATGCCGAGATATGGGCTGACAGTGAGTGCATCCGCATCAAAGGCCTTTTGTTTTATCCCATCCGCCAGAACCGTTTCTCCCAAAAATGCCCTTGAATAGGCTTCGGCTGTTGTACCGATGTCATTCCTCTTCCCGTCTGCTATGACCAGAAGGCCTTTGCCCCTGGCATACCTGCAGGTCTCGTCAAAGGCTATCATACCCTCAATACCATACATTTCATAATAGGCAAGCTGCGGCTTTACTGCAGGTACCTGGTCATAAACCGCATCCACAAGCTGTTTGTTAAATTGTATGATGGCCTGTGCCGCACCTTTTAAGGTCACTCCGAATTCTTTAAAAGCTTTTTCCTTAATGAAGGAAGGTACATATTCAATTTTGGGATCAAGCCCCACTACCGTTGGATTGTTCTTTTCCTTGATACTTTCAATGAGTTTGTCAATAAACATATTAATCGTTCTCTCCATTCCGCCGCTTCAGGCAGCGGCATAAATAGTTTGCAAAAGGGCCGGCAGTATGCAGAATATTGTACTAGACTATCTGTCCTGACCTTACTACAGGATTGCCGCCAACAATTGTATATTGAGGCTGTCCGAATAGTTTATAGCCGTTATAGGGTGAATTTTTGCCCTTTGATTCCAGCTTGTTGATGTCAACCGTATATTGTTCATTTATATTGAATATCATAAGGTCTGCACTGAATCCGACTTCAATTGTTCCCTTGTTCAGGCCCAGCATTTTGGAGGGGTTTGCACACATTTTTTGAACCAATTGCTTTAAAGTGAGATGTCCCGGTTTGACAAGACAGGTTATTGCGAGAGGAAATGCCGTTTCAAAGCCCACCAGACCGTTTGCGGCCTGTTTGAATTCAACATTTTTTTCATCCCTGTGATGAGGAGCGTGATCGGTTGAAATTATATCCAATGTTCCGTCCTTCAAGCCCTCAATAATTGCATCAACATCCTTTTGAGTCCTTAAGGGGGGATTTACTTTTGCATTTGTATTGAAGCCTTCACAGGCCTGATCTGTCAGTGAAAAATAGTGGGGACAGGTCTCTGCGGTTACATTGACGCCGCGTCTTTTTGCATTTCTGATGAGATCGACTCCAAGTTCGGTGCTTACATGTGCTATATGGACTGCTGCCCTGGTGTATTCCGCAAGTATAAGGTCTCTTGCAATCATTACTTCCTCGGCGGGTGCGGGATTTCCCTTCAACCCCAGTACCGATGAGTAATAGCCTTCATTCATAAGTCCTTCATCCACCAGATCCAGATCCTCACAGTGTGATATTATGGTTATATCAAACATAGATGCGTACTGCATTGCTTTTTTCATTAATGAAGAGTTGTTTACAGGTTTCCCGTCATCTGAAAGAGCAACCGCCCCCGCAAATTTCAGTTCGCCTATTTCACTTAATTCCTCTCCTTTAAGTCCTTTTGATACGGCGCCGATAGGGTATACGTTTACCAGCCCTTCCGCTTTTGCCTTATTTATGACGTATTTGATCATTGCTTCATTATCAAGTACGGGATTTGTGTTGGGCATGCAGGCTACCGAGGTAAAACCGCCCTTTGCGGCACTTCTGGTTCCCGACTCTATATCTTCCTTGTATTCAAAGCCCGGATCCCTCAGATGGCAGTGAGCATCAACAAGCCCGGGTATAACGTACATTCCGTCTGCTTCAATGATTTCACAGCCTGTCGGATCTATATCTTCCCCGATATCCGCTATAAGGCCCTCGTCCGCCAGTATATCGGTAACCTTGTCCAAGCCACTTTTAGCATCAATAACATGTCCATTTTTAATCAATAACTTCATTTGCTGTTCCCCTCCTGGTCAATAGATATAGTAAAGCCATCCTTATTGCAACACCGTTTGTGACCTGCTCATTTATTGTGGACTGATCTCCGTCCATAACCATTGATGAAAGCTCCACTCCCCTGTTAACAGGGCCGGGGTGCATAACTATGGCATCCTCCCTGGCCAGTTTCAGACGCTTGTCGTCCAGACCAAAGAATCTTGAATATTCTCTGATTGATGGGAATAAGCCTTTCTTTTGACGTTCCAGCTGTATCCTTAAGCCCATTACCACATCGGCATCCAGTAATGCCTCCTGTACTGTGCTGAAAACGTTGACTCCGAGTTTTTCTATGCCGGGCGGTATCAGTGTTGCCGGTCCGGCTATATTTACTTCGGCACCCATTTTGGTGAGTCCCCAGATATTGCTTCTCGCCACTCTGCTGTGAAGAATATCCCCGACGATAGCAACCTTTAAGCCCTTCAGGCTTCCTTTTTTTTCAACCATGGTGAACATGTCCAGCAATGCCTGTGTAGGATGTTCATTCATCCCATCCCCGGCATTTATTACCGAGGATTTTACGTTTTGGGCCAACAGATGGGGCGCTCCTGACATGGGGTGTCTTATTATTATGACATCCGAGCCCATGCTGTCTATGGTTTTTCCTGTGTCTATGAGACTTTCACCCTTTTGGACACTGCTGCCGGAAGCTGAAATATTGGCAGCGTTGGCCCCCATGTATTTTGATGCCAGTTCAAAGGAAAGCCTGGTTCTGGTACTGTTTTCATAGAAAAGCGTAATTACCGATTTCCCCTGAAGATGAGCAGTTTTCTTATTGTTTGTGGTAATGATGTATTTCATTGTTTTTGCAGTATTAAGGATATATTCTATCTCTTCTGCCGTAATATCTCTAAGTCCAAGCAAATCTTTAGATTTTAGATTCATAGTAACCTCCGTTAGCCTTTCTTATTCCTTGTTTGATATGGTTACACTGTTCTCTCCGTCAATCTCAAGCACATTTACATGAACTATCTCACTTCTTGAGGTGGGTACATTTTTGCCCACATAATCGGCTCTTATGGGCAATTCACGGTGGCCCCTGTCGATGAGTACCGCAAGCTGGATCATCTGTGGCCTGTTTATGTCCATTATGGCATCAATTGCGGCTCTGACTGTTCTCCCGGTATATATGACATCATCTACCAGAACCACCTTCTTGTTGGCAATATCAAAATTAATTTCAGTTCCGTTAATTACAGGATGCTCATTCAACAAACTCAGGTCATCACGGTAAAGCGTTATGTCCAGTATGCCTACCGGAATTTCACTGTTCTCAACACTTTTGATCTTGTCTGCTATTCTCTTGGCCAGCGGTACTCCTCTTCTCTGAATTCCAATCAGCACAAGATTTTCAATTCCCTTGTTTTTTTCAATTATCTCATGGGAAATCCTTGTAATAGCCCTGCTTACTGCGCTTTCATCCATTATTTCTGTTTTCTGCATCCTGATCATCCTCTCTTTTTATGCTAAAAATCCATCTTAATTATTTAATATTAGCTATTTTCAATTTCTTAAAAGTCTTATTTCTTTCATTGCATTATTTTCTGCTAAAATCCAGCCGGTTGATTTAATTTAACAGAACCAAAAAAGCTTCCCGCCATAGGCAAGAAGCTTAAACATATCAAATATAATCCGGATGCTGAACAGGTATACTTTATCCGAATCAGCATTGATTATAAAGAATTCATGTTAAGTTTAATATCTCTCACCTTATAGCCTCTCTGGACTAATTTAAAGGTAAACCATTTATTTCTTAAAATCATAACATAACAAGTTAATGTTGTCCATAACTTTTTTAACAAAAATCCTGCCTGACTAACGGGAGTTTAATACACCATTACCTTACTTCCTTCAACTCCTGTATAAGCCGGGTGAAATAATCCGGCACAGGTACTTCAAATTCCATCAGCTCTCCGGTCGCAGGATGCTCAAGGGTGAGTCTCCTGGCGTGCAGCACCTGTCCCCGGGTATCAAATCTCTGCTTTTTCCTGCCATATACTTCATCCCCGATGACAGGGTGATTTATATATGCCATGTGTACTCTTATCTGGTGAGTCCTGCCGGTTTCCAGCTTTAGCTCCAGATAGGTTGCAGCAGGAAACCTATCCAGCACCTTGAAGTGGGTTACGGCATTCCGCCCCGACTTCACGTTAACGCTCATTTTCTTTCTTTCAACAGGATGTCTGCCTATAGGCGCATCTATTTTGCCTGTGCTTTCATATATAATACCTTCAACCAAAGCGATATACTCTCTTTTGATATCGTGAGTCTTTAACTTTTTTGAAAGGAATTCATGGGCATGATTATTCTTTGCTACAACCAGCAGACCTGAAGTATCCTTGTCAATCCTGTGCACAATTCCCGGTCTGATAATTCCGTTAATATCGGACAGGCTTTCACCGCAGTGTTTCATTAATGCATTGACAAGGGTTCCCGTATAGTTTCCGGCCGCGGGATGCACTACCATCCCCTTGGGTTTGTTTATAACAATAATATGTTCATCCTCATAGACTATATCCAGTGGAATTTCTTCTGCTGTTACCTGCAGTACTTCCGCCTCAGGAATCAGGGCGGTTATCCTTTCACCCGTCTTAAGCCTGTAGTTGGATTTTACCCCCACACCATCGACTGTAATATGTCCGTCCTGGCATAGCTTCTGAATATATGATCTGGAGTATTCCTCCAGTTTCCCTGCCAGCCATGCATCTATACGTGCTGAGTTTTCATCGCATTCCAGTATGATTTCTTTCAAATTTGCCTCCGCTATAAAATATTACTTACATTTTATTAATCATAATCTTTAACAGATGTTTTAAACAAGACTCACAACAATTATTATTTTTTATCCTCGTCTGTACCTGCGGCTTCGGATTTTTCCACCGACCCGGCTTCAGGCTTGGCCTCCTTATATATAAACAGTATATAGATTGCCAGCAATATGGTTCCTACCACAACAAGGCAGTCTGCCAGATTAAAGGTTGGAAATGTATAGCTTCCGAAATGGAACTCCAGGAAATCAACTACCTTCCCATCATTGAAGATTCTATCATACAGGTTTCCCAGTGCACCTGCAAGTATTATTGAAAGGGTTGTCCGAAGGAACTTGTTCTTATTTTTTATGATTACCCCAAAAATCACAAGAGCCACAACAGATACCATAACGGCCAGCAATACGGTTTTTCCCTCTAAAATGCTGAAGGCTGCACCTTCGTTTTCCAAATGCCTGATATAAAAGAAATTATTGATTACTGTTATGGGATTGCCTACAATTGAATCCACAACCCAAATCTTTGTCAGCCTGTCCAGCACAAATCCTGCAATGATTATTAATGCCCAAATCATATAGTCTCCTGTCCCGCTGCCTTGCAGCCACATAAATAGTTAAATTATGGTAAATACCATTTTGTAATGTCATTATACTTGTTCCATACATAAGGATTGACCGTACCCTTGATGTTCTTGCTGTACATCATACCGTCATTGAGGAAGTACAAACCTATATATGGCCTGTCATCAAGTACGGTATTCAATAATTTCGTAAATATATTTTTTTGTGCATCCGGATTGTTCTCGGTCAATATCTGCTGCAGGTACCCGTCAACTTCCGGATTGCTGTATCCCGCCACATTAAGGCCCGATTGAATTTCTTGGGTGGAATACGCAAAAGACAAATCCGGTACTGATGTAATTCTATATCCGGATAATGCCAGATCATATGCACCGGTTTTTAATGCATTTTTATAAGCATCCCAGGAAAGTTTAACCACCTGAACCGTTATACCGCTTTTCCCAAGCTGTGAAGCTATTTCCGAAGCGGTGTTAAATCTTAAGGAATTTTCCTGGTTTACTATCAGCTTTAATGTCAGTGCCTTTCTGCTTGTCTTATTGACATACTTATTTTTAGAATCCAGCACATATCCGCTCTGATTCAAAAATTCCTTAGCCTTGCCCAAGGCGTCCTTCTCATTAAAATCCACAAGCTGATAAACCCAGGAATTGGGGACGACGGGCAATTCTGCCGGTACGGCTATTCCTGTCGCCGCCTCATCTACCAGCTTCTTTTTATTTATTAAGTAATTAAGAGCATTTCTGAGGCGCTTATCTGTTAAGAGTCCTTTCTTGATATTTAAGGTTAAGAACTCATAATTTCTACTCTCAAACCGTTTCAAATTCATATCGGTACGGCCAATATACTTTCTATACTCGCCGTACTGAGCCGGAAGTACATCAATATCCCTGGCCTGAAAGCCTGCGTTTGCACTGTTTATGTTGTTAAAAACCTTTATCTCGATATTGGACAGATAGGGCAGCTTCAACGGAGCTTTTTTTACATCGGAATTTAAATTTTCAGCACCTTTGGCCGATGAATTGTTTGAGGCCTCACTTGCTGAGGCTTCAGCATTCCACCAGTTTTCACTGAGCCTCAATTTAACTCCCGTCTTGGCATTATAGGAATTGAAGCTATATGGGCCTGTTCCCACAGGTGTGAGATTTGCCTTTGAATTTTTATCGGTCAGCTTTTCATTTACAAAGTGATGTGCCGGAATAACAGGAAAAGTCAGTTCATTTCTAATTAAAGAATATGGCTGTTTCAGCTTTATAATAACGCTGTTCCCGCTTGCAGCTGCCGATTCAATGTGTTTTACATTGACTGAATACACACTGTTAATCTTTGTGTCCAGTAATGTATTGATGGTAAATACAACATCCTCTGCTTTAAACGGCATTTTGTCGTGCCACTTTATATTTTCCCTCAGGTTAATTGTCAGGGTCAGGCCATCGGCTGACAGCGAGGAACTTTTGGCCAGTACCGGAACAGGCCGCTGACTGCTGTCCAGAGCATAAAGCCCTTCAAATACCAGTCCCAGGAAATCCTGGACATGTACGTTATTTGTAAGAACAGGGTTAAGGGTGTCCACCGGAGTTGTAAAAAGTCTGATTGAGCCCCCTTTAACAGGTCCTCTATCTATAACATCGTATTTATCTTCATATACATCGTCCTCTACAGGCTTGTTCCTCTCCAGATTTACCGTACAGGCACCCAGGAGTATACTTATGATAAATAATATTGATAATTTACTGATTGTTTTCATAATCTTCTCCGTACTTTAGTCTTTTCCTGCAAGCATTTTCCCCATTGCTTCCAGTTTCTCAAATTGTCTCCCTGAGCATCATTATGGCAGCAAGGCTTCCGGTTTTTCCCATGTCTCCCCTGTAGGAAAAAAACACATCACTGTTGCATTTCGTACAGGTATCGCTTAACAGTATGTTTTTTTCCTGCACCCCATAATCCGTCAGCACCCGTTTGATTATCTGCTGCAGATCGATATGATACTTTTCATTACACCTGTCTATGTATATATCACACCAGGGATATTTGTTTATAAAAAACTCATACACTTCTGCTCCGACTTCAAAGCAGTTTTTGCATATTGAAGGCCCGACAGCAACCTGCAGGTCCTCCATATTGCTTTTATATTTTTCTTCCATAAGCCTCAGCGCTTCCAGGGAAATATTTGCCAAAGTGCCCTTCCATCCTGAATGTACCGCCGTGATGGCTTTTTTTACAGGATCCAGCATCAGCACAGGTACACAGTCGGCATAAAATGTTACCAGAGGTATACCCGGCACATCGGTGGTAAGCCCATCGCAGCCTATGATATCACTTTCTCTTGCCAGACCCTTTCCGGCATCCTCCGGACCCACATATCTTATTTTATTGCCATGCACCTGATGGGAAAGCACCATTCTATCAAAATCCACTCCCATTGCCCCGGCAATTATACAGTAATTGGCCAATACATTTTCCCTGCTGTCATTTCTGTTAAAACTGAGATTAAGTGAGGTACATTCACCTGAACTGACCCCTCCAAGCCTTGTTGTAAAACAATGGGTCAATATGTCCTGGTGGGTTTTCAGATTTCTGAACTCTAAAAATTTTAAATCGGATTTCTTTTGCACGATAATTCTGTCATTACTTTCTACCATATACGCCTCCATATGCGTGCAATTTTAACTAAGCCAGCTGCTGATCGTCAAAAAGCCTGCTGATCCGCTCTATTTTAACGGCTTTACCTGTTTTATCATCAACTTCCAGATAAATGGCACAAAATTGTACCCGTCCCTTGGCGACCTCAAATTTTTGCGGCATTCTGGTAATGAATCTTTCAATTATCAATTCCTTATCAACTCCGATAACTCCGTCGTATGGACCGGTCATTCCCACATCGGATATAATTGCCGTTCCAAAGGGCAGAATCCTTTCATCTGCCGTCTGAACATGTGTATGCGTACCGGCCACGCAACAGACCTTTCCGTCCAGATACCAGGCAAGCGCGCATTTCTCCGAAGTTGCTTCGGCATGCATGTCAACAAAGACAACCTTTGTTTTTGATTTTATTATCTGCAATTCTCTG
This sequence comes from Ruminiclostridium cellobioparum subsp. termitidis CT1112, assembly GCF_000350485.1. GTDB lineage: Bacteria > Bacillota > Clostridia > Acetivibrionales > DSM-1351 > Ruminiclostridium > Ruminiclostridium termitidis. Next base: position 162,338 of record NZ_AORV01000033.1, read on the forward strand.
TCGGCTGTGAGGAAAGGACAGTCAATGCTATCCATATACACTCTTCCCATCAGATTCAGTACCGCCAGTTCCCTGCCATTTGATTTCAGTATTGTATGTCCCCTTCCCGGTACATTGTCCGGGAAATTTGCAGGTCTGATTATTTTATCATCCGAATCAATAAAATTCAGAATCTCTTTTTTGGACCAGGTGTGATTGCCCATTGTAATGCAGTCCACTCCGGCCTTATACAGCTCCTGTGCTATAATATATGTTATTCCGCTGCCAGCGGCACAGTTCTCACCGTTTGCAATACAAAAATCTATGTCAAGTTCCTTTCTCAGTTGCGGTACACATTCCTTTACAGCCTTTCTTCCCGGGTTTCCATAAATATCCCCAATAAAAAGTATCTTCAAAGCATTTCCTCCAAAACTAATAGATAGGTTATTCCGTACAGTAATCACAAATAAAACCGGACACTTTAACTGGTCCGCTAATATATTATTATACCATTAACATTTATAACGAGGCAATAGATGACCCTTACCTCTTTGGTTTCGGCGGCGAGGGCATATCCAGGGTGTCAGCATACACCATTGCCTCATTGAAACGCGTAAAAGTCAATTATTATCGGCTTAAAGCAATATTCCCCTGGAAGGCGAAGGCTTCCAACCGTAATTGACTTTGGTAATACAAAACACTAAATACGTCAGAATTTATTTTCTCACTGTACAGTATGCCTGAAGAAGCCGATATTGATATTGGAAGTTGATGGTAAATTTCCAAGCCAGTTTAATATACTATAGCCTATAACAAAAAAGCGTGGGGGTTTCCCCCCACGCTTTTTCTGTTATAACCAACCTAAAGGTCCGTATAAATTACTTAGCATATTCAATAGCTCTTGTTTCCCTGAGCAGAGTAACCTTTATCTGTCCGGGATATTCAAGTTCGTCTTCTATCTTTTTAACTATTTCTCTGGCTTTGAGTACGATATCTGCATCATTTACAACTTCAGGTTTTACCATGATTCTTATTTCTCTACCCGCTTGAATTGCAAAACACTTTTCAACTCCTTCAAAAGAATTTGCAATTTCTTCAAGCTTCTCAAGACGTTTGATGTAGGATTCAAGAGTTTCTCTTCTGGCCCCGGGTCTTGCAGCAGAAATTGAATCCGCAGCCTGCACCAGCACCGAAACTATACTTGTAGCCTCAACATCGCCGTGATGGGAAAGGATAGCATTTACAACATCAGCGCCCTCTTTATATTTCTTGGCTACATCGGCACCGATTGTAACGTGTGATCCTTCAACCTCATGGTCGATAGCCTTACCAATGTCATGAAGCAAACCGGCTCTCTTTGCAAGAGGAACATCAACTCCCAGTTCAGCCGCCATTATTCCGGCCAAGTGAGATACCTCTATTGAATGGTTAAGTACGTTTTGTCCATAACTAGTTCTGAATTTCAATTTACCCAGTAATCTTATAAGCTCAGGATGCAAACCGTGAACACCAGTTTCAAATGCGGCGTTGTCACCCTCCTGACGAATAGTGTTGTCAACTTCCTTTTTGGCCTTTTCAACCATTTCTTCAATCCTTGCAGGATGAATTCTACCGTCAAGTATAAGCTTTTCCAGTGTCAATCTTGCAACCTCTCTGCGTATCGGGTCAAACCCGGACAATATTACCGCTTCCGATGTATCATCAATAATCAGGTCAATTCCTGTTAATGTCTCGAGAGTTCTGATATTTCTTCCCTCACGGCCAATTATTCTTCCCTTCATCTCATCATTCGGTAAAGGTACTACAGAAACTGTAGCTTCAGATACGTGATCGGCAGCGCACTTCTGAATAGCAGTGGCCAGAATGTCCTTGGCCTTTCTGTCTGCTTCCTGCTTCGCGTTGGCCTCAATTTCCTTAATAAGAGCTGCCGCCTCATGTTTAACTTCATTTTCAATATTTCTGAGAAGGTACTCTTTTGCATCTTCTACAGATAAACCGGAGATTCTTTCAAGTTCCTCAGTTTGCTTTTTAACAAGCTCTTCTGAACGCTCCTGTAAAACCTCTATATCCTTGATTTTTTTGTTTAAAGCCTCGTCCTTATGTTCAAGGGCTTCAACCTTTTTGTCAAGGGTTTCTTCTTTCTGAACCAATCTTCTTTCCTGCCTCTGAAATTCATTACGTCTTTCCTTGATATCTCTGTCGAGTTCAATTCTGCTCTTGTGAATTTCTTCCTTAGCTTCAAGAAGTGCTTCTCTCTTCTTACCTTCACCTTGCTTTAAAGCTTCTCCGACTATTCTTTGAGCTTCCTGCTCGGCACTTCCGATTGTGGCCTCAGCTTCTTTCTTTCTGGCCTCAAATCCTTTGTTAAAAGAGACTTTGTAAGATATAAATGAAGCAATTACTGCGATAACCAATCCACCACCGACTCCAATTAAAATGCTTGTAAGTTCGATTGTTACACACCTCCTCCTTATTCAGTTTTCAATGCTCAAATTTCAAAATTCATATTCAAAATAGTTAGTCAATTATAAACTTTGATGTTCAAAGTATCATAGGAAATTGACTTATATGACTGGAAACAAGTCGGATAGGAAACTGGAAAATCCTTACTGCATTGCAAACAGTACGATCAAAAAACAAGCATTTATGCCTATGGCTATATTTGTACATTAAAAAATGTACACAAATTCGATATGAGATGTAAAACAAACCTGCATATATAAATTAGCCTAAAACAAGCTTATATTCAATAAGTCATTAATCTGACAAATGTGTTTTCTGATATTAATTACCTTCTACAATACAACCAACTTACTTGCCATAATCAAGTTAATTTTAATCTTTTTTAATTTTTATGTCAAGAATTAAAAATTTCATGGATTATTGCCGTGTTTTTTTGTGACATTTCACTAAAATTTTAAATTAAAAATCCAAAATAATACGTAAAAACTTAAGCAAAACCAATGCACAACCAAACACTTAACAAAACACTTAACAAAACCTTAATATAAATTGTTTTGAAGCAAAGTAGCTTTTACCGTATTTTTCATCAGCATCGCCCTGGTCATGGGACCTACTCCTCCGGTAACTTTTGTTATTGCAGATGCAATTTCGGAAACCGTCTGGAACTGCACATCCCCCACCAGCTTGCCGTCTGCCCCTCTAGATACTCCTACGTCAACTACAACCGCACCAGGTTTGACATATTCAGGCTTAATAAATTCGGCCTTCCCGATTGCAACCACCAGAATGTCCGCGCTCCTGCATACGGCAGCAATATCGGCAGTCTTTGAATGGCATATGGTCACCGTAGCATTTTTTGCAAGAAGTAAAATAGCCTGCGGCTTTCCGACAATATTACTTCTTCCCACCACAACACAATTCTTTCCGGCGATTTGAATACCATTCGCCTCCAGCAGTTCCACAACTCCGGCAGGAGTACACGGCAGGAACTGCGGCCTGCCAATCATCAGATTACCCACATTTACAGGGTGAAAGCAATCTGCATCCTTAAGAGGATTAATTGCCGCAATAACTCTATCCTCGTTAATATGTTTGGGTATGGGCAGCTGAACCAGTATACCGTTAACACTATTGTCATTGTTCAAGGTTTCGATCAATTCCAGCAGTTCATCCTCTGAAGTCGATGCAGGAAGTGCATATTCGAAGGATTTAATCCCTATCTCAGCACAGTCGTTTTTTTTATGATTTACATATACTCTTGAGGCGGGGTCATCTCCCACTATTATTACTGCAAGTCCGGTATTTATGCCCTTTTGCTTAAGCTCTTCAACTTTTTCCTTAAGCTCAGCTTTAACCTTCCCGGCGAGTTCCGTTCCATTTAATACCTTTGCCGACATAAAAATGTTCCTCTCTTTTGTAATTTACAATCTGAATGGAAAGTGCCAGAATAATCCAAACAGATCCTCTATATATTTTATTTTAAGGATTTTTAGTTGTCAATTTATTTAAAATTGTATTATCGGCCTTTCCTCTTTTTGTCACCAGTCTTTCGGCCGGGCGATGAAGGATTTCTGTCAGTATCCCTGTTTCGGTTTTTTATTGACTTCTCATTGCCGGCAGACAACTTTTTACTTCCGGAAGCCGCTTTATTGCCTCCCGACTTGGGAGTGTCAACTGCTGGTCTTCTGCCGGATGGCTTTTTTTCAAAAGGCTTTTTACCCGATGACCTCTTGTCTGATGGCTTTTTACCGGCAGGTTTCCCATCCGCTGCTTCAAATTTCATACCTTTCAGCGGTTTAACCAGACAGTTTTGCCCAAAGCCTATCAAATCCTCTCTATGGGCTTCTTTGAGAGCTTCAATAACAAGGTGATAATTTTCTTTTCTCCTGTACTGCAACAAAGCCCTCTGCATGGCCTTTTCCTTTGGAGCTCTCGGAACGTATGCCTTTTTCATATTTCTTGGGTCATAACCTGTATGGAACATGCAGGTGGACAATGTTCCCGGCGTCGGATAAAAATCCTGCACCTGTTCGGGATTAATTCCATGTTCCTTCAAATATTCCGCCAGTTCAACCGCAGCATTCAAATCACTGCCGGGATGGCTTGAAATCAGGTATGGGACCAGGTATTGCTCTTTATTTATTTTTCTGTTGATATTGTAAAATTTCTTTACAAACCTGTCATAAAGCTGACGGTCAGGCTTGCCCATCTTTTCAAGGACTCTGTCAACCACGTGTTCCGGAGCAACTTTCAGCTGCCCGCTGACATGATGCTCACAAAGTTCGGTAAAAAAGTCATCGTTTTTATCCAGCATCAGATAATCATACCTGATTCCTGAGCGAATAAATACCTTTTTCACTTCGGGAAGTGCTCTCAGCTTTCTCAGCAGGTCCAGGTATTCCGAATGATCCACTATCAGATTTTTACATGGAGTCGGGTGCAGACACTGCCTGTCTTTGCAAACTCCATGCTTAACCTGCTTCTCACAGGCTATGCTCCTGAAATTTGCCGTCGGTCCGCCCACATCATGAATGTAGCCCTTAAAGCCTTCGGTCCAGATAAGTTTTTTTGCCTCATTCATAACCGAAGCCTGACTGCGCTTTTGAATAACTCTGCCCTGATGAAAATTAAGAGCACAGAAGGAACAGCCCCCATAACAGCCCCTATGGCTGGTTATGCTGAATTCAACTTCGGATATGGCAGGTATCCCGCCAAATTTTTCATATTCAGGATGATAGGTTCTTTCGTAGGGCAGTGCATATACCCTGTCCAGCTCTGAAACAGACATGGGTAAAGAAGGAGGATTTTGCACAAGGTATCTGTCTCCGTGCCTTTGAACCAGAATCCTGCCGCTGACGGCATCCTGCTCATTGTACTGTATTTTGAATGCTTCGGCATAGGTTTTCTTGTCTTCTGCCGCCTCTTCAAAAGAAGGCAGTACTGCCACTGTCTTCGAACCATTCGAATCCAGGGCATTTTTTATTTCGGCAGGCAGTTCATCATAAGAGGCCAGGTAGCAGCATCCCCTTGTATGCTTTATACTGGCGACAGGAACATCTTTCCTTAAAAGTTTCGCAATTTCAACAATGGGTTTTTCGCCCATTCCATATGATAAAATGTCTGCCTTGGAATCAACCAGAATAGATCTTCTGACCTTATCATCCCAGTAGTCATAATGTGCAAATCTTCTGAGACTGGCCTCGATTCCCCCTATTATAACCGGCGTATCCTTAAAGATTTCCTTGATTTTATTGGCATAAACTATAACAGCCCTATCCGGCCTGAAACCGGCCTTCCCGCCCGGCGAGTACAGATCGCCTGATCTTTTCTTTTTACCGGCGGTATAGTGATTGACCATTGAATCTATAACACCTGATGAGATAAGAACTCCGTATTTAGGACGTCCTAACCTCTTGAAGTCCTCACTCTTTTTCCAGTCGGGCTGTGCTATAATTCCAACTTTAAAGCCCTCACTTTCCAATACTCTCATTATTATTGCATGACCAAAGCTGGGATGATCAACATATGCATCTCCACTTATATATAAAAAATCCAGCTGTTCCCAGCCTCTCTCATTCATATCCTCAAAGCTTACAGGTAAAAAAGCCATTTATATCGTCCTTTTCAAAAAATTTAACCGAAGTAAATACTGAACAAAGCAAATATGAATCAGTATTATTCTAGCACAAAAAAGAAAGCAGTAAACTACATTAAGCGCAAAGTTGATTCACAACATCAAAAAGCCGGCTTCCGACTTAATAACCTGAGCTCGGAAAACCGGCGTTATAGTTTTTTAAATTTTATTCAACGCTGCAATTTATACTATATTACTTTACTCGTTTAAGTATTGTATCATGCTCATTCAGCTTGGCATCAACCCCAATTACATAGCCTTTGACAATAACCATATCTTTTTCGAGGTTTCCAACCCTCCTGTCAATGGAATCCAGTTTGTAATCCATGGCATCAAATCTTTTATCCATTGAATCAAACTTTTTGTCCATGGCATCAAATCTTTTATCCATTGAATCAAATCTTCCGTCCATGGCATCAAGTCTTTTATCCATTGAATCAAATCTTTTATCCATGGCATCAAGTCTTGTATCCATTAAGTCAAATTTTCTATCCATGGCGTCAAGTCTTTTATCCATTGAGCTGACTTTTTTGTCAAGTATGCTAAACTTGATTTCAAGAGTGTCAACCTTTTGTTCAAGTTTGTCAAACCTTTTTTCAAGTGAGTCCATCTTGTTATTTAAAACATCATGGCCTTCTGCAACAATCTTTATCTTATCGTCAAGATCTTCCAGAATAACTTTTACTTCATTAATTTTCTGATCAAATTTCTTTTCAACCTTGTCAATACTTTGATCAAACATCTCTTTTATTGCCAGTAACATTTCGTCATTACCCATGTAACTCTCCCATCCCGCTGATGCAGCAACATAAATATAACAGGTCCATTATAACATAAAAGTTATTGTTTGAAAATGGTAAAAATCATACTATTTTTTCAGGCATCCGCTAGTTTTCTTCCAGCATCAGCAGCTGCCCCTGCAAGAAGTCAAAAACATTGTTTACATATACCTGCTGTTTGATGTCAGGGTTTATGCTTATTGCCTTTTTCAGATTATCCATGGCAATGTCCTGTTTTTTCATCAGTGCGTATACTGCAGCTATATTATAATAAATTTCTGCTTCGCTCATATTCTGATCCAGAGCCCTGCCGTACGCCTTTATGGCTTCGTCATATTTCTTTGCTTCGGTAAGCGATGCACCCAGATAATAATAAACATCCGTATCCCCCGGATTCTTCTCTATGGCACGTCTGAACACATCTGCAGCATCCTGGTATCTCCTCAGATCAAACAGTACCACACCCATGTTGTAATATAACCCGCCGTTGTCGGAACAGGCTTTGATACCATTTGTATAGGTAGCCAGAGCTTCCATGGGACTCTGGATTTTTGAAAACAATATTCCCAGATTATTATATGCATCAACAAAGTCTATTTTAATAAGAATTGCACTTTTATATAGATCAATGGCCTTATCATATTCTCCCATATCCTCGTACACCAAAGCCAGGTTAAAAAGGCAGTTATGGCTGTCAGGATTCAGCTCCAGCGCTCTTTTATACTCAAGAACAGCCCTGTCAGGCTCCTTTAACCTGAAATAGCAGCCGGCCAGATTGTAATGTCCTGAATAATCCGTTTCATTAATGGCTATATAGCTTTTATATACTTTAGCAGCCTGCTCATAGTGCTTCCGGGCCATCAAGAGTTTGCCGAGTTCGGCATATCCCTCGGATTTTTCGGGGGAAAGTTTTATGCATTTTCTGAAGCAGGTCTCTGCCTGACCCATATCCTCCAACTCCATGAACAATTTTCCCAACAGCAGAGAAATAACGTAGTTATTGCCGTCTTTTTCAAGAATATCTTCATAATACTTAACGGCCTCGATTTTGTTGCCCCTTTCTGCGAATATCCTTCCTATACCCTCTTTTGCTATATTGAAGCCCGGGTTTATTTCAAGAGCCTTTTGGAAATTTTCAAGGGCAAAATCCAGCTTTCCAATGTTCAGATAAGTTACGCCGATATTGTAATAAACCAGATATTGTTTTGATTGAATTTTACTGATAACTTCGGAATTGGAAGAATTATGCGCTGCCTTCTTCAACTGTTCGATAAGTTGTCCGTTAAGTTCAAGCACTTTTCTGTAGTAGCCCTGTGCCTCACTGTACATACCTTTTTTAAAAGTTGCATTGGCATAACTGAAGTAGAGATTTGATGAAGAACCCACTAAAGCTATCAAATTGCCGTAAAGCTCACAGGCATCGTCAAAATTGCCGTCGCTGTACAGGTGCTCGGCCTGTACAAGCTTTTTCCTGATGCCCCTATAAAGTTCTTCCTTAATGAATCCCAGTTCGGAAATTGTGTCGTTTACAAAGGTTTCGTCGCTGATCACACTCATAATCTCCGCAGCATCTTCATTTCTATCGGCCGTGTTCTGATCGACTGTGATAAAGCCCTCAAAGCTTCCCTTTTCTTTAATTTTCCTTATCATTGAACGATAATCGGATGCAATTAATAAACAGGGCAAAACCACTCCGCAAAACAGATAAAACAGTTCAACATTATTGCTGGTTTGAACCTGATTGATCAGGGACAGTACAACTATTGTCAGAGCAGAAAGCTGAAGTGTAAAGGAAACAAGAGTAACAAGGCTTTTTGTTTTGAGAAGCCTGTAAAAAACATAAACCAGCAGTACAACTAAAATAACCATGTTAAATGCAGTTAAAAGAAACATACATGCACCCCCGCGTATTTCCGGCCGGGTCATTGCTGAAAACAGGCAAAGCAGCCCTATATTTTCACCTGTACCCGAATCCGAATCTTTTGCAAATTAATATTTAATACCTTTTTTTGTATTATATTAAATAGTCCAGACAATTATTAACCCAGGGAAATATAATTATTGCTGCTTGGCATTCTGTTTGTCTTTTTCATTCATCTGCATCTCCATCCACTGCTGTTTTGAAATGAGAACCTGCCTTGGCTTGCTGCCTTCAAACCGACCGACGATGTTTCTCGCTTCCATCTGGTCTATGATTCTGGCAGCTCTGGAATAACCCACCTTGAACTTTCTCTGCACCAGTGAAACAGAAGCCTGTCCTGCATCAACCACCATATCGATGGCCTGATTCAGCAATTCGTCATTGTCGCCTGAACTTTCTTCATTTCCTGCGCTGTGGTCATTTATTTTTTCAATAATATTCTCGTCATAGTTTGAATAGCCCTGGGTCTTTATGAACTCAACCACCTTTTCAACCTCACTGTCCGAGACGAAGGAACCCTTAACACGCAGAGGTTTTGGCTCCCCAACCGGATAAAACAGCATATCCCCTCTGCCAAGCAGCTTCTCGGCTCCGCTCATATCCAGTATGGTTCTGGAATCCACCTGCGACGACACCGCAAAGGATATTCTGGACGGTATATTGGCCTTTATTACTCCTGTTATGACATCCACAGACGGCCTCTGCGTCGCAATAACAAGGTGCATGCCTGCTGCCCTGGCCATCTGTGCCAAACGGCATATTGCATCCTCCACGTCGTTGGGAGCAACCATCATAAGGTCTGCAAGCTCATCAACAATAATTACTATCTGAGGCAATATGCCGGGCTCATCGTTTGCTTTCAGCATGGCATTATAACCCTTTAAATCCCTGACACCCTTGTCGGCAAAGAGCTTATATCTGTTGACCATTTCCTGTACCGCCCAGTTCAAGGCCCCAGCGGCCTTTTTGGGGTCAGTGACGACAGGTATCAGCAAATGGGGGATACCATTGTAAATTCCCAGCTCAACTACTTTTGGGTCAACCATAAGCAGCTTTACCTCTTCAGGTGAAGCTTTAAATAAAATACTCATTATAAGGCTGTTTATACATACACTCTTACCCGAACCGGTGGCTCCTGCAACAAGCAGGTGAGGCATTTTGCCGATGTCGGCCACAACTGTTTCTCCCGAGATATCCTTACCCACCGAAAAGGCCAGTTTTGACGAATGGTTTGAAAACTCTTTCGATTCCAGAATGTCCTTTAACAATACCGCAGACATTTCCTTGTTGGGAACTTCTATCCCCACTGCCGCCTTTCCCGGAATAGGTGCTTCGATCCTGACCCCGGCTGCCGCCAGATTCAGTGCTATGTCATCCGATAAGTTCACTATTTTACTGACTTTGACTCCGGGGCTTGGCTGGATTTCATACCTGGTGACAGCCGGGCCGCGGCTGATATTGATCACCCTTGCCTCTACACCGAAGCTTTTCAAGGTATCCTCAAGCTTTTTCGCCCCTTCTAGGGCAGTGTTTTTCAATGCCTTTACATTGGTGGCGTCGTCCTTGCTCTCATCCAGAAGGTCCAGTGACGGATAATTGTAAATAAGCGGTTTAGTCTGCTCCTGCTGCGGTATGACTATATCTCCGCCGTCATCAGGGTTGTTGCCGGTTCCGGAGTGGGCAACATCCTGTTTTGCTCCCTGGGTTCCATTCATATTGCCATGTCCGGCCGATTGATTTTCCGATACTCCCGAATTTACTATATCAAGGTCCTGTTCCGCTTCAGCCAGACCTTCGGGTGAAATCCCCAGGCCTTTTATATCAGCTACCACCATATCTTCAGCTATATCGTCATTGAAACCGGTAAGCCCCACAGTGAAATCCTCTTCCGGCACAACGGCTGCATTGGCCGTATCTTCCGGATCAGCCGCTGCCGCAGCTTCATCCTCCCCGCTCCTGCCCAGCTTTTTGGGAGCTTTGTTTGCCCTGTTTTCTCTCTCTATTTTAAAGTTGATTATTTTACGCTTCCCGCCTTCCGCTGCCTCATCTTCCGCCTCTGTTTCTCCGTTTTCAAGTGCGGCTTCCCTTTCCTTCTGTCTCTCAGCCTTCTTTATTTTTCTTGTCTCATTTGCAGCTTTGAACCTTTTTGATAAAAAAGCCGAGAGGTTCCCAAGAAATGCCGCCATTGAAACATTTGTTAGAAGGATTATATCTATTACGGATATTGTTGTGAGAATGATAATGGTCCCCAATATCTGAAAAGTCATCAGAAACGGCAGTGTTACAAGTCCTCCCAGAAGTCCTCCTCCGCTTATTTTAGTACCCTGGGTGTAGAACTCCTTAAGGCTGGCGTAAAAAGACCTGCCGGCATACTCATCATATTCGAACCCGGCCACATGGATATACGACGATAAAAGTACAATAAAAATGCTCAGATAAATAACCCTAAGCTTAAAGATATGAGAGTCCTTCTTAAAGATCATGGCAGCTCCGTAAACAATAAGAATGACCGGAACTGCAAAGGCTGGCGCACCTAAAAACCCCAGAAGAATATTAGTAACGGCTTTTCCGAAAACGCCCATTGATTTGCTGAATATAAAACTGAAAAGTGCCAAAACACCAAAAGCAAAAAGCACCAGGCCTAAAATTTCATTCCTGTACTTTGAAAAACCGCTTTCAACTCTCCTGTATTTTTTCTTCTTTTGAACCTTTTTGACTTTCAAAAGTAACACCCCTCATTAGTAGTTAATCTAAGTATAAACCAAATATATTGCCTTTTGCTGGCACACGAAGAAATTATATCACATTTTCGAGAATTATTCCACACAGGTTTAGAGTATGCAAAAGAAGAGGATCTCACTTTGAGAAATCCCCTTCTTTTACAATACTTTATTCAGTTTCATGCAATTCTTATTTTACTCAAGTAAATAATGCCTTTGGAGCAAATCTTAATGCTATGCCGGCCTTTTTCAAGAAACAATTCCCCACCGGCATTTATTCCGCTCATTTGCACACCAATTTTTATGTCTGCTGAAATGCCCCGGTCCGTCACTATATATGCCAGGGTATTATCCTCCCGGGCCCGGCAGTGAACCTGTATCTGGTATTTCCCTTCCTCCGGCACTTCAAAATCGTACCTTACCCATTCTCCACCGAAAAGTTTGACAGCCACAAGCTCGGTATCGGACTGTACTTCACCACCGTAGCGCCTGTAATCGGGAACACCGGTTTTTCCGTTTTCGAATAATATTGTAATACCCTCTGTCATTCTGATTTCTGCACCTTTTTCCCTTTGGGAAACAGAATAGCCTTCATCAAAGTATTCAGCCGGTATTGATACGGGTATCTGCCTCCTGATAGCATTTATGACATCATTATTAATTACAGAGCGGTTTATTTCTTTTATAAATCCGTCAAATATGTCACATGCCTCCGGCAGTAAAAGCTTTGCCCGGTTGTCCATATACTCTATGAGTCTATCCCAGCCCCCGGGCATTTCAAATGTCACGGGAGAGTTGTCACATTTCATTTTCTTATAGCTCCAGAAGCTGTACGAAATTTCATGACCGGTCAGCATATTGAAGAATCCCGCATACCAATCCAGATTGTTTTCGCCTCCTTCGCCCATGAAAAGCGGTACATTGAGTTTATTGGCGCAATCGACATATTTCTGGATGCTCTCTATGTCGGGGGTGCTCCAGTATTTGTGGAACTGGAGCATGTAGTTGCCGTCAAATTCCCCGCTCTCCAGTTCATCAAATATTTCAAAATCCGTTGCCCAATGAACACCCTCCAGTATGAGCATATGCCTTGTATCCACCTGTCTGATTGCCTTTGCAAGGTCTTTGTACAATGGAAGCACCAGCCCGTTATACCTGCCGAACCAATTTGGCAGCGGTTCATTGAGCAGATCATATCCCGCAATGCAGTCCTCATCTTTATATCTCCTGGCCAGCAGGCTCCAGAGCAGTATTAAATCCTCCCTGTGTTTTTGAACCGTAAAAAGTTCGGGCATGTCATTTTCACTGTCGTCTATATTTGTACCGGTCTGACCGCCGGGAGCACCGTGCATATCCAGAATCACATATATTCCAAATTCCCGGCACCACTCAATGAGCTTATCTATGCGGGCGATCATACCGGGATAAAATGACTGTGTCTCCTCATTAAAAAGTGTTCTCGCATTTAGAGGGAGTCTTACCGAATTGAAACCCTTTTGAGCTATGAACGCAATATCCGTACAGGTTATGTAACTGTCCAGATAGCGTTCCCAGAAGCTTTCAGCATATGCCGGTCCGCATAATTCCTCTATGAGCTTTTCCATTCTCCGCGGGCGGTCACATTTTGTATAAAGCTTCCACATATAACCTTCGGGCAAAAACCAGCCCCCCAGACCGAAGCCCTGCAGTAAAATCTCCTCATTCCTTTTGTTAACTATTCTTGTTCCGCATGTTTTAAGAAGCTCCATATCCGCATTATCCTTTCAGTGCTCCGTCCACAACACCCTTTAAAATATTTTTTTGCAGCAATGCATATAAAAGTATTACAGGGATCACAGTCAGGATCAGTCCGCTGAGTATTGCGGGCCAGTCACTGGTATACTGCCCGAACAGCATATTTGTGGAAAGCAGCAAAGTATATTTTTGAGGTGTGGCAAGTATGATCAGCGGCAGCAGAAAATCATTCCACATCCACAGGACATTCATTATACTTATTGTGGCAGTTATTGGTCCCAGCAGCGGAAGAACTATTTTAAAGAACATCTGAGCCTTGCTGCAACCGTCAATATAAGCCGATTCCTCAATTTCATACGGTATTCCCTTTACAAAGCCATGGTACATGAAAATTGCCATACTCACTCCCAGACCTACATAAATTGATCCCATTCCATATATTTTATTGGAGAAATGCAATATTTTTGCCACCCTGTAAAGGGGTATCATTACTGCATTGAAGGGGATCAGCATGGAGAAGACAAAGAGCCCGAAAACAAAGGAACTCAGCCTGGTTTTGGTCCTGCAGAGAATCCAGCCTGCCATTGCGGAAAATACAACTATTCCCAGGATACCAATGACGACAATTGCCAACGTGTTGAAGAAGCTGGTAAAATACTTCATTTTATTGAAGCTTCGCACATAGTTGTCAAAATTGAAATGTGCCGGTAAAGCCAGAATATTTGTAAATATTTCTGATTTTGTTTTAAAGGAGTTCATTAAAGCCATTAATATGGGAAATAAGCAAAATACCGATGCGCCAGAAAGAAAAACCGTTACAAGGACGGTACCCGTTTTTGCTTTTTTGGTCAAATGCATATTACATTTCCTCCTCTCCCTTTTTCATAACCCGCAATTGAATAAGCGTAATCAGCATTATAACCAAAAACAGTATTGTTGACTTGGCAGTTGCGTAGCCCAGCCTGTTTGAACGGCCAAAGGCCTCTTCATAAATATTGATGGCAACCACCTGTGTCAACCTGCCCGGTCCGCCTCCCGTAAGGGAAAATACCACATCAAAAACCTGGAAGGCACTGTTTAAGGTAACAAAAAGACATATTGTAAAGGCCTGCTTTATCATTGGAAGTGTAATACTTATAAACCGTCTGAAGGCTGATGCACCGTCCACCACCGCCGCTTCTATCAATGCTGTGGGAACACTTTGTATTGCAGCAATATAAATCACCATCAGGTAGCCCGCACCGCCCCAGACGGCAACAATAACAATTGCTGTGAAGGAATATTTCGGATCTCCCAGCCAGGACTTGTTTAAAAACTCCAACCCGGTATTGTCGGCAATATAATAAAGAACCTGTGTAAATATAAAGTTCCACATATACCCGCCTATAATCATGCTTATCATATTGGGCATATAAAAAATCGTCCTGAAAAAGCTCCTGCCTTTGCGGGCAGACTCAATCAATACGGCAAGCACGAGTGCACATACATTCAACGCAACTATTGCTGCCCCTACGTATTTCAAGGTGAACAGCATAGCCCTCCAAAAATCCGCATCACCTGTAAATATCTCGGCAAAATTCTCAAAGCCTATAATTTTATATGTAGGATTTATTCCGTTCCAGTTGGTAAAGCTGTACCATAGGCCCAGTACCGCAGGAATCAGTTTAAAGGCCGCAAAAAATATAAATGCGGGCAATACGAATAAAATCAAGGTAAAATTCTGAGATTGTTTTTTATTAATGTTCAATTATTCCACCCCACAGCTGAATTAGAATTAAAAATGATTTCTGCTCAAAAATAAGACAATTGAAATACATGTGAAAATCTTGTATTGCAATTGTCTTATTTTTTGATACAGCCGGTCCCACACCTGTTATATTTATTTGGCCTGGGCCGCTGCCCTGTTGGCATCCTTGAAGGTCTTATCCATAACTTTTATGAACTCATCTTTAGTGGTTTTCTTTGCATAGTAGCTCTGCAGCAGCTTGCCCTGTTCATCGGTGACGGCATTGGGCAATACGAGATCCCGGTAGGAACGTCCCTGTTCAACATAGCTGCTTGCCTCTTTTGCCCAGGAATACTGTTCAAAGCTGTGGCATTTTGCCACCGGGTTAAATTTTAATTCCTTATATAAAGCTGAGGAATCCTTGTCATCCAGCATATAGTTTGCCAGAGCAAGCGCCGTCTCCATTTCCTTCGTGCCTGAATACACTGCAAGAGAAGTGGTTGTAGCCAGATTTATCTTTGTACAGTTGATATCGTTATTTACCGGGAGTGCGCCCACGCCGATTTTTATATCGGGATTGACCCCTAATATGCTTTCGGCACTCCATGTTCCCTGTACAAACATTGCCGCCTTGCCGTTTGCAAAATCGGCGGCCCCCTGTTCAGAGCCCTTATCCAGAGCATTTTTGGTCCCATTCTGCATAATGAGGTCAATTACGTCAAATATTTCAACAACCTCTTTGTAGGAGCCCTGATCCTTGTACATTCTGTCGGTCCAGTCAGGAATACTTCCGCTCACTTTTCCTCCCAGAGTAAGTGCGGTCATAAGCTGCGGCACCCACTGTTCCTGGAAGGCAAGTTCAAAAGGAGTATACCCGTTGTCCTTTAAGGTCTTTACTACTGTCTTCATCTGGTCGAGAGTGTCCGGGACCTTTAAGCCTAATTTATTAAATATGTCCTTGTTGTATAAATAGCCCCATACAGTACTCTCAAATGGTACGGCATAAACCTTGTTATCAATGGTAACTGTTTTGCGTACATCGTCGTACAGCTTATCTGCCAGAGGCTGTGAGGTCAGATCTGCAACATAACCTGCTTTAACGTATGTAGGCAGATCGGCAGAGGCGTGAAGTGTAAAAAGATCAGGAGCATCATTGGAAGAAAGTCTTGTTTGAATAATATTTCCGTATTGGTCACTGCTTGGCATTTCAAGGTTTATTACAGCTTCCATATTCTTTTCTGCCAGAATTTTTGCCTTGAACTGGTTCAAATATGCTTCCATCTGATCTGTAAAACGTGGAAAACTCATCATGACATTAAGAGTTGCCCTGGTTGGTTCTGCTTTGCTTGAGGCTGCAGCCTGACCGGAAACCGCAGCCGAAGACGGCGCTGCTGAAGCTACGTTTGTGCCTTGAGTGTCGTTGCCGCACCCTGCAAGCATTACTGAGATCATGCAAATGACTAACAGTACCGACAGTAATTTTTTCATTTTAATTCCTCCTAAATAAATTATTCTCTGTACCATTATCATACTTCGGAAAATACAAATTTACATTTGCCCTTATTAATCACATGTATAGTCAAATTTTAATGTCATAATTCTCAGCTTTTTTATCGCATTTTACCCGGGGACGTTCCAAAATACTTTTTAAAGGTTTTGTAGAAGTGGGCAATATCCAGGTAACCAGTCATGTCCGAAACAGCCTGTATGGGCAGACCATATTCCACAATCAGCTCTTTTGCCTTTTCCATGCGGACTCTGGTCAGGTAATCGGAAAAAGTCATACCCAACTCCTTTTTGAATGCGGAAGAAAGATATTCTTTTGTTACAAAATTGGTTTTGGCCAATTCCTCCAGAGAAATGTTACCGGAAAAATTATTATCTACAAACTGCTTGATTGCCAGAATATCTATCTTGTTTTTTCTCTGCCTCTGCAAATTAACTTCATCTATTATTTTATCCGCTATGTCAGTATAGTGCCTGATAAACTCCTCATGGGTTCCGCTTTCTCTGATGGTAAAGGGCAGCTCAACCGCAAATGACCGGTCCACGGCTGCATTATATTTGGCAATGACTGTTTCCTCCACTATCTTGTGCAGATCATAATTCATATTAATGACCAGTTTCAGCTTTGCCCTGTCATCCTTTTGCTGCTCAAGTAAAGCCTTCATTTTATCCAGAGCACACCGGACTCCTTTTTTGGAGAGGCCTTCAAGGCATTTTCTGGTGTCATCCCGTGCTTCGATATATTTCGTCAACCAGCTTGTATCGGCAATGCCAACCAGACTTATTTCATTCTGTTCTTCCATCAGCGTTTCACGGTCCAGTTCATCAGAACAGCGTTTTATCAGCCGGTTGAATTCATCCTCTTTTATGGGCTTCAGCAAATAATCCATTACATGGCTGTTCAACGCCTGTCTGGTGTAGTTATAATCATAATAGCCGCTGATAACTATGACCTTGGCCTTTATATTCTGCTGTGAGAGCAGCTGAAGCAGCTCTGCCCCATCAATTCCCGGCATTTTCATATCGGTGATTATCAAATGGGGCTTCAGCTGTTTGATACATTCTATACCCGAAACCCCGTCGGCGGCCTCGCCTACCATCTGAAACCCATATTCCGGCCAGTTACCGATTCTCTTTATTGTATCCCTTGTCCAGGCTTCATCATCAATTATCACTACCCGGTAATCCATTGTCTTCCCCCACTCCCTGTGCATCAAATATGTACTCTATACGGGTTCCCTCTTCTTTTTCACTGTATACGGTTATCCCGTCGTTTTCAGAAAAGTTGAGCCTTATCCTGGAATTTACGTTCAAAAGTCCGATATGCCTGCTGCTCTTTATGCTTCCATAGGCGGCATCCTTCATTTCCTCATTCAGAGCCTCCACCTGTTCCCGGCTCATTCCGCCGCCATTATCCCGGACTGTAATGTGAACCTTTTTATCTTCAGAGAAATATGCTTTTACCCAGAGCTTCCAATCTCCGGTTCTCCTGTCAAACCCGTGCTGAAAGCAGTTTTCCACTATGGGCTGCAGCAGGAGCTTGGGCATAAGGCAGTTTTTTACTTCCTCCTGTATATCCAGCTCGATACTGAATTTGTCATAGAACCTTTCCTTCTGTATAAGCAAATAATTGTCAAGATGCTCCAATTCACTTCCCAGTGTCACAAACCCGCTCTCGAAATCCATACTGTAGCGCATCATGCTGCTTAATGCACCTGCAATATTGTAGACCTCCCCGACTCCCTTTGACAGTGATATGCTGCCTATCAGCTGCAGGGTGTTGTGCAGAAAATGCGGATTTATCTGGGCCTGCAAGGCCTTGATCTGGGCTGATTTGGCCTGGAGCTTTATAACGTATTCCTGATGTATCAGATCTTTAATACGCTGAACAAAGAGGGCTATATGATTTTCCAGCACACTGATTTCATTTCTGGAATACTCACCTGTTTTTATCTCCAATGTGGCCATTTGTATATTCTTTACCTTGTCGGCCAATTTCAAGAGGGGAGAACTTATATAAAAAGAAATCAATGCGGATAGCATTATTGCGGCAAAAACACAGGCAATACCCATAAAGATACCGGCAAATACGGTTGGTCTGGTGGCTTTCACTATTTCATTCCGGGGAATTATTTTTATTATGCCAAGTTTCCCGCCCCTGTCCTGACCGTAAAATACTATATTGTTGTCAATTGAAAAGTACTCTCCGGAACCGCCGGTATTGATGAGGCTTATACTTTTTGCCAAAAGCTGCTCATCATCAAACCCCTTATTAATTGACATGACAATTTCACTCTGATCGTTGAGAAGATAAACCCGTTCATCCTGACTTGTTTTAAGCTTTTCAAGAATTCCCTGAAGTTCTCCCGTCCGCAGCTGCAATGCCAGTTTTGCAACCAGGTTGCGGTCTTCGAAAGTATTTATGTTATGTACGGCATACAGGCCCTGACCGGTTAGTTTCAAATACATATTGGTCTGCATCTCGGCCGGGCGGTTAAAGGTATTGGAAAAACCCTCCTCATCACTTTGAAGTGTTGTTCCGGCTCTTTTGGCCTTAATAACACTCCTGTCACTGACAAGGTATAGCTCTATGGAAGAGAACAGGTTATTTTTATTTAAGGTCCCATTGAAGGTATTTCGCAGAATTGCGCTGTCCTGATAGGAATCGCTGTCTTTACCCCATTTGAGGACAGCGTTTCTGAAGCTTTTGTCGAACTCCATGGAATAAAAGGTATTTTTTAACTCGTCTGAAAACTGTGACACCCTGTCGCTGCCCCACAGCATTCCATCCTTGTTTATTGCAATCAACTGCCTGTATAGCGAATCATAGGTATTGAACGCAGCCAGCGCAGTGATCAGAATGGTAGGGATGATTGATACCGCAAGCATAAACAGAAATATCTTTGTTCTGATAGAAAGGGTCCTTTTTGACTTTTTTGAAGATTCCATGTAAATTCTCCTATCAAGCCATATATGTGTATTTTTTAGATAATTCAGTATAGCACTATAAATTATGCCCGTCAAAAGTCTGATTCTTTGCCATCTATTAATATAAAACCCCCAAAAATGAACCAAGCTTCAACGCTGCCTGGTTCATTTTTGGGGGTTTGAGTAACTATGAGAAATATACATATAGTCAGTTATTCCAGATCATCATCCGTGCTAAAGACCTGCTTCAGCAGTTCAAGCTGTGACAGCAGAAGAGTTTCGGACTTGGTTTTAAACAAATGCAGTCTTTTTTTCATTTCTTCATACTCAAAACGGATTCTAATTACTTCCTGATTTGCATCATTGATAATCTTTTGGGCCTTTAGTTCAGCCTCTTTAATAATATTTTCGGCTTTGGAGTAGGAATTTTTCTTGATTTCTTCACCTGTCTGCTGTGCTACGATCAATGTGTTCTGCAAGGACTCTTCTATATTTTTGTAATGTTGTATTCCTTCGTTTAAAACAGAAATTCTGTCTTTGAGTTCAATGTTTTCCTTTATGTATAGTTCGTAGTCCTGTATAATGCTGTCCAGAACTTCATTAACCTGGTCTTCCTTATAGCCCATGAAGTTCTTCTTAAACTTGATATTATCAAGATCATTTGGAGTATAGTTCATAATAAGCCAACCTTTCCACGGAACTAAAAGTTCCTTGATATAATATCCTTATTCAAAACGTTTGATAATTATATTAATGCGATCCTTTTTAGTAGTTCCGCCAACCTTGTCCAATAAAATCCTTCCCTTGCCCCGAATGGAAATTACATCGCCTTCCGACAGCTGCTTCGACGGGTTTGAAACCGGCTCCCAGTTTACATTTACCCGCTGGGCTTTAAAATACTCCATAACCTTGGTCCTGGACATGCCAAAACCGCTTGCAGTCACAGAATCAGCTCTTACAGACGCAACTGTGGTATTGATTATTTTTTCCTTCCTTTCGGGAGGTGTGTACCGGTAGACTTGCTGAAGTTCGCATTCAACCTTTGTATTACCAATTTTGTCCAGATTGTATGAAATATATTCCGCAATTTTATCAATTAAAAATACATCACCATAGTTCTCGTAGACAAGTATATCCCCTACCTTTTCCCTCTTTATCCCAAGGCCCAGGATCGAACCGAGATAATCCCTGTGAGACAAGTCCTTATCAATAACAGGCGTTATCCTCAGATAACTTATGGGAGCATTGTCCAGAGCTTCCTCTTCATCTATGAAGTCAGAGCTCATAGCGGCCATGACCCGCTCTGCTCCTTCAAAACCACCCATAAAGGTATAAAAAACCCCTTCGACCTTGTCCAATACACGTTTGGCAATAACCGCCTCATGGGGAGAAAGAAAATCCGAATATACAAAAGAGGAATAACGGCATTGTTCTGCCTTATCCAGAAGACGCGAAACCATTACCCTATCCTCAATCCCGGAAACCATTTTTAATAATTCGTTTTTATTCATATATAGCGTCAAAAATAAAACATATTAAACAAAATATAAATTACTCTTCTCAGCACACCTATAAGTATAAATGCAACTATGGGCGAAAAATCAATCATGGAAAGCATGGAATTGTTCAATAACCTGGATTGATTCAACATTTTTCTTATGGGTGCAAGCACCGGTTCGGTAATTGTGTATAACAAATCAACTGCCTTGTTATATCTTGATACCGGCAGCCATGAGATAAGCACTCTGGCAATAAGTGCAAACTCAAATATTTTCAATACCCAATCTATAGCGTATAAAACTGCATCCATCAAAATTCCTCCGAAATAAGAAAACCTTATTATCAGCCCCAAATATCACCAGTCAATGTTCTCCTATTTAGCCCATGGAAATACTGTTTTATTTCTGAGTTCTTCCTTCAAGTCTCCGCTAACATCCACATTGTTTGGAGCTATAACAAATATATCACTGGATACCTTCTGTATACTTCCGTCAAGGGCATAGATAGACCCGCTTAAGAAGTCAATTATCCTCTGGGCATCTGCTTTTTCTATGCCCTCCAGATTAATAACCACAGGCTTCTTGCTCTTCAGGTGATCACAGATATCCTGAGCATCATCAAATGTATCCGGCTGAGAAACAACCATCTTAAACTGATTTGCAGAATGAATATTTACTACTTTGCCTGACTGCTGCTGCTTTTTGGAATTGTTGAAGAAGTGCGTTTGAATAGGTTCGCTTTTAATATCCTCCCTATAGTCTGTATCGCGAAGATCTAAGTCTTCATCCTCCTCCTCGTCAATTGCTTCCCATCCGACGAAATTAAAAACTTTGTTTAGAAGTTTTGACATTTCAAATACCTCCTGCGTCTTTAGTAATTTATTTAATCTTTTCGCTTGTAAAATTTACTTCTTTGTGTAATCCCTCTTTCCAAATATACCGGTACCGATCCTGACAATGTTTGCCCCCTCTTCAATGGCTATCTCAAAATCGTTGCTCATACCCATGGAAAGATAATCCATATTAACATTATCTATATTTTTATGCTTTATGTCAATATATATATTATAAAGATTCCTAAATACAGGCCTTATGACCTGTGGGTCCTGAGTAAATGGGGCTATGGTCATAAGCCCTCTGAGAGAAATATTTTCCATCCGGGAAATTATACCTACGTATTCATCTACATCACCAGGACTTATTCCAAATTTTGTATCCTCTCCTGAAACATTGACCTGCAAAAGAATATCGATCTTTCTCCCATGCTTTGCAGCCCTTGAGTTAATTTCTTTGGCAAGCTCCATGCTGTCCACGGAATGTATCATTTCAACCTTATCGATTATATATTTGACTTTATTGGTCTGGAGATGCCCAATCAAATGCCATTTACAGTCTGTAGGAAGCTTGTCATATTTTTCGGTTAATTCCTGCACTCTGTTCTCACCCATATCGAGAAGACCGTATTCATATACATTTTTGATCCTGTCTGCCTCAACAGTCTTGGTAACGGCTATCACCCTGATGTCTTCCATTGTGCGGCCGCTCCTTTCGGCTGCCGCTCCCACCCTTTTAAAAATATTATCCAGATTGCTTTTAATCTCTGTATCAATCAACTGTCTGTCCCTCCTGTATATTCTTAGGATTTAGGATATATGTGTTATACAAGGCGATGGTATTTGTATTTTCGCCCTCTAAATTGTCGATAATGACTGCACTCTCATTCATACCTACGATCCTCACCTTTTTTATGGCAGCCGTATGACCCTTGACAACAGTGATCAACGCAGTTTTATTTTTGGTATCAATGTTTTGCAATGAGCTGTAGGGTACCTTCAACCCCGTATAGCTGGATAATATTATATCTGCGTTTACCCTTCTCAAACCCACTGTCTCATTTAAGCCCGCATCAAATTTAAAGGCTATGATTCTTTCTCCGTCAATAAGGTCAGAGCTGTAAACTATCTTTGCTTCGATATTCAATCCCGTATCATTGATCCTGAGGGTGACGGTTTTATCAAGCTGCAGGGATTTGCAGTATTTTTCATCAACTGCCGTCACCATGTAGCTGTCCAGATCCTTGACCAGCTTTGCAACGGGTTTCCCCTTGGCCGCATCAATGACATTGAAATCCCTGTTGGTTTCCCTGGTTGTTATTTTCTCAAGCTCCTTCGGTGTAATATTCCTGATGGTCTCAGGAGTGAGTATGGATTCGTAGCCGTCTATGGCATAGGATATCAATCCTGAACTCTTTGTCCGTATTTCTTTGATATTGTTGTTCAATTTGCCCTGTATAGCGGCTTTTTCATTCTTAAGCTTGTTTATATACGCCGCCGACTTGCTGCTGTCACCAAAAATATCAGACTTCCTGTAAACGATCCTGTCTATGCTGGAAAGACTGTTGTAGCTTTCAACAAGGCTGCCGCGGATGGATTGCTGGGCAAGATTTTTAACCTCTTCAATTATTTCCAAATCCAGTTTTTTTATGTCACTGGAAAACATATTTATATTTTCCTTCTGTGCCTTTTGTGCCCGTTCAATCTCCATTTCCTTGGTTTTTAGCTCCTCATAGGTGGATACCGGAACATTTTTGACTACAGAAGCTATTCTGTAAAAGGCAGGGACCTTCTCCCCGTCTACCGCATCCATTACACAATTGCCTGTTTCGGGAGACAAAATGAGTTCTTCATTTCTTATGAAAACTCCGTCTATATTCTGTGTATCCTCTATCTTGCCTATTTTAAGTATGTCAGTTTCGACACCGTTTCCATATATGATAAATAACAGCGCCGGAAGGTATATTAACAAAAATACACCTGCTATGAGGGTTCCTATTCTGACACTCTGCTTTTTAAAAACACTCATGTACAACTCCATTTCCGCAGCGGCTATTTTTCCCTGCTATTGAACAATTTCTGCAGCGCTATGATATTTCCAAGCTTTACATGCTCATATACCAGACCGCCCTGCATATACGCTATATACGGACTCTTTATTGGCGCATCGGCGCTGAGCTCTATGGAGGAGCCCTGAACAAAGGCTCCCGCCGCCATTATAACCGGGGAATCGTAGCCAGGCATCTCCCAGGGTTGGGGTGTTACATAGGAATCCACCGGTGAACCCTTCTGGATACCCTGGCAGAATGCTATGAGGCTTTGTTCGTTATCGAATTTTACAGCTTGAATTATGTCACTTCTTTTGACATCGACTGAAGGCAGTGTTTCAAAGCCGGCACGTTCCATAAGGGCAGCACAGAACACCGCCCCCTTCAAGCTTTCGGCTACAACATGAGGTGCCATGAACAAGCCCTGGAACATCAGCCTGTTATTGCCCAGTGAAGCTCCGACTTCTTTTCCCAGTCCCGGAGATGTCAGTCTAAAGGCAGCCTGCTCCACCAGCTCTTTCCTGCCTGCAATATAGCCCCCTGTCAAAGCCAGTCCGCCTCCAGGATTTTTTATAAGGGAGCCCGCTATTATATCGGCTCCCGCCTCAATCGGTTCAACCTCTTCTACAAATTCCCCGTAGCAGTTGTCAACCATGACAATTATTGAACTGTTTATGGACTTGACAGTGCTTATAACACTTTTTATGTCTTCAATGCACAATGCATCTCTCCAGGAATACCCTCTTGAGCGCTGGAGCATTGCCATTTTTGTTGAAGGCGTGACAACCCTGCGTATTTGTTCCAGATCAGGTTTCCCGTCAGGTTTTAATTCCACCTGTCTGTAATTGACTCCGAATTCCTTCAGAGAACCGCAGTTCTCACCTCTGATCCCTATTACTTCCTCCAATGTATCATAGGGTTTGCCGGTAACAGCCACCAGCTGGTCTCCCGGTCTGAGATTGCCAAAAAGACACAGTGCCAGAGCCTGTGTACCTGAGACTATCTGATGTCTGACCAGTGCATCTTCCGCACCAAAAATATTTGCATACACACTGTCGAGAACTTCCCTTCCCCTGTCATCATAACCGTAGCCGGTAGTTCCGTTGAAATGTGAATCGCTGAGTTTATTGTCCTGCATTGCCTTGATTACTTTTAACTGGTTTATCTGTTTGGTATTCTCTATTCTTTCAAAAACCTTCTGAGCGTCCTTTTCGGCCTGCTCAGCCAGTTCAATCACCCTGTCCTCAATTTCAAAGTGCTGTTTCAAATATTCCCTTATTTTAAAATCCATCAACCATTCCTCTTTCGTATAAGTATGAATAAAAATTAGCTTTTTAATAGAATTATATACCATTTACCGCCTTCCCGCCAGTTTTATCGTATATTAACCTGAAAAACTGCATTTCTTCAGTTCAAAATACTTTTATAATAATGCTTATAATGCTTCCGGGAGTGATAACATCCAGAAGCAATAACAGTCCGGAAGTAAATTATACCGGCAGGCAGTGCCTCACGGCCAGGTGCGGGCAATACCCTATAGTCAGGCAGGTTGCAGTTTATGGTGCTTTACCTGTATAATAGATGTATATATCTTATAACAGCTGTTTATCCATGGAGGAAATAATGATTTTAGAGCACAAAGCTGATATTTCCGATGCAGGCAGGCCCCTGAAATACATTCTGAAGGGCAGACTGCAAATATCCGAAAGGTTGGTTAAAAAACTAAAATTCCAAAATAAAATTTATGTAAATAGTGAAGCTGTCCACGTAAATTACATTTTAAAAGAAAACGATCAGATTAGAGTTGAACTCGAACTTGAAGAAGACTGTGAGTATATCGAACCACAGGACATTCCCATAGATATAATTCACGAGGATAACTGCCTCCTGGTGCTGAACAAGCAGTCCGGAACCGTGGTTCACCCTACCAGCAGCCATCCCGACTCCACAATAGCGAACGGGATTGTTTATTATCTGAAGGGAAAAGGCATTTCCAAAAAAGTTAGACCTGTCAGCAGGCTGGACAGAGAAACCTCCGGCATTATTATCTTTGCAAAAAATCAGTTTGCACAGGAGGCACTTATCCGGCAGATGAAGGCAAAAATTTTTGAAAAGGAGTACCTGGGCATTGTCCAGGGTATTCCACCTTCAAACGCAGGCACCATTGATCTGCCCATTGACAGAAAGCCGGGAAGCATTATGCTGAGACATATTTCCGAGACGGGAGCACCTTCGGTAACACATTATGAGGTCATGGAGAGTTTCCCTTCGCATAATGCAGCTTTACTTAGATTTAAGTTGGAAACCGGAAGAACCCATCAGATCAGAGTCCACTGCCAGGCCATGGGTTTTCCCATATATGGAGATACACTTTATTCTGAAAATACAGGTTTATTAATTTCCCGTCAGGCTCTCCATTCCCATATTACCAAAATAGTTCATCCTGAAACCCGTAAGGAAGTTATCTTCAATGCTGAACTGCCCCAGGACATAAAGGCAGTGCTGGAAATAATGCGAAATAGTCTGTAAATATTTTACATCAACCTCCTGATATGCTACTATCTTCATATGAAATAGATTTGCGCCGGGTTAAAATACCGGTTCTACAAATGAAGAAGGATTTGTCAGGAGGAATTTTATATGGATATTTTAAAGGATCGGTATTCTATAACAGAGTTAAGCGAATGTTTAAATATAACTGATCATGCTTTAAGATTTTATGAAAAGGAGTTCGGGCTGAAAATCCCCAAGGACAGCAGAGGCAGAAGATTTTATACCACCGAGCTGGCCAATGTCATGTACCAGATCAAGGATATGCGCGATCAGGGACTCGAACTTAAAGCCATAAGAAAAATACTGGAAGATGAGCATATCATAAAGGTCAGTCCTCCGGGTACAGCTTTAAATTCATCAGTTCAGCTTAATGAGGCTCAATTGCCCGCGGTCATGGGCCATGCTGCTTCACAACTGAGCAGCACCGAGCTTACTGCAATTATCGATGCACTCAACAAAATGAAAGAACAGGTTTTTAATAATATTTCCACAGAGCTTTTGTCAACCAGGGAACAGATATCAAAGGAGATACATAAATCGAAGCTTGAGCTGGGAGCATGTGTTGAAAACAGTTCAAGAAAACTTGAGATCAAACTTGACAGACACTTCCAGGAGGTCGACAGAAATATCACCAGCTGGAGAGAACGAAAAAGCACCTCTCTTGGGGGAAGGCTGAAGAAATTAATCGGGAAGGCGTAAATTGACTTATGATTTTATTTAAATATTTCCAGTTATCCTTAAGATATGCGAGATTTAAGGTGGCTGGAAATATTTTTATTTAGGACACGGGGGTGCGGACAAAAATACTCTTCTACATTTTACGGGGGCAGTTGAGGTAACTCCTGGAGATATGCTTCAAACCACCACCATATATTATTATCAGGTGACTTAATACTCCTCTATCCCAATTCTTGTATCTTTGGGTTCATTTTTTCTAGACTCATCTTTCAGCGAAATCATTTCTTTTATCTGCAACCAGGAGCTTTCAGTCAACCTAAATTTATATTTTTTCCGCTTACAGTGTAATAACCATATTCATCAAATTTACTGATACCGTTGAAATATGGAGCTGATAAAACTTTATTAAAGGTATTAATTATTAAATTCCTTTTATCCAAAATCTTTCCCGAGTTAAATATATGACCTTTCTCTTCCTTGGTAAGTATACTACGTCCCCCTCTAGCATTCTCTGAATCTCTAGTATATCTCAGGGCTACTTCAAACGTATGGCCGCCTACTTCTTCATATCTATTTGCAGACTCGTATTATTATCTACGTTCCAGTTTATAAAGTGAATGTTTGACATTTCCAATTTGTCTGGCTCTAATTTTATCCCAGAACTTTTTTAAGAAAGGCGTTTCGTTTTATCTGATTCATTTCCTCCATTTGGCTCCTCTTTATATTTGCCTTTTTCTTACCCAAAATTAGTTACTTTTTACTTTTCCTTTCTGTCCTAAACAGCACTTAGTTGACACTCTCTTGGGAAATATTTAGTAAGTACGCAGCTACAGTTATAAGATGCGTCTCATCTGAAAACCATTGTTTGATTTTCTACATCGCCAAGCTTTACACATATGAATAATATTATTGCATTTTTTTGCTAAGGAATTAAGTCTAACCAGTTTCTTTTTATAAAACCATATATTTTCAATTTAATCTATTTTATACAAGATATCAACATTGCCTTCATCTAAATCCATCTCAATATTAAATTTCTTCTTAATTTTGACAATCATTTTTATTACTAAAAGTGAATTTAATTCTAATTTTTTCCTTCATTCATTATATGGTACTAAAAAACCGTTACCTTGTTTCCTTACAATTTCAATAAATCTTTAATCAAGATTGATTCCTATACCTTCTTCTAGCGCCTTATAATAATAATAAGAACCCATAGCTATATCAAACACACCCATCCCCATCGGATTAAACATTATTGTCTGGTCTCTTTCGTACTCCTTCATACAGTTATTGCATACAACATCTACTATGGATTTTGTTTCATCCTTTAATAATTGTTTTTGTATATGCATCATTTCAATATCAGTTTTTTCCCTACACACCTCTTCCCAATTATCAACGATAATTGACTGTCTTACGTAATTTAGGATGTTTATTTTATAGTCTCTAAGTGATACATTTAGCAGAAGCGATCCCTCTCTGGGAGGTAGATCAACGAAAGGCTCCTTGGATGCAGTACAAGTTATAAATATGTCTGCGCCATCATAAGCCTCCTGCCAGCTATTAGCAATAACTATTTTATCTTTATCGACATAACCTATATTTTCTGTATCTATAATAGGTCTTATATCATACAAGTAAATTTTTGATATTCTGTTTCCTAGTAATTTATCACAAACCTTCAAGTGATGCAGTCCGATTGGACCACATCCAATTATGCCGATCTTTATATCTTTAAGATTTCTTATTCGATCATAGTGCTTAATCATTAACCCGCTCACAGATGCAGTACGGATAATACTCAGAAGGGCAGTATTTATAATTACAACAGGTTTACCGGTATCGATATCATTTAAAATAACCACGCTATGCGCTCTTGGTATCCCTTTATAAATATTATCTGGAAAACTGGCTATCCATTTTATTCCTGAGGCATTTACATTACCTCCTAAGAACGCAGGCATTGCAATTATCCTATTTTTGAGATCTCTATACCTTAAATAAGGCTTTATCGGCTGAGCAAAATCCTTTTTTTCTAAGCATCTCACAGCATCTTCTATTATATTAATTGTTGATGTCCAGTCTATACCGATTTTTAGCAAATCTTCTTCGTTTAAATAAATCATACTTATTCTCCCTTATTTGTTTTTCCAAAATATTAAGCAATTTTAATATTTTTTATTTTTAATTTGACCTGTTCTAATTAAAAAATGAAATCTTTGACAAGTCATATTTCTGATCGGCTTATTTATATAAAAGCATAGGTCAAATGCAAGAATCTTAGTATTTATGCGACTTATTAATTTGGACTTATAAGTTTATATGTTTAGTTGTTCAGTAGGTTGGGATGCAGATATTTCGACTCTGATAATATTATTGGTCTATTTAAAGCAACTGACTCAAAATTTCAATTTCTTCTTTTTTAACATCGTTTAATGTATTAACTACTCTATCTATCAAGATTTTATCTTTTGTAATGTTATATTTTATAATGATATTTACAACAGTTCTTGTTTTAGAAATAATTT
>NZ_AORV01000034.1 GCF_000350485.1 Ruminiclostridium cellobioparum subsp. termitidis CT1112
GGGTGTTTGGCGGTATACTTATTATCAAACCCAGACCAAGAAAGCTAAAAGAAGCATTAAAATATGAAATAGTGATTGTTGTAAGCGGATTGGGCAAGGCTCCTATTTTTCCAAGATATACGGAAAAACTGCAGCTGCTGCTGAAATTTCCTTCAACAATCTGATATATCACGGAGATACCACTTTGAAGCAGTGCGGAAAAGTTTCCGGAGTGCTTATACAGGGAAGTGATACTTGCATTGTCTACAAGCCAGGGAGGAAATGAGCCTGTCTCAAAGCCACCGTTTACGATTAATTCAGCCATTTTAAAATTTCACCTCCTGAAAAGTTTAGAGTTGTTCATGCTGCTAAATATATAGGTTACTATGTAAACATTATATGAACGAGTTCCCTGTTTGGTAACTTGTGTAAAGATTAGCTCCGCAAAATGTGACGTTATGGAGTTCCCGGTCATATATATAAAAAAGATGTATTTATTATAGAGGAATGACAAATTTCATAACTATTTATGGCCGCATAAGGCTCATGGAGGTTACGAGGAAGCTCGGGAGAAATGCATGGGACAGGATAAGGATAAAGCTAAAATTGTCTTTTTCTCAAAAGGTGATAATAAATTTATTAGTGATATTTTAAATAAGCTGACTGATCAATTTGAAACAAAATTAGTTACAGTAGCATCAGCGCAGGATTATAAACTTATGGACCAATGGATGGAATGGTCTGATATCAGCTGGTTTGAATGGTGTGATGATCTGATTGCCTATGGCAGCAAACTCGGATTGGCAGGTCAAAGGAAGATTATATGCAGATTGCACAGTTATGAAGCCTTTACATATTACCCGTCAAGGGTCAACTGGTGTAATGTTGACAAACTTATTTTTGTTTCCAATGATATTCAGAAATATGTCACTGAGAATTTTAAAATCAAAAAGGAAATTACTGCAGTCATTCCAAACGGAGTAAACCTTGTCAACTTAACCTACAGACAAAGAAGTCCGGGATTTAAAGTTGCTTATGTGGGATATATAAACTACAAAAAAGGCCCTATGCTCCTCCTGCATGCTTTTAAGTCAATTTACGATGCAGATAACAGATACCGGCTTTATATAGCGGGAATATATCAGGATCCCAGGTATAGGCTATATTTCAACCAGATGCTCAAGGAGTTTGGTCTTGAGAACAATTTCTTTTTTGAGGGTTGGCAGTCTGATATTGACAAATGGCTGGAAGATAAGGACTATATAATATGCTCCAGTGTTTTGGAATCACAGAATATGAGTGTAATGCAGGCGATGGCCAAGGGTATAAAGCCTGTCATTCATAATTTCGCCGGAGCGAAAGGGATCTATCCTGATAAATATGTCTGGAATACTATCGGGGAAGCTGTAGATATGGTTACTGACAGGAATTACACTTCAGAGGAATACAGGGCTTTCATTGAAAATAATTATACAATTGATAAACAAATAGAGATGATTAAGGATATTTTGAACGTATTGTTGAAATAGCAAAAAAATATTGCTTTGAGATTTTATTGGTGCAGGTACACATTGGTACGTAACATCTAAAACGTTATTGCCCGGCGGGGTACGTATCCGGATGTCCCATACCGCTAATGTACATCGGCACTCAGGTGGGGGGATTAACATGAAAACAGACCTTCTGAACAAAATAGAAAACAGGACTGCTGTCGTAAGTGTAGTCGGACTGGGGTATGTTGGTCTGCCATTGGCGGTGGAAATTGCAAAAGCAGGGTATACGGTCATTGGTATAGATGTTAATGCTAAAATAATTGATAAGGTGAATGCCGGCAAAAATTATATAGGTGATGTTAAAGACGCGGAACTGGCAGACGTTGTGCAGAAGGGGAGACTTCTGGCTGTAGCTGATTTCAGTCTCATAAGTAAAGTTGACTGTATAGTTATATGTGTGCCTACGCCGCTGGATTTAAACAAGCAGCCCGACTTGAGTTTTATAAGGTCCGCCGTTGTTGAAATAGGCAGGTATCTTCAGAAAGATACACTTGTGGTGCTTGAAAGCACCACATATCCGGGCACGACCGAAGAACTGCTCCGGCCTGTTCTGGAAGAAAAATCAAAGCTTATATGTGACAGGGACTTTTTTCTTGCATTCTCTCCTGAACGGGTTGATCCCGGGAACAATACGTACAAAACAAGAAATACTCCCAAGGTGGTTGGAGGCATAGGTAAGGACAGCACTGAAACAGCTTCGGCTCTGTACAGGAATGTTATTGAAGGCGGAGTTTTTGAAGTCTCAAGTCCTGCCGTTGCGGAAATGGAAAAGCTGCTTGAAAATACCTACAGAAATATAAATATTGCTTTGATAAATGAAATGGCTATCATTTGCGAACAGATGAAGATAAATATATGGGAAGTTATTGATGCCGCCAGAACAAAGCCTTACGGTTTTCAGGCTTTCTATCCTGGTCCCGGCATCGGAGGCCACTGCATTCCGCTGGATCCTTTTTATCTTACCTGGAAAGCCAGGGAATTTGACTATCATACCAGATTGATCGAGCTGTCGGGAGAAATAAATCAATACATGCCTCAATATGTTGTTGAACGTATTTACAGGATAATGAACAGATTCAGGAAACCTCTGAATGGATCTGGGGTTCTGGTGCTGGGTGTGGCCTACAAGCCGGATGTGGCAGATTACAGGGAAAGTCCGGCACTTAAGGTTATTGAATTACTGGAGGAGGAAGGGGCCGAAATACAATACTCCGACCCTCATATTCCGGGATTCTCTCACGGAGGTAAAAAGTATACAAGTATCCGGCTGACAAGGGATATTCTGCAGAAAACGGATTTGGTTCTGGTCATTACCAGTCATCGAAGCTTTGACTATGATTTTATTCAAGAGAATTCCAGATTTATATTTGATACCAGAAATGCCATGAAGCATGTAAAAGAAAGAAAGAATATAGAACTGCTTTAAAGATGGCAAAACCAGCCAGATGTTATAGCTTCTATCCTATAACCGTCCGGCTGGTGCTATGTCAACTCCGCAGAGACTATACGCTGATAGATTGCTTCATTTTCTTCACGTAATCTGCCAAAGGCCTGGCAGATGCTTCACGGTGCTCTTCAATCAGCTTTACAATAGCACTTCCTACTATAATACCATCCGAGAATTGGCCTATTTCCAAAGCCTGCTGAGGAGTTGATATTCCGAAGCCCACAGCCACAGGAGTATTGGTTGCCGAGCGGATGGCTTTGACAATTGAGGGGATATCGGTTTTTATCTCCTGTCTCACACCTGTTACACCCATTGAGGAAACACAATAGACAAAACCTTTTGCCCCTGAGGCTATTTGAGCTATGCGTGCTTCGGAGGTAGGTGCAATCAGTGAAATAATATCCACCTTGTATTTATCGCTGAAGGGTTGGAGTTCACCTTTTTCTTCATAGGGGAGATCAGGTATTATAACGCCGTCGACCCCGGTTTCGCTGCAATCCTTGAAAAAGTGATCATAGCCGTAAGTAAATACGGGATTGAGGTAGGTTAGAAATACCAGTGGGATTTTTGTTTTCATCCTTACTTCCTTTACCATCTCAAATATCTTCGGCAGATTTGTTCCGGCTGAAAGTGCACGTAAATTTGCTTTTTGAATGACCTCTCCCTCAGCAATGGGGTCTGAAAACGGTATCCCTATTTCTATCAGGTCGGCGCCTGCATCTGCCATTGAAAGTATGAACTCTTTTGTTTTATCCAGAGAAGGG
This sequence comes from Ruminiclostridium cellobioparum subsp. termitidis CT1112, assembly GCF_000350485.1. Lineage (GTDB taxonomy): Bacteria > Bacillota > Clostridia > Acetivibrionales > DSM-1351 > Ruminiclostridium > Ruminiclostridium termitidis. The sequence goes on from NZ_AORV01000034.1 coordinate 3,744, forward strand.
TCACCTGCTGTGAGGAACCCGATAAAGGCTTTGCCGTGATCAAAAGCATTCTTGATTTTACTCATTAATATCCACCCCCATATACCTGGCGATTGCCGCCACATCTTTATCACCGCGGCCCGAAAGGCACACAACGATTATCCGATCATTGGCCATCTCCGGTGCCAGTTTCATGGCATAGGCCACGGCATGTGCACTTTCTATTGCCGGAATGATGCCTTCGGTTTTTGATAAATACTCAAAAGCATTAACCGCTTCAACGTCGGTTACCGGTACGTATTTCGCACGGTTTATATCATGCAGATAGGCATGTTCGGGGCCTATGCCCGGATAATCCAGTCCTGCGGAGATGGAGTAAACAGGTGCGATCTGTCCATGTTCATCCTGGCAAAAATATGACTTCATTCCATGGAAAATGCCTAGCTGCCCTTTGGCAATGGTCGCGGCATGCAGGTCGGTGTCAATACCCTTTCCCGCGGCTTCACAGCCAATCAATTGAACGGAATTGTCATTGATAAAATCATAGAAAAGTCCCATGGCATTGCTTCCGCCGCCCACACATGCTATGGCGGCATCGGGAAGCCTGCCTTCCTTTTCCATCAATTGCTCCTTGACCTCCTTGCCGATGACACTCTGGAAATCCCTTACTATCTTTGGAAACGGGTGGGCCCCCATTACAGAGCCCATGACACAATAGGTGTCATCGACCCGGCTTGCCCATTCCCTCAGAGTTTCATTTACCGCATCTTTGAGTGTCTGTGTCCCGCTGGTAACAGGATGGACTTTTGCACCCAGAAGTTCCATCCTGAACACGTTGAGCACCTGGCGTTTTGTATCCTCCAGGCCCATGAATATTTCACATTCCAGCCCCATCAGTGCGGCTGCGGTAGCAGTTGCAACACCGTGCTGGCCTGCTCCGGTTTCGGCTATAACACGTTTTTTTCCCATTTTCTTTGCAAGCAGTACCTGACCCAAAACATTGTTTATTTTGTGGGAACCGGTATGGTTCAGATCCTCACGCTTGAGGTAGATTTTTGCTCCCCCGAGATCTCTGGTCATTTTTCGCGCATAGTAGAGAAGGGAAGGCCTTCCTGCATATTCCTTCAAAAGGGTTTTCAGTTCCTGATTGAAATTGTAATCGTTTTTATAGAAATTATAGCTTTCTTCAAGTTCAATCAGCGAATTCATAAGTATTTCGGGCACGTATTGTCCTCCGTGCTTGCCATATCTTCCTTTTAGCATTTATTTCACACTCCTTATAAGTTTTACAATATCTTTGATCTTAACCCCGTCCTTAAAGCCGTTGGTTTCAACACCACTGCTTATGTCAACACAAAAGGGCCGGGCCGTTTTTACCGCTTCAAGTACATTATCATACTGCAGGCCTCCGGCCAGAAAAAATGGTCTGCTGATGCTGTTTGCAAGATTCCAGTCAAAGGTTTTTCCAGTGCCTCCGTACTCCTTGCCGGCAAAGGTGTCCAGCAGCAGAAAATCGGTGTCAAACTGTCCGGCCGTATTCAAAGTCTCGGTATTTTTCACCCGGACGGCTTTTATTATGGGTTTTGAACAGCCGGCCTTTTCAAGCTGTGTTTTCAGTTTGGCAATATATTCATTGTCTTCATCGCCGTGAAGCTGAATATACTCGATTATTCCGTCTTTGCACAGACCTCGTATCAAAGCTGTATCCTCATTTACGAAAACGCCAACGGTTTTGATGCCTCTGTCCAGTGCAGCCTTAAGCTTTTCTGCGGCTTCAGGTTCCACCTGCCTGCGGCTTTTTGCAAAAACAAAGCCGATAAAGTCGGGAATTGACTCATTAACATATTCAATATCCTGTATCCGGCTTAAGCCGCATATCTTGATTTTAGTTTCGTTCATATGCCCTCCTGGTGAATTCCGGCTTTTAACTGCTTGAGTTCCTCTGATATATTACCGCTTTTCATCAGGGTTTCGCCTATAAGCACGGCATTTGTACCGTTCTTTCCAAGCAGTGATATGTCACCGGGAGTTTTTATGCCGCTTTCGGATACAAATATCCTATCCTCGGGCACAAGCTTTCTCAGCCTGACACTGTTGTTTAAATCAACCTCAAAAGTTTTCAGGTTACGGTTATTTACACCGATAAGCCTTGCTCCGGCTTCCAACGCACTGCTCAGCTCCTTTTCGTCATGCGCCTCCACAAGGCAGGAAAGACCCAGCAGGTCAGCTGTTTTAATATATTCCCTGACTGTTCCGGTATCCAGTATGGCGCATATCAGCAGCACTGCATCGGCGCCCAGCAGTTTTGCTTCATATATCTGGTACGGGTCAATAGTGAAGTCCTTCCTGAGCACAGGGAGCTTTACCTCCTGATTTATTTCCTTCAGATACACATCGCTGCCAAGGAAGAAAGCGGGCTCAGTCAGCACCGAGATTGCGGCGGCGCCGGCACGTTCATATTCCCGGGCAACCTCAAGGTAAGGAAAATGCTCTGAAATTATGCCTTTGGAAGGAGAGGCTTTTTTTACCTCGCAAATAAAAGACATGTCATCTGTTTTCAAGGCATTTTCAAAGGAAAAAGGGGAATTGACCGGGATTGCCAGGGCTTCCTGTTTTACTGCTGCATAAGATTTTACTGCTTTTAATTCCTCTATTCTTATGCGGGTTTCAGCTACTATTTTATCAAGTATCATTTGAGGACCTCCATATTAGTGCTTAAAAGAATTGGACAGTTCAATGAAATTTTCCATCCGGGCACGGGCTCTTCCCGAATCAATCAGTTCCTCCGCCATCTTCACGCATTCCCTCAATGTTATCTGGTTATGGGACATGTAAAGGCACAGTGCCGAATTCAGAACAACAACATCCCTTTTGGGGTTTTTGGCTCCATTGAGGATATCCAGAGCTATCCCTGCGTTTTCCGTGGGATCGCCGCCTACCAGATCTGTTGATCGGCACCTTTCAAGTCCAAGCTGTTCGGGACTGAGAAAAAAACTGTTCAGCTTGCCGTTATTGACCTCACAGATGGTGGTTGTGTCACAGAGGGTCACTTCATCAAGCCCGTCATGACCGTGGACTACCATGGCACGTTTTACCCCAAGGTTTGCAAGCACTCTGGCCAGCGGCTCCACGAGATTTTCATCATAAACTCCCAGCAGCTGCATGTTTGCTCCGGCGGGATTTGCCAGCGGCCCCAGTATGTTGAAAATAGTTCTGACCGATAATTCCTTGCGGACCGGTGCGGCGTATTTCATTGAGGCATGGTAGGTGGGAGCAAACATAAAGCATATCCCTATCCTGTCAAGTATATCGGCGCTCTGTTCTGCCGTCAGGGCAATATTTATTCCCAGTGCCTCCAGCAGGTCGGCACTTCCGCATTTGCTGGACACCGACCTGTTTCCGTGTTTGGCCACCGGAACACCGCCTGCCGACACGACAAAGGAGGAAACAGTGGAAATGTTGAAGGTATTGGCTTCGTCCCCGCCCGTTCCCACTATATCCAGAACATCCTTGTCAGGTTGTATTTTTGTACATTTATCCCTCATAACAGTGGCGCAGGCCGTGATTTCCTCAATTGTTTCCCCTTTCATGCGCATTGCGGTGAGGAAGGAGCCGATTTGAGCATTTGTGGCGCGCCCCTCCATTATTTCTTCCATAACGGTTTTTGTCTGGTCAAGACTTAAATCCTGTTTGTTTATCACCTGATATATAGCTTCCTGAATCATAATGCAAACCTCCTGTCCGAAATGCCCATATTAAGAAAATTCTCAAGTATTGTTTTACCTCTTGGGGTCAATATGGATTCAGGATGGAACTGAACTCCATAAACATCGGTATCTCTGTGCTTGACTCCCATAACCTCACCTGAGGAGTCTTCGGCTATTATCAGCAGTTGGTCGGGAAGTGTCTGCCGGACCATGGCAAGTGAGTGGTATCTGGCTCCTTCGATGATGGGAGGGAGGCTTTTGAAAAGTTCACTGCCGTTTGCTATGTGAATTGAACTTTTTTTGCCGTGCATAAGCTCTTTGGCATAGGATACCGTTGCTCCGAATACCTCGCAGATGGCCTGGTGTCCCAGGCAGACGCCCAGAATGGGAACCTTTCCCGTGAAATGGCGAATAACATCTTCACATATACCCGCATCCCCGGGCCGCCCCGGTCCCGGGGAAAGAATTATATGGGAGGGCTTAAGCTCTTCAATTTCCTGAATGGTGAGCTCATCATTCCTTATTACCTTTATATCGTTATTTAGGACTCCCACAAGCTGATACAGGTTGTAGGAAAAGCTATCATAGTTATCAATCAATAAAATCATCAGTCCAGCTCCTTTCCCGACAGCTCAAGCGCATTGATGATTGCCTGGGCCTTGTTTGCCGTCTCGGTAAATTCCGTTTCGGGTACACTGTCAGCCACAACACCGCCGCCTGACTGGACATATACCGTATTATCCTTCAGTACGGCAAAACGGATGGCTATGCAGGTATCCATGTTTCCGGTAAAATCAATGTATCCTATGGCTCCGCCATATATTCCCCTTTTGTGTCCTTCCACCTCATTTATTATCTGGCAGGCGCGTATCTTGGGAGCCCCTGACAGGGTTCCTGCCGGAAGCAGAGCTGTTATTGCGTCCAGCTGATCCAGATCCTTGCGGAGTTTTCCTACCACCTTTGATTCTATATGAATTACATGTGAGAATTTCCTTATGCTGAGATGATCCCTGACCTCCACAGTTCCGAATTCGCTTATACGTCCAAGGTCATTGCGCCCCAGATCCACCAGCATATTATGTTCTGCCAGCTCCTTTTCATCACTGAGAAGTTCCTCAATGATTTGAGCATCCTCAGAGTCGCATTTTCCTCTGGGCTTGGTACCTGCAATGGGAAAGGTGGATAAATTTCCATTCTGAAGCCTGATAAGAGTCTCTGGAGATGTGCCTGCTATTTCAAGCTCGTCAAATTTCAAAAAGAACATATATGGGGAAGGATTTGTGGTTCTGAGAACTCTGTATGCGTCAAAAATACTTCCTTCAAATCGGGCATATCTCCTGTTTGAAGGGACTGCCTGAAAAATGTCACCCTCAAAGATATGTGATTTGACTTTATTTACAATCCCACAGTATTCTTCCTTGCTGAATACAGACCTGAAGGGTGACCTCAGTCCTGAAGGGGAGGAAGAGGCAGGCACCGAGGCTTTGATCAAAGCCGTCATATTGTCCAGTTCATTTACAGCCTCTGCATAATTGGCCTCAAGGTTATCTGTTTTAATATTTATCATAAGGATGATCTTCTGCCTGAAGTGATCAAAGGCAATAACCCGGTCAAACAGCATTAGATCCACATCATTGAATCTGGCATCGTCAATTCCGTCCAGCTTCAGAACAGATTCACTGTATTTAATATAGTCATAGGCAAAATAACCTACGAAACCGCCGGTGAATGGGGGCAGAAAGTCAAGTTTCGGACTTTTATACTCCTTTAATATTTCTCTGATATAGCTGTTTGGATCATTTGTTTCAATATTTACTGTCGTATAGCCTTTAATCTCCAGCAAACCGTCCTTGCATTTTAATTCTACAACAGGATTGAAACCCAGAAATGAGTAACGGCCCCATTTTTCGCCGCTCTCGACGCTTTCCAGCAGGTAATACCGGCTGCTTATGGCTTTGATATTCTGCAATACTGCAATAGGGGTTTTGATATCGGCAAAAATTTCGCGGCTGACCGGTATTACGGTATAGCCTTCAGATAAATTCCTTGCCTCTTCCAGACCTGGTTTATACATTCTACCACTCCTTTATAAAATTTATTTAACTTGACCTGGTTAATTGCTGTTAAGGCAGCAACCAACGCTGCGGCAACACTGATGCAAATAAAAACACCCGCCCATGACTGAAATATAAGTCAAGGACGAGTGTATGATAATTCACCCGCGGTGCCACCTTGTTTTGTAAGTTAAATAAACCTTACACGCTTTACAGAAATACCAGCATATTTCCCACATATAACGCATGTGCTGCGTCGCAGAATACTTTGAAGAATAAGTTCTTCATTTGACTGCGCCCTCAGTGGTCCATTTGATGTACTGCGTTCTGCGGGGCTCTCAGCTTCCCCCGCTCTCTGTAAGTGCACGTCCGGAATATTTAAAATTCCAACACCGTTATCTCCACTTCAACGGTTTAAAGGGCAGATATTTAATTAATAATAGATTAACTCGGTTATAAAATTTTGTCAATAAGGAAATTTAAGTAAATTCTTCAAAGCAGTGCAGACACATGCAAATAAATTTCCATAAGTATCATAGAATTCATAGAATAAAAATTTATGATACCTGTAGAAAAATTATATTTATGTACTCCCGTACAGTTTTGGGCCAATGAATTGCACCCAAAGCAACAGCTCGTATTTGTAAGGCTCGTCACAGGCGTAAAGCCGTCGCCCAACAAGCCACCTCGTGTGTCTCTTGGGCTCAAAGCGGCGTCCTGCCGCTTTGCCGGCCATACTTGCCTGTACCTCACCAACAAATACGGCAGTTGCTTTTAACCGTGCAATCATTGTCCCAAAGCTGTACTCGCGTACATATAAATCCTTTATATTGGGGTATCATAAATTTATTATTTTAGAAAATATATCATGATACTTGTTAAGGGTTATGC
>NZ_AORV01000035.1 GCF_000350485.1 Ruminiclostridium cellobioparum subsp. termitidis CT1112
GTTGTGGTGACCCATCGCAGATTCGAACTGCGGACACCTTGATTAAAAGTCAAGTGCTCTGCCAACTGAGCTAATGGGTCATTGTTCTGTTACATGACATTTGATTTGTCGGCAACAGTAGTCATTATAGCAGGCACAGAAAAGCTTGTCAACATGCTTGTTACAATTTTTTTTAACTTGGAAGTGCTTGCCTTTTGCCTTATGCTGTATAATTAGATGGAGCGGCTAAATTGTGGCATAAAAAAAGAGAGATTTTTCATCCCCTCACACATACTGTCAAACTGCTTTCTTTCCATTTGCATCATATTTGCCATACTTGAAAAGGGCAAATTCCTTAGGTTCCCCATTCGTTTCATATGACTGCAGAGGGCTTTATAATGGCACTCATAATAAGTGTATTACCTATTGGAGACTTTTTACTTTAAAAGTAAGAAAAGCCCAACATTTTATTTGTCAGGCTTTCCCATTAATTTAAATAAAGCATTTAATATAATTAACACCAATTTTTGTTCTTTCTTGCTCAAGGTAGTAAGTTTATTCATTATTAGTGAAAGGTCCTTGTTATCATTTTCCTCTGCTGGTGGCAGTATGTATTTAAATAAATCTTCAAAAGTTATTCCAAGGGCATAAATCACCTTTTCTATCACAGCAAGGGAGGGATTTCTTTCTCCTCTTTCCAATCTACCCAGATGAGATTGATCAATACCTGCTCTGTATGCTACTTCTTCTTGTGTAAGCCCTTGCTCTAGCCTTATCAGCTTTATTCTATCCCCAACAATTTTACTAATATTATCACTCAATTTTTCACCCCCACCAAAAAATATATTATTATGCTTGTGGATAAATAGGAAGGACTATTAGTCATATTTCCATACGCTTTATGACTATTTGCTTGACACAAATGTAAAATCTTTCTATACTATAGATGTGGAATATGGGAAAAAATTCGTAGAAATATAGATAATATACACTAATCGTGACAGATAAAATGGGGAAGATGGTGAATATGAACATGTGGCTTGGATTATGGTCTTTTACAGCTGACCCAAAGCAAAATATACTACATTTTGCACTATTACTTTTAATCTTAAGTTCTGCAATAACAGCTGATCATTTTGCAGAAAGAAAAAACAGAAAAAGAAGATAGGCATTTAGCTAACCACGTTTCATATATCAGGGTACAACAAAAACTGCTATGAAACAGTCTTTTGCAGATGTTTCATAACAGTTTCCATAACAAAGTCATTTATTTGACTATTACATGTTCCCTGTCTTTTCCTACACCGATAAGCCCGATTTTAACACCAACCAGCTCTTCAATCCTCTTAAGGTATTTTTGAGCGTTTGCAGGCAGTTTATCAAAGCTTTTGACATTGGAGATATCTTCATTCCAGGGCTCAAAGACTTCATAAACCGGTTCACATTTCGCAAGCTCATTAAGGCTCGCAGGGAAATAATTGATTATTTGCCCGTTATACCTATAACCTGTGCAGAGCTTGATTTCCTTGAGCTTGCCTATGGTATCCACGTGATTGATTGCAAGTGCTGTCAAACCATTTATTTTGGCAGCATACTTGATCATAACCGTATCGAGCCAGCCGCACCTTCTGGGACGGCCTGTCGTTGTTCCGTATTCCCAGCCAAGTTCCCTGATGGTATCGCCAACTTCATTGTTTTGCTCTGTTGGGAATGGCCCGGCTCCGACTCTCGAGGTGTAAGCCTTAAGGACTCCGTAAACTTCATTGATGTAAACAGGACCCAGCCCCGAACCCGTACACACTCCTCCGGCTATGGGATTTGACGAAGTGACATAAGGGTAAGTACCGAAATCAATATCCAAGAAATTTGCCTGAGCTCCTTCAAATAATATATTTTTACCGTTGTCTACAGCCTCTGCAAGGATTTTTGTAGTATCAGTAATGTATTTTTTAAGCTGTTCGGCATAGACCAAATACTCCTGTATTATGGCATCGGCCTCATACGGCTTTCCGCCGTACACTCTTTCAATTATGAGGTTCTTCAACTCAAGGTTGGCTTTGACCTTCTTTATAAATTCCTCTTTATCAATGAGGTCACACATTCTTATGCCTGAGCGTTCGATCTTATCTGCATAACAAGGTCCGATACCTCTTTTTGTAGTACCAATGCTTTCGCTGCCTCGGAAATTTTCCTGCAGCTCATCAAGTCCAATGTGATAAGGCATGATTAAATGGGCTCTGTCGCTTATTAAAAGGTGATCTGTGGTAACTCCCCTTTCGTTAAGGTCTTTCATTTCCTTGAGTAACACAGCCGGATCTACCACCACTCCATTGCCTATAATGCAGGTCTTGCTTGTATGAAGTATACCCGATGGTATAAGGTGCAATGCGTAATTAGCTCCATTGGTCACAATGGTATGACCGGCATTGTTGCCGCCCGAAAACCTGACAATAATATCCGACTGTTCAGCCAGCATATCAATGTACTTGCCTTTTCCCTCGTCACCCCACTGAGTTCCTACTACTACTCTTACTGCCATAGATGCTCCTCCTGTCTATCGAATACAAGTACTGTTCCAGCTATAACTGCCAATGCCGCAATAGTTTGATAAAAGTACTTAGCTGTTATTTGGTAATTTACTGAATCAACCTATTAAATTATAACTTAGTAAGTGGTATTATTCAACTAAAACCGCAATTCCCCGGCGTGAGGTCGGTGATTTTTGAGCGAGATAATTTGGCTTGCGACAAGACAAAGACGTGCAGTAAGGCTTTGTGCCTTGCAAGCGGCTTCAACACAGCCGCAGGGCAAATTAACCACTCAAAAACGTATTGTACATTGTCAATAGAGGGTATAAACCATTTAACAAAACTAATTCTGCTGGGATTAGGTAATCGGAAATTCAACAGTCAATTTGAAATTCAAACCCCTGTACCATCTTTAATCACATAGGTCAACCGAAAATTATAGTATTTACACGCAAAGAAAGGCTTAAGTCAGGATATCCCCGTCTAAGCCCCTTTAAAATGATCAATTAATATGATTTTCAACCTGTTTTAACCTGTATTGAAAATTACTTTCCTTCAAAAAAGTTGTTGAGATCCTCAATAAGCTTGTCAGCATCTATTCCATGAATTGCGCAGGCATCCTCAATACTTTCCCCTGAAGAAGAAGGACAGCCCAGACAATGCATTCCGGCATTAAGAAAAATCGGCACGGTACCTCTATCCATATTTAAAACATCAGCTATAATCATATCTTTTGTTACTTTAGCCATTATAGTAAACCTCCTTGATTAATATTCAGCATTTTAAGCAAGTGCATAAAACTATTATACACTAACGTATTTTAAAAATATACAAAAAATATATTGAAAAGTTCGGTTTTACTTGATCTTCCTATATTTCGCCTTTCCGGTCTCATATAAATTGCTGCCATTGCAGTCTATTATTACAGTCAATGGCAGATTTTCAACCTCCAGCCTTCTTACAGCCTCAGCACCCAGCTCGGGGAAAGCAATGATTTCCTGGCTTTTAATACACTCAGCCATCAGTGCTCCCGCTCCGCCTATTGCTCCAAAATATACGGCACCGAACTGTTTCATTGCGGATATTACATTTTCTCCTCTCAGTCCCTTGCCTATCATTCCTGTTTGTCCAAGCTCTATCAGAGTCGGAGCATATGCATCCATTCTGTAACTGGTGGTTGGTCCTGCAGAACCGATTACTTCCCCCTCCCTTGAAGGGCATGGTCCCACATAATAAATTGTCTGGTTTTTGATATCAAAAGGTAACGGTTTATTTTCCTTCAATAATTCAATCATTTTTTTATGTGCCGCATCTCTGGCAGTATAAATTATTCCGCTGAGTGAAACTGTGTCCCCCGCATTAAAAGATTTAACAGTCTCTCTGTCAAAAGGAGCAGCTATATTGTGGTGCATATTGTATCCCCCTGTTCCTCCCGTCCGGAATCCGGCCGGGAAAATTCTATCTGAAGTATAATTGCCCTATCCTGAAAGTCCCCGATTATAAGGAAACCTCGGCATGCCGCGTTACATGGCAGTTTATGTTTATAGCAACCGGCAATCCTGCTATGTGCGTCGGATAAGTCTCAACATTCACCGCAAGAGCGGTATTGGTACCGCCAAGTCCGGCCGGCCCGATACCGAGAGTGTTTATTTTCTCAAGCATTTCGGCTTCCAGCTTTCTTACATATTCAATACCGCTTCTTTTGTCAATGGGCCTTAATAGGGCTCTCTTAGCCAGCAGGGATGCCTTTTCCATAGTTCCTCCTATTCCAACCCCAACAACAATGGGAGGACATGGATTTGGTCCTGCTTTATCCACCGTTTCCAGAATAAAGTCTTTTACACCCTCTATCCCGTCGGAGGGCTTGAGCATTTTTAAAGCGCTCATATTCTCACTGCCAAAACCCTTGGGCGCAAGCTCAAGCTTAAATACATCCCCCGGTACAATATCATAATGGATAACAGCAGGTGTATTGTCCCCGGTATTGATCCTCTCAATAGGATCTCCGACCACCGATTTTCTCAGGTAACCCTCTTTATACCCTCTTCTGACACCTTCATTAATGGCATCTGCCAGGGAACCGCCTGAAATATGCACCTCCTGGCCCATAGTAACAAATACCACAGCCATTCCGGTATCCTGGCATATTGCAACCTTTTTTTCAGCAGCCAGTGCGGCATTTAAAAGCAATTTTTCAAGCACTTCGGTGCCTATTGGAGATTGTTCGGCAGACAGTCCCTTTTCCATTGCCTGTCTTATGTCCTTATTCAGGTAATAATTTGCATCCATACACAAATTTTTAACAGCTTCTATTATTTTATCAACTTCTATATCCCTCATCAATTCCTCCGTCAGTTGATCATTAATTGATCCTTAAGAATTAAAATGCCGTAAATCAGACAGTATAATGGGTGAAAAAAGATTATTCCCGCTGATATTATAATTATACATATATTTCAGGCAACAAAACAACCTTAAAATATTCATAAATTGTTCAAAAGGTTTGGGGAATATTCAAAGACAAAACAATAATATTCTAGTATAATTATATTGAGGAAGGAGGTTATTTATTGAATCCATCTGTACGTAACATATTAGTATGCGTCACACAGCAGAAAACCTGTGAAAGGCTGATTAAAAAGGCTTTGGAGTTTTCAAATGCCGGCGATTCGATATATATAATTCACGTAGCAAAAGACAATTGGAGCTTTCTGGACAATGACAGGGAAGGTGAAGCTCTTGAATACCTTTTTGGTATAGCCAAATCCGTCGGTGCCAATCTCACTGTTCTTAGATCGGACGATATTGTCGATACAATTGTTGAATATGCCCGTGAGAATAAAATTGATATTTTGGTTATGGGTGATTCCAAAGGAGACCATAGTGAAAACTATTTTTATAAATCATTGAAATTAAGTTTAGATCACGTTGAAATACACGTTGTACCTAATTAAAACGTAAATTGATAAAAAGTTTCCTATTTTGCTGGTACAAATTAACTATTTTGCCTTCAAAGGCTTGACTTTAGCCAACTTTCATTATAAAATAATGTCGAATTCCATTTTTAGGAGGTTGTATATGAATAAGTCAGATTTAATCAACTCAATTGCATCAAAATCAGGTTTAAACAAGAAAAACAGTGAATCTGCTTTGAATGCATTTATTTCTTCAGTTGAGGATACTCTCAAGGCTGGCGACAAAGTTACTTTGGTTGGTTTTGGAACCTTCGAAGTAAGAGAAAGAGCTGCTAGAAAGGGTAGAAACCCACAGACTAAGAAAGAAATTACTATTCCTGCATCAAAAGCTCCAGTATTCAAAGCTGGTAAGGTTTTGAAGGATAACGTTAACGCTTAAGTTAACGCTTAATATGGCCAATGCACCCTTATGGGTACACTACATAAAAGCCCTGAATCAACTTCAGGGCTTTTTGTATTGCATTTTTTTATTATGAAAGCTTACTTATCGTGCTTATCGTGAATTTTTTTTATATATTGTTATTAATTGTTGATCCGTATTTTTTCTATCAGTTGACAAATCACCTGGGAATTTGTTGGCTTCTTTTGCTTATCCTCTTCGGATAGGACATTTTCTATGCAGTTTCTGATAGCCCTCTCAACCTTTTGTATTGTAACGTTGTTTTTTACAGCTATTTCCCTGTATATGCCCTTTGGAAGAGAACCGCTCTGGCAGTAGCTGTCAAAAGCGCGGGTAACAATATCCCTTATGTATGCATAACCCGTCATATGGGCCTTCAGTCCATATTCCCGCATATATTTGGTTGCCAGCACTTTCAGCTCATCATCATATCTGTTTTTGGGATTTTGACCAAAAGTAGGAGTATAATTTTTCATAGTGTATTGTTTGATATTGGAATCCATATAGAGCTGCTTGATTCTCAAAGTCAGGACATTCTCGTCAAAAGGCTTGATTATGTAATAGTTCGCACCCAGATTCATTGCCCTTGAAACATAATTTTCATGACTCACAGCGGAATAAACTATGTAAACAGGTGTATTCCCCGCACTGTTGGCTTTGGCATGCTCAAGTACACCAATACCGTCCAATTTTGGCATTATAATATCCAGCAATACCACATCAGGTTTATCCCTGTCAATCAGTTCAATTGCTTCGAGACCGTCTTTGGCTATTTTCAGCATTTCAAATTCCTGGCACTCACTCAACTTTTCATATAATGCCTTTGCAGTTAATAAATTATCATCCACTATCAAAACCCTTATTTTACTCATTGTTTCTCTTTAACCCTTTTCATTAATTTATGGCTGAATAAACACATCAGCTGAATTTTCAAAAAATCCGATTATTTTCCGGCATATAGCATCTGGTTCACTGCCGTCACACTCGATAACCCTGTCCGCATATTTGTTATACAAAGGTATCCGTTCATTGTATAAGTCTTTTAAGGTACCACCCGTTCTGACCAATTTTCTTGAGGCATCCATCCTGTCTTCAATAACCTGATAACTCGTGTTCAAAAATATAATTTCCCCTGTTTTTTTTAAGTGACTCATTGCAATATCGCTGTGAACCAAACCACCTCCCGTGGAAATCACGCAATTGCCGGAGCGGATATCCAATACCACTTCGTCCTGAACCCGGATAAAATATTCCCGACCATACTCCTCTACCAGCTGTTTCGGTGTTTTGCCGGTTTTATGGGTTACCAGCACATCGGTGTCAATAAAACCGTATCCCAACATTTCACTCAACAGCTCTCCCACTGTGGTTTTGCCTGTTCCCGGCATACCTATGAGAATAATATTCCGGTCACTTTTATAGTTCCTCATAGGCCATCCCACCTGGAATCCATTTCTGTAATGCTTCTCATGCCTGACGACATTATGATGCTGTCAACCAGAGCTATCCTTACCATGGCTTCACAAATGGAATAAACTCTCGGTACCAGCGACGGATCGCTTCTGGATGCAAACTTGTGTGTTACAGGCTCAAGTGTCCGGACATTTACTGTAAGCTGATCCTGCAAAATGGTTGGAGTTGGCTTCACAGCCACACGGATGCGGATTTCCTCACCGTTGGATATTCCTCCAAGCATACCGCCGGCCCTGTTGGTTTTGAATCTTATTCTGCCCGTTTCCTTGTCGTAATAAGGGGTGTCATTCATTTCCGAACCCTTTTTGGAGGCCACTCCGAAACCTTCGCCTATTTCTACACCCTTGACTCCTCCGATAGACATCAAGCCATGAGCAATAGTTGCACTAAGCTTGTCAAAAACAGGCTCTCCCAATCCTGCGGGAACTCCTTTGGCAATGATTTCAATCACGCCGCCGCAGGAATCGCCTTCCCTGATTACCTGTAACAAGTCTTCCGTCATTAGCTTGGCAGCTTCAGGGTCAGGGCAGTTTATTTCATTTGTCCTGTAATTCTGTTTGACCTGCTCATAAGTAAACGGGCCCGCTTTAATGCCGTGTGATTCGACGGTATATGCCATAACATCTATACCCATCCGGTCCAATACCTGCTTTGCAACTGCTCCTCCCGCCACTCTTGCGGCTGTTTCGCGGGCCGACGCTCTGCCGGCGCCAAGATAGTCGGCATGTTCGCCATACTTCTTGAAATAGGTATATGCTGCCTGCCCCGGTCTCAGGAGGTCCCTGTTGCCTCTGTGCTGCTCGATATGCCTGTCGCCTATGTCACTGCTTGGAATAAGCATGGCTACAGGGGCGCCGGTTGTGGTGTCATCCTGCATGACTCCCGAAAAAATATATACCTTATCGGCTTCCGTTCTGGGCGTTTGCAGCTTTGACTGCCCGGGTCTCCGCTTTTCCAGTTCCTCCTGTATGATTTCAGACGTTATTTTTATCCCTGCCGGGACACCATCCACTATGACTACCAGTCCACCCCAGAGTTCCGGAGGAACATTTTCGCTTTTTCTGAAAGCCCCTGAGTAAGATTCTCCGCTCGTTGTTACACGAAATACCCGTCCAAATGAATTACCAACCATTGCTGCCTCCATATATTTAAAAAATTTATTATTCGGTTAAATCATCATTTAACTAAAATCAGCACTTACTCCTCACAAAGCCGGATATCACCACCGCAATTCTTTATGCAATCGACAAAACCAGGGAATGTAACATTCATCGCTTCGGCAGTTTCAATCACTGTTTCCCCTGCGGCCTTCAACCCTGCAACCGCAAGTGCCATGACCACCCTGTGATCGTCATGCCCGTTCACCCTGCACCCCTTCAGGCTGCTTTCCCGTATTATCAGCCCATCGGGCAGTTCCTCAATGCCGGCACCCATTTTTGTGAGTTCCCTGCACATAACACTTATTCTGTCGGTTTCCTTCAGTCTTGCCTGCGGAACATTGACAAGCCGTGTTTCCCCCTGTGCAAAACACCCTGCTACGGCCATGGCCGGCAAAGCATCGGGTATGGAGTTCATATCAATGGTTCTACCCGTCAAATTTTGTCCTTTGACAGTCACACTGTTGGAATCGAAGAAAACCTTTGCACCCATATCTTCCAATATTGAAAGCACCAGCTTGTCACCCTGGGGATCTGTCATATCAAGGTTTGTAAGCCTGAATTCCTGTCCGGTTACTGCCGCCAATACTATAAAGAAGGTTGCCGAAGAGAAATCTCCCGGAATAGTACATTCAAATTGTGGGTATTTCTGCTGTCCCTGTATAATAAATTCCTTCATATTATTATGTTTGTACTTTATACCGAATTTATCAAGCCACCAGAGAGTTATTTCAACATATGGCACTTCGTTGAGTCTTGTTACCTCTATATGTGTATCGTTTTCCAGAAGAGGAGCATTAAGCAGAATTGATGATAAGTATTGCGATGTAACAGCGTCTAGTGTTGTAAATCCACCTTTAGCCCTTCCTTTTACTACTACGGGCGCGGACTCATTTCCCCGTGTGGTGTAGGCCTCTCCGCCAAGATTATTAATAGCCTTGACCAGGGGCCCTATTTGTCTTTTTCGTATCTGATAATCACCTGTAAAAACAGTATACCCCGGAACAAGTGCAGCCGTCATCAGTCCCAGCCTTAAGCTGGTCCCCGAATTTCCAACATCTATTATGTCTTCGGGAACCTGGGGACTGCCGCCCATCCCGCCTACCGTATAACAGTTTCCATCCAATTCATACGATGCTCCAAAGGCTTTACACAAATTAACAGCCGAGACGGAATCGCTGGAAATCAACGGATTCCTGATAATACTCCGCCCCTCTGCAAGCCCTGCAAAAAACATCGACCTTATAGTATGAGATTTTGAGCCTGGAATATTAACTATTCCCGAAACCTCAGAAGGTTTTACTTTTAATATCATTTTTTCCACCTACCATATTACCTATTTTTTCAAAAAATTTCAATCCCTTTAATAAAACCAAATAAGACCATTTAATAAGACCATACTGCAATATACTACCAATACTATGTTATTATAACAGCAGGGTTTCGTCAATTTTTTTGCCTGTTTTATCCAAAAATTAGTTACCGCTGCCTGTGATTTTTGGAGGTGGAGGTCCGAAATATTGAAAATAATTACAAAGCAGCTTTCCGTTATAAAGTTTTCTTTTTTTATCGGCTCTCCTTCCAAAGAGCTTTTCAAACTCAAGGTTGGAGGTAATAACATAATAGGACCATGAGTCCAGTTTTTTAAAAACCGTCCCCATCTCCCTGTAGAGCTTGTCGACATAGTCCTTTTCCCCCAAGCGTTCTCCGTATGGCGGGTTACATATTATTATACCGTATTTATATCGGGAACTGATATCTGAAACCGGCAGCCTCTGAAGATGTATGGCATCCTCGACCCCCGCCTTTTTTGCATGGTACCGGGCCAGGCTCATGGCTTCCTCATCTATATCCGAACCATGGATTCTCAGCTCCCTGTCCTCCACCATTAAATCATAAGCCTCATCTCTTGCCTGATCCCAAAATCCAGAGTCAATAATATTCCAGTTTTCGGCGTCAAATTCCCTTCCCAGACCAGGGGCGATATTCTTTCCAATAAGGGCCGCCTCTATGGGAATTGTACCGCTTCCGCAGAAAGGATCCAGCAAAACCCTGTCCTTATTCCAATGGCTGATCAGTATCATGGCACTTGCCAGGGTCTCCTTCAAAGGTGCTCCGCCCACAAGTTTCCTATAGCCTCTTTTGTGCAGTCCGGCTCCACTTGTATCAATTGTAAGAGTGGCAATATCTTTTAAAAGGGCGACCTCAATTCGATACCTGGGCCCGGTTTCCTCAAACCATTCACATTTGTGACGCAGTTTGAGCTTCTCCACTATGGCCTTTTTTACAATTGCCTGGCAGTCAGGAACGCTAAAAAGCTTGGAATCAATGGACTTTCCCTCTACCGGAAACTCTGCGTCGGCCGGTATGATTTCATCCCAGGGCAAAGCTTTTGTCTGTTCAAAAAGTTCTTCAAAGCTCAAGGCTTTAAATTCCCCCAGCTTTAAAAGCACCCTGTCGGCTGTTCTCAGCCAGAGATTGGACCTGCAAATGGCCATTTCATCTCCGCCGAAAGTAACCTTTCCGTTTTCCACCTTCTGGTCAAAGTAGCCCAGTTTTTTTAATTCTCTGGCTGTTACAGCCTCAATACCAAAAGCTGATGTTGCTATCAGTTCAAATTTACTCATTAATTTGCCTTTCAAATATATATTTAAGATCAATAGCCGGTTATCATGTCCATTATCCGGTTATATCATGTCTGTTATTTGGATAAGTACTACTATTATAACCTTGTAAACGGTTTATAACAACAAGTTATTGCCAATATGGCAAATAAAAACGGGACCGGACTAATGTACCAACATGTACTGAAATGTTTTAGAAATAAAAAACGTACTCATTTGAAGTGATTAACAAATATGTAAAATATAAATGACGCTGTAAAATCAATAGCTTGCAATTATTTTAAATATGTAATTCAATATGCTATCTTGCTAAATCAATTATAAAAACGTCAAAACAATTCATTTCACGGCGACTCAGAGGATTTATATATGTTTTTTATTATAAATTTTAAAAAATAAATGAAAGTTTTTATATTTCTGCTTGCAATTATTATGATGTAATAGTATAATTTAAAAGAAATTAAAAATAAATATTGGCGTACAACGGGGTATGCTAAGCTGTTTCAACAGCACCGGTAGAGTTTTATCAGGTTTAAAGTGTTTTTATATGACCCTTACGCCAAAATATTAATTGACTTAATTATATTTTAGTTGCAGGAGGGTTTTTTTAATGGGAAGTTTACAAAAAATTATGGATCAGGTTGTTAAAAGAAATCCCGGTGAACCGGAATTTCATCAGGCAGTTGCAGAAGTGCTTGAATCTCTCGAAGTAGTTGCCGAAAAGCATCCTGAATGGGTTAAAGCCGGAGTATTCGACAGAATAGTCGAACCGGAAAGACAGATCATTTTCAGAGTACCCTGGGTTGATGATAACGGCAATGTACATGTTAACCGCGGTTTCAGAATTCAGTTCAATAGTGCAATCGGTCCTTATAAGGGCGGATTGAGACTTCATCCTTCAGTTAATGCAAGTATCCTTAAGTTTCTCGGTTTCGAACAGATATTCAAGAATTCCCTGACAGGTCTTCCAATAGGAGGTGGTAAGGGCGGCAGTGATTTTGATCCCAAAGGCAAGTCGGACAATGAGGTTATGAGGTTCTGCCAGAGTTTTATGACAGAGTTGTCAAAGCATATCGGCGCCGATACCGATGTTCCCGCAGGTGATATCGGAACAGGGGCAAGAGAAATCGGCTATATGTATGGCCAATACAAGAGACTTAGAAACGAGTATACCGGAGTTTTGACAGGAAAAGGGCTCACCTGGGGAGGCAGCCTTGTAAGAACCGAGGCAACAGGTTACGGTTTGTGCTACTTTATGGATGAAGCACTGAAAGCTAAGGGCAAATCCTTCAAAGGCACTACAGTTGTGGTTTCAGGTTCAGGAAATGTTGCCATATACGCAACCGAAAAAGTTCACCAGCTGGGTGGAAAGGTTGTGGCATTAAGCGACTCAAACGGATATATATATGATCCCGAAGGTATCAAGCTGGATACCGTAAAACAGTTGAAAGAAGTTGAAAGAAAGCGTATCAGTGAGTATGTCAATATACATAAAAATGCCATTTATACCGAAGGCTGCTCCGGTATCTGGAGTATTAAATGTGATATAGCTCTCCCCTGTGCGACTCAAAATGAAATTGACGGCAAATCTGCCGAATTATTGGTTAAAAACGGCTGCTATGCAGTTGGGGAAGGTGCAAATATGCCTTCAACACCCGAGGCAGTTCATATATACTTGAATAACAAGATTATTTACGGTCCTGCAAAGGCTGCAAATGCAGGCGGTGTTGCAACATCAGCTCTCGAAATGAGCCAGAACAGCATGCGCTATTCCTGGACTTTCGAAGAAGTCGATGCTAAATTGAAAGACATTATGGTAAATATCTACAGGAATGCAAGCGCTGCAGCAAAGGAATACGGCATGGAGGACAACCTCGTAGCCGGTGCAAACATTGCAGGTTTCTTAAAAGTAGCCACCGCAATGTATGCTCATGGAATTGCGTACTAAGTAACACCCTTATATTTTTAACGCCAACACCGATTTAATTATGGTGTTGGCGTCTTTTTACTCTATACCAATAATATATTTAAAAAACTAGTGTATTGCTCGTTTTTTGTGCTTTCCACCCATTACGTCCGAAACATCGTTTATTGTAACAAATGCATCCTCGTCTTTATCATATATGATTGATTTCAGTTTTGATATCTCCAAACGGGTGATAACTGAATAGAGAATAGTTTTGTCGTTCCCCGAAAAACCGCCTTTCCCGTCTATAAAGGTTACTCCCCTGCCCAAACGTGCTGTGATAGCCTCTGCAATCTCATCAGCTTTATCTGAAATTATGAAAGCCGCCTTTGCTTCGTCAAGGCCTTCTATTGTAATATCAATTACCTTGTAGGCTATAAAATAAGCTATAAGCGAATACATAGCCCTATCCCAGCCGAATACCAGTCCTGCACTGCTCAAAATGAATACATTGAAGAGCATAACCATTTCGCCTACCGAGAAAGCTGTTTTTTTGTTGATAATTATTGCAACCATTTCGGTTCCGTCAAGGGACCCGCCTGATCGGATAATTATTCCCACACCAACTCCAAGTATTATCCCTCCAAAAACAGTGGCCAGCAAAACATCGCTTGTAAGACCGGGTATAGGATGAAATACATGCACCCATACCGACAGGGACACTATTGAAAAGAGTGAAGATAAAACAAAGGTTTTGCCTATTTGCTTATACCCGAGAAATAAAAAAGGTAAATTCAGGACAAATATAAACAAACTCAGAGGCAGTTTTGATAAGTAACTTGTGATTATTGATATGCCTACTATTCCGCCATCAATAATGTTATTGGGGATCAGAAATATTTCCAATCCTATTGCTGCTAATATTGACCCTATAAAAAGAAAAATATATCTGCTTATCTCTCTTTTGACCTGGTTCTTTCTAGTCATACTTCCACCTCACTATTCTACATATTTAAAATCACGAACAGTGTAAGTAATTATTCTTATAATTACTGCAGTTAAAATAGTGAGGGATAGCTTGCCTTATATATTTTCTAAAATCAATGAGCTCATTGATATTTGAATAATTTCCCGGCTGAAAATCCTTATAAAATCTGTGACTTACATTCAGATTAATCTGTCTGCTCTGAGCTGTCTTTCCAGGAATTTTTAGATTTCCTCTTGTTACATAAAAAACTTTATTGCCAATAGATTTTACTTTTACAAGGCTATGACTATTCCTTTGCTTTTGTCCAGAGTCAATATTAAAGTTGATACCGATAAATATTATTTGTGAAAATATACATAAAATTATCAGTACTCCAATAATATTTTTCCTTTTGACCATTTAAACCTCCTTTCGAACTTAATATAATATAATTATATCACACTAATATAATCATATTGTATATATTTATTATTCAAAAATGAGCCATGGCTCTGTTTTTGGAGTATCACAGCTAAAAGAAAGCATTTCTTTTTTGGTGGGATGTTCAAAATTTACCTGGTGAGCCCATAAGGCTATTTGCTGTCCCGGCTTGTTCACCCTGGAACCATAGCGCTGGTCTCCATAAAGCACATAGCCTGCATGTGACAGCTGTACCCTTATCTGGTGGGGTCTTCCGGTATGCAGTTTGATTCTCAGAAGGCTCAAGCCTCCGGCCGACTTTAATACTTCATAGTCCAATACGGCTTCCTTTGCCCCGCTCGTGCCCTCTTTCACCACCGACACCATATTTGCCGCTTCATTCTTAATAAGAAAATCTTTCAGGGTATCTTCAGTTTTTTCGGGTGTTCCTCTTACGACGGCAAGATAAGTTTTTTTGAAGGTTCTGGTCCTGATTTGATCCGACAGCCTTGCTGCTGCCTTTGAGGTTCTGGCAAAAACCATGATTCCGCCAACGGGCCTGTCAAGCCTGTGAACAAGCCCAAGGTACACTTCCCCGGGCTTATTATACGTTTCTTTTACATATTGCTTCAATGCCGTAAGCAAATCCAAATCCCCGGTGTTATCAGCCTGAACAGGAATATTGACGGGCTTTTCCACAACAAGCAGATGATTATCTTCATATATTATAGAAGGTCTCACCGATTCTCCCACCTTCCGTATATTCCGCACGGAAGTACCAATCCGGACTGACTTACAGGAAGTCCGACCTCTCCGCAGCTATGATTACCCTTGAACCGGCTTCCTACTGTCTGCTTCAGAATATTGCTCAAAACGGTTGGAGAAAAACCGGTCGTATATGAATTTATAAGGAAAAAAAGCGGATTATCCGAAAGCAGCCCCATGCACTGTTCAACAAAGCCGTAGAGTGAATCCTCTATTTTCCATATCTCCCCATTGGGACCTCTGCCATAAGAGGGTGGATCCATAATAACGCCATCATATTTTTTGCCTCTTCTGATTTCCCTCTGGACAAATTTCATACAGTCGTCGGTAATAAATCTCACAGTTTTATCGGCCAACCCGGACAGAGCCACGTTTTCCTTTGCCCAGTTAACCATCCCCTTTGCCGCATCCACATGGCATACCTCAGCACCTGCATAAGCCGCCGCAACAGTGGCCCCTCCGGTGTATGCAAACAGGTTCAGTACCTTTACGGGACGATTTGCTTTCTGTATATTATTTATCATCCATTTCCAATTGACGGCCTGTTCGGGGAAAAGACCGGTGTGCTTGAAGCCTGTGGGTTCAATGTAGAATTTTAAATTTTCAAAGCCGATGGTCCATCTTTTGGGAAGCTTTTTTTTATATTCCCACTGTCCGCCTCCGCTCTGACTTCTGTGATAGTGGGCGTCGGCACGTTCCCATGCCTTTTTATCTTTTACAGGCCATATGATTTGGGGATCAGGTCTCCTCAATATGACATTTCCCCATCTTTCAAGTTTTTCTCCATCACCTGTCTCTATAAGCTCATAATCTTTCCATTCATCTGCCAGTAACATCTTTTCCTCCGTGACATAAGTTATTTGATTGCTGCAACGATCTCGACAATTTCATCAGGTTTTAGAACGATATAGTCAGGTTTTGCCCTCTTGAGCAGTTCCAGCGAATCAAATCCCCACAAAACCGAAATCACCTTTATTCCGATCTTTCTGCAAGCCTCAACATCCCGCTGTTCATCCCCCACATATATTACCTCGTCTTTTTCCACCCCAAGCTTTGAAATCAGCCTTCCTATTGTTACATGTTTTGCAAACAGCCCTTTGGAGGATTGTATATTATCAAACATTTCCAGATTATTATATTTTAAAAACGCTTCAATATTATGGACCGAGTTGGATGATACAATGCTCAAACCATAACCTGCCGAGTGAAGCTTCTCCAACATTTCCCCCACACCTTCTATAGGACTGACTTCTTCGGCATAGGAGTGAAAGTTGTTCAAAAGCTCCACACCCATTTTGGGAAGCTTGAACACCGGAATTTTCAGTTCTTTAATCCTTTTCTTCATGGGGAGCTTCAACAGCTCTTTGATTCTCTCCTGACTCACAGGCTGATAACCGTATTTCTCAGCCATTTCATTCCCTATTTTTATAAAGGTTTGCAGCGAATCAACCAAGGTCCCATCAAGGTCAAATATTACCTGTTTTATCATTTTTCCCCCAAAATCCTTTGCAGCTGGTAGTCTGTAACATCCAAACTTATAATTCTTCCCTGTACTTGTTCATCAGATGTTTAAACAATTCAGCACTTGACGGCGGAGTATATGTAATGGTATTTGCTCCGGCTTCTATTGTTTCCAAAATACTCTCGCTTGTGGGTCCCCCTGTTGCAATAATGGGAACCTGCGGAAATTTTTTGCGGATTGCCCGGACAACCTCCGGCGTCCTGGCCGCACACGAGACATTCAAAATTTCGGCACCTGCGTCCAATCTGGCCTGTATATCGGTATTTTCAGAGGTTACCGTCACCACAATCGGAATATCTATTTTTGAATACAGTGCTTTTATCAATTCGTTTTTTGTAGGTGCATTTACCACAACTCCAATGGCCCCCTGAAATTCGGCATCCATCGCAATATTTATCACCCGTTTTCCGGTTGTGGTGCCGCCTCCTACTCCACAGAAGACAGGAATATCCGATGCGCTGATTATTGAATGCGTTATTACAGGCTGCGGTGTAAACGGGTATACCGCAATTACCGCGTTTGCATTGCAATTTTTTATAATGGCCACATCTGTTGTAAACATAAGCGATTTGATATTCTTCCCAAAAATATTTATCCCGCTCACGCGGTTAATTACCTCGGGAATCTTAACCATATGCTTTCTCAGCGTTCCTTCAATTTCAGGCACAAATGTCATATTTCCTCCTTGTACTCCCGGAATTCTTTGACAGGAAAATAAATTCTTCTGCTATGTTTACCTTTTCAGCAGGATTGTATACTTTTAACATATTATAGTATACTAAATTTTTTGGAAGTCGTACAGAAATAATAACTATTGTAATTTGGAATATTAATGGTAAAATATATTTCATTCCAGATTTAAACTAAAAGGCAGGTTATAATGATATGAATAATAATGTTTTATCTACTAAATTTCTTGGATGTGACAGTGATTTTTCATCTGCTGAGATTGTCATATTCGGAGCACCCTATGATGGTACTACCACCTTCAGACCCGGAACAAGATTTGCACCTTCCGCCATGAGAATTGATTCCATAGGGATAGAAACCTACAGTCCATATTTTGACGCCGATATAACGGATTTTACAGTCAATGACTTCGGAGATCTTGATTTACCTTTCGGTTCACCAAAGAAAGCTTTATCCATGATATCCGAAACTGCAGAATATATTTTCTCCAATAATAAAAAGCCCTTGATGATCGGAGGGGAGCACCTGGTTTCGCTTCCCGCAATCCAACAGGCAGTGAAAAAATACCCCGGCTTAAAAATCATACACTTTGACGCTCATACCGATCTGCGTCAAGACTACCTGGGAGAGGCCCTGTCCCACTCTTCGGTGATCAGGCGTGTCTGGGATATCCTCGGCGACAACAGCATATGGCAGTTTGGTATCCGGAGCGGTACACGCGAGGAATTCTACTGGTCCAGGGAGGGCCATACCTCCATGTGCCTGCACAATTTTGATACCCTTGGCACCGCTGTCGAAGAAATCGGCGGTTCACCGGTATATCTCACAATAGATCTGGATGTGCTGGACCCTTCAAACTTTCCTGGAACAGGCACGCCCGAGGCAGGCGGCGTCAGCTTTGCACAGTTGATAGCTGCTTTAAAAACCGTGTCAAAGCTCAACATAATAGGAGCGGATATTGTGGAGCTGTCACCGCACTACGATCACAGCGGCGCTTCAACCGCACTGGCCTGCAAGGTGCTGAGAGAAGTCCTGCTTGCAATGTCCATATAAGACGCTCCAAATTTAGAAATTTCTTTGAGATAGTGCACCAAATACAGTCAGTACTTCGGAATGAAGGAATTACAGATACCGGATTACTGATAATAGTGCGCGAGTGCAACTTAAAAAAATGAAAAGTTCTATTAGAAGTACATGCCTGAAATTGTAGGTGAAGAACAAGTATTTTTGCTGACAAATCGACAGGAAGCCGATTTGAGCAGAACCCCGAAACAGGATGTTGAGTGTTCTGCGACAGTAAAAATACTTGTGATGAGCCGTACAAATTTCAGGCATGTACTTTGTGAGCTTCTCATTTTTTTAAGTTAGTACGGGAGCACTATTAATTTTCTATATGTTATTTAAATTGTGTTAGTTTTGCGACACACCCGATAAATACAATTTGACTCTATAAATAATGTTTTTGTATTTACTGTATATTAATAACTTGCCAGTATCTCTTCCGCAACTTTAACCTGAGATACTCTCGTATCCATTGCCCGTTTCTGAATATACCTGTGGGCCTGCGGTTCAGACATATTCATTTTTTCCACCAGCAGCCATTTGGCCTTCTCAATGACCTTTCTGTCATTGATCCGCTTTTCCAGATCATCATTTTGAAGCTTCAGACCTCTCAGTGATTTACGGGAATTGGCGGCAAATTTGGCCGTTTGCAGTAATATTGTCTTGTTTATAGGCTTTGGAAGTATAAGTGCACCAACTTTTTCAAGTTTATACTGCATTTCTCCCAGATGCTCGTGCTTGGCCAGAAGGATTATGCCGGCATCTGTTTTATCGGCTATATCCAAAACAAGTTCAATGCCTAATTCATCCTGTAAAGGCGAATTTATCAATATTAATTCTGGTTCGAACATATCAAGCTTGCGTCTGGCCTCATTTGCAGATAAAGAGTATTCCGCTGCCGAATATCCCTGTTGCAGCATGAGGGTTCGTAGCTCTTTTATCACATCAGGCCTGCTGCACACAATCAGAATCCCTCCTGCTCCCACCGGCAATCACCTCCATCTGAGCGGGAAAAGCTTAAAACAGTTGCGATTCCCCATTAATATGCCGAAAGATAACGGTCAATCTCCCAGGAATGCACAATACTGTTATATGAAGCCCACTCTGCTTCCTTTGCAGAAATATATTTTGTGAAAATATGCTCGCCTAAAACATCCTTTATATAAGGATCTTTTTTCATTTCTTCCAGAGCAAACAGCAGATTTGACGGAAGTCTTTGAATACCCAGCTCTTTTTCCCTGTCAGGTGCAAGATTATAGGTATTGATATCAACCGGGGCAGGTATCACCAGATTTTTCTGCAGACCGTCCAACCCGGCTTCCAGCAATAATGCCAGTGTAAGATACGGATTGCAGGACGGGTCGGGGCTTCTCAATTCGATTCTTGTAGCCTCTCCCTTTGGTGCAGGAATTCTCATCAGCAAACTTCTGTTCATATGTGACCATGCAATGTGAACAGGTGCTTCGAAGCCGGGCACAAATCTCTTGTAGGAATTTACCAGCGGATTGGCTACGGCTGTTATACCCTTTGCATGCTGGAGTATTCCGGCTCCGAACATTTTTGCCACCTCGGATATATCCATGCTGTTTTCACCTGCATTGAACAGATTTTTTCCGTTCTGCGAAAGAGACATATTGATATGCATGCCCGAACCGTACGAATTATAGATGGGCTTTGGCATGAATGTGGCATGCAAGCCGTTTCTCTGTGCTACGATTTTAACAACCATTTTGAAAGTCATTATCCTGTCGGCAGCTGTCATGACATCACTGTATTTGAAATCAATTTCATGCTGGCCTGCCGCATTCTCATGATGTGAAGCTTCTATTTCAAAGCCCATATCCTCAAGTACCATGCAAATCTCTCTTCTGCAGTTCTCACCCAGGTCGGAGGGAGCCAGGTCACAATAACCGGCCGCATCATGGGTTTTGTTTGTAGGCCTTCCTTCAGCATCAGTGTGGAACAGGAAAAATTCACACTCGGGGCCGATATTAAATGTATAGCCAAGCTGTTTTGCCTTTGCTTCCGACCTTTTCAAAATATACCTGGGATCCCCCGGGAATTGTGAGCCGTCATAATTTTTGATATCGCAGATGAAGCGTGCAACCTTACCGTGCTGCGGTCTCCATGGCATAAGCTGAAATGTGTCCGGATCTGGTAACAGCAGCATATCGGACTGTTCCACCTCTGAAAAGCCTGCAATAGCGGAGGCATCAAACATAACCCCTTCCTCAAGGGCTCTTTCAAGCTGCTGATCGGTTATTGCAATGTTCTTCATATTACCGAAAATATCTGCAAATTGAAGCCTGATAAACTTAACATCATTCTGTTCCACAAACTTTAACAGATCATTTTTTGAAGCCATTTTCCCACCTCTCCTTTACAGTTAAATTTATTTATATTTTACATATTTATATTTTTTTTGTATATAAACAGTTTAATATATGTTAATCAGCGGATATTCATTATTATTTGCAATGTTTATACTGTTATTAGATATAGCAGCTGTAGTACAGCAAAAATAAAAAAAAGCGAAACTCATAATTTAAATATCAAACATTATGAGAAACGCCTTTGTTTCCGCCGTTATTAATTTTAATCAACAAAATAATTTTACTAATTAATTTCAATTCAGTCAAGTATTTTTTTGCAATTTCAGTACCTGTCATCCTGCAAAAATTATTTCATCATCTTTCCAGAAAATATTTTAAATCTCAAATTATATCTGTCGTACCTACATATATGTCTATTTTTAACCGCTTATCCCGCTTAAAAATCTTTAATAAAAATTATTGATTTTTTGCAGGATATATATTATAATTATTGTAAATTGATAATAACTTACAGCAAAGGCGCTGTGTCGGTCAAAAATTCACTTTTGATTGGTACAGTCTTTTTTTAATTTTTTGGTATAATACTAATATTATGCAATCCGGCACAGTAAAAAACAATTATTTGGAGGGTCCTATGACTGATACAAATGACTACATTAAATATATAGCAGGTTTGGCCAAACTCTCACTGGATGATGAAGAGATGCAGTCATTGGCCGAAGACATGCAGGATATAATCGGTTTAATGGATACAATAAAAGATCTGGATACCGAAAGTATCGGTGCAACCGAGCATATATCCAGAGTAACCAATAACATGAGAGAAGACCGGGCAGGCAATCCATTTGATACTGAAAAAATTCTTTCCAATTCCAAACATGCTATGGAGAATTGCTTTTCCATACCAAAGATGATCGAATAGGAGGCTATAATGGAAATTACCAGGTTGACTATAAAAGAAGCCCGCACTCTTCTGGATTCAAAGAAAATAAGTGCTGTTGAGCTTACTGATATATATATGAATAGAATAAAAACTCTTGACGGCAAAGTTGATTCTTATTTGTCCGTATGTGAAGAAACAGCCTTGCTGCAGGCCGCGGAAGCCCAGAAGAAAATTGACGGCGGGAATGGCGGTATGTTATGCGGTATTCCTTTAAGTATTAAGGATAATATTTGTATAGAAGGTACTAAAACCACCTGCGCTTCAAAAATGCTTGAGGATTTCATACCACCATATACGGCTACGGCAGTAAACAAGCTTCATTCCCAAAACGCGGTAATACTTGGAAAGGTTAATCTTGATGAATTCGCCATGGGCGGTTCAACCGAGAATTCCGCTTTTAAGAAAACAAAAAATCCCTTCGATCTGACGAGAGTTCCCGGTGGTTCTTCGGGAGGGTCGGCGGCATCGGTTTCAGCCTCACTGGCATTGGGATCTCTTGGTTCCGACACCGGCGGTTCTGTCAGGCAGCCCTCGGCATTTTGCGGTGTAGTCGGTATGAAGCCCACATACGGCTTGGTATCAAGATACGGGCTGGTGGCCTTCGCCTCCTCTCTCGACCAGATTGGGCCCATAGGCAAAACCGTTGAGGATTGTGCCATATTATTGGATGGGATTTGCGGTCAGGATCCCAGGGACGGAACCTCTTTAAATTATAAGCCGGAGGTTCCATATGCGGCCTCTGTGGCAGGCGGTATTAAAAACTATAGCATCGGACTTCCCAGAGAGTATATAACCGAAGGTTTGAACAGTGAGGTCAGAGCTGCTTTGTATAAATCTATTGAAACTCTGGAAAAGCTCGGTGCAAAAGTTGAAGAGTTTTCCATGCCAAGCCTGAAGCATGCCGTCCCGGCTTATTACCTGATGTCATCCGCCGAAGCAAGTTCAAACCTGTCAAGATATGACGGTGTCAAGTACGGATACAGGGCGGAAAACAGCCGGTCTTACAATGAAATGATAGGCAGGTCCCGGGCCGAGGGTTTCGGCCGTGAAGTCAAGAGAAGGATTTTACTTGGGACCTATGCCCTTGCTTCGGGTTATTATGACGCCTACTACAAAAAAGCTCTGAAGCTCAGAACTTTAATAAGCCAGGGCTTTGATGAGGCCTTTGCAAAATATGATGTGGTATTGCACCCCACTACTCCCGAAACAGCCTTCAAGCTCGGGCAAAACACAGATGATCCTCTAAGCATGTATTTGGCTGATATATATACTGTCTCTGCAAATATTGCAGGTCTTCCGTCAATATCGCTTCCATGCGGATATGATTCAAATGGACTTCCCATAGGCTTGTCCTTCACTGGAAAACCTCTTGGAGAGCGCGAAATATTCAGAGCCGCTGCAGCTTTTGAGGCAGATTTTGCCCCCGGGTTCAGAGTGCCCGTATTGACAGGAGGTTAGCTTTGAAAGCGCACATGGCCAATTAACCTCCTTTATTCGCCACATTGCGATAAAGGATAATTACTTGCATAACATTTTGTGGCCACAAACGTGGCTCATGGAGGTTAATATAATGAAATACATTCCGACCATAGGTTTAGAAATACATGCGGAGTTATCCACCAAATCAAAAATATTCTGCGACTGCCCCGTAAGTTTCGGCGGAGAGCCCAACACAAGATGCTGTCCGGTGTGCACCGGCCTGCCGGGCACCTTGCCTGTTTTAAACAAAACAGCTGTTGAATATACGGTAAAAGCGGGGCTGGCCCTGAATTGTGAAATAAATGAATTTTCAAAGCTGGACAGAAAAAATTATTTTTATCCCGATTTGCCCAAGGCATATCAGATTTCACAGTTTGACCTGCCCATATGCAAAAACGGAGGAATTACTATCAATACTCCCGAGGGTGAAAAATTTATCCGCATAGAGAGGATACACCTTGAAGAGGACGCCGGAAAGCTCCTGCACGACAGTTATGACAACTACAGTCTTGCGGATTACAACCGCTGCGGCGTACCGCTTATAGAAATAGTCACAAAACCTGATCTCTCCTCCTCCGAAGAGGCCAGGGAGTTTGTCGAGAAAGTCCGCCTCATGCTGCTCTACTCCGGCGTTTCAGACTGCCGGATGGAGGAAGGTTCACTGAGAGCAGACGTAAACGTCTCAATCCGGCCTCAAGGGACAGAAGAACTTGGAACAAGAACAGAGATGAAGAACATCAACTCAATCAGAGGTATAGCAAGATCAATAGATGCCGAAATAGAAAGGCAGTCGGAGCTTCTGGACGAAGGTAAAAAAATCACACAGGAAACCAGAAGATGGGATGATAACAAGGGTGAAAGCAAATCCATGAGGAGCAAGGAAGATGCCCATGATTACAGATACTTCCCCGAACCGGATGTGGTACCCATATCCTTCACAAAGGAAGAGATCGAAGCTTTCCGCAAGGCCTTGCCCGAGCTCCCCGATAAAAGACTTGCCGAATACACCGGTGAATTTGGCCTGAGTGAAGTTGATGCAAACTTGCTTCTGACCTCGGTCAGTCTTTCGGATTTCTTTGAGAGTGCTGCCAAAGAGTGCGGAAACCCCAAAGCAGCTTCAAACTTTATAACAGTTGAGGTATTAAGACAATTGAATGATACCGGGCTTTCCGCAGAGGATATTCCTTTTGGCGGTGAAGTATTGGGCCGCCTGTTAAAGCTGGTTGAAAACGGGGAAATTACCGCGGCCAATGCTAAAAAGGTTTTGGCTGAAATGTTTGAAGGCGGTAAGAACCCTGAGGACATAATAGCTGAAAAAGGCTACAAGGTTATCAATGATACCGGTGAAGTTGAAAATACAGTTAAAGAGATACTCGCCGGCAATGAAAAGGCTGTTGCCGAGTATCTGGCAGGCAAGGAAAAAACCTTTGGGTTCCTGATGGGTCAGTGCTCCAGAGCATTGGCCGGAAGAGGAAATCCAAAGGTAGTGCAGGAAGTCCTGAGAAGTGAATTAAACAAATTGAAGGGATAATACGACAACAATTAAATTTATCAGTGAAACAAAGGCGTTTCGCTCCTTTTTTAAATAAGGGAGTGGAATGCCTTTTTTTATAAGTTCAAAAACAAATAATTAAAATTAATTTTATTAAGGGGGTTACTTAGTATGGCAAATGTAACAGAAATTTTTGGAAGCAGTGTATTTAATGACACGGTAATGCATGAGCGCCTTCCAAAGGCAACTTATAAATCCTTGAAAAAAACTATTGATCTTGGTTTGACTCTTGATGAATCGGTTGCCGACGTAGTTGCAAGTGTAATGAAGGATTGGGCGATAGAAAAAGGTGCTACCCACTTTACCCACTGGTTCCACCCAATGACCGGCATCACTGCTGAAAAACATGATGCATTTATTTCTCCCACCGCAGACGGAAAAGTAATATTGGAATTTTCGGGCAAGGAACTCATCAAGGGTGAACCCGATGCATCCTCTTTCCCGTCAGGAGGTCTCAGAGCCACTTATGAGGCAAGAGGATATACAGCCTGGGACTGTACCTCGCCTGCATTCGTAAAAGACGGCACACTTTATATTCCAACTGCCTTCTGCTCATATACGGGAGAAATCCTTGACAAGAAGACTCCATTGCTCCGTTCAATGGAAGCTCTCAACAAACAGGCATTAAGGATATTAAAAGTTCTTGGCAACACTTCTGCCACAAGGGTGACAACAACCGTCGGCCCTGAGCAGGAATACTTCCTCGTTGACAGAGAGCTGTTCAAACAGCGTAAGGATTTGATCTTCACAGGAAGGACCCTGTTCGGTGTTAAACCTCCAAAAGGTCAGGAATTGGAAGACCATTACTTTGGCAATATCAAGGAAAGGGTTTCCGCGTATATGAAGGACCTTGACACCGAACTCTGGAAACTTGGTATTTCTGCCAAGACTGAACACAACGAGGTTGCTCCTGCCCAGCACGAATTGGCACCAATATTCAACACATCAAACGTAGCTACCGATCACAATCAGCTTACAATGGAACTGATGCAGAAGGTCGCATTAAGACATGGCCTTGCATGCCTGCTGCATGAAAAGCCATTTGCCGGTGTCAACGGTTCGGGTAAACACAACAACTGGTCGATGTCAACCAACGACGGACAGAACCTCCTGGAACCGGGTTCAACACCGCATGACAATGTTCAGTTCCTTATCTTCCTGACTGCCGTGGTCAGAGCAGTGGATGAATATCAGGATTTGCTGCGCCTGTCTGTAGCCACGGCCGGAAACGACCACAGACTCGGTGCCAACGAAGCTCCGCCTGCCATTGTTTCAATATTCCTCGGAGACCAGCTAACTGACATTATCAACCAGCTTGAAAACGGAAAGGCAAAGGGAAAAATCTACAACAATATCCTGGAGACAGGCGTTGCAAGCCTGCCCAAGCTTCCAAAGGATACAACAGACCGTAACAGAACTTCACCCTTTGCATTCACCGGCAACAAATTCGAATTCAGAATGCTTGGTTCTTCTGCTTCAATTGCAGGTGCCAACTTTGTTCTCAACACAATAGTTGCTGAAATTCTGCAAAAGTTTGCCGATCAGCTGGAAACTGCAGACGATTTAAATGCCGCCATTGCAACCCTGCTTTCGGAAACCGTTAAAAACCACAAGAGAATCATATTCAACGGAAACGGCTATTCGGAAGAGTGGGTCGTTGAAGCCGAAAGCAGAGGCTTGCTCAATATGAAGTCAACTGTTGAGTGTATTCCTACCTTTATCAATGATAAGAATGTTGCAGTGTTTGTCAGACATGGCGTGTTAAGCAAATCGGAAATCGAATCCAGATATGAAATACTCCTTGAGAACTACGTTAAGACAATCAATATTGAAGCATTGACCATGATCAACATGGCCAAGACTGAAATATTGCCTGCCGCCTTCAGGTTCAGCAAGGAACTGTCGGACACCATCAATTCGGTTAAGGCAACCGGAATGTCTGTTGAGGTTTCAGCCCAGTCTTCGGTATTGAAGGAACTTTCACCGGTTCTCAGTTCCTTTGCTTCAAACCTGACTGCATTAAAGAAAACACTTGAAAAAGCAAATGCTGAAACCGGCAGTGCATTAAAGCAGGCAGAAGCCTTCAGCAAGACTGTCATTCCTGCAATGGAATCCTTAAGAACTGACGCAGACAAGCTGGAAGCCATTCTGCCCAGGGACATGTATCCATTCCCTACCTATGCGGATCTTCTCTTTAATGTTTGATTAATCCAAATCAAGAAGGCAATGGTGCACAGGCGCTCTCTCGCCGCCGGCAAAAGCCGGCCCGCACTATTGCCTTTAATTGAATGATAAATTACCGAAAAATTAATGGCATGAGTCAAATAAATCTCCAATTTCGGAATG
This sequence comes from Ruminiclostridium cellobioparum subsp. termitidis CT1112, assembly GCF_000350485.1. Taxonomy (GTDB): domain Bacteria; phylum Bacillota; class Clostridia; order Acetivibrionales; family DSM-1351; genus Ruminiclostridium; species Ruminiclostridium termitidis. The sequence goes on from NZ_AORV01000035.1 coordinate 27,122, forward strand.
GGAGATTTATTTGACTCATGCCGGAATTGGAGATACGATGAAAAACATTTCATACCTGGTTGCTTCAGGTGCACTTCTCATATGCTCCACTGTTCTTGCGGCAGTATCGGGATGGAATCTCCTAATATTGGCAATGAATATGATCTTATTTATGGGGTATTTCGTTTTTATCCGGCATTTATTGACAAGCAGCAGCAGGCAATACACTGATAATATTAAAAAACTTAAAGATGAGCTAAGAAAATTCAACTCTGAAGTGCAGGTTACTTCAAGTCAGATATCCTCAGTATCTGAAAGCATTGCTGTAACCAGTGATGAGAATAATGAATTCGCAAAGTATGTATATGACAAAGTAAGAGAGATGGCTGATAATAATGAAAAAGTAAATTCCAGTATTACCAACACCCTCTCTGAAGTCAGAAGCATTATGGAGCTCCTGAATAACGCAGATGGCATAACCATTGATATGCTGAATAAGAGTTTGATTTCCAAAGACACGGTAAAGCTGAGTCTTGAAGAAATATTGCAGATAGTTCAAACAATTAACGGCATACATGAATCCTCCGATAAGACCCTGACAAATATGGAACAGCTTCAAAAAACCTCAAAAGAAATAGTACATATCCTTGAAACAGTCAGCAATATCTCAAAACAAACCCAGCTACTGGCACTTAATGCCACAATAGAATCGGCACGTGCAGGTGAGCATGGAAAAGGTTTTACAGTGGTTGCCTCTGAAATTCACAAGCTTGCGGAGGATACCAACAAATCTGTGGGTGATATCAATTCACTGATTAAGGCCATCCAAACCGAAGTCGGAAATGTGTATGGGGACGTAAAAGAAAATGCCCTGCGGGTGGATGCCGGAATATCCGTCACTAAAAAAATTGAAGGAAATCTTGAGAGAATCGACTCTTCCTTTAACGATGTTTTCGGAATGATGGATCAGATAAGCCGGTTTTCCAAACAGGAGGTTCAAATTGCTCAAAATGTGGGAGACCAGATCAAAGAGGTTGAGGAAGTCATGCTGCAGACATCAAAATCGGTCGATGATGTTTGTACCTCGGTTCAGCAGCAGAAGCAAAATATGGAGGAAATCTCCTCGCTGGGCACCCGCCTGAATAAAGCCTCCTCCTCCCTTGCAAAGCTCTTTTCCAGCGAAGCTGCAGTTGAAACTGAGGTTATGGAGAAGCCCGGTAGCGAAGCTATGGATAAAGCTAAAAATTCTCTTTCCATCATAAAGGCCGAGCTTTGTTCCAGAGCAGAAATAGTCAATTCCAAAGACAGCAATACTCATGAAGCTGTTTTAAGCAGTTTTATGAAAAAATACAGTTTTGTTGAGGCGGCCTGGACCAATGACCGCAAAGGCAGATTTATCTGTTCCATACCCGAAGCCGGTATAGCAAATGCCAATGTTAGAGAATGGTTTAAGCATGGTATTGAGGGTGAGGATTTCATTTCACAGGTATATATTTCCGCTATAACAAGAAATCCATGTGTTACCGTCTCGTCACCAATCAGGAATACTGCCGGTGAAATCGCCGGCGTAGTGGGAATTGATATAATCATCTGAAAATTTTCACGATTTATGCACTAATCGCCTCCAAACTTCATATACTGAATAAAGTAAAAAGTATGCTGCAATACGTTTCTTAAATTCATACTTTTTACCTGACCAAAGGGACAATGACGTCTGGTCGGTTAATTTATTATTAATTGACTTAAAATACTTCTTGTCCTTTTATTTATTTGACTTTGGAGGAATATTTATGTGTTCGATTCTTGGTATAATTAACTTTAAAGATTCTACTTCAGGCGTAACCCAGACGGTTTTGAATGAAATGAGAAAAACCACCGTTCATAGAGGGCCGGATCAAAATGGCTTCTTCCGCAGTGAAAATGTGTGTTTCGCGCATAACAGGCTGGCTGTAATTGACGTTGAAAACGGCCTTCAGCCCATGACTGCGGTTTTTGAGGGGAAAAGCTATACTATCGTCTATAACGGTGAAATATATAATGCGGATGAACTGCGGAAGGAGCTTTCATCTTCCGGTGTAAAGTTCAGCACGCACTGTGATACCGAAGTTGTGCTGTATTCGTACATAATCTGGGGCCGCGGATGTTCGGAGAAGCTTAACGGCATATATGCCTTTGCAGTTTATGATGATGCAAACAAAAGGGTTTACCTCTCCAGGGACAGGATGGGAGTGAAACCTTTTTTCTATACCCGGCTGGGTAATACTTTTATTTTTTCTTCCGAGGTCAAGGCCATTTTAAAGCATCCGCAGATAAGAGCCGAACTGGACAGCGAAGGAATATGGCAAATGCTTTACTTGTCCCCCATGAGACCTTCCAATAACGGCATATTTAAAAATATATATGAAATTTCTCCCGGATACCATGGTACTTTTGATACCGATGGTCTCAGCCTCAGCAGGTATTGGTCTCTTGAGGCCTATGAAATGTGGGACGACGAAGACACCATCCTTGAAAAGACCCGGTTCTATTTGACAGATGCCATTAAGAGACAGCTTGTTTCGGATGTGCCTTTATGTACCTTCCTGTCAGGCGGGCTGGATTCCTCCATTGTAACTTCCGTTGCAAAAACAGATAAAAAAAACGGGGAAACCCTCTCCACCTACTCTTTTGAGTACGAAGGCAACCAGCAGCATTTCGAAGCCACAAGCTTCCAGCCTGAAAGTGACGATGCCTATGCTGCATGGCTTGCGGCATACCTGAAAACAGACCACACAATACTTACCGTAACCCAGCAGGAGATTGCCACTCTGTTGTATGATGCCGTAAAATACAGGGATTATCCCGGCATGGCTGATATTGATTCTTCACTGCTCTATTACTGCCGGGAAGTTAAAAAAAGACATACTGTTGCTCTGAGCGGGGAATGTGCCGATGAAATCTTCGGCGGTTATCCATGGTTCTATAAAACCGAAATGCTGCACAGGGACTTCTTCCCGTGGATACACGATCCTGAATCTAAGGTGTTCCTGTTTCACCCGGATTTCGCCAAACCCAGGGAAGGTTTCGAATTTGTAAAGCAGATGTATCTGGACAGTAAAAATGCCTGCCCGCTGGCCCCAAACGAATCCGAGGAAATGAAAAGCAGCAGGATAGCTACCTGGCTGTCTGTCAACTGGTTTATGACAAGTCTTTTGGAGCGCAAGGACAGGATGTCGATGGCCAGCGGCCTTGAGGTCAGGGTGCCCTTTTCCGACCATAGAATTCTGGAATACGTATATAACGTACCCTGGAGCATCAAGTTCAAAAATAAGGTCGAGAAATCCTTACTGAGGAATTCAATGGCTGAATACCTGCCTGATAAGATTCTTAACAGAAAGAAGAGCCCTTATCCCAAAACCCATAATCCTGAATACGAGAAAATCGTGACCCGCATATTTGAACAGGTGCTGGCCGATTCCAATTCGGTGCTGCGGGATATTCTTCACCAGGATGCTCTTACACTGCTCCGCACAGGCAGCAATGTAACCTGGTTCGGACAGCTCATGGGCCGTCCGCAGCTCATAGCCTGGCTGCTGCAGCTGAATTACTGGTTCGGAGAGTATAATGTGAAGATAGTGTAAGGACAACTTCAATAAATGGGCTGCTCCATTAAAAGTGTATGCCTTCTTTCCCTTATAATATTGATTCCAACTTTTTTCTGATGTATTATTTTTAAAAATATTTAAAAATAATACATCATTCTATTTTATTCCATTTATTTACATTAAATGTTTTTTCCGTAAGTTACAATTTTAAAGAAAATAATGGGAAAAACTCGGAATTTGATAAATTTACTGGAATCCTGCAAAATCAAATCTCATGAAAAGAGCCATACCAGCTCCATTATAAGTTGTTAATCATGAATTTTATACTCCTGATATATTGAAAGAGTAATTGAATTCAGTTGCATGGGATGGGGGATAAATTCTGTGCAAACTGCGATCCCATTCATTTGTTTTTTCAATATTAATCATTAGGAGGACTACTATGGGAAAGATTGAAACTGCAACACAATGGATGATTGATTTGGCAAATGATAACAGCCACGGGTATGACCAGACATATAGATGGGGAGAGCGTGGTGATTATGACTGCTCTTCTGCAATCATAACCGCCTGGCAGACTGCCGGCGTACCGGTTAAAACCAATGGTGCAACTTATACCGGTAATATGAAGAGTGTTTTTCTTAACACCGGTTTTTCAAATGTAATATCATCGATAGTACTATCAAGCGGTTCCGGACTGGTACGTGGTGATGTACTGCTGAATTCATCCTCACATACTGCAATGTTTATTGGCAACGGTCAAATCGTTCATGCAAGCCAAAATGAAAATGGCGGGGCAACCGGAGGACAACCAGGGGATCAAACAGGAAAAGAAGTTTGCATCAGAAGTTATTATAACAGCCCCTGGGACTGTATCCTGAGATATAACGAGAGTGGTACTCCCCCTGGAGGTGTTAACACAATTATACAGGCCGGACAAGTTCAAGCAAACAAGTTCACCGGTTCCAGCATCGCTACGGATGGCGTCAGAGGACCTGAAACTAAAAAGGCAGGCATTAAGGTTTTACAAACAGCTATGAATTTAGATTATAATGCAGGTCTTGTTGTGGATGGAATTTGGGGTACTGCATCAAAAAATGCTCTTGGAAGTCATTACGTTACCAAGGGAGAAACCCAATACATGGTTACCGCAGCCGAAATTCTGGTAATGTTGTGGGGATATAATCCAAATGGTGTAGAGTATCCGGGAACCTTCGGTTCTGGACTGACAACAGCAATAAATTCATTTAAAAGTGCCAATGGCTTACCTGCAAACGGAATATGCGACAGTACCACATTTATTGCACTTATCAGCTAATAAATACAAAATGGGGCCAAAATAAGTTTTATATGTAGAACACTTTAAAAACTCCTTTTTGGTTGAGAATTGCAGCTTTAACCAAAAAGGAGTCTTTTTAAAGAGTGCATTATCTATTTTAGCCGAATTCATGCCCAGGTATTCCATTATTGACATAGGTCCTGCCTTCCAATGGCTCGAAGCCCGATATCTCTATGTCGGTTACAATCGGTTCTGCATTATGTTTATTTGGGAAGGTGAAGTCAAGAGTATACTTTTTTCCGTAAAAAGCTGCTTTCATGCCATCGTCTGTAAAAACTGCCGTATTGGTAAGGAAAATAACCTTTTTATTTTCTTCTCCCTCCGGTACATTCACTTCATAAACAGTGAAATCAAAAGAAGTATCGGTTATATTGGATATTTCAACTTCACAATAACTTTTTAAAACATTATCTCCGAAACGCCTGTCATCAAAATAAATGCCGTCAGATAATTTAACTTTTCCAACTACTTTATCTTTATTTTGAGGGGCTTTGTTTTCATCCTCCACAGCTTGTTCCTTATCCTTTTTCTTTTTTTTCATCAACGCTGCTTTGCCCGGCAGTGGTCGATGCAGCGTTATTTTCGCTTTTATTACCGCTGCAGCCAACAAAAATGAAAATAACACTTAAACATATTAACAAGAGAGAAATCTTTTTCATAAATAAATCCTTTAACATAAAAATTCTAATATAAAAATTAACACACTTTTCCAATATTTACAATATAAATTTTAAATAATAGTCCTGAATATTTTTCCCCTTATTTAAAAGGCGGCTGCAAAACCAGAATAAGTTTTGCAGCCGCACCTATTAAAAAAACATTACGAAAGAATTTTACAACAATGCTGCAATAGCATCCGCCATTGACTGCAAAATAAGATTGCATGAAGTGGCTCCCGCATCGAGAACCCCCCTTGATCTCTCTCCCAGTCTGGCAGCTCTTCCTATTTTGGCCACCATATCCTTTGTGGATTCCTTTCCCTTTTCGGCCTCAACTTTCATATCCTGCAAAGCCGCCTTAAAGTCTTTTCCTTGGGCCAAAGCCGCCTTATATGCGTCAATAGCCGGAACCAGAGTATCCATGAGAGTTTTATCGCCGACTTTTGCTTTATCAAAAGCCTGCATGCCTTTGAGTGCCCCCTGCAGTGCGGCTCCAAAAGCTTCCCTGTCTATATCTTCAACCTCCTTGAAACCTTTTGAAAACTCGGTGAAGAAAGTTCCGTACAGGGGACCCATCGAACCGCCGATTTCAAGTATAAGTGTTTTACCAAGTACATTAAAGCCTTCTGACAGGCTTACTTCTTTGCCGCCCAATCTGTTTTTAGTGAGGGTAAAACCCTTGTTCATATTGACCCCATGGTCCCCGTCACCTATCAATCCGTCAACCTCACTTAAATAAACCCAATTATCAATAATTGTATTTATAACATTGTATACTACTGAAGATGCGCCTGAATTTTTAAAGCTGCTCATAGTTGAACTCCTTTCAAAAGATTTATTTAAACTGTTTCATTCCAACTGTGTCCACTTCTTCGTCCACAAGTTCCTTGAGCTCCTCATCAACTTTCATCAATGTGACTGTAGCTCCCATCATTTCAAGTGAGGTAAAGTAATTTCCCACATAAGACCTGTGCACTTTGATTCCTTTTTCGGCAAGTATTGCTTCCACCTTATTGTAGAGTATATAAAGCTCCATTACAGGAGTAGCTCCAAGGCCCGAAACAAGAGCAACAACTTCATCCCCTTCGACAAAGGGATAATCCGGAAGAATAACGTCAAGCATCATCTGAGCCATTTCATCGGCTGACTTGAGCTCGGAAACCTTTATTCCGGGTTCACCGTGATGCCCGATACCTACCTCCATGGTCCCCGGCTCTATTTTAAAGTTCGAATGTCCCACAGCCGGTATGGTGCAGGAAGTAAGCCCAATACCAACGCTTCTTGTGTTGTCTATGGCTTTCTGCGCTGCCGCTATAACTTCATCAAGGGTGCCTCCCTTTGCAGCTTTAGCTCCTCCAACCTTCCACATTAATATTTCTCCGGCTACACCGCGTCTTTTTTCCCTTTCAGACTTGGGCGCAGAGGCGACGTCATCGTTTGCAACAACGGTTTTAACTGCTATACCTTCTTCTTCGGCAAAAGTTGTAGCCATCCTGACATTCATATTGTCTCCGGCATAGTTACCGTAAAGACAAGCTACACCCTTCCCTGAGTCGGCCTCTCTCATTGCATCCAGGAATGCTTTGGCTGTAGGTGATGCAAATATCTCTCCCACTGCAACGGCATCAACCATGTTCCTTCCGCAGTAACCTATGAATGCCGGTTTGTGCCCCGAACCTCCTCCGGTAACAATACCGACTTTACCGGGAACAGGAGCATTTTTATACTTGATTGTTCTTGGATTGTCGGTTTTTACAATTATGTCTGTATGGGTTTTGAGGAAACCTTCCAGCATATCTTCTACACAATTGAATGGATCATTGATAATTCTCTGCATATAAAACCTCTCCCCTCTTTTTCTTTTATAATGTTTATCAGCAGCTTTTCAAGTATTCACTTTCATATTCGGATATTTTGTTGACTTTCGCTTCCGAACCGCCGCCTTCGAATTCGCATTTGAGCCATAAATTAACCAAAAGCTTTCCAAGCTCTATCCCTATTACGCGTGCCCCAAGAGTCATGATCTGTGCGTTATTGCTCTTTCTGGAACGTTCAGCCGAGAAAGGATCATGGCAAACAGCCGCTCTTATTCCGGGAACCTTATTGGCGGCGATTGCCATTCCGATTCCCGTACCGCAGATCAAAATACCTCTTTCATGTTTTCCTTCAGATATTGACCTTGCAACTGCAACTGCAATATCAGGATATAAAACCGGATCGGTATTATAAACTCCGAAGTCTTCAAATTCCACACCTTTTTCTGTTAAAAGACCTTTTATTACTTCCTTGAATTGAAATCCTGCTTCATCACATCCTATTGCTATGGACATCTGCTTCACTCCTCTATTAAATGGTTTGAATATTTATTTAAGCGTTTCGTTAAATTTATATTTTGAATTTATTGACCAGCATGCTGAGACCTTCTGCCAGTTCGGCCTGTGCCTGTGCGGATTTTTCAACCTGTTCAAGTGCTGTAGCCGTTTCATTCACATTATTTGAAATATTTTCGGAATATGAATAAGATTGTTGTGCGGTACCCGACACATTCTGTATTACAATTCCAACCTGATTTAAAGTTTCCATCATTGTTTGGGCGGATGTAACAATTTCCTCCGACATTTTATGAACGGATTGTGCATCCTGCTCATAATTTTCACCCGTTTCAATCAGTAATTGATAATTTTTCATCACGTTGTTTTCTATATATCCCAGGATTTCCTGTGTATTATCGGATAAATTGATAAACGAGGATTTTACTTTATTTATTACCTTGTTGATGTGTTCGGCAGCCCAGGTGGATTCTTCGGCCAGTTTACGGATTTCTTCGGCTACGACGGCAAAGCCTTTGCCCTTCTCTCCCGCTCTTGCAGCCTCGATAGTCGCATTTAAGGCAAGCAGATTGGTTTGTGAAGCAATCTGCCTGATTGTATCGGTCATCTGCACAACTTCCTCCACTACTTTTCCCTCTTCGATTGCGTGGACGACTTTCGTATGTTTTTCAACATACAGCTCTTTCGCAACCTCTATTGCCGATGAACCTTTTTCCTTAATATTCTCCGCAGAGAGCCGGATGTCTTTTGCAGACGAATAACCGCTGTTTGCTTTGTCCACCAGTATATTTGTACCAGCAATGATTTCTTCCGTTGAAGCCGAAACTTCTTCAACAGAGACACTCAATTCCCCGGTTCCTCCGGATATTTCTTTTGTTGACTCATTTATGCTCTCCATAGCGGAGGTTACTTCTTCTATGGTGGCGGATAATTCTTCGCTTGATGAATTTATTTCAGTTGTATTTCTTATAATTTCCGAAATAAGGTGCCTTGTATTGTCTGTGGCTTTGTTGAGTGCATTTGCAAGTCTGCCTATTTCATCTTTGGAGTCAGTTGTGATGCTCCTTGTCAGATCCCCGCTTCCGAAGGCTTCACTGAAACTTAAAACCTTGTTTATTCCTTTTAATATGCTTTTGGAAATCAAGACTCCTGATAATATTGCAATTAAAAAACCTATAATGACAATGGATAAAATAACTTTAAAGGATTTATCAAAACTTGCAATATTGTCCTGTTGATCCTTTTTTGCCAGATCAACGGTCAGAGATATGTCTTTATCCAGGATATCCGATATTTCATCCCTTATGGAAAACACGTGGGGATACAGCCCTTCTGCCTTTGAATATTCACTTTCATGGACTAAATTAATAATTTCTTTCCTGGCGCTTTCATACTCATTTAACAGTTTTTCAAATTGTGCAAACAGCTCTTTGTTTGTCAAACCGGTCTTTTTATAATCTGCTATGAGTTTGTCATTTTCAGTATCTATCTGTTCAATTTCTTTCTCCAGAGAACCGATCCGTATTATGTCTCTTTCATAAAGAAGCCGTAAAATATCTATCTGTATTTTTAAAAGATTTTCTTTTAGATTTCTTAAGTGATTGACTCCCTGCAAGTTTGTTTCATACATGGCATTTCCCCGCAGATTTATATTTTGCATTTCTGAAATGCCGATATATCCTACAATGCCTATGAGAACTGCGACTAAAATAAAACAGGACAATAGCTTTTGAGAAATTTTCATATTTTTAAAAAAGTACACTATTAATTCCCCCTACTTTTTTGCCTTTTAACTGCTAAAGCACGCTATTTCCCAAACTCTGCTATTTTATTGTAAAACCACCGTCTATAAGCAGGTTGTGTCCGGTAATCATGCCGGCTGCACCACTGCAGAGGAATGCTATTGATCCCGCAATTTCATCAGGTTCGGCAAAACGTTCCGAAGGCATTTCCTTTTTAAATGCATCGCCTACAGGTCCTTCCCAGGCTTTTTTGCCCAAATCCGTAAGAACTACCGTAGGTGATACCGCATTTACTCTAATGCCGTATTTTCCCCACTCATATGCCATTACCTTTGTCATTGCTATGATACCGCCCTTGCTTGCACAATAGGCCACATGCTTATCCAGCGCAATTACGCCTGCCTGTGATGCCATATTGACAATAGAGCCTTTTTTGCCCGCAGCAATCATATATTTTCCGACAGCCTGAGCCATCTTAAATGAGGCTGTAAGGTTTATGTTTATTGTCTTATCCCACATATCGTCACTCAAGGTTTCAGCATTGTCCAGAGCAACTATTCCGGCACAGTTTACCAAAATATCAACACTGCCGAATCTCTTTACAGCCGCATCAATGACAGCTTGTCTGTAATCGGCTTTTGTAATGTCACCGGCAACCCCTATGCAATTCTGACCTAACTGATCAGCTATTTTATCTGCTTCCGGGTTGAGATCGGCTAAAACACAGTTAACACCTTTTTCTGAAAAAAAGCGCGCCGTAGCCAGCCCTATTCCGGCTGCACCTCCTGTTATTATTGCCGTCCTGCCCTGCAAGGAGAAATTTAAATCTGCTCCGCAGTATTCTAACATAATTAGCCCCCCATAACTTTTTTGGTTTATATTCAATATCTGTGACTATAAAGAAAGGGAGTCCTCTCCCCTTCCTTATAATCAATCAGCCTGAATTATTGTGCTCTCTGCTTGAATTCCGCTACATTATCCTTTGTAACAGGTTCAAAGTCGATCCAGTATTCCTTGTCAACATTTTCGCCCTTGGCTTTTGCAACCGCAATTTCCAGAGCCTTGCTTCCCTGTCCTGCACCATCCTGGAATATCGATGCTATCAAGGTTCCTTTTTCCACTGCATTCAAAGCATCTGTTATACCGTCAACACCTATGGTAGGAATATCCAGCTTCTTTGCTTCTATTGCCTGTCTTGCACCCAGTGCCATTTCATCATTTTCACCTACGACCGCATCTATTTTGTCAAAAGCCTGCAGCCAGTTTTCCATAACTGTCATAGCCTCAGAACGTGACCAGTTGGCTGTTTTTTCCGCAAGAACCTTAATATCGGGATACTTCTTAAGTACATTCTGGATTCCCTGGCTGCGTTCCAGCTGGGCAGACTGTCCAAGAGGTCCGTCAAGTATGACTATATTGCCTTTGCCTCCGAGCTTATCAGCTATAGCCTGCATTTCCAATTCACCGGCATATACGTCTTTTGAGCCGACATAGCTTGTAAGTTTATCGCTGTCAACACGGGTGTTGACTCCGATGACCGGTATATTTGCCGCTGCCGCCTTATCAACCGCAACTGCACAGGCCTTTGCGTCCTGAGGATTCAGAATGATAGCATCCACACCGTCTGAAATCATTGTTTCAACCTGATTTATCTGTGTATTCGGATCATAGTTACCATCATAAATTTTAAGCTCTACTCCTAATTCCTCTGCTTTCTTCTTTGCTGCATTTGAAAGTCGGACTGTGAATTCATTTTTGAGACTGTACAGGGTCATTCCGACAACAATTTTCTTATCTGCCGGTTTGCTTGTTTCGGTAGCCTTAGCTGTGTCTGCAGATTTGGTTGATTCGGCCGTACTCTGACTTGTGCTTGAAGAACAAGCTGCAAAGGTAGTTAGCATTATTGCAGCTATTAGCAATACTACGAGTCTTTTCATTTTTTTCATAACTATTCTCCTTTAAATTTTTATTAGTAATAAACCGTCTTATAAACGGCTATTAGTCATTGGAACTGTTTAAGCTATCCATCATAACGGCTGCTATTATTATCAAGCCTTTTATGATCAACTGCCAATAGGAGGATACTGCCATCATATCCAGACCGTTATTTAAAACTGCAATTATCAGAACGCCTACAAGAGTTCCCCATAATCTTCCTCTGCCTCCCGCCAGGCTGGTACCGCCCATTACAACCGCCGCAATAGCATCTGTTTCATAGTTTTGTCCCGCCATGGCCAACCCGGAAGATACACGTGAAGTTAATACCACACCTGCAAGTCCCGACAAAACACCGGCTATCATATATGCAGACCATTTGATCTTTTTAACATTTATACCTGATACGCGGGCAGCCTTGGCATTTCCCCCTACACCGAATATATATCTTCCATACCTGGCCCTGTATATTAGGATACTGCATATTACAAATACTACCGCAAGTATTATAACAGGTATGGGTATGATCCCTACGCTTCCTCCTCCGATTTTCAGAAAGCCTTCACTCAACCCGGGTACCGGCTGTGCATTGCTGGCCAGATATGTAACTCCTCTGGCAACGCTCAGCATACCAAGTGTAGCTACAAAAGCCGGTACTTTCAACCATGAGATTACTATTCCGTTTACACTGCCAAGTATAAAACCTATTCCCAATCCCACAAGAACCGCTATAAACCAGGGTATGTTTTGATTCTGGGCAACCAGCGCCGCAAAAATCCCCGATGCACCCAATATTGAGCCCACCGACAGGTCAATTCCCCCTGTCAATACTACGAAGGTCATCCCAAGGGCAAGCAAACCATTTATGGATGCCTGGCGCAATAAGTTGAAAATATTGTTTACATCTAAAAACTTGGGCTTTAATATTGCAAATATGGCTATTACCGCAAGTAATCCTATCAAGGTTGCAAATTTTTCGAAAAATTGACCTGCAGTCATTTTTTTGTAGTTGATTATCTTTTCCATTATTATGCCCATGCCCAGCGTTTCGCATAAACATCATGACAGAAACGACATGGGCTAAGGTAACCCCCTTCATTTATTAATTTTACTTCATTCCAGCTCCGTCCCACTTGGACACATTATTATCACATTTTAGACACGGCAAGTCTCATTATGTTTTCCTGTACGAATTCTTCCCTGTTCAGTTCTCCGCCTAATCTGCGGTTGCTGAGCACCACAATTCTGTCTGCCATGCCCATTACTTCCGGCATTTCCGATGAAATCATTATGATGGAATTTCCCTTTGCGACGAAATCGCACATGATCTTGTAAATTTCAGATTTGGCGCCTACATCTATTCCTCTGGTGGGTTCATCCAGTATCAAAAGTTTTGGCTTCTTTATCAGCCATTTGGCCAGTACCACTTTTTGCTGATTTCCCCCTGAAAGTGATGTTACCAGCTGTTCCTTGCCATATGACCTTATACGCAGAGAAGCAATCTGCTTCTGAATTACATCGTCCTCGGATTTCATGTCAATCAAGAAGTTTTTGTCAAAATCCTTCATGGAAGCCAGCGTAATATTATGTGCCACGCTCATATACGGTACAAGACCTTCACCTTTTCTGTCCTCGGTAACAAATGCCAGGCCGTTTTTTATAGCCTCTCTGGGTTCCCTGGGATTGAGCTTTTTGCCCTCGAAGATTATTTCTCCTTCATCTGCGGGAGTGAGTCCGAAAAGAGCCTGCATTACTTCGGTACGTCCGGCTCCCACCAAGCCTGCTATCCCAAGTATCTCCCCTCTTCTCACATCAAAATTTATATTGTGGAATTTATTTTGAAGTGTCAGATTACGGACTTCCAAGACCTTTTCACCTATTGGCACATGCACTTTTGGAAAAATCTCGCTGAGCTCACGTCCCACCATATTTCTGATAAGAATATCATTGTTGATATCCTTTGCCTTCCATGAATCCACATATGCCCCGTCTCTGAGAACAGTGATTTCATCGGAAATACGGAAAACCTCATCCATTTTATGCGATATATAGATAATTCCTTTCCCTGCCTTCCTGAGGTTGTTTATTATTACAAACAGATTCTCCACTTCTTTATCTGTAATTGCCGATGTGGGTTCATCCATAATAATAATTTCTGCGTTATAGGAAATTGCCTTTGCTATTTCTATAAGCTGCTGGTCGGCAACCTGCAGGTTCTGAAGCTTTTCTCTGGGACTTATATTTTTAATATGAAGTCTGTCCAGCAATTCTTCCGTTTGCTTATACAACTGCCGGTAATCGACAAATACACTTTTTCCGGGTTCACGTCCGAAATAGATATTTTCAGCTACTGTCATTCCGGGGATAGGTGACAGTTCCTGGTGGATCATGGCAATGCCTAAATTTTGTGAATCTGAAGGAGAGTTGATTTCTACACTTTTGCCATTTATACAGATACTCCCTTTATCACTTTTCGTTATTCCTGCCAGGATTTTCATGAGTGTAGATTTACCGGCCCCATTTTCACCCATAAGAGCATGTACCGTACCTTTTTCCAATTTAAAATGTACATCCCTCAATACATTTACCCCGGTAAAACTCTTGCTGATATCCTTCATTTCCAGTAAGCTCAATAATTACACCTCTTTTCCCAACCTTCGCATTTCTTCTTTCATTTCATGGTTTAATTATATAATTGGATTACCGGTTTGATAGGTTAGTTATTTTAATATAAAGTTTGATTTTTTACGATTTTTAGATACGGTAAAAAAAATACATGAACTATTTTCAGTCCACGTATTTTTTATATTTGCTTTACTGTAAGGAATTCTGCCTGTATGCGGCAGGGCTCATTCCAAAAACATTTTTAAAAGCCACGGAAAAATATTTGGGATTCAGATATCCGCAAAGACCGCTTACTTCACTGATTGGAATACCGGTATCCTCAAGCATTTGTTTTGCCATATTCATTCTTATATTGGTAATGTATTCGTTAAAGCCCATTCCCGTACCTTTTTTGAATAACGCACTCATATATGCCGGCGTACGTCCGAATTTTTCTGCAACTATATTCAAGTTAATATCTCCGGCGGCATTTTCCCTAACATACTGCAATACATCTACTACAAGTTTTTTATTGGATACATCGATTTTAGCTTGGCATGCTATTTCATACACCTGGTTCAAATATCTGATGATCTCCTGTTTCATCTGCAAAAAACTCCACAATTCATAAAAAGGAACCGGCTGAACAATATTCTTCATTCCGGTGCTGTTGTACTTGTTAAGCTGGCGGTCAACGGTTTTTATCAGCTGCGCATAGCTTTTCTCAACAGCCGAAAGCGACTGTATGGATGGAGGTAAGGTTATCAGTTTTTCAAAAACGTTAATGATTTCGGCAATCCTAATATTTTCAAGGGGATGAATTAATCTGCCCAAATCCTCTTCTTCATTCTTTATTGAAACAGGTATGTCTGAAAACAGCTGCACGTTACTGCCCGTACGGTACAACTTAAAATTTAAAGCCTCAGCCGCCAGATTAAAGGATTTGTACAGCAGCATCGAACCATACACCACATCACCGACACCGGTAAATACCTCTACAAATAAATATTTACGGATCAAGCTGTTGATCTTGCCCAGTTCATGCTTTACCAAAGAAAGCATGGACTCTCTTTTAATACCTTCAAATATTGCTGCAATTCTTCCGGATTCATATTGAACTGAAATGAGAAAATTCCCGCTTACATCCTCTGTCAAAACTTCGTCTACTATATTTTTAACTGCAAAATCGATGAATTCTCTGTTTTCTTCAGTTACCTGGTATTGTATCATGGCACTCAGTAAAAGATTTTCATTAAAACGGATACCTAAATCATAAAGCTCACTCAGGTATTTTTTTGCCTCTTCAGAGTCCGGACAGTCAAGTAAATATCTGAGCAGTTTTTGTTTTACATTCTCGGTCACTTTTCGGTTTTCACTCTCACGTACCAGTTTTTCGTCTATCCGGTGTTTTTCATTTGTTAGGCTCTTTACATAAGCTCCCACCATAGAAACAAATTCCTGCTTTTTAATAGGCTTAAGTACATATTCTTTAACGCCTAATGTAATTGCGGATTTTGCATATTCAAAATCTGCATAGCCGGAAAGGATGATAAATGTGGGTGAATATCCATTTTCCCTGATATTTTTAATCAGGTTAAGCCCATCACAAAAAGGCATCCGGATGTCTGTAATGACTATCTGAGGCAAATGTTCCTTGCAGAGTTTATGTGCCTCAATTCCGTTTTCAGCCTCCAAATAGCAAATATCACTGTCCAGCTCTCTTTTGAGTATTGTGACAATACCCTTACGTATAACATCCTCGTCATCTGCCACCAATATCTTGAACATTTGCTTCCCCTCCGTTTTGCACATCCGGTTCGACAACTATGGTTACCGTGATTTTTGTTCCGTCATTCTGCCGGCTCTCAATGGACAGTCCGCTTCCTGCAGGACATATCATTTCCACGCGCTGCTTGACATTAATGATTCCAATTGAGTTCTTGGACCTGTTATTTGTATCAGAAATAGATTTGTTTTCCCTGATACAATTATAAATCTGATCAAGACGTTGTCTTTCTATTCCTTTTCCATTATCTTCGACACATATAATCAATCTGTCTTGTTCCATCAAAACATTGACAAATATTTTCCAGGGCGGAAGGGTATTTTTAAACCCATGAATAAAACAGTTTTCAACCAGCGGCTGTAGTATAAACTTGGGAATCATAAGATTTTTCAATTCCTCGCTGCATTCCATTTCATAAACAAGCCTGTTGTTAAAACGCATTCTCATGATTTCTATATATTGTTCAATATTGTTAAGTTCTTCACTGACCTTTACTTCCGGACTCTCCCAGTGTAAGCTGTAGCGCAGCAGATCCCCCAGATTTGCCAGATCGCTTGCCACCGTATAATATTCGTCTATTTCACACTGCATTCTCATATTTTCCAGGGTGTTATATAAAAAATGCGGGTTGATTTGAGCCTGAAGAGCATGTATCTCTGCTTCTTTTTGGGCCTTTTCCTTCTGAATCATTGAAGTTATCAAGCCTTGAAGCCTTTCTGCCATATGGTTGAAGCTTTCTGAAATTCTTGAAATCTCATTAAAACCGTCCACTTTTATACGCACATCAAATCTTCCCGCCTCGATCTGTGTAATCATTCTGTCCATCTCTCTGAGCCTTCTGAAGAAAAGACGTGCTGCAACATTTGTAAAAAGAATTATGAATACCATACTGCCAATAGCAATTAAAAGCAAGAGAGTATCAACGCCTGATGTGGACTCCAGAATTTTCTGCCTGTCCATTACGGCAACCCTCATCAAGCCTGTAACATCATCCCTGTCGTAAGCAATTAGATAATTTGCATCTCCAAGATTAATATCGGATACCCCGGATTTCTCCTGAAAATTAAGATGTGAAAATTCGTCGGCCCTCTGATCATCCGAAGCAAAAACCAGTTTTCCATTCCTGTCAAAAATGAGATATTTCACTTCGGAATCCTGGCTTGCAAGTTCTCCGGCGTTGGCCAGCTTGCTGATTGTCATGTCAACTTCAATGAGTCCGATACATTCTTTGGTACGGATATCTAAAATTTTCTGATAAATGGGCAGCACCAATTCTTCTTTATTCTCAAGCTCTTCATAATTCACAAGATTGCCAAGGGATCTGTCGTATACACGTACATTTCCATAAATATGCTCGCTGCCGTTTTGCATAATTTCAGTATAATAGTCACGGTCATATAATCTGTCCATGTTATAGGACCAGTCCACATACTCATCAATCTGACTGTTTTTGGAATAAATGACCAGCCTGTTAAATTTATTTGTATACACATGGCGTATATTGAGAAGTTCATTCTGAACACTATATACATAGTAGTTCTTTTCATGTGCACTTAAGTTGTTTTCGGGATTTAAATAATACTGGAACTCCTGACTGAAAATCAACTGGTTGAGCGCACTATTCATAATGCCGATGTTGGCATTCATATTTGATTCAATTTTTTTAAGATTCTCCTGGACCTTTTTATTTGCTTCCTCCAGAAGATTATTTCTCACAATTTCAAAATATGATGTGGTTATAACTATAGCAGGAATTATCATTATCAATGAGAAAACAATTGTAACCTGCCATACCAGACTAAGACTGGTAAGCTTTTTCATCAATACTCTCATCTATATACATCATCCTATCTAATCATTTCTGAAATTCCGTATCGGCAGCTGGATTCATCATATCATCTGACATATGTGAGAATTTGTTTACATAAATTATATTATATATGATTTAGCCAAAAAAATCATTAAAAACAATTGCTTTACTTTTTCATTCTACTATCATATTTTATTTTTTTCAATCGATTTTTTTTATATATTATTGAATATTTTCTTTTTTTATCATATTCAATATCTTTCTTATTGCTTTTTTCTGTTCTTTAGATTACACTATGCTTAAGTCAATTACCCCGGCTGACAACCCGTAATCCAGGACTGTAAACGGCTTTGCGAAAGAAAGGACGGTCATGCTATGTTAGCGATTGAACGGCATAACAGGATATTAAAACTGCTGGCTGATAACGTACATATTACTACTAATGAATTAAGCGAATTATTAGAAGTTTCGGCTGCAACAATCAGAAATGATTTAAACAAACTTGAAAAAGATAAATTAATTCTAAAAACACATGGTGGCGCTACCTTACTTTCTCCAGCCATGCAGAGGCCTCAAAACCTTTTTCCTTTTAATGAGCGGGAATTTAAAAACAGCAGTGAAAAAGAAGCCATAAGCAATATGGCATTGAGACACATTGAGGAAGGTCAGTGTATTATCCTGGATGCAAGCTCCACAGCTCTGGCAGTTGCCAGAAAACTGGACCGTTTTTCCAGACTTACCGTAATTACAAACGGAATATATACCATGCTTGCTTTAAAGGATATTTCAAATATCACGGTTATTTTTATTGGCGGAATTGTAACAAAAAACTCAGGATCTACAGAAGGGCTGCTGGGTTATGATTTGTTAAACCGTATCAACGCCGCCGATACCGCTTTTGTATCAGCCCATGGATTTACTTTAAAAGAAGGATTAACAGACTTTAATATATATGAAGCAGAATTGAAAAAGCAAATGGTCCTCCACTCCCGTAAACGTATTGCTCTTTTGGACCACACGAAATTTGAACATATATCCACGGCAAGCTTTTGCTTTTCCAAAGATATTAATTCAGTCATTACAGATGAACAAATCGATCCTCAATTGCTGTCACAGTATAAAAATAGTGGTATAAACATTGAGGTGTCACCGTTGTCTTAGAGAGAAACAACCTTGTTTTTTGAACTTAGCTCAACGAAAAGCTATATTGGAAATATAGCTTTTCGTTGTACACATAAAAGACAATGTGATATTTCCCTATTAACTTCAATCAATGGCCGCACACAAAGTTAAATTACTTTATTGCGGACTCTCCGCGTTCCTTTGTCCTGACACGGATTGCATCCTCTACATTATATAAGAATATTTTACCGTCGCCATATTCGCCGGTGGATGATACCTCAATAATACTTTGGATAATTTTTTCTACCTGTTCATCAAGTACTACCAACTCTATCTTTATTTTCTGCAGGAAATTATAATCAACTTCAGTTCCGCGGACGTATTCTTTCCAGCCTTTTTGGTTGCCGCATCCCATAATTTGTATGATACTCATACCATTAAGGTTGTATTTGTCCAGAACAGTCTTTATTTCTTCCAGCTTTTCAGGCCGGATATATGCCTCGATTTTTTTCATTGCGAAAACCCTCCTTAAATTCGTTAGTCCATACCATTAAATGCAGGATAAGCCGATTCCCCATGTTCCGAGATATCAAGCCCCAAATCTTCATCCTTCTTGGACACCTTAATACCTTTGGTACAAAGTGAAGCAATTCCGCACGCAATAAGTGTTCCGACAATGGCAATCACTATGGTTATTCCAATTGCTGCAAGCTGACGGGCAAATAAATTCACGTTTCCAAAAACAAGGCCATCCCAGGCTGCTGCGGAGTTAATTGAACTTTTTGCAAACAGGCCGGTTGCAATACCTCCCCATATGCCGCCCATACCGTGACAGGCAAAAACATCAAGGGCATCATCGTAACCCAGTTTCGGTTTTATAACACTGATAAAGAAATAACTGATTGGGCTTACCAATGCACCGATTATGATCGAGGCCCATATTGGGACAAAACCGGCGCCGGGCGTAATCGCAACCAATCCGATAACTAAGCCTGTAGAAGCGCCCACAAGAGTAGGTTTTCCACTTTTGATCTTTTCGATCAAGAGCCACGATAGCATGGCTGCCGCCGCAGATGTATTTGTGGTCATAAAGGCATGTATTGCAAGCTCATTGGCTGAAAGCGCACTTCCGGCATTGAACCCGAACCAGCCAAACCAGAGCAGTGCAGCACCCAATACGACAAATGGCACATTATGGGGATGGTATACGGCCTTGCCGAAATTCTTGCGTTTACCAAGAATAATTGCAAGGACCAGGGCACTGACACCTGAACTGATATGAACAACATTTCCACCTGCAAAGTCAACAGATCCGATCTTAAACAGGAATCCACCGCCCCATACCATATGTGCAAGCGGATAATAAACTATTATAGACCATATTGTAGTAAAAATTACTGTAGAAGAAAACTTCATTCTTTCAGCAATAGCACCGGTAATAAGCGCAGGCGTTATAATGGCAAACATCATCTGAAACACTGCAAAGGCAAGTGTATTGGGATATGCCAGAGTAGTATCGGCAAAACCGTCAAAATTTAAACCAAACCAATTAAGATTTCCAATAATACCGCCGATATCACCGCTGAATGATATTGAGAAACCTACAAGAACCCAGAGGATTGATGACAACCCCATAAGTATAATTGACATCATGATTGTATTAACGATATTCTTTCTTTTTACCAAACCCCCGTAAAAAAACGCCAGTCCCGGAGTCATTATCATTACCAACGCTGATGATGTTAAAATCCAAGCTACATCTCCGTGATCCATCTTGATTATCTCCTTTTTAAATAAAATAAAAAGCCAATAATACCTAAAGTATTATTGGCCTCATTGCCACAAAATAAATATTAAATTTTAATTACCTCTTCCGGAAGTATATATATTATAATATGCCGATTTTGAATATTTGTCAACTACGAAAATTCATTTCGTAGTTTAAATTTTCAAAAACTGCTAATTCCATTTAAGAGGAATACTTAATTTATATGCGGTGTGTCTCATTTTAATGCCATTGTATATTCAAGAATATAATTAACATGTAATTAAAAATATGCAAGTCTATCAAGCCCACATGTCATTTATTGCAATGATTCTGCAAATATACTGTTTGAATTATTGCAAAATCATTGAGTTTTTTGCCTGAAAAGCCAGGGCATTTAAGAAAATACCCTGGCTTTTCAGATTTTGGGGTTGTATATTAACGATCAAACTGCATCCTGTTCTATCTTATATAACTGACTGCATATCAGATCGATTGTACCGTTTATTGTGGCCAACGCACCACTTGTTACAGCCTCATCAGGTATTGAAACTCCAAATTCCCTTTCAATATCCATATAAATATAAACAAGATCCCTTGGTGCCAGCCTGAACACATTTCCCAGCAAATGCCTGTCAAAATCCTCATTAGCTACCGTTTCCAGATCAAGGCCAAATCTATTGATGAAAATATTGCTTAGTTTTTCATTTACACTTTGACGGCTTAATATATTTTTCATTCTTTTATCCTTCCTTTCTCTTTTACGGCCAAAAATATATTATATGTTAAACCAGGTCAACCTCGCCATAGTATGACAAAGTATCAATCAGGCAGTTTGCAATATTAGTCCCGTCTTCCTTATTCAGTACATTGAAAACAGGTGTATTTAAAGTTTTGTATCCCGCCTTCTTTTTGTCTATAAAGCTTGAATCCATCAGCAAATAGGACTCGCTTCCTGTCTCTCTTACCACATCCCAGTCGAATTTCACATTGGCTAAATTGAAACATGTGATATCAAAATCCAATTTATATTTCATCGATGTAAACAAATTATTGAAATATTCGGGTAAATATTCCTCATAAAAAGTACTTAAAACCACCGCATCGGCTGAAACAGCCTGAGATATTTCAAATGCAGTTATTCCGAACCGCCCGGCAAAACTTTCACTCAACCTCATAACACCACCTGGTATACCAATGATTATGATATCAGGTTTCTCATTGTTCTCCATATCCTTTATATAGTGATTAAAAGCCAGAATCTTTGTTCTCTCGGACCAGCAGGAATTGTACATTATTTGCGGGAATGAATGAAATCCCAGCATTTCGCAATAATTTCTTGTTCCTACCTGACTGACCCTGTACCCCGCGTTTATAAAAGCAGCTCTTAATGACAGTTGAATTTCGAACTTGTGTGTCTTTTCGTGTACACCGGTGACAAATACCACCGGAGTATTTATTTTCTGAAGCTTATAGTAATCAGAGTCCCTGTTGAAAAATCTGTCCCCCATGTTGCTGAAGAACTTTAGTTTGACTTTGTATTTCAGGCATATCTCTTCTAATGCCTCTATATTTTCGTCCTCCAAATCAGACAGGAAGGCTAAATCTTTACCTTGTTCTGCTGCAATCACAACTTTTGGCAGAATATTGCCTTCAAAATCCAGCTTGTGGTCTGATTCTGAGAACATTACCGTATCGCAGCAGGGCAAAAGTCCTTCAAAATCATTGCTGACATTTATACCAAGCTTATCCCCTCCATCTGCGGCAGAGGCATCTCTTCCATTGAAGCCCCAGCTCTGCGGTGATACCAAAGCCACTATATTGTAGTCCGGCAACATTTCAGGATGTCTTAAGATAGGAGTAAATTCCACATCATAAGGATATACCAGTGTTCTCTTTTCATTCATTTTCAGATACCTCCTGTTTATATAGTAACCATCCACTTTCTTGCTCCAAAATCGAAATTGTTTTCCTTTAAAGTGCATATATCTTTCAGATCACTTTCGATATTATTACGGACGCGGACACAATTCCTGGTCTTTAATTCACTCGACAGACCGTTTCCTGTATCCGCACTGGCACAGCATAAAGTACAAAATCTGAAAGCCCAGCAGTTTTTACATTTTTCTTCGCTCAGAGCACCAATGTTCAATAATTTTCTTATCTTATTTAAATCAAAACCCGTATTAATCTCTCCGATTTTCATTACCTCTGAAGATTCACTTACCCTTTCACATGGAAACAAATCCCCCTCCGCGTTGACAAACAACCTCTGCATTCCCGGAATACACGGTCCTCCGTGATGTGACTTATCAGGCAGGCCCTGTGACGGTTTCAGATGTTTATATGACTTCTCAAGACTTGTGTAATCAGTAGCTACCAGTTTTGACAACTGCTTTTCATCAAAGGAAGTAACTTTTGAGAGAAGTACCTTAAAATGCTCATACCCCAATTTACTATTGTAGTCTTCTGTTTGCGCTATTTCATTTTTTGAATAGTAGTCAACAATTGATGATGCAAACAGGTTAAGTTCCTTTACGGTATCACAATCGGTAAAAAATTGGTTAATACAGGAGATGTCATTTTCCTGATCCAGAACAGTACTAAACGCAATCTTTTTATAATATTCAGGATATTTTTCCTTTATCATATCAATATTATTGATAACCTTGTCAAAAGTGCCGCAATTATTGAAAGCAAACCTTCTGCTCTTATCATGGATTTCCTTTGGGCCGTCCAGGCTGATTCTCAATACGACCTTGTGCTGTTCCAGGAATTGAACAATCTCTTCAGTAAGCAGTGTTCCGTTAGTGGTTATATTAAATAATGTCTCCTTACCCTCGGACATGTTTTCAACATAAGATATACATTTTTTAATCAGCTCAAATTCAATAAGAGGTTCTCCGCCATAGAACCCTATTGTAATGGTTTTACTGTCGCTGGAATGTTCAATGTAAAAATCAATGGCTTTTTTAGCCAGCTCGAAGTCCATTCTCTTCTTTGAGTGTCCCCTGTTCTTGTACCCGCCGGAGTATACGCAATAATCGCATCGCAAATTACATTGCTGTGTAACTTGCAGTGTAACCATTTTAATTTTTCTGTTCAAGTAATATACCAATATTTCGTCAGCAGGATGGATTATTTCCCGGATTCTCTTTGATGACAGGAAACCATCCTCCAGCAATTTATCCGGTAAACCGATACCATCTTTCAATTCATACAAACCTGCCTGTACATATTTAAGGTTTTCCCATATCTCTCTGTCGGTTTTTATTATCACATTTTTATTTACATCATATATATAATAGCCCCCAGGTGTTCTGAAGAGATGAATAAAAGGTCCGCTTTCTTTCATAGAGGTCTCCTTTACTTTTGTTGAAGCTTACCCGTTATGACAGGTAAGCTTCAACAAAAAAATTTAACTATATTGTTTTACAATAGCTTTTAATAATGGCTATATGTACCACCTGAACTTTGAGTACTGGATCTGGCACTATCCTTGGCTGAATAATCCCAAGAATACTCACAGGTCGGACAACCACAAGAACAATAAACCTGACAGGTTGCATAAGCCTCTACTGTTTCCTGTACGGCATTAAACTTCTTTCCGAGTTTTTTCATAGTTTTCACCTCCTTATAGTTTTTACCGGAACTAAAGTCCGCGATTTCTTTAGTTTCAGTATTATGTGAACCCTACTGACCCCCAGGATGACAACAGGATTCAATCCGGTTAAACTACTGCTTTGAAAAACCTAACACTTTTAATAAATCCCTGCAAAACAAGCCGGTACGTGCGGCTCAACACGGTTTCACATACCTGCTAAACACTTTCTCTATGATCACTGTCTTATCACTGATATCTTTATTAATATTATTCATGATTTCAGCAAATTTAGTGTTATTAAAATAGGAGAGCTTGAGTTTTAAAGAATGATTGAATGCTGTTTTTAAGCGAGTGAATGGGAAAACAGATTTTATGTATGAGTAATAATTGGTTTCTATAAAGTCTCTGCATCTTACTGTAAACACCAGACCGAACACAGCCGCAGAAAGCACTGCAACCGTATTGCAGTTCGGAGCTGACAGTTGGCCACCTGTTATTTTCATCCCAATCAGCGGAACTAAAATAGATATTCCCGAGGATGCAATAATACAAACTGATACTGATATAATGCTTATCTTTCTTTCGTAAAGCTGTAAAAGTTCAATAAGTCCGATTAAAATTAATTTATTCTCTGTATTTATTAACATCTCAAAACACCTATTTTCTTTTATGGGTTTTGTTACTGTCTGATATAAATATATAATATATGTCATAATTTGTCAACCATTATTTTCCTTTTAATATTTATTATGTTAATAATGTAACATATTGTTATGGTTTATGCAAAAAAATGTAATAAAAAAGAACTGCCCTTAAAACTTATAATTCAAAGTCTTAAGGACAGTCAGATCAGGAAATGTTATAAAGTATTAGAACTCATTAATTTATTGTATTGTTGCTTAGCAGCTTTACCTTATGCATATCAATGTATGTACCGTCAAGTATTTCGCATAAAGTTAATTTTGCCGCCTGGCTTCTGGCCGTTAATTCTATATTACTGGATTACAATGTAAATCAAACTATATGTAAATGTTTCCTGCCCTGTATCGAAAAAGAAAATAAATATTCCCAATCATGAGTAGAACTATTATAATATTTATTAGAATGAGCATTAGATATATTCTTATTACTTTAATTGTCATCTCTTTCCGAGTAATTAAACTGACTATTCCTACTAAAAATGAACTTATCGAAAATACTATAGTCAATATTGGTAAGTATAAAGCTAAAGGTTTATCATATGTCAGAGCAAACTGTGGAATAATTGTTAAAATAGAAGTTACAAATAAATAAACTGTTAGCTTATAAACCTTATTTTTCGTTTTCAATGCTAGCACCCCTTTAAATACAAATTATTTATTATGTTTTATAGTACCAACTTTCCATCCTCTAGAATCTGCTGCTTTAGAAAATGCCCCATATATATTATTGGAATAAGGTCTGATGCACCAAATATAGAAATACCTCTGAATTTTAAAATTTCAGTTACTTTCTGAGAACAATTATTTGTATACAATTTATATGTATCCTCTTCATCCCAAAAAATACCCCATGCTTTGAAATACATATCATCACCCTGATCTTTTGTAACAGATATTTCAACATATCTATCAAATTGCTGGTTTTCAGATAAAGGCTCTACATCAAAATTACCGGATTTATCTTTTACATATCCGTTTATTGTTGATTTTATTTTTACCACTATCTTCACTATTACCAAAGAATTCGCCAACTTGTTTTGAGGTCAACCATGCTATTCCTAAAAATCCGTCATTTGCTTTATTAACACCGTAACCAATATACCCGCTAGCCCCCTTTGGTGCATATGACATATAACTGCAATACATAGCACTTCCATCCGTAAATTTTATCATAAGCGCAAGATCTCCAAAAAGCGGAGGTCATTTTTATCATTCAAAACAACTACCGATTTTACAGTGGGCCCATTTGTTATGGTAGCTCCAGTATTAATATATTGTGTTCCGTTACTATTTAATAATTTACCGTTCCCACCACCATAAGCAATAGTTCCCGTATTGCTCACTATTTGAGTTGTATTATTTAGTCCGGTATATATCATACCGATAAACCCACTATTTGTTATTTATTTGTACTTTTTACTCCTGTAATAAATGCACCAATATTTTATTATTTGATATATTAGTTAAGCTATTTGCACCTGACTTTATTATACCAACATAACCATTATTCGTTACGGATATAACACTATCTACACTATTTTCGCAAGCTGGTTCCACACATCAAACTGATAGTAGGTTATTTCGTTTGTTATGCTGGTTCCGGCTTTGCTCAGGTTGAAGTTACCTGTATCATTTGCGTCAACAGGTTTTACGGTCTCTTTTGTTTTCGAGACAGTGTTTCCGTTATTATTAAAGCCATACTTTTCAGTTACTGTTTCATTTTCGCTTTGTTTCACGGTTGAAATAAGCCTGTTCTGCTCGTTATAGGTGTAGGTGGTGGTTACTGAAACAGCTCCTGCCAATACCGTTTCTGTCAGCCTGTTTCCTGCCTTATCAAAGGTATAGCTTGTTATTCTTCCATTTGGCTCAGTAATCTTTTCCAGTCTGTTAAGGCTGTCGTATTGATAGTTTGTTACGCCTTTAAGTCTGTTTTTGAGGTCTGATTGTGAGCCCCGTCGTAGGTATAGCTGTAGCTGTCTGTTACACTTCTGTCAGCCTTTTTATTGACAAGTGTTTTATTTAATCCATCCTTGTAATAGGTATACTCTTCTTTTGCCCCGTCATAATATGTTACACTTTTTCTACTGCCGTCATTGTTGTATTCATAGGTTGTGGTTTTTCCGTCTGCTGATACTTTATACAGTCTCCCCTCTTTATCTAATATTTTCTTCGTGCTGTTATTCTTAGGGTTTATTGTGGTTTCCGAATAATGTCCTTCTTCATCTTGATCATAGGTAAATGTTGTTGTACCAAACCCCGGAACTGTTTTTGTCAGTACCCTGTTCTGTTCATCATAGGTTCTTTCCGCCGTTCCTGTGCTGTCGGTTATGGTTATCTGGTTTCCGTTATTGTCATAAGTATGATATTACGTTGCTTCCAATAGCTTTTGAGGTAAGCTTTCCATGGATATCATAGGTATAGCCGGTGACTTTGCCATTCCTATCGGTCTTGCTTTCCATGTTACCGTCGGCAAAATATGTATACTTCTCTACTTTTGAATTCAGATAGGTATATTGTCCTGGATTTCCCAGCCTTCCACCCTAGTCTATCTTTTTTGTCAACTTATTGTTTGCATTGTACTCATAAGTAGTTATACTGCCTTTTCCATCGGTCTATGTAATGGTTCTGCCGTCTGTTTTGGCGACTATATTCCCCACATCATCATAAGATTGGCTGGTTGTATGCCCTGATAAAGTCTGGAAGCACCGCATGGGTTTTACCACAGCCTAAACATTTATCCGTTGGATTAATATCCATTCAATTTTTTCATCTATATGTGTACATGTCTGTCGTAGCAGTCATGAAAAACAGTATTACTGCCACATGCAGGGCATAAAAACTCAAAGTTCTTTCCATATCCTCCCCAAATTTTCTTTGAAATAATATTAACATATCTGCAAGCGGTCATGCACCCTGAGCAACTCCGGGACATTTATACGGGGCGGAAACATTAATCCTTCTAACCCTTATTTTCACATGCTTTCTTAATATCGTAGAAATGTTGGTGGTTAATCCCATGTATTTTACATGCCTCGCATACTTTTTGCAAATATTCAGCCAATTCAATCAAGCTCATTTTGCTTTTAACTATCGATCTTGTACTGTCATAAATAAAATCTCCTCCTTGCAATTAATTATTGTCCAGAAGAGATTTTTTCAACATTATTCAGATACTGTCAAGTTAATTCTCTAACAGTCATCTAATTTATTTTTTTAAACGCCTTACCATCTATCGCCACCTCATATGTATGTGTTCCTTTTTTTATTCTTTCATCTTCATTTTTTTTATCGTCTTCGTTTGTTGTAGGTTGACGAAAAGGTATCACTTTAAAAATAATTAAATTACCATTGATATTTGAGGAGATATCCCCTTGAGATGGATCACCTAGGAAGTCGAGATCACATATTTCTTGTCTTAGGTTACCATCTACATTTATTTTATACAATTTAAATACCCCATCGTTTCCATCAAGAAATGTATAGTATATCCAGTTATCTAAAACAGAGATAGTAACTACCCTTTCATCATCGCATATTTTAGTTGTCTCTGAACCATCGGCCTTCTTTTTGTAAATTTTAAAAGTATCATCTTTATTAAGATAGTATACCCAATTTATTTTACTATTTGGTACACTAAAAGAAGTAATTTTTGAAGTACTGGCCGCGGAATTATTAGTTGTCTCTTCTGATGTACCAGTGGTCGAATTATTAGAAGCCTCTTCTAAAGTACTAGCCGCCAAATTATCTGGATTCGATTTTGAAGTTGAAGTGGTCAAATCAATAGAAGTACTTTTTGTATCTTCTGTTTTAGAAGATGAATTATTAATGTTATTGCAGCTACATGTACTTATCAAAATAAATATTGCTATTATAAAAGTGACTGTCTTTCTTTTCATTGGAATACCTCCTCGTATTATTACTTATGATAAAAATATTGCTTGGTATCATTTTTGCTCCAAACATTATTGATTGGGCTTAGCCTTGTTATCCATCTTTCTCCACCCGCTTGAGACACATATATTTTACCATTGCCTGGATTAGGGGACGGCGCTATTATAGCAGTATGCCCCGAATTAACTGCAATGGTCGGATACCCCTGATTTGCCATGTTTTGTGCCTCATTAACTGAAACGGCAATCCAATCAGCATCTTTTCCCTCATCACCATTCATCCACTTCTGTATACCCGCTGATACCATATATTGGGGTAAAGCAACTCCCATTGCATTTAATACATCTTGTGCATAAACGTTACAAAAAGTTAAACCACTCCTTGGAGTGTATCTTGGATTTGTCTCAACATTAAATTGATCAAGAACTTCATTAAATGCATCTACACTTCTTTCTCCTGGTGCATTTGTAACTTTAGGTACAACAGGTGTTGAAAAATTAGTACTTGTTACATTTCCATTTGAATTATATGTGACTTTGCCTGCATTCTGATTATTTGTATTGTTATTATTAGTAGTACTCAAATTTTTTTCAACTTCATTTGTATTCTTATTTTGATTTTGTGTCGGTGCTGGGTTTGATGATGTCGACGGTGCTAAACTTGAAGATGAGTTACTAGATTTTAAGCCGTTCCTATAACTGTCTGCTATTGTCCCAGTCATTGAACCTGCCCCACTTACGCCCATATTAGCCACAAGTTGGCTATTACTTGAGTTTACCGAAACTGACTTAGTACTTTCATTCCAGTTTGCAGTCGAACCACCTAAACTTTTTGAGGTAGAAGCAACAGCAACTTGAATTTTTCCATCGTTGCTCACTGTAAATGAAGATCCATCACTCGCTACACCTACTCCGTTTTTCATGTCCTTTAGATTATACGTAACAGTTTTACCTCCAATTGTTACAGTAGCTGTTGCACTTTTAGAATCATATGATGTCTTCCCCCCCAAACCGGTTACAATATCAGTTAAATTTCCATAAGATTTACCATTATTAAGGCTTGCATTTCCTACATCCTTACCATTCACATTTATGGTTACATACCCAGTTGGATCTACGTACATAATAGGGTTATTCAGACAATACGTATATAAATTCAAACTTAGCGGGTCATTAAGGGTTCCCGTATATGTATCCTCATTTATGAATCTTGCAATCTTGCTGTCATAATAACGTGCATTCAAATAGTAAAGATCTGTTTCCTTATCATACTGGTAACCTGCATAGGTAATGCTGTTATTGACGTTTCCAGTTTGTTCGACTATGTTTCCAAAGGCATCATAGTAATAGGTTCCTGAAATTGTTCCATCTTCATTTAACAGAGTTGTGACATCTCCATGTCCATTGTACATATAATTCATTGTATCACTGCCGCTGCTTCTTGTCAGGAGATTTATTCCATATATATTTTTTGCAGTCTGATTACCTGCTCCGTCTGTTTCAAGTATTACCTTGTCTGCTTCGTACAGGTAGTTTGTTTTTTGACCGTTTTCTGTTTTTGCTACTCTGAAGCCTTCTCCATTGTACGAGTATGTTACCTTCTTGTCTCCTGTTGTGGTTTTCGCAAGCTGGTTCCACACATCATACTGATAGTAGGTTACCTCGTTTGTTATACTGTTTCCGGCTTTGCTCAGGTTGAAGTTACCTGTAACATTTGCGTCAACAGGTTTTATGGTCTCTTTTGTTTTCGAGACAGTGTTTCCGTTATTATCAAAGCCATACTTTTCTGTTACTGTTTCATTTCCGCTTTGTTTTATAGTTGATACCAGCCTGTTCTGCTCGTTATAGATGTAGGTGGTTGTTACTGAAACAGTTCCTGTTAATATTGTTTCGGTTAATCTGTTTCCTGCCTTGTCAAAGGTATAGCTTGTTATTCTTCCGTTTGGCTCAGTAACCTTTTCCAGCCTGTTAAGACTGTCGTATTGATAGTTTGTTATGCCTTTCGAGTCTGTTTTTGAGGTCTGGTTGTGAGCTCCGTCGTAGGTATAGCTATAGCTGTCTATTATATTTCCGTCAGACTTTTTATTAACAAGTGTTTTGTTCAATCCATCCTTGTAATAGGTATACTCTTCTTTTGCCCCGTCAGAATATATTACACTCTTTCGGCTGCCGTCATTGTTGTATTCATAGGTTGTGGTCTTTCCGTCTGCTG
This sequence comes from Ruminiclostridium cellobioparum subsp. termitidis CT1112, assembly GCF_000350485.1. Classification (GTDB taxonomy): domain Bacteria; phylum Bacillota; class Clostridia; order Acetivibrionales; family DSM-1351; genus Ruminiclostridium; species Ruminiclostridium termitidis. The sequence continues at coordinate 58,184 of NZ_AORV01000035.1, forward strand.
ATACTTTATACAGTCTCCCCACTTTATCTAATATTTTTTTTGTACTGTTATTCTTAGGGTCTGTTGTGGTTTCTGAATAATGTCCTTCACCTTCATCTTGATCGTAGGTATATGTTGTTGTACCGAACCCCGGAACTGTTTTTGTCAGTACCCTGTTCTGTTCATCGTAGGTTCTTTCTGTTGTTCCTGTACTGTCAGTTATGGTTAGCTGGTTACCGTTATTATCATAGGTATATGATATTACGTTGCTTCCAATAGCTTTTGAGGTAAGCCTTCCATGGATATCATAGATATAGCCGGTGACTTTGCCATTCCTATCGGTCTTGCTTTCCATGTTACCGTCGGCAAAATATGTATACTTCTCTACTTTTGAATTCAGATAGGTATATTGTCCCGGATTTCCCAGCCTTCCACCCTGGTCTATCTTTTTTGTCAGCTTATTGGCTGTGTTGTACTCATAAGTTGTTGTATTGCCTTTTCCATCAGTCTGTGTCAGTTTGTTGCCGTTTAAATCATAGGTATAGCTTGTAATTTCTGATTTCGGGTTTATTACCTGGGTAAGTCTGTTAAATTCGTCAAATTTGTATGTAGTTGTAATGGTTCTGCCGTCTGTTTTGGCAACTACATTCCCCACATCATCATAAGACTGGCTGGTTGTATGTCCTTCCGGATCCACTGTGGCAATAAGCCTGTTGTTTATGTCATATATGTAGCTGGTTACATTCCCAAGTGCATCAACAGATTTTACCTGTTTGCTGTTCTTGTTGTACTCAAGTTTTTGTATTGTTGTGTATGCATCTTGTTTTTCTATTACCCTGTTCAGCGGGTCATATATATTTGTAGTTGCATTGCCCAGCCAGTCTGTAACTGTTGTCTGGTTACTATTCCTGTCATAACCGTATGTAATGGCTTTGCGTACTCCTTTGACAGTTATTTCAGTAGCTTTAAGCCTGTTCAGTTCGTCATAGGTATTGGTTCTTATATTGCTGTTACCATCAACTTCTATACATTTGTTGCCATTTACATCGTAGCTTGCAGATATGGTTATTTCTTGTGTGCCGCCTGCTTTTTTCTCCATTGCTGACAGTTGTCTGCCCTGATTATCGTAGGTAAACAGATTTACTTTACCCAATGAATCCTGCTGAAATTTCAGGTTACCTAATACATCATATTGGCATATTATTGTGGTAGCAGGGATGGTAGTATCCCCTGGATATATGGCCTTTCTTATCTTTCCAAGTGCGTTATATTCAAATATAGTTGTATTGCCGTTTCCGTCACTCTGAGTTAAGGCTCTTCCTACTAAGTCATAGGTGGACCGCTGTATTACCTGCGCTGAAGAATTTAAATTTTTCTTGACATTGGTAGATAAAACATTTCCTGCATCGTTATATGTATAGCTTGTTATTACTCCATTTGCATTGGTCTCGGATACTTTTCTTCCAAGTCCATCATACTCAAATTTAGTAGAATAGGCTAATTCGCGCTCTTTTGAAACCGGATCTATAGTGGATTCAAGAGCATTAGCAAGATTGTACCTATACTCAATACCATATCCGCTTTCTATTTTTTCTTCAAGGGTACTACCACTGCCATAGTCATACCCAATTGCATTAAGTTCCTTTATCGTATTTCCTGAATTATCATATTTATATGCTTTGGTAAAAAGTGTTACCCATTGATTGGTAACAGGATCAAGGTATATATCTTTTTTAGCAATAACTCTGTCCATCACATCATAGACGTACTCTGTCCTGCTCATATCTTTTATACTTTTTACACTGTCATAGTTTTTAGGTGAAACCATAGCAATCAGTCTTTCACCAAGATCATAATTATTTAAGGTTATACCGTTTTTAGCATCAATTATTTTAACTAGATTCCCCCTTTGGTCATATTCATAGGTAGTAACATTGCCTTTAGGATTTTTTTGGATAAGTGGCTTGCCTTCCCAGTTATAGGTTGTCGATGATGTTATTGTGACCACATCACCTTTTTCATTTACACCGGGCTGACTCACCGAAAGCTGCCTGTTTAAAGAATCATAAGTATATGTAGTAATAACATTATCCGGTGTTGTCACAGTTTTTGTATTGCCGTTTTTATCGTAGGTATATGATGTTGTAAGAACTGTGTCGGTATTGCTGCTAAAGTCATTCCCATATATATCCCCGGCATTGATGTGTTGTTTTTTTGCACTCAATTTTCCAAGATAATTGTATGTGTACTCGGTAACCAATGCATTATCTGCAGATGCATATATACTCTCTTTTTGAAGGTTTCCATCATCATCATATAGATACTCCGTCTTCCGTTCCCCCGAGTCAGTTACGGTTTTTACTTTTCCATTTTTATAGTATGTATAATTCTTTATTACAAAATTTGTAGGTACTGTCCACAGATCAACCTTATCCTTGCCGGATTTCTCAGAAATTTTTCTTCCCGCTTTATCATAATCTGTTTTTTGATAGGTGTACTGTGTGTTTCCGTTTGATACTTCAAAGGGTAACCATTGCTCTACAAGCCTGTTTAACCCGTCATATTTGTAATATGTAGTACTTCCGTTCGATGCTATTTGTCTGTCTATTGTGCCGTTTGAGTTATATATGGTTTTAGTTTTTGTTCCGTCTGGATTCTGCTTTTCTACCAATCTGCCTGCATAATCAAAAATTGAAACAGTTAAGGCCTTGTCTGTGGCATTAAGATATTTTGTTTCCGTTTGCTGTGTTTTGCGGTCGTCCATTATAGCATAGCTGTATTCCATAAGGAGGTTTTCCATTGATGTTGAATCGTTTTTAAAATATACCTTCTTTAGCCTGTCCAGAACGTCATATTCATACCGGTATATTGAACCGTTATGCTTTGTTTCAGTCAGGGTATTTCCATATACATCATATGTGTAGCTTGTTTTATTCCCCACTGCATCGGTAACCGACTTAACTTTTCCACTGTCATAGTATTCATATCTGGTTCCCGCTGACATATCTGAGTAGGTATCTGCTGTGAGGTTGTCCTTTGTGCCGTCATACTGGTTTGGACTGATCTCCTGAAGCTTTCTTCCCATAAGGTCATAAACTACCCTTGTAGTCTCATTCTTATCACTTACAGTTACAGTTTTGATTAACAGTCCGTTTCTGTCATAGGTATATTCGGTTCTGTGGCCCTTAGGTGTTATGTCTGCCGTCTTCCAGCTGATCTTGTTATATTCATAATTTGTTACTTTTCCCTCAGGGTCAGTAACTGTTTTTATATCACCATATTGGTTATATGTGTAGGTAGTAGTATTTCCTTCGGGATCTGTTTCGCTTTTCAAAAGTGCTTTAGCACTGCAACCGGACTCTGTTCCTTCATAATACTGATAGGAGGTTATGGCAAAGTTGTTGCTGTCTGTTCCTGTGTATACATCTTTGCCGTTTAACGGCTGTACCTTCTTTATCAGATTTATTTTATTGCTGTCATATATGTAGTATATGGTATTCCCGCACTCATCCACTTCTTTTGTAACATTGTTTTTATCGTCATACTCGGTGGTTTTGTTACTGCCATCAGGATTTATGACCTTTGTGACATTACCCCTGCTATCTACTTCATACTGTGTCTTGTTTCCGTTGCGGTCTGTTATGGAATTTATATCTCCATAAGTATTTTTGCCGTTATATTGGAAATATTCGGTATAGGTAGATTTTCCTTCAGGATCCTGCTCCTGTATTGTATAGAAGGAGGTATCAAACCAGTATGTGGACACCCTGTTGTTCATGTCGGTTACAGTTGTCTTTTTGTTTGTCATATCATAGGCATATTTGACGGTGTCACCAAAGGAATCCGTTGCTTCGGATACTTTATGCTGATTTTCTCCCTCGGCATGATTGTATGTGATTTTTTCAACCTGCTTTTGGTCATGATCCTGTATCTGGTTTAAGTAACCCCAGGAGTCATAAAAATATCTCATTTTACCGCCCATGGGATCTGTAACTACCGACAGCCTGTTACTGCTGTCATACTCATATTTGACAACCCTGTTTTCAGGATCAGTTATATTGTCTATAAAACCGTTGGTGTTATATGATATTTTATATTCCCTGCCTACAGTATCTGTTACCTTTGTAATCTTACCCGTACTATTCACAGTTATATTTACCGAATTTCCGTTTCTGTCCTCCATTTTTACAAGGTAACGGTCGGTATTAAAGGTATACTTATACTGGTCCTTTGAAGTCAGGGTATATGTACCGTCTGTATTTTTTACAAATTTACTTCGGGATTCCTCAGGTTCATATACACTGCCGTTTAATCTGAATCTCTCCACACTTCCATTTGGTAAAATTACATCAACAACATTTGTACCATCAACGTAACCCTCAAAACCAAAAGTCCAGCCGCGGCCCATTGGTGTATTTTTATCACTGCGGGAATTGTAGGTTCGGGATATGTTCACCTGGAAACCCGGCGCAGGTACACTCATATCATTCACTGTAAATGAGAAGTTTCCTGATGCAGGATTCACTCCTGATTCACCATAGTGCAGTTTTTCCTTTATCTTCGCCAGCTGGTCCATTGTATACCAGGTATCAATATTGCCCCCCTGTTGTCCTCCCGGAACAGTACTGTTGTCATTCCCCGGCCCGGTGTATGTATCGGCGGCAGGCTTAGTATTTGTCAGTGCAGCATATGCATCCACCCTACCACCTGATGAAACCTTCCCGCTCAAATTGGTACAAGGCACCACATTATCTTTTATCCGTTGAGAAATTTGTGTAATAGACAATGCCGGCAGATAGCTTTTTAAAAGAGCTGCCGTGCCTGTTACAAATGGAACAGCCGCCGAAGTTCCTGTAAAGTAGTCATATGCATTTCCGGGTGTTGTACTTAATATGTTTACTCCAGGTGCAGCAACATTTATTTTACTTCCATAGCTCGAATAGGGTGAAAGTACGCCTTTGCTGTCAATAGATGCAACCGACAATACATTCGGTATATCAAAGCATGCAGGATAAACAGGTGATACTGCCACATCAGCTCCCCTGTTGCCGGCTGCGCACACAAAGAGAATACCGCTGTTTACCATTGTATCTTTAAGAGCAAAATTGTCGTCTGTTCCGCCAAAACTACAGTTCATAATCTTGACGCCCATTTTCATAGCATATTCAATTGCATCAATTACATCACAGGTATAACCCCAGTTTCCATTGATGAATTTTAAAGGCAGTATTTTTGCTTTCGGAGCAGTACCACTGATACCTTCACTGTTGGATGCAGCTGCAAGTATACCGGCTGTATGAGTTCCGTGGAAGTCCAATGTTGCATCATCAAACACTGTATTGTCATTATGTACGAAATCCCATCCGTTAACGTCATCTATGTACCCATTTTTATCATCATCAATACCGTTACCCGGTATTTCACCTATATTTACAAAGATATTATCTTTTAGATCCTTATGATTTATGTCCACTCCGGTATCCATCAGGCCGATTACCACATTTGCACCCTGATTGAGATTCCAGGCATTAACAGCATTTATATCCACACCTGATCTTCCAAGCTGACCTTCTGTTTCCTGTCCATTGTTCTGAAGACCCCATTGGTTTTGGAACATAGGATCGGCAGGAGCGGCCATTATTTCCAGCTTGTAGTTGGGCTGCGCAAACAAAACATCCGGGTCCTTTTTAAGTTCTTTTACCACTTTATCAATATCATCATTTTTATCTATCTCAAGCAGTTCTATCTTACTTTTGTCATACTTCTTTTTAGATTTGAACTTTTTAACCTTAACATTCTTTGTCAGAGTGCTTTTTACTTTGTCTTCCCTACCGCTGTTCTTGTATTTAACCAGAATTTCCGTTCTTTCATAGTGTTCAACCACAGTTGGTTTATTAACTTTTTCCTTTTCAGCAGCAAAAGTTATTCCAGGAAAATATATCAGCGTATTCGTTATTATGAAGGACACTACCAGAATTTTTGCTATAATGTTTCTGAATTTCTTCATTAAATGCGCCACCCCTTACTGTATTATATAAGTAATTGTTGAATTACCATCTTTCTTAGCCTTGAAAGTAATACTGTTTACCACACCTGACCATACCTGCCACGATTGTGCCGAACCTGCCTTTATGAAGACTATTGTTCCTGATGTCAGTTGCTTTACTGTTATGTCTGTTCCAGATACATCACCTTCAACAGTGTCCATCTTTGCCGTCAGTCCGCATAAGTCAATCACTTCAAAATCATCAGTGTTATATTGGATTGTAAAGGTATATTTGTCAAGGTCCTGTATGTTTACCGCCGTCAGCACAAGGTCAAACTCTTCCCCCTGGACCGAATTAATTTCATAGGTCTGCACTGAACTTAAGGTTATTGAGGTTTTTGTTTCACTCCATTCACTGTATCCTGATATGTTTTTGGTTCTTACCCTGTATGTATGACTTGTATCTGGTGTAAGTCCGGTATGCAGATAGCTTGTCCCTGTACCAGTATTTATCACTACCCCATCAACCTCTATTTCATATTCTTCTGCTCCTGTCACCTTGTCCCAGGTTACAAGTATTGATGTCATGTTTCCTGAGGTTACAATGTTTGTTGGCGTTGCAGGTCCTTCAGGCAGCGTCGATACTACAAATATATTGCTCCAAGTTTCTTCGCCCGAGCTGGTTTGTACCCTTACACGGTATTTGTGCTCTGATCCCGGAATCAATCCTGTTGAATTGTATGATGTTCCGGTTACATTTGAGGTTAATGTTCCATCCACTTCTATATCATAGGAGTTTGCCCCATCCATGGGATTCCACATTACTGTTACAGCCGTTTTCTTAACTAATCCCGATACATTAGGTGCATTCCCTGTTGTAAATTTTGTGGACTGACTTATTGGTATACTCCAGTTGCTTGTCCCACTTTCATTTACCGCTCTAACTTTTATTGTATGCTGTGTATTTGGTGTAAGGCCTGTTAAGGTATATGTAACCGGTACTGTTGAACTTTCAGCAGCCGTAATAGCAGAACCTGTTGTTATCCCTATCACAGAATCAATTGTAGTTGGTAAGGCTGATATAGCTGACGCTGTTGTTACTGAAGGAAACTCAATGAACTTTAACCCTGAATTTGAGATCTTAAATACGTCTGATATTATTGATCCATCAAATTCTATATCGTAGGTAGTTGCTCCTGGAACAGAGCTCCAGTTTACTGTGATTGATGCTTCATCAGATGCTGCCGTTATATTCTGAGGTGTCTGTAACCCGTATGTTGTTACTGTCAACGGCTGAGTCCACTCACTGGTTTCAGTTGCTTTTCTTGCCCTTACCCTGTAAGTATGGTTGGTGTTCGGTGTAAGTCCGTCATGTATGCAGCTTGGTTCCATTCCATTGTCTATTATTGTTCCGTCTATTTCCACATCATAGCCTTCTGACTCAGGTACTGCATCCCAGGTTAATGCTACTGATGTGTCATTGGCATTTACCTTGAAGTTTGAAGGTGTTCCAAAAGCATTGGTGAGTGTGTTGGATACTATCATGCTGCTCCATTCACTGACTTTGCCGCCTTTTTTTGCTCTCACTCTATATTTATGAGATGTGCCTGGTGTCAGGTTGCTGTGTGTATATGTTGTTCTGTTGCTATTGTCAAAGGTTATTCCGTCTACTTCTATATCGTAACCGGTCACTCCGTCTACCGGATCCCATGAGACAGTTATTTTATTTAATGAAGGTGTTGCTGCTATATTTACTGGTACAGGTATTGTATCTACTAATGTTGTAGTATTTACATAGCTGCTCCACTCACTCTTTCCTCCCGGATTTATACTTCTTACACGGTATGAATGATGTGTCCCAGGAGCAAGACTGTTGTGTATATAGCCTGTACTTGGTCCGTTGTTTACCAGTACTCCATCCACTTCTATATCATAGCCGGTTGCTCCGGGAACACTGTTCCAAGTCACTGTTACAGAAGTACTTAATGGTATAGTGTTAAGATTCTGAGGTATATCCGGCGAAGCAGGCAGCGTTGATTTTGATATCTCAGCACTCCAGTTTCCCGGTCCTCCGGCATTCTTCGCTCTTACCTTGTATTTATGGGGTGTTCCAGAATTAAGGTTTCTATGTGTATATGTAGTTGAAGTTCCATTATCAATTGTTATTCCATCTGCTTCGATATCGTAGCCTATTGCTCCATTTACAGCATCCCAGGATACCGTGATAGTTCTATCAGTAGCTGTTGCAATTATATTTGCAGGTGAACCCGGAGGTGCAACAAGAGTTGTACCTGTGACAGCAGAACCTAATGAAGTTTCAATATTCTCAAGATTTCTTGCCTTAGCACTGAAGGTATATGTACTATTTGTAGCTAAACCTTTAACAGTAATTATTTTTTTACCTATCCCTGGAAATCTAATCCACACAGGTGATACCGTGAGAATACCTTCCTGTGTAACATATTGACTGCTATTTACTTTTACCATGTAATCTGTCCCTGGATGATTGACATCCAGAGATTCCAAATCAAGTGTGTTTGAAGAAATATTATTTACAGAAAGTGAAGGCACTTCAGCCTTGGTGTAGATTGTCCGTGTTGCAGATGTTATATGTAATGGGTCGACTGAATCTCTCACCTCAAAGTTAATATAAAAAGGATAATTCGGAGATAAATTACTTAAAGTATATGTCGGTGATAGTATCCAGCCTGAGGATGTACCATTGCAGGAATATCTATACCCTCCAACTTCGGAAACACTGTCAGTAGCTGAAACCGAAATTGTTACAGTTTTAGTCGTTGATGATGTCGTGATAGGACCTAATATGGGTGCAGATTTATCCACTTTAAAATTAACAATGTAATTTATGTCCGGTAATCCGCTTTGACAGAAAACTGTAAATTTAATTTTATGGTCTCCTTCTGTTAATGTACTCATATCAATGGGATTTACATTGTTAAAGACAACTTTCTGTTCTTTTGCAGCCTTTGAAACAACTATCTGAGATCTTGGTGAAATCTCTGAATCAAGATAATATCTAAACATCAATGTTTCATCTTCCAAGTTAGCAATAGTTATATCGGGATAGTAACTTTTATTATGTTCAGTAAGTATTGAATTTTGGCTAGGTGATGAATTAACTACTTGTGGACTGGCTGCCTCAGCCCTACCTCCAAGCTGAATAATGCTTTTATATGAAGAATCAAAAGAAAAGTTAATACCCGAAAATACTATGGCCATAGCTAATAATACCGCCCACAATTTTTTACACCTATTTTGTAAAAACATATTTTTCTCTCCTTTTTTAATTTTAAAAAATACTATTTATAGTATAAATTTACATTTTTGTATATACACTGTCAACCACCCATATTAATATTGTTTAGTCTTGAAGAATTATTTTCTCTATCCCGTTCCAAGAAATATTTACTTATCAAATTCAATGTAAATCGAGAGTCAGTACAAAATATTTATTACAATTGAACCAATATCACTTTGCCTATATGGTTATTAAAAAAGAACTGCCCTTAAAACCCATAATTCACAGTCTTAAGGACAGTCAGATCAGAAAATGTTATAAAGTATTAAAACTCATTAATTTATTGTATTGTTGCTTAGCAATGAATGTAAAACAATTGCAAATTTTCCTCTGCTGCAATTAAATTTCGGATTGAGCTGAGTGCTTGTGCCATCTTTTATTATTCCTGCTTCTACAAGCTGCTTAACAGCATTCACAGACCAGTCGGACAGCTTATTCTCGTCGCCAAAGCCCTTATATTCTGTCACAGCAGTACCTGTTGCCGGCAACTCACCAAGGTATTTTTTCAAATTGTATACCAAGGTGTACAGCATTTCACGGGTTAGCGGTGCATCAGCATCAATCCTGTTATAGCCCACTCCGCCGGTGAGACCGATTTCCCTGGCTTTTGCATAATATCCTGCAAATTCGCCTGCGGCATCCGAGAAATTATCCTCCGGCTCTGCAAGAGGCTTGATGTCATATGCTTTCATAAGCATTACTATGGCCTCTCCACGGGTTACAGTATGTTTCGGGTCAAAGCCGGTTCCCGTTGCAATCTCTCTGGCACCGAGATAAGTGACTGCATCATAGTAGCTGTCAGTTGATTTTACATCTGAAAAACTTATCTTGTTATAGCCTACGGCAAATTTTGAAAAATGCGCTGTTATGAACTCAATAGTTCCGTTATGATAATATCCCCTTACAGGAATCAAGCTGTTACTGCTGTCAATGTAATAAACCAGGACGGCATTAGGATCTTCATCCTGTTTAAGTGTATAAGGAATACTTACGCTTACCGTACTGCCATTAAAATCAGAAATTTTTGTGCCGCCCCTGGATACGGTAAATTCAAAAACAGGGCGGTCGGCTATTCTGTCAGCCGCATCGGACGGTATAGCGGACAAATCGGCAGCTGCAACTTTTGAAATTTTTATTTCAATTGTGCCTGTTCCCGTTTCCGAAATTGTTTTCATAGCCCTGCTGTCAAACAAAAGTTCACCAATGCCTGCGGAAACCTTAATTGAAGCATTCCCGTCAGCTTCTAAAATCTTACCTAATGTATCTGCCGGAAGTTCAAGAGTTACAGCATCGGCATTTGAAGGTACATTAACTGCAAGTAAGACTGTCGGCTTTACACCGTCCTTAATTTTGCTTAGATCTTTCAAAATATCTTCTACCGTTTTGTCGGTAACTTTAACATTTGCACTTCCATCAGCATTCACAGCAGCAGTTAATTTTACTGTCACATTGGATTCTGCCTTTGTACCTGCAGCCGGAGTGCTATTATCTGAACTGCCGGAGTTGCTTCCGCCGCCCGATCCGGTGTTTGAGCTGCCGGAATTGCCTGGATTGCTCGGGTTATCTGGATTGCCTGGTTCTCCTGGTTCACCGGAGTCGCCTTTGCCTGTAAGAGTAAGTACACCAAAAACCGAGGTATCCTGATAACCTGAACCTGATTGATCATTCCAGGCCGCTACACTCTGGCGCGCACTATTTTGAGCATCATTGACCTGAGTGTCAAAACCGATCCTTATACCGTTTGCCGGAGTTAAAGTTTTAAACGGTATCTTCATTTCAACAGTATAATTAGTTCCTGATACCCTTGCAGCCGATTCAAAGCCTTCGGATATGCTTGCAGGATTAAAGGAGGTCTCGTTGTCAAAGTTTACTCTGTATTGCCCGTCATCCTCCTGATAAAATGGAGTTTTACCGTTGTTCTCATCCACAAAGACTTCTACCGAGTCCTGTTCATATGCATTTATGCTGCTTTTATCAAGCTGCTCATCACTAACCTGAACCAACACATACAGATTACTGTCATCCCAGAGAGTCCTGGCAGTACCTGTAGCTCCCTGCCATGCCATCTGATACTCATTAATTGCCAGTGCAGGCGCATTACTCCATATTTGATCTATAGTACCGTCTATGACAGGAGTGCCAAAGTTAGCTGTTGATTGTTTTGCACCTACCGGTGTGGTGGGTTGATGTTCCGACATATATTTATCAGGATCAATCGCACCATAATATGCCAGTTTGGCTTGCAGATTCCTGTCAAACAGTAATGGATTCTGGGACGACCTCCAGCTTGTGCCGTCATCCATTCCCCATATTGTAACACGTTCGATATTCGCAGCATGGGCTTTAAAGATTTTAAACAGCTGCGCATACAAATAGCCCTGAGCTTCAGCAAGCTTTTCCGAGAGCTGTGAGTTTTCTCCTGCGGTAATATCAAGTTCCGTTATGCTTACTTCCACGCCCAGAGAGATAAATCTTTCCAGTGACAGCTCAACATTTAAAGGATTTGTTTGTATGTTGTAATGTCCCTGCATACCAATCCCGTCAATCAGGAGTTTGCCAGGATGCGTTTCAGCGTACTTTTCGTTGATTTCTTTTACCATGTTATAAATAGCTTGTGATTTCTTTTGATTATCTTCATTATAATCATTATAATAGAGCTTTATATTCCAATCAGGATGTGCATCCAGAACTTCTCTGGCAGCTAAAAATGCCAGCTCAACGTAATCCGGCCCGATAGCCTTCCCCCACATTGAGTCATTACGCAGAGAACTCCTCCAATCTGACGGATTGGATGGATTGTCACCCATTGCTTCATTTACTACATCCCAGGATATAACCTTGTTACCGAAGTGCTCAACAACGGTTTTTATATGAGTTGTCATATTTTGGAGAGCTTCTTCACGAGGAAGGGGTACCTTATTGCCACTTCCATCTGTAGCGGTATTCATCCATTCACCGGTCTGCTGATGCCATACCAGTACGTGTCCATGCATTTTTATTCCCTCTGACAGTACTTTATCAACCATTGTATCTGCTGCTGCAAAAGTATAGTTACCCTTTGTAGGCTGCAGACTGCCTGGCTTCATATCATTTCCTGCAGTTGCCGAATTATTATGCATCTTAAGAAGTTCAAGCCTTACTCCGCTGAGATCCTCTCCTGATATTGCATTTCCGATTAAGAATTCATCCTTATATGCATCTTTAACAGGTACAAGATCCTTTTGTATTTCAATGGGTCCCGCTTGTGTTTTTTCAAAACTAATATCATCGATATAGAAAGATGCGGTAGCATTATTCGAACTTTCTATATATATAGTCAGGTATTCGTCAGGTACACTATTGTAGCGGTATTTTCCTTCGTATTTTACCCAACCGTCATTTGTCGAGATTGTTTTTGCCTGAAATGTAGAATAGCCAGGAGTACTGCTTCCAACCTGTGTAGAAAGCTGAATCTGTGAACTCTCCGGTTCTATCAGCTTAACCCATGCTGTGACTTTATATTCACTACCCTTGTCAACATACTTTTCCACACGTAATGTTGGACCATTCCAGGTCTTTGTTCGTCCCTCCACCTTCAGGGAGTATTCTCCGGTATGGCTGGCTTCATTGGTCGGTGTTAGTATTTCTACTCCTCCCCTGCCGACGAAACCTCCCGTCGTCTGGTCCTCAAAAGTTATTGTTGTAAACGGCAAGGCAGGATCTCTTGGGGGTTCTTCCGTATCTCCACCTGAAACAGTTTCGGTAATCAATATATCCCCTATGTAGAAAGGAACTGTTGCTCCTGCATCATTTGACTGGACCCGTACCGCGGAATCTTTAGTCGTATCGGCTGTAAACTTCTTTGTCAATGTGAACGCTTCCCCGGCAATCATATCAGCACCTGCAAGCCAGTCATAGCTATCTACGGTCTGAAGGTATGCCTGCGCTCCGGCAGGGACAGCCTCACCTGCGTCAACATAGCCTTTTACAGTGACGGTATAAGTTTTTCCATTCTGCATTCCGACATCAGCAAATTTAAAATCTGCTGCATCATAATTATTTATTCTGTTACTCACGTATAATGCTGCTCCGTCATCATTTCCCTCAAACACCTTATTAGTAACCTGAGTTAAATTGGCGCCGCCTGACTGTACTGCCTTTCCAGCACTGTTTAAAAAATCTTCATGATATATTTCTTTTTCTGTCGTCACCGGAGGTGTATTTTCAGCAGTAATCAATATATCCCCAATATAGAAAGGGACTGCTGCTCCTGCATCATTCGATTGAATTCTGATTCTATCATACGTGTTATTAACCGTATAATTGGAGGTTATGGTAAAAGCCGCACCTGTCGTTATTACAGCTTGACCCATGTAATTGTCATATGCTTCAGGTGACGGATTTACCGCTTGTGCTACTATAAGTCCTCCTGGAGATACTTCTACATTAGGATCAACATAACCGTTGATAGTAATATTATAAGTTTTGCCGTTTTCCAAGTGCAAATCAGCAAACTTGAAATCGGCCGCATCCCAACCATTTGCTCTGTTACTCACGTATAATGCCGCTCCGTCATCATTTCCCTCAAACACCTTATCAGTAACCTGAGTCAGTTTAGCTCCCCCGGATTGTACCGCTTTGCCGACTCCACCTGCAAAGGTTTCATGGTAAACAGCTGTACTATCGGCATACACTATGCTGTTAACCGGCATAAGTGAAATAACCAGGCAAAGCACCAAAAAGACTGCCGCTGCCTTCCTCCAATTCCTGAAAATTGTACTACTCAACTTTAACCGCCTCCTCTAAAAATTTTTACTATATATTTAACAAGTATTTACCAGCTGCGACAGTTATCCATGCACCGCATACAATGAGTTACAGAAAGTTGCCATAATATCTGTAATATCACCGTTCAGGCGGCTGTTCTCATGATATTCAATATAATATTTGTCAGATTACCGTCAAAACTTAGTGGTATTCCGCAAATATGGTAAATACAAATTTAATAACCATATCTTAAAAAATACATTGATGAAACTGAGTTATCCAAGAGGTCAACTTTAGGTAAACTTTGTCATTATACTCCCGGTTATCCGGGAAGCTTAAACTCATATCCTGTGGATTTTAGCGTGATGATTATATTGAGAAATTTTTAAATCAATAGGTTGATCGTTAAAGCGTAGAATAGAAATAAATCATAAAATTTTTACATAGATTTCAAAACAGGTCCGGACTCTCGATTGAAATTCCGGGGTTTTGCTGCAGCCGACATAACCTTCAATATCTCGGCTGCAGCAATCTTGGGAGGTTATTATATTGCATTGTACCGGCTTTTGAAATGTCAAACAGCCACGCTGCGTCCGATACATAATTAAGCATTACCAAATACGGTAGTTCCCGCTAAGTGCCAGCAGCGCAAAGAAATACAAAAGATTATCATAATATCTGCGTTTTCCGGTTCGAAGAGGCTGCTCCCAAAACTTTCTGACAAAATATTCCCGGAACTCACCGCGTGAAGCAAGTGACGCCTGTGCCAGAGTCGCCAGCAATCCCACAGGGTGCAATACCCCTGCCGGTGTACCGTCAGTCTCGTGAACCAATTCACCGGAATTGGCAACCGGTGTTCCATCAATATAATAGACAATATCTTCTTTACCCTTCGCCGTCTTTCCAAAAAACTCCTGGATATTTTCAGCTTGTTTACGGGACCACTCATCAGCAGAAAACCATTCGTAATCCAATGCAATATTGGCTGCAGTACGGTAGGCATCGCTGTAAAACAGATTGTGGTTTGCCCGGTTGTGGGGCGTACCGTCATACTCGGCATACTCAGCCGATAATCCGGTTACGGGGTGGCATGCTTTCTTCAGATATTCCCGGCTAAGCCTGGACGCCTCTCTAAAAAATCCGGAGTCCTCGGGATTTCCCCAAAGTGCGAATAATTCATAAAAATGCGGAAGATGATAGGAAGGATCTGTAAAATTACAATTTGGAATAAAACGAATAAGCTTTGTCTGAGGATCAAACATGGGGTCTTTAATTTTATGCACCATTTCATGCAATAAACTCCTGGCTTCCCCGGTATAATTAAATATACCTTCACCATCTCCCCACCGTCTTCCGGCAAATAAAAGTGCCATGGCAAAAAATTCTTCACCGTCAGGTGCCGGGCCTTCGAAATTAAGTTTGCCGTCCAATTGTGCCGACCATCCGAAATAACCTTTATATTCGCCATGGTCAAGATACATATAAGTTTTTGTCCACTTCCATATCCGGTCAAAAATATCCTTGCGGTCCATTTGAACAGCAATCATCATACCGTAGCTCTGTCCTTCAGTGCGGACATCCATGTTGCCGGTGTCTACCAGATAGCCCATTTCCTCACCGGTTTCATGATAGATACGCTGATCCCCGCTGCCGAAAAACAACGTATTAAAAGTGGAATAAATACGCTGTTGTACCTTGTCTTTAGAGTAACCATACTCAGTAAACAAGTTTGAATAATTGCCTGTCTGAAAAGAATTTGACATATAGTATTTTCCTTTCCTTAACGAATTAAAAAACTACTATGCTATCGAAAGCCTTCTTTGGCTTGTGCTCATCGTCAAACAGTAACGGCCAGTTTCTGCGTCCTTTGACCGGAAAATCCGATAACCAGGTGTCATCATCGGCAATACCCCAAAGAGTAACACCGGCGAACAAGTCCCTGTATTCCCTCAGGAGTTTAAAAATCTCTTCATATCTTTCTGCCTGCAATTCCAAGAGCTTGTCGGGGACTTTTTCATATGCTGTCCTGTCGTCGAAACGGAACATTGAAATGTCCAACTCAGTTATTTGCAGGCTTACACCCAATGATGCATAGAGTTCAACGGCTCTTCGGATTTTATCCGGTTCGGGCGCATATATGTTCCAGTGTCCCTGCATTCCGATCCCGTCTACAGGTATTCCGTGGTCTATTAGAGACTTAACCAGATCATAAATTTTCCTGGACTTAACAGGATCACATTCATTATAGTCGTTATAATACAATTTTGCTGCCGGATCGGCCTCACGTGCATACCTGAAGGCATATTCGACATAGTCTTCCCCAATAGCGGCAAGCCAGGGCGCCTGGCGGAGGACAGGCGCCTCCGCATTGTCGGCCACTGCCTCGTTAACCACATCCCACGCATAAGTACGGCCCCTGTAATGCCCCATTACTGTGTAAATGTGCTCCTTCATACGTTTCAGTGCCAGGCTGCGCGATACCGGCCCACCACCGTCTTTGAAAAACCAATCAGGCGTCTGGTTATGCCATATCAGTGTGTGGCCGCGAAGCAACAAATTATTTTCCTCAGCAAAATCAGCTATAATATCGCCTTGTTCAAAGTCGTATAAATGCTCTGCCGGATGAACAAATTGCGGCTTCATCTGATTTTCCGGTGTTATGCCTGAAAAATGATTAACTATAAGCTCCTTATGAGTATTAATCGAAAAGGAATTCACTGCAGCTCCTATTGGAAAGTATTCCTTATAGGTTTTACAAAGACTTCCGACCATTATCCCTTAACTCCCCCCAATGCAAGACCGTTAACAAAGTACCTTTGCAGGAACGGGTATACCAGAAGTATCGGCACGGCAACAACAATAGTAATTGCCGCCCTGATGGACTGAGGCGTCGTTACATTACCCGCTCCGGACTGTGCCGCCGCAGCGCCGACCCCTGCCGAAGTGTTGCCCGCATTCATAGCGCTTGCGAGAAGCTTTTGAAGTTCATATTGCAGAGTGGATAGACTCTGCTTTGCCGAATTGTACAGGAAGGTGTCAAACCACGAATTCCAGGAACCAACTGCCACAAAAAGTGCTATTGTGGCCAGGGTCGGAACACATAACGGCAGAATGATCTGGAGGAAAATCCTGAATTCCCGTGCACCGTCTATTTTAGCCGACTCGATAAAGCTCTCGGGTATTGATCTGATATAGGTTCGGATTACTATAAGATTAAACGCACTTATAATATTCGGCAGCCAATATACGGTAAAGGTATTGATCATATGCAAATCTCTTATAAGCATATAATTAGGTATCAAACCCGCATTAAAGTACATTGTCATAACAAAAAGCACAGTTATTGACTTCCTGAAAATAAACTCCCTGCGGCTTAGCGCATAAGCCAGCATAGAGGTAAAAAACAGGTTGGTGATGACTATGACTATGGTTTTTAAAACACTTATCATAAACGCTCCATAAATTGTATCCATGTGGAAAACAACACGGTAATTCTGGAGAGAGAATATTCTCGGCCATAGATATATGCCTCCGCGTACGGTATCCATACCTTCATTGAAGGATATGGCAAGCGTGTTAAGCATGGGATATATCATTGCAACGGAAAGAAGTATCAGAAAAGTGGAATTCAATGTTGTAAATATAACGTTTTCAGCGCTAAGATTTTTTTTGCCTATTTTCATTCAGCTTCCCCCCTTATATCAGCTTTTCTTCGCCAAGACGTCCGGCTATAAAATTCGCACCGGCAATCAGAATTATACTTACTCCGGTTTTAAAAATACCCGCTACGGTGGCTAACGAATAATTGCCCATCTTAATGCCATAATTAAGAACAAAAATATCAATTGTCTCGGCTTTTTCAATAACCAGGCCATTTCCAAGGAAGTATTGAATCTCAAAACCGGCTTCCAGAATCCAGCCTATGCTCATAATAAGCAGAATAACAATAGTTGGCTTTATTGACGGAAGAGTTACGTTCCACATTTTGTGGTAGCGGTTTGCTCCATCGATTTCAGCAGCCTCATACAGTGCAGGGTCTATTGCGGTCATGGCGGCCAGGTAGATTATGGTATTCCATCCCAGTTCCTTCCACAGATGTGAACCTGCCACCACACCCCAGAAATAATCCGGATTGGATAAAAACTGTACAGGTTCGTTAATAATGTGAAGTTTCATCAGCACTATGTTGACAATACCACCGCTTGAGGGAAGTGCAAGGGCACTGGAAACCAGTCCGGCAACTATGATCCACGATAAAAAGTGCGGCATATATGTGATATTCTGTATTATACTTTTAAATCCAATATTTTTAACTTCATTCAACAATAGTGATAAAACTATTGCACCTAAATAACCAACTACAAGTGTAAGAATACTTTGCGCCAGCGTGTTACGTATATCTCGTATAAAGCGTTCTCCATTTATGCCGGTAAATAATTTGACAAAATTATCGAAACCAACCCATTGCTGATCAAATGTATTCCTGATGGCAGGTTTGAAATTTTGAAAGGCCATTGTCCAGCCGGTTATCGGCACATACGAAAACAGTATTTTATATAGCAGGAGGGGCACACTCATAATAATCAGTTCACGCTGTGAGATTATGGTACCCCAGATATTCCTGCGATTTTTCGGAAGAGCCAGCGTTTTTGCCCGCATCTTTTCTACCTCCTGTTTATCTAAAAAAAGGGGACTTGCATCCCCTTTTTCCAGATTATTATTGTTAAAACGTCAAGACTCTAAAATCACATCAATTATTTTGTAGCCCAGTTTTTGATTCTGTCCTGGATTCCTGCATTTATGGCATCTTCATATGATTTTACATTGATTTTGCCGATTGCAGTTGTGTATTCGGACCAAATACTTTCAAACTTATCCGGACTGGCCATGATAGCCTTTGGCAGGAACTGCAGTGCAGTATCCTTCAACTGTTTGTCTGCCATCTGAGCGTCGCTTCCATCAGGAAGGGCTATATTCCAGGCAGGATAGTAAACAGGATTTTCCGGCGGCTGGTTGTTGAAGTCTCTCCATGTCTTCTTGTTATACTTGGTCAGGAAATCCTGATCATACTGTTTCAAGGTAGCAAAGAATTCTTCCGGCTGATCCTCAGGACTATAAGCATTTCCATCAGAATAAGTACCGTTATGTTTTGGCATTATGTCTGTAAGAGCCATTAATCTGTTGGATGATCTCCAGATAAGGTCTGTTGAATTTGCACGCTGCTGTTCGTTTCTGGTGAATTTGCCGTCGGCACCCTTCTGATAATCTTCACCTTCAACGCCCCAAGCCAGGATCTTCTGCCAGTCTTCATTCATCATGGTGTTTATAAATGCAATTGCAACTTCAGGCTTCTTACAGGATACCGACACACCAACACCCTGGTTGATGTTCATAACATCCCTGTCTGCATAGTAAGGAGCTTTTCCGTCAAATGTGGGCATGGTTGCTACATAGGTACGTTCAACCTTGTTTGCTGCAACAAGAGCATCATGAGCATTACCGTAACTCCAACGCTGGTCATACATACCGAGTACGCGACCGGTTGCAAGCTTTGCGAGGTACTGGTCAAGTGTCTGTGTGAAGCTTTCCTTATCAACCATTCCTTTGGCATTCATTTCATTCAGGTACTTATAGTATCTCTTGGCAACATCCTTATCGGCAAATACTGCCGCAACGTTGTTCTCATCAACTATAACACCGCCATTGTTAGGTGCGCCTGCAAGATATTCCGGCGGATTTGTCAATCCCCATTCTCTTCCCTGGGCACAAAGAATTTCAAAAGCAATGGTGTCCTGTCCGTCTATCTTTGGATATTTATTCTTGTAATCTTCCAGCATCTTAAAATATTTCTCAATAGTCATATTTGAGAGATCGGGGTATCCCTGATCTGCAAGTACGGCTTTCTGGATCCAGAAGCCGGATGCACTGTAGTTTACTCCACCTACTATATCTCCATAAAAACGGTTATAGTTCGGAATCTGATATATGTGTTTACCCTGGCCGCCGTCATAAGCTATTTTATTCCAGTAAGGCTTAACATGCTCATACAATGCGCCTGCGGCTTCAGGCTTCAAGTAGTCGTCCAATGGTATATACGCACCACCGGTAACCAAACGTGCATTTTGGTCGGTTGAACCGATAATGTCGGGATATTCTCCGCCTGCAAGCATAACACCTATCTTCTGATCCTGGTTATCCGGAGTAATTATCTCATAGTTAAGGGTTACGCCAAGCTTATCCTTTAACATCTTTGTGAGCTTGTTGTCGGCTGACGGTGCCTGCTGGCTGGTGGTAATCCAGATGCTCAGTTCTACAGGATTATCCGGTGAGAGCACCGGTAAAGAACTGCCCGATGATGCCGTAGTAGATGGCGCACTGCCTGTAGACGCCGCTGATTGAGTACTAGTTGCCGAGTCACTGCCGTTACCGCATGCGGACATTGCAACTGCAATAGCCGCTGCTAAAACTAGTGATGCAAACCGTTTCATAAAACATCCTCCTTAAATTTTTAATACGGGCACTAATAGCAGTCTATTTGACTGTCACACCCGCTTCTTGTATAATTGCATTATATTTAGAATTTAGTTTAAAGTAAATTATCAAATTAAGGATAAGTATAGGACATTTTTACAAGGGGCTGGTCAAAATATTCAAAGTAGTGCTTGTGGATGATGAGCCATCTGTGATAGAAGGATTACGCATTTTTGTAAACTGGAACAAGTTAGGCTTTGAAATAGCAGGAGAAGCACCTGACGGTGCAGCCTCCTTTTCCGTTATACAAAATATTCGGCCCGATCTGGTTATATGTGATATACGTATGCCTGGTCTGAACGGTCTGGAGCTCATAGAAAAAGTAAACAACGAAATAATCCCTGCTCCAAAATTTATCATCCTGAGTGGTTACAACGATTTCTCCTATGCCCAGAAAGGTATACAGCTGGGTGCGCTGGGTTTCCTGACCAAACCTTTGGACTCGGAAGAAATTGAACGGGAACTGCTGCGGGTGGTAAGTATAATAGATAATGAAAGAACTGCCCGGCAGGAAAATCTTGAGCTTATCCGCTTTACTGCCAATCAGCTTTACAATGATATTATGGACGGCAAACGCAGTGAAAAAATCAAACGCAAGGCACAGTTTATCTTCGATATTCCTGATAATTCAAAAATCTGTATTGTTCAATTCATAACCGACGGGGGCGGTAATCCAACCAATTACCCGGTGAGCAATATCTATGACCTGCTTATGCGGATTACCGGAATAAAGAATGAGAACTGCATGTTCTATAACGGTAACGGAAGTTATATCATTGTCATACATGACGGTATGGAAATCTTCACATCCGAAGCAGCTCTTACCGAACGGTTGAAAAAACACTTAAGCAGCCTGGACCCAAAGAGTTACGGCTTTAGCTCTTTTTGGGCATTGGTAAGCGGAACAAGCACAGAGGGAGTCATTGACAGCATTTTTAGCTGCGGTAAGCGGCTTGAACAGCTTCATACCTATTGTTTGCTTCATCCGGATAAAAAAGTCGTTTATTATAGCGGAAATGAAAAAAAGAAAAGCTTAAAAGACCATGCTAAAACCGATGCCGAGATTGATTTCCCCGAACTCCCCTTTGACAGCATAATCAATTCACTTAAAGGCAATGACATAAGCCAGGTATCAAATTCCGTCAATGAATTTTTTGACAAGCTTAACAATAGCGGTGTATCCCGCCGCCTTTACTGTATTTGCCTGTACAGGCTGGCGGATTTAGTCAGAAAAATGTCTTACGCGTATGGAGTTGACGGTAACAGTGTAATTCTGAAATTCACCAGATCCATCAACAGTATGAGTCCAAATTGCAAAATCCTGGCTCATGAAATGTGCGAATTTATCTTTAAAAAGCAAAACATCAACAATGAAAAACCATTGTTTCTGCTGGAGAATGAAATTATTGACTTCATTAAGGATAATTACAGGGAAAGTCTCTCGTTACAAAGTATTGCAGAGAAATTCTCATTGTCACCCATTATTATCAGTAAAATAATTAAAAGGAAAACAGGCGAAAAATTTAATGATTATTTTAATTATTTACGCATAGAACACGCTAAAACCCTCATAGCTTCAGAAGATATGAAAATAACCTCAATATGTGAACAATGCGGCTATTCCGATTATAGCTATTTTACTGAAAAGTTCAAAGAATTCACGGGAGTCTCACCTTCGGAATATAAAAAGAAATACTCTTGATGATTATCAAGTGTTTTATAATGGAAAATATAATAAATAAAATTTCCGGGAGATGCAAGGAATATGAGAAAATTTTTTCTGCAATTTGACAATGTCAGTATAAGGCGTAAATTCATACTGGTTTATATTTTTTGTATTTGTCTTCCGGTTGTGGCCGGAACTATCATATGGATGGCTTTTACTTCACAATCCATGCAGCAGAATGTGATACATTATCTGGATCAGACCTTTGAGGGGGCAGCCAGCGATTTTAATATATTAACGCAAACCGCTGTTAATGTGGCCAACCAGGTAAATGCGGACAACACCCTGCTTAACGACTTGTCCAAAAGTTTTTCTACTCCGGTGGAGCACTATGATCTTTACTGGAGTTCCCTGAGGAAAAGATTCAACATGTACCTGGTGAGTAACCCGGAAATTGCGGAAGTATCGCTGTATATTGACGATCCGCACTTTATTAATACGGATTATTTCCGTGTCCTGGATGATAAAGCCCGAAACACCCAATGGTACAAAATGGCTTCTCAAACCGACACCGATATTATGGTATATCCCGGTTCCACTGCTATAGCTATCACCCCGTACAGCAACAGGTTAACGATTGTCCGTAAAATAAAATCTCCAACATATTTGAACAATGCCACAAATTACCTGCTAATAGAATTAAAACTGGACCGAGTTATTACAAAGGTCAAGGATGAGGGAGGAAGTGTAGATGTCTACCTGACCGCCCCAGGTGACAACATAATCTGGAGCAACCAATACACCAATAAATTCAATCTTAAAAATCCTTCGGTATTGCAGCTACCGCCCAACAATAACTATTACATCCTTCAGAAAAGCATAGGCCCTGCTCCTTATTTTGAAGGCTGGAAGATAACCGGTGTTTATGATAAATTTGTAATTTTTAAAAAGCAAATTGTGGTTCTAATTTATATTCTGCTGATTACCCTGTCCCTATCAGCGTTCTCAGTCTTTTTGATCTGGGCGGTATTAAATTCCATGCGCTACCGTTTGTCGGCCCTGTCCCGCCATATCAAAAAAGTCAGCGAAGACCACCTTGAACCGTTAATGCTTGAAAATACGGGCCAGGACGAGGTGGGTCTGCTAATTATAACCTATAACAAGATGATAGCTGAAATTAACGGTCTGATAAATGATGTTTACAAACTTGAGATGCAAAAAAAGAGCATAGAAGTTGAAAATATACGCGCCGAGTACCAGTATCTGCAGGCACAGGTCGACCCCCACTTCCTGTTCAATACTCTCAATGCAATACTTGTTTTCTGTGTAAAAAACGGGTACACTGAGCTTGCAGGTGTTATATCAAGCCTGTCAAAGCTCTTCAAGCGTATGCTGACTACCGGCGGTGATTTGATTCCTGTAACAGAAGAACTGAATTTTATAGAAAAGTATCTGGATATTGAGAAGTTCAGATTCGGTGATAAATTTGAATATGAAATTCAGATATCACCGGAAGTAATTGAGTCAAACCGTTTCATTCCTAAAATGAGTGTTCAGCCCATTGTGGAAAATGCCTGCAAACATGGCCTCCAATCATCAATTGAAGATAACCGCAGATTGGTTATTAAAGCAGATATTATAGATATGGCCCTTGTTATCTCTGTCAGAGACAATGGCTCGGGTATGGATAAGGAAAAGGTTGCAGCCATCTTTAACAAATTGGAAAATCCCAAATCCGAACTGAACCTTGAAGCAGGCAGCTATGATGAAACGGAAAGCGGTGTGGGCATACAGAATGTCTACCGCCGTATGATGATGAATTACGGTGAAAGATTCCATTTCAAAATATACAGTATACCCGACCAGGGAACCGAAATCATCCTCCGCATCGAGGAGGTTTGATTTTCTATTTCCTTTCATATTGCGTGGGCTTTTTATTGGTGATCCTGACAAAATGTGAGAAAAAGTTATTGTAATTATTGTAACCGGTTGTAGATGCTATATCGCTCAATTTCATATCGGTGGTTTCAATCAGTTCTATGGCTTTTTCAATTCTGAGGCGATGCTGGTACTCACTTATGCTGACTCCAAACTGCTTATTGAAGGCATCGCCCAGATATCCCGCTTCAAGAAAGACCATGTCTGCAAGAAAGGAAACGCTTATTTCTTTCTGATAATTATTATCAATATAGGTTTTTACTTCATAGAGGAAGCTGCGGGAATTTCTTTTTCTCTCCTCCAGCATTAAACCCACTACCTGCGATACAATATCGGCAATATAGCTCTTTAAGCTTTTAAAATCCCATTTGCCGCTCACTCCTGACGGCAGCACGGTATCAATGCCAATATTTCTTTTATAGGCAACGTGAAGTATGCGGTAAACACAGCTGTTTACCATAATACAGGCATTATTTATATTTATATTCCGGGAAACAAATATATCAAACAATTCATCGATAAGCTGCATGGCATCCTCATAATTCATGAGCTTAATAGCTGTGGTCAATTCCTCGTCAAAATTGTCCCGTACGGCTTTCCATGCATTGTCTATTTCTTCGTTGACAAAATCATTGCTTTCGTCGGAAGCAGACAAATTGCGGCTTGATTTAAAGGTTTTGATATCCGTCTGTGAAAAACCGTATCTGGTCAGGAACTTTTTATCAAGTTTGCTCTTGATTTTGCGCAGTACCGTAATTATTTCGTCCCTGTCAAGAGGTTTCAGCAAATAGTCCAGTACCTTGTGCCGCATAGCCTCCTGTGCATAGGAAAAATCCGCATAACCGCTTAAAATAACAAATTCGGTATCAGAATGGATTTTTTGCGTTTCATAAATAAGCTCCAGCCCATTTATACCGGGCATACGTATGTCAGTTATTATCAGGTGAGGGTACAGTTTTCCAACCTTTGAAAGGGCCTCCTGCCCGTTTGAGGCTTCTCCGCACAGCTCAAAGTCAAGCTCGTTCCAGGGTATCATAAGTTTCAGTCCCTCAATTACTGATGGTTCGTCATCAACTATAAACACTTTAAACATTAAAATGTACCTCCGAATAAAACTTGTCAGTACGTAATCACTTATTAATCTATACCATAATAAGACAAATTTCAACTTAAAAACTTACTCTTTTTACAAATTGTCTTCCTGCAGAACTGCCCCTCCTTTTCAATAGCTTCAATTTATATTTTTGCCTAATATAATATTCTGCAGTATGTAATTTTATTACATCAGAAACAGACCGCTTTCTACAATAGGAATACTGTTTTCCTCAACAGAAAGGCTATTTCTTGAATTATTTTATGAAATGTGATATTATGCCATTTTAAATTAAATCCGTCAAATGTATATGTGTGTGATTCTTTTCATTACTTTGGCTATCATTTTAATTAAGAGGGTTGTTCTTTATGGAAAAAATTTTACTGGAAATTGCTCTTATTCTGATATTTACCAAAATAGGAGGACTTGTAAGCCGGAAGTTTAAAATGCCCGAGGTTTTAGGCGCATTGGTAGCAGGTGTTATTCTGGGGCCGGCAGTATTAAGTCTTGTTGAATACACTGAAAATATTAAATTGTTGTCCGAGCTGGGCGTTATAATGCTGATGTTTCTGGCAGGACTTGAAACCAATGTGGATGAGTTGAAAAAGGCAGGTAAAACCTCCTTCGTTATTGCCCTGTCGGGTGTAATCATTCCATTGGTACTCGGTACGGCAGCAGCATATCTGTTTTTCACAAACTTCTGGGAAAATTTATTTGTGGGAGTAATCCTTACTGCAACAAGCGTCAGTATTTCTGTTGAGACCCTTACCGAACTGGGAAAGCTGAACACCAAAGCCGGAGTAAATATTCTCGGCGCCGCAGTAATTGACGATGTGCTGGGACTGATACTCATCTCCATAGTACTTGCTGTTTCACAGACTCTGGGAAGCGGCGCTTCGGGTTCCTCGGCAGCAATAAGTCTTATTCTGACCTTTGCCAAGATAATAGCTTTTTGTTTGATAAGCGTAATTATGATAGCGGTGGTACCAAAGTTCATTAATAAGATATCCTTCGGCAGCAGGCACAAAAGGGATCTGCTTCCCTATTCAATAGCCATGGCCCTGCTGCTGGCATTCATATCCGAAATACTGGGAATCGCAGCCATAACCGGCGCATATATCTGCGGTTTGACACTCTCACAGTTCATACATAAGGAGTACATTGAAAAAAATGTGAAAGCTATCTCCTCGGGTTTCCTCTCATTAATATTCTTCGCAAGTGTAGGTATTGCCGCCGATATTAAAGGCCTGGATGCGGAGGTTATACTGATCACTCTGGTAATGTTTGCAATTGCAGTGATTGGAAAGCTTTTTGGCTGCGGCGGTGCTGCCAGGCTCTTTAAAATAAGCAAAAGGGAATCTCTTCAGATTGGTGTCG
The DNA here is from genome assembly GCF_000350485.1 of Ruminiclostridium cellobioparum subsp. termitidis CT1112. Lineage (GTDB taxonomy): Bacteria > Bacillota > Clostridia > Acetivibrionales > DSM-1351 > Ruminiclostridium > Ruminiclostridium termitidis. The sequence continues at coordinate 84,819 of NZ_AORV01000035.1, forward strand.
GTATGATATCAAGAGGTGAGGTAGCAATCATAACGGCAAATATCGGTATGCAGAACCATATTATTTCCGAAGAGATATACATTCCCACATTAATAGTTGTAATACTTACTACCGTTATCACTCCGGCGCTGCTGAAAATAGTTTTCAATTCAAAGAAAAATCCTAAAGAATCGGTTGCATAATTTAATGCGTTGTGCTTTTATTTGGCTGCTTATAATATTCCCATAAATTTTGGGTACCCTAAAAATGGATACTATCATTATATTTAGCGTGAACAAACCTTGCATATTTTCACGCAGACGGGAGAATTAAATGCAGAACCTGATAGAAAAAACCCTTTTAAAACCTGTTGAATCTTACTGGATCGGTACAACACCCTCTACAGACTATCCCTCCCTGGAGGAAAATATAAAAACAGACATACTTATTGTGGGAGGAGGGATAACCGGATTGACCAATGCATATCTGCTCCAGCGGGAAGGTTTCGATGTAACTGTAATTGATTCCTTCCGGATAGCAATGTCCACCTCCGGGCATACCACGGCCAAGATAACCTCTCTTCATGATTTGAAATACTCATCGCTCAAGGAAAAAATTGGAATCGAGGGTGCCAAAAGGTATGGTGAGATAAATGAAAAAGCAATTTCCCTTATTGAGACTATAATAAGTGAAAATAATATACACTGTGACTTCAGTCACCAGTCCAACTATGTATATACACTTGAGGACAGGTATCTTCAGGCTCTGGAGGATGAAGTAAAAACCGCCCGGACTTTGGGGCTGCCTGCCGACTATGAAACCTCCCTGGAGCTTCCTTTTCAGATAAAGGGAGCAGTTTGCTTTAAAAATCAGGCACAATTCCATCCCCGGAAATATCTTCTGGAGCTGGCAACCCTTATAGTGCAAAAAGGAGGGCATATCTTTGAGAACACCACGGCCATAGATATCCATGAGGATAAGGAATGCAGGACCTCTACCAGAGATGGCTTTACTATAATGTCCAGCAAAGTGATTATAGCAAGTCATTTCCCTTTTTATGACGGCGGCGGCTTCTTCTCTGCCAGAATGTATCCGGAGCGCTCCTATGCCCTGGCTGTGAAAGCCAAAGTTAAACTTTCAGGCGGAATGTACATTTCTTATGAGCAGCCCACCAGGTCATTGAGAACACATCCCCTGGAGGAGGATGAACAACTCCTGATCATCGGAGGAGAACATCACAAAACAGGAAAGGATGATGACGAGAGGGAGCACTATATAAATCTCATCAAATATGCCGAAGACACCTACAGTGCCCTGGAAGTTCCCTACCGCTGGTCGGCACAGGACTATACCGCCATGAATGAAATCCCCTTCATCGGCCATATTACCGGAACAAAATTAAATATATTCATTGCTGCCGCTTATCAGAAATGGGGTATGACCACAGGTACGGTCTCTGCAATGATTATCAGGGATATTCTGACAAAAGGTAAAAGTGAGGTTGAGGAAATATTCAAGCCTTCCAGGTTCACCCCGGTTGAATCTGCCAAAAATTTTGTAAAAGAAAATCTGGATGTTGCCAAGAGCCTCATATCCGGAAAAATCAATATGCCTCCCGAAGATGTAGATATTGAGCCCGGTGAAGGTAAAGCCCTAATGTATAACGGCCACAAGGCAGGGGCTTATAAGGACATGGACGGCAATTTGTATATTGTGGACACCACCTGCAAACATCTCGGCTGTGAAGTGCACTGGAATTCTGCCGAGCACACCTGGGATTGCCCCTGTCATGCCTCACGCTACGGCGTAGACGGAACCGTAATAGAAGGCCCCGCGCTGAAGCCCCTGGACAGACTGCTGTAGGAACCGTGGCAAATATTAGATTCTTAACCTCTTAATAACAATAAATTAGCATAAAGTTAACTCCATAATGCTACAATAAATGACAAATACTAATATCCAAAGGTTGACTTATGACTAATAATCGAATTGAGGAAGAAATATCAAAGATACTTGATAATAAGCAGATTAAAACGGTATTCCAGCCCATCATCTCCCTGCGTGACGGCTCTTTGCTGGGATATGAAGCCCTGAGCCGTGTTAAAGGCGATTCCTTTATAAAAAGCCCTGATGAATTATTTTTCTATGCCGGGATGTGCAACAGACTGTGGGACCTGGAGCTGCTTTGCCGCACCAAGTCCCTTGAGTCGGCCTTTTTGAACAATGAACATCCGATGAATACAAAATTATTCGTTAATGTCAACCCCAATATCATGCATGATGTGAAATTCCGTCAGGGCTTCACAAAGGAATATCTGAGTCAATATGGCATAACGCCCGAGAATATCATATTTGAAATCACAGAGCGGAATGCGGTAAATGATATGAATAGTTTCAAAAGTACAGTAAACCACTACAAGGAACAGACATATAAAATTGCAATAGACGATGCCGGTGCAGGTTATTCAGGACTTAATCTTATAAGTGACATAAAACCGCACTATATAAAACTTGATATGAACCTGATCAGAAACATTAACGAGGACAGTATCAAATTTGCATTGGTAAAGAGCATGATCGAATTATCACATATGGCCAACATCCACCTGATAGCAGAGGGAATTGAAACCAGAGAGGAAATGGCTACCCTTATAAATCTGGGCGTTCACTACGGTCAGGGCTACTTTATACAAAAGCCCGCAGAAGAAATGATCTCCATATCTTCTGAAGTCATTGAAATATTAAAGGATGTAAACAGGAAAAAAAATCATACCTTCGGTAACCAGGTAAACAGTATTTACATAGAGAATCTTACTACAGATGCTTATACAATCTCCCCGTCAACAAGCGTTGAGCAGGTATTTGAAATATTCAAAAAAAACCCCTCGATACTTGGTTTATGCATAGTAAAAAACAATACTGTCATGGGTACTATTTGCAAAGCAAGGTTTACCCTGATGCTAAGCGGACAATACGGTTTCAGCCTGTATCAGAAAAAACCCATAACTGATCTTATGGAAACGGATTTTCTGGCAGTTGACAGCCAGACTCCCATAAGTGCCGTATCACATATTGCAATGTCCCGGCCGGCAGACAAGCTTTACGACTTTATTGTGGTCACAAAAAATTCCGAGTACCGGGGTACTGTTACAATCAAGGACCTGCTGCAAAAGACCACCGAAATCGAAGTGGTAAATGCAAAGCATCAAAACCCCCTCTCAGGTCTTCCGGGTAACTTGATCATAGAACAGAAGATAAATAAATGCATTCATTCCGATGATAAATATAGCATATTATACCTTGATATAGATAATTTCAAAGCTTATAACGATGTTTACGGCTTTGAAAACGGTGATTTGGTAATAAAACTGCTTTCCTCAACAATCATGAAAAATGTCAGCGGCAGTCAATTTACCGGCCATATCGGCGGAGATGACTTTGTAATAATCCTGGATAATTACGACATGGAACCGGTATGTAAAGCTGTCACTGAAGATTTTGAAAGAGATGTCCTGAAATATTATACTGAAAATGATATTAAAAACGGTTTTATTATAACCCAGAACAGACATGGACAAACTGAGAAATTTCCTCTTATTTCACTGACCATTGTGGGAATTTCAAATAAAAATAATACGTATACCGATCAATACCAGATATCAGAGCAGCTGGCATACCTTAAAAAGCAGTGTAAACAGCATAAGGGTGGTTGTCAATACCTGCTGTAAATGACAAATCTATTTTTTAAAAACCGGCTGTTCCGTCAGGTAACGGCAGAAGTATATCAGCCTGTTAAAACATGTTCCTTTTCTTCCTCCTTTACAGCTGCAGCCGGCATTTTGCCGGAATTTTTCACCTCTGCCCGCCTCAGAACCATAAACGGCATATAAAAAATTATCCACAGGACGCAGCCCAGCATAAAAGTCGGTATCAGATACCATGGACTTCCTACTAATCCGGCAAAGCTCTCCATAGGAGACCCTGCCGCCGGATATCTCAGAAAGAAGTAATTCCCGCCGGTGACCTGGTTAACCGGTATCATCAGCAGGGCAAAGCAAACAAGGATGGCTATGACCCTGGGAAGTTTCCTTATATCCGGCCTGAAGTCCATGCAAAAAACCATAAACAGCGGTATAAGGCAGATAATGCCGTGCACCAGCATTGTCTGCATATATATGAATGACACTGCCGGATAATAGTAAACGTCGGGCGTCAGCAGCGTCAGCAGGGCAGGAGCCAGTCCAATGGCATAGGAGTATTCCTGCAGGAGGCTGTTCCCTGTGAAAGCCATTACCGGCAGTATGATTGACATCAGGCTGCATAAATGCAGGGGCAGGGTATAGCCCCAGGAAAACTCGCCTATACTTTTATACCATAGCATTTGAGCCAGTTCCAGGAGCGGAAGCAGTATGGACATGCATTTAATTGCCTTCCATTTAGCTATTGTTGTCCTATTCTTAAATAATAAAATTATTAAAACCCAGGCACAGGCAACCATAGCCAGCGCCAGCAGATGCTGTACAGAAAACAGCTCATTTCTCGACTCCTTTGGTATCAGGTCAATATATGTAAAAAAGTATTTGAACATGGTGCCCCCTTGTACATGCTTCTATGGATATATATTCCATGCAATTAAAATTTATTATAAGTAATTGCATTGATTGACACTTATAAATATATTGCTTAAAATAATTATAGCATTTTAAAATAATATTATGAGAACCCAAATTGTGCCATTGCGCATCTGATGAATATGCAGCTTTAGAATGCACATTTGGAGCGGAGGTCAAGATGAGACGAGATGAGATCAGTAAAGTAATTCTGCCTGAAAGCGAAATTCCCAGACAATGGTACAACATCATTGCAGATATGCCGAACAAACCGGCGCCCTATCACAATCCCGCAACACTTAAGCTAATAGAAGCGGACGATATGAAAGCCATATTCCCCGATGAAATTATAAAACAGGAAATGACTTCTGAACGTTATATTGATATCCCTGATGAAGTTCGTGAAATGTACCGCCAGTTCAGGCCCAGCCCGTTATATCGCGCCAGAGGTCTTGAAAAGCAGCTGGGTACCACGGCACGTATCTATTACAAATATGAGGGGACCAATGCCACAGGCAGTCATAAGCTGAACACGGCCATTCCTCAGGCTTATTATAATAAAGCAGCCGGAATAAAGAGACTTGCCACAGAAACGGGAGCAGGTCAATGGGGCAGCGCTTTAAGCCTTGCAACAAGCCAGTTTGGGCTTGAATGCTCGGTATATATGGTAAATGTGAGCTACCAGCAAAAGCCCTACAGGCGTTCCTTCATGAAAACCTTCGGGGCAAGCGTCGTTGCAAGCCCGAGCAGCCTGACCGACTGCGGCAGAAGTGTTCTCGCAAAGGACCCGGACTGTTCCGGAAGCCTTGGTATCGCAATCAGTGAAGCAGTGGAAGATGCCGCAACACATCCTGACACCAACTATGCACTTGGGAGTGTGCTGAACCATGTCTGCCTGCATCAGACCATAATCGGAATGGAGGCAAAAAAACAGTTGGAAATGCTGGATGAGTATCCCGATGTTATCTTTGCCTGCTGCGGAGGCGGAAGTAACTTTTCAGGCATTGCCTTCCCATTTCTCCAGGATAAGTTTAAAGGCAAGCAGCTGAGAGCTGTTGCAGTTGAACCGACAGCCTGCCCTACTCTCACAAAAGGCGTTTTTGCCTATGACTACGGAGATACCGTAAAGGTGGCGCCTATAACAAAAATGTATACCCTGGGTCATGATTTCATACCTGCCGGTATACATGCGGGCGGCCTGAGATATCACGGAGATTCTGCCATAGTCAGTCAGCTCTACCACGACAAAATCATCGAGGCCAGGGCCTACGGACAAAAATCCGTATTTGAAGCCGCCGTCACTTTCGCAAGGGCCGAGGGCATCGTACCTGCCCCGGAATCAGCTCATGCCATCCGCGCGGCAATTGATGAGGCAATCCTGGCAAAGGAAGCCGGCCAGGAAAAAGTAATACTGTTCTGCCTGAGCGGCCACGGTTATTTTGACTTTGCCGCCTATGAAAACTACTACAGCGGCAAGCTTGACGATGTGGAGTATTCACCCGACGCAGCAGAAGCAAGTTTGAAGAACCTGCCAGCCATAGAGTAAGCCTTCACAGCAGGATGCCCCAAAACAATTTTTGCGTAATTGTTTTGGGGCATCCTTATTTTATTAAGTCAGTACCGAAGTTACCAGTTGATATAAAAAATTACACAAGGTAATTTGTTTGTCTATCTGTCTAAAATCAAGGATTTAAAAACTGCCAGGTATTCTCTCAGCAATACGTTGGGATATATGTACCAGGGAGTACCTGCGCTGATCCCGTAAGGTTCGAGGCCTGCCCTGTGCGCCAGCAGCTTTGACCTGAACATATGAAAATCGTTTGTTATTATCATAACCCTGTTCAGTTGGGTGCCAAGCTCCTGTTCATATAATTTCTTTGAAAAGACCATATTCTCATATGTACTTGTAGAATTTTCCTCTTTAATTATAAGCTCCTCCGGCGTACCGTGCCTCACCAGATACCTCTTCATGGCCTCTGCTTCGGTTATGGTCTCACCCGTTCCCTGTCCACCCGAAACAATTACTGTTGTTCCGGGGTTTTTTGCAATATATCCGAGAGCATTATCAAGACGCTGCGTCAATACCAGCGTTGGTGTCTCTCCCTTAAGACCGGCCCCCAGGACTATGACACAGTCAACTTCTGCGTCTTTCTGTGAAATTGCGGAGGTCATCAGTACAGTTGTTACTATTATGAAAGAAATAAACCAAACAGCAAATGCCCCCAGTATAAATTTACCGATTCTGTTATATAGCTTTTCCCTTTTTTTATATAACTTGCTGTTTGTAAATATAAGTCCTGAAATTAAAGCCAAGCCGCCCAGTCCGGGAAGCATTATTCCAAAATCCATACCCCCGCTTCTGCTTCGAATAATTATCGTATCCAGAATTCCTGCAACAGCAATAAGCAGCAAGCTTATTTTTATCAGCCTTTTCTTCCCCACCGTATCACCTTTCCCCGTTGGTAACCAACCGTCCGGTCGTTTGTATCCTAATTTGCTGCCAATTCATACTTATTGCCGTCGGCAGATTTGACAAATATGCCGTTAAAGCTGAAATGATCGCTTTCGGTATTGGGCACTCCTTCAACAGTAACTTTAAGCTTGCTGATATCCGGCATATTCAGGATGGTCATGACCAATATATTGGTATAGGTTATGCCTCCGGCACTTCCTGCATTGAACCTGGCAGCAACCTCCCTGGACAGATCAACCGTAGCAATGCCGTCTTTCAATTCCGCTTTTTTTATGCTCAGCCCTGTTGTTTCAAGCACCTTATTGATGGCAGCAGTAATGTCATCCTGATATAACTTTTTGTCCACGGTAACATTTACTATTTCCTTTGGATTGTCATAGTCATCGGCATCATAATTATAAAGCTTAAGATCAATGGTTTGCCCGATCTGACCGGCACTGTTCGTTCCTGTTTGTTCTGATGACGACGCCGTAGATGTTGAAGCTGCATTCCCGGAGGTCACTTCTGCGGAAGTGTTCACAGCAGGCTGGTCTTTGTCCTGATTATAAACTTTTGTAGTATACAACAGTACTCCTACAAGTATAATAATAAAAACGAACAGTATTAAAGTTAAGAACTTCAGTTTCCGAGTATTATTATTCATAAAATCCCCTCTTACACATCGTAATTTTTTATTTTAATGTAATACAGGCCTTGAAATAAGTCTTTGCTCCGGCTTCATCAACGCCTTCCACGTACACGGCTCCCGAGTCGAGTCCGGAAATGTCTTTATAGAACACTATGGAATCCCCTGCCAGGGCTTCACTTATATAACTTACCTGAATTGTATCAACAGCGTATTGTCCATGTTTCTCTATGGAAAAACAATCTGTTATATAATCGATATATTTGGAATTGTTAAGATGTCCGTTTATATCAATATCACTGTATCCGATTGTCTTTTTATACACCTGTTGAAGCTGCCCGTTTGCCTTTATTTTACCCATCCGACCATCAATGGCACGAATCTGGTTAAATTGAGGAAACCTTCCGGGAAAAAGCTCGGTCCTTCTGATCTCCCTGGACTCTACATCCATTATAACCCAGCCTGAAATGGCTCTTCCAATAATATTGCCCTCTGAATCCTTTACAAAAAAATCTCTTTCAAACTCAAGTTTTTTAGGCTCCAGCGGCCAGGTTTCAACCGTCAATTTTTCGCCGAGTGCCGGAAATTTTTCCATCTGAACAAGTATTTTTACCAGCACCCAGGTTACACCCTGTTCTGCAAGGAGCTTTTCGACACCCAACTCCAGATTTTCGGCATGAAGGCTGGCGACATCCTGAAAATAATTGAACAGGGAACTCAGTTTTAATTTTCTGTAGTAATCTGCATCACCATAGTCAACATGATATTCTTTTTTATATACTGAAACCGTATCCATACCTCACCTAAAATCCCAATCTTAATAAATACTTGCCAAAAACATGATCCATGGGAACACATCCTATAACTCTGCTGTCCTTACTTTCATTCCTGTTATCACCCATTACGAAAATACTGTTTTCAGGGACGGTTATCTTTTCATCCGACTGGTATAACATTGGCTCTTTTATGTAGGACTCGTCCAGGGCCTCCCCGTTTCTGACAACCTTTCCTTCTTTGAATTCAAGTACATCTCCCGGCTTGCCTATTACTCTTTTCACCCAGAAAATTTCATCCTCATTGCCGGTTATTTTTGATACTATCAGATTGTATTTGAGAGGATCCATTATGTTATCTATAAATCTGCGTTCCCTGCCGATCCTGCTGTCAATAATGACAATATCCTCATAATTCGGAATGCCGTGAAAAATATTCTGAGTTTTATTTATTATGATCTTATCTCCGTTATGCAGTGTATTTTCCATGGATGGACCATTTACACTTGTGGGCTGAAATAAAAATATTATTACAAGAAGTGCCACGATTATTGAGATAAGTATTGTTCCCATCCAGCTGAATATTTCCTTTAGAATTTTCATATTATCTCCATTTCCGGTATGGGGAATGTTTCTATACCGTTTATTGTCATTTTGTCTTTCTCCCCATTTGAATAAAAAATAGTGTCGTCAGTAAAAAAACATACCACTTAATATACGTAAATGCGACAAAATTGTTTGAATTCTGCTGACTGAGCCATCCAAATTATTCTAATTATAATATATTTGAACAGCTATTTATACACTTAAACTATTAATTTTTTTTTAATATTTGATGTCAGTATTGTAGCATACCTGTAACAGTACCATACTATTCAAGCAATGGATTGCACACAAAGCGCTTACAACCAGCACATAATTGAACCTGCTATACTTTTTTTACCATAGATAGACTTAATCAATACCAATTGGTACGCGAGGACAACTTCATAAAATAGGATGCACGGTTAAAAACAATTGCGATAAATTATCGACAAAACCACTTTGAATGAGGCGATACAATTTACGCAATTGTTTTGGGAGCATCCTATTTTATGAAGTTAGTTCGAAGCTGCCAGTTGGTATAAAAAATCACAATGGTACCTATTATTTTACTTTTATTCCAAAAATCTTTCTCGCATAGCTTCCCACAACGATAGTATCGTTATATATTGCCGGGGAGGATTCCACGTTGCCCTGCAGTGAAACAGAGTCAAGGGTTTTCCCGTTCATAGGATCTACAAGATGCATAAAACCGGCAAAATCACTGTAGACCATATAGGTTTTGCCGTCGGAGCTTTTAAAGTCCAGCGGTGAGCACCAGCTGTAAGAGGTAAGTTTTTTCTTCCATATTTCCTCTCCTGTCTTCTTGTCCAGTGCTACCATTGTACCGTCACTGTTTGAGCCGGTAAAACAGATATTGAAAATAACCATATTACTGATGTCATCTTTGCCGATAACAGGAGTTCCAAGTGCTCCTCCGTTGATATAGTAATTGTATACACACTGGTAATTCTTCTGCCATATCAATTCTCCTGTCAAGGCATTAAGCTTTCTTATATTACAGTCTGCAACCGCGGCCTTTCCGTTCTCTCCGCGCTTGTCAACCTGATTTGCCGTATAAAGGAATACTCCTTCTTTGGTTTCCTCAATAACTATTGATGCATCGGTATCGTCTTTTGCATCATAGATCCAAACCGGTTTCATAGTGTTCAGGTCAAGGCACTGGAGCGTTCCGCCGTTGTCACAGAAGTACATGTAATTTTTATATATGGCAGGCGAGTTCTCTATGCCCTGTTCGTCATTAAAGGGACTTCTGTACCGGTATTTGGTCAACTGGGGAGCTATGGAAAGTGTACCTGCCGACTTGTCAAATTTAGTGTTAAGCTTCACTCTGTAAACCAGGCCGTTTTCTCCCACATTCAGCAGAGTATCGGTTTTGCGGTCCAGAAGTGCCGAAGCATCATTTGCGCCCCAGCCTCTGAAAGCCACTTCATCTCTTCCGAAAATGGAGTAAAGTTCCTTTTGATTAAGCAGGTTGATTATTCTGAATTTGTATTCTGTAAACTTTCCGCTGTTTTCGTTGATACCCATTCCGGTATACAGCACCGGATAGCCTCTCGGGTCTATCATACCGGTACCTTTAATGGGGTATCCGACTTGTATTTTTTCCCTTGTAGGCTTCCCCGTTTCAAGATCCAGGAAATAAATATTACCGTCCAGAGCAGGGTAAATAACCTCCACCAGATCCTTGGACTTCATTTCCCCGTTTATATTCATCATTTTTCTGGTATTCTCAGGCCAGTGAACCAGAAGCGGCTGCCCGGTCCAGCCCGTTCCGGGCCAATAGCTGTTATGGGCTGAAATAGCACCCAGCCCGTCTTTCTCCCACACAATCTCAAGCTTTTTCTGACTGACTGTTCTGGTACCAAAAGAAGCACTGTCCCTGTAATTGTTGCCCCTGAAAGTTGTAACTCCCTCCAGTTCCGAATACTCTTCCGGAGAACCAAAGGAAATTTTGTCCTTTTTCCTGGGTGTGTACTGCTTCAAAGGGGTATTAATCCTGAATATCCAGGATTTCATATCCAGACCGCTGGCAAAGGTATTGTCGATGGCAAAATCAGGGTATGCCTTTTTGCCTCCGAAATCCGACTCCTCAGTCCAGGAGGATTTTAATTTTTCCGGATCGGTCATCTCCTGGGGCATGGGATCTGCCACAGGTTCTTCTTCGGGCCCTTCCTCGATCTCTCCGGTAGAATCTGCAGAATTAACACCTGCAGAGGAATTTGATGACGTTTTTACGGTATCGGAATCCAAGTTAAACACCTTGCTGAGTCCGATCCAGACTCCCGTCATAATCAGTGCCAGGACCAATATTGTCAATAATGCCCTTAACCTGTTTGTTGCTCTTCTTCTGTATCTTTTCATAACTTCCTCGCTAAGCCTTTATTTTATTCTTACTCCATATATTTTCTTTGCATAGGTTCCTACAACCGCCATATTGTTATAGACTGCGGGAGAGGCCTCCACGTTCCCTCCGACTGATATCTTATCCAGATCTTCACCGGTCTTCGGATCGATCAGATGCATATCTCCTTTAAAGTCGCAGAGCAGCATGTAGGTTTTGCCCTCCTCAGACATGAAATCCACAGGAGAACTCCAGCTATATGCTTCCAAATGTCTTTTCCAGATTTCCGCACCTGTCTTCTTGTCCAGTGCCACCAGAGTGCCGTCACTTGTTGAGCCGGTCAACGCAATATTAAATATTACAATGTCACTTATATCATTCTTGCCAACTACGGGCGTTGCTAACACACCGCCGTTAATATATGACTGGTATGCACAGGAATAGTCCTTCTGCCATACAAGCTCTCCGGTCAGTGCATTAATTTTGCGGATATTGCTGTTGGCTCTGGAACCTTCCCTGCCCCTCTTATCTATTTCATTGGCAGTGTAAAGGAAAACTCCCTCGTCTGTTTCCTCCAGTGTTATGGTACTGTCGGTATCATCACCGCCTTTGTAAATCCATACCGGTTCCATTTTATTTATGTCCAGACACTGAATGGTGCCGCCGTTGTCGGCAAAGTACATCAGATTGCGGTAAAAGGCAGGGGAATTTTCAATTCCCTGTTCTGAGCTGTACGAGCTTTTGTAACGGTATTTTGTGAATGAAGGATCTATTGATATTGTTCCGGCCTTGCTGTCAAATTTGGTATTCAGCTTTGCCTTATACACCAAACCGTTTTCACCGCAATTTATTAAAGTATCGGTATATCTGTTCAGCAGCGCTGAGGAATCGTTTGCCCCCCAACTTCTGAAAGCGACAGGATCATTTCCCGGGAACGAATAGATCAGCTTTTGATTAATCAGGTCAAAAATCCTGTATTTAAAAGCTCCTGTCTTACCGTCATTCTCATTGAGTCCCTGGCCTGTATAAAACAGGGGATACCCTCTCGGGTCCACCATTCCGGTACCTTTTACAGTAAACCCTATATTCATTTTTGGTCTTGAAGGCTTTCCGGTCTCCATATCAAGGAAGTATACATTTCCGTCAAATACCGGGTAAATTACCTCAACCAGATCCCTGGATTTAAACTCTGCATTTATGTTCATTATCTGCCTTACTTCATCCGACCAGTGAACCAGCAGTGGCTGGCCTGTCCAGCCAGCGCCCGGCCAATAGCTTCCAACACCTGAAACAGCGCCGATGTCATGTGTCCAGACTATCTCAAGTTTTTTTTCCTTAACCCCGGCTTTTCCCCATGATGGAGCCGTACGGTAATTATTTCCTCTAAAAGCCGTAACTCCTTCCAGCTCCGAATAGTTTTCCGGAGAACCGAAAGCTATATTATAAGGCGGGGTATAATCTTTTACCGTCTTGTTATTGACCAATGTCCAGAAAGTTATTTTGCCGCCATCCTTGTAGGATTTCTGAGCTGAACCGTCACCCAGAGTTTTTTTGCTTATGAGACTGGCCGGATTTTTCCACGAGATAAGCAAATCATTGGGATTTGTGCTTTCTGCAGGCTCCTTGACAGTTTCTTCAGCCTGGCCCTGGCTGGCCCCTGCTTGAGACCCATCGGCCGGTTTTGTAGTATTTACCGCACTGACATGCGCTTTTGACGAATTTGCGGAATTTGTGCCCGTTGCCGTATTCAGCCAGGGCAAATTCCCGCTGAACATCAAATATAGAGCTGTTAATGCAACAAGCAATATTGTAAAGAAAACTGTTATCGCCGGTAACAGACTGTTCTTTTTTCTTCCTTGTGAACTCATTTTTACCTCCGTAATAACGTTTGTCATGTTGAATTTACCTGACAAACCCTTTTGATATTATATCAGAATAGACTTCAAAATTATATTTCTTTTTGACTAAAAATTTCTTAAGTATCAGTATGCATTTATTAAGATTTTCTAAAGTAAGCGTCCCGCCCCATGCTATATAGTTTGTAAATTTATTGTAAATTGTTACATTAAAAAATTGTTAAAATTCACCTTGTTATGTATAATAATTTTTATCTTTCTATCCATTTCCGAATACATTTCCTAAAAAGAGTACAGATTAAAAATATCTTGTTTTATTTAAAATTAATTGTCATTTGAAATTGGTAAAGCTTATACATTTAAATATATTGACTGGTAGTATGCAACATCTAAAACGTATATTGTCCAATGTATGAATTTAGATGTTTCAGACCACCAGAAGGGGGAAGTCATATGAAAAACTATTACAATTACTCAGCCCAGGAGGTTTTAAAGGAACTGAATACCAACCTTAACGGTTTATCCGATAAGGATATCGCCAGCCTGAGAGAGAAATACGGTTATAATGAACTGCAGACCGGAAAAAAAGCAGGAGTCATCAAGATTTTTCTGGGGCAGTTTAAGGATTTTCTTGTAATAATCCTGTTGATTGCTGCGGTGGTTTCACTCTTTCTGAAGGATTATGAAAGTGCCGTCGTTATATTTGCAGTTACTATTTTGAACTCTGTTTTAGGGACTGCCCAGCATTTCAAAGCCGAAAAATCCCTGGAAAGTCTTAAATCTCTCTCTTCACCGGTCGCAAGGGTTATAAGGAACAAAATGCGGATTGAGATTCCGTCCAGGGAGGTTTTGGCGGGAGATATCCTTTTACTTGAAGCCGGAGACTTTATAAGTGCCGACGGAAGGATCATTGAAAATCACAGTCTGCAGGTAAATGAAAGTTCTCTTACCGGTGAATCCGAAAGTGTTATGAAGACAGCCGACACAATATCCGCCTCCGACGTACCCATAGGAGACAGAAAGAACATGGTGTTTACCGGCAGTCATGTCACTTACGGAAGGGCTGTCGTAGCTGTCACACACACCGGTATGTCGACAGAGCTGGGGAAAATAGCATCTCTTATGGATGCTGCCGAAAACAAGCTGACTCCATTGCAGGTCAGCCTTGACAAATTTGGAAAGAAGCTGGCAGTGGCCATTCTCGTTCTTTGCGGTATCATTCTGGCAGCAAATGTTGTGAGGGGCTATCCGGTTCTTGATTCCTTCATGTTTGCCATAGCCCTTGCCGTAGCGGCCATACCCGAGGCACTCAGCTCCATAGTGACAATTGTACTTGCCATAGGCACCCAAAAGATGGCCAAAGAAAATGCCATTGTCAGGAAGCTTCATGCCGTAGAAAGCCTGGGAAGTGTGTCGGTCATATGCTCGGATAAAACAGGTACGCTCACCCAGAATAAAATGGTTGCAAAAAAGGTATTTGTAGGCTGGAAGATATTTGCCTCGGAAAAACTTGACATGGAGGACACACTCCAGCGTTCAATTGTAAAAATAAGCATTCTGTCCAGCGATGCCACCATTACCGACGGGACTGCCGTGGGAGACCCCACCGAGGTTGCCTTTATCAAACTGGCAAATGATTACGGCTATGAGGAGGAAGATGTCCGCGATGAATATGCAAGGCTGTCGGAAGTACCCTTTGACTCCGACAGGAAGCTGATGAGCACCCTGCACAGCATTGACGGACAATTCATGATGTTTACCAAAGGTGCTCCCGACGTTATTTTAAGCAGATCGAAAAGCGTTCTGACAGAGCATGGCGATAAACCCATAGAACAGGAAAATATAGAATTTATTGAAAAGGTCAACAGGGAATTTTCCCAGGAGGGCTTGCGGGTACTGGCATTTGCACGAAAGGCCTTTGATTCCCATGTAAAGCTTTCTACAGAAAATGAAAAAGATTTGACCTTCGTTGGCCTGGTAGCCATGATCGACCCTCCGAGAGAGGAATCAAAGCAGGCCGTGGCCGATTGCATACGCGCCGGTATAAAGCCTGTTATGATAACCGGTGACCACAAGATCACAGCATCTGCAATTGCAAAGCAGATTGGCATTATGGACGAAAAAAGCCATGCAGTCGAAGGTGTGGAAATAGAAAAAATGTCCGATGAAGACTTGAAAAGCAAGGTTGAGGATATTTCGGTCTACGCCCGTGTATCCCCTGAGCACAAAATACGTATTGTCAAGGCCTGGCAGGATAAGGGAAATGTCGTGGCAATGACGGGTGACGGCGTAAACGATGCACCTGCGCTCAAGCAGGCCGACATCGGAGTTGCAATGGGCAAGGTGGGTACCGAGGTTGCCAAGGATGCGGCTTCAATGATTCTTGTAGATGATAATTTCGCAACAATTGTCAAGGCAGTCTCAAACGGAAGAAGTATCTATACCAATATCAAGAACTCAATCAAGTTCCTGCTGTCAGGTAATACGGCAGGCATCCTGGCCGTACTGTATACATCGGTTTTAGCTCTGCCGCTTCCGTTTACAGCCATTCACCTGCTGTTCATCAACCTGCTGACCGACTCAATGCCGGCAATTGCACTTGGTCTGGAACCGTACAGAAAAGATGCTTTGAATTCCAGGCCAAGGGATATAAATGAACCCTTGCTGAACAGGAGTTTTCTGCTGCAGGTCGTTTTTGAAGGTGCAGTAATAGCCGCAAGTGCACTTGCAGCCTTCTATTACGGTTTAAATACTGGGAATACTGCACTTGCCAGTACCATGGCCTTTGCCGTTCTGGCGCTGGCAAGGCTGATACACGGCTTTAACTGCCGTTCCAGGTATCCCCTGTTTAAAATCGGCTTCTTTTCAAACAGGTATCAATGGGGTGCGGTGCTTCTGGGAACGCTGTTATTATTCCTGGTTCTCACCGTTTCACCGCTTCAGCATCTGTTTGATATAGATCCCGGTGTTATCAGCCACCTTGGAATTATCGGCCTGCTGGCACTGGTTCCCTTTGTTGTCATCCAGCTCTATAAGACAATACGGACCGGTATTACAAAATAAAAACCATACAAAAACAGGAGGAAATTATGGGAAATTCTATTGTGACAGCGCACACGCACCAGTTTCAATAGAATTTCCTGTATTGCATTTATCTTATCAGGTTATAAGCTTCATTTTCCGGGCCAGCTCCACAGCCTCCACACGGCTGCCCACATCCAGCTTTGAATAGATATTGATTATATGGGTTTTGACTGTTGATACCGAAATGCACAGGTTGTCTCCTATCACTTTGTTTGTAGCACCCGTGGCCATTTCCTTGAGAACTTCCAGCTCCCTTTCGCTGAGAGGAGTACTGTCGGTTTTATCTTCTCTCAAAATCTCCTCCAACCGGTATATAAAAACCTTTTCACCGTTTTTCAAGTCTTTAAGCCGTTCTTCCCTGACTGCTGACAGGTACTTTATTATATATTCCCCTTCGTAGATATATGGGGATAATATCCTGTTTTCATAACTGTAATAAATTGCTTCGCGCATAAGATTTTTTATCTCTGCAGTATCCTGATTTGTAGTGTGCAGGACACTGATTTTGAAAAGCAAAGCTTCCACAAGTTTAAACTTTATTTTCTGGTCTCTTGCCGCCGGAAGGATTTCATCCGCCAATTCCAGTGCCATTGGGGAATTTCCTTCATAAAGCATTACCTTCGCATATGCCAGGGTGTCTTCAATCCTTATAAAACCCGTATCACACTCCACATACTTTTTTTTATAATTCAGACTCATCTCCGGGGTCATGCAGCCTGCATAAATCAAAAGCTTTATTACGCCCGACATAAAAAGAATATTTTTATAGGCGTCGTTACACAGCAGTTTTTCCAGCAGCCGGCGCGCATCTTTCAGATTTCCCTGCAAAAGTCTTATCTCAGCGAGATTATACAGGTAAGCAGCATCCATATACAAATTGTCCTCTTTACAGAGCGCTGCGGCATTCCCGATACACTGCAGCGCCTTTTCAATCTGATATGTCTTGGTATATACACCGGTGAGTCCAATATAGTAATTTGTTTTATAATCATTTAGCAGCTTAAAGCTTTCCAGTCGCCCGGATATATCTTCATACAGCCTCTCACACTCCTCCAGGTCGCCCAGTTCCTCTTTGACTCCGCATCTTAGGGATAATACGGTCAAGGTGATAAATGGGTTTTTTCCCAGGTCATACACGGCTGCTTTTTCAACGAAATCCAAAGCTTTATTAAGATCAAATTTAATATACAAAAAGGCTGCGGTTTCTAAATAAAGTATGGATTTTGCAGTATCACTTACTCCAATCCGCTCAATTTCATCCACCGTCATAAGCTCTGTACAAAGATCAAAATCCACAAGTATTGATTTTATAATTTTAAGGAACCTCCAGGTTTTCTGATCCTCCATTTCCTTGCTGCAGGCTTCAACCATCAGTTCTATTTCCTTATAGTCCGAATTGTAATAATAGTAATAAAATAGCTGTACAATGTAATTCAGGTTATTCTTCAGATATGCCACAGGAATCCGGGACAGGTATGACCAGGACTTATAGTTGGGCTCCAATAAATCCAAAGTCTCAAGCATTCCTTCATAATTTCTGTTGTGAAGCTGGAGCCTTGCACTTTCCTCCAGGTCTCCGATTTCTTTAAATACGGCCGAAGCCTTTTCCAGCAGGTTACTTTTTTCCTGTTCATCCAGTGTTGAAAATCTCAGCTTCAAAAATTCCCCGAAGACGTTATGGTATCTATAAAGCTGCCTGTCCTCATCGATGCACACCAAAAAGAGGTCTTTTTCCAGCAGTTCACTTATTATGGTATTACTGTTACGTATATTTAAAAGCTTGTCGCAGATATCCTTTCCAAAATAGCTGAGTACACAGGTTTTTATCAGGAAACTCCTGTGCTTTTCAGGAAGTGAATCAAGGATTTCTTTGGAAAGATACTCTACAGTGTACTTATTGTTGATTTTTATTTCCTTTATAACCTCCGCGGAATTATTTATACATGCCAGAGCTATTAACTGAAGTCCGCCAACCCAGCCTTCACATAATTCATTCAGTTCGTTTACTGTTTCCTCAGGAAGCTTCAAACCCAATGAATACAATAAAAAGTCAGTGCCCTCCTGCCGGCTGAATTTAAGCCGGGTTTCATCGATGTGGAGCAGCCCGCCCCCCATAAGCAGGTCACCGAGATAGATTCCCGGCTCATCTCTTGTCAAAAGCACAATATGAATATTTCGGGGCATGTATTTTATGAAGTATTCTATAGTTTTTAAAAGATTTTCATCCTTCAGGTAGTGAAAATCATCAAGGACAATGGCAAGAGAGTTTTTTTGATCGAGCTGGTTAATAAGTATTTCAATAATACGGTCAATATCCTCCTTTTGAAGGACAGCATCAAAAAGAGCCGCTACAGTATTTTTAGCATCTCCCAGATAATCAGAAACAGCTTCAACAAAATAGTACCAGAAGGAGATCACATTGTTGTTATCGCTGTCCAAAGTCAGCCATTTAAATTGTACCGAAGCGTACTCTCTTATAAAGGATGTCAGGAGAGTGGTCTTGCCGCTGCCAGCAACACCTTTTACAAGTATAAGCCTGTATTCATCAAGTTCCTTAAGCTTTTCAAACAGTTCGCCGCGCAATATACAATGTTTTCGGGGAGCAGGCATTTTCAGCTTTGTTGATATAAATTTAATTTTACTGTTCATGGAGGCCTCCTGCTTTCTGTGAAAATAGTACAATTGTTTGCTCATATTACAATACAAACTGTCTGCTATCTATGATTATTGTATATCAAATAATGGTACTGCATCAACACTCACCCTTTTTAAAATTAATCTTCACAATTGCTGCCGCCAGAACAAACAATACGGCCGAGAATGCTATCATATAAGTTAATTGAGGTACCAGCGCATTGAAGCTCTTTCCATGTTCAATTGCCTGTACCAGGCTGATTAAATTTTTCTGCGGCAGAATGGATATGATTTTTTTCATGACTTCATTACCATTGTCAAAGCTGTAGAAACAACCTGCCAGAAGAGATGTTAAAACTGCTATTGACTGTCCCGCCATGTTGCTGCTGTCAGCCTTTTTAAACAGTGAACTGATAAAGAGGGAAAAACCTGTAGCTAAAAAAGTCAGCAGCCCTAAAATACCTGCGTACTGAATGAAACTCAAACCGATATTTATACCAAATATGATTTTTACAGATATTATCAATAAATAGGTTGGTAAAAAAACCATCAGAAAATTGAAAATACCATGGCCTGCGAGATAGACTCCTGCCGGCACCGGCGATACTCCTATCCGCTTAAAAGTGCCGTTCTCCCTGTCCTCCGAGTACATCAGCATGTACAGGAGTCCCTGAATAAAAACAATCATGATCATATAACCCAAAATATTTGATGCCACACCCCGGGAATTTTCATCCTTGAAAGAAGACAAATCCTGATTTTTTATTATTTTCTCAAGCTTCTTCTTAAAATCATCACTTCTGATTGTCTGAATCTCAAATTCCCCATCACCTCTGTCAATGACTGCCGCATCATATTTGTGCATGACCAGCGAGGCCCTGTCAGGCACTCTGTCCACCTTTTCAACGTGAAGAAGCTTTGAGCTTAAATAAAGACTGCCGGTATCAGAAACGACTGCTATATTGCCTTTCACCTCCAGCTTTGCAGTAAAAAATACCGCAGCGGTTATTGTAATTATGGAT
The DNA here is from genome assembly GCF_000350485.1 of Ruminiclostridium cellobioparum subsp. termitidis CT1112. GTDB lineage: Bacteria > Bacillota > Clostridia > Acetivibrionales > DSM-1351 > Ruminiclostridium > Ruminiclostridium termitidis. Next base: position 104,822 of record NZ_AORV01000035.1, read on the forward strand.
ATGCACAGCATTAAGATAAAGTAATTTTTCCGGCTTACTGCTCTATAAAAATTGTTTTTTAATATAATGAACATATTTCTCATACATAGTCCTCCGTTCTGAATGTAAGCCTGCAGCCAAAAGCAAATACCGCAGTAAGTACCAGGAATATTACCGATATGGGCAGTACAAAGCTCAGGTCGTTATCGTAGATGACCCTCATTATTCCTTCAAGCACCCACTTTGCAGGTGAAATATAGGAGATAATACTTACTGTTTTGCCAAAGCCGTCGATTTGAAAAAACAGCCCGCCCAACACCCCGAAAATATTATTCATCATACTGAGCAGCTGGCTCGCCCCCTCTTCACTTTTAAACAGACAGCAGAACAGCACCCCCATGGCGGATGACATCAAGTCGAGCAAAAGAATGAGCAGTATCACACAGCCGATGGCAGTTCCTCCGAAATTGACACCCAATACCAGATTGCAAAATATTATTACTGCAATATAACAAAGGGATGTAAATAAAAAGGTGGCGACGATTTTTGAAATATAAATGAAGGAAGTTCTGACGGGCGAGAATACAATTCTCAGATTGCTGCTCTTGATACTTTTCTCCATAAAACTGTTTGCTGATGAAACCGATACATTTAATACCGTAAACAGCAGCATGGTCACCCCATAGTAATCATAGGAACTGACGCCGCCTCCCCCGTAATCCCCCTGGCATAAAAAGCCAAGTATGAGGATCAGGGCTATGGGGAATAACGTATTATATTGTACTAAAACAAAGCTCTTTGCAAGATTTAACAAATCCATTTTTAATATGATAAAAAATTGTCTCATAACTGTCCCTTTCTTTGATTCTAATTTCTCAGAGTTCTGCCCGTAAGCTTTAGAAATACTGTTTCAAGGCTTGCTTCCTCATTTGTCACATTGTTTATTTTTATTTTTTTACCGATAAGTATTGAAATTATCTTGTCAAGATTATCAATGCCCTTTATAACCGAAATCCTTATCCGGTTTCCCTCAAGGTCTACATTTTTTACACCGGCTATTTTATACAGGTCCTCTTTTTCAAGCCTGTCTGTTCCATCCGCTTCAATGATGTACTGTTTCTCCTCTGCCAGCTTTTCCTTCAGGGATTCTTTTGTTCCCTCGGCAATAATTTTTCCGTGGTCGATTATTATAATGCGCGTTGAGATCTCTTCAACCTCTTCCATGTAATGAGTTGTGTAAATGATTGTCGCCCCGTTTTCTCTTAATTCCTTTATGGATTTTAATATATGGTTTCTTGACTGGGGATCTATTCCCACCGTAGGTTCGTCCAAAATGATGATTTTGGGGTTGTGCGCTATGGCACAGGCTATATTCAGTCTTCTTTTCATACCTCCAGAAAAAGTTTTTGCCCTATCCTTCTTCCTGTCCCATAACCCCACAAATTTTAAAGCCTCGTTCACCTTTACCCGCAATTCCCTGCCTCTTACCCCGTATAATGCCGCAAAAAACTCTACATTCCTTTCAGCCGACAGCTCTTCGTACAGTGCAAGCTCCTGGGGAACAATTCCAAGGTTCTGCTTGTAAGTCTTAGCTATTTGATTGATATTCCTACCTTTGAAAAAGACATTTCCCTTTTCTCCTTTTAAGGCTGTGGTCAGAATATTTATCGTTGTGCTCTTTCCCGCACCGTTTGGTCCCAGGAGGCACAGAATTTCCCCGGCATGCACATCAAAAGAAATTCCGTCCAGCGCCCTGTTCTTTTTATAGCTCTTCTCCAGATTTTCTACCTTTATAATTGAATCCATCTGCAATCACCTTTCCTTTAGTGTTTTTCATTATACTAGCATTTGACGGCATAAAAAAAATCAACCCTTCGGTTGATTTGAACGGTTGATTTTCAATTTATGCCCTGGATTTTGCATATATCTTTTTTACGGCCAACTTACATATAATCGCCATAAATATATATATTGGAAAACCGAAATAGCTTTTCCAACGCAGAATTTGATATACCCCTATCCTTATAAATAATGGCTCCAGGATGAAACAAAATATGCCCGACATAAGCACTGTGGCGGCAATAAAACCCTTCCATGCCCCAAACCGCTGATATATCAGGGAATATATCAGCGGCAGACATGCAATATCGATTGAGGACATTGGAGGAAACAACGGTATCAAATCATACGGGTAGTCCCAAAGCGTAAATTCTTCTCCGATCTCATCCAAAACCAGAGTAAATATGATGATTAATGAAACATATAGGACCATTTCGCTCAATCTTCTTTTGTCTACAGTTTTCCACCAAAAAGTCATGGAAAATAAGACAAGAGCCAGCAGTAACCACCATTTTCCGTGAAAAACGATTCTTTCAAGCCAATCGTCAATACGGGTATCTGTTAATTTTTCCTGAACCTTAACAGCTGATTGAATAAATAAAACTGTATAAACCATTTCATTCTCCTGGTATAAACACATATTTTTTATAAATTTCTCTAACTTTTTATACTTTCTTTACAGACCTTTCAATATTTATGATTTTATTTGTGATGTGCCAAACAACTGTGGAAGCTATGATATATAACAGGAAGCTAAAATAATATTCCCATCTCAGCAAGTGGTAAAAACCTATCGTTGAAAGCACCGGTTCCAAAATAAAACTGATAACCGCTGAAGCCGTTGCTGAGGCAGCCATAAACCTTCTGCCGGTTCTAAAATATTGATATATGATGGAATAAACCAAAATCATCAGGATCAGGTTGATTGACGACAGCGGAGGAAATATGGGAATAACGTCTATGGGATACTCCCACAAGGTAAGTTCCTCGCCGTATTCGTTTATGCCAAGAGCCGTAATCGACATCAAGCCCGCATAGAGGCAAATACCGCGCAGGCCTGCCCTCATAGCTGTCTTCCACCATATTATCCAAAGCAGTATCAAAAGTATAATTAATAACCACCATTTCGGATGAAAAACAACATTATTTACCCAGTGTTCAAGATGGAGCTCCGTTAACTGTTTTTGAATTTCCACGTCCTTCGGTATGCCGGACATTTTTGTCTCCTTATGTGGATTTTATAAAATTATTATTTACTGAATTTGTATTATCTATAAATAAACCATATAAAATACATTATGGCAGAATACTAATTTTGGGATTAACATAATAATGAAAAAAAGACTGCGGTAAAACCGGTTCATTCACTGGTTTTACTACAGTCTCTGGTCCTGAGGATTTATTTGTCAATTATCTTGCTACATAATGGGTATGCAGCAGTTTGTGGGCCTTATGCGCACCTGCTTCACCCAGATATTCGGCATAAAGCTTCTGAATTTCAGGGTTTTCATGGGACTTTCTGGTGACACAAGCTTTGTCTATGTCGTAAAGTCCTTTTATTCTTGCAGCTTTTACTTCCTCGGTGGTGGACTTGTCTTTTATGATGGGCTGTCCGCCGCCGTTGATGCATCCGCCTTCACAGCCCATTACTTCGATGAAGTGATAGCCGGCCTCTCCCGCCCTTATTTTATCAAGCAGTTTTGAAGCGTTACCGGTACCGTTGGCAACGGCAACCTTGATATCCATACCTGCTATGTTTACAGTTGCCTCCCTGATGCCTGACAGCCCTCTTACAGCCGTATATTCTATACTGTCAAGAGATTTTCCGGTAAGCTTGTCGGCCACCGTACGAAGGGCAGCTTCCATAACGCCACCGGTGTTGCCGAAGATTGTACCGGCTCCGGAATAGGTTCCAAGGATGCTGTCCCTCTCGCCGTCTTCCAGCTCGGCAAACCTGATGCCGGCCTGGCGGATCATTTTTGCAAGCTCTCTTGTGGTTATGACGGCATCAATATCTTTCAGCCCGTCAACCTGCATTTCTTCCCTGTCGGCCTCATATTTCTTTGCCGTACATGGCATTACCGATACAACAAACACCTTTTTGGGGTCAACGTCAGCCTTTACAGGATAGTAGGACTTTGCAACGGCACCGAACATCTGCTGCGGTGATTTGCAGGTTGACAGATTTTCAAGGAAATCATGGTAGTTGTGTTCGCAGAACTTTATCCACCCCGGTGAACAGGAAGTGATCAGCGGAAGCTTTCCTCCGTTCTTGATCCTGTTTAATAGTTCATTGCCTTCTTCTATTATTGTCAGGTCGGCACTGAAGTTGGTATCAAATATCTTATCAAAACCGAGTCTTCTTAATGCCGTAACCATTTTGCCTTCAACATTTGTGCCCGGAGCATAGCCGAATTCTTCGCCAAGGGCAACTCTTACAGCAGGAGCAGTTTGAACTACAACATGCAGCTCAGGATTTTCAAGGGCTTTCCATACCCTGGCAGTATCGTCTCTTTCCGAAAGGGCACCCACAGGACAGATCTTTATACACTGTCCGCAGTTGATGCACTCCTGCCCCGCAAGACCTTCCTCGTAAGCAGTAGTGACCGTCATATGTGCTCCGCGGTAAGCAAAATCAATAACTCCCACATCCTGCATTTTTGAACAGACACTTACGCATCTTCCGCAGAGTACACACTTGTTTGGATCTCTGACTATGGGACCTGAAGTATCAAGACATCCCTTGTCAACTTTTCCCCCGTAAGGAAGTCTGTCTATGCCATTTTCATTACAGAGTGTCTGAAGTTCACATTTAAGATTTCTGTCACAGGAGAGACATTCCCTGTTGTGGTTTGACATAATGAGTTCAAGGATATTTTTCCTTGCCTCTCTTACAGTACTGGTAGCGGTTTTAACCACCAGACCCTCGGAAACTTTTGTAACACAGGCAGGATGCAAACCTCTCCAGCCTTCAACCTCAACTACGCATACTCTGCATGAGCCGGGCTCATTTATGCCTTTCATGAAGCACAGTGTAGGTATATTGATATTCAGCTTTTTAGCAGCTTCAAGTATTGTAGTATCCTTTGGAACTTCCACTGCAATACCATCTATAGTAACATTGATCATTTCCATATTATTTACCTGCCTTTCCGGTCATATGGCATACACCAGTCCTGCATTTACCGTTTATATGCTCAAGGAACTCTTCCTCAAAATACTTGACAAGAGTTAACAGCGGTACAGGAGCGCTTTGGCCCAGACCGCAGAAGCTGGATGTCTTCATAGTCTGTGCAAGGCTCTTCAGTTTATTGAAGTCTTCCATGGTTGCAGTACCTTCTGTAAACTTTTCAACAAGCTGTACCAACCTATAGGTTCCTTCTCTGCAAGGAGTACATTTGCCGCAGGATTCTTCTTCAAAGAATTCCATGGAATTCTTAAGGTAATCAACGGCACAGTGACTGTCATCCACTACTACTACAGCCCCTGAACCTAAAGATATACCTGCTTTTTTAAGATCGTAGTAACAAATTTTAGTATCCAGCAAGCTCTCAGGGAAGCAGCTTCCCGACTGTCCTCCAAGGTGGACAAATTTTAGCTTTCTGCCGTTGGTAACTCCGCCGCCCAGGTCATAAATGAGTTCCCTTAAAGTCATACCGAAAGGAATTTCATAAACTCCTCTGTTCTGAACATTTCCCGAAAGACACATTAACTTTGTACCGCCGCTGAACTCGGTTCCCTTTTTGCTGAAGGTTTCTCCGCCGTCCTTGATTATCCAGGGAATACATGAATAGGTTTCTACATTGTTTAATATGGTAGGCATCTGATACAAACCGCAATTCTTGATGTACGGCGGCTTCTGTCTCGGTCTGCCTGTCTTTCCCTCTATTGATTCAACAAGAGCAGTATTTTCACCGCATACATATGCCCCTGCGCCTGAAACAACCTTAAGCGTGAAGTCAAAACCTTCTCTTCCTAGGATATTCTTTCCGAGGTAACCGGCTTTTTCAGCGTTGGCTATTGCGCTCCCAACTATCCTTTGAATAGCTGCATATTCACCTCTGATGTATATATATCCCTCTTTGGCGCCCATGATATACGCGCCTATGGTCATACCTTCAATGAGTTCAAAGGGATCTTCTCCAAGAATGTGCCTGTCTTTAAATGTACCGGGTTCACCTTCGTCACCGTTACAGACCATGTATTTGGGACCTTTTTTGATAGCATAAGCCTGTTCCCACTTTATACCTGTCGGGTAAGCAGCACCGCCCCTGCCAAAAAGGTTGGCTTTCTTTATTTCTTCAATGGCATCAACATGCTCCATTGACATTGTTTTCTTAAGACCTTCATAACCACCTGCCGCAATATATTCTTCAACACTGTCGGGTTTGATTTTACCGAATCTTGCACTCAATACCTTATCCATTATGACGGCCCTCCCTATAAGAGTTTACAATCTCATTCAGCTTTTGAGGTGTGAGGTTTCCATAAACCTTCTCACCGATTTTTACTGCCGGAGATATGTCACATGCTCCAAAACACGAGGACTGTATCAATGTGAAAACTCCATCTTCAGTTGTTTGACCGGGCTTGACCTTCAATTCTTTTTCCAGCATTGACAATAGGCTGCCGGCACCCGTTACATGACATGGAGCACTCTTACAGACTTCAACCACATATTTTCCCCTGGGTTCGGTCCCAAACATTGCATAGAATGTAATAACACTGTATACCCTGCTTAACGGCATATCCAGTTCGGCTGCCACAAATTCAACCCATTCGTGTGGCAGTGAATTTGTACCCGAAATATTCTGCAGCTCCAACATAACTTGAATAAGATTGTCTTTTGAATTGCCAAAGCGCTTCAACACTTCTTTAACCTTCTCCATCTTAGCCTCCCATGAGCCGCAACCGCGGCATCAAAATAATAATTATATATAAGCTCCTAAATCCGCATCAGGCGAATAAAGGAGGCTAAATAGCCATTTTCAAATCCGTTACAGGTACTTTGTATACAATCTCATCACATAAAAAAATGAGTTTGTTAAATACCGTATCTTTAATATGCGAATTTTTTAACATTCTCAACTATATTGTAAGTTCTTAAGTTCACATTGTCAATTAGAGTTTGATATTTTTTTCACAGAATTTATTATTTAACATTCATTTAAATATTCTTTGTTATTTATTTATCATTCAAAATACCCTCAAACGCTGATGAGATCTCATGTATACATGCGTAAAGCCTTTACTATTGCTAAAAAATGTATTAAAATAAATACATAATAACTGATTGGAGTGGTGGTCAATGTGCAATACCTGTTCAACTGAAACTAAACATCGCAATTCACGCCATACCGAATGTTGTACCTGCATGAACGGATACCCGAAGAAATGCAGCTGCGGAGGTCTTATACATGTGGAAGAAACCGAGAGTGAAAGCTTTGGAACTCTGCTGGTTTTCAGATGTGACAAGTGTAATTTCGTTTTTGATATTCAAGAGGAGGAGTATTGATCTTGCAGTACAAATAGGGACTGGTCACAAGAAATGCTAATGGCATTTTTCTTGCGGCAGTCCCTTGTTTTTTCCTATATTTCTGTATTTCTATATTTCTGTGTCACTGTATTGCTATTACTATGTTAATTTACCGATCAGCGGCTTTGCTTATTTTTATAAGCTTTCCCCTGTCGGGAAAAAACCTGTTCCACTCATACTCCAGCTTTAAAGTGTTTTTATTTTTTTGATCTTTTAACAGATCACATATTTTAGCGATGTCTTCCTTAGAACATTCCAATTCCATATTCAAAGCCTTTATGAAAATTTCATGGCTTTCACTTTTAAAAACTCCTGATTTTGAATAAATATTATTTGCTTCAAACTGGTTCTGCTGGTATACCACAACTGTGTCATGCCGCAAATTGAATATGTACACTACTTTTATCATTGAAATGATCAATGCAGCGACTACCAAAAATTTTACTGTCTTTTTTATCAATACCACTTTTTCTTCTTTTGTTCTTTTATTTGGATTTTTCCCGAGTGTTCTTATGCCTCCTAAAACCACCATTGCTCCAAGCCCTGCAAGCAGAACAAAAGTCAGGACCATCCCAAACAGCTGGTCCGGCCGTTCTAAATCGTCCACATCAAACGAATACAAAAACATAAATGCCATAAAGATAAAAAAGAATGATCCAATTACAATAGCCAGCCATCCATCAAACCTTCTATGGCTGATCAAAAGCTTTTCGAACTCCCTGTTCTCTTCATCGGTCAGACTCATTATTATAACCCCCGGAAATAAACAAAATGTTACTCTTCTTCTACCTTTACACCTGCCATCTTCATAAGGAATATGGCGTTCCTTGTGTCTGAAACACCTTCACGAAGCTGATAGTCAAAATGAATACTGTTGTCCCTGTAATACTCCTTGAAATGATAATTGCGGATTCTTCTGCCGCTTTCCCGCTCCATGTCCGCCAGCTCCAGGTCATGAGTCGATACCATTCCCCAGGCTCCCTTTCTGTCCAGCTGGCTTATGAGCATCCTGGCACCGGTGTGCCTGTCTGCGGAATTGGTTCCTTTAAATATCTCATCCAGAAGGAAAAATACCCTTTCTTCCCTGTCAACTGCTTCAACAATCAATTTGACTCTCAAAAGTTCAGCATAAAAGGAGGAAACGCTCTGACCAAGATTATCGCTGGTCCGCATGCAGGCATATACCTTCATGACGGGGCAGCTGAACGCTTTTGCGCAAACCGGCAGTCCCATGTACGACAATATCAGGCTCAGTCCTACAGTTCTCAGGAAGGTGCTTTTCCCCGACATGTTGGAGCCGGTGATGAGAAGTATGGGCTGCCCCCGGTCTATGTTGATATCGTTGCATTTCCTGCCTTTGGTGAGCAAAGGATGCCCCAGCTGTTCTGCAACGATTCCGCCTTTGAGCTCTTCCGACACCCTGGGCATAATAAAGTCAGGATTATCGTGGCGCATAACCGCCAAACTGCTCAAGGCTTCAACTTCTCCTATGATGTCAAACCATTTTTCCACATATCTGCCGCTGGTCATCTTCCATTTTTCCAGAGCCACCAAACAGTGGAAATCCCATAAGGTGACAGTGTTAATAACGGTATAGAGAAAATTATACCTGTTTGCAATCAGTTCCCAGAGCTTGGACAGCCTTTCGATCTGCTTCCAGGCAGGTTCATGGGAGACTCCTTTGAGCTGCTCCCTTAAATTCATCAAATGCCGGCTTTCAAAGCTCTCTGCCTCGAACTGTTTAAGTACCGACCTGTAAACTTTAAGTGTATTGGAATACTTTTCAACCAGTTCAAAGCTTTTATTTCTATAATTGACCTTATACCCCAGCATCAGGAACTGGATGACAAAGCCGGCAATGGGCAGGTAAAAGGGTACAAGCTTCAGTACAGCCAAAACTGTTAAAAGCAGGGTTATTACCGGAAGTGCAGTTATGAGCAGTTTAAACCCCGAGGCGGAATACCGGCTGTTTGTGTCCTTTGCCCAGGCGAATACAGCATCAAGTTTATCTATGATATCAATCAGCGATTTGGTATGTTTTTTCCCCTGCACCTCAGCATCTGTCAAAATGATATCTTTGTTGGACATAAGGACATTTGAGTACATCCGGTGTCTGAAAGTTAGCTTTTCCGCCAGTTCTGCAACAGCCTCCTGCCTCATGGCTATATCCTCAGTCTTATCCAGCGGCTGCAAAAACATACCGGCAAGTTTTTGCCTGCCCGAATAGGTAGTGGTCATATTTATCATTTGAAACAAGGAACCTTTTCCGAACAGATCGAGGTCATGGGTATAATTGTGGCCGGGGTCCACAAACTCTTCTCCTGTATCCGAGAATGACGTCCATAAACCCTTTGCCCTTTTAAGACACATATTGTTTATTTGCAGCATTGCCTGTGAATAGTTCCTATTCTTTATTATCCTGTTGTGTATTATTGACAGGTATACAAACCCGGCTGCGAAAATTGCAAGCACTGCCGCCATCACTATATACTGTCTCATAATATATAAAATTACCGCAAGCGCCGCGCCGGCAAAGAAAACCAACAGCTTGTAATTTCCTATGCTATTGCTCCGGCCTGCATATATATCCAATTTTTTGCCGTAGGCGTCGGCTCTCCTCTGATATTTACTTTCAGGCGTGTACATTGACTCCTCCTGTAATGCTTGTTAATCTTTAGCTGCATAAATATATTATAGTTCCGGCAGTGCCAAATAATACTATCAGGCTTGAATTTACCGCCGGAGCGTGATATCAGAGCAGATTTCTAATTATACCCGTACCTGCGATAAAGGTTCCGATGGAAGCACCGATATTGGACATTATAACCACCAGCAGGGTTTTCAAAAAACGGTTTTTTAACACACCCTTCAAGCTGAAAATATCCTCCTGGATATTTTGAACATCCTGCACGGTAGGTTTTTTTATTGTGGCTTCCACCAATCCTGCAAACCAGCCGCAGGCCAGCATTGGATGCAGGGTTGTAATTGGTGCTGCAATAAAAGAAGTAATGATGCTGAGAGGATGGCCTAAACATAGGGCAGTAAACAATGCCGCCAGCAAGCCCGTCCATAAAACCCATGCCGATAATTGATTCAAGCCTGTTTGGATATTCATGATAAAAGCATAGACAAAAAGTCCCGTTATCAGTGCAGGAATGATCCATGCGGTTATTTTTGAAATTTTGCTTTTGGGAGGAATAACAGAGATACTTTCAATATCCTGTTCCTTGAATATTTCCTTTTTCACGCCCGGAACGTGCGCACCGCCTAAAACGGCCACTATCTTTTGACCGGGAGCATTTTTGATTTTATAGGCCAGATATTGATCCCTCTCCGAAATGAGAATTTGCCCGACAGCGGGAAATTGCTTTCGCAGCCCTGAAATGGCCGACTCCAGCATATCTTCCTTTAGCAGCTCCTGTAAATCCTCACTGGATATTTCGGTGTCTTCTCCGAAGGAGAAAGTCAGGCTGAAAATTAATTTAAGCTTTTCCCACAGGCTTAATTTACGCCATATACGCAGCAAAGTGGTTTGAATATTGCGGTCGGCAAGCACCAGTTGTGCGTTGACGTCTTTTGCGGAGGCTATTGCCTCAAGCATTTCTCCTCCCACATTTGTTCCGAGTTTTTTTTGCAAGCTTTTTCTGATAGCCGCTTAAAATCAGATTAGCTATAAGAAAGCCCACTTTTTTTGATTTTACTACCTTGACAATATCAGTACTCTCCCACCTCTTTGGATTTTGAATACTGTCATATCTCTGTTCGTCAAGTTCGATGCACACACTGTCCGGAGTTTCTTCGGCAATAACCTGCCGTACAAGCTCTGCACTTTCCTTTGACACATGGGCAGTCCCTACAAGTATTATTTCTTTATCACCATACATCAGTCTGGTTACGTTATCCCTATCCATATTAACCTCCATGAGCCACATTTGTGGCCACAAAATGTAATGAAAACTTATATCCTTTATCGCAATGTGGCGAATAAAGGAGGTTAATTGGCCATGTGCGCTTTCAAAGTATACTTTGAATATTTCGCACGGCCATAAATTCACAGGTTAGTTTGGAAGACGAACGCAAGTGAAGTCTTTCAAACTAACCTCCATGAGCCACATTTGTGGCCACAAAAAACAATGAAATATGTTCACTCCAATATCCACTGTAAAGTGAATAAAGGAGTTTAATTGACCATGGCTCTCACCCAGTTTGACACCAGTATACTTTTATGTACATTTTAAGTCAAGCGTCAATTTTGCTAATTATTGGGAATTAAAAACAGCGGCCAGTTTGCTATTAAATAACTGACCGCCAAATACCCTATACACTATTACTATTTGTTATTTATTACTTATTAATATTATTATCCGGCTTATAATTTCTTTTTAACTTGATTATATTTTATTATTTGCTATTTATAACTTCCTTGAGCTCAAAATGTATATGACCGTTTGTAGCCATTGCCTGATGCTCACGTATGTAGCTCAGTTTGTCACCCGACCATTCTGTGATACAGCCTCCCGCTTCCTCCAGGATAACCGACGCCGCGGCATAATCCCAGGGCCGGAGCTCCATTTCATAAAAGCCATCAGTCCGTCCGGCTGCCACATTGCATATATCAAGTGCTGCAGAGCCCGAACGCCTTATATCTCTGCATTTAAGAAAAACATTTTTTGTTATTCTGAAGGTTTCGTCAGCCTTCCCCTTGTCGTAAGGAGAGGTTCCGATGGTAATCAGGCAGTTTTCCAGTATTTTGTTGTCACTCACGGTTATTGGCTTTCCGTTTACAAAGGCTCCCTCGCCTTTGCGGGCTGTAAACAGCTCCTTCAGATAAGGATTGTAAACTATTCCGGCATAGGGCCTGCCGTCTACAACCAGCCCCAGTGCTATGCAGGAATACTTATAACCGTACATAAGATTGGTGGTGCCGTCCACGGGATCCAGTATCCAGGTGTACTTCCCCAGTGTAAAGTCATTTTCATTTGTTTCCTCGGCAATAATATTACTTTCCGGCAGGATTTCTTTTAAGCCTTTTATCATAATTTCCTGAACCTTTAAGTCTATTTCGGTGACAAAATTGGCATCCCCGCTTTTTGTCAGAACCTTTTTATCATCCATATCACATAACAAATACTCGCTTACTTCCCTGACAAGGTTTACAGCTTCATTTATTGCATTGTCCAGTATTTTATCCATATGCTAATTGAATTAACCTCCTAAGCCGATGGCTTTGGGCCGCATTAGCAGCCACAAAAATGTAATGTAATTTGTTCACTCCTCATCCGCTATAATGCGAATAAAGGAGGTTAATTGGCCATGTGCGCTATATGATTTACTCAAAAAATTTTAAGCTAACTCCTGATATCTTTTTATCTTTTTGGTTGTTGTCTTTTCGAACTCGTTATCCCTTAGCGTAAATTCCTTAACGTACTTGTAGGTGACCAGCTCCCTGTTAATTCTCTTAACCTCGGAACCGATTATTGCATTCACGTCTGCCTGTCCGATAACACCATTCTTTACATCCTCATCAATCTTCTCCCTATCCGGCACAATCTGGGCGCAGACGACCACGTCATCCTTTCCCTCAGTACCGTAAACAAGGGATTCCTTTATATAATCACTTCTGTTGAGGAGAGTTTCAATTTCTTCGGGATATACATTTTTGCCGTTTTTAGTAACAATGACATTTTTCTTTCTGCCGGTTATGTGTATGAACCCGTCAGAATCCATAAAACCCATATCCCCTGTATAAAACCAGCCGTCCCGTATACTTGCATCGGTGGCCTCTTTATTTTCATAATAACCCAGCATGACACTGGGGCCCTTGACTTTGATTTCACCGATACCCTCACTGTTGGGTTTATTGATTACGACCTGCAGGCCCGGCAGCGGAAGACCTGCCGCATCATCCTTGAACCAGCAGTCTCTGTTCAAGCCCACTATTGGTGCACATTCGGTGAGGCCATAACCCTGTACCAGTTTTATCCCTATTTCACGGAAGCCTTTGGATACCATCGGATCAATTGCAGCAGCTCCGCTTATAAATAACCTCAAGTGGCCCCCAAGGGCATCGTGAATCTCGGCAAAGAGCTTTCTTCTGATATCCGCACCGAAAACTCCGGCTATTTTACTCAGTCTGATTCCCAGCTTGAGTTTTCCCGGTCCTCCGGGTTTCTTGGCAACCTGATTCATAAGCTGCTTATGGATGGATTCAAATACAAGGGGAACTCCGTTCATAACGGTACAGCCTGACTCCCGCAAGTTTTTTACTATGTGCCGCAGCCCCTCGCAAAAAGCCACCGTACAGCCCCTGTACATCTGGCACAGGAAACCGCAGGTACACTCATATGTGTGGTGCATTGGCAATACCGATAAAAATACATCCTTATCGTCTATATACAGCATAGAGCACATGGCCATAAGGTTTTCCGCTATATTTCTGTGGGACAGCATAACTGCCTTGGATTTATCAGTGGTTCCCGATGTGAACAATAGAATATCCATAGCTTCATTATCAATGACTGCGTCCAGATACTCTCTTCCTCCCTGTGCCAGGAGTTCCTTCCCTTTCTGCATCAGCCTGCCGTATGAAAGCTGACCGTCGGTATCTTCCTCAATATCCATATTGATAAAATATTTGCAGCTGGTTATATTCTTTAAACTGTTTTCAATATTACTTGATACCCCACCTGAAAAAATTATGGCATCCGCATGGCTGCGCAGCAAGCAGTTCTCTATCTCATTCTGAGGGAGCTCCTTGTCCAAAGGAACAATAATGCCGGTTCCATTGCAGACAGCAAGATAGGAGGTTGCCCATTCATATCTGTTTTCACCGATCAAAGCAATTTTTTTACCTTTAAGCTCCAGACTCAACAAAGCTGTCCCCAGGACATCAATATCTTCCTTGAACTTTTTAAAGGATACAGGGACATAATCTCCCCCTGTTTTCGGCTTGACAAGGAAAGCGGCCTTGTCGGCATAAAGCTTCGCACTCTGTTCAATCATATCCTTGAGATTAGAGATCTTTCTTACTTCATACAACGGTTTGTCCTTCATGGGTGGTACCCTCCAATATGCAAATTATTCCGCTTTTCGTAAACTTCGTAAAATATTGTATCACATAAAATGTCATCTTGACAGCAGAATATAAAATTATAATCAGTTATTCTTTTGCCCTCTGAAATAGCCAAGGTACTCAATACAATATTCATCCTTACCTGCAATCATTTCTGCAATAAATACAGTACTCCGTATCTGCTGGTTTGTTATATCCACAATACCGCTGTCAAGGCCGGCGTAAATAGCTGTGTTAAGAAAAGCGGCATTTATGTCGGGCCTTTTGGGAAGACCGAAGGATACGTTTGAAACCCCGCAAATAATATGAATATCCGGCTGTGCCTTTCTCAGGGCTGCTATGGACTCTATGGTTGTTCTCGCATTTTCGTTATCAACTGCAAGAGCTTCTGCCAGAACATCAATATATATTTTATCCTTTGCAATTCCTGCTTCCTGAAGTATTTCAACCAGCTTAAGCGAATTTTCCACCCGCTTTTCAGCTGTTTTTGGAATACCGTCCTTATCTATGGGCAGGCATACAACTCCTGAATTATAGGACTTTACAACCGGTAAAAGCTCATTTATCCTGTCCTGGAGAGTTATTGAATTGATTATTACTTCTCTTCCCGATATGAGCCCGATTGCCTTTTCAATCACTGCCGGAGAGGGTGAATCCAGCATAATACCGCATTCTGTACTCTCAAGCACTATACCGAGAACATATTCCATCATTTCAATTTCCTGCTCTCTGAAAATCGCAGTATTGATGTCAAGAAAATTGGCTCCGGCGTTTTGCTGATCTACGGCAATTTTTTTGAGCTCTCCAGTATTTTTTGCCTTCATGAGCTCAAATATCCTCGGGATTGAACTGTTTAATTTCTCACCAACTATTATCATACCTTTTTCTCCTTAATCCTTTTTATTAATTCACAAACCACATGTATTCTCTTAAGCGGTGTCATTATATAAAATCCGGAAACATGTTCATACAATTTATTTATACACTTCATTGAGTGTTCTATACCAAGTATTTCCGATTCTTCCCTGCTCTTGTCCCGGAAGCTTTCAACAGTAGCTGCATCTATGTCTATTCCCGGAACCTCGTTATTTATAAACTGTGCGTTCTTATATCCCACAATGGGCATTATTCCCGCAAACACAGGTACCTTTAACACTTCAAAAGCTTTGACCGCATTATTTACGGCGGTTTCAGTATATATTGCCTGTGTCAGGAAAAAGCTTATTCCATTTTCGATTTTTTTAACAGAGCGTCTTAACTCGGCATCAAAATTAGGTGCATTTACGTTCAGGGCTCCGCCTATTTCAAAGGAAGCCTCCCCGAATACGTTGTCATTAAGGCTTGACACGTAATTTGCCAGATTTGAGGAGTTCATACTGTAAACTCCCTTAACGTCCTTTCTTTCAATGATGGCAATAGGATCACCTGTGACAAGCAAAACATTTCTGATGCCCTCGATATTTAAGCCCAGCAAGGTTGCCTTTATACCCAGCAGATTCCTATCCCTGCAGGTAATGTGAGGCATTGCGGGCAAGCCTGACTCCCGCTGCAGCCTGGCGGCCATCATTGAGCTGTCCGCTCTTGATTTTGCCAGCGGCGAGTCGGCAATTGTTATCATATCTGCCCCAGCAGTTTTCAGCAGGAAGGCATCCCGCAGCATGTACTCCCAATTTGTATCAAAGGGCGGATCTATTTCAACCAGAATGGGCTTCTTTTCAGCTATGAGCTTTTGGATCAAAGGCTTTCTATTTGCAGGTAATACCTGTTTATCAGCCTGCTGTTCGGTATTGCCTGCCGCACTTCCGCTGCCGGCCAGCAATTTTGCGGTAACGGCTATGTGATGCGGTGTTGTTCCGCAGCAGCCGCCCAGTATTTTCACACCAAGCTTTTTCAGTTCCAGCATTTTTTCCGCAAAGTAATCGGAATTGTCAACGTAGACAGTCCTGCCTCTTTCCGAGGAAGGATATCCGGAGTTTGGCATGACAGTGACCAGCCTGCCCTTTATATCCAGCTGGCCCACCAGCCTGCACATATGCGCCGGACCGCTGATACAGTTAAATCCACAGGCATTGACCAGGCCGCTGGAACTGACCTTTTTAAATATATCCTGAAAAAACAACCCCTCTTTGGAATACCCGTCGGGGTATACGGCAAAGGAAGCGATTATAACGGCATCAGGCTTTTTGAGTCTGATATGGGCAGCCAGTTCAAGAATAATATCATAACGCGAAAAGGTTTCGAACAGAAAATTTTCAGCACCGCATTGGAGAAATATGTCAGCCAGCTTTTTGTATTCCGTCTCTTCTTCCTGTCCCTGTGGTATTGGAATGGGACCGATATCCGCAAAAACGGCTGCTTCCCTGTCTCTCACGGCAGCATTGGCAATTTCCCAGCCTTTTTTTATGATCTGCTCCACCTCTGGCTGCTCACAGGCCAAAGAAAACCTGTTGGCTGCAAAAGTATTTGTCTTTATGGCATTTGCACCGGCTTCAATATATTCCCTGTGTATACGTAAAATCGTCTGGCCGTCGTTCAGGTTGGCAGTCTCACACGCAATGCTGTTGTCATGCTTTGAGGAATAATAGGTGCCCATGGCACCGTCAAACAGAAAATAATCTTTATTTTCAAATAGTTTCGTAACATTTAATTTCATAATATTCATTCCTTCGGATAATAAGGGATACCCGTGCCGGGCCCTGCCGGCTCAAGTCCTATACCCTTTGGAATATTATACGTTTAGTTATTGTGTCAGTCAAGGAATACATTGTTATAGTTACCATAAAAAACAAGAACATATTGTAGTTTAATGTTGAAGGGTGTAAAATTATAATATGAGTTTAGATATATTTGAAATAATAAAGGAGTGGTTTTGAAATGGATATTGAAGCTTTATCTGTGCTGAAGTCACAAGCCGCAGTCAGCGAGAAAGCAAGCCTTGCCGTAACAAAACTCGCAATGAACGCTGCTGAAGAGGACTCACAGGCTCTTACAAAAATGATGGAACTCAGTGTCAATCCCAATCTAGGAGGCAATTTCGACCAAAGTGTTTGATTATTTTAAGTTAAACCCTGCAGTCATATCCTGCATTGTGACTTGATTGTAACCTAAACGATTTAAAAAACAGCAAAACCATAAGCCCGGCTCCATCCGGTCCTATGGTTTTTTGTTTTGCCGGGCAGTCCCATCCGCACAGACAGTTGAAAACTGCTATCTCCTGAAGATACCGTCGGCTATTTTTCTGGCTGTTTCAGTAGCGGCCAATCCTCCCATGGCAGTTTCCCTCAGCTGGTAGGGAAGCATTTTCCCCACTTTGTACATGGCCTCCACAACCTCATCAAAGGGTACATTGCTTTTTATGCCCGCCAGGGCCAGATCTGCAGAAGTTACCGCATTAACCGCCTGGGACGCGTTCCTTTTTGCGCAGGGCACTTCCACCAGGCCGGCAACAGGGTCGCATATGAGCCCCAGAATATTCTTCAAAGCTATAGCTGCTGCATTGAGGCTCATCTCAGGTGTGCCGCCGGCCAGCTCGACCACCGCAGCTGCGCTCATGGCTGCCGCCACACCGCATTCGGCCTGGCAGCCTCCCTCTGCTCCGGCTACGGTGGCGTTCTTTACAATGATTGCTCCTATGCCGGAGCAGGTAATCAGCCCTCTGACGGCGCTTTCCTCATCCAGGCCCAGTTTCTCGCACACCGAGATTATGACGGCAGGCACTATTCCGCAGGAGCCTGCCGTGGGTGCAGCGCACACCCTGCCCATGGAAGCGTTTACTTCGCAGGAGGAAAGGGCTCTGGCCATCATCCTGCACATAAAATCCCCTGACAGGGTCCTGCCTTCCTCCGTAAAATCATTTATTTTCCTGGAATCGCCCGAAATCATGCCTCCCACTGTCTCCTGAGGTTCTGACAGCGCTTTTTGTGACGAGTCCTTCATGACGTTATACCTTTTTCGCATTGCATCTTTTATTTCCTGCTCCGACCTTTCCGATATTTTCATTTCATTCTCAAGAATGACATCGTAAAGTCTCAGGTTCCTGCTGTTTGCGAGTTCCAAAAGCTCACGGCCGTTACTGTACATAAACTCTCCTTATATTTAAAGTGCTTTATTATCCATAAAATTCATAACCTTTACATCATCCACATATTCGATTTGGGACAGTTGGTCGATGATAGCATGAGATATTTCGTCATCGGTTTCAATGATGGTGGAGGCTTCCGTCCCCTTCTCCTTGCGGCTGACCCTCATGACTGCAATATTTATGTTGTTTTGAGCCAGCAATGAGGTTATCTCACTGATAACACCCTTCTTATCCTTATTCCTTGTAATGATAACAGGATTTTCAGCTGCTATTTCCACTTCAAAATCGTCTATATTTGTAATCAGTATCCTTCCTCCTCCGATAGACGCACCGATGACCTTATGATACTTGTTATTGCTGTCTATGATTTCAATCAGCACCGAATTGTCATGTGCGTTAGTCAGATCGATTTCCCTGAACTGGTAATCCACACCGTTTAATTCGGCAATGGTAAAGGAATTTCTGATATTTTCATCATCCTCCTTCATCCCCAGCACCCCTGCCACAAGCGCCTTATCGGTACCGTGCCCTTTGTAGGTTTTGGCAAAGGAACCGTGGAGTCCGAACACAACCCTTTTTACATCTTCATTGGCCACCGTCCTTGCAATGCGCGCTATCTTTGCGGCACCTGCGGTATGCGAGCTGGAAGGACCGATCATTATTGGGCCCAACACTTCAAAAATACTAATCTCTATTGCAATCACCCTTTCAAGTTATAGATCCCGAATCATATATCAATATATCAATTATATAAGAATTATATATGAAAAATATAATAAAGTACAAAAATAGTATCTGTAATTTATCAATTATTAAAATTCATTATTTCTAAAAAAATAAAACAAAGCTGAAGAGATTGCAATTTTTCCCACGGAGCTGTTTTTCTTGACTAAACAACTCAGTATGCCTTAACATATTACCAGAGACTAGTTTTATGTAAACCAATAATACATATTATTTATTTAGTTATTTATTTTCAGTTGTTTTTAGTTATTTATGGGTCATATGTTTCCGGGGGGTTATCATGCACATCAAGTCAAATTCTTACATACGCCTGTTCAGTCTGCTGTTTTTATGTTTACTCGCTTTGTCTATTACTTTTCAGTCCTTTGCGGCTGCATGGGATCCGTATCTGCAATATATTCCTGCGGCTGTTCCGGTGACCAAAAGCCATCTCCGCGGTGCCTGGATAAGTACCGTTGCAAATCTGGACTGGCCTTCCTCCAAAACCAGGGCAATTGCAGACACAAATCTCAGGATTCAAAAGTCCAAGGAAGAATTGATAAAATTATTGGACAAGGCCGCAGCCCTCAACATGAATGCCGTATTTCTACAGGTGCGGTCAACGGGCGATGCCTTATATAAGTCCAGCCTGGCCCCCTGGTCCCGGTATCTCACCGGTACGTTTGGAAAAGACCCCGGCTTTGATCCGCTGCAATTTGCCATAGATGAGGCTCACAAAAGAAATATGGAACTGCATGCCTGGTTCAACCCCTACCGGATTTCCATGGATACCGGTGACGCCACAAAAGCTTCCCTGAATATACCTAAGAGTGTTTATAAGGAACACCCCGACTGGATCAGGACAGCCAGCAACAGATTTGTACTTGATCCGGGCATTCCGGAGGCAAGGAAATGGGTTGAGGACTGTGTAATGGAGGTTGTCAGGAATTATGATATCGACGGTGTCCATTTCGATGATTACTTTTATTATGAAGAAGTTAACAATGAGATGGGAGACGATTCCACTTATCAGAAATATAACAATGGACAGTTTGCCAAAAAGGCTGATTGGAGAAGAAATAATACATATCTTCTGATAAAGGAATTATCGGCAAGAATAAGAGCTGAAAAACCCTGGGTAAAGTTCGGAATAAGCCCCTCTGCCATCTGGAGAAACAAAAAGGACGATCCCGCAGGCTCCAATACCAATTCCTCCTATACCAATTACGACAAATGCTATGCCGACACTAAGAAATGGGTGGATGAAGAATTGATAGACTATATATGTCCTCAAATTTATTTTACCTATGCAAATCCAGCCGCTCCCTATGGCGAGCTTGCCAGCTGGTGGTCAAATGCCGTAAAGGGCAAGAATGTCCACCTGTACATAGGTCAGGCACTTTACCGGATAAATGAAGGAAACTCCACAAATGACAGGGATTTTTCAACAGATAACGGAGTACCTGAAATGACACGTCAGATAAAATATAACACCGCCAAACCTGAGATTCAGGGCAGTGTTATGTTCAGGATGAACCACTTTTTTGAAAGCCCCATGCAGGCAGTAGTTTCCGCTCTCCAAAAGGATTTGTGGTCCACTAAAGTCCTTGTGCCTGCCATGCCCTGGAAAGGCGGACGTGCTCCGGCAGTTCCGGAAAATGGCACAATCACTTCGTCTTCGGGTGGAATAAGGCTGACCTGGACCGACAACGATGCGGCAACTGTATATTATGCAATTTACAGATACTCAAACACTGAAACCATAGATATAAACTCAAATGAAAGCGCCAGAAAACTCATTGCCACAGTAAGACGCAAGACCGCCGGTCTGCAGCAGTTTACCGACACTGCGGGAACCGGTCTGAATGGGGCTGTATATGTTGTCACCGCTCTTGACAGACTCCATAACCAAAGCCAGGGCTTAAAACTAAGCAATGGATCAAAATACTTTAGCGACGTGGGCCAAAATGTTTACTGGGCTGTGGACTCAATAGACTATCTATATGAAAAGGGCATCGTATCGGGAGTGGGACAGAATAATTTTATGCCGGCAGCCAATTCCAAGCGCGGAGATTTTATCCTTATGCTTGTAAAAACCGCCGGCCTGCAAGCCCAATTCAGCAGTAATTTTACCGATGTGCCGGCCAATTCCTATTATTACAATGCCATTGGAACAGCCAGAGAGCTGGGTCTCACCGCCGGCACCGGAAATGGATATTTTGATCCCAAATCAGGCATTACACGGCAGGATCTGCTGGTACAGGTGTACAAAGCTGCCCAGGTTTCAGGTATTCCGCTGCAGCCGGCCGACGGGAGCCAACTGGCCGCATTTTCCGATTCGTCTCAAATAAGCGGCTATGCAGCCGAGGCTATGGCCGTAATGGTTAAGAACGGGATCATCAGCGGTTCCGGCAACAGGCTCAATCCAAGGGCCCAGGCCACAAGAGCCGAAATTGCAGTAATATTGTCAAAGCTGCTGCAAAAACTTAATTAGACAGGCCGGGATGTATAGCACTTTCAAGTACTTTTACTTTTTGAAATACTTGCTCATGACCTGTGAAGATATTTTTGCAGCTGCCGTTCCGCCGTAACCGCCCTCCTCCACTATAACCGCAACGGCTATTTCAGGGTTTTTATACGGTGCAAAGCCGATGAACCAGCTGTGCGGGTTTTTACTTTCAAGGTGCTGTGCCGTACCGGTTTTGCCGCAGACCTGTATCCCGCTGACCTGTGCCCTTGTACCCGTACCCTTTGCAACAACATCTCGCATAAACCTCTTTATTTCGGCTGCATAGCCCGGGGAAGTGATCTGACCTATCTCATCGGGCCTGAATTCTTTAACGGTATTCCCGCTGTAATCAACTACCTTGTCCACAAGCACAGGCTTCAGCATAACTCCGTCATTTGCTATGGTCTGTGCCACCAGTGCCATCTGTACCGGAGTGGCCAGTACTTCTGCCTGACCTATTCCGGCCTGGGCAAGATTTCCTTTTTCAGATATATCATATTTAGGAAATCTGCTGTTGTCAATGATTATGCCATCTGCAGGAATATTCCTGTTAAATCCGAATTTTTCGGCGGTCTTGAATAAATTCTTCTCCAGGCGTATCCCGAGATTTCCGAAAAATACATTGCTGGATTTAACCATGGCCTGTTCAAAATTTATTTTTCCCATGGCTTTGCCCTGGTCGTTGCTCAGCGTGTAATCCGGGCCCAAAACCAGCTTGCCCTCGTCATTAAAGGTTTCCTTCTCAATTCCGTCTATATTTTCAAGAGCACTGACCCCTGTCACTACCTTAAAGGTCGAACCCGGAGGATAGAGCCCCGAAACGGCTCTGTTCAGCAGCGGCCTTTGTTCATCAGTGCTCAGCTGCTTCCAGATTTCCCCCAGTTTGTTGGGGTCATATGAAGGCTTGGACACCATAGCCAGGATTTCCCCCGTATCCACCTTAATTACCACAACCGAACCGCGTGAGGAGCCCAGTGCATTATATGCCGTCTGCTGAAGGCCCAGGTCAAGAGATGTATAAACATCATCCCCCTTCTTGTCTACCTCCTTGAAGCCGTTGCCTACCCACGCCATAAATGATGCGGATATGTTGCTGGACAGATAACTGTCATAAAGGTTTTCAAGTCCCGAGATGCCGTATTGAGGGTCGTAATAGCCAAGCACATGTGCGGTGGCCGCTCCGCCCTTATAGGTTCTCTTGTACTGATTGTTCTTTGTCTTTTCACTGACAGACAGTTCTTTTCCGTTTTTATCATAAATAGTTCCCCTTACCACCTTGTTTCTTATGTCCCACATTCTCCTGTTGTCGGGCCTGGTGGCAATCTCAGGCCCTCTGAAGAGCGTGAAATATGAAAGATAGCTGATTAAAACGATAAAAACTATCAGAAAAATTATCATTACACGTTTTATATTGGTTGTCAGA
The DNA here is from genome assembly GCF_000350485.1 of Ruminiclostridium cellobioparum subsp. termitidis CT1112. Classification (GTDB taxonomy): domain Bacteria; phylum Bacillota; class Clostridia; order Acetivibrionales; family DSM-1351; genus Ruminiclostridium; species Ruminiclostridium termitidis. The sequence goes on from NZ_AORV01000035.1 coordinate 127,984, forward strand.
TTGTCCATTTATTCATCACCTTCGGATACCTTCTGAATTATGCTTAATGACAGAAAGCTGATCAGCAGGGAGGTTCCGCCATAGCTGACAAAGGGCAGAGTAATGCCTGTCAGCGGTATAAAGCCGGTAACTCCCCCCACGATTACAAGGGCCTGAGTGGCCATCATTACACTGAGCCCTGCCGTCAAAAGCTTTGTAAAATTGTTTTCGGCATGGAGAGCGCTCCTGATTGATCTGTAAAACAGGAGGAAATGCAGAATCAAAATGGCAAGTCCCATCAAAAGTCCCATTTCCTCACAAATAACCGAGAATATGAAGTCCGATTCATTAACTGCCACATACCCCGGATGCCCCATGCCCAGACCTCTCCCAAAGAGGCCGCCCATAGCAATGGCGTACATGGATTGCACGAGCTGGTAGCTTTCGTTATAAACATAATCCCATGGATTGAGCCATATCATAAAACGCTTCCGGATGTGCCCGAAAACCGCATAGCTGGCCGCACCCCCTGCTCCGAACAACCCCAGGGAGATCAGTACGTAAAGCTTTTTGGAGGTTGCAAGATAAACCATTGTTACCGATACTGCAAATATGATAAGGGCTGTTCCAAGGTCTTTCTGCAAAACCATAAAACCCAGCGAAATTATTATGACTATTCCTGGCTCGATAAGCTGTTTTCTGGATTTAATATCTGAAAGAGCTGCCGACAGGTAAAGTATAAGAAATATCTTTCCGAATTCCGAGGGTTGAAAGCCGTAAGGACCGATTTTCACCCAGTTTTTCGCCCCTAATATTTCTACACCGATAAATGTGGCCATAGCCATAAATGCTATAGTTCCGGCCAGGAATACGTATCTGTAACCGGCGTATTTTACAAGTCCCTTTTTGAGATAGAGCACAACAAATAAAAACATCACTATCCCTATTACAAGCCATAAAAGCTGTTTGACAGCTGTTGTCCTGCTGAGCCGGAACAACATTATCATTCCGATGGAACAAAGCAGCATGGCCAGCAGGAATATAAGCCTGTCTCCCATTGGATAATACTTTTTAAGTACCCAGGAGGTCACGGCTACAATAACCGTTATTACCGCAAAAAATACGCCGGCCATGGGATCGATGGGCTTACCCAAAAAAGCCAGATTAAGAAATCCAAAAAATATAAATAAATATATAAGAAACTGTAAAGTTTTAAGTCTTTTTGTCATATCAACTTTCCAAGCCATACCATGGCTTTAAGCTCACTCATCATCAGTTACCGTCAGCACGGTCTGAGAAATACTTATCTCGTCACCGGGCTGCAAACTTTTTTTATCCACCACGATACCGTTGATAAACGTACCATTTGTTGAGTTCAGGTCCTCCAGCATGTAACGTCCGTCTTCGAAATATATTTTTGCGTGGTAGTTTGAAACCGACGGTGACGGCAGCACCATCTGGTTAAACTTGTTTCTGCCGATGGTAAGCTTGTTTCCGATAGGTACGCTGTCTCCTTCAACGAAATTTCCGCCGTCTCCGGGGTAAACTATCCTGAGCTTCCAGCCAAGATTCTTCCCGCCCGCCAGACTGCCTCTCTTAACATCCCTGGACATGATCTTCAGAGCTTGAACAATTATGATATATATAATGACAATAAGTACTATTTTCAGCAATATGCCGAAAAAACTCAAGTCAAGTAAGTCGAATCTCATACATACCTCCTTTAACCAGATTTTAAACCTATTATATACAAATACTCGCCATTTTACAAATTGTCTGCAATGCCAACACCGAATCACTGATTAAACGTATAAGAAATTCATTTTTAATTAGTATTTAAGAAAAAACTAGCACTCATGAGGTATAATATTGTATTATTATAATATAATACATCTTTGGATATTTAATGAGGTGCGTTTATGCAGAGTTTTATTATACCGCTGTTGTTAATTCTGAATATATTCGGATTTATACTGGTATCATTAGATAAGTTTAAAGCTAAGAACAAGCTGTGGAGAATACCCGAAAGATCCTTCTTTCTGCTGTCCATTCTCGGGGGAAGCATCGGAGTGTACATCGGATTATTCGTATTCCATCACAAAACCAGGAACTGGTATTTCATGACTCTTATGCCGTTTATAATTCTGGCACAGTCCATTTTCATCTATTATCTGCTCAATAAATAGGGGATCTTTTGTTTAAAGGAAGATACCTCTTTTTTTCTGCCCTGGCGGTACAGCCAGTAATAAACCTGTCTCATGATGAATAAGCATTTATAATAAGGCTTAAGCGATAATAAGACATAAATGGGGCTATGGTTAAATGGGACTGGACAAATTTTATAAAAACTCTGCAATTCTTACCATGTCGAACTTAATAACAGGATTCATCGGATTTGCTTTTTCCATAATTCTTTCTAAAAAGCTTGGGGCTGAAGGGCTGGGTTTGTACGGTCTGATTATGCCGGTATATTCCCTGCTGCTGTGCCTCACAGCCGACGGTCTGGTCACCGCAGTCTCCAGAACCTGTGCCGTCTATAACAGTAAAAAGGATTACCGCAACCTCATCAGAACAGTAAAGGTCGCAATGGGTTTTATCGGGCTGTGGAGTATTTGCGTAGCTCTTCTGGTCTTTTTGAACGCCTCCAATATCAGTAATTTTTTTATAAAAGACAGCCGGGCTGCCGATGCAATAAGAATAATCTGTCCGGCCCTGGTTTTCATACCCATGTCGGCCATATTCAAAGGATTCTTTTACGGCTTTGAAAAGTTTACAATCCCTGCAGGTATTGACATTCTTGAAAAATGCATCAGGGTAACCATTCTTCTTGCCACCATGGCCATACTTTCTGTAAAAAACATAAAGGGCGCCGTAACCACGGCATATTTTGCACTGGCTGTGGGGGAAGCCATCAGCATGATAATGCTGTTTTCCGCTTATAAGCTGTTTTCCGGCAAGCTGGTTCCGGTAAAGACCAGGGTAAAAAATCCCCTGCAGCTGCTGGTTGACATTCTGGTGATATCCTGCCCGCTGAGCCTGAACGGCTTCCTGTCCTCCATACTGAACACGGCTTCCACACTCATTCTGCCAAGAAGACTGATAAGTACGGGCATGAGCTATGACACCGCACTTGAGATGATAGGAAAATTTATAGGTATGTCCCTGACAACGGTAAATCTCCCCTTTATAATTGTGGGCTCCATGATGACGGTCATGATTCCGGATATGTCACTGAGCCTAAGTAAAAAGGACTCCTGGAGCACCGAAAAGCGTATCTCCCAGGTGCTGCGCATATCCTTTCTGGTTGGCCTTGGCACATTGATTGTCTCAGTCTGCATTCCCCAGAAGCTTGGACTTTTATTCTACGGCAGGGACGACCTGGGAAAGATGATAATGGCGGCCGGTGTATGCAACTTCGTAAGCTATGTTACCGCCGCCACCTTTGGCATTATGAACGGCCTCGGGAAACAGAATGCCAATCTCAGGAACTCCATTATCGTTTCTGTGGAAAGCCTGCTTTTGGTAATAGTATTGACCGGAATTCCTTCTCTGAACATTTTCGGCTACGGTATTTCACTGGTAATTTCTTCGGTCACCGGACTGGTGCTGAATTTATATGAAATCAGAAAAGTCTGCGAGTTCAGGATATCCTTCCTGAGAAGCTGGTCCTTTGCCCTCTTCGGCCTGGCAGGTTACCTCTGTGTAAAACTCATCAGCAATATCATTCCAGACAATCTGATAGTATTTGACGTCCTGCTTTCCACAGGAGTTTGTTTCCTGGTGATATTCTATCTGACAAAAATTTATAATTTCAAGCATAACCCCCTGTAACATCCGAATTTCTTCAGTTTTCACAGACCTGCGGCAAATAATCGGCCACAGGGCCACATTTAATGCTATAATAACAGATATGTTATATTTTTATCATTATATGTTGGAGGCCAATATGTTTAAATATGTTGTATTCGATGTAGACGGCACCATGGTAGATACAGAAGAAGCAGTAATGTATGCCTACCAGAGTGTCATTTTCCAAAAGCACGGCAGATATTTCACCGAAGAAGAACTCTTAAAGGGCTACGGAGTTCCCACGCCAAAGTCCCTTGAGCGGTATGGCTTCACTGATATTGAAAGTGCAATGGAGGACTATTATAAATATCTGGTTGAAGGGTTCAAACGCTGTAAGGCTTTTGACGGCATCAATGAGCTGATAGACACTCTCAAGTCAATGAACCTGCCCCTGGCAGTGGTCACCTCCAGGTGTGGCTATGAAATAAAAATTGACAGTTGTCTGCAGGGTTTCATAGACAAGTTTGATGCGGTAATATGCTCGGATGACACTGAAAAGCACAAGCCCGACGCCCAGCCGCTGCTCAAGGCCATGGAAAGGCTGGGTGCCTCCCCGGAAGAGACCATATACATCGGGGATACGCTTTTTGACAGCCAGTGTGCCGGAAATGCCGGTGTAAAGTTCGCTCTGGCCATATGGGGCTCAAATAACGCAGATAATATTGATGCCGAGTACTATTTGAAGACTCCCTCCCAATTGCTGGACCTGCTTGAATAGTATTCTACACTTTTTCAACTGCTGCCCGCTTTCTGTTTGTGATAAGTCTGAAGGCCGTCAGCACCGCTCCTATCATGGCAATGAGCCCTGCACATATATAGGTTACCCGCATGGCAAAAGCAAACTCCGCCTCTTTTCCTGCAACAAAGGTTGTAACCGTGTAACCCAGCTGACGGCTCATAACACCATATAATATCAGCGTGGATACCGAAACACCTACTACCAGCCCAAGATTTCTGACCAGTGCATTTATGCTCCCTGCAATTCCAACCCTTTCCCTGGGCACCGAGGACATTACCAGGGAGTTGTTGGGGGACTGGAACATTCCATTGCCCAAAGCCATTACCGCTATGATCAGCACCAGCTTTACCGGCTGAAAGAACTGGTTCAGGGTAGCCATCATGAAGAAGGCAAAGCAAAAGGTCAGGAGGCCTATGAGCGTCAGAAGCTCCGATCCGATCTTATCCGAAATATGCCCGCTGATGGGAGCCACAACAAACAGTACCAGAGGGTATGTCATAAGGTAAAGCCCTGACATCGACGGTGACAGTTTGATCACATCCTGCAAATAGAAGGGCAGGATTATGTTTGAACAGTTCATAGCTATAAAAAGCAGAAAACCGCATAATATACTCAGTGAAAAAAGCTGGTTTTTAAATATATTCAATTGCAGCAGCGGGCTTTCCTCTTTCCTCTCCACCTTTAGGAATATTATGAAGGCTATGACTGCCAAAGCAAAACCTGCCAGAATCAGTGGCTTTGTGAAACCGATCTGCTCCCCCACCAGAAGTGCCGCAAACAGCGCTACAATAAACAGCAGGAACAGCAGCGCCCCCTTTAAATCAAAACGGGCCTTCCTGCTCTCTTCATCCCTGGGAAGAATCTTAAGCCCAAGAATAAATGCAAAAACACCAATCGGTATGTTTATAAGAAAAATGTACTGCCAGGCCGCCGCATCTACAATGAAACCTCCAAGGGGAGGTCCCACCAGGGTTCCCAGTGCAACAAACGATCCGGTTATACCCAGCGCCTTTCCTCTCTCTCCTGCAGGAAAAACCCTTGTAATAATTCCCTGATTTGTTGCCATAAATCCGGCAGCGCCCACAGCCTGAATGATTCTGGCCAGTATGAGGATATACAATGAATTGGAAACGGCGCAAAGCAAGGAGCCTGCCGTAAAGATAACCGTTCCGATTTGAAATATCTTTACCGTACCTTTAATATCTCCCAGCCTTCCGAATATAAGTATGGTTGCCGAAATGGCAATCAGATACGCTGAAACTATCACCGAAATAGAATTCATTCCAACCTTGAAATAGCCTGCCATAACCGGCAGGGCAACATTTACTATGCTGCTGTCAAGGCATGCCATAAAGGTCAGAAGTACAATATTAATAAGGATCAATCCCCTGTTTTTGTATTGAAGCTGATTCTCCATAATTTTCCCGGTCTCTCCATCCTGTTTATATTTTTTAGTTATCTGTCAAAAACACCTCTGTAAATCCCGTATACTCACATTAAATTCATATTAGAATAGCACATAATCCTTTATATGGCAATTGGCAAAAGAAACGAACACATGCAAAGATATAATAATATATTTTACTGAATTTTAAAAATTTAACTCATAGTATTATAGTGTTACCTTGAATGCCTCCGATTTCATAATATTATGTACAAACACAACACCCGAAAACAAGGTAATTCCGGCTATAAGGAATATCATCTGCATACTCCCCACCGATAAATTCCATACCTTAAACTCAAGCTTTTCCGAAAGGGTCAGAAAATATGAACCTGCAAGAGTGCCTGTAAAGCCTATAACTCCATTGACAGCCGACGAAAAGCCCAGAAAGACCGTCTTGTTATCAGGAGGTGAAAAGGTATACTGCAGGTTATTCAAGGATATGTTGATGCCGCCGATAGCTGCCCCTCCCAGAATGTGTGCCAAGGGAAGAAGTATGGCTGCCGTGCTCTTGTTAATGAAAAACCATATAAAAAAGCTTGTTATTTGTATGAGAATCATTAAATTCATCAGGTAAAGCCAGGATTTCCTGTCGGCAAGCCTTCCCCAGAAATAAACCGAAACAACGCTTGTCAGCGACGCCAGCACGGCCATTATGGTTATTAATCCGTACCCCAGCTTAAGAGTTGAAACCATGTAGACAGAGGTAAACGGGAATGCAAGCTGATAGCCAAAATTCCAAACAGCCATCAATATGGATATGGTCATATACTTTTTGTTTTTTAAAGGTATTCTGAATATGTTAATCACCGATATGTCTGTTTTCAATATTTCGTTGGGCGGCTCCTTCATACCTGAAAAAATAATAAAGTTGACCAATGTTATAATTATTACAAATATATACAATATAATAAATCCTCTGAGCTGATATCCGGCCCTGTCGAATTTGTCAAGCACCTGGCCCATTACGAGTGTGACTATTGTCACAGCCCCCAGTACAATTGCTTCACGGCGCCCGTAATATGCCCCCCTTATGCTCTCCGGGGTGATCTTTAAAAGCCAGGTCGTGGCTGAGGGCATCATGGCCGCCAGAAACAAGTTTGCAGTCAGGAACATTCCTATCAGCAATGCAATTTGTTGGGAATTTGGGATATCGATAAACGGGATAACAATCATGGTTCCCAGCATAAGCCTTCCCAAAAGACAAAATAAAATCGTGATAAATTTCCTGTTTGCCATTCTCTCAAACATCAGTGGCGAGAAAACCGTAATGATTCCCGCAAACACGGGAATAGCCGAAACAATACCGGCTATCTGGTCGCTTGCCCCCAGATAGCCGGCAAAGCCCACCAGAAAAGATCCGCTGGTAAGAGTCAGTATACTTCTGGCCGTACAGCCCTCATAAACGGATAAATTTCTCGAGCGGGCCATTTCTATTTCGCTCAGGTTCTCTCTATTAAAATAGAGCCTACCGATTTTTTCCGACAGTTTCATTGAATTCCCCCGACTAATACACCCTTGCAACTTCAAGGAATAAGTACAAATTCAGCCTCAAATATTTTAAGGAACAAAGCTGCTTCTAAAAAAATATAGCAAAGCACGTGTTTGACACATGCTCTGCCATATTAACATAACATATTTATACTGCTTTGAAAATATTACTGTAGGCCCATCTGGCCAGAATAGCTTTCTGTGGGGCAATATTACTTCTTACCCGGCTACCACACCTTTTTTTAGGATAATGTTGGCATAGAGCGCAGCTTCACTTGTTGCTACAACTGCATATGCCTTTCTGGCCCTATCGTAAAACGCAAAACGTTCTATATTTTCAACCCTGTTATTCACCGGCTCGTATTTATTTATAAGAGACTTGTAGACCTCCCAGATGGGAGTTTCAGCTGTATCTCCGGGAACAACCTGCATCAGCGCCGCCTGGGCTTCCGAATAAGGGTCCAGCGGAAAGAACTTCAATATGGCCTCAAGCACCTCCGGCACCCCGTGCCCATCCAGCCTTACCAGCCTCTGTGCACAGCTGCTTGCCGGAAAGTTTCCGTCGGATATTACCAATTCATCACCATGGCCCATTTCCATTAATATTTTAAGCAATTCAGGTGATAAAACATCAGGGATTCCTTTCAGCATAAAAACCTCCACTTATCGTACAAACTTATAATTATTATATAAATCTCCAATTATTTGTACAACGGGCCATAAGCCTGGCAAGCCCTGTAGTCGGCACCCTCCAGGTCCTTTGTGCCAAAGGCTGCAAAGCTGTGGGGCCTGTAAATATCCCTGTCATCCACATTGTGCAGTGATACAGGTATCCTGAGCATACTTGCAAGTGTTATAAGGTCCTTTCCTATATGTCCATAGCTGAAGGCCCCGTGATTTGCTCCCCAATTGGCCATTACAGAATAAACATCCTCGAAACCCTTTGTGCCCAGTCTTGGTACAAACCATGTTGTCGGCCAGGTTCTGTCGGTTCTTTCGTCCAGGATTCTATGGGTTTCATCGTCCAGAGTGACTGTGTGGCCCTCTGCGACCTGCAGCACGGGGCCCACTCCCTGCACGAGGTTTATTCTTATAAGAGTTACAGGCATCTCATTCTGTGTTTTAAAGTGGGATGAGAACCCGCCCCCTCTGAAATATCCCAGATTTGCAGGACACCAGTCTGTGGCTGCGGTAAGGTTTTTGATATCCTCACCGGTAATTTTCCACCACTGTTTGATCAGCGCCTTACCTGCCTCATCCCTGGCAAGTCCGGCTCCATCCAGCGCTGCCGCTCCTGAATTTATCAGATGTATAAATCCGTTTTGTGCAAGACCTTCAGGCTTCCTGCCGGTAACTCTTTCCACCGCTTCGGGACTCCAGTAGGTCCTTACATCTGCAAATACGCTTGCCGTTCCGGTGAGCAGTTTTCCAAACAGCATTGCCATGCCGTTTAGAGTATCATTTTCAGTCGCAAGGATAGTAGGCTCCTTTTTGCCGTTCCAGTCAAAGCTGGAGTTAAGTATTGCTTCGGTAAAATCTCCGTTGGGCAGCCAATCGGTCCACATTCTCTGCCCCTGAAAGCCTCCCAGGATAGCATTCCTGCCCATTGCCTCCTCGTGGAAGCCCATTTCGTCCAGCACTGGATTCCCATAGAATATATCCTTAACTATAAGGGTCATTTTGGCTATAAATTCCCATTCCTTGGCTTTTTCCTCTTTGGAATGTCTCACATCTTCCGGATTGGGGTCATAACCCTCTTTGCAGTTTTCCCTGATCCAGGCCAGTGCCTTATCATATTCCTTATGGTCATAGATTCCTTTGTCAATCCTTCTGAGAATTTCTGTCAGATCCACCCATTCGGCCCTGATACCAAAGTACTTTTGCAGAAAAGCGGGATCGCAGAAGGAACCCATAATACCCATTGATACCGAACCCAGATTGACATATGCCCTGTTCTTCATGAGCCCCACTGCTATAGCACATCTGCCGAACCTGAGTATCTTTTCCTGAACGTCCTCAGGGATCTCAGTATCCTCCAGATCCTGAACGTCCTTTCCGTATATGGAGAAAGCCGGAAGTCCTTTTTGTGCATGTGCGGCCATTACTGCTGCCAGATATACCGCGCCCGGCCTTTCGGTTCCATTAAAACCCCAAACCGCCTTGACGGTCAGAGGGTCCATGTCCATGGTCTCACTGCCGTAGCACCAGCAGGGAGTGACTGTGAGAGTCGCACAAACCCCTTTCTTTGAAAACTTTTCGGCACACTTTGCCGCTTCCAGCCCTCCGCCGATAGTGCTGTCGGATATTATGCACTTTACCGGAGTGCCGTCCGGATAAACCAGATTTTCTTCCAGAAGTCTGGCAGCAGAATAAGCCATATTCATAGTCTGCTTTTCAAGACTTTCTCTGACGCCCCCCCAACGGCCGTCTATTGTTGGTCTTATACCAATTTTTGGATAGTTCATATCTTCTCCTCCTGAGTTTGATTATTATAGTCCCGGGGAATTAACCGCCGGTAATATGTGAATTTAGATGTTGCATACTACCAGGTACGCAGAATAATAGTTGTTCCAGACATTATGCTGTTTGGGCCTATATTCAATAGTTTCAAAAGATGACCTTATTACTTTTCTTCCTTCCTTAATTCCGCTGATTTCACCTCTTGCTATAAGCTGAACTGCTATATTTCCAATAGCGGTGGCTTCAACAGGACCTGCAACCACCTCAAGGCCTGTAGCTTCGGCAGTCAGCTGGCAGAGGAAACCGTCTCTGGAGCCTCCCCCCACAATATGAAGCTTTTTGTATCCCTTTTTCAGGCAGACAAGCAGCTGGTCATAGGTATGCCTGTATTTCATGGCAAGGCTTTCATAAATGCACCTGATGATTTCTCCGTCGGTTTCAGGAACTATCTGCCCGGTTTTATAGGTGAATTCCTTTATTCTGAGAGGAATGTTCCCCGGTGACATAAAGATGTCCTCATCAGTGTCTATGAAGCATTTAAAGGGTTCTGCCGCCCTTGCCATCCTTTCCATGTCATCGTAGGAATAGTTCTTTCCTTCCTTTTCAAACTGCCTTTTGGTTTCCTGCAGCAGCCAGGTGCCTGTAAGGTTCTTTAAAAACCTCGTTGTACCGTTTACTCCTATTTCATTGGTCAGATTATACTCCATGGTTTCCCTGGTTATTACCGGTTCTTCCAGCTCTGTACCAAACAGAGCCCAGGTTCCGCAGGACATGAATAAAAAGTCCTGTTCGGCCGGAACCGCGGCCACTGCACATGCCGTATCATGCCCGCAGACTGCTATCACCGATTTGCGTTCAATATTCAATTCCTTTGCCATATCTTCTTTTAACAGGCCGATTTCGGTTCCGGAACTTATCAGCTCGGGAAAAACAGTTTCCTTCAAGCCCAGACTGTTTAAGATATACCTGTTCCACTGCCTGCCATAGGGGTCAAGAAGTCCGGTGGTTGATGCTATAGTGATCTCGGCGGCTTTTTTGCCGGTCAGGAGAAAATTCAGCAGATCGGGCATCATTAACAGCTTATCAGCCTTTTTAAATAATTCCGGATTGTTTAAAACCTCGGAATAAACCTGGAATATGGTATTTATCTCCATTATCTGATTCCCGGTTAAATTGTACAGCTTATCACAGCTAATATGCTCCGACACCCGCTCAATGATCCCCTTTGTCCTTGGATCTCTGTAATTCACAGGTTTCCTGACGAGTGTATCATTTTTATCAATAAGTCCGTAGTCCACTCCCCAGGTGTCTATCCCGATACTTTCGTAATCCCTGCAAATGGTCAGCGACTTTTTTATTTCCCCCAGCAGCAGGTCAATATCCCAGCATAAAAACCCGTCTTCATTTACCGGCTCATTTTTAAACCTGTGCACCTCTTCCAATGTAATTCTGCCGTCGTGGTAGCTCCCTTTTACGGCTCTCCCGCTGGAAGCACCAAAGTCAAACGCCAGTACTCCTTTTGACATATATTGACCTCCTACCTGTTAAATTTAACATAACCCGGATGCCGTCCTGTGACCTTGTACGAACTTCTCATATTTATGAGCCTGTCTATATTTCCCCGCGAAATCTCCTTTTCACCCCCAAGCATCTGTGCCACAAAACTCGTTTTTGCCCATAACTCAAGTGTTTCCATTCTGTAATAGGCCGTGGTGAGATCAGAACCCACAGTCAGAGCTCCATGGTTTTCAAGCAGAATAACGTCGTGCTTTGGCAGTAAAGGTGCTATGGATTCAGGTACCTCGTCTGTAGACGGTGTTCCATAGGGCGCTATGGGAACAGCACCGATTGCGATTACACATTCTATAAGAGAGTATGTATCCAGGGGCTTATGTGCAAGAGCAAAACCCGTTGCCGTGGGCGGATGTGCGTGAACCACGGCTCCCACGTCAGCTCTCTCCTGATAGCATCTCAAGTGCATCTTGATCTCACTGGAGGGTCTGTAGCCCTCCAACGCCTCTAAAACCTCACCTTTTCCGTTTATTTTAACAAGCTTGTCTGGTTCCATAAAGCTCTTGCTTATACCTGTGGGCGTTGCCAGGAAAGTGTCCTCATCCAATTTCACGGAGACATTTCCGTCATTGGCAGCTACCCAGCCCTGCTGCCACATCTTATAACAAATATCGCAAATCTGTGCCCTTATATTTTGTTCGCTCACCTTATCCTCCTATAATATTATAATTGTTTTGCATAAGACAATTATATTTCCTTTTTTATATTTTGTTTATATTTGAACATTTTTTTGGTATCATTTAATTAATATCATGTAAATTGTTTCATTTTAATTCATAATCGTTCAAATTTAAATCGATTCAGGAGGCTTCCATGTATTCAAAAGAGAGATTGGATAAAATAATTGAAATATTGAAGGCAAAAAAACATGTATCCGCCGCATACCTTTGCCAGCAGCTGTACGCAAGTACTTCCACCATCAGAAGGGATATCCTTGAGCTTGAAAAATCAGGTATAGCCAAAAAGAGTCACGGCGGGGTTACTTTCATCCAGGGCACCAATATTGAATACTCCTCCATATTCAGAGAAATGGAGAATAAAAAGGAGAAAAGCTATATCTGCAATCTGGCCCTGGATTTCATATCAGACGGCTATGCAATATTTCTGGATTCCAGCAGTACCGTCAGCAATATATGCCCCCTGCTTCAAAACTACACCAACCTCACCGTGGTGACCAACGGTGTAAAAACCGCCCTGGAGCTGGCACAGATGGATTCGGTGACCACTTTTATAGCAGGAGGCCAGCTGAAGCAGGGCTCCACCTCTGTTATCGGCGAACTGTCAGGCAGCTTTATAGATAACTTTCACGCAGATCTGTCCATTATATCCTGCAGGGGCATAAACGAAAACGGAGCATATGAGGCAAATCAGATGCAAGCCCTTGTAAAACAGCATATGATAAACAACTCCAAAGCGACTATACTTCTGTGTGACAGCAGTAAATTCGATCAGCCGCACTTTTACAAATTGAGTTCCTTCAGGAGTATTACCGCCGTTATAACCGACAAACAGCCATCCTCAAAAATACTTAACAGTATTCTTGAAAATGGCTGTGAGGTGTTGTATTAGTATGTTTCAATATATGTTTTAATTTATCAAGTAATAAATATGTATCAAGTATAACCCTGAAAACAGCTCCATGCCTGGATTATCTTTTAAGCCACCCCTCCGGGATTTGCTCCAGGTTTCCGGGGCGTTTATATAAACTTCCGATTTCTTCATAACGCCTCATAAAATTCTCATCAATCAAACCCGAAGTATTTGGGGAGGAATTGAGCAGGAAGGTCACGTTATGCCTGTTCATGTCCTCTATTTTGTCCACTGCCCACTGTGCGGATTTTAATTCCATCCGGGGATCGGTTTTTCTCCAGAACCAGCAGTTATTTAATATGTTGCAGGATGCTCCGGGGCCTGAGAAATTCTCCTCGACCTCCTGTCCGGCAGCGTTCTCATAAAATACCACCTCAGTGTGATCCAGATTGCTTTCACAGCTTATATTTAACAGCATGCAGTCAGGCTGAATGGATTTTATATGATTATCTATCTCTTCATAGGGCATGTTTTCATAGGATGGACCGCCCCAGTGAGCCTGCCATCCGTCAATAATTATGAAGGGAATTTCCCCATAGTTTGTGAGAAGCTCGGTAAGCTGCCTTTTAGTGTATTCGACATCTTCTCTTGTGCATTTGCTTCTGTTGATCTTATGAGTCACATCCAGCATTGAAAAGTATAATCCTGCAATAATCCCTTTACTGCGGAAGGCCTCCAGATATTCCCCCACTACGTCGGTTTTAATCTTGCCGTTGCTGACACAGTGTTCTGTTGTTTTTGTAGGCCACAGACAAAAGCCTTCATGGTGTTTTGAGGTCAGAGCGGCAAATTTTGCACCCATTGCTTTGGTGGCCTTTGTCCACTGCCTGCAGTCAAGCTTTTGGGGATTCCAATCGGCCGGATTAAAAGGAAATTTCCTTTGGGCTCCGTTATTTTCATGGTCGAATTCCCAATCCATTATATCTCCCTCATTAAATTGAAAAGTGGCGCTGTTGAAATGTATGAACATCCCCAACCTGAGATTTACAAACCACTTCTGTTTTTCTACAAGTTCCTGTTGATTCATGATTATTCTCCCGATAATATATGTATTTTTTATTCTTTGACCGCACCTGCAGCCAGTCCGCTCTCAACTTTTTCCTGGAAAAGCAGATAGATTATTACCATCGGCAAAACAGTAATGATAATCGAAGCGAAGATCGGTCCGTATTCGGTTACCTTGGCTCCGACGAAAGTCAGCATTCCAAGTGTGATGGTGTACATGCTTTTATTGGAAATAAACATAACTCCAAACAAGAGATCATTGTAAACATATAAAAATGTAATAATGCCGGCCGTGGAAATAGCCGGAAGTGTCAGCGGAATTATTATATTTCCGTATAAGCGCAAAGGACCGCACCCATCCAGAATAGCAGATTCATCCATGGACTTTGATATGCTTTTCATGTGTCCTACAATTAGTAAAACAGCCATTGGCATATTGAATGTGGTGTACAGAACAATGATCATCAAATAATTATTCTGTCCATGAAGAGTATTTACCATTTTCAGCAACGGTACCAGGGTCGTATGAATGGGTATCATTACACCAAGAGTAAAGTATATCAGTAAGATATTATTAATTTTATAGCTCAGTCTTGCTATTACAAAGGAAATCATTGAAGCGAGCAGTAAAACCAGAAATGTCGAACTGCCTGAAATAAAAATGGAATTGACCAGGCATCTTGCGAGATTTCCTTTTGTAAAAGCCTCAACATAATTTTCAAATCTCAGAGAAGTTGGTAAACTGAGTGCTGATGTGGCAGATGAAAATAGTTCGTCGTTATTCTTGAAGGATGAAATAACCGTAAATAAGATCGGATACAGATTTATTACGGCCCAAACGGTTGCCAGTATATATACCGGCAGACTTCTTAATTTGTATAATTTTTTATTCATGTAAAATACCTACCAAGTTTTAATTTGAACTCTTAATTATTCAGTTCATCATTATTTACAAATTTATTGATCAGAATGCTTACTGCCAGCCCCAAAATGAGGATGACAGTGCCTATACTGCTTGCAAATCCATATTTCTGATACTTAAACGCAGAATAATACAGCAGCGTGGCAGGTACATCCGACGCACCGTTAGGACCTCCGCTGGTCATTACATAAACAATGTCAAAAACCTTCAGACAGCCTGTAACGCAGAGTACCGAATAAATTTTTATTGATTCCTTCATCAAGGGAAGGGTTATATTCCAAACTTTTTTTACACCTGTAGCACCGTCAATTTCTGCCGCTTCATATAATTCTTCAGGTATGCTGACCATACCGGCCGAAAAAATAATCATATTCAGACCTACAGCTATCCATAAATTAATCAGCGGAATGGTTATTGACACGATATTCGGGTCGCCCAGCCAATCCTGAATCAGTGCCTGCATGCCCAAAAGCTGCATTATGGAATTTAACGAGCCTCCTGTGGGCCAGAGTATAAAAGTCCACATTATTGATATTGCCGTTATGGGAAGTATTACAGGAACAAAAAATATCGTTTTAAAAAACCTTACGGCTTTTATCTTGCTGGTTATTATCAAACTCAATATAAAGGACACAGGCATCTGGAGCAGGAACCCCACTGCTAAAAATTTCCCCACATTTGCCAGTGCTCTCCAGAACTCACCGCTTTGAAGCAATTCCTTATAGTTGTCGAGACCTGCAAAAACCAAAGGACTTTGAGCGATTCCATTCCAACTGAAAAAAGACATTCTTACCGATTGAATAACAGGATTAATCAACAAGACTGTGTATAATAAAATCGCAGGCAATACAAAAAGTACAGCGACTAAATGAAAATTCCACCTTCTCTTAATCATTAACTCCTCCAGAGTAACCTGCTAATTCGATATGGCACTGTGCCATATCGAATTAGCGGGTATTTACAATTGTTGTGTTTAATTACTTTGTATTTTTATCAATTTCAGACTGGATATTTTTTGCAGTCTTTTCAGGATCCTGTCCCGAGAACATACCTTGAATTTCATTTCTCACTTTATCGGACATTGTAGGCAATGGATCATAGCTGTACACCTCTGCCTTAAACTCTGCACTGTTGAGAAGATTGCTGTACTCAACGGTCAATCTGTCAACAACACTTGGATCAGACTCCATTTTGATCGGGAAAATACCGCCCTTTTGAACTTTTTGATAATATTTGAAGGCATCCACCGAGGTTGTATACTTAAGCAGGCTTAAAGCCGCATCTCTCTTTGCTCCCTCAGCTTTTCCGGATATGCAGAACGCTCCTCCGGCTCCGCCCATCCATACATTCTGGTTGTCAGGCTTGTCTGAGAAATATGGGAAGGGTACAACACCAACTTTGTCAGCTATGGGTGAAGCTGTTGCTTCGGGAACATACCAGCTTCCATTCATATGCATTGCCGACTTTCCGGAATGGAACATTGCCTTTTCGGCATTGTTGTCATAAGTGGCGGGTTTGTCTCCAAAATATCCTTTTTTGGCCCAATCGTTAATAATTTTGAATATTTCCACCATGTCCGGGTCGTCATATCTTGCTTTTCTGTCGGCCAGATCCATGTTTTTCTGAGCCCCCAGTTTCTTGTCGATGAGGTTTGCTATAAGGTGTCCGCCCCTCCATACGTCCTTTTCTCCCAAAGCCATCGGTACAATACCAGCAGCCTTGAACTTCTCAGAGACAGCTTCAAATTCTTCAATGGTTTTTGGGGGCTCGGCACCTATTTGCTTGAATAAGTCCTTATTATAGAACAGCGCAACTGCAAAGAATTCATATGGAACTGCATATGTACCTTCCACATCTTTGAACTGGAAGTTTTCAAAAACCGGCAGGAAGGGTTCCGACCATGTTTTATCAGCTTCAAGATCAGCACTTAAATCAGCTGCAACTCCGCTCTTGGCATATTCTCCAAAAGCAGCTCCGCCATAAGTCTGAAATAATTCCGGCACATCGCCGCTTGCCACAGCTGTTTTAAACTTCGTGTTAAAGGATGCTTCATCCTCTATTGACTGGTCTTCTATTGTGATATTTGGGTTCTTATCTTCGAATTCCTTTACTCTGTCTCTGAATGCAACCGCATTGGGCTGGTTGCTGGATAATCTCGTCAGGATTCTTATGGCTACCTTTTCATTGCTGCTCTGCGGTGCAGATGTGCTTGAAGTACCGGCTGCCGCCGAGGAAGCAGAAGTATCCACGGCGGTATTGCCGCCGGAGCCGCAGCCTGCCATACCCAACATTGAAACACTGATTGCAACTGCAAGAGCCATACTGATCTTTCGTCTTAGCATTATTTAATTCCTCCCAAAATAATATTGAGTACAAAGTGTGTATATGCGCGCACATTATAGTCAGAAAGACTCCCAACCTGCAAGAGTCAAGAATTGTTTCTGCCATAGTTAAATTATAAAATTTTCTGTTATTTCATAAATGTAATTTCTTTGACCGATTAGGAAAATTTTTAATCTTTTTTTAACCCTTTTTTATATAGCGCCCATTTGTCCAGATTTTCCTTTTTGCCCAGAAGCTCATACCTGAGCATCTTATTGTTTGTATCAGCACCACATACATCAGCTCGGAGATAATATTGCTTCAAAAGGGAATAGACGGCAGGAGACAGTTTTTTTACATTATTCTCCACATCCTCGGAAGCAAAATGAACCGAGGTTTTCTCGGCCTGACCGGTCAGTTCACTTAAACCCTCAGTTTCCAGGGAATCCAGAGGATATTCCGGATCCAGGAGCCTGAACCAGGTCCATTGAGTATATTCAATTTCCTTCAGACTCTGTATTGTCCTCCGGGTATCTTCTTTTTTACCGTCTCCCAGATACCATAATGGCAGCAATTCATTATTGTACATAAACTTGCTCTCAAATGTTTTATATCCATCGCCTGCGGCGTACTTTACAAGCTCCTCCAGGAGCAAGTTCCCTTTCTTGCCGTGCTTTAAAATATATTTCAGTATTCTGTCGTGTTCTCCATATTTCGAATAACCCATATCATCCAGGGCTTTAATCATAAGAGGTGCTTCGGTATAGTGAAGAAATTCCGTTATCCCTTTGAAACTGCTGTATTTCTCTTCTTCCATGGGCATAACACTGAAGAAATATTTATCCTTCAGACGCATGTACAAATATTGCTTGTACAGCATCAGGAATTCCTCATTTTTATCCAGGCCCGTCTTTTGCCGTATACCCGCGGGCAGGCTGTTCATAGACATATTTTCATAGTAGGTGGCCATACCCTCATAAAACCACAATTGAGGCGGAGTATGAAAGGTGGTTTCCCGTACGGCAGTATCAAAAAAGGCATGGAACATTCTATGTCCCATAAGCTGCCAGTCTCTTGTCTTTCCGGGTTGGAAGGAGCTTCCGCAGGTCTGGGTGCTGGAACCGCTGATAATATAGCTGCCGTCCTTCAAATCCTCTCTCAGAAGCAATATGGAAAAATTTATCTCACTTTCAAATAAACCGGCATAGTATTTATAAATACTGTTCAGTCCGTCTTCCACCTCCCGGGAATAATTCCCTTTATAGGCCGGATCAATCAATACCTGAAGTTTTCCTTCCCCTTGTTCATAAGAATATTTTCTGAATTTCCCAAATGCAAAACAGGACTTTCTGAGGTCATATATGTCTGCCCAGGTTGGTTTTACCAGCTGTGAAAACAGTTCATCGCCGGTTTGTTTTGAGTAGGGGACAACAGAAACCCAATCCTTTGGAATGTCATAATGAATGGTTATCCTGCCCACATTTCGTTTTATTTCGCTTTCCTCCGTACTGAAGGCATACTGGGGAAGTATGAGAGCCCCGTCTCCGTCAAAAGTCACCATATCGGAGTATGCCCCGCCCCGGTGCCCATGTTTGTCAAGCTGCCCCAGACTTACATTGTATTCAACCAGTATACTCTTATCATTCCCGGTGATTATTTCTATAAAATCATCTTTGACATCAAAATCCATTTTTTCACCGGTTTCAGCACTCCGGCATTTAATGTCAGAGCAGGGGATATCGCCCTTATAGAGCTTCAAATGCTCATTCTTCCTAACTTTTTGCATATTTAAATTCACATGCAGCCGATTATTCTGTCCGGATAAAGGGCTTACTTCATAAACATATGAAAGGCCCCGGCCGCTAATAAACAATGAATAATATGCAATTATCCCAAAAGCAATAAGCAGTGAAACAGATATCAATAGAAACCACTTTTCAGTGAATAACTTACCAAAAGAGGCCCACCTTTTAATTGGACTTTTTGTCTTCAATAATTTCATCATTTTCAGAATCCAACCCTAAATTTTTTATGTACTCATTCCACTTATTTATGTTAACTTCATCGCTAAGGAGTTTATATTTCAACAAAGGATCATTAATATCCTTCAAACCGCACACATCTGCCCTTAATTTATATTGCTTCAACAGCATGAAAATGGTAGGTGAAAAATTACCCACCATTTCTTCGGTTTGCTTTGAAGCAAATACCACATTTTCAGCAATTGAAGCATCGGCTATCTTTTCAGGCTCCAGTAAAAATATCCTGTCATAGGGATATATGGGAATCTCCTGCTGATTCCAGCTGCACAGCAGCCTTTCATAATCATCCAGCCGCCTTGTTATTATCTCCGGCTCTTCTTTTTCTGAAATGCTGCCGGAATAAGGCATTATGGTATCTCCCGACAGATAATTGCGGATGAGCTCCTCTCTTTCACCTGCCACCGCAAGCATCAATTCACCCACATTTATGTTTTTTTCAGCTCTGTATTCAAGCAAGTATGTCAGAAGGGCATTCTTTTTAGCCGGTGCTGTTTCGGCCATATCCTCTATGCTTTTAATGACCAGCGGAGCTTCAGTATAGAAAAAAAACTGCAGCTGCCCCTGTAATGCACTCTTTTCATCGGCTGGCGACAATTTGTACATTGAGGGTTCCTTCAGTCTGAAATAGATGTATCTGGAGTAAAGTTCCGCAAATCCGTCGGAAGAATTGAATCGGTAATTTTTTCCCGCATTCTCTCCAAGACAGTCCAGTGACAGATTTTCATAATAGGTGGCCAGCCCTTTGTACAGCCATAGATTAGGCTGATAGTGCAGATTAACGGCATTGATTTTATTGTCAAAAAATGCACTGTACAAACTGTGGGAAAAAGTTCTGATGTCATTTTCATTGCCTGGCTCCATGCTTATGCCCAGTGATTTACCGCCTATTCCGGCAACTGTGGTATTTTCCTTTGCTCTGTCATTTTTCAAAATAATTATCGGACAGTCTTCCAATCCGCCTCCGAACAGTTCTGCATAATAATCATACAGGCTGCCTATGACTCTGACAGTCTCATCGGGCAATTGGGACTTGTATGCCGGATCAAATAATATATTTACATCGCCATTCCTGCCTTTAATATATTTGTTAATAAAGTCTCCAAAAGCATAACAGGATTTGGACAAGTTATATATTACATTCCAATCGGGATTATTGATTTCAACGGATTCAAGCTGTTTGCCACCGTTTTTTTGATATGGGACAACCTCTTTAATACCGCTCCCCGCATCGGTTTTTATAACAATTTTACTCACGGTCCTTCCGATGTTCCCATGACCTTCCTGGTCGTAATCAAAGTATGGAAAAAACAAGGAACCTTCACCGCTGAATGCAATCAGATCATCTTTATAAATGCCCTGATATGCACTGCCTGAGAAGTCACCTATTTTAACCTTATAGGATAAATCAATATATTGGGGGTTGGAGCCTGAGGGCTCAAGTATGAGCTTATTGTCCTCAGCACTGAAAAGAACCTCATTGCCGTCACTATCCATGCATTTTGCATCGATGGGATTAAAACTACTGCTTCCAAGTATAATTTTCACCGGAGAAAATATTCCGTCTCTGATGATTTTCATATTAATCTCTACGGTTTTCTCCTCATTGAATTGAGGCTTAATGGTATACTCGATTTTTATGGTGCTCAAGCCGGGTTTTATAAAGAAAAAGAATACAGCTGAAATACACAGCATCAATGTAACTGCAATTGAAATTATCATATATTTTCTCTTAAAATTTAATTTGCCCATATGTTACCCCTGTCGGAAATAAAGAATTCTGATTTCTTGGAGATGTAATGAGAAGCCAAACCGAAAAAGGTTTCGGTTCAGCTTCTCAAGAAAACTATAGGTATTATCAGATATTATTGCTGCTTGAAGTAAATGCTGTACAGCATTGCGGCTGCCTCTGCCCTGGTTGTAAAGGAGACCGGGTTGATATTCTTGCCGTCTCCGTTTATATACCCTAACATGACCATGGTTGCTGCATCGGCTGAGGCGTATTTTGCAATTTTGCCTTTATCCGAGAACTTCTCAAGCTGCTCCTGTGTTCCGGAAGCAAGGTTATTATCAACTGTTCTCAGCGCCTTTACAGTCAGGACCATCATATCCTGTCTGGATATCCGCCTGTCGGCCTCAAATTTATTTTCTCCGACACCGGCTGTTATACCCAGCTTTTTAGCTGTTCCTATCTGCTCATAGTACTTATTTGTCAGGCCGACATCATCAAAATTTGAATCAAAAGCTGCTTTTATATCCAGGGTCTTGATGAGCCATGCAATAAATTCACCTCTTGTTATATCCCTGCCAGGACTGAATTCAGCCTCGGAGGTGCCTTCAATTATTCCCTTTGCCGCCATTATTTCCACAGGTATCTGCATCCATGAAGCTTTCTTTATATCGCTGAAATTCTTATTCACGAACACAATGGCATATTTGCTGAAATGGGTTGTATTGAAGATGACTCCCTTTGCATTGGAATCATACCTTGCACTTGGCACTGCTGTCGCATTCCCTTTATCGTCCAGATGCCATACCGTAATATTGTCCTTTTTTAACATTTCCTCCCGGGTTGGGGTATAGGGAATATATACGGTTACAGGTGCATCAGGATTATTCCAGGTTATGACCTGGTTGTTTACTTTTGCCGTCAAATCAATTACAGGCCTGGTCCCGACAAACTTTCTCATTTCTGAGCCCAGTTGGCCGGTTTCCACCTGGGAAATGCAAATGGTAATATTCTGTGCATTCCCCACAGCTCTTGCCGTAAGCATGTTACCCGGTATGTCAATGGTTGCTGCGTCAGTTTCCAGCCTGATCCTTCTGGTCTTAATTTCTGAAGTCAGGTACTCGGCAGGAATTACATACTCCAGTCCCCTGGCAGTCTTAACCGCGGCATCTGAAGATATTGCTACCGTTTTCACTCCATTCTTGTCGGCTTTTGCAGTCTCAAAAGCTTTTTTCAAAAATTCCGGACTCACTGCTGCGGCTGCCGGTTCCTGAGAGGTTGAAGCCGTTCCGGTATTTGAATATCCACTGTTGCTGCCATTGCTACTGTTACCGCCGCTGCTGTTATTACCGCCGTCACTGCCGCCGCTGCTTATTTTAGCCAGTATGACATTGGCCTGGGTCACTTCTCCGGCAGTCACATTTATTCCGGTTGACAGGCCGTTCTGGTATCCTGCCTTTGCAACAGACAATGTATATCCTGTTCCTGCTGAGACCTCAGTCATTGTATATATTCCGGCAGTATTGGTAATGGCTGTGTAAGCCTTATTGCCGGCCGAAAGATATACTGTTGCTCCCTCAACAGGATTCCCGTATTCATCCGTCACTTTACCCGATAGCATTCCCTTATTCACCGGAACAAGGATTATGTTGTCCACCACTGTTATTTCGCCTTCAATAACAGTTACTTCGGGAATTGACACACTTTGATATCCGGTTTTTGAAGCGGTTATCAAATAACCTGTCCCTGCCTTCAGGTTATTTAGAAGATAGTCACCTGAAGCGTTTGTTATAGCTGAGCTGCTCTCTGTGGTTGAGTCTCCTGTTGTCGTGGAGTCATCTGCTGACGCGGAGTCACCTTCTGTCGTGAAATCAACCGTTATGGCAGAGCCACTTGTCACAGATGGGTCATCTGTTTCAACCGGATCGATTGTCACACTCCGGTTGCCGGTTTCCGCCGGGCTGCTTATTGTTATAACTGCACCCTGGACCGGATCTCCAAATGCATCCAGCACTTTTCCCGAAATTATTCCGGTTCCGGGTTTAATAACTGCTGTCAGTACTAAATCACCCAGATATGTGGTGTTATCTGAAATTACATTAATCCCGTCAATGCTTCCGTTCTGGTAATCAGTCTTGCTTGCAGTTATGGAGAATCCTGTTCCGGAAGGTACCATCCCGATGGTATATGTTCCTTCAGCATCTGTTGCAGCCAGATATTCATTCCCATCGGCCGTCAGTTTCACATTTACTCCCTGGAGAGGGTTTGACGAGTTATCCATAACCCTGCCGGTAACTGACCCCGTGGTATTTGTAGATACTTTAAAGGCATCTATAATAAGGTATCTGCCATTCAAGGCATTGACAATCCTGATGGTATGCTGTCCATAAGGCAAGCCGTTTCTTCCGTACAAAAGGTTGCGGGCTGATGAGGTATCGGATGCCAGATGTAAGGTTCTTTGAAACTCGCCGTCAATATAAATATCAGCATCACTCAGGCCGTGATCCAATTCCGTATAGAAGAATATTCCTGTTCCGGTAAAGGTATATTCACAGTATGCGCCCATATCCATCGTATACTTGATATCGTTTTCAAAATCACCGTTGCTCCGGTTATCGCTGTATCCCCAGTTGCCGCTGTATGTGACCGAACTGTCATCACCGTCAATGAACAGTGCATTTTCAGGTGCAAACGGGTCCAATATGATATCCTGGGCCAAAACCGTATCGCCGGCTGTAATTACTACTCCGGATACATATGAGGCCTGGTAGCCCGGTTTGACTGCAGTCACCGTATAAGTTATCCCCGTCGGTACATTCGCTATTGTATAGCCTCCGTCTGAATCTGTTGCAGCTGCAAAGCCTGTACCTTTTACGGCCACAGCCGCTCCTGCCACCGGATTATGGGAACTGTCGAGTACCCTGCCTGTGATTGTCCCCAGCTGAGCTATCCGGCTCAGCACCAGATCACTTTCTATTGTTGTATTTCCTGAGATTACGTCAATTCCCGCTGCTGCCGTCTCCTGGTAACCAGCTTTTGTCACAGTCAGAGTGTAGCCTGTTCCAGACGGTATATTTACCAGAGTATAATGTCCTGAAGCATCAGTAATAGCCGAATATTCCGCATCATTTACATTAATGGATACATTTGCTCCCGGAATGGGATTATTGGCTGTATCAATAACTCTGCCGGTTATCTTCCCCGTATCAGGCAGCGGGGCAGGTTCCAGCGCAAGCTCACCGACTTCGGTTGTGCTGTCTGATATGACATTGATTCCGCCGATGTTACCATCCAGATATCCGGCTTTGCCTGCAGTAACGGTATAACCTGTTCCTGCCGGTACACTGCCGATTGTGTATGCTCCTGCCGCATCAGTTGCAGCGGTGTACCCGGTTCCTCCGGCCTCTGCCGTTACATTTACTCCTTCAAGAGGACTTCCCTGAATGTCTTTTACAATACCAGTGATTGCGCCTGTGACATTTTGTGACACCTTGAATGCATCAATTATAAGATATTTTCCGCCCAGGGCATTGACTATCTTTATCGTATGCTGACCGTACGGCAGGCCGTTAAGACCATACACCTGCATATATGCCAAAGGTGAATCCGAGGATAAATGCACTGTTCTCACCTTTACATCATCAATATAAATATCCGCGTCACTCAAGCCGTGATCCATTTCGGTATAGAAGTATATTCCTGTGCCTGTAAAAGTGTATTCACAGTAACTGCCCTGCTGGTCGGTATAATGCACATCATTCATATAATCCCCGTTGCTCCTGGAACCGCTGTAGTTCCAGCCCGAACTGTAGGTCAGCGAGCCGTCGTCATCATTGATGACCGAAGCATCAGCCGGAGCCAGAGGATCCAGGACAATTATATCGCTGATGGCAGTTCCGTCGGATACGATATTGATGCCTTTAACGGCCCCATCCCGATATCCGGCTTTCTGTGCCGACAATACATAGCCGGCGCCGGCTTCAACACCGCTGATGGTATATACTCCTGCCTGATCCGTCACTGCCGGATAAGTATTTCCGCCTGCCGACAGGTTTATGCCCACATTTGCCAGAGGGCTGCCCTGAACGGTATTTACAATACCCGTCAAAGCCCCGGTAGTATTTGTTGAAACCTTGAAGGCATCTATGATAAGATACCTGTCATTCAATGCATTGACAACCTTGATTTTATGGGTTCCATAGGGCAGCCCGTTTTTTCCGTATACCTGATAAAAAGAGCTTCTGGAGGTTGATGCCAAATGGATGGTAGCATCTTTAGTTCCGTCGATATATATATCGGCATCACTTAAACCGGTGTCCATTTCCGAATAAAGGTATATTCCCGTACCGGTAAAGGTATATTCACAGTAGCTTCCCTTTGTAGCTGTGTAATTTACGTCATCCAGATAGTCCCCCATACCTCTTGAACCGCTGTAGTTCCAGCCTCCGCTGTAGGTTACGGCACTGTCGTTGTTATTCACAATTGAAGCATTTGAAGGCGCCACCGGGTTATTTGTAACCTGGAACCCGTCAACAGTCAATTTTGAACCCGATATCAAAACCAGCCTGATCACATGTTTTCCCGGAGTTAAACCCGTTTTTGAATATACGGTCTGGAAAAAATCAAGCCTGGAAGCAGCGCAGCTGACGGTGGCATCCTTGATTCCGTCAATATATATGTCGATAGCTCCCATTTCAGGATCTTTTTCAGATATAAAATCAATACCCGTACCCATAAATGTAAATTCACAATAATCGCCTATTGTCTGGGTATAGTGAATATCCGATTTATAGTCCCCTCCATTTCGGCCGCCGGCATAAAGCCAATTTCCTGTATATTCTATTCCGCCTGCGTCATCATTTACAATCAGTGCGCTTTCTTCAGGTGCGGGATATACATAAGGCACCGGCGTATAATTTGTTACCTTGAATGCATCAAATATTGCCCAGTATCCGGTAGCCGCCACCAATTTTATCCTGTGCTCTCCCAGCGGAAGATCCTGCTTGCTGTAGACCGAAGCTGCCACCTCCGGTGAAGCTGCCAGTGTATTTACAGTGTCCATGAGTATATCATCGATATATACCTCCACGTCACCCTGGTCATTTCCTTTTTCGGTGATAAACTCTATACCTGTACCGATAAACGAGAATTCTACCGTTTGATGATTATTTCTTACGTCGTCGGCATAATGCACATCACCGCCGATATTGGCCCCTCTCCCGTCCTGATTGGTCCAATGGCCTCCGTATTTGATGAGGGGTGAATCATCATTGATTACCGTCACATTATTATTTACAAAAGGAACCGTTACATTTGGCTCGGCAGGCAGGAAACCTCCGCTTGCCAACGACATGGCAAATATCTTCATATTGGGGTTATCCGGCAAGGTTATACTGCTTGCTGTTTTTGCAGGATCAAGTGTTATTTTGTATACATACAGGTATGTTTCCCTGTACGCGTCATCGCCCCAGGGATTATGCCTGTGGGATACCGCATATCCGATTTTGTCGGTTATTCTGGTCAGACCGAAACCGCCTATCATTGCAGTCCAGCCGTTAAACTGCAGGGTTTTGGCAGTGGATGATATGCCGTCGTCATATTGAACACTGAAGTCACCCGATTGAGGTCCGTTTACCGAGGTTCCCAGAATATACAGTGCATTGTTGGGATTTGAACCGGAATTCAGGGGTATTGTCTGTCCGGCTGCCATCACAACATTCTTTTGTCCATCCTGTTTGGGTCCCATGGCAAAACTGATGTCTTCGCTGACAATCTCATCCGGCAGCTGTTCAGCTGAGACAGTGTGCCCATTTAAATCCATATCCCCGTCTGCTCTGTCTGAATCATGGCTGATCCCGTCCTGATTGTATTCCAGACCAAGGTTGACTTTTGTTACAACAGGTTTGGTATCGCCGTAATAGGGGCTGTCCAACTTTACTCTGAAGGTCTTCAGCTCATATTTATGCAAGGAAGTACTGAAGGAATTCCCGCTGTACAGTGTTGCTGCCATGTCCTCCTCTATGAGGTTTGTTTCGTGCAGGGAAGTTATATTTCCGGCAAAAGCTACATTGACATCCGTATTATCCCTGCCCTGTGATTCATACAATCTTACAATAAGATCGTCTGAATTTTCAGCTTCGGCCTTTTTTATTGCAGCAACCGTTATATTTGGTTTGTCCACTGTCACAAAGGAGAAGGTCTTTCCCAGGCCACCCGGGTGCGGCTCCAGCTTATCCTGGTACACAATGAAGGGTTTGGCCATACTGCCTGCTTCCCGGGGTGTATTTCCGTCTGCCCAGGTACTTGCATGTGAATATATTGAATATGTGAAGTTATGTACACCCATATCGGCATCACTGTCCATATTCTTGGCAGCTCTGAGCAGGCTCAACCTGAGGGTATTATCATCCACCTTATCCCAGCCGTATTTGCATTCACTCAGAATGCTCACTCCGAAGTCGCCGGAAGTATTTGTTATATCCGCCCATTTTTGAGCAGGTACTTCCCTGTTGTCGGGGTTTCTGTTGCCTCTTTCCACCGTGCCGTAGGAAAGGTCAAAGGTGGCATTGGGATTTGAAACCGCCAGCGGGAAGGAGGCCTTGATCATTTTGTTGGTTTCGTGCCAATCCACCGTCATTGGAAAATCCACCCTGCCGATATCGGAATATAATGATATTCTCTGTTTGAAAGTGGAGCTTCCATCGGTTTTTGTCACTTCATAAGTTGCTCTGACCGGGCCTGTTTCCAGCAGAGTTATGGCAGGATTATTGTTTAAGATGGCAGGTGTGGCTATCTGGTCTGCCCAGGTAAATATCCAGGCCTGCCAGCCGCCATCCGATTCCTGACTGTCATCCTTGAGCTTTTGCAGCTCGATTTCCTTTCCCGTTTCAAGCACTTCTCTATTATTTTCCTTGTCAAAAATCCTTTTTACATTTCCTGTAGCTCCATTGAGTTCTACTATGTAACGGTCGTTTTCCATAATATTATTGCCTATGGTCAATCCCGTATTATATGTTCCCGCGGCTGCGGCAGCCTCAGCGTGATATACGGCATATCCCACGGAGGGGACATCCTTTGCAATGAAGAGTACTTTGGCTGTATTTCCGTTAATAGTTGCCTGCGAAGGTATCTCGGAGCCTGTCGCATCATATATTTTCACTGCGGCAGGTGTCGAAGCAAAAGTCACCTCAGTCTCAACTATGTCGGTTCTTTCATATGACAGGGAATTGAACACTACTATGGGGATCCCGGGGCCCGTGGTGTCGGCACGTGAGGCAATAGCCGCCATGGAATAGTCCTCGCCGCTTTTCATGAGATTTGAAGCAACTTCGGCATCACTCCAGGCATCCTGTATGACACTGTCTATGGAACATCCGGGTAAAATATCATGATGCTGGGAAACCAGTATTTTTTTCCATGCCCTGTCGAGCTTTTCAGCAGGATAGGAGGCCGCACCAAGCCACATTGTCAGGCTGTTGAGCTTCTCAGCTGCTTCTGCCATCACTTCGTTGTCATTGTTATATCTTTTTAAATCCCCATGTGTTGTGTATAATCCAAGCTCATGGTTGTAATAAAGCTCCTTGTTGAATTCGGGGATTTTTGCCTTTTCCTCTTCAGTTAAAGAGTCAAAATAGTCAATCATTTTTGAAAACCGGGTCGTGGGCCCGTTCGGATCATTATTTACATTATGCACATTGTCTATTTGTGCCTGTGTGGGACCGCCGCCCATGTCACCGTCTCCGCCGTAAAAGAAACCCTTTTTGATTCCCAGCTCACTGCTTCCGGAATCCAGAGATTTATTTATCATAGCGGCACTCATATCATTTGTATAAAAGGGTGTTGGTTTGTAGGCTGGGATTATGGTACCGTCAACACCTTTCCAGTTGAAGTTGTCATAACCCGACATACCCCAGGTTGTAAAATCCGTCTCATTGGGCAAAGCACTTATTCTGGTTGCTGTAAAGGCTTTTGTCCCAGATTTTAACGCAATTTGAGGTAAAATCCAGGAATGTCCGGGATCATCGGGTAAAAATGCAACATCTGCAACCTTGCCAAATTCCTTTTTAAAAAATAATTGCCCCTCAAGGAACTGCCTTACCATTGATTCTCCCGAGGGAATGTTTGTATCGGCCTCAACCCACTCACCGCCGACATAATCCCATTGTCCGCTGTTTATCTTGTCTTTTATGTTATTAAACAAAGTGGGATAATATTCTTTCATCCATTCATAATGCTGCGCTGATGATGCACTGAACTTATAGTCTGGATTTTTCTCCATAAGGCCCAGCTGTTTTGCCCAGGTATTATAGGTTAAATCCGAAATGGTTCTGGCATAGTTCCACTGCCACGCAGTATCAATGTGTCCATGTCCCGATACATAAGAGGTATATGACTTGTCATATGCCAATACCGGACTGGCAAACACAGAAACACTTAAAAGGACAGCAATAAACAGCGCAGTGATTCTTAATTTCTTTTTGTTCATTCTTTCCCTCCCATATGATATTTTTGGCCATTCCGCATTGATTTTTCCGACACAGCTCCTTTCCCCATATTTGCAGAATTGGGCCCATAACTTTATATAGACTTTATAAAGTTTCATTTATGTGTTTTCATCTATGTAGCTGCACTTATGTCTGCTTTTTCTTTGATTTAATTGGATTTTTATGCTGATTAATTATGTTATGAGAATTTATGTTATGTTTACTTTTAAAAAAAATCTTCCTTAGAGAATAATATATTCCCAGGGAAGATTTTAAAATGGAATTTCTTTTGTGTGTTAGTAAATTTTTTAAATTAAAATATTTACAGTTATAATCCGGTTTATTTGGTTTTAAAATACTTGGAGGCAGATACGCCGGTATATTTTTTAAAACATTTGCTGAAGTAGTACGGATCGTTGAAACCAACCAATTCAGCTATTTCAAAAAGCTTTTTGTTTCCCCTGTCAATCAGTTCCTTGGCATTTTTCATCCTGCACTCCGTGAGATACTCTATTACCGAAAGACCTGCTTCCTTTTTAAAAATATTGCTGAGGTGGCTTGCGTTTATGGACATGTTGCTGGCAATATTCTCAAGGCTTAAATCACTGTTTGAATAGTTTTTATCAATATATGCCTTAACCTTGTCAACAATCCGGGTGTGCCCCATGTATCTCTTGTTGCTGTGGGCTTTAACCAGCCTGCCAAATATGTCGATAAAGAAATCTTCAATTTCATTGATGGACTCTTTATAATTTATCATTTCAGAAATATTAATATCCTGCTCTGTTATTTCCGACATATTTATTTCATTCTCTCCTGCAAAGGTGGTAATTGTTAACAGCAATTCGGATAAGACCATATACAGACTTTCCACTGTCAATTTCCTGGCAATAAATGTAGTGAATATTTTATGCAGCTCCTCTGTGATGGACGAAATATTTCCAAGTCTGAGGTTTATCAGCATGTTTTGCCGAAAATTCAGAGGTTCGGCAGGAATCCCCTTTTGAGCTTCAATAGCCTCATATTCAATAATTCTGTCGTTCCCCAAAACAAGTTTGTTTTTAAGTGCAGTTTGTGCTTCTTTGTAGGATAGGCTTATCTTTTCCAGTCCTTCATATGGTTTTCCAATACCGACGGTAACAGTAAACTTCAAAAATTCCTTAACAAGTTTTTGTGCAGTCTCACACAATGTAATATAATCCACCCGGGAGTTATTTTTTTCAGAATTAAAGGAATTTACGATAATGACTATACGATTGTTTTGATCAAATGAGATTTCAAAACAATTTTCACTTTCAAATATTTCACCAAAAATATTTGACACGGCAAATAGCCACAATTCCCTGTCATTTTCAAAAATTCCGTCGGCAGCTAAACCATCAATACCCACAACTATTACTGCCAATTTGGCATTTTTTAATCTGGGGCAGAATAACTGCAATTTCTCTGCCCCCTCCGAGGAATTATCCGGCTGAATACCTTCCAGCAGTGCTTGTATGTATCTCTGCTTAAGCAGAGTAATCCTCTCTCTGGAATTTAGCTTCAGATTTTCTATATTTTCTTTCAGCTGCAATTCCTGTGTTATCTGCTCATTGACATCGCAAAGTATCTTTTCCAGCTCATCCCGGATGACAGGTTTCAGAAGGTAATTTACAACTCCGGCCTGCAAGGCGGCTCTTGCATACTCAAAGCTGCTATACCCGGTCAATATAACTATCTTCATTTCAGGGTATTTCTCACGGGCAATTTTAGCAAACTCCAGACCATTGATAAATGGCATATTTATATCTATAATTGCCAAATTAGGCCGGACTTCCTCCACAAGGCCGAGGGCATCCTCTCCGTTTACGGCTTCACCTGCTATTTCATAGCCAAGTTTGTTCCAGTCAACACAGGACTTAAGCCTCACCCTTACCAGGTATTCATCATCAACTAAAATCACTTTGATCACTCTAGCCCACCCCACATTTCTTTTGCCGGAAGAACAATTTTTACAGTAGTGCCTTCACCGTACACACTTTCAATATTTATACCGTATTCAGGACCAAAATACAGCTTGATTCTCTCATCAGTACTCTTAACACCAAAGCTTTTCTGGACCGATTCATAGCTGGCATCTGAGAAAATCCGCCGGATATCCTCATTTCTCATACCTAAACCATTATCTATGACATAAATACAGGAGTTATTATCTTCCAGACATCCCCTTATCTCCAGATGCCCCTTGCCCTTTTTATTCCTCAATCCGTGATATATTGCATTTTCCACTATGGGCTGGAGGATAAGCTTTATTGTGGCAAAATTGTAAAGCCTTTGGTCCACAGCGATAGTATAATCAAATTGATCCCCATATCTCAGCTGAAGAATTTTCAGATACCTTTCGATAATATTCAATTCCTCCTTTAGGGAAACTATTTTGCTTCCCTTGCTCAGTACCCCCCTGTAGAACATGGCCAGCTCATCGGTAATACTGATTATATCTTCCGTTCTGTTCAATACGGCCAATCCGCATATGCTTTCCAGAGTATTATAAAGAAAATGGGGATTGATCTGGGATTGCAGCAGGGCAAGTTCATACTCCCTTTTTCTTTTTTGTTCAAAGTAGACACTTTCCATTAATGCTGATGTTTTCTTAAGCATCCTGTTGAACTCTTCGGCAAGCGCTCCCACTTCGTCTCTGGTCTTCACTTCGACGCTTACCTCAAGGTCGCCGTCTCCCATGTATTCCATTGATTTTTTCAACTTAATGATGGGGCGCGTTATTGATTTTGAAATGAAAATTATTAAAATTACTGCTGCCAGTATAAAACCCAGGCCTATATAAGCAATTTGGTTTATGAGCAGGTATTTGTCCTGTGTTATTTCCTCAGTGGGTACAATCCCCAGGATAATCCAGTCCAGCCTGTCATAATGTCTGCTGATAATAAGATTCTGCCTGTCATCAATATTGAATATTTTACCTCCCTCATTATTCAAAGCCCACTTGAAATAAGGATCATAAGAAATGTTTGAATATATTTTGCGCTTGTCGGTATTGGACACAATCTGGCCCTTTTTATTTATGATAAATATTTTTCCGCTCTTTCCAATAACAATATTCGAATATAATTTTGATATGTATTTTTCGTTGACATTGGTTTCCAGTACTCCAACCGGCAGCCCCGAATCTGCGTTTATCACTCCGCTGGTAAATGTAATAATTTTCTGTGTGGCTTCAGACTCGGTAAAATTACTTTGGTGGATATCCTGCCAGAAATTGGGACCCGAGGTTATAAAGTTCCCCCTGAAGCTATTATACTCGGGCTTGAATGCATACTTCAGGCTTTGAATCTTCCCCGAGTCATATATGTTTCCGTTAAAGTCATAGAGAATCATGGAATCGATTAAAAATCTGGGATTAATAATGCTGTCCAGTGAATTCCTCACATCCTTGATCCTGCTGTACTTGTCCAATTCATCCTCTTCACGGGTATTTGTCAAAGCATTTTGTACCACATTATTAATTTTGGCGGCTTTGGCATAGTTCTCCACATTATCAAAGGCTATGTCAAACTTTTCCGAAACCAGCCTCAGATTTTGCAAGGTACTTTCAATGGCTTTATTTATCAAAATCGCAGATGAAATGTTATAAACAAATACCACCAGTAAAATGAGCAGGGATGAAAAAACAATAATAAATGACAGGCTTATTTTATTTTTTATTGACAAGGTATAATAAAAATCTAAAAATTTCTTTTTAAGATAAGGGACTGTTTTCATAATTAGCCTCCCCGGTGCTCGACAAGCACAAGAAATGATACTGTTGAGCACTCAGGATGTATTATAAAACATAGCAACTCAACATTCAAGTGATATATATTATCACTACTCAATATGGTCCAATTCCTGAAGCTCTTTTTTCTCAAGGTCGGCCCTTAAAGTTTTTATTTCAAATTTACCGAATTTGATTTTCCTTTTAATGTTTAACGCCGGCATATTAACTTCTACTTCCCTTTCCCTGCCTGTGGGTTCAAACAGCCTGAAGATAAACCTTTGGGATTTGCCGGTCTTTTTAACCGAGGCCAGTTGTATCACATCATCATTCAGCTCTATGAGCCCCAGAGGTTTACTTCCTTCTCCTGCCGGGAAAAAAGACAGTGCGGCGGGTTTTTCATTGTGAACCAATGCTTCTCTGTCAATTGAGTTCATTCTGCTTTCAACACTGCCCCCATTGATCCAAAAATCAAAAACACGCTCACCCTGGTCAATTCCAGCCGAAAATCTATCCTGCATTACCAATGGCCTGTCACCTATGGGGTGTGCACAATAAGCCGCACCCCGCAGTAAAGAAAGCCTTATTTCCCCATTTTTAAAATCAGAACCGTAAATACAGTCATTTATACAGGTTACAGCCCTATTTTCAGTACTTGATACTGCTGCCGTCCATTTTTGTGCCTCAGTCTCGTCCCCGTTGCCGGGCAATTTCTCGACCCCATAAGCTGCCTGTCCATAATAATCGGCATCCTCCAGCACAGTTGGAACGGACAGCTTAAGCATCTTATTCCTTTCATTCCAGTTAACTCTCAAATTAACATGAATTTCTGTTCCCTTTTTAGGCAGTTTATAGGTCTGGCACAGGAAGGAATTATTGTAACGGAACACTGCCTCTATTACGCTTCTGACCTCTCCATCCTCAATGACCCTCACAGAATCAACAGTTGAAGCCGATACCCCCGAATATCCGGTCCCTTCTTCCTTGCTCATAAGTACGAATTTTCCTTTTACTTCATCAAACCTGTTTGCGTCCATTCTCCATGGATCTTCATTGTCCGACATAACCAATGGAGCGAAGGAATTGTTTTTCAGATAACTCTTGTTATTTACCCTGTACTCATCAATAAGCCCGGTATTGCAGTTGATAACCACTTCCAGCTCATCGGTTTTAAAAACTATTTTGCCGTTTTCAGCTTTTAAAGCCGGCTGGGGTTTGCCGTCCACCATCTCCAGCCTGCAGTCAAAACGGTTCATCTGTGAGGGCTCCAATTCGGCATAAAAGGCGACTTTCTTTCTCCAGTCCAAATTTACATTGCTGGCTTCCTTTTCGGGCTGAGACGGAATTTTCATATTATTCCGGAACACCTTTGCCAGAGTAAATTCCTTTGCCCAATTCTGATTTGCCAGCATGAATTCACATTCAAATATGCCTCTCACTCTGAAGGGGTGGGGATTGTATATAAGAATGGGGATTTCACCCTCTTTTGCCCTTTCCTGCCCACCTGCCAGAGCGAAAAATGCCCTGGCTTGTATTCTTGAGGCAAGCTCAAGTCCGTGGTCAAGCAGTCTGATGGAAGATTCCTCCACCTCTTTTACCGATGTGCCGGGTAAAACATCATGAAACTGGGCGGTAAGCAAATCTTCCAAAGCTTCTTTCATTTCCTGCTCAGGATATTGTATTCCGTTGTTTATGAATGCATTTGCCGCCATTTTTTCTGCCATATACAGCTCATTCTCCAGCTTGCGGTGTTTTTGCTTTATCTGTGCCTGAGAGGTGTAGCAGCCTACAAATCTTGGATTAAGGCCCTTATAGTGCCTGGGAAGCTCAATATTGAGCTTGTTCAGCTCTGCAAAATAATTTTCAGGACAGGAATGAACAATTTCATTACCCTCTGTTTTCTGCATAAATTCATTTATTTGTATAAGATCAATTTTCGAGGGTCCTCCTCCATGATTTCCCACACCCCAGGTTACCAATCCTATTTCCTTTTCAGGATACTTTTCAAGCCATTCGGATATTCTTTTGTCCGACTCTCCCAAAACGGTGCTGTAGCCTGAAAATAATTTATGGACCACAATTTCGGAATCATCAAAGCCCACCCAGATAAAATCTCCTGCCGGCACCGCTGAGCCATTGTCTTCGGGCCGCATGATTATATATGAATTAAAGCCGGTCTTTTTTAAAATTTGTACCAGGCCCCTGGAATGTCCGAAGGAATCAAAATTAATGGCAGTGTGGGGTGTCACGCCAAATTTTTCTCTGAAATATTCCCTTCCCTCCAGAATCTGTCTTACAAAAGACTCTCCCGACGGCATATTGCAGTCGGGCTGGAGGTACCACCCTCCCATTATATGCCACTTGCCCTGCCCCACAAGTATTTTTATTCTGCTAAACAGCTCAGGCTCATACTCCTCAACCCATTTATACAACAGAGCTTCATTATGATTAAAAATAAATCCGTCAAATTCTTCACAGAATCCGGCAGCAACCCTGAAGGTGGCTATTGCCGCAGCCTTTCCCTCCTGCCAGTCCCATTGCCAGACCGGATCTATGTGAGCATTGCAGATCAAGTGTATTTTTGCCATATTTCGTCCTCCAAAATTAAGATTCAATATATATAATCTCAAAAAAGAAACTAATGTAAATACATTTTTATAACCGGGTTTTATAAAAAAATAACATGCTTGATAACATGCTCATAGTTTAACTGTACGTGTGATATAATGAACCTGTTATTTAAAACATCATGCCATTGGATATTGAGGAAAAGTTATGACATTGGATGAGCTGAAAAAAGAAGCCAGTAATTTGCAGGGGAAGCTTTGCCATACTATTGCGGTTGATGATGCTATTGTCGAAATCATAGAAATAGGTTTCGAGGACACCGGCAGCAGGGTTTTCTGCCCTGCTCACAGCCATACCTGGTTTGAGTTGAACTACGTAATATCCGGAGAATTGATCACTTATTTCGGCGAAAAAAAGACAACTTTCGGATCGGAGACATATCTGCTGGTCCCGCCGGGAGTGGAGCATTCCCATAGATACAATAACAGGATGCCCCATGAAGGAATTTTCATAAGATGGCAGGTTAAAAAGAGTGATTGCAGTTTGCAGGCCTCTCCCGAAAGTATGTATAAGTCCCTGTATGCTCTGCGCGCATTGGAACCTGAATGCCACAGGGATGACAGCCGCCTTTTCGAGCTGCTTATACAGGTCTTTGAGGAGAGCATCCGCACAAATAACAATATTAATCTGCGTCTGCTATTTTTACGTTTTCTTTGTTCCTTATCAGAAATACATAATCCTGTGGAACTGGCAAATTCTCATCAGGATCAGTCAGGCTACAATGCACTCATCAAAAAAATAAACCTGATGTTCAATGATGTAAATCCGGAAAATATGACAGCCAAAAGCATAGCGGCACAACTTCATATAAGCTACGGCCACCTTGCGAGAACATATAAAAAGCTGACCGGAGATACATTGATAAAGAAGCTTAACTCGGTCAAGCTTGAAAAGGCTCTGGAGCTGCTTAAAAATTTTAATATAAGTATTAATGAAATCTCGGAAATTTCAGGCTTTTCCAGCCAGTATTACTTTAGCCGGCTCTTTAAGGAGAAATACGGCGTAAGCCCCGGCATTTATAGGAAAATGATTTTAAAACAGCCTGAGTGAATAAACCGGACTCCGGTACAGTATTAAGACATCATTTTGCAGTATATGCCTTATCAGTCTTCAGAATATGTTCTGCTATCCAGTTTAAAACAAAGTCAAGGATTTCCAGTAAGTATTGTTCGTGATCCATGTCGATCTTTTCAAGGTCAACATTATTTATCTTCTCGATAAAATCATTATGTTCAACTTTGTGACTGAACAATTTTTTATACCCTATACTCATCATATACTCCTCTTCGGAAGTAAAGTGAAAAATGGTATACTCCTTTAATTCAGCCAGAAGCTTTAGTATACGGTCATACTTGTCAATAATGAGCTCGTTTCTGATAAGCTCGTGAATGTCTGTAGCTATCTTGAATAACTGTTGATGCTGTTTGTCGATTTCCTCAATCCCAAGCAAATAATCATCTTTCCATGTAATCATGTGTAGACCTCCAATCTCTAAATGTACTCCAGTCTCTAAACGTATATATGCCAAATTATACTTATATATAATCCTTAAATCAACATCCAAATTACGACACGCCAATATATCTAGAACTCGTGTTCAGTCCCCCACACCTTCCTTTTCCGGCTATTTTTGTGATCATACATTTTCAAGTCTATTTCATGGATAAACTGTTCCATACTCATATCATTTTTATATGTGCCGTGTGCGCTGCTGTACTTCAGCATATATGGTTTCCCACACCGGATGTTATATTTTTCAACCATTTTTGCCATTTTAGCAATCAGCTCGCTTACCTTTGCCGGCGAAAGATCGTAAATTAAAATAAGGAACTCATCTCCTCCCATGCGGATAACAATTCCATTGTCAGAATACACCTTCTGAAGCAGCCTGGCAAATGTCCTCAAAGCGTGATCCCCCTCCATGTGCCCGTAGGAATCGTTTATATTCTTGAAATAGTCCAGGTCGATCAAAATAATGGATAATTGTTCATCCTGTCTTCTGCCATATGAATCCAGGCACTTTTTAAGAACCACCCTGTTTCTCACACCTGTGAGAGAATCTCTGTAAAGCTCTCTTTGCTGGATTATAATGAACATCATTATTATTGTGAAACTGCTGCTGCACCAGATAAATGCCGTCTTTCCTAAAAACAGCTGTACAAGCACGCCCGCACTGGTCATAAGACTTATGGCCAGGATATAGGCATATTCAAATTTGAGAAGCATTTTTTTGCTCAGGACGATCACATACACGCTGTATACAAGAAAGATAATGGAAATGACAAAAGGAATTATGTACCGGGAGAAACTTGCAGCTTCAAAGGTTCTTGTTCTTGAGGATATGATTGACGTAACGGTATTAAAAACAAGCATTATGTAAAAAGCATATCTCACCGTTTTTTTTCAACTTGATGGGGGAAAGAAAATAAGCACATATAAACTTCAGGAATAAATAGGATAAAAGCGGGGACAAAATACATAAAAGGCATGATAAAAAGCCTACCCAGAACAGCCCTACAGAGGCTTCGGTCAACACATTCAACACTATTTCCAGGGTGATGAGAATTAAATTTAAGAAAAGGGAGGCAATATATATCTTGTTTATCAGAGCCTTTTTATCCAGCACACTTAAAGCGTATATCCCAAAAAGGAATATAACGGCACCGGATAAAATATTCATCTGCTGCTGAATTAAAAATTGCATAAGAATTGCTCCTTAATCCTGCACTTTTTTGCATAAATATAATAATATTTTACATTATATTTCAAATTTATTCAAACAAATTATTGTTACTTTTTACCACTTTTAGGGTATATTAATAGTTACCCGGAAAATAAAGCCCTGAAGGGCAAATTTCATAACTTTTTGTGCCTTGAGCACAGCGAAAGGAATGATGGCTAATATGAAAAATAAATCAATAAACAAAATTGCAATAGTCGGCACCGGCTTTGTGGGATCAACCACTGCCTATACCCTTATGTTAAGCGGACTGATTTCAGAGCTGGTGCTTATAGATATAAATTCCCGGAAGGCCGAAGGCGAGGCCATGGATATGAATCACGGAATGCCCTTCGTCAGGCCTGTCAAAATATACAGCGGAACTTATTCCGATTGCAGGGATGCCGATATCGTTGTTATTACAGGAGGAGCCAATCAAAAACCCGGTGAAACCAGAATCGACCTGGTAAATAAAAACACCGCTATTTTCAAGGATGTTGTGGGAAATATAGTAAAGTACAATACGGATTGTATCCTGCTGGTGGTGACAAATCCCGTGGACATCCTTACCTATGTAACCTACAAGCTTTCAGGCTTCCCCAAAAACAGGGTCATCGGTTCAGGGACGGTTTTGGATTCGGCCCGCTTCAAATACATGATAGGGGAGCATATGGGGGTGGACCCCAGAAATGTCCATGCCTATATTATCGGAGAACACGGGGATACCGAAGTTCCCACCTGGAGCCTTGCTTCAATTGCAGGAGTACCCATGGACGCATACTGCAAGGACTGCAACTCCTGTGACAGTGAAAGCTTT
Source organism: Ruminiclostridium cellobioparum subsp. termitidis CT1112 (assembly GCF_000350485.1). Lineage (GTDB taxonomy): Bacteria > Bacillota > Clostridia > Acetivibrionales > DSM-1351 > Ruminiclostridium > Ruminiclostridium termitidis. Next base: position 167,523 of record NZ_AORV01000035.1, read on the forward strand.
AAGGAAACCACCTATAACAATGTAAAAAATGCCGCCTATGAAATAATTGACCGCAAAGGTGCGACCTACTATGCCGTTGCCCTGGCAGTCAGAAGGATAGTTGAAGCAATCGTGCGGAATGAGAATTCCATTCTGACCGTGTCCAGCCTGCTTGAGGGAGAATACGGCCTGAGCGATATTTGTCTCAGTATTCCAAGCCAGGTTAATTCCGAAGGTATCGCCAGAATTATTAAAGTACCTCTCAGCGAGGATGAAACAGTACTTCTGAATAAATCTGCTACAGCGCTGAAGCAGGTTGTTGAGGGGCTGAAACTGTAACCTGTTTTGTCAATTAATTTAATGCGTTGTGCCGGTTAATTTAAATTATACTTTACATTTGTATTTTTTATATCCACTGGTAACTCCCGTACTAACTTCATAAAAAAAGAAATGCACCCAAAACAATTGCGAAAATTGTACCGCCTCATTTAAAGCGGTTTTGCCGTCGCTCAAACTCGACATCCTGTCTCGATTTGAAGCTCAAAGCAACGTCCTGTTGCTTTGCCGGCAAAACCACTTTACCTTCGTCGGCAATTTTATCGCAATTGTTTTTAACCGTGCATCTTTTTTTATGAAGTTGTCCTCGCGTACCCAGTTGATTTTAAGAAAATCTTTCTGTAAAGTAAAACAAAATCTTTATCAGCACAACAGGTTATTTTTATCGCAACTGTTTTTAACCGTGCATCCTTTTTTTTATGAAGTTGTCCTCGCGTACCAGTTGATTTGCAATAATTTAATTCTGACCGGCAAAATTAATTAAGTCAGTATTTTGTTCAGTATCTCATTGCTCCTTAAAAGTTCCTTTGCCCTGTTCCTGTTCGCCTCAACATGTATGAAGGTATACCTGTTGGGTTTTATGGAGGGAGCAATGTCGATTGCCTTCTCAAAAGCCTCAGCCTTCATACCAAGAGTTGCAACATGATCAAAGAAGCCTGTATCGCCCAGGAACTTTTCCACGCGCTCAAACCTGTGCTGCTGAACCAGACTCATCAGGTATGTTGCAATTCCCACCTGGATTCCGTGGAGCTGAGGCTTGTCGAGTATTTTATCCAGAGCATGGGATATGAGGTGCTCACTTCCGCTGGCCGGTGAGCTGCTGCCCGCTATTTCCATTGCAATACCGCTCATGGTCAGCGAGTCAACCATCTCTTTCAGAAAAAATTGTTCGGTTATATTGGTGTAGGGCATTCTCACAATACTGTTGACCGACTTTTTAGCCAGCATGGCGGCAAAATCATCAACCCTTGCCGCATTGTTACGTTCTTCAAAATACCAGTCAAATACCGCCGAAATCTTAGAAACTATATCTCCCAGCCCGGAATATATGAATTTGACAGGAGCGTTTTTTATAACCGCAAGATCAACAATGATACCAAAAGGCATTGCGGCATGCACCGAGGTTCTTTTGCCGTTTATGACCAGTGAACAGCCTGAGCTTGAAAAGCCGTCATTTGAGGTTGAAGTGGGTATGCTTATAAAAGGAAGGTTATTCAAAAAAGCAATATACTTGGCAGTATCCAGCACCTTTCCCCCGCCCACACCGACGACCGCATCGGCTTTTGAAGGGATGGAAAAAGCATGGGGTATAAGCTTTTCAATGGTTATATCATCAAAGTCATAGGTTTCCAGAAGTGAGAGTGCCGTTTTATTCTTAATGGAAGAAATGATTTTTTCTCCAAAAAGCTCTCTTATGCCCTCTCCGAATAGCACAATAACCCTTGAAATACCGGCTCTTTCAACATATGAACCGACATTTTCCAGAATGTTGCTGTTTACCTCCATTATTGCAGGAATATCAATTCTGTGTATGGCTGTTTTCATATTGCCTCCAAATTCTTTACTCACATGCCGGCTGTTTATACGGTTTTTGAGGTTGTCTATTTCAGCATCCCCTGCCGGACCATATACTCATCAACCTCATTATATTTGTTAAAAGGAACAAATGGTACATTTTGTTCTGATAAATGCTTTTTCAGATCATTTCTTGCAAAAGCGCAATCGGCAGCTTTTGCCGCCCCTATATCAGGCTCGCTGTCCCCGGCAAAATATACTTTTTCATATCTTGCCTTCAAGGCTGCTACCACTTTCGCCTTATCTATGCCCCAAATACTGGAGTAAAACTCATTCTTTGGATCGGGCATTATGGTAATTCCTCTGTTCTGGTATCTGCCCTCCATGGAAATTACCGTGACATTCCGAATATTGAAATGTCCCAACAGCTTTTTAATATAATATGAAGTGCCGGCACTCAATATATAAAAATCCCCTCCCGAAGCCTCAACTTTTTTTATAAAGTCTATTGCATAGGGATCAAGGGGAAGTCCCAATATATCCTCCAGGATTTCTTCCTCGTTCCTGTCCATGGAACCGAAAATCCTGTTCAGAAAGTCCACGTTTATTTTTTTTGTCTTTTTCCATTCCTCATAATAATCCCAGGCCCAATCTTTTAAATACTTATCCATAACTATATGGTAAAAGTCCCTGTCTGTAAGTGTTCCATCAAAGTCAGATACAAATGCGAATTTTTTCATGACGTTTATCCCCCAATAGTTTGAATATATTTATTGTTTGTTTATATTTGATTTTATATATCCTTTGCTGTATACCCTTTATTGTATACCCTTTATTGTATATCCTTTGCTGAGCTGTTTTTCCTATACAAGTGCTCCCTGTTGGATAAGACTAATTTGGACGGTCTTTTCCAGTGCTGCTCTTTTTGCTGCCAATGCTCTTAATGTTCTTATTATTTGGATTCTTGATGCCAAAATTTGCTTTGGGCTTGCCAGGCCTTTCCCTTTCAGACCTTCTTGAAATAGTTTTTTGCTGAGGCTTTACATGATTTACTCTTGGTTCGGAATTCATTACTACGGCAGGAGTATGATTTACAATTGAATATTCATGTTCCTCAACTACAGGTATACGCTTTGATATTAATTTTTCAATATCTTTTAGATACTTCCTTTCCTCTTCATCACAAAAGGATATTGATGCACCTTCCTGCCCTGCTCTTCCTGTACGGCCGATTCTATGAACATAGGTTTCGGGAGAGGCCGGCAGATCAAAATTAATAACATGTGAGAGTTTTTCCACATCAATTCCGCGGGCGGCAATATCCGTAGCCACCAAAACCCTGATTTTCCTTCCCTTGAAAGAGTTTAATGCCAGCTGCCTGGCGCCCTGTGATTTATCTCCATGTATGGCCTGCGCTTTAATTCCCGCTTTGACAAGTGTTTTTGCCACTCTGTCCGCACCGTGCTTTGTACGGGTAAATACCAGAACCGATTCAAATGTTTTATCCTTCAACAGATGTATCAATAAGGCTCTCTTGTCTTTCTTTTCTACAAAGTAAACGCTCTGCATAATAGTATCCACAGTTGATGAGACCGGCGTAACCGATACTTTTACCGGATCTGTCAGCAATGAATTTGCGAGTTTTGCAATTTCCTCCGGCATGGTAGCTGAAAAAAGCAGAGTTTGTCTTTTGGAAGGTAAAATTTTTATTACTTTCCTCACATCGGGTCCAAACCCCATATCCAGCATTCTATCTGCTTCGTCAAGTACAAAATAACCGATATGTGATAAATCAATATATTTTTGATTGATCAGGTCAAGCAATCTTCCCGGAGTGGCTATTAAAACATCAACGCCTGCCTGCAATTTATCTGTTTGTGTTTTCTGCGCCACTCCTCCAAAAACAACACAGTATTTTAACCCGGTAAATCTCCCGTAAGCTGCGAAACTCTCCATAATCTGCATTGCCAATTCTCTTGTAGGTGTGAGTACAAGAGCCCTTATGGGCCTTGATTTCTTTCCTGCAATTTCTTCTGAAAGCAATTGAATTATGGGCATTGCAAAAGCCGCCGTCTTACCTGTTCCGGTTTGTGCACAGCCAAGCAGATCCTTTTTTAACAGTATTGGAGGAATAGCCTGTTCCTGAATACTTGTCGGCACCTCATATTTTTCATGCTCTATGGCCCTTAAAATAGGTTCGTTTAAATTTAAATCCTTAAATATCATATTTCTCCTTAATATATGTTGGTTTTATTACCAATCTATAATAGCATAGCAGCCAGGTACTGGCAAATAGTGTTGCAGCCCGTGATTATTTTGTTAAGGCAATCTTAAAAATATACCGGGTTCAAGCGTCCGAACCCCTACCATATATTACCACAAAATAAATAAACATTGCAAAAACAGTAAATAATAATTATTATTGTATAGGTATGATAAATTTTAAGATTATAAAGTAAAGGAACAAAAATGGAAAATTTAAGTTTTAAGGATCTCAACCTTTCAAATGAAGTACAACATGCAATAGCCGACATGGGGTTTGAGGAGGCCACTCCCATTCAATCCCAATCTATTCCCCCAATTCTTGAAGGTAATGATTTAATAGGCCAGGCTCAGACAGGAACAGGAAAGACCTGTGCATTCGGCATACCGGCCATTGAAATGATTCAGCCCCAAATTGATACCATACAGGTTTTGGTGCTTTGTCCCACAAGAGAGCTAGCAATACAGTCCTCGGAAGAGCTGAGAAATGTATTGAAATATAAAGACGGAATAAGAATTTTACCTGTATACGGCGGCCAGCCCATAGACAGACAGATATTGGCGCTGAAAAAGCGTCCCCAGATTATAATCGGAACTCCCGGACGTGTTATGGACCACATGAGACGCAGGACCATAAAGCTGGAAAACCTGAAAATGATAGTTCTGGATGAAGCGGATGAAATGCTGAATATGGGTTTCCGCGAAGACATTGATACCATATTGGAAAAGGTTCCTGAAGACAGGCAGACAATACTCTTTTCGGCCACAATGCCAAAGGAAATTCTTGATATAACCAGGAAATATCAAAAAGACCCGGTTCATATAAAGGTAGCACACAAACAGCTGACTGTTCCCAGTATTGAGCAGTATTATCTGGAAGTCAAGGAATCTGCAAAGCTGGAGGTTCTTTCCCGCCTGATTGATACAAATGACATCAAGCTGTCCCTGGTATTCTGCAATACTAAAAAGAGAGTCGATGATCTGACCTCAAGTCTCCAGTCAAGAGGTTTCTCAGCCGAAGCCCTCCATGGCGACATGCGCCAGGAGCACAGAGACAAGGTCATGTCCCAGTTCAGAAAAGGAAACTTTGACATTCTGATTGCCACAGACGTAGCAGCAAGGGGTATTGATGTGGATGACGTGGAAGCCGTATTCAATTATGACATTCCAAGTGATGAAGAATACTACGTTCACAGAATCGGCAGAACAGGCAGGGCGGGCAGAACAGGCAAAGCCTTTACCTTTATTTCGGGAAGGGAAATTTATAAGCTCAGAGATATTCAGCGCTATACAAAATCTACTGTAAGCTTGATAAAGCCTCCCACAATAAATGATGTTGAAGAGAAAAAGATGTCAAATGTGCTCAATTTACTTAAGGAAAATCTGGGCCATGAAGGATTATCCAAGTATCTAAGCCATATTGAGAGATTTGTAAATACAATCAATTCCGATACTGAAGATCAGGATGATAGTTTCGTAACTTCTCTGGATGTAGCTGCCGCATTGTTAAAGATGTACACCGAGCAGAGCGGAAACTTTCCAAATACGGTAAGTGAAATAGACGAAACGTCGGATTTCGATTCGGATTCCGGCAATGATATGGTAAGGCTGTTTATCAATATCGGCAGCGAGAACAAGATCCAGCCCAAGCATATTATTGAAGGCCTTGTGGAATCTTCCGGCCTTCCCGGTAAAATGGTGGGTTCCATAGATATTTTCGACAGGTATTCCTTTGTTGAAGTACCAAAGGAATTTGCCGCAGAGGTCCTGCGGTCCATGAAGAACCATACCATCAAGGGCAAGAGGATTAATATTGAGAAATCAACCCCGCGTAAAAAAGCCGGAAGAAGCAGTTCCGGTTTCGGCAGAAACAGCGGCACCTACAACACCTTTACCGGTCATGGCGGCGGAAACGGAGGCCAGGGGCCGAAAAGAAAGTCAGGTCACCCGGGTTTTAAAGCTGCAGGCGGTAAATCCTACAGAAAAGACCGGTAATATATGTTTAAAATCGTATTTAAGTGGTAAATCTTATTTATGTAAAAACATTAAGGAGGATTACCAATATGTCAAAAGATTTTTATAATGCGGTTAAAGATAGACGTTCTTTTTATGGAATCAGCAAAGAGTCAACTGTTTCAAATACAAGGCTTCAGGAAATTGTAAATGATGCAGTTAAATACGCTCCTACTGCGTTTAACAGTCAGAGCAGCAGAGTCATGGTTTTACTCGGCGTACATCACGATAAATTATGGGATCTGACAAAGGAGGAACTGAGAAAGCTCGTACCTCCAGAGAACTTTAGTTCAACTGAAAGCAAAATTGATTCATTTAAAAACGGTTATGGTACGGTATTGTTTTTTGAGGATCAATCAGTGGTAGAATCACTGCAGCGCCAATTTGAACTGTACAAGGACAATTTTCCCGTCTGGTCTTTAGAGTCCAGCGGAATGCTGCAGTATATAGTTTGGACCGCACTTGAGCTGGAGGGTTTTGGTGCTTCGCTGCAGCATTATAATCCCCTTATAGATTCCAGTATAAGCAGGGAATGGAATATTCCTTCCAACTGGAAGCTGCTGGCCCAGATGCCTTTTGGAAAGCCTACTGCTTCTCCCGATGAAAAGCAGTTTCAGCCGCTGGATTTCAGAGTAAAGTTTTTAAAGTAAAGTTTAAAGTTAACCTTATTGCGCAAATATTTTAAATTTAAATAATCTTTAAAGCAGACGGGGCCGTCTCAAGAGAATCAATTGAGACAGCCCCGTTTATATTATTGCCGGATTGTAATCCCGCCATTATGGATTTGGCTTTTTATGCCGCATTCTCAGTATTATCAACAGCATTGCCAAGAACAGCACCACCATGACCGAGGTTCCTGCAAGTGCAAACAGCAGGGAGCTTCTGTTTTCAAATATGCTCTTTGCCAGGGTGGGTTTGGTTTCGGTAAGCTCCTCATTCTGAAACTGATAGGATTTTATATTGCCTTTGCTGTCAATCAGAACAAAATCATTCTTAAGATTCCAGCTCATTTTTTCATTGCTGACCAGCTTCATCACCCTGCCAAGAGCATTGGGATCAGGCCCTGTCAGGACCAGAAGTGCTCTGCCGTCGGCATAGGGTGATTTCAGCAGCTGCAGCGTCCCTATGGATCTTGCATAATCAGAGGTAAGGATTAATTTGTCATTTGTCATAAATTCCGACCCGCTGCTGTTATACTTAAAGTAAAGTTTGTCATTAATTTTTGATATGAGGCTGTTACCGGCAGGAGTTCCCGATGTGATGATATTATAGTTTGCCTCCTGCTCGTTGAATTCGCCCGCCTTTTTAACTGTCAGGCTGCCATAGGCATCGGCTGCAGCCGAATATAATGAAAGTGTTCTCCCCAGCAGTGTCAGTTCTGCTGCAGACGGTTTGTCCGACAATACCAGCAAAACGTCGTTCAGACTGCCCCCTTTCTGAAAAGGAGCCGGCCTGCTGTCAAAGCTGAGTCTGGTACTGTTGTCGGGGGGCAGGTAGATGGATGTATTCTTTGTGATATATGCCCATGGCATCTCATCCCGCCTTGTAGTACAAAAAAGATCGGGTATTTCCAGATCAAATGCAAACTTCATGCTGCTGCCTTTTGTGCCCACGACATCGGCAGGCATGAAGAAGGTTAGTTCGTCATTGTCGGCGTTCTCCAGCGCCAGCTTTTTACTTCCCACAGGTATATCGCCCCAGTAGACGGTGAGCATTGACCTATTGAAATCCAGATTTTTGCTGTACCTGAAATTTACCGTCACCTTACTTGCTGAGGATAAGATATAATCGGCAGGCAAGGGTAAAAACAGTGTTTTTTCCTGGCGGAAGGGCCCTATGAACTCAAAGCCCCCGCCGGTCATCTCCTGAAGGTTATATCTGTCGGCTTTCATATCACTTTGCGCTCTGGCATTCTTCCTTATTTCCGCAGTACCTTTCCTTATGAAGGTTATATTATCGCTTTCCTGACTTACACGCTCACTGTCTCCCAGGAAATAACCCGCTTCGGCCAGACAGTCGGCATCCTCGGAGGTAATGAGGAGCAAGGGATTGCCCCGGTCATCATTTACAAACAGGAGCATGACCTGCCCCTTTAACTGATTGCGGTAAGGCTGAATATATTTAGTGAGCCCGGCAGGCATATCCTTTGACAGTCCGACCAATATATGCCTGCTTTTGCCGCCGCTTTGAGCTTCCTGCCAGGAACTTATTTCAAGATTATTATTATTTTTTGTATTCTTGCCCAGTCCGGTCATAATCATCATGGCAGCAGCTACCTCTTCGTTCTGAGCCGTATCTGCAACAGTGACCGCCGTATCCGCTCCGCTCTGGTTATCCGAAGATATGAAGGGATACGGATAAAAGTCGATACGGTTTTGGTGAGCCAGCAGATCATAGCCTACTTCCACACCGGAGGCTTCGGAGAAGGTAATCCAGTTTGCATTGCTTTCATCGTCTATGCAGCCCTGATCATTATAAAGCCTGGCATAGCCAAATATGGTAAGGGTGTTTGTGCTGCTCTCCCTGTCATTTTTGATCAGGTTTGCCGGTATTAAAACATATATAAAATTCTTTTCATTATTTTTATAGGTCAATTGGCAGGAATAAAAGGGTTGTTTGTTTATTGCAAAGGTCAGCGTGCAGGGTATGTTTTTTATCAGCTGGCTGACCCTGTATTCCAGCTTTACACATACATATTTCGTACTCCAGTATTTAGGCAGGCTGAAATACAGGTCTGCCGAAGAGTATATTCCCTTCAGTATCTGCGGCGCATCCCATGTAAAATCCGCAGTCAGACTGGCCTTGGGAAGTTTGGGCTTTGTGGATGCAGGCGCGCCGGCATTTTCGAGCATACTGCCGACACTGGACAGCAAAGCATCCTCCGAAGATATTACTTTATCCTTATTATCCCGGCCGGAGACATCAGTTGCGGCAGCCTCGGCAATGGATGCTTTTGCGGCAGAAGCTGCATAGACGTCCCGAGCTGTTCCGCCTGCCGCAAAAACTATTGTTATCAATACAAAAATAGATACTCTGAAGAATTTACTCCTTCTTCCTTTTAACACGAACATGAACATTAGCATTCTCCCCCGGTTCTCTATTATTTTCTATAGATCGCTCAGTTTTATACCACTTTATCTCTCTTTTAAATATGGCATCATTTGCACTTTGTATTAAAGCATTCAATACTACAGCCACCCATAGCTTGGAATAGGTAAAAAGCATCAATAGTATGAGCAGTGCCGACTCCATATTGAACTCATTTTTCTCAACTGCCAGGGTTATCAGCACATTTAAAACAAATACGAGTATGGCCATAAGCCAGAGCACACTGGAAAAGCCCCCCAGGGTGACATGTGCAAAACCCAAAACCGACAGGATGAATATCAGATCGGAACAGACAAGAGAGGACAGCATAAGGATGTAAACCAGTCCGTAGTACAGGACATCCAGCCGCATAGCTCCAGCTTTCCTGTCAAATACATACTTGAAGTTTTCCTTCAGTACGTATATATTCCCTTTTGCCCATCTTGTCCTCTGCTTGAGCCATATGCGTAGCAGCTGCGGTTCCTGTTCCCAGGTCACAGACAGGGGCATCAGTTTAATTTTATATCCCATCCTGTATATTCTGAAGCTTATTTCGGTGTCTTCAGACAGGGCCTTTGTATCCCAGCCTCCGATACGTTCAATAATGCTCCTGCGTATGACAAAGTTTGTGCCGGGTATTGTGCACAGCTTGAAGAAAAACCATCTGCCTGCCTGGTTCATACATTGATAAGCCAGGGTTTCTATATTTACAAAGCGGGTCATCAGGGAAGCATTCCTGTTCCTGGTTCTGAACTTTCCTATGACGGCGCCCAGCTTATCGTCCGACATGAGATTTTCCACCAATAGGGTGAGTGCATTGGGTTCGGGGGTATTATCGGCGTCATATATTGCGATTACACTTCCGCTGCTCACCGAAAATCCGATATTGAGAGCATTGGACTTTCCCTTGCCGCCCGAAACGTTATCGGTATTTATTACTATCAGCTTTCTGTCGGGATTTTTTTCCTGTATTTTTTTCAAAACCTCCGCAGAGTCATCAGAGGAATTGTCGTTTATTACTATGATTTCGTATTTATCCTTCGGGTAATCAAGAGCCAAAAGCGCCTGAACAGTCTTTCTTATTACAATGCTTTCATTATGAGCCGGAACCATTATTGAAACCATGGGATATTCCTTCAGCTTTATGTGTCCGTCGGTACGGTTGACCCGGATGTAGTAGAGAAAGCCTCCTATGGACAAAACCACATTTATCAGCATAAGTCCCCAAATAGCAATAATAGCGTACAATGACAATATATCTATCAGTGTCAATCTGTGTCCCCCTTATCGGTATTTTGGCCTGAATTGCTTTTGAACAGGAACCGCCTTCTGTTTTGATAACGCGCAACTGCTATGAAGATAATAAACAGAATGGAAATTCCGCTAACAATTATCAGAAGCCTTTTGTTTTCCCTGGCCATGCTTTCGGCCAGCCGTCCTACCACTCCCCTGTTATATTCAAAATTTTCCTCATAAGTGAAAGGAGTATATTGCAGGGACTGTACTCTGCCATTCAGAGTCAGTATATCTCCCCTGGAGTTTACCACCCTGTCATCGGTGTAGACCGTATGAGCTATGGATCTCAGGCTTTTCAGCGGTACCGCAGAATCCTCAATGAGCTTTATCTGGTTTTCTATGGTGCCCGTATCGTCATTCATATCCAGATACAGAGCCGTGCTATAGGTATTGACCATGTTACTGCCTGTATCCCCGTTGAGGAGCGCCGGAGCTATAATATGGTGTCCATCGGAATAAACCGTATTGTAGCCGTCAATATCCGACCAGTTGTTTCTGTCCTGACCGGTGTACAAAATAACCGTACTGAATCTTCTCAATATATCCAGTCCCAGTTTTTCATGAATCCAGTTATTTGGAGCCTCAATCGCCGTGGGAAATACGCCGTATTTGTTATATGCCTCCACCGCAGAGGTTATTTTCCTGTTGACTTCCTCAAGGGAAGGCTCAGCAGTGTTAATCATCGGAGCCTTCAATATTATTCCGGCCCCCTTTGACTGGGCATATCTGAGTATCTCACAGAAATGCTTCATTGCAGGATATTCACTGTTCCGGTATACAGGCATTACGGTTATGGAATACGGAGTACCTTTTTCTGCCAGCATTTCTACAACCTTCAGCAGCCTCTCACCGTTAAAGAACGGGTACACATTATCAAAAATTATATACTGGGGGTAACTGTTGGGCAGATTTTCAAAGGGCCATTTCCACTTTGAAATCTGATCTGAAAATGCTGCCTTCAAAATATCATTTTCATAATCAAAAACTCCCATACAGCTGAATCTGTCCGCACTGACAGATAATTCCGAAGCTTTCCCATCTGCTTCAATATAACCGGCACTGTTTGCAAATGTACCCTGAACAATTGTCGCCCTCTCGGCCTTGAGCATACCTGAGCTTTCCTTCCCGGCACTGAAAGCATAGGAAAACCGCACCACAGCATCCTGTACCTGAAAAGAAACACAGTTCAGTTTCAAAGCCTTAATTATATCAGTAACATCTCCCCCGCCTACAACCATTATTTTATTGTTCAAACCCTGAAGCTCCCGTAAAAACACAGGGTTTATACCATCGCCTTCATGATAAAACAAAATGCTGTCAAATTTATCAAGCATTCCCCTGCTTTGGTCAACAGTACTGTAGGTGGTCCCATATCCCATGTAAGTCAGTATGTCGGCCATAGCCGCAACATTTTCATACGCCCTTTGAGTCATATCGTCATCATAGACAAAAAGTATGTCTTTTGCTTTCAAAACATTGGCCTCCCGGGCATAAGCCCCCTTCAGCGGCATCATGAAAAATATGCAGAGGCATAAAATGAATATCTGGGTTCCTTTAAACGTCATACTGCAGTTCCTTTTCAACACTCTGTTTAAAGAAGACACCGTCGTTTCCGATCTCCTCCCTGTATTGAACAAAAGCAATCTGCACCTCAACTTTGATCGAGGTATCGGTAATCCCGTCAAATGCATCTTTTTCACCTACCATCGACCTGATCCGGTTGCGGACCAATTCTCCTCCGGCGTCGTCACAGGTCAGAATAATTGCAAGACTTCCGTCACTATCTATACTGTATTGGTTGTCCTCCACCCTGATGGCATCACCAATTACCTCGGCAAGCCGCTGTTTAAGTTTATCAAAATTCTTTTTTGAAAGTATTCTCTTCAATTCCTGGGCATAGCGCAGCTTTATCAGCATTAGAGTCAACGGAAGTTTGTTGCGTCTTGTATACCTTATCTGCTTATCAATATCGTAATAAAAGCTTCTCAAATTATACAGGCCTGTCAGGGGATCTATCATTACAAGCTCCTCAACCTGCTCTCTCAATATGCTGTTTTCCAGTTCAAGTTTGCTGCGGCCGAATATAAACAGTCTCATTGAGCCCACCACCAGTATTGGCAGTACAAGCCAGGCAAATGAATAGCTACTTATAACCGAACCTCTTTGATACAGCATAAAAAGTTTGTAAGCCGTGAAGCAGATGATTTGGGACCCGACAATTATAAAGGAGGCCAGGTCGGCCGAAAACGTCACAAGTATGATGGCAATAACAGTGACAAACAGCATTACAGCGTTTTCAATCCGGAATTCCGAACCTCCGGCAAATAAAACCGCCAGGCTGAAAAACATAGATATTAAAAATGCTAACAATCCCAAATCCTGAACTAAAATTTCAAAACGTTTACTGGCCATTTCTCCTCCATGTACCTGCCCACATGCTGCAGGCTACAATATTTTAAGTCTGTGCAGCACTTCCGCTAAACTGAGATAGATTATAAGGTCAAGGGAAACACTGAAAAGAAAAAGGTTCTGAATCATTTCAGCATCTCCGCTGTTAACTATCGTAATAATAGCATTTGACACACCCACGAAGAATATTACAAGCATAACCTCCAGGGGTATTGAACTTCTTTGCCGGTATCCTTTTATGATTTTAACCGACTTCTGCTTGAAGAGCAAAACAATTGCCACCAGCAAAACTATCAGGAATCCGATGGTTTTCGGTATGGAATTGGTTTTAAAACTGCTCCATAAGGACCAAAACAGGCTTTTGGCCATCCTGGGCATCCCTGCACCTTTCTCATAATTTCCGCTGAACTCTCTTCTGACATTAAAAGCCGCTTTCACTGAAATATCCAGCATTGCAACCAGAGATCTGGGATGCTTAAAATAATAATAGGCTATTTCAGCTGAATTATACCTGTCATAAAACCCTTGTTTCAAGTCTTTGTTTTCGGGGTCCAGCAGGGGATATTGTTCATTGCTGCTTGTGTCTGCAAGTATTGAATAGGAGCCGTCAATGCCGAATTCCCTCAAGGTCTCTTCGGGATCGGTTGACTGCAGCAGCACTCCCCTGGTCATTGCATTGTATTTCCCCGAAAGTGTGAAGGAAGAAGGTGCGTATGCGGCAGAAAACATTACGCTCAAAAAAAGCAGAAGCACCGCCGCAATACAGCCTGTTCTCCAAAACAGGCCTTTATCGATAAACACAAATTTTACACCCAATATTCCTAAAAATAAACCTGTTATAGCGTATTTATTTTCAATGGTTGTCAAAACAACCCCAAAAATTGTATATATAATAAGATAAAGCATATTATATCTTTCCTGCTGCAATGCCAAAGCAGCACCGGCGCAGAAAATTATGGAAATCAGCACCAGCGGTTCTGTATAAAAGGAGCTGAAGTAGGTTATGTAGGATACATCTGCAAATATAACCACACCTGCCAAACCTATTACAACACTTTCGGTAAAGGTCTTTACCCTGTATGCGGCCTGCTTTACCAGCAGAATGACTGCAGGGATATATAACAATCCGTATATCAAAGCCAGAAATCTCAAATCAAAAATATTGTCACGGGTAAACAACCCATCCAGCCCTTTTGCAGCATATATCAGGGCGCGCTGACCTGTCAGCCCGGCAAAAAAACCGCTTTCCGGGGCCAGGGACAGATACTCCCTTACGTAGTAATTAAAATACAGGTTTTCACCTGCGTCCTCTCTGTGGTATATCCCCGCCGGATTAATCCTGCGGGCGAAGGAACCGTCATCCGACATGCCCAGAAACGGCGGCACAAACAGCATGATCACAAGCAGCAGCAGTGCCAGTGCTCCTGCTCCCAGCCCAATGACAGTTATTGAGTACTTTCCCTCTCTGTTTTTGTTCAAACCTGCTACGGTTTTTTTTGAAAAGGCTGCAAGCCTGCTCAAACCTGAAAAAATAAATCTTGCTGTTTTCCATTCATCTTTATTGTTTTTCATATTCATAACGCCTGCCTGGTGTCTTTTCCGGCAACGCTGTAAGAAAGCAGTGCGATGCATTGGTCAAAAGAATATATTCCTGTTCCGTCAGGATTTCCGAACGCGCCGTTTACTTTGTTACCCGAATCAAATACACGCATTGTCTCCATTCTGGCTTGTGCCCTGTTTGCCAGCTCCTTGTCGCCGGCCGCTGCGGCTATCATGCCAACCAGCCCGTATATTGCGGTCGATTCGTAATTATAGCCGTCAACCACCGTTCCGTCGGCTCTATATCTGGCATATATCCCTTCACCTTCAACAGCTGTTTTTAACCATTCCAGAGTTTGGGGCTTCAATTGTCCGATTTTCGCAAGATGAAGAAGTGTGACCATTCCCTCAGCCATATTGATATCCTCTTTTTTATAGGTTTTCCCGGCAATAACATATTCAGGGTAATACACGGGAAAGACGTCACCAATATAACCGTCTTTTACTATTGCCAGGGAATTGGTATATATCTCCTTCCAGCGGGGATTTAGTTCTGCAAGGTATTGCATGGCCTCAAAATCTGCAAAACACAGTTTTAAGCTGTCCGACTTTTTCCGGTATTTAAAATCATATTGGTTTATGAGGTTTTGCTTATACGTATTGTAACGATAAAGTGCCCTCTCATAATTCCTGATGGTGTCGGCATAGCCTCCCCATAATTTTTCAGCGTTATACAGTGCCCGGAATATTCTGAGGTCATCCAGGGTCGAATTAACTTTTGCAGGCCCCTTGTCAGTGACCACCCACGCAGCCAGAGGATTATCGTGCATATTTTTATTTACATAATTGAAACTTTTTTCAAAAAGACTTTTATTTTCAGTGTTTACGGCATATTCCATCAATAAGCCCTGGGATTCGCTCAAAACATCGGTATATCTCAAATCCGACACTTTTTCGGGCAGGTAATTGGTCCTGACACCGCCGTCCCTGTTTATCATCTCCTTATCCAGAAAATTAAAAGTTTCATAAGCACTGCCGTGTACCGCGTAATCAACCATTGATTTCAAAAGCTCCGGCTTCATATCCTTCCCCGCATGCCACGCTCTCAACAGCCCCTGACCATCAATAACAAGGGTTGTAGGTATGACCTTGAGTCCCAGCTGGTCATATACCTTCAAACCCTCGTCATATACGTTTTCAAAGGGTATTTGATTTTTTTTCAAATAATCCAGAGCCTGGGCTTTGGTTTCTTTATTATTATCAAGTTTATTTACCAATAACATCTCAACATTTGAGTATTGGGAAAGCCGTTCCCTTATATCACGCCACTGTTCCAGCTCACTGTTGCAGTATGGGCACCAGCTGGCCCAGAAATTTAAAATAACTGTTTTGCCCCTCAGGCCGGACAAAGCAATTTTTTCTCCGTCTTCCCCTGAAAAGGTCAGATTTGACAAATCCATATTAAGTGTGCATTTATCCGGGAGCAGATCCAGCTTGTCCGCCAGTCGGGTATTTGATGAAACTTCGTTTTGTTCTGCCGCCCCTCCGAGGGAAACATCAGGCTCTTCTTTTTTGTTTGCCGAAAGCAGCCATGCCGATATCAGACCTGCCGAGACAATAAGCATGACAATTAAAGCAATTTTAACTACCCTTTCAAATTTCCTTAAAAGATCCATTGTACCCTCCATGTGCCCTATAGCTTTCAAACCGGTATCCTTCCTGTATGGAGGAATAAAATTTACTCTTTATTATCCTCCTTGAGCTTTTCTTCTTTTTCCTTCAAATATGCCTCTGTTACGGTAACAGTGACATGACCCTTTTGTATGGCATCCAGCATGTCAAACCGGTTGCCGGCAACAGTATTTTTATCTTCGCCGGTAAACACCGGGGCTTTGCTCTCCTCAATACCGGGTTCCTGTTTTTTTGATAATTGTTCTCCAATTGACCTGTTTTCGTGTTCCGGCCCGGCTGCTTCACTTTGGCTCCCGCAGCTCTGCTCTTCCCTGTGCCGGTGAAACCTGAATATTTCTGCCGCACCCACAGCCGCCAGTATTGCAAATACAGGCAATATACTGTAGTGATATCTGCTCTGGCTTTCGACTACCATATGAAGAAAAGCAATACCGACAAAATACAATATCAATATATGCACGGTGCCTGCCCTTTTTCTGAACCACAGGAATATTCCGGCTATAAGGGACATATAAACACATATGATGTAATATATATTATTCCAGATTGCTACACTATTTATAAATTCTTTTCTCTCGGGAGTTAAATTGTGCTGCTGTTCCATGAACAGTAAATTCCAATAGGAACCATAATCATCATTTGCCCAGAGAAGAGCATATTTTTGAAATAGCAGGTTGGCTATACCCTCAGGGTCTTCCTTTATCCGCTTGAGGGCCTGCTCCAGAGAGGCCTTGTGGGCTTCAACGGCTGAACCTGTTTCTATAAACCTGTCGTTGAGGAATTTTGCATCCTGCTCATTCCAGGCTCCTTTTGCTTCAACATTCAAACCCACCATCAGATTATATCCGAAGGATACGGTAGTATCCGGAAGCTTTCTGTCAATTGCCCGGGCGGTAGCCCCGCTGATCAGCTGGGAGCAGATTAAAAAACCGGCCAATAAAAAAATTGCCCTGATCCATCCCCTTGCCATGCAGGTCTTTATCAACCCGGCTTTTGTATTTGAGGCTTCAGCATTTCCGGCCTTATAGGTTATTGTACAGACTATTATGGCTATAAGCAGCACCACCGACACCGGACGTACTCCGCCTGCAATCGCCAGCATGATACCTAAAAGGATGTTCAGCACAAATATCCTTATATCCCTGGCCGAAGAGGAGGGACTGAACAAATATGCCGTAATCCATATGCAAAGCAGGGACAGGCAGGTGAAAAGCGGTTCGGAGGCCATCTGATTTATAAAGAGTACCTGTGAAGGCCAGAAAGCAGCCAGCACCATTGCCAGAACGCCCGCCGCCCTGCCGCAGACGAGTCTCGCAATCCTGTTCACAAAAAATACACTCAAGAGGCTGACAACCAAATTAAAATACAGGCCCGTTGTGACAGAGGCGCCAAACACCTTGAATATCAGCGATAGAATATACGGATAGCCAATGACATGGGGAAACTGTGATATATAATCGCAGTATCCGGCTCCGTCTCTTTTAAGAGTGCCTTTTGCCAGCAAATCGGCCACATTGTAATAGGTTTGAAAGTCAGATTGGGGTTGGACCGGCAAATAACGGATAATCCATATTCTGACGGCTCCGGCGGCAAGAATCAAAGCAGCAATAATCACAGCTTCAGCTATGATACCGGGTATCCTGCTCCGGAGTCTGAATCTGTATATATCAAAATGAGAGAGTATAATTGCCGCAGAATTGGATATGAGCCACAGACCGCCCATGGCTAAAAGGATTCCCCCATACCACAAAAACGGATATTTTGTTGAAACTCCTATGTTCAATATCCCGCCGAACAAACTATAGCATACAAATATACCAAAAAAAGTCAAGTATATATAAGTAAACCAGTTCCTGCGTGTCTCCATAATATACTTCCCCTAATCGTTTAATACCAACAGTTCTAGACAACAGTCTACCATAATTTACTGCAATTGAATAGATTTAAGATTTGACAAAAATTTTCTTTTTTAGTTTGGATAAATGTCTCATTTGCTTATGTTTTGTAATACCAGGGGCTAAAAGCGCATCAGGGCTTTGACTCCAGTTCGGCAAGAAGTTTAATATATTTTTCCTGAATATGCTCCCTTTCCGCTTCCTGCTCCAGCTGCTCGCCTTTGGCATTCAATTCGTCCATTGTCTCTTTGACCAGATTGTTTTGGGCGTACTTGTATACCACCCCATCCTCCTTGTCAATATGCCTGTGGAGCAAGTGGGTGTAGGATATGGCATTTGCTATGACATCCAGACGGGCTTCATCGTCTCCCTCCATCACCTTTTTGAGAGCAGCTTCCAGCTCCTGCATATGAAGCCTTCCAAGATCATGCTCCACCAGCATGCCATGGCGTACAAGCATTTCAGCAGGACGTCCCAATTCATTCATCATTCTGTCAAAAAGCAGTTTCTCTTCTTTTCCGTGATGATGTCTGTCGGCATAATTTCTTACAAAATCAATCATTTTGAAAAAGTCCCCGTACTGGATCTGTTCACCTTTCATTACCCTGTAACAGTACTTCCTCATCACCGCCAGCATTCTTTTTATATATTTGTGCTCTTCCACCATTACTTCGATCAAATCCATCTTATCTATCTCCTCTCAATCCTGTGCACTCCATCGGATGCCGTACTGTATTGATAGTCATGGTCAATGGCGTTCACAAAAGCAGTGACCCATTCTCTCCTCAAATCATAAAAATGTTTGATATCCCCATTGACCCTTTCCCAGTAGGGTGTATGCAGGCAGGTTGTCGTCCTCCAGACAAATTCCTTTTCGTTTGAGCTCATCACCTCATTGACCCTGTCACAGGGCATGCCCTCAAGTATAAAATCATTCAGGGCGTTGAATATCTCCTCCGGTGTGGCGGGCTTATCCTGATAAGCGGCAGCTGCACTTTCCCCCTGTCTTCTGAACAATTCCAGCAGTTCATTTTTATATGACATATCCTCTGACAAAATTAAAGTCACGAGTGATGCCTGGCGCAGCTCGGCACTTTCTATCCTTTCCTGCAGCCAACCGTGAATATTGGAGGTGTCTATAATATTTTCCAGAGGCTCCTTCCCCATGGAGGCACCATATTTTTCACTGTTTTGGCCTGCCCATTTATCAGCGGGCAGACCTTTGTCTTCAGCCCATTTCATAACATCTTCCTCGATTTTCTCGGTCCAAAGGATTTTATTATATAACCAGAAATGAATCTTCCCTAAAAATAAACTCATATTTTTTCCCCTCTCAACAGGTAAATCAGTTTACCCGTTCCTCCTCACTTATTTTGAAAAGTACATACTGCTTATTCTTCACAAATAATGATAATTTATTATTTGATCTTTTCCCTGAATTATATACCCTCATTCAATTATGTAAATCAGCTTTATAAAATATAAACTTTATTCCACACAAATATTTTTCAAATTGAATATTATATAAATATATTAAGTACAGAGAAGGTGTTTTTTTGGAATATTACATTAGAACCGAGGCCGATGTTAAAATATTTGTCCACGATATCAATCCGGGGGGCAAAACGACGATACTCTTTATACATGGCTGGCCCTTAAGCCACCGTGCTTATGAATACCAGTTCAACAAGCTACCCGCCATGGGCTTCAGATGTATCGGAATGGACACAAGAGGTTTTGGAAAATCCGGCAAGCCCCACACGGGATACAGTTATAACCGCATTGCCGATGATATAAGGGGAGTGGTTCATGCGCTGGATTTAAAGAACTTTGTATTGGCAGGACATTCCATGGGCGGCGCCGCTGCCATCAGATATATATCCAGGTATAATGGATATGGAGTCTCAAAGCTGGCCCTTTTCGGCGCCGCTGCCCCAAGTCTTACAATGAGGCCAGGTTTTCCATATGGTCATCCCAAAGAGGACATAACCCAAATAATAGAGAGTTCTCTTAAAGACAGGCTCCAGATGCTGAGAGATACTGCTCCCATGTTTTTCTCCAAACCTATAACCCAGCCTCAATCCGACTGGTTTTTCCTGATGGGCTTTGAAGCCTCGGGCATAGCTACTGCAGCATGTGCAATGACTTTCAGGGACGAAGCCCTTTTCAACGATCTGGATAAAATCCGGGTACCCACACTCATCCTGCACGGAATTCATGACCAGGTCTGTTTGTTTCCTTTAGCTGAAGTCATGCATCAGAGTATCAGGAATTCAGTGCTGATACCTTTTGAAAACAGCGGACACGGTTTATTTTACGAGGAGCAGGATAAATTCAACAGTGAACTGGCAAGGTTCATAGGACAGGTGTAACATTGAAAACGGGGCTATCTCAAAGATAAAACAATTTATTTTATTGCCTGGATCACATAATCCTCTATCAACCTTTGAGTGTCGGCACCGTCCCGGGATCTGGCATTGATATTTGCCGTAACTACTATAACCATATTGGTTTCAGGAATCACAACTATCTTTTGTCCCCCTGCTCCGTCAGCCCGGTAGGTGTGATAGGTCTTTCGGGCGGTTTTGTTTTCCATGTCCGAAATCCAGAACAAATAGCCATAATCCACACCCTCACCGGCTTCAATCTTCCTTGTGATCGAGGCTGCTGCCCACTCTTCAGGTATGAGCTGACTGCCGTCCCAATTGCCCTCGTTCAGATATAAATATCCGAATTTAGCCATATCCCGGGCTGTAAGATACAGACCTGTACCCCCTCCGTAGCAGCCCGCCGGGTCCATATCCCATCTTTTGACTTCAATATTTAATGGCTTGAATAAGTACTTGTCTGCAAATTCTTTTGTTTTCATGCCGGATTTTTCAGATATAACGGCGGACAGAATCTGGGTCAGTCCGGTGTTATAAACAAATTTGCTCCCCAGTTGGTCGGTAAGCGGCTTGTCAAGTGCATACCGAAGCCAGTCTGAGCTTGAAAAATAACCGTTATAGTTATTGTCAATGGACTCAAGTCCTCCTGTCATGGTCAGTACGTTTTCGATAGTAATATCCCTCTTCTTTGTATTATCGACCGGGTCAAAATACTCCGGAATGAGTTCCGCAGCCTTTTGGCCGGTACCGGCAACCAGTTTTTCACGTATTGCTATGCCGGTCAAGGCCGACATCACACTTTTGGTTACCGAATAAACCTGATTGTAGCTGTTCTTTCCCGCACCGTTATAATACTCCTCGAATACAAGAAAGCCATTTCTTATAACCAGCAGGCTGTATACATTGGGATAATTCTCTTTTATTCTTGTATGGGTCCTGGCAAGCTGCCGCTCATCAAGTCCCTGCTTTTCAGGAGTTGATGTGCTCCAATCCTTTGTGGGCCATTTTGCAGCAAGTGCGCCGGCAGCCTGAGTGCCCTGGCTCTCTGCCGTGGCACCCCGCCCTTTGCTTTCCTTATTATCGCTGCAGCCTGCACATGTAAAAACCAGGCTTGCCAGCAAAATTAAAATTATCAGGACGGTTTTTTTCATACCAACCTCCATGACCTTCAACGGTCTGCTTTTTTAGCTCTACTTTTATATTAATTATAAAACCGTATATTTACAAGCAGAATATGGAAATCCATATTGTAAATATTGGGATATCCGTGCTGTAACTACTCAAACCCGTCGTACTCCTCAGCCTGCTTCTGAATCTCATTCAACTTATCCGTGTCAAGAGCTTTTAAATATTCCAAAAAATGCTCCTGCCATTCATATTCCGCAGTTTTGTTTTGAGAAGCAATGCGCTTCAAATTCAAACTGCCGTCCCGGAGCTCCCCATGAAATAATAAACCGGCCAGTACAGCCAGTTCAGACTCCTCCAACCCGGAAAAAAGCTCTTGATATTCATTTCCGAAAAAGCAATCGGAGTTCATAATATCAAGGAAATCATACAAAGATTTGATACCTGTTTTTATCTGACTTATTTTGTCCTCCATATTATCAATTACTGTCAGTTTGTTTACCAAAGCGTTAAAGTCGTCATCCTTGATCCTTTCGCCAACTTCCAGCCACACTGAGCTTTTCCTCCGGTTTTCTTCATTATTGGTGATAATTATACTGTTTAAGGCATGATTTTGAGCCAAAAAAACAAGCCTTTCTTCAAACAAGGGCTTATACCGGTGTATATATTCCAGCATCCTGTGATCTGTAAGCCGAAATCGGGTTATCATTTGCTCCACAGCCTGTTCCACCTCATTACGGATACCCTCCGCACTTAAACATGACAATTTTTTGTTAAGAGTATGAAATTCATCTGCCCGGATACTCAGGTTACCCGCCCTTTGGCCTGCCATTATTGACAGCACGGCATTGTTGAATACCAATTCAAAAACGTTTATCAATTCAATTTTATAATTTAATTTCATAGCGGCGCCAAAATTTTGCAGTAGCTTATTTATTTCGTCTGATTTGAAATTCCTGCAAAAATCTGTTTCTATTTCAAAATTCTCTAAATAGTTTTTAATATACAGAACTCCCTGAATACTCATATCATCAAACACCAGCGGATAATCAATACTTCCCGCACCGTCATGGGCGCGGAAGATTATATTATAACTTTCCAGAAATACAGGGATTGCTTCGTTAAGGGTGAGATTATATGAATCAAGCGTTATGTCCAGTTTGTTTTTCCGTACTTTAAGGTATAAGGCTTTTGTTTCGGCAAGCCACTTTGCTGTCTGTTCCACGCCCTGTTTATAAATATCCTCCGTTACGCCGGTTTTCAGCTTGAATACAGCCTCTTCGGGACTTCGGCAGCCGAGGGCAAAAGCATCTATGGCATACAGCAGGGAGCAGAACAGGCTTTCTGCCGTGTCCATCGCCACAGAAGTGCTGTTTCCATTTGTGTATCTTAATATCAGGTCTTTGAGCAGATTCATCAGATTTAATTGAATGCGGCTGATTATGCTATAGTCCAGCAGTTTGGTACGATAGGCTTCGTTCAGGAGGGATACGGTATACTGGTTGGCCTTAAGCCTTGTTTTATCAATATTATTTTTGAGATATAGTTCATTGAGTTCATTGGTTTTATTATTAATCAATGCTGGGCATCACCTTTCTCTAAAATATCTCTTTTTTGTTCCCGCTTTCTGAAAGCTTCGGCATATTCCTGCACCACACCTTTCAGAAATTCAACAGAACCCCAGCAGTAATTTTCAAATAATTCCCTGAGCAATGTTATCAGCTCGTCATCCGGTATCTTTTCCTCGGTCTCATTTTTTAAATAATAGAATAGCTCCTGTATTTCATTGATAATATAAAGATAATTCCCGCTGTCGATAAAAGAAGAGGTGCAGAATTTCTCCATTATCTCCCCTGTCGCAGCAATGCCCAGGTCAACCCTCCCGTAATTGCGCAGTACCGTATTTCTCACTTCAACAATATTTTTGGCATCCTCTGCTGTTATAGTCAGTCCGTATTGCCTCGAAGTATTATTAATGTTCATCAGTATACCAACATATTTTTCATTAAGCAGTGGATTGGCGGAATTTAACAACATGGGTAAAAACATATACATCTCTCCCTCCAAAAAATAAAAATTTTGCTTCAGCCTATTGACATTGGTTTTAAATTGTGCTATCATTAAATTAATTGTAATGTTCTATACCAATGATATTATAGGCTTCTGCTGTGATATAGTCAAGAAGTTTTTTTATTACAAAAAACCCCCGGCCTTGCCGGGGGTTAATCATTTTTATCTTGATTTTTTATGAGCTTCATCTTTTATTTCTTCACGCATTCCCTGAAGAGCGTCCCTTCTTCTGTCATTCTTTTCTTCAAGCTCACTTTTCTGGGTCGGGTCATCCACTTTTGACATCATATCTTCAGCAGCTTCCATGTTTCTGATGGTATGATTGATATTGAATTGTATCCTGTCTGCGTTGTTACTTCTGTTATCCGGTTTAGGCTTGTTCATCCGTTATCTCTCCTTTGTCCTAGTTTTCGTGAACTTTTATTTCAGCTGCTCCCGATTGCTCCATTATCGACTTTACTTCCTGTGCCTTATGCCTGGCAGCTTTTACATAGACTACAATGCCGGCGTCATCATGCAAATCGCTCAGGTCATTGACACTTTCCACAAATGCTTCCAATTGGCCGGGATCGTCCTGGTCGGTCTTTACCACACTGCTTGTCCGGTTGTCTTCCACATCATTCCGCATGCTTTGGAATTTTTCTTCATCCATGGCGCTGATTATCATGTCTCTCCTTTGGATACCGCTGTTTTTGAGAGAATCAACCAGACCGCCAACCTTGCCAGGGTCAAGGAATCTGCCAATTATATGAATAACAATCCCTCCCTTGAACTACTAATGAACTACTAAAATCTTTTCATTCTTTTATATTTTGTCCGAAAAATAATTTAGTAGTCAGGAAAAAATTTTAATCAAATATGAAATCTTCGAGTCATCTCTTTTTTAAATTTTTTATTGGCGAAAACCAGCATGCCTATGGTCGTCAGAAAAGAATACAGTGCTGAAACCGCACTTGCCCATATTTCATCTGCCACACCGGTAAGGTACAGAAAAACAGGTAAAAAGCCTAAAAAGATCATGGCGATAATGTATCCAACATACTCGTTCCATAACATTTTCCGCTTTATGACAATCACCGTTATCAGAAATGTACCTGCTATCAGCAAAAATGGTATTACTATATTTACCGACCACCTGTAAAATCCCGAAAGCAGGTCTATGAAGAACAGAAAGCAGGATGTTCCCATGACCTGTAAAATTATTTTTGTTCCTGCACGTATTTTCGAAAGAATGGTGTTGTTGATGAGAAGCTGCAGGTACAATACCGGAAAGATTACAAACAGCGACCAGGGATTTCCTATCCCTGAAAGTATGTTTATAAGTATACAAATACTCATTACCGCAATTGATATAAAGAAAAATACTTTACCTGCAAAATTCAATTGCGGAACTGTTTCAGTTTTACCGTAGGATGGGTACCACACATTTTTGGCCCCCTCACCGGCTTCCCCGATATTTCTGCTGCAAAGAGGGCATCTTTTTTCATCTTCAATAAAAACACCGCAGTGCTTACATTTATTCATACACTTTACCCCAATTATTTGAATAAACTTTTATTTCAAGTCCGCTTTCCCGTGACAGAAAGCTGAAAAAACATCTGATAATATCGGCTTCCAGAATGGTTCTTGAAAATGTCACTGTCAGACTGTCGTTAACGGTACAGACTCCGCAGTTGACAGGGCTTTTAAATGTGGGATATATGATGACTTCCCCGCGGTCCACAAATTTGCACATGGAGCCGGGCAATTTGATGCTTCCGATATTTGAGAGAGTGATGGTTTTGGAATTTTCGCCAAAGTTCTCAAAACCGTACCGCATGGCCATATTTTTTATAAATACCGGAATAAATCTGGCTACCAGCAGTTTTTCCAGCTTTACATTACTCACCATCACACTGTATAGATTATCTTTTTGCAGTTTATCCCTCAATTGTGAGGACACTTTTTCCAATACCGTCTCAAAACACAACTCCTCAGAAGGCTCAACCCCCACATTGACCACTGTGAAAAAATTCCTGAGCGTCCTGGAAGGAAAAATCCTTCTCAGATTGACAGGTATTGTCACTCTTATGGGCTCTTTGTATATGCCGAACTGCATGCTTCCGGTATAAATTGAATATATCAGCGCCGAAGTCAAATACTCCGTTATGGTTGAACCCTTCTGCTTTGCAATTGAATTAAGCAGGGATGAGGACATAACCCCGTGGATAACATTATTGCCGAAGGGCTCCAGCGGTGTCCCTTTAATATGAAAGGCCTTTGTCTCTGTGACCCGTCTGGCAGGCATGCTTTGATAATATTTATCAAAGCTGTCCTCCATTTCGTATTTATTGGGCAATTCATCCGGGTCCAGAATCAAACCTTCATTCTCAATTTCCTTACCTGCAAGGCATAAATACTGATAAACAAGTGTTTTCAGAAATTCCACCGCCCCGGTACCGTCGGTCAGGGAATGGAATACCTCCAACGCTATACGGCAATTATAATATAAAACCCTCAGAAGAAAGCCGTTGTTCTCATCGGCTTTTAAGGGACAGCAGGGGTATTGCTCCTCCCGTTGAACCAGCAGCTTTTGATTATTCTGATTCAGATAATCCCAGAAAACACCTTTCTGCAGTTTGACCGACAGGGTGGGAAAACGCACCAGAACAGTATCCAGAGCTTTCTGAAGCAGCTCCTTCTCAACAGGCTCATTCATAATCATTGAGATTCTGAAAATCGAGGTGTTGGATTCTTTAGATACCGATCTAAATATTTTTCCGGCATTATCTATTTTAAACCACCTATCCATATTTTTCTCCAGTATAATTTTTTAAAATTCCCCTTTATTATCATAGTATTATACTGTTTGAAGAGGTGTTCTGTCTGAATACTTTTTTCTTGTGCTCCCTGTTGTTTCCCGATTCACCCGGGAGGCACCGCCGGCGGCTTATCCCGCATGGGGGTTAAAAGTCTTGACCTGTGAAAAATCCGCCTTGTTGAATTGCTTAACACACAGAACAAAGAACAACAGTCCCATTGCCAGTATAATTGCAAATCCAAAGCCGGGTTTGATGACAAGTCCGTTAATGTCAAAGGCCACACCTGCTTTTACCAGTGCCTCTGTGGAGAGGTTCCCCATCTTCAGCGTAATATATCTGAATATGGAGGTAGTGTAGGTCAAAGGATTTATATATATTAGCGGACGAATGATCTCAGGCATGACAGTAGTCGGAATATATGCTCCTGACAGGAAGGTCAGCGGCATTGTAAAAACCATAATCATCAGCTGGAATGTGGTGGAGCTCTTTGCAAGGGTGGCCAGGAAAAGTCCTATTGAACTGAAGGTTACGCCCACAGTTATCATTACTCCAAGCATTTCTGCAAATTGCAGCACATCGATCTTCAACCCCATGAACAGTGCGATAATAATTACGATAAGGCCCTGCAAGGCAGCAATTACAGTTGAGGAGAGTATTTGGCCTATTGATATCTGCCATCTGGCCACAGGTGAAACAATAATCTCCTTCATAAACCCCATGGACATATCTTCAATAATATTTGTCGAATTGCTCAAAGCGGACTGGAATACCGTCATTATGATTATACCCGATATAAGGTAGTTAATGGGCTGATCCACTCCGGCAGCAGCCGATTTCATAACAAAGGAAAATATGAACAGAAAAAATATAGGCATGAACAGGGCAAAGGCCAGCTGCATTTTATTCCTGAAAAAATTAGTCAGATTTCTTTTCAATATTGCTTTTATACCTCTCATCACACTCTTATCTCCTTTCCTGTAATAGTCAGAAATACGTCGTTTAAAGTTCCCTTGCTGGTTTCAAAATCATTGATTTCCCCTTTAAAGTTTTCAACTATATCAAGTACATCTCCTAAATTGCTTGAATATACCGTAAACAGGCCATCATTAAATTTATACTTTATTTCCTTTTCCCCGCAATAGTTTTCAAATCTATCGCAATCGGAGATCTTAAGTCTTGTGACATTGGAAGTATATTGCTTTTTGAGATTGTACGGAGTATCATACGCAACTATCTTTCCATGATCCATTATGGCTACCTTGTCGCATATTTCGGCTTCATCCATATAGTGGGTTGTAAGAAAAATGGTTATATTTTTCTGCTTCTGCAATTTGTAAATATAGTCCCATATGTTAGCCCTGGTCTGCGGGTCAAGCCCCGTTGTCGGCTCATCCAAAAACAGCACCCTGGGGTAATGGACCAGCCCCCTTGCTATTTCCACCCTTCTCTTCATCCCGCCTGACAGGCTGCCAACCGGAGCCTTTCTCCAATCTTCAAGGTTCACCAGTTCCAAAACAAAATCTATTCTCCCCTTTACTTCACTTTTGGGAACCTTATAAAAATCGCAGTGAAATTTCAGGTTTTCTTCAATTGTGAGCTTGCTGTCCAGAGTGGAATCCTGAAACACAATTCCGATCTCATTCCTGACCCTGCCCTTATGCTCCGAAACTTCATTTCCATTAATGAGCAGCTGCCCTTCGGTTTTGTTGATTATTGTGCACAGTGTATTGATGGTCGTACTTTTTCCTGCACCGTTGGGTCCAAGAAATGCAAAAATGGAGCCCTCTTCAACATTGAATGAAATATTATCAACTGCCGCAAAATCACCATACTTTTTTGTAAAATTTTTGACTTCAACTATATTTGGCATTTATATCCCTCTTTCCATAAAATTAAATTGACGGCATATAGTTTGTTTCCGGCATAAATCCGGTTATTTGCCGAACACAATGTGTATATTAAAGGTTCAATTTAAAACGCAAATAAAAATATTTTAAAAATTTTATAAAAAAATTTAAAATATTTATAAAGCCTGGTACATGACGCTTTGGATTGAAATTTGCCCATAATTTTTATAGAATTTTTATAAAGGCTTTAAAATATCTTTAAAATCATTGCTTAAAATAACCTATATCGGAGTATAAGGATTTCCCGAGATACTCGATATATAAGTTTAATGAAGGTGGATTGTATGGCAGATAAAAATTGGTTTCGGATTATCCCGGATAAAATAAGATACAGATTGGACAGTTTTAGAAATTCTCATATTGAAAAACACCGGCTGGAAAACGAGCTCCGGAAGAAAATGTTTGCCGAGCATATGAGAAATCATGAGGAAATAAACAGGCTGAAAAAGGAATTCAGACAAAAAATCGCCGGATATAACAGGAAACATGATGAACTTCAATGGTATCACAGGAATAACAGACTTTCACAGATACTCATTGTTGTTTTTAATATTTTCATCTGGGTTATAATATTCCGTTTTTTCGGAGCCAAAACGCTGGCCATAGTGGCAGCCGCCATTATCACTATCGGCGGAGTCATTCAGTTCCTGTTCAACATGCGTCTTGAGAAAATGATATTTAAACCCATAGGCAGTCTTAGAAAAGGTGTAGAGGAGATATCAAAGGGCAATTATGATATTGAAATCAAAAGCGAAATATTTAACGAGCTGGGTATTCTTATTAATTCTTTTAATAGCATGGCAAAAAAACTGAAGGAAGGTGAACTTTTAAAAAAGGCTTATGAAGAAAACCGGAAGACCTTGATAGCAAATATCTCCCATGACCTCAAAACTCCCATCACTTCCATTCAGGGGTATATTGAAACAATGCTGGAAAGGCCTGATATACCGCAGGAAACTGTTAATAAGTACCATCAGATCATTTATAATAATGCCGCCTATCTGAATAAACTTATTGATGATCTGTTTTTATTTTCAAAGCTGGATATGCAAAAGCTTGAGTTTCATCAGGAGGATATCAGTATCCGGGCCTTTATGGCCGATTTGATGGAGGAATTTCAGTACGAGCTTGAAGACAGGTCCATAAAATTTTCATACACCGATACTCTCTCAGCAGAGTGCCATGTCCATATGGACCGTAAAAGGATAAACCAGGTGTTTAGAAATATTATAGGCAATGCCATAAAATTTTGCGGTGAAAATGATACTGAGATAAATGTACGCTTATATGCTGATGAACAAAATATATTTTTTGATATCAGTGACAACGGGCCCGGAATTCCTGGAGACAAGCTTCCAAACATTTTTGACAGGTTTTACAGGATAGATTCCGCAAGAACCAAGGATTTAATGAGCACCGGCCTGGGACTTTCAATTGCAAAGGAGCTGGTGGAAGCCCACGGCGGCAGGATTTCCGCCACCAGTAAGGTTGACTCCGGCACCAGATTCACATTCAGCCTGCCCAAATCCGAACCTATAAGAGGAGACGACAAATGAAACAGATTTTGATTATTGAAGATGATATAAATATTGCCGAAATGGAACGGGATTACCTTCAGCTGAACGGATACAAATGTGAAATAGCCCATGACGGCATACACGGACTTAAATCAGCACTGCAGGGAATATATGATGTTGTTATTGTGGACTTGATGCTGCCGGGCAAGGACGGGTATGAAATAATCAGAGAGCTTAGGAAGAAGTTTGAAATACCCATCCTGGTGGTCTCGGCAAGAACGGAAGACATTGATAAAATAAGAGGTCTTGATTTCGGTGCGGATGATTATCTCACCAAGCCCTTCAGTCCTGCCGAACTGGCCGCAAGGGTAAAATCGCACATAAACAGATATGAAAGACTCAAGGGGAATAATGCCTCCTCCGAAATCATCGCCCACGGCGGACTGGAAATAAACACTGCCTCGCATAGAGTATTTGTCAACGGAAAGGAGATACAGCTGACCTCCAAGGAATATGCGACGCTTGTGTTCCTCGCCACCAACCCCAACATTGTTTTCACAAAAGAACATATTTTTGAGAGGGTATGGGGCGATGACATATATGGTGACACGGCCACAGTTCCGGTGCATATCCAGAAAATCCGTAAAAAGATCGAAAAGGACCCTGCAAATCCTGAGTTTATTGAGACTCTCTGGGGAACCGGCTACAGGTTTAAGGCCTGACACTAAGCAAAGTGAAGGTTGAGCCTGCCGTCCTCATATTTTGCACCGGTGATTTCCATCGGCTGAAGCTTCGCAGGCAGTACCAGACATCTCCTTTCATTCTTGATTGAGATGGTTATTTCATCACCCTTCTGTGAAAGCTTCAACTCCTTTTTATCCACAAAAGGCATATTGATTGCAAGGATGTAACCATTCTGATCTTTCTCAACCGAGAATATTTTTTCATTGAAAAGAACCTTTTTGGGATCTGTTTTCCTGTACAGCTGCTGCGCTATGGTATTCAAGATGTCAAGCCTTCTCAATTCGCAGTTGAGCAGTTCCAGCTTGAAAACGGGAATTCCTTTAAAACTGTCGGTAATATCCCTGATACTGTCCTTCTGAATTTGAGCCCACTTCTCGAAATAGCCGCACAGGGAAGCCTCCGAGAATATTCTGTTTATGATTATACAGTCGACATTATAATCAAAAAGATGCAGGTAGGAAAAGCTCCTCTTTGCCTCCTTGACTACTATCTTCTCAGGAGTGGTAACTATTCTTATGCTCACCGCCTCTTTATTCATCATCAATTGATGCAATTGATCAATTCTGTCATATAATCTTTCAATCTCATCGAAGGTTTCATCAGACGGCATGGGTACTTTAACGGTTGCCTGTATAATGGGCCCTGCTATTTTTGCCCCCTTCCGCTTGATGGGGAAAAGCTTTTCCATCCACCATTTGAACAGATCCGGAAATTTAAGCAGGGACATGGTTTCTCCCGTCGGTGCACAGTCAACTATCAATACGTCGTATATGCCCTCGTCATGGATATCCTTTATCTTCAACAGGGACATCAGCTCATCAAATCCGGGAAACACCAGTAATTCTTCGCTTTCAACAGTTCTTTCCGACTTGAGCATCATAAGCTTTTCCAGATATCCTTTTACATTTCCCCAGGACTTTTCATTTTCCAGTACCGAGTCAATTTCCATGGCATATAGATTCCTGCTTATTTCAGCAGGTTCATTTGACAGCCTGACGTCGAAGGAATCACTCAAGCTGTGTGCCAGGTCAGTACTGACTACAAGCACCTTTTTGCCGTCGGCGGCTATTTTGCAGGCAGTTGCAGCCGCGATGCTGGTTTTGCCCACTCCGCCTTTTCCTGTATATAATATTATTCTCATAATGCTTGCTCCTTTTCAATAATTTTTAACTTTTATGAACCAGATTAACCCATTGCGCCGGTTAGCTGATCAGTTAAAGTCGACGTCAACCCGCTTTACAGCTTTCTTATCCTCAGTTTTCCCGGTATTATCCTGATCCGGCCGGCTTACGTTCTCCTGCTGTGAAAAATTTTCCGAAATAATTTCCATGGCAATATCCTTCAATAAATTGCCTGCATCCCTTTCGAGGGTCTCAACCCTATGTTTCATACCCTCGGGCAGTATTTCCTTTATAGCCTGGTATCTGAGGATTTCAGCCCTTATCATCTTTTTTGCAAATTCTTTATTCATAAATAGTACCTCCGCCTTTCCGCACAAATCCTAAATAAATCACTCAAAATATATACTCAGAGTTCCGGCATCCAGCCTGGCCGATGCCATCTGATATTTTCTTACGCTATTTGGAATTGGAATATTTCTTTTAAAGTTTCCAATTTTGATTATGATATCTGTGCCTGATTCAAAAAGATCAAATGCACCCTTCTCAGCTAGCGGCACATACACATCCAGCCGGTATCCCCTGTCAGTCTTATTGAAAGTTTCATTTACAGTGGTTTTCAGCACCCTGAATAGATTTCGGTCGTCAAGAGAATCGGCCGCCACCCTTTCCAGGCCTTTAACTCCGTTAATATCCTCTTCATACCATTTGATCCTATACACGGGTATGTTTGCAAATACAGCTTCAATTTCTTCAAGGTAATTGGACTGAATCTGCTTCCATTGGTCAAAAAATCTGTTGTCGACATCCTCCGGAATTATTCTGTTGATATAAAGACCATCCACATTAAAATTGTACAGGTTCAAATACATATAGTTTCTTTTGGTTTCTTCCACAACCATTTTCTCAGGAATGGTGACAAGTCTGATACTGCATGTATCCCGGTCCTTTAACAGCGTTTGAAGGGTTCCCAGCTTGACATACAGCTTCTCTATGTCATTCATTGCCCTGTCATCTGGCATTTCAATTTTGAATGCCACCCTGGATATGGGCCTTAGGACTTTTAACGCCACCTTTCCGATGGGAAAGAGCTTTTCCATATACCATGAAAGCAGTTCGGGAAACTTCAACAGGGACAGCGTTTCCCCTGTGGGCGCACAATCCACGATGATCAGGTCGTATATGCCGGAATCATACAATTCTTTTATCTTCAGCAATGAGAAAAGCTCCTCTATTCCCGGAAAAACAACTATATCGTCAAAGATCTCACTATCAGCCCGGTTTTCAAACGTCAGCATATTCTTAAAGGCTTTGGATATCGTTCCGTAATATCTCTCCATCTCATAATTTGAATCAATTTCAAGGCCGTCCAGATTCCCAAGGATTTCAACCGGCTCCTCCTTCAGCTCCTTCATGAACAAATCACTCAGATTGTGAGCCATATCGGTGCTCACTATCAGGGTCTTTTTCCCCTCCCCGGCCGCTTTTACGGCATGTGCGGCAGCAGTGCTGGTTTTTCCCACTCCGCCTTTTCCTGTAAAAATAATTATTCTTCCCATAACAGCCTCCATTTCCAATGCAACATTTACTATTTCGGTCACACCAGTTTTATTTAACTTCCCTTCGAGAATAGTTCTTTTATCGAAGTATTTTTGTAAAAAAATTTGCCTTACTCTTAACTATTAATTAATTATTACTCAATATTAATCCTTTTAACTCTTTTAACTGTACCATTATCTTCACCCTGCCCCGGTTTTCCCTTTTTCAGTATACCGATCACCTTGCCTATAATATTGATTCCTGCTGCCCTTTCTTCCTCTGTCAGGGCTTTATAAATCTCACCGAAGTAATAGGCGGCAAGCTTTTTCTCTTCGTCAATAAAAGCCTGGGCAGCCGGTGTCAGCACGATGTTTACCACCCTGCGGTCTTCATTTCCTCTGATTCTTTCAACCATATTCTTTTTTTCAAGCCTGCCCACCACTCCGGTTGCCGTATTCAGGGGTGCACAAATATACTCGGAGAGCTCGGTCATGTTGGCCGTATTCTTTTTATACAGGTAAAGAAGAACCAATAACTCATTCTTGGAATAATCCAAAAAAACCGTACTCCACTGCTCCGGAAAAAACAAAAACTTAAATTGGTCTATATAATCGAATATTATTGTCTCTATATCAAAACTCTTGCTGCTGATTATCACACACCCCTTAAAATAGTTCTTTACTCGAAGTATATTTTTATTCTATACCCGAAGTATTGAATTGTCAAATATTTTCCGTAAAATTAACCGATTTTACCCTTTATATGTTTGTTTACCACCTGTACAATAAAAACCCCTGCGGCGGCAGGAATTATTTGTCCTATGCATAAACCCGGTGCCAGCACGGAATATGGTATATTTAAAAGTTTTGAGAGCCATATGGGTACCAGCAGGCCCGGGCCCAAAACCAAAGGTATTGTAATCAGCCACATATTCCAGTTAAATTTGCGTACCAGATAAACCGCCCCCGAAGTTATTATTCCTGCTAAAGCTCCTCCTATCATATCCAGCGGTCCAAGTCCTCCCATTACGGTATTGCTGAGGAAGTTGGCCAGGCCCAGAGGTACTATGAGGAACGGATATACGTAGCTTAATGAATACAGAGAAGTGGCTATTCTTATCTGATACTGCCCAAAGGCAAAGCCCTGTGATACAAACATTATTACAACGTACAATGCAATAATGACTGCTGAAATGGTTATTTTTTTTACTGTTTTCATAAAGTCCCTCCTCTTGTCGGAATGAATTCCGCATATGCACAGCAGCCTATGGCTCCGTTGAACTGGGGTTCAGCCATGTGAACAATACTGTCAAAATCCTCCTCAAGATATTTTTGCAGGGCTTTGTTTCCTGCAACTCCCCCGGATAAGACCAGCTTTTCCCCTTTAAATCTTGTCAGCATGGGGCTGAGTTTTTTATACAAGGAATAATTTACACCTGCACAAAGCTCCTCAATTCCGATGCCCTCTGCTATCTTTCCTATCAGTTCCGATTCGGAAAATACCGAACAGGTGGAGTTAAGCGGCACAGGGGTTTCAAAATGCCGTGACATTTCCTCAAGGGGCACTTCCAGTACGGCTGCCATATTTTCAAGATATCTGCCGCAGGAAGCCGCACATTTTTCATTCAGCTCCAAATCGGTAACAAGGCCCTTTTCAACCCTCACCACCTTGACGTCCTGCCCTCCGATATCCAGTAAAATAAAGTCCCTTAGCTTTGTTTGATACATTGCCCCATATGCATGGGCCTTTATTTCAGTTATTGGCTTGAAGCTGCATAAGTCGGTGTTGTTTCTGCCATAACCGGTGGATACGGCTTTATCCGGCTTGCCGAAGCCGATACGTTCCACGTCGGCCAGCAGCCTGCCATCTTTATGTATACAAAAGCTCTTATAAAAAGTCATGGTGCTGATTTTTCTCTTTTCAACCAGCGTACCGTTATCCATATAAGCGATCTTTACCTCTCTGCTGCCCATATCAATTCCCAATACTTTCACGCCGGCACCCCCTTGAGATCCGAAAGCATATCCAAAAATGCCTCCAATCTGAGTTTCGTTCTGGGATCAAGCCGGTTGGACTTATCTCCCTCAATCGTCAGAACAGGTATTTCAAGTTCCCGTTTGATTATAATATCCTCGATGGCCCTGTGACAAAATGCCTGGGTGTAATGTATCAGCCCGTCAAGCTCCCTGAGCTTTATCTGTTTTTTTATCTCACTGAGCCTGAAATCCAGATTATAGGGATATGTGTAGTCATAATACTGCCGGTATATACTCTCTGCTTCCATTGACCTTGGAAATGCAAATTCGCGCTGAACCTCATTGTATACTATTCTGGCGTCATAGTCTTCCACATACCGGTACAGATCACCAGTCATGGGGGGCACGCCTATATATCCCAGACGGAGTGCCTGGGTATGCGGGGTTCTCTTACCTATTTCAGATATTTTTTTCTTCAGCTCTTCAAGGCATTGTACCGCATCTCCATTGAAATCACTCAGCGAAACCTGGTATAAATGATTTTCCAAACCCGTGGCCTTGTTATCAATATAGGTAAGTTTATCCATTACCCTGGCATACTGCCGAAGTTCGGCTAAATCCTCCCTCACTGCTTCTGCCTGTGAAAGTGCTACTCCGAACCTGTCCATAAATTTATTTATTTCGGCAGTGACACTTTCCGGCGTGTGTTCGGAGGGGTAGGAAAAATCATATGTCTTAATTCCCATGCCCCTCAATACCTCCATTAATGCCCTGGTATTGGAGCAGTCCCCCTCCAGCACCCCGACAAGCTCATCTATCCCGCAGCGCAGGCAGGCTCCGTAAATCCCTTTTATCCATGCGCAGGAGCTCTTTGGAAAACCGTCCCTTTCAGCTCTCTCTATATCCTGCGCGCAGGCTTCGGATGATATGAAAACATTGTTCAGATCAATAACCCTGTAGCCCGCCGCAAGCAGTACCTCAACCGGCACGGTTGTGGTTATTCCGATATTTTTCATTGGTTCCCCCTCATAAGTAAAAATATAAATTCAACAGAATTATGGATTAAACTTTTTATACTTTCCCGGACAATAAAAAAAGGGCATAAGCCCCCTGTAAACAAAAATAAGCCGTCCTCCGACAGCCGGTCCGTAGTTTTGTTTATAGACAGGATGGTTACGAACTGTCTTATTAAGTTAAGCTGGATTGATTGTATCACGTAATAACTCTCAAAGTCAACAGAGCAGTAACGGCCCTTTATAAAAAAATTTTCTGTTTTATGTTTAGAGTTTATTTAAAGAGGTATATATTAAATACAATCATTAATGGTTGATAAAATAAAGTAATTACCGGAAGGAGATGGGTCCGCCAGAAATTTAATATGAGGTTCGGATCAAAGGTAGTAGAAAGTATGAGGTTAATTGGAAAGCATGAGTAAAATTTGTTTCGCGAAACCGGTATAACGGTCGGATTAATAGTTGCATATCCGGCCGTTATTACTGTTTTCCGGCATCATATCCGCTCAGAATTACCAATATTCTTTTTAGCAGGCCTATCCGCCGCCATATCAGATATACCAGCTACTGCATGGATTATCCGGCTCCTGTTCCTTGTGGAAGGTAAAATATTCATTATTCTCAGAAACAAACTCTGCCGCTTTTTATTAAAATCACCTATACTCCAATTTTCAACAAGCCTGATTCCAGGGTGAAGACCTGTTATTTCCTCAGCCCTGTCAATTCCCCAAACAAATGGAGAAGTGATTGCCTTACCTACAAAATAACTGTGAATTACATCAAAGTATAAATCTGCACCGGGAAAACAGTCACAAATATATTCAAAAACGCCTTTTACCTGTTCCTCACTCAAATACATCAAAAGCCCTTCAGCCAGTATCAGCACCGGGTCTGTCCTTGTCACACCTGTTTTTTCAGCCCAGCGCAGGTCTGCAACAGACTCGGAAATAAATCTGATCCTTTCATTTTCTGTAAAAAACATTCTCCTGAGCCTGATGACATCGGGAAGATCCACCTCATACCACCGCAGCCTTCCATTGTCAAATCGGCTGGATCTGGTATCCAGACCCACTCCAAGGTTGATAACAACCCCTTCGGGATTTGATTTTATAAATTCGGTTACGGCTTTGTCAAACAGCTGAGTGCGTGTAAGTATTCCCACACCGGCTATACTGCCGCCGTCAAATCTTTTTGGATGGGTTCCGATACTCCTGGCTATTTCAAAGGCCTTTTGGTCTTTGACTATCGGTGCCTTGCTGACAAACTCCTCTGCTTTGACAAACAGCGGTATAAACAGGGTCTCTTCAGGTGACCCCTTCTCCAAACAGTAATAATCCTTATCTGCGTTTACCATTTTAACCTCCATGAGCCGCAATAGCGGCCACAAAACTGTAATGAAATCTCTTCACTCTCTCATCCG
>NZ_AORV01000036.1 GCF_000350485.1 Ruminiclostridium cellobioparum subsp. termitidis CT1112
CTTTTCCCTGCATATAGGTTTTTAGTTCGGAATTCAATTGGGGATTGGCTATGGAAGCCACATCAGGAGGTATGGGTGCTGTCCTGTTGATTTCCAGCCCAAGGGGTATGACTGGGCTTATGGGTTTTGCAGCCTTCAATTTTGTTGGATCTTCTTTGGGTGCTATGCCGTTTTCTCCAAAATCCTGGTTGGTCTGAATTAATTCAGCCTGTTTTGCCGACAGAACATTTTGTTCTGCCTCACTTTTAAAACCCTCCATCTGATTTGGATCGGCTTCTCCTGTCATTCCAATTGAAGGTATATTTTTCGAATACTGTCTGGCCTCGGCCATTACGTCATCTGCGTCGGCTTCGGGGTCTGAGCTCAATTTAATGTCACCGGGTATTCCTTCGTGTGCCTTGCCCCCTGTTTTCTCGCTCCTGAAGGCAGCAGGCTCATTATGCTTTATTTCCTTTACCTTATTGGCAGCAGATTTGCCCTGCTCCTTCTTCCCGGGTAGCCCTGTCGGTGTGGCAATCTCAGGCATGACAGCCTGAGCCTTTGCCCGCTGTTTCTCAAAGGCACCGTCTGAAACAGCAGCGGCCTGGGAAAATGCATTAACTGCTTCGGTAGGTGGAATGTTTCCCAGCTGATTCAGTATCTTCAGAGGATCTTCGCCCGAGATTTTGACTGCAGGTGCCTTTGCTGCCTGCTTTTGAGCTTTCTCGCTATTTGCAGCATTTTCAGACTTGCCGGCTTTTTCAGAGCCTGCTGGAGCTGGGATATCTTCCACAGGTGACACGGCTTCCTGTTTGGCCTGAACATCTTTATTAGCAGCTTCTGTATTTTTATCAGCTGCTGCTTCTTCTGCTTTTTTATCCTCAGCTGGCTTACCGCCCTCAGCTGCTTTGTCTTCCTTGGGGGAAGCAGGTTTTGATTCTTTATCTGTCTGGGGATTTATTTCACCTTTGGTTTCAGGCTTTGTTGGAAGGGGCTCTTTATTTTGCTGTAAAGTCTCCTGCGGCGAAGAGTTTTCCTTGGCCGGTTCACTCTCTTTTAGGCTTACTTGCTTACCGATATTACTGCCTGCATCGGATTTACTTAAAACAGTGCCGGTATTTCCCCCTGCATCTGATTTATTTAGAGCAGTTTCAGCGTTGGACTTTTCTGCCGTTACCGGAGCAGCCTTTTCCTTTGCTGCCTGCTTTTCAACCTTTTGTTCAGCCGGCCCAGATGCCTCTGACGACCTGGTATTCAGGTCACCTGAGTCACTTTGTTCTCCGGTTTTTTCCACGGTCTTACTGCCGGCATCCTGCTGCTGTAATCCGGACTGTTGTTTTTCCGATTGCTGCATTTTAGAATCCGTCTGCTTGTCCTGAGTGCCGGGAGTAGTTTCTTTGTCTTGACCAGGTTGGCTGTTTTTTGGAGGTATCTTTTTAATATCGGTAAGCAGCTTAATAACTGCCTGGTTTCCGATGGTTTTCTGTAGGATATTTATATCCTGCTGTGTCAATGAATTGGGCAGTCTTTTGAGACGTTGAATTATTTCTATATAGTTGGGCTGCTTGACCAGGGGTTTTTGCCTGGATGATGAGTTCTGGAGGTTTTTATTCTGTGCAGCTACCGATTTATCCGGTGCTCTGGTGTACATCCTTTTCAACTCCTAAAATTTATTCCTATATTGAATAGTAAATTTTGAAGTTGATTTAACAAATGAATCTTTATTTATTTTTTCGATTTAATCTTAATATACATGAGATTTTAAGAAAATCGCTGAAATACCTGGGCAGTAGAAGATCATGCTTGACCCTCAGAGGATTGGACATGACAGCATTGATAAAGCCAGTTGTATATGAAAAATCCGTCTGAAACAAATTATTCCAGACGGATGATTTTATTTATTGCAATATTCTTTTTGGTTAAAAGCGTAAACCAGTTCTAACCTGAACTATCTCAAAGCATAGCCTACGCTGTTCATGTAGTCAATGAGACTACCTGCAAAAGCATTTATGTCATCGCTTGACATAGTTTTTTCTGCCGAACCTATTACAAATCTGAAGGTCATGCTCTTCTTGCCTTCGGGCAGGCCCTTCCCGGTGTAAATGGTAACAAAGCCGAAACCATTGAGCAAGTCTGACTTGAAGCTGCCGATATCCTCATTAACTCTGTCAAAGGTAACCCCGTTGTCCACCAGGAAGCTGTAATCCAGAACGACCTCAGGGAATCTGGATGGTTCCTTATACTTGATAACCCCAGTATCAATAGCCTGGAGCACATCTCTGTTTATTTCCAGCACAGCTATGTTCAGCTTTTTGGCAATGTTCTTTTTAATCATAGGATGGACTACACTTATATACCCCATCGGGGTTCCATTTGTGCTTATATCCACTGATTTCATAGGATGCACCCAGTTTAAGCCTCCTGTACATACAGAGAAATCCAGATTCGCATTCTTTAAGGCTTTAGCTATAAACGTAATTATTCCCTTCAGATCATAGAACAGCTCATCTTCACTTTTAACTTTGCTGGCAGCCAATATACACAGATTTTTATGCTGCTCACATTTGTCCTTTGGCGATGCTGCTTTGAATACGCTTCCGATTTCAAACAGCAGGAAATCCTCATATGACTTTTCATTTTTCTCAGCAAAGGCAAGCATTCCGGGCACCATACTGTCTCTGAGTGTATTGGCGTCCTGTGCCTGGGGATTCAAAACCTTCACCTGTCCGTTTGTTTCAATGCCCATTCTGCTGTTGAAGGTATTGTCGTACCAGATATAACTGTTAACCTCGCTTGCGCCGAATTTCTCGGAAAGCAGCTCTTTTACCTTGTGGTCGGCAAGTCTTTCCTCATTGTACTGCAGCGGTTTTAGCGCAATATCCAGGGTCTGAGGCTGGATATTGTCATAACCGAAGATTCTCGTGATTTCTTCAATAATATCAACCTTCATTGTAATATCTTTTGTAGCTCTGAAGGTCGGCACCTTTATGTTGAAGGTATCTCCTTCCACATCCACCTTAAATTCCAACGCTCTGAGAATGTCAACCATTCTTTCCTTTGTCAGAATGTTACCGATATATTTGTCAATGTACGGTTTTGTTATTGTAATATCAATGGGTTCCAGCCTGCAGCAGTACACATCGGTCAAAGCTGATAAAAACTGAATGTCGGGCTGCATATCCCTTAAAAGCTTTACAAATCTCTGTATTGCCGTCACAGTCATATTGGGGTCAAGCATCTTTTCATAACGTGCGCTGGCCTCGGTGCGAAGACCTATTTTTGTGGAGTTCTTTCTTGTGGAAGAGCCTTCAAAGTTCGCAGACTCCAGTAATATGGAGGTTGTATCCTCAAGCACTTCGGAGTTTTCACCGCCCATGATCCCTGCAATCGCAACCGGCTTTTCCCTGTTGCATATCAGCAGTACGTCTTCAGGAAGCTTTCTCTCAGTACCGTCAAGTGTTTTAAATAAAGTCGGTTCCTTTGTTGCTCTGACAACTATGCCGCTTTCCACCTGTCTGCTGTCAAAGGCGTGCATGGGCTGCCCCATTTCAAGCATCAGATAGTTGGTCAGATCCACCAGCGGTGATATTGGACGCATTCCGCAGTAGAACAGCCTGACCTTCATGTTCATGGAGGTTTCCAGCTTCTTTACGCCGTCTATCTTAAGTCCGGAATATCTGAAACACTTTTCTGTGTCCTCTACTGAAATGTCAAGCTTGGGTTTATCCTCAGCGGACTTTAGATCATCCAGCTGCATGGGTTTCAGCTCTCTGCCGTATATTGCGGCTATTTCACGGGCAATTCCGTAATGCCCCCACAGGTCCGGTCTGTTTGTAAGTGATTTATTATCGATTTCGATAATAACATCATCTATATCTATAATTGACTTGATATCTGTTCCCGGGGCATAATCCCCCTCAAGTACCAGAAGTCCGCCGTGGTCATCGCTGATTCCGAGTTCCTTTGCTGAACAGAGCATTCCAAAGCTTTCAACTCCAACCAGTTTCACCTTGCCCAGTTTGGGCATGTTCTTTACCGAGCCCCCCATTTTTGCAAGGGGTACCAGAATGCCTTCGGTAACATTCGGAGCTCCGCAGACAATTTGAAGAATTCCGTCCCCGGAATCAACCTGTGTTATTTTCAGCTTCTTTGATTCAGGATGGGGTACAACACTCAGCACCTTTGCCACAACAACGTTCTGTATATCCTGGCCTACAAATTCCACCTCTTCCACTTCTGCGGTAGACATGGTAAATCTGTACCACAATTCTTTTATATCAATTCCACTTAAGTCAACGTAATCTTTTAACCAATTTAATGACAGCTTCAACTTTTTTCCCTCCTACCTTACTGAAAATTGTTCCATTGCTCTCAAATCTCCCGAGTTAAGAACGCGGATATCACTGATTCCATATTTCATCATCGCAAGTCTGGTCAAGCCCAAACCAAAGGCAAAACCTGTGTATTCCTCAGGGTCGATTCCGCCGTAGCGCAATACGTTGGGGTGAACCATGCCGCAGGGAAGAAGCTCTATCCAGCCCGAGTGCTTGCAGGTGGGGCAGCCCTTTCCTCCGCATATCATACAATTCAGATCAAGTTCAAAACCAGGCTCCACGAATGGGAAAAAACCGGGTCTCAATCTTATCTTTACGTCTCGGTTAAATACCTCGGACAATAACAGCTTCATTACATAAATGAGGTTTGCAATGGAGACATTTTTATCGATCATCATACCTTCCAGCTGAAAGAAAGTGTTTTCGTGGGAGGCATCGGTGCTCTCATTCCTGAAACACCTTCCGGGAGCAATAACTTTCAGCGGAGCGCCGTATTTCTGCATTGCCCTCACCTGACAGGGTGAAGTATGAGTCCTGAGAAGAGAACCGTTTTCAAGCCAGTAGGTGTCCTGCATATCTCTTGCAGGATGGTGTTTTGGTATATTTAATGCTTCAAAATTATAAAATTCCTCTTCTGCCTCGGGACCGTCAACTATATTGAAGCCCATTCCGGTAAATATCCTTTCGATTTCCTTCTGGACAATTGTTACCGGATGCAGTGAACCCACCTTGAACTGGGTCCCCGGCAATGAAATATCAAAGCTGGAACCGCTGCTCAAGGACTTCTTGACATCATTGGCACTGAGCTCCTTGAATTTTGACTCCAAAAGCCCGGTCATCTCATTCTTTAACTCATTAGCCTCCTGACCAAATTGCTTTCTCTCTTCAATAGCCATGTTTTTGAGATCCTTGAGCATTTCGGTCAATTCACCCTTTTTGCCCAGAAGTTTTACTCTGAGTTCTTCAACTTCACTACTGCTTGCAGC
Organism: Ruminiclostridium cellobioparum subsp. termitidis CT1112; assembly: GCF_000350485.1. Lineage (GTDB taxonomy): Bacteria > Bacillota > Clostridia > Acetivibrionales > DSM-1351 > Ruminiclostridium > Ruminiclostridium termitidis. The sequence continues at coordinate 5,300 of NZ_AORV01000036.1, forward strand.
TTGTTTTATTTTTTCAAGCGCGGCTTCCCTTAATATACTGATTTTTTCAATCACGTCTATTATCTCCTTTCATTAAATCATCTCTAATCAAATATGTCTGAATTTCCTGTAATGCTGTTTTTCAAACACTTTCAGCCTTAAAATTTATTTAAAAAATTATACTCTCACAGACAATAAATAAAGCCCCCATCCCAAAGGGACGAAGGCATTCTCCGCGGTACCACCCAGTTTTATCGGAGACATTGAATGCAGTACATTAACTGTAAAAACCAATCTCCAAACTCATTAAAATATAACGGTTTTTACCGGCAGTTCCTACACTGATGTGCCAGCCGGCATCTCATGCCGAATGCCTGGCAAAATCATATATTAGTTCAGAACCACAGCTTCGGAGGGAACTTTGGCAAGTATTCCGTTAAAGGCACTTACAGCCGGTGATGCCTTCTCTCTGCAACATCCTGTCTCGCTTACTCTTCTCCATCATAGCTTTTAAATATCACATTGTCTGAAATTGAACTACAGCCGCCAATATGCTATAGCCAGGGAGTCCCAGGCATTTCAACAATTAGTATTCGAACTGTTCCCTGATATTATAACAATATAGGTAAAATTATTCAAGGGTGAGTTTTCCGGTCTCTCACTTGACGTCAATTTTACCAGAATATACAATAAATGTAGTTGTTAAATCCTCAATGACGAAAGGTTTATATGAGCTATCGGAGATTGTCGTTAATGCTTGCCGGGCAGCTTGCGCTGCTCTTTCCTGTTGTATATATGGCAGTTAATTTATTTCAGGGGAATACTGACTTTGCATTTGCTTTTGTATTTTTTTTAATTACTTTTATTTTTTCACTTGGTTTTGTAGTAAAAGAAATTCAAAAAATACATAATGACAAGGCAGCAGGAATTCAAAGTGATATTTTAATTTTTTGTGATTACAAGCTGCTGTATAAATCCTACAGGCACGAGGTCATTCCCATGCCGCCCATACAGCTTGCCACCTTTCAATACAGTGACAGGGCCGAATGTATCAGCCTGAGCGGGGACTACTCTGATATAAGACTGATTAAAGGCAAGCAATATAAGGTAAAATATTATAAAAACAGCGGAATCCTCACAGAAATAACTAACTATAGAGGGAGAAAGAATAAAGTTACAAAAGCTGTATCCAGATTAACCTTTGGTGAAAAGAATCTGCAGCATAAAACGATTTGGCATGAAGTGCTTATTATATTAATAATTTACGCTTTACCAATATCAGCAATATGCTTTGGGGGTTTTAAGCTGTTCGCCTTTCTTCAGAAAACCCTGCTGATGGATGATAGTGATATACTGCTGATACAGCCTGGTTTTGTAAAATTAATTTTCATCCTGTTTGGATCTTTGACATTTATACTGTTTATACATGAAAAAAAAGAACCTGTATACATAATCAGTGCAATTAATAATATTTACAAAAGGATTGGTTTCAAAAGATCGCTTTCACTTATGATAATTTTATTTTTGATTGTTTTATCGTTATTATTTAATACTTATACCAAAATTTCTGATACACAAATAGAAATTCATAACTTCGACACAGTCAAAATATACTCATATAATAATATAGAACATATAAAAATATTTCCGTACTCAACACCGTATAAAAGACAAATAAAACTGAAATTAGGTTATAATGTATTTTTAGATGACGGGCGCTCAATAGAGCTGACTAGAGCAACAATGTTCTGGGACAAAGTACTGCAGCTAAATGATATATTTACCGCCAAAGGTGTTATAATGGAAAAAAGCTATTTAACTTATCCAGATAGCATTGATTTACTTATAAACGAACATGTAGACATAGACCGGGGTATGGACATATTGAACAAAATCCTCATTGTTGAGGAATCCCCGGCAAACTAGGAATATCACACAATATATTTTTTAAGGAGGTCTTTCTCATGGACAACAACAGCTTTTCAGAATTAAAAAGCAGGCTGGCAGCTCTGCCGGTATTGCAGAAACAGATGGAAAGTCTCAGCAAAAGGCTGTATGAAGCAGAGGATGACGTAAGAAGCCTTTTGCATAAGTACCAGTCTGAAGCACTGGACGTTGATGAACTTCAGAAGGATAAATTTTCCCATACTTTATTAAAGCTGATCAGATTGTATGAGGGTAAAGTCAATAAGGAAACCCGGGAGATGCTCTCTGCCAAGCTGGAATACGACAAGGCTGCCGAAAGGGTAAAACAGCTTGCCCAGGAGAAAGCCGGACTGGCAAAAAAAATAAGCGAACTGTCCGCCGATAAAAAACTGTTTGATACTGAATATATGCGGCGTGAAAACTTAATTAAAAGCAAAATCAGCGAGCAGGCTTTTTCTTCATATACAGAACTGGAAAAACAGCAGTTTGAACTAACAAGGCAAATTGCCGAAACGGATGAAGCCCTGCATGCCGCCGGCCGGGTTATATCGGCAGCCGCCAATGCAGTAAATCACTTAAAAAGTGCCGAAGGCTGGGCAACCTATGATGTCTGGGGAGGCGGAGGCATTTTAAGCCATATGGCAAAATACGACCACATCGACGACGCAAAATCCGAACTCAACCGTCTTGGTTCGCTTATGAAGGATTTTGAAAATGAACTTAGAGACGTGAATATGTATGATGTCTGCGCATATGCCGGCATCGACCCAACCACAAGAGCCGTTGATTTCTGGTTTGATAATATATTTACCGATTTGAATGTCCGTGATAAAATCCGCGAGGATATGTATCAGGTTCAAAAGCTTATGGGTCAGATAGAAAATGCCTGTAATAAACTTAAAGGCAACAAGGAACAGATTAAAAAAATGCTCTCGGAGGCTGAAATCAAAAAAAACAGACTGGTTATGGATTTTGAAGTTTAAATAAATTATATGTATTAAGCAAAAGAGAAAGGCTTTAAAGAGAAAGGCTTTTATGTATAGATTAGTTTTGGTTTTTATTCTTAATTTTTTAATAACTATAATAGGTACTTTGGCTTATTCCGTCAGAATTGTAGGGGTAAGAACGGGAAAAATAGCGGTATCCTCGGCACTGTTTAATGCTATTGCTTTATTTTCGAGAGCTGCTGGTGTCTTTCAGTCGCCGCTGCTCACCAAATATATAGCAAAGTCGGGTGATCAAACCAATCTGGTGCCTGTCTTTTATATACTTATACTTGATGTTGTTATTGCCAGTATTGCAGGAGCTGCGCTTCTGCCTACCTTTCAAAGAATCTTTACCAGGGGGGTGGAAGCTTTTTCGGTAAACAAATCGGTGTTCAAGTTGATGCTGCACAGCTTTTCCAAATCAGGTGTGGCCTATATAAAAAACTCTGTTGCCATACCGACTAGAACCAATATACAGGGTGTAAACCTGAAAAAGCTTCCGGTAAATATACTGGTTATGAATGTGTTGACTGTAGCACTGCTGACGGCAGGTATTTTTTCTCCCATATATGCCTCAACTCTTGAACCCGAACTCAGCACAACCTGTATGACTCTGGTATCTGTTTTAACCGGTCTGGGAACCATACTGTCGGCACTTTTTATAGATCCGTATTTATCAGTTCTGACAGATGAGGTTATTGAGGGTAAATATAGTGTGGCAGATTACAGGAGCTGTGTCATAGGCATGGTTGGCAGTAAAATATTAGGGTCGGCATTAACTTTTCTGATATTTATCCCGGCCTCGTACCTGATCGTCTTTATCGCCAGAATACTGTAATGAACAAATAATTTTAATTGCAGGAATTTCAACACTATAAAAATAGTAAAAGGGCAGTTATTCTGCCCTTTTACTATTTTTTAAACAACCTGCCTGCATATCCGGCCGGTAAATAATACTTCAACTTTATTTCATTACCACAACTACATGATGCGCAGTGCCTGCTTTGAATACCGGAATTTTTTCAACCTCGGCACCGTCCACAATAATCTTTGAAACTCCACAGCTTACCCTGTTGGGATTTTGTACTTCGATATTGTATATTACTCCCCTGAATTTTCTTGTTGCCTTAAAGCCCTGCCATTTGGACGGTATGCAGGGGTCAACCACAAGTCTGTCATAACCTGCTCTGATCCCCAGAATATACTGGGAGGCCGCCACCATGTTCCAGGCTGCGGTGCCCGACAGCCAGGAGTTCCTGCCTACACCGAACTGCGGATGCTCCTTGCCTAAAATATTCTGACAATAAACATAAGGTTCAACCTCGTACAGTTCGGCATCGTCATTTCTCTTTCCGGGCAGTATCTGGGAATAATACTCAAAAGCCCTATCCCCATGGCCCAGTATTATTTCAGCTATCATTACCCATGGGTTTGTGTGCAGGAATATGCCCCCGTTTTCCTTGGCTCCGGGCGGATAGGTGGTCACCCCGCCCTTTGTATCATCATATTCGGTATAGGAAGGATACATTGCCACAATTCCGAATTTTGAATTTAAATACCTGCCAACCGATTCCATACATTTGCTTGCCTTTTCGGCATCGGCCACCCTGCCCAGCACCGCCCAGGATTGAGAGTTAATGAATATCTTTCCGAACTTGTTTTCCCTGCTGCCGATGGGCTGTCCGCAGTCGTCGAATGCCCGCTTGTACCATTCTCCGTCCCAGCTGCTCTCGTTGATGGCATTTCTCATCTCATCAAACATGCCCTGATACTTTTCGCAGAGCTCCTGCTTTCCAAGATACCCGCACAACTCTATCAGCTCTGCTGCCGCCCTGCAGTAAAGCATGGAGGTAAATACACTTTCGGCAATCCCCTTCCCGGTATCCAGATTCAAGGTGTCATTCCAGTCTGCACGACCGGCAAGTGCAATATTATTCGGCCCCCTGTTATTGTTTGTGAAATTAAGGGCCATATCCAGATGCTCCAGGACGGTGGCCGAAGTAGTTTTGTCATTGTACAGTACAGACTGGTTCAGGAAACCGAAATCGCCGGTCTCTTTCACATACGCGTTAACTGCCAGAATGAGCCACAGATGGTCATCCGAATACCAATCGAACAATTTGACCGGCGCATCGCCCTGTCCGCCCTCTCCTGTCAGCGGGAAGAACAGGTGATATGCCCTGCCGTCGGTGTACTGGCACTGCAAAAGCTTTGTTATCAGCTCCTTGGCCTCACCTGGAATAGCATGCATCACTCCAAGGGTGTCCTGGGCACTGTCACGTATGCCCATGCCTCTTCCAAGTCCCAATTGATAAAGAGAAACAAAACGTGACCAGTTAAAAGTGGTCTTACACTGGTATTGGTTCCATATATTGACGAACAAATTCATGTCCTCATCAGGAGTTTCCACACTCAATTTTCCTGTGTAGTTCTTCCAGTAAGCCTTCAGTCTGTCCAGAGCCGCCTTTGAATTTTCAGGCGTTAAATAAGCCCCAATATCGGCTTTTATATTTTTCCGGTCCTCTGCAAAGCCCAGAATAAAGACAATTTCCTTCTCCTCTCGGGCCCCAAGGTCAACATCCATGCAAAAAGCGCCCACACCATTCATCCTGTAGGAAATGGAATTGCTGCAGCCCCCCTGTTCAACAGCCAGGGGATTGCCTTCCGAACGGTACTTTCCCATGAAGGCTTCCAGGTTTGTATCATAACTGCCCACCTCTTCTGCTGTCGCAAAGAAAGCGGCATTGTCACTGATATAATGCGGATAATATGTAATTATTCCATCTTCAAATCTGCCCTGATTTATCTGCTGTACCCAGTCCACATTTTGCTGATCCATTATGGCCTGCCAGAAACAGAACTCGGCATAGGCAAAAACCTGTAGTTTTTGAGCTACAGCCCTTGTATTTGACACCTTCAAGTGCCATATTTCGAAATCCTTATTATCGGGAACAAAATAAGTAACCTCTCCAACAACTCCCCGGTACTCACCGGCAAGTACCGTATAGCCCATACCATGGCGGCAGCTGTAGCTGTCCAGCTTCCTTTGCACCGGCTGATAACCCGGATTCCAATATTCACCGGTTTCTTTATCTCTGATATAAATATATCTTCCCGGTCTGTCCATTGGAATATTGTTGTACCTGTAACGGGTAACACGGCGGTTTTGAGGATCCTTGTGGAAACTGTACCCTCCTCCCGTATTGGACACTATACCGCCGTATGCTCCGCTGCCGATATAGTTTATCCATGGCGTTGGAGTATCCGGTCTGGTAATAACATATTCCTTGTTCTTTCGGTCAAAATAACCGTACCTCATATAATCCTCCCAGCAAAATGGGAACGCTCCCATTTTTATTAAAAAAATATATTTTCCTTATAGAGGGAATCCCCTCAAAAATCACCATTTAAAGGGTTTATAAAGAATTTAAGAATATAATAAAATATACTCATATGACTTCTATGCAGGAGGTTCCTTCATAAATTTCGGTATCAAAGGATATCACTCTGGGTTTTGTATTTCTATTGTCTATATTGTCAATTATCAGCTTGATTGCCGCCTCGGCAACCTTCTCCATGGGCTGCTTCATGGAGGTCAGCCGTATGCAGGAGGGAATAAAACGCAGCAGCTCATAAATGTTGTCAAAGCCCACAACCGACAGGTCCCGGGGTATGTTTACACCCAATTCCATGGCTCTCTGTACGGCTTCATATCCTTGAAGGTCATTAAAGGTAAACAGAGCCGTCGGCGGCTCGGCCAGTGACATAAGCCTTTCCACGGCTGCCGCACCGCTGCTGTCTCCCGCATCCGTATATATGACATAATCCTTGTTATATTTGATACCCGACGAATTAATTGCTTCAATATATCCGTTCATTCTGTCCGAGGCAGCCCTGTGATTCAGGTTTCCTGTAATGTGGGCTATCTTGCTGTGTCCCAAACCGATTAAAAAATTAACTGCACTCTTTGCGCCGGAAAAATTGTCTATGATGATATTATTGACTTTCAGGTCATTAAAATGGTTCTCGATCAGTACCAGCGGAAAATTGATATTTATTATTTTCTGAACCAGCTCTTTATCTCTTGTGTCGCTTCCGAACAATATGAGGCCATCGGCCGCACCTCCGGTAAAATACTGTACATACCGCGCTTTCGAATTAAAATCATCGTTGGAACTGCTGAAAACTATATTGTAATTGTACCGGGAGGCAAAATCCTCCAACAGATTGGCCAGTTTCAAATACACAGAGGTATTGAATTCGTTGTATATCACACCGATAACCCCGGCTTTTCTTGACACAAGGCTCCTGGCCGCCTGGTTCGGAATGTAATTCAGCTTTTCGATTGCCTCAAGTATTCTGATACGGGTATCTTCCCTCACTCCGGGCTGGTTATTGATCACTCTTGATACAGTTGTTTTGGATACGCCTGCGATTCTCGCTATATCAAATATATTTATCAATTCTGCCTCCTGACAGGGAACGTTCCCAATTTTAAATAATTATATATCAATTCTTATTATAAAACAAGTCTGCGGCAGGGAAACCGATTTCTAAGCCCTGTTCTGTCTGACCAGTTCATATATCATTATTGATGCGGCAACCGAAGCATTCAGTGACTCTGCTTTTCCAGGCATGGGTATTCTTACGAGTTTATCGGATAATGCAGCAGTTTCCTCACTTATTCCATTTGCTTCATTCCCCACTATAATTGCACTTTTACAGGTCAAATCCTCATCATAGTAATTGTTTTGCCCGTGCAGATGGGATGCAATGACTTTGTAGCCGCTGCTCTTCAGCAATTGAATTGTATTTATAATGTCCAAATCCTCGATTATTGGGAGATGAAAAACCGATCCCATGGTGGAGCGCAGTACTTTTGGCGAATAGACATCAACACAGCCCCTGGTCATCAATACGGCTGAGACCCCGGCCGCATCGGCTGTTCTGATAATGGTTCCCACATTGCCCGGGTCCTGGAGGCTGTCCAGCACCACCACTGATTTTCCTTGGCGCAATGCCTCACCAATTCCAGCCGTCCGTTTTTTCAAAACCGCAAGGACGCCCTGCGGAGACTGTGTATCGGATATCTCCTTAAAAAGTTTGTCCGGTACATTATAAATATCGGAACACACTTCGGAGAGTTTTGAAATGAGCAGTTCTCCGCCGTTAAGACTTTCCAGCCTGTCCGATATGACAGCCTTTATTATCACCTGCCCGTTGTCAACGGCATCGCTGACAAATCTGATACCTTCTACGAAATACATCTCATGGGAATCCCTGTGCTTTTTCTGATGTAAAGCCTTAATCTCCTTTATTGTACTGTTCTGACTGCTTTGTATATAGTTCACTGCCAAGTCCTCCGCCGGTGAAAATTAGTATATGCCGCTATTTGGATTTATTATAAAATTCCTTCAGTTCTCCTTTAACCTCTTCCGGAAGTTTGTGCCATCTGATCCCCCGTATTGCTCCCTCCAGGCCGTAAAGCCTGTTGATGCAGGCAGAATCGTCTATACTTTTTATTCTCAGCCAGGCCTGTCTGCTGCCCATAATGGACAGTTGTTCAAAAGTTGTTATTCCCACTTCATTAAGCTGCCGTTCTATTTCCTTGCCGATGTTAGGCAGTTTTTCCAATTCCCCCAAAATAATCCCTCCGTAAATCTGATATTAACTATTTTTTGTACGTAATTGTAACAAATTTTGAAGCCAAGACACCTATTGAAAAAAAGACACTTCCAAACGCTCTTTTAAATGCCGGGACCTTTATCGAAGGATCATAGGTGCTTTTTACCCTGATCTTATCAGTCCAGTATGCACCGTCTTCGGTTTCATATTCTGTTCCTTCGGCATAACCCCTGCTCATTCCCCGGAATAAATTGTAAACCAACAGGATACCAAATGACGGAGCATGGAGCTTCTTAGATGCCACGTCCCTGTGAAACCTGGCAGTAACCCTTTTGCATTTTGCCACGGTCTTTTCTTTGGGCTTGTACGCATTCCAGCTGTAAGACAAAACCGGTAATTTGTAACACCTGTTAAATCCAATTCCGCTCAGAGTTCCCGCCACATAATCAACAGCATCTTTTGCGCCCACACCTCCTGTAGTGGAGACCACCAAAGCCTTGTTCCTGAAAAAGTGAGGCCTGTGAAGCATGAAACACATGTGGTCAATAAAATTTTTCGCCAGGGCCGGCGGCTGCATGTTAAAAGTGCTGAATGCAAAAATAATACCGTCGCTTTGTTCGATCTTATCCATCATGCTTTGCATTATGCAGTTGTGGGGACAGAGCTTATGCCCCTTCCTGAAGCAGATGCTGCAGCCTGTACAATATGGGAGTTCCAAATCTTTTAAATGAATTTCTTCAAAAACAGACTCGGGAGACAACCTGAGAATTTCAGCCTGGATAATTTCCACCAACCTCCATGTATTGCCTTTGTGGGGACTGCCATTAATAATAGTGTATTTCATTATTGAAATTCCTCCCTTAACTTCCCTGGCAGTTTACCCAGGACTGTCAAATATGAATGATCTATCATTGCCTTTAAAGCATCTCCGAAATTTTGCCGTTCAGGTGCACCGTGTTAAAATGCGGCTGCTGTACAGGAGGACAATGATATCCTATAATTTGTTCCGTAGAAAATTTAAAACACTTTCGGCACATTTGTCCGCTTCGAAAAAATTCTTCCTCTCACTTATGTTTCCCAGATAGTGAGCATCTGAGGAATATATTTTCCTGATATTTTTCAGCCGGGAATGCTTTTCTGTCAATATCAATTCCTTTGCCCTGTCGCTTATCTCGACGCAGCTTATATCTATGTCCTCCGGCATGACACCGAAGCTTGACAGCAGCGAGTTGGCCTGTCTGTCAATATGGGCCGGGATTGCCAGCCCCTTCAATCTCCTGACCACCACATCAAAAACTTCATTTATTGAAATAGCTGCTGAAGTCAGCAGCAGCTTGTCCTCTTTATATAATACCTCATCTTTATGATTTAAAACCAGCTGATTTCCAAAAACAGCTTCGTTATTGCTGATTTCCGGAAGCCGTGAATAAACCAGGTCCTGCATTTCCAATGCCCTGTCCATATCAGGAAACAGGCATAACACATGTATTTCTTCGGCTGTTTCCACTTCCATTCCTGGTATGACAAGCAATTGTGTGTTTTCAGCACAGGTCAGACAGGCCCGGACATTCCGGCAGGAATTATGGTCGGTTACTGCGATAACATCCAGGCCCTTTAATATACTCATATTAACTATGTTGTTGGGTGTCATGTCGTCATCAGCACAGGGGGATAGTGCAGTATGTATATGAAGATCATATGCAAGTTTCAAAATAACCTCCATGAGCCGCAACAGCGGCCACAAACAGTTATGAAAGCAGCTTTGAATCTATGATTCTCCTGCTTATTTCAAAGGAATTCAACTGTGTTCCGATAATGATTATTCCATTTTCATTTGCCTTTTTCAGTGTCAGCTCCTCGGCCTTGATTGCTTCAGGAATTATTACACAGGCGACCTCGGTCATTAAAGCCACCGCAGGTACGTTTACATTTGTAAGAACGGTTATCCATGCATCACCTTTTTGTGCATGGGACATCACCCAGCTGAGCAGATCGCAAATATACACGTTTTGAACTTTTACGGATAAATCCGGTATTTTGTTGGTCAACAGTTCTCCTGAAATTATTTGCATCAATTCTTTAATGTACATTTTTATTCTCCATTTGGATCGTTATCCATTACCGGAGGCACCTTTCCTCCCAGATCTACCATTTCCTCAGCCAGATCACGGATTCTTTGCCTTAGCTTGAAAATACAGTCGGTTTCATTGGCAATCTCTCTTACGATATCCTCGGCCAGGGCTCTGCAGTTTGGCGCTCCGCAGGCACCGCAGTCCAGACCGGGCAGTCCGTCACATATTCTCTCCAGCTTTTCAAGTTTTTCCATGGCTTTCAATATATCATCATCCAGCTTCATAACGGGTTTGTATTCCACATTTGAAGTCCATACCAGTTCCTCAAAGCTTTTGGGAGCCATTTTTTCGGTACAACCGGCAGGAGCCTCAAGAATATGCTTTTTCAGTGTTGTTTTTGCAACAAAAACATTTTCAACCGTCAGCGGACCTCCGAGACATCCTCCCGAGCAGGACAGAGCCTCAACAAAATCAACGTCTGAAAGCCTGTCACCTTCTATCTCATCAAATATCTTTATAACGTTATGTATACCATCGACAGCCAGAACATTTTCAGTCCCCAGCGCTCCGCTTTCCCCTCCGGAATTGGCCCAGTCTATTCCTTCAAAACCCGCCTCGGAGTATTTAGAGCCATTATGTGGGTTATTCAGTGCCGACAGAACCTTCAGATAGATATCCTTTATTGAAATGACACCGTCCACATAGGACTTTTGCTTTTCATAGGGGGATTTTACGCTGGTTACCTTTGCAGGACATGGAGAAATAAAAAATACGCCGATTTCCTCGGCAGGAATGTTCCGTGACTCCTGCAGCTGGGTTTTGACAATTTTTGCCGCCACCTCCATTGGTGACTCCAGCTTGACGATGTTATCAATCAGGCTTGGAAATCTAACCTGAATCAACCTGACAACTCCTGGACAGGCCGAAGATATCATGGGCTTCTTGACCAGTGAGTTTGTGAGCAGCTGTCTGGTGGCCTCGCTGACTATTTCGGCAGCCCGGGCAACCTCGAAAACATGGTCAAAGCCCACATCTCTCAATGCGTTCAAAATATTATCCCGGGAATACTTCTTTTCAAACTGCCCGTAAAAAGAGGGTGCCGGAATAGCTGCCTTGTACCTGTAATCATTTATTATTTCAGGACTGTCGCTGATTGCGGTCTTTGCATGATAGGGACAAACACGTATACACTCGCCGCAATCAATACAGCGTTCCTTAATAATACGTGCCTTGCCTTTTCTCACACGGATTGCTTCGGTAGGACACCTTTTTATACAGTTGGTGCAGCCCCTGCACTTATCCTTGTCCAGATTGACAGAATGGAAGTACTCGTTCATAATATGTCCTCCAAACCTATTACAATATTCTGTATGTTCAGGGTGCATCCTTCGGGCGAATCATGCACCCAATATGCAGAATATTATACTAGATAAAATAAACAGTTATAGTTACCTTTGTCCCTATACCCACCTCAGTATTTATATCCAGCTTGTCAGCATATTTTTTCATATTTGGGAGCCCCATTCCCGCTCCAAATCCCATTTCCCTGATGTTGTCGGATGCGGTTGAATAACCTTCGGTCATTGCAAGCTCCAAATCAGGAATTCCGGGACCGTTGTCAATAATTGCTATGACCACCCTGTCCAGGCATATTTCCACATCAGCCGTCCCGCCGTTTGCATGGATTACAGCATTTATTTCAGCTTCATACATGGCAATAGCCGCCTTTTTTATCTTGTCGGCCGCAATGCCTATCTGGGCAAGCTTTTTCTTAACATTGCTCGAAGCCTCGCCCGCAGCTACAAAGTCATTGGCAGGAATATCGTACTTAAGCTTTATGGTGCTCATTTCCTACCTCCCGGAATCAAACCCGTTTTTCAGGCCGGCTTCATACAGTTTTCCGCAGGCCGGAAACATTGTGAGGTCTGTTGTCATAAGGACAATATTCTTTTCAAGGGCCAGTTCGATCATACTGTCGAGGGGCTGCTTCCCCCTCACAAAAATTACCGCCCTGATGTCCATCATCTCGGCTGTTCTAATAACCTGCAGGTTTATAAGACCTGTCAGCAAAACTACATTTTCAGTTACATAGGCCATTACATCACTCATCAGATCTGAACCGCAGGCGGATGTGACCTCATAGTCGAGAAGTTCATTTGCTGTTATAACCTGCGCATTTAATATGGTGGCAATATCAAGGAGCTTCATAGGGTTCACCTCGTAAAATATGTATAGTTCCTGTAAAGGCCGGCGGCAGCCGACCTTACTTATTTAGAAAAAACAGCTTCCGCCAACAAATTCTTTAACTATTGAATTGTTTGGAACCTCCTTGCCGTCTATCGGCAGGAAATAACTTAAAAACTCTATAAGCCGCTTAACCTCCGAATACCGTTCATTTTCAGGCCCCAGCTGCATCAGCAGGGGTTCGGCATAGGTTTTCAGCAGGCACAATTCATATACAAGGGAAGAGTTGAACATAGTATCTGCATTTTCCTGGTAAGGGAATATGTTTTTCTCTTCACCCCTTCTTACCGACGGCCATCTGTTTATGGTATTGATTGCCGAACACCCCCTGAACTTATTGTCTCTGACAATCCTGCGGATGATCCTGGTGTCGGTGGAGGGTATTCTGTTGTGGTCGTCTATATTCATGGAAGTTAAGGCACTTACGTAAATCTTGAATTTGTCCTCGGAGGAAATTGATGCCGTCAGCCTGTCATTCAGGCCATGTATTCCTTCTATTACCAGGATGGTGTTTTTATTCATTATCATTTTCTGCCCAACAGCTTCCCTTGAACCTGTTTCAAAATTATACACCGGTATCTCAACTTCGTGCCCTTCCAGAAGCGCAGTCAAATGTTTGTTAAAGAGCTCCACATCTATTGCCTCAAGAGCCTCATAATCGTATTCTCCGGTCTCGTCCATGGGAGTTTTATCCCTGTTGACAAAATAGTTGTCCAGGGATATTGTCTTTGGCGTATAGCCGTTTACCCTCAGCTGAATGCCCAGTCTGTTGGCAAAGGTCGTTTTGCCTGATGACGAGGGACCTGAAATAAGCACTATGCGCTTTTGCTCCTCATGGTTTGTTATCTTGTCGGCTATCTCGGCTATCTTCTTTTCATGAAGCGCTTCGTTTACTCTTATAAGATCGCCTATTTCACCTGATTTTACAATATCATTCAAGGCTCCTACATTTTCAACCCCCAGTATGCGGACCCACTTTTTATACTCGATAAATACCTTGAACAGCTTCTTCTGTTCTTCAAAATCCGGAAGCTTTTCAGGCTTACCCTTTGAAGGAAACTGGATCACCACTCCCGGATGGTGGAACTTCAGGCTGAAACACTTGATGTAACCCGTATCGGGCACCATGTAGCCATAGTAATAGTCCTCATAGCCTCCGCAGTTATACACCGTAACGTAGGGCTTTTGCCTGTGTTCCAGAACCGCATACTTATCAAGCCTTCCGGTCTTCTTATACAGCTCCCTGGCACTCTCTGTGGAAACGACCTTTTTCTCAAAGGGCAGTGCACAGCTTACAATTTCATTCATTTTTTTCTGAACAGCTTCCACATCAATTTCTGTAAGTTCCTCATCCCCTCTTATTTCACAGTATACGCCGTTACTCATAGGATGGCTGATAACCGCATTTCTTTCGGGAAACAGTTCATTGACAGCCTTTATAAATATAAAGTAAAGGCTTCTCCTGTATATCCTCATGCCATCCTCATCAGTAAGATCAATGAAAGTCACTTTTGCATCCTCGGCAAGCTCATAGCTGAGTTCCCGGATATCATTATTCACACGGGCGGCCACAACGCTTGACTGGTAGGAATCCTTGAAGCGTTTGGCCAGTTCGAGCAGTGTTGTCTTTTTCTCAATTTCATATTTTTCATTATTTAAAGTTATAAAAATTTTCTCACTCATCAAAATCCCTCCGAATAGTACTACATATTATTCAATATATTAATAATAAGATCTCATTTTTATGATCAAATGTTTAAAATAAAGCTTAAAATACCATCAATAAATACATTATACCATTAATTGCATATATAATTGCATATATTCTGTAAGCATACAAATTATCCTTCCATTAACCTTTCAAAAAAAACCGGACCATAAATATATCAATCCACTATTTTAATTATGTACTCAAAATCTTTCTGTATTCAAGAGTTTTCTTCAAGAATCAAACTTTTACAGTGCATTCAATTACTATTTGACACCATATTGGCTATAATATAAAATGAAATTTGATTGCTGAAAGGATAATAATTTTGATTTACTTGTTTAAAGGCAGGTTATTATTCAATTTAAATAGAATTGCGAGAGGTTAAATCAATGCCGGATATCAAAGCTGAACTAAAAAAAGAAGTTTCGCGCAGAAAAACATTTGCCATTATTTCCCACCCGGATGCAGGTAAAACAACCCTGACCGAAAAACTGCTGCTGTATGGCGGCGCCATAAGGCTTGCCGGTTCTGTTAAAGCCAGAAAGGCAAATAAATATGCAGTGTCGGACTGGATGGAAATAGAAAAACAGAGAGGTATTTCAGTCACTTCCAGCGTAATGCAGTTTGAATATAATAATTTCTGTATAAATATTTTGGATACACCCGGTCACCAGGACTTCAGTGAGGATACATACAGAACCCTAGTGGCTGCCGACAGCGCGGTAATGCTTATCGACGGAGCCAAGGGTGTGGAAGCACAGACAATAAAACTGTTTCACGTTTGTAAATTAAGAGGCATACCCATATTTACATTTGTAAATAAAATGGACCGTGCCAGCAAAGACCCTTTTGAGCTCATGGAGGAGATCGAAAGAGTACTTGGTATACGCTCCTATCCTATGAATTGGCCCATTGGAACAGAAGGTGACTTCAAGGGTGTTTATAATAGAAAGCTTAAACAAATCGAGCTCTTCGGCGGCGGGGAACACGGACAGTCACAGGTATCCTCCACCGTTGGAAAGGTTGATGACCCCATTTTTGCCGATTTACTTGGAAGCCACTATCACGACAAACTTTGTGAAGACATCGAACTGCTGGATATGGCAGGAGATGAGTTTGATAAGAAGAAAATCCGCAGCGGTGAGCTCACGCCTTTATTCTTTGGCAGTGCCATGACCAATTTCGGGGTACAGCCGTTTTTGGAGGAGTTCCTTGAATTGGCACCCTCACCTGGCGTGATAACAACTTCCGAAACCGAAATTGATCCTGAAAGCGACAAATTCTCAGGCTTCATATTTAAAATACAGGCCAATATGAATCCTACCCACAGGGACAGACTGGCGTTCCTGAGAATTTGTTCCGGTAAATTCACGAAAGGCATGTCTGTAAAGCATGTGAACGCCGGAAAGGAAATCCGCTTGTCACAGCCGCAGCAGTTCATGGCCCAGGAACGTACTATCATTGAAGAAGCCTATCCCGGCGATATTATAGGTTTGTTCGACCCCGGCATATTCAATCTCGGGGACACGCTGTATGAAGGAAACGGCAATGTAAAATTTGAGGGTATCCCAATCTTCCCTGCAGAGCACTTTGCAAGAGTGACTCCTGCCGATACCATGAAACGAAAGCAGTTCATAAAAGGTATCGACCAGCTTTCAGAGGAAGGTGCAATACAGGTGTTCAAGCAGATTGACATCGGTATTGAGGCTTTGATTATCGGTGTAGTGGGAGCACTTCAGTTTGAAGTGCTGGAGTACAGACTCAAAAATGAGTACGGCGTCCAGCTCCGCATTCAGAATCTGCCTTACAGGCATGCCCGCTGGATTGAGAATGAAGGCCTTGACCCGAGAAAGCTGAATCTTCCGAGCACAGCGGTAATTGTGGAAGATAAGCTGGGCAGAAACTCCATTTTGTTTGAAAATGAATGGTCCATCAGAATGGCCGAGGAAAGAAACAAGGATCTGAAGCTGGTGGATATTGCAACCCAGGATTTCAAAGTCAGAAAATTTTAGCAGCACCCCTTGCTTCACAGCCCCTGTGGTTTATATCAGGCAAATAAAAAATTGTTATTATTTTGCTTGACAAAAAGTGCAAACCTCTTTATAATAGGTTTTGCGCTTGACGTTGGGATGTAGCCAAGCCGGTAAGGCACCAGACTTTGACTCTGGCATTTCGTTGGTTCGAGTCCAGCCATCCCAGCCATTTGACCCATTAGCTCAGTTGGCAGAGCACTTGACTTTTAATCAAGGTGTCCGCAGTTCGAATCTGCGATGGGTCACCAGAACCATTGTAACGACAGTGTTACAGTGGTTTTTTAATGTCATTTACAGACACTCCGACCACTTTGAAGACACCTTGATTTTTTGTTTCAATTGTATATGGACAGGCTGACCACCGGCAATACGGGGTCAGCCCTGCTTTATATGGAGCATTTCCTTGCAGTCAAAATGTATGACAGCGGTATGCCCTGGTTATCCAAATGAGCCAGGCCTCCTTATTGGATGTAATATAATTCATATTCTTATCTCCTTCCGGTCTGTCTTAATATTACCTACCGCTTTTTAGTATAGCATCATTTAAAGGGAGACTTCATGCAGCTTTTTAATCATCGTATCTGATTATCAGCTCCGGATTATGTCCCTTTTCCATCTTTTTTCTTGCCTTCCGGTTGGCCACAGTATCAAAAACTATGGAGAAATCATAATCCGGAGGATACAATTCGCCGGCCGGAACATGCAGTTTCAGCCTCTTATGGGGGATCAGCCTTTTCCTGTCCCTGGACTGTACTCCGATTTCCCCCTTTTCGTTTGCAGTCTGATACACAATTCCTATTTCTCTCTGGGGATAGATCATCACACTGTCCCCAATATTGAACCTGCTGCTCCTGTTTGGTTTCGGCGGTTCCTTCTCACCCCTCAGCACAGGAGCAGGCTTGGGGTTCAAACTTTCAGGTCCCGACTTTCTTCTGTTGCTTGAAGCCTCCTCTCCATTGTCCTGTTCTGCAAACAGGAATTCATCATTATATGAGTTTGTTTGTACAGTGTTTGAACTGAATTTTTGTCCATAAGCCTGTTCATGGGCTATTCTAAGCAAGTGCTCCGGAAAGCCGAGACGTTTGGCTATATAGAGCGCACAGCTTTCGCCGGCCTCTCCTATCTCAAGCCTGTACATGGGCTTCAGGCTTTCCTTGTCAAAGGCCATGCGTGCATTCACAAGCTTTTCGGCCTTTCTGGCATACTCCTTTATTTCAGGGTAATGAGTGGTAGCTACAAAAAGGCATTCCTTCCTTTTCAGTTCTTCAAGTATTGCTATGGCTATCCCCATTCCTTCGGCAGGATCGGTCCCCGAACCAAGTTCGTCAAGCAGAACAAGACTTTCACGTGTTGCGGTGCTCAGTATGTCAATAATATTGTTGATATGCGATGAAAAGGTTGAGAGATTCTCTGATATGCTTTGTCCGTCGCCGATATCGCAAAGTACCATATTGTTCATACAAAACTCACTTCCCTGTGCAGCGGGAACATGAAGGCCGCTTTGCGCCATCATTGAGAGCAGTCCGGCTGTTTTCAGGGCTACAGTCTTTCCCCCTGTGTTGGGCCCGGTAATAATTACACCGTTAATTCCGCAGCCTATCTCAAAATCCAGAGGGACACAGACCGATTGATTCAATAAAGGATGCCGTCCGGCCTTGATCAGCATTTTCCGGCTGACCGCAACTTTAACCGGTATGGCCTTCATTTGTACAGATAATTTTGCTTTGGCAAAAACCATGTCCAGGGTTTCCATAGCATCCATATTCAAATATATTGCCGCTCTTTGCTCATCCACCAGGGCGGTCAGCGTATACAGGATTTTTCTGATCTCATTTTCCTCTTCCATCTGCAGCAGTGATATTTCGGTCTGAAGCTTCTGAACGGCCACAGGCTCAATAAACACCGTTCCCCCTGTGGTGGAGGTATCAATAACAGTACCTGTCACCAAACTCCGGTACTCTTTTTTCACGGGCAGCACAAAATGCCCGTTCCGTATTGACACAAAGCTGTCTGTAAACCATTCCTTTTTACTGCGGAGCAGGCTGTCCAGCTTGGTTTTGACCTGGCTTCCGGTGCTTTCCAGCTTCCTGCGTATATCCCTCAGTCTTGGAGATGCAGAATCGTCAACACGGCCGTTTCTTATCGATCTGTCAATCTCCTCCAGCAGGTCGCCAAGCTCATTTATAGAACCACCATAATAAGCAATTTCTCCGCCTGAAGCTTCAGCTTTTTTTAAATATGATTTCATACGCCTGCAGGAAATCAGGAACTGTGCTGCCAGTACCAGCTGATCGGGCACCAGCATCGCACCTTTTGAGCATAACTCAAGTATTTTATCCAGGTCGGTCATTGCTGCAAGCGGCGGTGTGCCCTGACTCTCAAGAATACGCCTGGCATCAGTGGTCTCCTGCATTCTTTCCCTGCACTCCGCTTCGGACAGGTAGGGCTTAAGTTTCGACAATTTGGTCCGTGCCCTCTCCGACATTGCAAACTGGCAGAGCATATCAATTATCTTGTTATATTCCAAAGTATCCGCATAATTATTCATAGTTGTTCTCCTCTCACATTTGACTGCTGAAATTATTAAAACAAAAGCCCGTGACAGCACTCTGCCCAACATTCAGACTGAAGTTCCAGCCATAAAGGTTCAGAATATCGTGAAACATAAAAAGCGTGAACAGGACGAACCTGTCACGCTTAAAGGACAACTATTAAATTCCGGCAGACCGGGAATACAAATAAATCAGCAGGCAACTTATATAAATAATACTGCTATTTATATAGCTGCTGTCAAATACCCATATACAACAGGCTGAAATCCAGTCCGGAAAAAAATGTTTGCAAAGCATTCTGTAACGTACAATGACAAAATGACAAATTGTACGAAAAAGCAGGTGTCACAATGCTACCCAAAGGTACCATCAATAAGGCGTACTTAAATAAATAGTAATAACCTGTTTATTTAAAAGCCTACAACTATTTAGTTGTTTTCCACCTTTACAGATAATGCAGACATCAAAAATCCTCCTATAGACTAAATTTCCAAATCATAATAGCATATACAATTTCATGTGTCAAGGTTCAATATTAATTGACAGCTATTTTTCAGAATTGTCATCAGCTGCCCTGGAATCTGTTGCCTCGGCAGAATTTTCCCGAATATCAGACTTATCCGATCCCGCTTTGGATTTTCTGTATTTCCTCCTGATGATCCTGTAAGCCGCAAAGCCTATTATGCCCAAAGGTATCAGCACCGGTAACGCGGCTGCAAGAGCCACGATCATATCCTGTGTAAACTTCCATAAACCGGTTACGCTGTTTTTAAAGCCTGCTGAAATGCGGTGGAAAAAACCGTCATTTTCCTTTGGCTGAACCGGTTTGATTTGTACAACTTCGTTTATATTTACTGTGAATGTGGAGTATTCAACAAGGGAATCCCATTTTTTAAGGGTACCCGTCAGATTTTCTATTTCATAATTTGTGGTTTGAAGTTCTTTCTCGATTTTGAGTATATCCTCCATCTTTGCTGCCTTCTTCAGCAGTTCCAACAGCCTTTCCCGCTGTATCTCAAGGGACTTCAGCCTGGCCTCTGTGTCAAAATACCTGTCTGTTACATCTTCGCCATTGGATTGTTCAAACACCACAGTCCCAAACTTCCTCAAATCAATAAAGGCCTGACCGTATTTTGCCTTGGGCACTCTGAATACGTATACCGCACTCCTCATACCCTGATAACCAATTCCTCCCCCATTAACCGAAGTACTCTGCTGATAAGCTCCGATAGAAGTCATATAATCGCACAATTCATTTCTGGTTTTATCAAACTCCAGGGTTTGGAAATCCATCCGCCCTGTAAATATTATTTTCTGGGCGACATTCACAACACTTGAGTTTTGAATGGTATTCTGCTGTTCGGCGCTTTGATCGACAGCTGTGGAAACCCCGGCACCTTCCTCCCCATTGATATGGGCTGAGGTTACCTGCACCGCGCTGTCGGGTTTTTCATTTGACACCGTATTTCCATCATCGGCAGCACCGGTAAATCCGACCGAAACCTGTTTGCTTTCTGCCCTGGGAGCAGCGCTTGTTTGTGTACTTGCGCTTCCGCAGCCCATTAATGAAAAAGCTAAAACTGCAATAAAAATTCCTGAAGCCAGCCTTTTTATCATGCCATTTTCCCCCTTTAATCCTTTAAGAAGCTATCTTTGCATTTATTTTCTAAGCTTATAGACGAAGTAAGTTGAAAAAATGTTGCAGAAACTGGTGCAAGATGTAAAAAGGTGATTATACCGGACAAAAAAAAGTATAAGCTGACGCTTATACTTTTTGGGGTGAATAGTGGAATTCGAATCCACGGCCTCCAGAGCCACAATCTGGCGCTCTAACCAACTGAGCTATACCCACCATATCTTATGTCCCGCAAGACACATTTGATATTTTACGGTACAAAAGAGTATTTGTCAATAGATTTTACAATTTATTTTAATATGCTTCAATAATGTTATTGTCAACACTTTCGGCCGTTTATATTCTCTCCGGATTTAACAATCCTTACTGCCAAACAGCGCCCTATACAGCGGTCAGCCCAGGTTTTATTCTGTCAAATTGAGAGGCGCCCATGTCAGCTGAGCTGCCAGTGTGGTGTCCATGACAGAAATCCTCCTGGACCGGCACCATTCAACAGCCTCCTGGTATTCACTCCGGCCGGCCAGGTTAACAAGTTCCTCCGGGTCCTTACTGCTGTCAAAAAATAGTTCTGCTGGAGAGTCCTCCATATTCCGGGCAGGATAATAAATGTACTTCCAATCTTTTGTCTGTATCATTTGCCACTCATTTGAACATTCGGTAAAAGCAAACTCCCTGATCTGCCCGGCTTCTCCTCTAATAATGGGCATGAGGGACCTGCAGGGAATAATATTGTTAAAGGCCGGCCATTCCCTGCCCAACGCTTTTTGCGGGTCGAGTCCTGCCAGTTCAAGGATGGTGGCGGTCAAATCGGTAAGCTCAACAGGAGAACTGTTCACCCCTCCTGTCAGATAATCGGGATGCCGGACGGCAGTGGGTACGGTAACTGCTTCCTTATAGGGCACCGACTTTTGAATGAGAAAATGATCCCCCATCATCTCTCCGTGATCGGAGGTAAATATGATGACGGTTTCATCAAGTATCCCCTCCTCCTCAAGAACTTTAAAAAGCCTGCCCACCTGATCATCTATCAAATGTATCATTGCACGGTATGCCCTTCTTTTCCTGTACAGATGTTTTTTATCTTCCTCCGATAAAGGCTTTTTCCCCGGAATAAAATCCTCCTCCTCCCTGTATTCCTGCCGGTCAAGATAACTTGCCGGAGGATCGAAGGGTTTATGGGGACACAAAAAGGAACACAGCATCATTAAGGGTTTATTCGCAGGTCTGTTTTTTATTCTTTCAATAACTCTGTCTGCAATGACTATATCGGGATAATGCTCCTCCGGCAGCGGAAAAGGCTCGCCATTATCCTGGGGACGCTTATCCGGCGTATCATAATTGGGGCCCGAAGCTGCGGCAAAATCCAGATATTGCTCGTACAAACCTCTGTCCTCCAGGTATCTGGAATAGTCACAGTAGCTTTTTTCCATCAACTGCTTTCCCGCAGCCTCCCAGACATAATCATAACCATATTCCCTTATCTTCCCGTTCAAACCTGTCAAATCGAGAACTTTCCCCCTCTGAGCCCCCCAATGCCAGGTCTGCAGGTAATGCAGCTTGCCCACCGCCTCGGTCTGATACCCCTTCTTCTGAAGCGCCTTCATAAATGTAGGTATTTGAAGGCTGAAATCTCCCGACATGGCCAGAGTTCCGATCTGATGGGGATATCTGCCGGCAGCCAGAGCAGTTCTGGCAGGCTGACAGATAGGGTTTACAGTATTACAGCGGGTAAAGGCCGTTCCCTGGGAAATACGGTCAATATTCGGAGTATCAACTTTTCCGCAGCCGCTGTAACCCACATGGTCATAGCGGTGCTGATCGGTCATGATGAATAATATGTTTTTCATGGGTACCTCTCCTTCAACTGATAAACTCATATGGTATAAATCATCCTTTTAATGAACCCACCATAATTCCCTGCACAAAATATTTCTGCAGGAATGGATATATGGTAACAATGGGAAGTGTTGCAATGACAATAACGGAATATTTGATGGACTCGCTGATATCGGCCTTGATACTGGTGTCAGTTATGGTGCCCACCATGGAATCCGAACTGTTTTGCAGCAGAATCTCCCTCATAATAAGCTGTAGTGGAAACATTTCTCTTTCACGGATGTAAAGCATGGCCGGAAACCAGGAATTCCAATGGCCAACGCCATAAAACAGTATCATGACGGCAATAATTGGTGCCGATACCGGCAGGATAATTCTGAAAAGCACTGTGAAATCCGTCGCACCATCAACCTTGGCAGATTCTTCAAGGCTGTCCGGTAAACCCTGAAAATAGGTGCGCATGACAATCAGATTATAGGTCGATATGGCACCCGGAATGATCAGGGCCGTATAGCTGTTACCCATTTTCAGCATGTTGTTCACCAGTATATAGTTAGGTATGATCCCACCTGTAAAGAACATTGTAAAGGCAATCATTATCATTATGGGTGCCATGAATTTCAGGTTTTTTCTGGATAACACGTAAGCGCCTACCGAAGTAAACAGCATATTGGTCGCAGTTCCCAGGACGAGGATTATTATTGTATTCAGATAACTCCTCATGATAAGAGGATGCTTCATCACCAGTTTATAAGGCTCCAGGCTGAAGCCCAGGGGGTAAAACAGCAGTCCCTTGTGCGAAGCAAAATCGGCAGGATCACTGATAGACGCAAAGAGTACATACAGGACGGGATATGCTGTTACGGCTATGACCAGGCACATGAACGCACCATTTACAAAGTCAAATATACCAAAGGTTTTTATTTTGATTTCTCTGTTTTTATTCATAATTCAACTCCTAAAAGTATTGCGCAATAATACAAGCTATTTGTATCTCTCAGGACTGCCATAACCGGCTACCAGAGACTTGTTTCGGTAAACCGCCTTGAAATCCGGTTCACCAGAATAACCATGCAGCAGTTGATTACAGAATTGAAAAGACCGACGGCAGATGCAAAACTCCATTGGAAGGACTGCAGACCTGTTCTGTACACATATGAAGCTATTACATCGGAGGTTTCATAATTAACCGGTGAATACAGCAGTATGATTTTTTCATATCCCACACTCATGACCGCGCCCATCCTCATAATGAGCATGATAATAATGGTGGGAAGAATACAAGGTATTGTGATACTGATAATTTGCCTTATCCTTCCGATTCCGTCCATTTTGGCCGCTTCATACAGTTGGGGATCAATACTGCTTATTGCAGCAAGGTATATAATACTCCCCCAGCCTGCCTCCTGCCAGATGCCGGATGCTACAAAAATCGTCCTGAAATTTCCGGGGTCCTGCATAAGGTTCCGGGATTCCATGCCAAAATACTGAAGCAGACTGCTGATTATCCCGTCACTGGTAGTAAAACTGACCACAAGCCCGCAGACAACAACCAGGGATACAAAGTGCGGCAGGTAGGATATGGTTTGTACAGTTCTCTTAAAGGAAACACTTGAAATTTCATTCATAAGAAGGGCCAAAATTATGGGAATCGGGAAACCCCAAAGGATCTGGTATACGCTGATCAGCACGGTATTCCTGAAAAGCCGCCAGAAGTATTGCCCGGTAAAAAAAATCAACAAAATGCTGGAAACCCACAAAAGGACTTCCCAAAAAGCCCTTTCCGGGGGAATAATCCTGAAAGGCCATGACATTCCCATATAAAGGTATATAGTGGAATATAACAAAATATAGAATTATGGGAATGGCCATGATATAAATATATTTGTTTTTTTTCAGATCCCTTCCCGAATCCTTTATAAAGGAATTCCAACGGGAACGGGCATTTTTGCCCTGTGATGCTATGTTAATCTGATTCATAAATTGATTTCACCCTAACTGAAAAATAATTTTAAGTTTGAGTCAGATCCGAAGTTGTTTGAAAATATCCTTCCGACCTGACTCATTGGACTTATTACCTGTTCATATATCTGTCATAGGCAGCCTGCCGGATTTGAATCAACTCGTCGGCACCCATTTTTTTGAGGGCTTCGACATGTTTGTCAAAATTTTCTACCGGTTCAACTCCCACCACCATTTTGCTGAATATTTCATTCCAGTAGGTGTTGATATCATTTTGAAGCTTGGTCATTTTATTTGTTTCTTCTGTTGTAAAGCTGGCCCTTTGGGGATAGAAAAGGGATTTGTCAGCCTGGCTCCAGATTTCATGGGATTCTCTTTGAGGCGGAATCACAAATGTAATCTGCTCAAAATAATCCGGATCCTTGGTCATTGAAAAATTGCCCACGGCCATTGAATATTTGCACAATGCCTGATTGATTGTAAGACCGTCC
This sequence comes from Ruminiclostridium cellobioparum subsp. termitidis CT1112, assembly GCF_000350485.1. Lineage (GTDB taxonomy): Bacteria > Bacillota > Clostridia > Acetivibrionales > DSM-1351 > Ruminiclostridium > Ruminiclostridium termitidis. Next base: position 30,353 of record NZ_AORV01000036.1, read on the forward strand.
GGGTTTTTCATCACTATATCAGTGTATTTCGGTTTCCCGTTTTCCATCACATAGCTTTCATTCTCTATCCCATAGTTAAACAGTCTGGTTCCTTCATCACTGTATACATAATCCAGCATGCGGACTATTTCATCAATATACCTGCTTTTTGACGAAACCACTGTTCCCCCTGAGAAAACCATTGCTATGTCGTCCCTTGAACCGGAATAGCTTTTGCCTGCGGGACCTGTGGACCAGGGAAGAGCCTTTATGGCAAACCCGGGGATCTTGTCCTTGGCAGTGTTATAAAAGTTCACTATAAATGCGTTGTAAGTATAGTAAAAACCTGCCTTATCCGAGGTTATCATAGCTTCAAAGGCCTTGTTATCCGTTGTCAGATAATCCTTGTCCAGAAGGCCTTCCTCATACCATTGGTGCATGGTTGCCACATAATCCCTGCAAGCCGGTGAAAGGAAGCTGAGGTTCACTTTGCCGTTATCCACATAACTGTAGCCGTCTGCACTGCTGTCAAAAAATCCCCAGGCACTTGACAGGAAATCCAGATTCTTTTGAGCGATAAATGGGATCTCATCATTGGGATCTCCGTTTTTATTGGCGTCTTTTTCCTTAAAGGCCTTCAAAACAGTATGCAATTCATCAATAGTTTCAGGTTCCTTCAAGCCCAGATTATCCAGCCAGTCTTTACGGATCATTGGGCCATAGATGGAAAACCAGCCCTGTGAACCGTCCTCAAATTCCTTGATACGCATCATAGGAAAGGCATAAATGGAGCCGTCGTCATTAAGGGCCTGCTTTTTTGCCTGATCGTATTTATTCAGAACTTTCATAAAATTGGAGTCAAATTTGTCCAGATAGTCTTTAAGATTAACTATGCTGCCATTGTTGGCAAGCTTGGAAAGCAAATCAGTATTGATGCCTCCCCAAATAAAATCGGGCATATCACCTGATGCCACCGCAAGGTTCACCACCTGCTCCTCCTGTCCAACCGGAGGGTGCTGCCACTCGATCTTTATTCCTGTTAATTTCTCCAGTTCTTTAAAGCACGCCACTTCCGAAAAGGTCTTTGCAACTGAAACAGTATCAGCTTTTGCAGCACCAAGTGCTTTGATGGTTATGGGTTTATTTACAATAGGAAGGGAATTGCCGCCGTCGGCTGCTGACTGTGAAGATGTTTGTGCCGAAGGTGTCCCCTCTGCGGCTTTTCCATCCTCTTTTTGAGTGCAGGCCGACAAAAATGGCACAGATATAGCAACTGCTAAAAATACAGCTAATGTTTTTTTCATTAACATAATACTTCCTCCTTCAATCAATTGACTGATTCATGACAGCACTGCCGGCGGGCTTCATTCACATGACCAATATAAGCCATAGAGCTCTTCCTGTATATGGCCAATAATTTTACTTGATGATCTATTTTTTAGTGAAGGCGTATTTGCTGGGTTTGAAAGACATTTACACGTTTGCGTTACTGCTCCGGCAATCAAATCACCGATTTTTTATCCGGATCCTCATCTTTTTGTAAACCCTGGGATTTGGCCCTTTCATGGCTGCCGGCCTCCCTGAATTGTCCGGGTGTGACACCTTCCATTTTCCTGAAGGTTCTGATTAAAATGGAGGAATTGGTATAGCCTACATTCTCTGCAATTACATTCAGGGGCAAATCGGTGCCAAGCAATTGCTGTTTAACCTTTTCCAACCGCAGTTGATTAATATATTCGGATAAATTAGTCCCCATTTGTTCCTTGAAATAGGCTGATAGATAGGAAGCATTTATATGAATGGCATTTGCTATCCTCTCAAGACTTATGCCGTTATCGGTATAATGCTGATGTATATACGTCAGTATATCTTCTTTTAGTGCTTCATTCCTGCTCTTTTTATTTTTATTGACTTCATGGCACAGACCGGTCACTGCCCCGGCGATGGTTTCATGCAGCTGGTCGATAAAGGTGCACTCCACTATAGCCGATACCTTGCCGAAATAGAAACCGGCTGCCTCTGCAGCCATATTTAATTCGCTCATGGCCTGGAATACCGTATTCAATATTCCGAAATACAGGCATTTGAAACCATTTACAGACAGATTTCTGTCCTGTGTGTTCAAATCATGGATAGACTTCAGTATCTCCAGCGCCTGAACCGTATTCCCGGTTTTAATGGTGTTGCTGAGCTTTATCTGCGTATCCTGGGGATAAAAATAATTGCTCTGCAGCTTACAGAGCTCATCAAAAAACTGGATGGAAGCTTTTCTATGAAAGATGAGATATTCCCTGGCCTGATCGGCTTCCTGGCGCAGCAGGCTAATATCCTCTATTTCACTGCAGCTGTCCGATATGCCAATATACGGATGGATATCAAATTCATCCCGGATAACTTTAAGACCTTCCGAAAGCTTTTGAACCAGTGCCTCTTTTTCGGACTCAAGTGTGGAATCAATATTAAGCAGAAAACAGCGTACAGTCTTATCCAACATGGTACTGTACACATTACCCACAGAGGTAAGGATTTCTTCAAAAATATTTGCAATGACAAATTGAGCCAGCACATAATCTTCCGAGTGTTCCTTACGTATAAAGCCCCCGCATTCATCAAGCTCTACCATCATCACAACATAATTTTCCGCTGAAAAATGTATGCCGTTTTTCCGGGAACATGCCTCCATCCGGTCATTATCCGTGAAACCGGCATGCAAAAGCTGCTGCAGGACACTGTCCTTTATAAGCGGCACCTGGACCTCAACAATCCTGCTCACACTGTTATATTGCTTAAGTGTTTCGCTGATGGCCTCCTCCAGATAACCCAGATCCGATACACCCTCTTTATTAAAATCCGTCTCCTTGAACTTTTTAATAATGCGCTTAATGGGCAGGTAATTCATTCTTGCAAGACCAGCCGACAGAATTATTCCTAAAATTATGGCAGCCACAGACGCCATTATGCCTATATATCTCAGAGAATACAGCTTATTGAACGCGACATCGGTGGATGTCAGGGATATAAAGAACCATTTATGATATTTGGATACCGAATAACTGGCCAGATAACTATCAAAATATATTTGGCCCGAGGTTTCATTTTTTTCCCAGTTTTCATGTATTTCTTCAATTATATTGCTATATTTATCACTGTTCCCCGTATCTGCGATAACACTTCCGGTTTCATCCAGTACAACGCTGTACTCTCCCGGACTTTCAGCGGTTTCCCCGCCCAGCCCCAGGATTTGCTCCTCATCAATAAATATGAGCACCGAGCCAAGTACCTGCGAATTGTCCCACAAGGGCAATGTCAGGATAAACGCCTTGGTTTTCCGGCCCGAAGTGTCATCGACAGTGAGAAATCTGCCGTTGGAAGGCTTTTGCATCGCCTTCTTCATATCCTCCCTGTGATTGTAATTCAACATTTCATTGAAAAAAAATTCACTGCTATAGGTGCCGTTGCTGCCGATTACCATATCCGAGCTGTCAAAGCATAGATAGATCGAAGAAAAATAGCTGTTAATACTGCAATATCTGCTTAAATCCTTTGTTATTTCATAGGCTGCATAGATATTTGAAGCATCATCGGTGTCCCTGACTCTCAGAAAGCTTTGTACTCTTGGGCTCAAGGCTATTTCAGAGGTTACCAGTTCAATGGATTTCAGCCGTTCCTCAACGAAAACCTGACTTTTGCGCAGTGCAGACATATTATTCAGACTGAGTTGATTTTTTAAATCCTCCTCGGCAATAGTGTAAACTGTGATGCTGATGGTCAAGATAACAGCCAGAACGGCTATATAGGACAAAAAATAACGTATAAAGGCATTCATCCGAATAATTTTACTCACTGAATCCATCCTCCCGAGAAATATTTGCATTTAGAAACAGCTTGTATTGATGTGTTTTTATGATTTATTATATCAAATTATATCAAAAAAAGAGAGCCAGTCCGGATTAATTTATCTGAACTGGCCTTTATAATTAATTTTTTTCCTATTCCTCAAGCTTTTTTATTTGCAAAAGTGCACTGTCAAAATCCCCCTTTAAACTCAGAGGCAAACCTATATGCATAAGTGTACTGCCATAATAGATCCTGTTGCTCTCCTCACTGCCGGCAGCCTGCACCAAATACCTGGAATTCTTTGACAGGCCCTGGAGCTTCAGCCTTTTACAAGGATCCCCAAATTTTTGAGAGTGAAGGAATGCAAATACAACACTTTCCTCATCCGATTCCGAGATGTACTGTACTGCCGATACCGGGGAATTTCCCGGCGAAAGCAGCCTGTACAGTCTGCCGTTCTGGACGATATGTCTTATACTTTTATATTCATCAATATGACTGGTGTACAGTGACAGCTCTTCAGCCGTCAGATTGCCGATATTTGAACCTATACCAAGTCCCCCGCACATGGCCGAGCGGAATTTATAGCTGATATCCCTCCTGCCGCTTCTCCTGTAGGACGGGTGAGTATCAGTTACCCAGCACATCATAATTCCGGGGTTGTAAAAATTGGTGAATCCTTCCTGTATGAAAAGTCTTTCATAGGGGTCGGTGTTGTCACTGGGCCAGCTTTGATCGGCATATTTCAGTATCCCCAGATCTATGCGCCCTCCCCCGCCTGCGCAGGTTTCAAGTTCTACCTGGGGAAACTCCCTCCTCAAGGTGTCCCATATCTCATAAAGTGCATCCACATGGGCTCTCCACAGTTCCCTGTGATCCACCCCGTCGCAGGAACCCAGATCGGTTATCATCCTGTTCATATCCCATTTGAGGAAAGATATATTGTTTTGAGCAAGCAGGGAGCGAAGCATATCCAGAAGGTATTCCCTTACCTCTTTTAATGAAATATTAAGAACGTACTGGTTGCGGGACTGCATGGGCTCGACGCCGTCTATATGGTAAATCCAGTCGGGATGGGCTCTGAACAGGCAGCTGTCGGGATTTACAGCCTCCGGCTCCACCCAGATGCCAAAATCCATCCCCAGACCGTTTACATATGAAATAAGTTCTCCCAACCCGTTGGGAAATTTGCCGGCATTCGGCGTCCAGTCTCCAAGTCCCGCATTATCTCCATGTCGTTCTCCAAACCAGCCGTCATCCACCACAAACAATTCCACACCCATGGATGCAGCCTTATCGGCAAGCTTCATCTGCTCCTTGACATTTACATCAAAGGTAGTGGCCTCCCAGGAATTGTAAAGAACCCTCCTCGGCTTTGACGTGGTTGTAATATGAGCCTTCTGGAAGCTGTGAAGCTTCCGGCTCATTCCTCCGAAGCCTCCGTCTGAAAAGCCGAAAAAGAACTCAGGTGTCTCAAGACTTTCTCCCTGACCAAGGGTCTTGAAGAAATCCGAATCATTCATGCCCCCGGTAACTCTTATATTATCAAATATGGTCTTCTCTACGGATATCTTCCAGTTGCCGCTGTAGGCAAGCTGTCCGAACCAGACATTACCGTTCTGCTCGGTGGCACCCTCTTCATAGACGGCAAAGGATGGATTGAAATGGGGCCCGGTCATGCCCCTTTTGGACTGCATTGTGAATACACCTGTGTTGACAGGTGCATCATTGATGACAAACTCCCCCGCCCACTTTCCGGTGACATATCTCATGAAAGGCCTTTCAAGCTGCGGCAGGCTCAATGCTGCCGACTGAAAATTCTCTATCATGAGCGGGCTGCCAATGTTATTTAAAATCGCCTTCCTTGAGATAATATCCAATTCTTCATAAACCACATACTCAAGAATAAGCTGGAATTCCCTGACCTTGTCCTCAAGTGTGATCCTCAGGGTCTGAACCCTATCCTGTCTATTGAAGATTTCCCAGCCGGCAAACTCTGTAAAAACCACACTCTCAACGCCCTGCTGCAGTTTAAGGCAGGGTTCGGCAAAGCTGCGCCCGTTCCAGCAGGTGAACTCCTCCCTGTCCAAATTTGTATCGGGGTCAAAGGAGCTGTGAAAGTTAACTTCCATGAGTTCAACACAGTCTTCGGCATTTACCGGTTCCCCCCAGTAAAGGTTCTGGAGATATCCTCCCACTCCAAAAATATATGACATACCCCTGGTACTTAAATGAAAGAGCTTTTTATTTTCATGAAATACTATCATGGCCTGTTCCTTTCAAATATATATTTTTAACTATATTATTAATTTATATTAATCATTTGAATTTCTGAATAAAAATACTTATCAGCTTCCATAATACTATTTTAGATAATAATAAACGCCATGAAAATAGACTAAAAAATTAAAATAATGGATTATATTACGGTAATATTTTTTCTGATATACTTTCATAATGTTATTGTCAATACTTTGTCAAATAAAATTATTTCCAAATATAACAAATTTCTTGCTTATTATTTGTGCAGATAGTATAATATAAGTGCTAAGGCTTATAATTTCTTATTCTTATTTGTACAATCCTTTTTCGCTCCGTAATGTTTAAGGCTTTATATGCTCAGCAATAAAATTTTTTTGGAGGTATTCCAATGCAAGACAAAACTCTTACTTGTAAAGATTGCGGCGCAACTTTTACTTTTACGGTTGGCGAGCAAGAATTCTACGCGGAAAAAGGATTCACAAACGAGCCTGCAAGATGTCCTGAATGTAGAAAAGCTAAAAAAGCTTCACAAAAAAGTTCTAACGGTGGATTTTCTAGAAGATAGGTTTGTGCCAACAGGTACTGTACAACAATTAACCCCTGGTTGATTACCAGGGGTTTTTGTTTTGTTTGATTATTTAGTAGTAAATTTATATATTGTAACATGGTGATACTTTTCTCCCGCCTTGAGAACAGGTGAAGGAAAGTGCTTGTGCTTCATTGCATTGGGAAAGTACTGGGTTTCCAGGCAAAGCCCGTTTCTTTTGCCATAGACGGCATTTTCCTTTCCGTTGAGGTTATCGAGGAAATTTCCCGAATAGAACTGTACACCCGGTTTTGTAGTAAACACCTGCATTAAACGTCCGCTTTCGGGATGATATAACTCTGCTGCCACTTCCCCGGCATTTCCCTTTGTATTCAATACCCAGTTGTGATCATAGCCTCCGCCGTTTTTAATCTGTTCATCGCTGCTGTCAAAGCCTTCTGCAAAATCCCTGAGCGCAGTAAAATCCATTACGGTGCCTTTTACGCTTCTGATCTCTCCGGTTGGAATGCACTCATCATTTACAGGTGTAAAGCTGTCTGCATTTATATAAATCTGGTGTTTCAATATATCGCCCGATGCATGCCCGCCCAGGTTGAAATATGCATGATTTGTCAGGTTCACTACCGTGTCCTTGTCTGAAACCGCATTGTAGTCTATAACAAGCTCATTTTCCCCGGTTAAGGAATATTCAACCTTCACATCAACCTTTCCCGGATAATTTTCCTCTCCATCGGGACTTGTATGGGTCAGTACAAGCTTCTCTCCTATGACCTCGGCCTTCCAGACAACATTGTGAAAACCTGTTATTCCGCCGTGTAGATGATTTTTTCCATCATTTTTTGCAAGTTCATATACTTTTCCGTTGAGCTCAAATGCGGCGCCTTCTATTCTGTTAGCGTGCCTTCCTATAAGTGCTCCCAGGTATCCGGGATTTTCAATATATTTGTCAAGGTTCCTGTAGCCCAAAGTCACATCTGCCATATTCCCGTCCCTGTCGGGCACTGTGATTGAAACTATTATGCCGCCGAAATTGATAATATCAACTGATACTTTACTGGAATTTGTCAGAGTAAAAATATCTACCTGTGTTCCGTCGGGCAAAGTACCGAAATAATTCTTTGTTATACTCACTGTTATATCCTCCCCAGATATGAATTAATAGAATAAACCATACTTAACAGGTTATCTTCCAATTTATTTTATTTATATCATAATTCAATATTCAATACATGTAAAGTACGCAGTCACGACCAGCGGTAAAATCCGCAGCGCCTTGAAGCTTCCCGCGGGAAATCAATAATGCCCCGGCTACACGGCCTCAAGCACACTGAACTGTGAATTGTACAATTTGTAATAGTGCCCTTTTAAGGCCAGCAATTCCTCATGTGTTCCGCGTTCCACTATTGAGCCGCTGTCAATGTACATGATACAATCGGCATTTTTTATTGTAGAAAGTCTGTGGGCAATTATAAAGGAAGTTCTGCCTTTCAGCAGTCTTTGCAGACCGTTTTGAAGGGCAAGCTCGGTTCTGGTGTCGATACTTGAGGTCGCCTCATCCAATATGAGAATTCTCGGGTCGGCAAGCAGCGCTCTGGCAAAGGATATCAACTGCCGCTCTCCGATGGACAGCCTTGTTCCTCTCTCATTTATTTCAGTATCGTATCCTTCCTTCAGATTCATTATAAAATCATGGGCACATACTGTTTTCGCAGCCTGTATGGCCTCCTCGTCGGTGGCGTCCGGTCTGGCATATTTAATATTGCTCATTACCGTTCCCGAGAAAAGGAAGGTATCTTGAAGCATCACACCCATTTGGCTTCTGAGAGAGCCCAGTGTGACATTCCTTATATTTATTCCGTCAATCAGCACCTCGCCCTCCTGAACATCATAAAATCTGCTGAGAAGGTTGATTACCGTGCTCTTTCCTGCTCCGGTAGGCCCCACAAGTGCAATGGTACTGCCCTGCCCGACTTTAAAGTTTATATTATCCAGAATTTTGTTTCCGGCCTCCTCGTCATAGGTAAAGCCCACATTCTTGAATTCCACCTGTCCTTTGACCTGGGGCATTTCAGTTGCTCTCGGGAGATTGGAAATTGCCGGCTCCTCGTCTATGGTCTCAAATATCCTCTCAAGGTAGGCCATGGCATTTATCATTGCGTTATAAAAATTCCCCATATTGGCAATCGGCTGCCAGAATCTCCATATGTAACTTATAAATGCTATCAGCACACCGACGGATACACCCTGTATCCATATTATTCCCGCAAAATAGAGCACTGCCACACCTGATGTGGAGATGGTATCAATAATAGGCCATAAAATAAAGTTGGATTTGGTAAATTTCATCCATGCCTTTCTATAGGCAATGCTCAGTTCACGGAAAATACTCTCGTTCTTTTTTTCACGGGCAAAGGACTGGGTAACCTTGACACCGCAAATACTCTCATGGATATAGGCATTCAGGTTTGACTGCTTCATGCTTAAAGCCTGGGTATTCCTTCTCTGTATATTTTTAATAAACATTATGGTTATTATAAGGGGAGGCAGTCCCAGCAGGCTGACCAGTGTCAGCTTCACATTTATGAACAGCATGAAAACTACGATACACACCAGAGTGAACATATCGGTTATAAAGTTTATAAAACCGTTTGACAGCAGGTCACTCAGTGAATTGACATAGTTTAATACCCTGACCAGTATTTTTCCATGAGGGCGGCTGTCATAATATGAAAATGGAAGCTCCTGAAGTTTGTAAAAAATATCTTCCCTGATCTTTTTTACAATATTGTTCCCTATGGTGGACATAAGCCTGACCCTGAATTTGAAGCATATCGCGTTTACAATGAGCGTGACGGCAAAAATGACCGACAAAATTATCAATCCGTTAACATCCTTGTCAGGAATCCTGTTGTCTATTGCATCCTGCACAAGCACCGGGCCCAGCAGATTTGCAATGCTGGCTATAAGCATCAGCATTACTGTGACAACTATGGTGAGCTTATAGGGCTTCATATATCTGAGAAGCCTTATTAAGTCTTTCATTCTGAAAACCGATACCAGTTCTTCATCCACATCGTACTTGTTTCTGGCCATTACCCCACCTCCTTGACCGCTGCGGCGTCAAAATCGCCGAACTGGGTAAGATATACGTTATAATAGTAACCCTTCTGTTTCAAAAGCTCTTCATGGGTACCCTGTTCAATAATTGTTCCTCCGTTAATAACTATTATCTTATCGGCATTTTTGACAGATGCTATTCTGTGAGCAATTATAAACGTTGTTTTATTATTATAGAAAGACCTTAGTGTCTTGTGTATCTCGAATTCGGTTTCCATATCCACGCTGGAGGTGGTATCGTCCAGGATCAGTATTGAAGGATCCTTCAGAATAGCTCTTGCAAGTGCTATTCTCTGCCTCTGTCCGCCCGACAGGCCCACTCCCCTCTCCCCGATAATGGTATCGTAACCTTCGGGCAGGTTTGATATGAACTTATGGGCATCTGCTATTCCCGCAGCCCACTTTACAGATTCATATGGGGCATCCGGCACACCATAGGCTATATTGCCCTCGATGGTATCTGAGAAAAGGAACACATCCTGCATCGCAACCGATATTTTTGCACGGAGGTTTCTCAGTTCCATATCTCTGACATTTATATTGTCTATCAGTACTTCACCCTCACTGCAGTCATAGAATCTGCATATGAGATTTACAAGTGTGGATTTGCCTGAACCGGTAGGTCCGATTATAGCTATTGTCTGTCCGGGACTGGCCTTCAGGCTGACATTTTTCAGCACCTCTTCCCCCTCGTAGCCAAAGCTCACATTTTTAAATTCAACCACACCTTTGATATCTTCTTCGGCAGGCTGTTCCGTATTGCTTATTGATGTCTCGGTCTCGAAGAATTCTCTGATTTTATCCGCCGAGGCGTTAAAACGCTGTATGTCGTTTATGAGCCAGCCGCACTGTCTCATAGGATTGCCCAGGGCCCATATTATGGAATTGAAGGTTACCAGCTCTCCGATGGATATCTGGTCGTTGATTACCAGAATACCCCCGATTATAATGATGGTAAGTGAAAGAGCTCCGGCCAGCGCATCTATTATGGGGAGGTATTTTGACCAAACATTGGCCGAATCCATGTTTTTCTGCCTGTATGCCTCATTTTCCCTGTCAAACTTGTCAATTTCAATCTTCTCTGTGGCAAAGGCCTTTATGACCCTGTTTCCGCTGATGTTCTCCTGTACTACGGAATTCAGCCTTGAAAACTGCTGTCTGACGGCTGAAAAGGTCGGTCTTACCTCATTGGCAAGTTTTATGGCCGCCCAGCCGAGAAAAGGTATGACCAGAAGCAGCACAAGCGTAAACTGCCAATTGATTGTGAATAACAGTATCACCGCAAAAATAAAAATTACGGCATTTTCAAAGACCATGTAAATGACCCAGGCTACAAAATGGCGGACTGTGTCCATATCACCGGTCATTTTTGCCATGATGTCACCGGTTCTTGTGGTGTCGAAAAACTTGAAATCCAGCGCCTGAAGCTTCCTGTACATATCCTCCCTAATGGTCATGTATGCTCCCTGGGAGACTTTCTCAAAGTTTATCTGGTATGTAAATCTTATTATTGCCTTTGCTGCCGTGGCTCCGATCATTAATGCCGCCAATGCAAAAAGTATTTCCCTGTGTCCCTGCTTGATAACCCTGTCAACAATAATACCCGACACATATGGAGATACCATGCTTAGTGCCGAAGCAACAAGGACCATGATAAGGCTTATGCAAATCCGGAATTTATATTTCTTTATGTAGCTCCATACCCATTTTACATTTTCCATAAATAAGTAATTCCTTCCATTTTAATTCACAAATTTATTTTACAAATTCAATTGAGGTTAAAGCCGTCACCTTCAGGCGGATCAAGCTCTCAAGCCGCTTTTACAACGCTTTTACCCCACTTTTGCCGTAGTTTTTATTTGAGTCCATAGTTATTGACCTTAGTACTATTATAAAGAGTAAACCCTCTTATAAAATGGATATTCTTTACCTGGTGATGGATATTTTTATCCTATGTGCTTAATAACATTATTAATGAATATGATTGGAATCGGGGTAAGTTTGTGATAACATATAAATTAATACTGTATACATATTATTGTAAATATATATGCAAATTGTTCTGTAAAAATAGGCATACAAAGCCGTAAATGTTGTAAATATGTATTATACTTAGTTTTTATTTTGATTTTTTATTTTGTTTTTAATTTGCTTTTAAAATGACTGCAATGGAGTGATTTCTTTTGTGTATGCCCGAAGTAAGAGCTGAATGCTTTAATCCAACCTTACTGTACGCATTTATTAATGTAGCCGACTGTGAAAAAACCATGAGTTATCACGTTCATGACTTCACGGAGGTTAAAATCATATTGGCCGGAAATTTCACATATGTTATTGACGATGTCAGATATGAGGTGACAAAGGGTAATATCGTAATAGTCAAACCTGGTTTAAAACACCTTAAGATCATACCCGAAGGTGTCCAGGTGGAAGAATTCAATTACGCCCTGGGCGATTTTCAGATAAAAAATCTGCCCCCGAATTATCTGATTGAGCCCGACGCCGGGATAATTTATTCCATGCCGCTGTTTCAGCCGGATATTTTAAAATGCGTCAATGAAACCTTATCCGAACAGGAAAAGAATGAGCCTTACTGTGATCTGATGATTAAGGCGAGTATTCTTAAACTCACCTCTCTGCTGTACAGGGGAATGAATGCAAACAAGGATAAGTCCGAAAAAGCCAGACTTAATTTTGCAAATTCAGAAAAAACCAATGTGGTAAATACAATACTGGAATATCTGAGCCAGAATTACATGAAACCCATTTCCTTATACAGACTCGCCCATAACATGTACCTGAGTCCTGTATACATATCCAAGATATTCAAGGAGGAGACAGGGGAATCGCCTATCAATCATCTGATACGTATCCGCCTGACCAAGGCCAATGAGCTTTTGAATGCAGGCAATATTCCCATCAAAACGGTTGCAAGAAATGTAGGCTACGAGGATGCGTATTACTTCAGCAAGCTGTATAAAAAATACTATGGCATCCCGCCTTCGGTAGAAAAGCGTGCCAGCGTAATCAGTTAAGTTAACGCGTTGTGCCAATAAATTTAAATTTTGCTTTACCTTTTTAATTTTTATATCAACTGGTACTTTCCGTACTAACTTCATAAAATAAGGCGCACCCAAAACAATTGCGTCCTTATTTCATGAAGTTATACTCACGTACCAGTTGCTTTTGATTAAATCTATCTGTAAAGCAAATACAAAATTTCAATTAGCACAACAGGTTAATTGAAATATAATTTAACCCGCAGTGCCAGTTAAATTGTCGCTCAACTTTCCAGCAGCACGCGACACACTCTTTTTTATCCCAGGGCCACATCCAATATCATCATAATGGCAAATCCTAATATACAGCCTATGGTAGCCAGGTGAGTACTTTCATGGGAGCCGCTCTGCGCCTCCGGAATGAGCTCCTCCACCACAACGAATATCATAGCTCCGGCTGCAAAGGCCAGTGCATATGGCAGAACAGGCTTTACGAACATAACCAGGGCCGCTCCCAGCACACCTGCAATGGGCTCAACTATACCGGAAGCCTGTCCGTAGAAAAAGCTCCTGCTTCGCGATAATCCTTCCCTTCTGAGCGGAATTGAAACTGCCGCCCCTTCCGGAAAGTTCTGCAAACCAATACCGATTGCAATTGCCAGAGCCGACATCAGCGTTCCGTCGGTTATTCCGCCTGCAACTGCTCCAAAGGCCACACCTACGGCAAGTCCCTCCGGTATGTTGTGCAGCGTTATTGAAAAAACCAGTAAGATGCTGCGTTTTAGACTGGTAGATATTCCTTCGGCCTCCCCGTCCTTGGAGTTGAGATGCGTATGCGGAATTATTTTGTCTGCCAGATATAAAAAGCCTGCACCGCCTAAGAAGCCTATCGTGGCCACCAGCCAGGCAGGTATGGGTGCATCTCCGGCCATTTCAATAGCCGGTGCCAGGAGTGACCAGAAGCTTGCGGCAATCATAATTCCAGCAGCAAAACCCAGCATGGTGTTTAAAACACGTCTGTTTATCTCCTTAAAAAAGAATACCATTGCCGCTCCGAGTGCAGTCATTGCCCAGGTCATCAGAGTTGCCAGCAGGGCTTGAAATATATGATTCTGATTGCTTATCCATTCCAACACTTTGTTTTACCGCCTTTCCTCCGGTTTCTGTTTCATTTATTCCCCATTTTACCATAGGTAAACAGCAAATAATAATATATTTTTTAGTCCAAATAAACAAATTTCAATTATTTTTATTGTTAATTTTATGTCAACTTGACCAAGGGCTATCCCTGCTGCCTCAAGGTTTTACTCCTTTTTTCCAAAACCCTGTAGGCCTACACTTAAGCGGGTTACCATAAATTGGGGGGTTGTTTCTCATAGAAAGCAGTGTTAACATAATGTCCATACCCCGGTAGCTGATAAATATTTACGCTGAACGAAGCATTGAACAGAAGCATCGTCACAAACGCTGATTATGGGCATGAAGAAGCACGTAAAATTTAGTCGAAACTAATGGAGGTAAACATGAATAATAAAAAAACAACAGTTATATCAAGTATCGCAGCATGTGCTGTACTCGTATCATTCTTTGCATTCAGCAGCAATGCAAATGTGTCAGGAAACAAAGCCGCCGCTGACAACAGCAGGCCGGCCGAAGCTGCCGCTTTAAACAGCGAAGCCGTCAAGGAGCAAACTCCTGTATCGGCAGCAGTTGATACCGCATTTAAAACCTTGGAAGGAAATGCGGCTGCCGGTAATAATCAGCCTCAGAATACAGTCCTGAATACCGGCGATAAATCCGGTGAACCAAAGGTATTGAATGTAAGTACTTCAGTAAAAAACACTCAAAATTGCCCAAAGACAAATTCAGCTAAAAGCTCAAATAATCAGCAAAATAGCGTAACTTCCGTAAAATCAAAATTGGAAGAAATAATCAAATCATATACCGGTTCTTTATCAGCTAAATTAACAAATAATTCAAACTGCAGCAAAACAACTACGTCAAAGCCGGCTTCAAGCAAGCCTGCAACAACAAAGCCCGCTGCAAAACCAACTACCGGCACAACAAAGCCTGCCGGAACAACCAAGCCGGCACCAAGCACCACCAACGGGGATTACAGTGCATTTCAAAAGAAAGTAGTTGACCTGGTTAATGCAGAAAGATCCAAAGCAGGACTCAAGCCATTAAAGATGAATACCGAGCTGAGCAAGGTAGCTACCCTTAAATCACAGGATATGGCAAAGAATAATTACTTCGACCATAATTCACCAACCTACGGCTCACCTTTTGATATGATGAAAAAGTACGGAATCAGCTACAGAACTGCCGGCGAGAATATCGCAATGGGACAGACATCACCTGAACAGGTTATGCAGGGCTGGATGAATTCACCCGGACACAGAGCAAACATTCTTAATTCATCCTTTACCCAAATCGGAGTAGGTATAGCCAAGAATTCAAGCGGAAGATTATACTGGACACAACAGTTTATAGGATAATCAAGATTTTAAATAAGAATAATCAGTTTTATATCAGCGTAATGCAGGCCGGAGCCAATCCGGCCTGTTTTTCTTTTACAGTAAATTAATCCGTTATACCAGTACAATATTCTGTATATTGCACTATTTAAAATTTTGTTTTGCTTTACAATTATTTGAAATCAACTGGTACGAGAGGACAACTTCATAAAATAAGATGCACGGTTAAAAACAATTTTTGTAATTGTTTTGGGTGCGCCCTTATTTTATGAAGTTAGTACGGAAGTTACCAGTTGATATAAAAAAGTCACATAGCTAAAGCAAAATTTATTTTTTGTTCTCCTTCAATAAATCCCTGATTTCAGTCAGCAGCTGAACTTCGGGAGATGGCACCGGAGGCTTCTCCTCCTCCTTCTTTTTTCTCCGCAATACATTGATCATTTTGACCATGGAGAACACAACAAATGAAATTATGATAAAATTAATGATTTGCTGTATGAAGGCACCGTAATATATTGCAACCTCAGGCTTGTCACCGGAGGCCTGAGCAAGTGTCCACCTGAAATCGGCGAAATTGATCCTTCCGATCAAAAAGCCTATTCCCGGCATGATCACCTGATTTACCAACGAAGTGACAATGGCTGTGAATGCCGAACCGATTATGATACCGACAGCCAGATCAACAACACTGCCCCTGGATATGAATTCTTTGAATTCCGATAGAAAATTTCTCACGTTACACTTCCTCTTATTAATATTTCACTTAGTATTTCCCTTTTATCTTAATATTTCTCTTAGTATTTTTCAATAAGAGTATATCCATATATTTAAAATATGTCCAGTGGTCTGAACACCAGCTCTTTATACATGCAAAGCATCTTCTTACAGCGTACCCTGCTGTAAGAAGATGCTTTGCATGAAATGGACAAGACTTCAATTTTGTATAGGTTTGTTTTATAGTAAATATTTCTTGAGGGCTTTATAATTTACAGCTTCACATCAGCCGAGAATCTTTTTCAAATCAGCATCCGGAGTTGAAACAGGGCTGATGTTGAAGTTCTCAACCAGTATGTTAAGAACATTTGGAGATATGAACGCTGGCAGTGTAGGTCCAAGATAAATGTTCTTGATTCCAAGGGAGAGCAGAGTCAGAAGGATACATACCGCCTTCTGTTCATACCATGAAAGCACAAGGGACAACGGCAGCTCATTTATATCACATTCAAAAGCTCCTGCAAGTGCGGAAGCAACCTGGATTGCACTGTAGGCATCATTGCACTGGCCCATGTCCATTATTCTTGGGAGACCGCCTATCTCGCCGATATCAAGATCGTTAAAACGGAACTTTCCACAGGCAAGTGTCAGTATAACAGTGTCTTTCGGAGTCTTCTGAACAAACTCGGTATAGTAGTTTCTGCCAACCTTGGCTCCGTCACAGCCGCCCACAAGGAAGAAGTGCTTGATTGCTCCGGCCTTGACCGCATCGATAACCTTGTCGGCAACCGAAAGGACAGTTCCTCTTGCAAAGCCTGTTGTAACAGTATCTCCGCCGTTAATACCGGTCATTCTCCTGTCTTCCTTATAACCGCCCAATTCCAGAGCTTTATTTATAACAGGCGTGAAATCCTTGTCATCATCAATATGAACCATTTCAGGATATGCAACAACCTCGGTTGTGAATACTCTGTCATGATAGCTTGGCTTTGTGGGCATCAGGCAGTTTGTTGTGAATAAAACGGCACCGGGTAAATTGTCAAATTCCTTCTGCTGGTTCTGCCATGCAGTTCCGAAATTACCCTTGAGATGCGGATAGGCCTTAAGCTTTGGATATGCATGTGCAGGCAGCATTTCGCCATGAGTATAGATATTTATACCCTTATCCTTTGTCTGTTCAAGCAATTGGTACAGATCATAGAGATCGTGACCTGAAATTACTATGAAAGGTCCTTTTTCGATTGTCAAAGGTACTTTGGTCGGAACAGGAGTACCATAAGTTTCCGTGTTTGCCTGGTCAAGCATGGCCATACAGGCGAGATTTACCTTACCGGTTTCCAATACTATAGGAAGAAGGGCATCTGCATTGAGATCCTCGCCGATTGCTCTCAGTGCCTTATAGAAGAAATCGTTTACTTCATCATTGTTGTAGCCCAGAACCAATGCATGGTAGGCATATGCCGCCATTCCACGGATTCCAAAGAGTATCAGGGACTTCAAGGAACGGATATCTTCATTATCATTCCAGAGTTTCTGCATATCATAGTTTGCTGCAAATGCAGAACCAAGCTGTGCTTTTTCCTTTTCAATATTTGCAATCTGTCTCCTGATTGATGCGTTATCAAAGCTTACATTTGTAATGGTGGTAAACAAACCTTCGATAACAACCTTATGAGTCTGCGCTGTGGGCCGGCCCTTTTCAGCTGCTTTTGCAAGTCCTATCAGCGCACCTGTAAGTTCATCCTGAAAATTTGATGTATCGGCTTTCTTGCCGCACACTCCTGCAGCTCCGGTACATCCCTTTCCACCTGCAGTTTGCTCACATTGAAAACAAAACATTTCTGACATAAAAAATTGCCTCCTTATATTTAGGTTATTTTTAATTCTGTTAAGATTTGTGATTGACTTTATGTGCTTATTGTACTAGACTTATGACATTAAATCGGTTGCATTTGCAACCAGGAGAAAAATTTATGAAGGATTATTTTGAATTGCTTAAAACCGTCGCCATATTTGAAAATATAGATGAAAGCCAATATGACAGCCTGCTTGGCTGCCTTGGAGCCAGAACACAGGAATATAACAAAAATGATATAATTTTTCTTGCTGAAAGCCGGGTATCTTCGGTGGGCATAATCCTATCGGGGTCTGCCCAGATAGTCAAAGAGGATGTTATGGGCAACAGGACCATTATGTCCGAGCTGTCGGAAGGGGATATATTCGGAGAAGCCTTTGCCTGTGCCAATTTGAGCAGGATACCCGTCACCGTTTTGACTACCACCGGCTGCAATGTACTTTTCATACGCTTCAGCAGGATAGTGACCACCTGCAGCTCGGCCTGCAGCTTTCATTCAACTTTGATTAAAAATATGCTTCAGCTGATTGCCCGGAAAAATATACTTTTAAACAACAGAATGGATATTCTTTCACAGAGGACAACCCGTGAAAAACTTATAGCCTATTTTGCCATGCAGATGCAAAAGCACGGGTCAAATAAATTCAGAATCCCGTTTTCCCGCGATGAACTGGCAGATTTCCTCTGTGTCAACAGGAGTGCCCTATCCAGGGAATTGAGCAGCATGAGGGATGAGAATATGCTGAACTATAATAAGAATGAGTTTGAAATCAATAAAAACAGCTTTAATTAATGTGTTTGTAATTGTTTTCAGCTCAGTGATATGATATAATTTTTAGCAAAATAAGGTTTGAGGTGCATATTATGGCTATAATCGACAGGGTGAAATTTGACGGCCTTAGAACGAGGGATTGGATTGTCTACAAATATCCCTCCGAAGAGCTTGTTTACGGAACACAGCTCATTGTCGGCGAGGGTCAGGCAGCAATATTTGTAAAAGGCGGAACGGTATGTGATGTATTTAATGCCGGTACATATACTCTGGATGCAAAAAATCTTCCCATACTGAAATCCATTGTCAATTTGCCTTTTGGCGGAAAAACACCTTTTTCTGCTGAAGTATTCTTCCTGAACATTGCTACCAAGCTGGACATTTACTGGGGAACCTCCGATCCGGTGCAGGTCATAGACCCTAAATATTTCACCAAGCTGAGAGTCAGAGCCTTCGGCCAGATGGGGCTCAAGGTGGACAATTACCTTAAATTCTTTACCGAGCTCATAGGTATAATAGGCCCTGCCGAAATTGTCAAGTTTGATGCAATAATGGACTATTTCAAAGGTATTTTGGTACAGAAAATAAAAACCATTATTGCCAACATAATTATTAATGAAAAAATTTCAGCATTGGAAATCACCGCCAAACTGGATTCCATTTCCACCATGGCAAAGGATAAGATTTCTTCTGAATTTAAAAAATACGGCTTAGCACCGGTAAACTTTTTTATAAAGTCCATAAATTTTCCCGATGAAGATTTTGAAGAAATAAACGAAATCCTTAAAAACCGTGCAGAGTTTGAAATCATGGGAGATAACCGCTATGTGACAAAGCGTTCCTTTGATGTGTACGACAATGCCGCCTCCAACGACTCGGGAATAGCAGGAGCCTTTGTCAGCGGCAATGTAGGAGCCGGGGTAGGTTCATCCCTGTTTGGCGAGATGGCGTCGTCGGTAAACACCAGAGCGGTTATTGACAATGCGGTTATAAAGTGTCCTGCCTGTAGTTTTGACAATCCTGCAAATTCAAGGTTTTGCTGTGAGTGCGGCAGCCCTGTGGAAACTCCTAAAAAGCAGTGTCCAACCTGTGGAAAGACAGTCCCGGCCAACTCGAAATTCTGTCCTGAATGCGGAGCTTCAATAGGTACTAAAACCTGCTCCTGCGGAGCAGCTGTACCGGACGGCTCGAAATTTTGTCCTGAATGTGGAAAAAAGGTATGATTTCTTCTATAATATAGGTAGTAATCCTAAAATATAATAAAGGGGTTTTATATATGTCAGATAACATTTGTCCTCAATGCGGTGCTCCCAACGCACCTGACACAAGAGAGTGCAAGTACTGCGGAGAAGTCTTTATTGCTAATGCATCAGCTGCACAGCCAAACGTCCAGACGCCGGCGGGCGGGCAGCAGCCTAACTATCAACAGTCCAATTTCCAGCAGTCCAACCCTCAGCAGCAATATCATCCGCCGGTACATCCAAACCAGGCGGCACAGGCACAGCAGGCTTACCACTACCAGCAAATGGTTAATGAAGGCATCAGTCCCGCCTGGCCTATCAAGAGTAAAATAGCCGCCGGACTTTTGGGAATTTTTCTTGGGGGACTTGGCATCCACAAGTTTTACATGGGTAAGGTCGGAATGGGCATATTATACTTGTTGTTCTGCTGGACCGGTATTCCCGCCCTGGTAGGGTTTATTGAAGGAATAATATATCTTGCCTCCAACGAACACAATTTCTGCATCAAACATAGAGTCAGAGTAAGATAAATCTTAATAAAACGTTATAAATTCCTATTCTAAAAAACACTTACCGTAAAAAGTAAGTGTTTTTGCAGTGCCAAACCAATATCAACTGCCGTCCATAACATAGCAGTATTTGCAGCCATGGAAGCATTTCATCCCGCCGGCGGTTTTCGAATAAATCCCTATATCCCTGCTGGCGGAACAGCCGCAGGCTTCTCTCTGTCCGCTGTCCTTCGCTTTTTTTACCCTTCCTCCAAAAAGCCTTTCCAGCAGCTCCCCATCAATGCACTGCCCCCGGTCCATACCTTCGATTTTCTCCAAAACCGGACTGGCGCAGGAGTATAATTTCAAACCGTAATTTCCGGAGATCTCAGCCAGCCTTGTAAAAAAATCCATCTGCATATCGTTGTCCAGGTGTCTTATATCCAGACCGCACTGCTTTATCCTGTTCTTTAAATGACTGTACATGGCCAGATATGAAGTTGTGATCCGGCATCTCTGCATACCCAGAGAACACAAATCCCTGCACAGCCGTTCAAAGGCTATGAGTCTTGCCTTCTCAGGCATATGGGGTGTCGGACTTATCTCACCCTTCGTTGAAATGATTACGGGGTCAAACCGTATGTTGAACTGCTCGGGTAAATATCTTCCCAGCAGGCCCTCCAGTATTTTCAGTGTTTGGGTGTATCCGGGGACATTGGGTTCAAGGAGCCCGGAGTAGTTATTTATTGTGTATTGGAAATACAGGTTATATTCGGTCAGGTGCCCCGGAGCATTTAAAACCCTGCTGAAATTCTTGCTCCACAGTACTATGGAATGGACTCCTTCAGGCGTCAGCTCCACTTCATACCGTTTATCCGGAAATCTTGGATTAGGCACTTGAACCCTGCCCGCCGCAAGTACCTCCTGCAGCCAGTCATAGTGAAAGGCAGGCACATCGGTTCTCCTCGACGCCGAGATTATTGTTTTAAGCTTGACGCTTGAAACCTTTTCAACACTGTTATCCAAAAGACTCAGCTGTTCTGCCATGTCACACTCCCCAAAACAATCATTGTTTCATAATATATGACTTTTCTTCCTCGCTGACATTGCCCACGTACACGTTGGTGAGTTTTTTCCTTAACTGTTGATACGCCTTTTTTAAATCTTCCATGCCGGTTGCCGGCTTTTTCATCCTGTACCTTGGGAAAAACCGTGATACATGAAGCACAATATCCCTGTCGACTGAAGCAAGGAAATCGCCCAGCCTGTCCAGGGTTTCATGACTGTTATTTTCTCCGGGAATAAGGAGTGTTGTTACTTCAATATGACAGCCCTCTCCGTTTGCAGCCCTGATGGTATTCATAACCGGTTCCAGTTTGCCCAGACAAATGCTTTTATAAAATTCCCCGTCACCCTTTAAATCAATATTCATGGCATCAACATAGGGAAGCAGCTTTTTCAGCGGTTCCTCATTTATATATCCGTTTGTGACCAGCACTATTTTATGTTCCCCGTCCCTTCTCTTTATCTCACCTGCAACATCATAAACATATTCGTACCAGATGGACGGTTCATTGTAGGTAAAAGCCAGGCCTATGCTGTCGGTATTCCGAAGGCTTATATCTGCCATTTCCCCGGTCGGCACATACCGGCTTTCAGCCCTGTGCTGGGAAATAGAATAATTCTGGCAGAAACTGCATTTAAAATTGCAGCCGAAGCTCCCTACGGATAATATGTTATCCCGGGGGTGGAAATGGTACAGGGGTTTCTTTATTATAGGGTCCAGTGAAATTGAGGTTATTTCTCCGTAATTCAATGTAAACAGCTTCAGTTCATCCCCGGATTGGCCGCACTGCCTCACTCCGCAGAACCCGACGTTCCCCTTTGCTATAAGGCAGTAGTGCGGGCAAAGCACACATCTGATCTTCCCTTCCTCGGGATGAAAAAACATAGCCTCTTTTTTCAAGCTTCCACCTCTTTAAATCTCTCGACTT
Organism: Ruminiclostridium cellobioparum subsp. termitidis CT1112; assembly: GCF_000350485.1. Lineage (GTDB taxonomy): Bacteria > Bacillota > Clostridia > Acetivibrionales > DSM-1351 > Ruminiclostridium > Ruminiclostridium termitidis. The sequence continues at coordinate 52,635 of NZ_AORV01000036.1, forward strand.
TAAACCTTTCAATTTCATAGGATTGGTTTTTTCCGATACCTGCCTTCTGCAGTGCAATGGAAACCTGTTCTTCACTGGAATCAATGCCTTCCAGCATGGGCAGCAGCAATCCCCTCTTTCTTCCGCTGGTGACAATGACTCCATAGCTTTCGGGGTCCAAGTCCTCAAAACTGCATTTTTCGGCCGGATACAGCAGGTCAACCGAAATATCCAGCTGGTACAGTTCCTCCTCCCTCAGGGGTGAGAATCTGGGATCATTAAAGGCAGCTGATATGGAATTATTAAGAATTTCTTCTCCCACCGAACCGGTAACGGCCTCTATGGTTCCTATGCAGCCCCTTAACTCACCTGCCAGCTTCAGGGATACAAATACACCTTTTCTATCGTTCAATAATTCTTTATCTTTAATATCCTTTACCGTCAGAGACTTTCCTGTCCTGAAAAAGTTTTCAATATTACGCCTGGCAAGCCTGGTATAGGCAGGGCCTTCTTCAAGCCTTTTCACATGCCTTTCCCGGCCAAGGTTTTTTATGTCGTCAAAAATTGATCTGCCCTCGGATACCTTGAAGCGTGCAACACCGTAACCTACGCCAAACGGACCTTCATAGCTCAGGATTTCGGCTTTGGCGTCCTTTCCGTCAAGGGTTCCCGCCAGAATATAAAGTGACCGCAGGCCACATTCTCCGGCTTCGGTGATCATAGTTCCATCAAGGTTGAACAGGCATTTGAAATCCCCCTGCTCAAGCACTTCCAGCAGGCGGGAATCAAATTTTGCGCCGTATGGACTGTACGGATAGGGGCCGTCCTTTGTAAGCCTGTGGGAAAGATCCCCCGAGGCAATAACTGCCGCCCGGGTACCGGTCTTTTGACATGCCTTCTCTATAGCCCTACCAAAAGAATAGAGCTCAATGGGCGAGAGCATTCCATATGTGATGTGGACAAGTTCAATTTTATCCAGGCTTTTAACAAAACTCAAAGGAACAGCTGCCCCATGGTCCAGCTCCAGGGATACACCATAGGATTTTGCATTTTCCCTGTTAAGAGCTGCGACGGCAATTTGGGCCTTTTCCGCCTCCCTTATTATTTCATGCGTAAGTGTCAAATCAATTTTAATATCAAAGCTGACCTGTTTGGCTCCAAATTTACCGAAATCGCCTTTGAGGTTTTCAATCCCGGTCAGAGCCACTGCATCCCGGAAAACAGTTCCATGGGGTGTAATGACTATTATTGTGTGGATACCTGATCTGTCTATTTCCAGGCCTATGGCATCACAACCGTCTATGGTTTTCTGTATCTGCTTTTCCTGGCCTCTGCCCACCCGGGGAATTATCAGAGGCGGATGGGGCATCAAATAATAACCTTCCATAACCTGCTCCTAAAATATTATTTATCTTATTTTACTCAAAACGTTTTAATTCTATAAGATAATTATAATACATAAAAAGCCTTCATCCCATCAGCTTTATCAATTCTTTTGTATTTTTAAGCCCAAGCTTTTTCAAAATGCTGGTTTTCTGATTGGATATGGTCTTATTGCTGGATTTGATCCCTATTTTTTTTCCAATTATCATATCAAATATATTCCTTTCGGCATTGGATAGATCCTCCAGGATCAGCTTTCTGATTAAAAGCTGATGGGGAGTCGTTCCATTTGCAACGTATCTCACTGTGCTGCACAGGATGGAAAACTGGCTTTTAAGCAAGCAATCCGCGGCAAAGGCTCTTTTTGCCGCATACTCCACGATTCCCTCCGATTCGAGAGAGGTGAGGATTATTACCTTGGCCCCTGTCTTTATTCTGATTTCCCTGGAAATCTCCACTCCTTCAAATTCGGATAATGAAAGGTTCAGGTCCATAATGACTACATGGGGCATATACACGTTAGCCAGTTTTATGGCGTCAGCGTAATTTGAAGCAATCCCGATGCAATTGAAATCAGGTTCCTTTGACAGCTGCTGTTTAATTAAAAATGCAAAATCAGGGTCATACTCTACAATCAGGATTTTAATAATATCACTCATTTAACCGGCCCTCCTTTTTCTTCTGCCTTTTAAGGGATATTCCTTTTTTATGGTTTAATGAATATTTTACCATAAATACCATAAGGTTCAATAATATAAAAGTAATATTTTCCTATATTTTTAGAGTATGGAGCACAATTTGCCGACTGGCATAAAAACAGCCCGGAATTCAGGGCAAATGCCGCCGCTCCGGGCTGTAGTCCGTTTTCGCGCTGTTTCGCAGAACTACGGTTATAGCTGCTACAGTGCTAATTTATAGATCTCATAAATGTCATCGGCCTTGAGCTTCTGGAAGTTCCCTACGTGGGTACGTCCAACCATGCATTTATCTGCCATTTCACGTATTCTTTCACTTCCTATGTTCACATCGGACAATCTTATGGGCAGGCCCATCCTGACATACCAGGCCTCAAGTCTCTCTATCATTTCAAATACAATCTTTTCCTTATCATCAAAGCTGAAGTCCACATTGAAAACTCTCATTGCAAATTGTATGAATTTGTCCACATTCTGCTTGTATACATACTTCATCCATGCAGGGAACACTATGGACAAACCCGCACCGTGGGCTATATCGTATGCTCCGCTGATTTCATGCTCTATGTCATGACTGCCCCAGTCACCTATCCTGCCGGTATTCAGGAGGTTGTTGTGAGCTACTGCACCTGCCCACATTATCTCGGCCCTGACATTATAGTCATTGGGGTTTTTCAAAGCCAGAGGTGCATTGTTAAGTATGGTTCTCATATTTGCTTCAATGAGCCTGTCTGTGAAATCCACATTTGGTTCCTGTGTAAAATACCTCTCCATGAGGTGGGCAAAAATATCACTTGCACCGCAGGCTGTCTGGTATGCGGGAAGCGTATAGCTGGATTCCGGGTTTAATACCGCAAATTTCGGTATTACCACTTCGGTATTTATTGCACGTTTCAGCCAGCCTTCCTCGTTTGTAATAACCGAAGCTGTGGAGGATTCGGAGCCTGCCGCGGGTATTGTTAAAACAACTCCTACAGGAAGAGCTTCTGTCAGTCCTGCCAGTTTTGAATTGTCCATATATAATTCCCATACATCACCACTGTATCTGACCCCTGCTGCTATGGCCTTGGCTGAATCGATAACGCTGCCTCCGCCCACCGCCAGCACAAAATCCAGATTATTTTTCTTGCAGAGCTCAATTCCCTCACGGACAAGGCTTAATCTGGGATTCGGAACAACTCCCGACAGTTCCACAAAGAATAAACCCTCCTCCTTAAGTGACTTTACAACTTTATCATATACACCATTGGCTTTGACCGATCCTCCGCCATAGTGCAGCAATACTCTTTTACCGAATTTGGAAATCTGCTTTCCGGCCTGGGATTCGGTATCCTTACCGAATATTATTCTGGCAGGATTATAGAATTCAAAATTAATCATACTTATCTCTCCATTTCCGGCCCGGCTAAAACAATTTACCGGTCCTCTCAAATTTATAATAACAAAACTTTTATAAAAAGTATTTAAGAACTAACTTTTATTTTACCACATTATATTTAATTAAAAACAAAATAATCTCCATTTACTTGGTTAAAAATAAAAACTTGAATCACAACTTTTATAATAATCAAAATTCTGGAGGTAGTAATGTCGGGAAAAGCTAAAATTTTACTTGTTATAAGTGCCCTGTTTACCCTTGCAATGGGGCTTTCCAACGTCTTTGTAAACATCTTTCTCTGGAAGAAATCCAACAATTTTATAGTAATAGCGCAATACAACCTTATGCATTATGCCCTTATTCCTCCGGCTTTTATGCTGGCAGGCCGGTTGTCCAAAAAAAAGAACGGTATCTGGGCGTTAAGACTGGGAATAATTTTTTTTATTATGTTTTTCGGGTTTATACTGATATTAAAAAATGATGTTACGAAATATGTAATACCTGTGGGTGCACTGTTCGGCATAGCCGGGGGCTTTTACTGGCTTTCCTACCATGTTTTGAGTTTCGATTTTACCTCCACTGAAAACAGGGACACTTTTAACGGGTTCAACGGCGGAATATCAGGGGTTTGTGGAGCAGCTGCACCAATTACTTCAGCTTTCATAATCAATGCAAACAGCATGTCAGCCGGCTATACCATCGTCTTTTCCTCATCCTTGATATTATTTATAATCCTTATCCTGGTATCTTTGATGCTGAAAGCCGATAATTACGGCACCCGTCTCAACTATAGCAAAATCTTTAAAAGCAACTGCGGGGACTGGAAAAATCTTAGAAGGAGCATTGCCCTATGGGGCTTCCGGGATGTTATCATAGGATTTCTCATAATAGTTCTTGTATACAAAGCAACCGGAAGTGAACTGGCCGTGGGAAAATTTTCACTTTTCGCATCCCTTATCTCCTCAGCGGCATATATAGCCGAGCAAAAACTTATCAAGCCCAAATTGAGACTGATTTCAATGCTGCTGGGTGCAATCCTTATGTTTGTAGCCGTATTGGGGCTTGTGATAAATATAAGCTACAGCTCATTATTGTTCTTTATGATTTTGGACTCGGCCTTCGTGCCTTTCTTTCTGGTGCCGCTGTCCTCGGCAAGCTTTAATATTATAAGCCTGCAGCATGAGGAGGATTTGAGAGTGGAATATATCATCAACAAGGAAATAATGCTCAACTCAGGCAGGTTTATAAGTACGGTGATCCTTATAGGCCTGCTGACCTTTTTCGGGAATGAGAGCCATCTGAACTATTTCCTGCTGTTTGTGGGCTGTGCCCAGCTGTTCTCCATGGCCTTTCTGAGAAAGCTCAAGGTTTTCAGGCCTGATTAGCTTTAACCTTTGCCAGGAACCTCTTAATATTCTCCTCCTCTTCACTGCGGTCGGCATGGAGTCTGCCCATCCTGTCACAGAAGCCAAGGAGGGCTACTTCATCAACATCTGTTTTCCTTAACATTGATCTCACATCGGAGAAGGGTAAATTGTTATTGACAAAAAGTATCTGCATATGCCATCTCACAAGCTCTGCAACTTTATTTACAAAGCCTTCCTCCTCCAGGTATCCGGCTAAAAACTTTCTTGTCAGATCAGCTCCGGCTATATCGTGATCATAGGAGGTAATCCTTCCTTTGCGGATTTTCGTCGTATCGGGCTTACCGATGTCGTGAAGCAGGGCAGCCCACATAAACGCCCTGGGATCCCGGCTTTTATCCCTGACCTTTGCGGCCTGGTCCACCACCAGCATGGTGTGGTTCCACACATTGCCTTCTGGGTGGTGCCTGGGAGACTGGCCGGTCTTCTTCAGATTGTTGAGCAATACAAGGGGATATTTTTCAAACAGCGGAGTTTTTGATATATCCTCCAGGTAAATTGACGGCTGTTTGTCCTCCAATAAATGTGTCTCGATTTCAGTAAATACATTATGTTCAATTGTCATTCCAAAATTCTCACTTTGAATATATTTTCTGAATAGTTTTCCATTTTACTGCTCTATTATTCTCAAATCATTTTGATGTTTCACCGGATAAACTGCCCTGCACGAGTGTCTCTTCCTCACCCGGAAACTTCGCCAAACAAGCTCAGGAACTCATTCTCCACACTTTTAAAATCCCTCTGTGAAAAGTCGTGCTGCATTGAGACGGCAGGTCTGGTCTCAAACAGCTGAACATTCATCAGCGTGTCAAATTCATAATATAGCAGCGAATCATCAACAGCCGAAATCAACCTGAGTTCCTCTTCGGATACGTCACCAAGGCCAAACCTGTCATATATGACCTTCTGGAGCTTGTCCTCAATAATAAAATATTCCGGCATATTTCTTTTGACAGGCCTTGTCAGATCGGAAATATAGCTCTCACTTGCATCGTGCAGCAGGCAGCCCAGCCGGACCCTCCGGGAATATCCCCTGCCCAGGGCCTCCCTGCAGCAGCTTATTGAATGCTGGGCCACCGAATAAAAGTGCTTGAAATGCCCGTTAGCTCGTGTCATCAAGGAAAGAGCGTGGGCAATATCCTCAATCTTTATATCCTCCTTTACAGGTTCCAGCGGATAAAATTTTGTCTTTGAATAGGTTAATATATATTCCGACATATGTATCTCCTGTTCTATCTTTTAGTACTTTATTTTACCAGAATTATATTTATACTTCCATACTGACTTCAAGCAATGGATGTATAATCAGGATAATTCTTTATTGCTATTATAAATTTTTATAACAATAAAAGCAAAACCCCTGATAATAAAAAAACAGTCCCTTTCATGGTGAAAGGACTGTCATAATTTTGCCGGTCAATTTAACAATATCGTCCGGTTTTAACCGGTATGCCGATGTAGCTTTACGGGTAGGCCTGGGGCTGGATGGTAAAAGTCCGGTAATATGGAGGTCAAGCAACACAGCAGGGGTCCTCCCCGTCCTTTTTTCCAGTTCACCTGCAATCCCGGGATTTGAGCCGTCAGCACCTCCACTTATGGAGATAAATGCATATCTGTATGGGTGGGTCTTCAAATATTTCAAGTACAAGCGGAGCGGTGTGGCGACCTTTCCCATCCAGACCGGTCCCAATAAAACAATCAAATCACACTCTTTAATGCTGCTATCAGGCAGTGGCCGTACCGTCGGACTTTTGTTAAAAATTATGTCCAGTACAATAGACCCCATGGTACGGGATTTTACTTCTTCTATTTTAATATGTTCAGCAGACAGCTCCTTTGCCACACTGTCGGCCAATGCCCGGTTGTTGCCGGTCAACGAATAGGAAATAACTGTATTGCTCATTGAAAACCTCCTTGATCGAGCTTTATATGTAACCTTTAATCAGCCTGCTCCAGTGCATTTTCCACAGCTTTTATATGTGTTTTTGAGGTCAGGGTGGCACCGCTGATAACATCTACCTGCAAGGACTGGGTTTCGATAACCTTCTCAAACAAATCTTCTACGGTAGAACCCTTTGAGTTGATTTCAGCCGGTTTTCCCTCTTTGTTCAAAGCTCCCTTCAGCACTTTTATACCGGTAACACGGCCTGAAGATACCGTTACCTCTACCCGGGTATTTCGAAAACTGTCCTTTTTGCCCTTGTACTCTCCCACATATGTACCGTCATGTAAATTTTTAAAGTTTATATCGTTAATGGTAAGATTTTTAATTTCACGTCTTCCCGGTTCGGTACCCATTATTCCTCCCAACAGAGCAATTCCTATTACTCCTATTATTACCAATATAACTATCCACACTTTGATTTTCCCCTTCTTTCTCACAGTAGTTTTCATTGCGTCTGTTTCCTTTCATATAATTTTGGTTGAAATATGGACTGCTGGCTGAAAGCAGCCTTTAAGCCCGTGTGTTATATATATCTGCTGATGCTCATCCACCATAATGGCTTCGGTGCCGGGAAACCTTTTAATAAACCCGGCTCCTCTTTCCAACCCCGACACAAAAGCAAGAGTGGATAATGCGTCGGCAAGCATAGCACTGTCCGAAATAACCGTCGCACTTATAAGCCCGGCTTGGGCAGGATATCCTGTAACCGGGCTCAGGATATGATGCCTCCGGACACCTTCCCGGTCTATAAAATACCGTTCATAGTCACCGGAGGTAACCACTGACCTGCCGGTAACCGGAACGGCCCCCAGCAGGCAGCCCTCCTGCCGCGGATGGCGTATGCCAACCATCCAGGGAGTCCCGTCAGGCTTATTTCCCAGGGCTGAGACATTCCCTCCGATATTGGTAAAAGCCGACACAATATCATAGCACTTGAATATTTCAATAATCCTGTCACTTGCAAAACCTTTCCCCACCCCTCCCAAATCAATGGACTGCCCCTGCTTTCCAAGTCCAGCGGTGCCTACAGAAGGGTTCAGCAGCAGATCACAATAGCCGACCAATGACAGAGCCTGACTGATATCTGCTTCCTCGGGCACCCCCGGCGCATGCTTGTAATTCCACAAATCCACCAGGGGGCCGATAGTAACATCAAACAGTCCATCACATATACCGGATAACTCATTGGCATATGAGAGCACCCTGTAAACCTCATCACATACTTTGACAGGTTTTATTCCTGAGAATTGGTTTATAAGACTTATCTCACTTTCGGGTATATAGCGGCTCATAATTTTTTCAAGCCTCTCCATCTCGGCATTTGCTGAATTTACTGCCTCCGGTGTGTTTCTACCAAATACCCTGTGAGTTATTTGTGTGTTCATTCCAAGGCTTGAGTTGTCTGTCAAATGTTTATCCTCTGTGCAGATTACCTTTCGCATCCTGCCTCCTTCCCTGCAATCAAAACATTTCAGTAGAATGAACATTTTTATATTCATTCATTTTGTGAGTAAAAAAATTGCCTCTGATTCTGTCAGGGGCAGTCGGTCAGTCCCTTCATGATGAACTCCGACATATAGTCCAGAACCTCCGGAAAATATTGAATTCCTATCTCTTCTTTATGTGTGTCAACATTGATAATGGCGGCAAAAATAGTCATAATCATTTTGCTGTCAATGTCTCTCCTCATTTTCCCTTCTTCCTGCCATGTTAAAATTACTTCATGAAAACTGTCATACAGGAAGTCGAAATTTTCAAGTCCGTTTTCCTCACGGTATATCTGCTCTATCCTGTTAAAGACACTTCTATTGTACCATTCCCTCAGAATGGGGTTGGCTTTCATGCCTTGAACATTCAGCGCCAGCATTTGTCTGACCACTTCTAGCGGGCTGTTATTGATGTCTATGGACTGTAAACAGCTTTTTTTAAGTTTTACATTTTCATCTAAAAAAATATCCATGAACAATTTTTCTTTGGATGAATAGTAGTTATAAAAAGTTCCTACAGCCACACCGGCCTTTTTGGTAATATCAGATACATTTGTATCCTTAAAGCCGTTCAGGCTGAATAATTCTTTTCCACTGTCATAAATTTGAGTCTTTTTATTATCCATATGCAGGTCTCCATAAAAAAATGAATGAATTTCAAATTATTCATTCACATGTTATCATTAATATATCCGGCTGTCAATATTTTCTCACTCCGGCTGCTCCATATCCACGAGTCCCAGTATTCTCCTCTTTAGCCCCAAAACCTTTTCCTCAATCAGCCGGGCTATTTTTATAAATTCACTCCTGTCTTTTCCCGTGGGGTCTTCAAGCCCCCAATCCTCCCTGTGTTTACAGGGCAGGAACGGACAGTTTACATTACAGCCCATAGTCACCACAATATCCACCGCCGGAATATCAGAAATCAATTTTGATTTTTGGGTAGTATTCATATCCACTCCATAGAGCTCTTTTATTGTTTCAACAGCATCCTGATTGATCCTGGGTTTTGTGACAGTTCCAGCCGAATAGGCCTCAAAAGCGTCTGCTGCCATTAATCTGGATATTGCTTCGGCCATCTGGGACCTGCAGGAGTTATGAACACAGATGAATGCAACTTTTATTTTACCCGGCATGTCTATTTTTCCTTTCAATACGTTCAGTAATATTGATATTGATTTATTGTTTATCCATGGATTCAATATGCTTTTGATGTAACAGCCCTTCATGCAGGCACTCTAACAGCAGCCGCTGCTGCTGTCTCCGGAAGAGCAATCGCAGCTGGGTTCGCTTCCGGTCAGCCACCCCATTATTATGGCAGCAGCACATCCGACTCCGGGTTTTACCTCCAGTGCCCCGAACGGACAATTTCCAGCACACGCGCCGCACTCCATACACCCGTCCCTGTCCATAATTTCGGCTTTATCAGCCCTCAGGGCAAAAACCTTATGCGGACATACCTCGATGCATTTTCCGCAGCCCTTACATTTTTCCTCGTCAAGTTTCAGAGTGGCCACATTTTTCAAATATCGGTGCCTCATTGTATCCTCCTTAAAAACGTATTAAACTGTCCGCCAATAACAAGCCGATACCCGGAATAAGGGAAAGAATTATTGCAGGGATGGCAAGCCTCATTTCCTTCAATACTCCTGAAAAGGAGGTATAGGTGGAAGAACCGGTAAAGTTCATGGCGTAATACGCCGAAATTGAAGGCAGCACCAGCAGATACCCCACGCCTCTTAGGAGGCTCAGTCCCTCCGGCCCGATCCAGCCATTGAGGAAATTCAGTGCAATGGCCCACAGCAAACCTGCCTGCCAGCCTTTCCAGGCAAATGCCCTCCCCGGAATCCATGGAAGCAGAATCGGTGTAATAACACAACCCGCTGCAACAGCACCTGCATAGGCACAAAAATCCATAACTCCGAAGGGTTTCCTCGCCACAAGATTTATTAAAAACAGTATACCGAAAATCAGCATGGATATTTTGAAAGTGCCGACAAGCTCCATAGGAGTCAAAACCAGACGGTCATACACAGTAAATCTGACCTGCCGCATTTCCTCCGTCGCTTTCATCTCTGAGTTTATAAAGGATCTTATATCCTTGGCTCTTACGGTGCCATAAACAACTTTGAAACCGGTTTGTTTTGTGACCTCATGGGCACTTACTCCCGGTGCTCCCAGCTGAGGCAGTATTAAAGTCTTATGCTCCACTATTTCCCGCAGCCGCGCTCTTGAAATCCTGTTCACAAGTTCCCTGGTGCCGAAGGTGCCTTTTCCCGCCGCACACCACACATTTATCCCCTTTGTGTCAAGCACTAAAATCCAAACATTCATGCCGGACAGTTCTTTTCTTAGTGCATCAAAGGTCAATTTGTAGTTGGCGGTAACAAGGACAGGAGAAGCCCTATCAGGAATTCCCACGGCATATACGCCGGGATTTATTTTATAATTCATCCTGCCTATCCCCCAACGCACTTTCCACGCTCCCAGAATATCGGAGCGAAGCAGTCTAGTGGCCACCTGCGGAATCTTCCCCGCAGCCGTTTCGATTTCACCAGTTATCCAGGGAATATTTCTATCATAATTTGTAACAGGCTCCGAAGAACAGTTATCACTTCCCCCGCAGCAGCAGGTATTGTCCTTTTGTCCGGACACCCCGGTACAGTTTTTATTTGCAGCTTTCAGTCTCGGTCTGATTTTTACCGACTTTCTGTCCCCGGTGTTAAGCCGGGCATTGCCAGATGTACAACAGCTTTTATTCTCCATCCTTTTGACCTCCTGTACAAATGCACTCATAGCCGGGCAAGCTGTTTTTATCAGACCAGATTTTCTCAAGCATTGTTTTGTCGTTATTAAATTCAGTATCATTGGACAGCCAATCAGGCAAAGGCTCCAGGATACTTGCCAGCTGCCTTGTGTATTCATTTTCCTCGATCCTGTAATAAATCCATTTCCCGGATCTTCTGTCCTTTATTATCCTTGATTGCTTTAGGATGGCCAGCTGCCTGGACACTCTGGGCTGTGACATCCGCAGCGCTCCAAAAATCTCACATACGCACAACTCTCTATTTTGCAGCAGCAGTAGAATACGCAGTCTTGTTTTATCCGAAAGAATGCCGAATATGTTTAACAAGTCGTCCATTACTTTCCTCCTATATTATCATATATGCATATAATTATATGATTATTGGATTAGTTTGTAAATATTTTTATTCATACAAAACAACAGGTCAGCCGTATACTAAATATATATCAACAAATAAGCTTTATATTTTTGAGGATGAATTATGAACAGCTACGAACGCAATGCCCTATATGAATTGAAAATGTGGCAGCTGGAAATGTTAAATCAGCCTTCGCTGACAAGCCGGTTGAGCAAAGGGATTCAGAATAAGATGAACGGTCTTATTCCCGAGAAGGCGCATAAAGTTGTTACCGAAACCATTAAAGGCATGGTAAAATCAGTCCTGTTCGGATCTGAACTGACTGCATCCGCGCCGCTTTTCAACGCTCCCCTGCAGGAACGGGAGCTGCTGCTGAATGAAAGAATAACCTTTTATAAAAGAACCGCAGCAGCCAGCGGAGCCTGGACAGGTGCAGGCGGCATATTTCTCGGTTTGGCGGATTTCCCCATACTTTTAAGTCTGAAGCTCAAATTTTTATTCGATGCGGCTGCTATTTACGGATTTGATGCTGCAAACTACAAGGAACGCTTATATATTTTGTATATATTCCAACTGGCATTTTCAAGCCAGGAAAGAGTCATGGAAATCTATCAACAGGTGAAGGACTGGCAAAGTTTTTCCCAAGCCCTGCCCGAGGACATCAATTCCTTTGACTGGAGAACTTTCCAGCAGGAATACAGAGACTATATCGACCTGGCAAAAATGCTCCAGCTGGTTCCTGTAATAGGTGCCGCAGTGGGAGCCGTTGCCAACTACCGGCTTATGGACAAACTAGGTACGACTACCATGAATGCATACAGGCTGAGACTGCTCGAGCCTTAATCCTTCAGCACGGTACTGGTTCATTTATAGTGGTTTTACGTTTAATATAACCGGAAACTGCAGCGGATTGGAGGCCTCACCCAATTCATATGTTTCTATAGACACTTCCAGGGGACAATACGGACTTGCCACAGGGCGCAAATTAAACTTTATGGAGCATGAATCTTTTATTTCTACGATTTCGGAAACAGTACCGGTTAAAGTCTCACTGGGTGCCTTGACTGTCACGCGTACTCTGCCTACAGGAAACTCTGACTGGTTAATAATATTCAAAGATACGATAGCCCTTTGATTAAGGTAGATTATTTCATTTTCTGCCTCAACCCTCAGAAGGGCTTTTTTTTCTATTTTAGTGAGATGGCTCTGTATAAAATCCGGATAAGTCTTAAGTAACCTGCTCAGTTCTTCATAGTCGGGATTGGGAATACTGCCAGCGATCATTTGACGTACACACAGCCTGCTGATCTCATATTGCAGCTGTTCCTCAATCTGACGTATTCCTTCCTTGACAGATTCCCTATCCTTGTAATCCACCAGTACCGCTCCCCCCGCTTCCAACGGTTTTGGAAGCCATGAAAACCTGCTCTTATCTACTTCGAATGCATTTACGATACCTGTCGGCAGCATAACCATCCGGTCCATTATAGCAACAGCCGGAAACATCGTCTCCAACCTTTCCTTTGAAATATCCATCCGTGCAGTAGAATATACATAGGCGGATAACCCGCCGAAATAAGTATACACATCCTCATTACTATTATTGTTCTTTATTATAATGTTAAAATCCTCATATTTGATAACAGAGCTTTTCAAAAGATTGATATATTGACTGCACCTCAGTTCGTCCATATCATCGTAGTTCAGAATGTATAAATCCTCAATCATCAGATTTTTATATATGTACTCCTTAAGAAAGACTTCTATTTCGTCGAATTGTTGTCTCTGTTTTCTGTTTAAATAAAAAAGCTTGACTATCATTTAATCACATCCAATCAAACAATTCATTAAATAATCCATTTGATACAGTGCTCTTCATTTTCTTTGATACTGCCTTTATCTGCTCAATGAGTTTTGCAGCCTCCTCCTTCTTTCTTCCATCCAGCTCGCCGGTTATATCTGACTTTAACAGCCCGGTGTAGTATCGGATGTACTGTTGTGCTATGGAAGACCATTTATATTTATCGCCGCTAGCACATGCGTATGCGTTTGAACCCATCTGCTGCCGGAGTTCCTTGCTGTGAAGCAGCGACATGATCCATTGCGCCAGATCCAGATAGTTTTCAGGCTCGGCCAAAAACCCTGTTTTGCCGTGTTCAATAATTTCCTTAAGACCCCCGGTTCTGCTGGCTACCACCGGGCGCCTGCAAGCCATTGCTTCCAGAGCTACCATTCCAAATGGCTCGTTGATGCTTGGAACCACTACCAATTGTGCTTTCTGATAGAGTTGGATTAAATCCTGTCCGCTTTTTTGGCCAAGAAACTCAACCATGTCCGACAGCATAAGATTTGTTTTAAGGCGGTTAAGCCATGATTCATATTCTCCGTCGCCTACAATTTTAAGGCGAATATGGGGAAACTTTTCCCTTATATAAAACATGGCACGTATTAAAAACTCCACACCCTTCTGCTTTACCAGCCTGCCGACAAATAATATATATTGTTCCTCCTCCGGCCAATCCCCGCAAGGTAAAAATTCATCGGTATTAACTCCGTTAGGAACAATCTATATACGTGTAATGGGCAGATCCCTGTGCAAAATTTCCTGACGCACATGTCTGCTGTTGACCGTAACAAGATCTGCACAAATAAGTCCCAGATTCTCAATAGAGGAGCAGAGAGGTGCAAGGTTCGGAAGGTGTATATGAAAAATCAGCGGCTTTTTAAGGAGCCAACGGCACTTTATTCCCGCCAGAACCGTTACCCAGTCATGGCAGTGAATTACATCCGGCTGTATACGGCCTATATCATAAGCTGCCTGCTGTGCAAAATCCAGCCAGGCCACAGGACTGCTGTATGAAGGCGTGCCGCAGGTAGAGCAAAAGGTTACACCCGGTGACTGTGACGTATAGCCTGTTTTTTGCTCTGGAAGCACTACATCAACGCTCAGTTTCTTTCCCAGTTCTGCTGTCAATTGAGTCACATGAACACCCAAACCGCCGATAATATGCGGCTGGTATTCGGATGAAATAAAACACACCTTTATTGGCGGTTGTTTTGGGATACTGCTCAGGCAGGACTCCCATTCTTCATTGACGGAAGTGTTCCTGTGCAGCCTGAACAGTGCGGAAGAATAGTTTAGAATGTCCGAAACAGGTATTCCCCATCCTCCAAGGTCAGTGGTAAAATCCCTTGTTCGCTTTAATATTCCGCAAACCTTTCCCGTCCTCATATTTAAAATGGGAGCTCCGCTGTAGCCCAGCTGAATTTGACCTCTGGCAAACTTCAGAAGAGAAGCATTGGTCATCCCTTCGTATTTAATGGTAACCTGTTCCCCCATGGGTTTTCCTGCGGGATAGCCCATAGCAAAGCATTCATCCCCTATCTGCATATTGCCTTCATCTACAACAACTATGGGATGGTCAAATTCCCTTAGAATGCGGATAAATGCAAAATCCTTCATCATTACACCGGAAATTGGGTTATTGTATTCAATATTCTCTACTTCTGCTTCGTAACTATCCTGCCCCCACTTAATTCTGATTTTGGTATTCCTGCATTCCGCTGTGCCGCTTATTTGCCGGATTCCATTTCCCAATATCACATGAGCACAGGTCAAAACCAGATTTTTAGCAATAAAGAAACCTGTACCTGCAGGTTCACCATCGGCAAAAATTTGGACAATAGCAGGTATATAACAATTATCAATTATCCGGTCAATATTCATCCCTGTCTCTCCTTCTCCCGGTTCCATTCAAGCTTTATTTTAATACCTGCCGATGAATGGCTGTTCAAGAGCACTGCCACTACCTTTCCTGCATCTGCCGTCAGTCCGAAACTAACCTCAACCGACGCTTTATCAGGATTGCTGAACCTGATAAGGGACTCCTGAATTTTTGATGCAAAATCAGTTATATTATCTAAGGCACTCTCCAATCCATTGTGGAGCTTGTCTTTTATACCTACTTCACATTCATAGTTCTCATCTACAGGCTGGAAATAAATAATCCCGTCGGAATTATCAGAGATTTTAAGCGGTATCCTGTTCATATTTGACCTCCTGCAATTTACATTTATTTCAATAAGTATATCATCGCAGGTGTACATTGTAAACTTTTACTTAATTTTCATTATATTTCTATTTAGGTGTACACCGTTCAGTTTGCCTAATTTGGCTATTTTTCGTATTAATTCTACATAATATTACTTGGCGAATATTGTAAAATTAGCTAAAATGATATATTATAGAACTATCGTTAACGGGGGTAATAATATGATAAATATTGCTGTACTTGATGATGAAAACGAATTGTTGGCAGAATACCAAAGACAAATTCCTTATCTGTTAAAGAAAAATAAGATTGATGGCGAATTGATAATAGCTACCGATTCACCTGATGAGTTTTTAGAAAAGGTTAAAAGCCGTAATATAAACATATGTATACTGGACATCAATTTACGCACAAATACAAACGGGATGCATATAGCCAAACAGATCCGTGAAAACGATTATCCCTGTGAAATCATCTTTATGACAGGCTTTCTTGAGTATACCCTGAAAGCTTTTGATGTTCAGGCTTTTAATTACATACAGAAGCCCGGTTGGGATGAGCTGGAGAAAACACTTGTAAAATATAAAGAGCAAAATGTTCTGAGACGTGCTAAGAAGACTGTCAGCATAAAATGCGGTCCCGAAGTGTATTTCATTAATTGTGACAATATATTCTGTATAGAACACGTCGGTACTAAAACAACCGTTTATACAAATTTTTCAGAATATCAAACTTATGAAGGGCTGGAGGAACTGGTCAAAAGAATTGAAGATGACAGGTTCACACGCATCCACCGTTCTGCTTTTATCAACACGGAATTTATTGAAAAAATTGATTTCAAAAATAAGGAAGTAAGTCTGATAAATGGCTCCACCTACAAGATAGGCCCCAAGTTTTATGATGAAATTAAGTCTATTATTGACAGGAGATAATAACCTATGTTTGGACTGCTGGTAGTAAACACTATTTTTGTACTAGTAACAGCATATATGATTTACTTCTTCGTAAAGAAAAATTATAATATTGTAATATCTATAAAACAAAAAGTGTTATTTTTTGTTTTATTCGGGCTACTGAATAGTATAATCTCTTCATTTATTATGAGCTCTTTGCCTGAATATATTCAATTCATAAGACCAATAATTCTTTCATTTTTAAGTATTGCTGTTATACGATATATATTGAAAGTGAATTGGCTAAAATCTTTAATCTCTTTTTGCGTTATTATGCTTGGAACAAGTGTTGGTATTTTCTTTATACCTATAATTTTTAATCTGGTATATAACGTTGATCCACCATCCTCTCTTACTCAAAATACATTTTTATACTTTTTAAATAATATTATTATTTATGTAATTGCCTTCCTTTTTGTAAGATTTACACCATTTGCTAAGATTGTAGGGCAACTTAAAGATATGAAGCCCGTGGCTATTTTGTTAGTGGCCACAATAGCATTAATGGGGTCACAAATATTTATTCTTCAAAACTTATATAAATATAAATTAATTATATTAATATTTTCTATAATATCATCCATAATTTATCTATCTGTCTCTATTATTTATACAATGCAATACCAAAAATCTGAACGTATCTTAGAAGAACAGAAACAGCAGGCATTCTATAATCAATCCTTAAGTATAGCATTGCAGGATTTTCAAAGATTTAAACATGACCAGGTGAACCATCTTTCCGTTGTTTATTCAATGCTCGAAAAAAATAATGTAATAGATGCTTTGAATTATCTAAAAGAAACGCAAAATACTACAAAATCCTTTACTAATTCAGCCCTGTTCAATATAACAAATGCCGGGCTGTTCGGAATAATTTCCTCAAAAATAGATAAGGCTATCCAGGCCGGGATAGATTTTAATATTAAAGTCATAGGACAAGTGGGTTCTATTCCAAATGTCAAGATTTCAGAGCTTTGCGAAGTAGTTGGAATATATCTGGATAATGCTATCGAGGAGGTTATACAGAACGGTAAATTAAAAATAAATATGGCTTTAACAAGTACAGACCAAAATGTTGTATTAAAAATCAGTAATAAATGCGGTGAAATTCCTACTCTGAACAAATCCTCAAAAGGTATTAACCGGGGACATGGCCTGGTAATTGCAAATAGAATATTAAGTGCATATAGTAATATATTGCACTCAAATATATTCGATAAAGCTACCATGGAATTTACTCAGATGCTGACAATAAAAATAGGGGTCAAATAAGCCCCCATTCTTATTATTTAAGTAAAGATTTAGGACACTCCGGCTGATACGTAAACCATAACCAGCATGCTCCAGCTGAAGTTGTCGCAGCAAAAATACCCACTATTGACAGTACCGTCAATACCCACAATTTAATTTTAGATCTTTTCATTAATAATCCCACCCTTTCTATTTTTTGTTATTCTGTACAACACAGGTGTAATATTAATTGAATTAATTAAAGTAATTATTGATATTACATTTGAGTATTCTCTGGGGACAAAAAAAGTAATTATGAAAAAAACTGCCACTGTTATGCTCCCCTGTGCTCTTAACTCCTTCCACCTCTTTTCTGTG
Source organism: Ruminiclostridium cellobioparum subsp. termitidis CT1112 (assembly GCF_000350485.1). GTDB lineage: Bacteria > Bacillota > Clostridia > Acetivibrionales > DSM-1351 > Ruminiclostridium > Ruminiclostridium termitidis. The sequence goes on from NZ_AORV01000036.1 coordinate 70,703, forward strand.
ATTATGGGTTTTGAAGCTAAATCTGCAGGAGCATAAAAGTAAACCAATATGCCTGAAACAACAAACAAAATAATATTGAAATAGCTTATATCAATAATTTTTGAAGAATAGATTGCTCCGAAAAGAAAAATAAAGTATGTTATTATACAGCCAAGCTGAGTTTTGGCATGCACCCCTCCCAAAAAAGATTTGTTTAATGCAAATACTGCTCCCCCTGCTAGAGCTAACGGAAGTTGTCCCAAAAAATATGCGGTCAGCATTACAGCTATCAACTTTAACCCATCTGATATGGCAATATAAAGTCCATACTGTATCTGCTCGGCTTTTTCTTCTGTTATATTAGGAACTGTCACAATAATCTCATTTGTAATCTTTTTCGTTATTTTATTTAACATGGCCGCTACCACCTATTACATATATGTCCATTATATATTAATAACAAGTATTTATCCACAAAAAAATACACCATATCTATTTATATTTTTATGAAATAATTACAAGGGATTAATGCAATTCAATTTAATCTTTATATGTTAAAATATTCATTAAAACTATAATTATTTCGGGAAGCATACTGATGTATCTAAAAAACTACGAAACATTTACTCGTTATATTGACAGCCTTGAAAGATGAGCTAAACAACATACAGAGCAAATTAAAGTTTAATTGAAAATAAAGCATAGCTTTTAATAATGGCTGCCGCGCTAAAATAGTAAAAGTGCGCGGCCTTTTTTCATTCAATAAAATAAACCCCAAACTCCTTGGAGAATGGGATTTATTTGGGAAGAGCGAATACAAATACATCTATATTCACTAAAAGAACTTTACTATCTGTTATTTATATCTTCACGACATTTAGCACATATGGGTTTACCCTGAAAGTACGTTAAATTTTTTAATTCTCCGCAAAAAGTACAACCCCTTAAATATTTTGTTAATATGATCTTACCTTCGTCAACAAAAATCTCTATGGGTGTTCCTTCATCAATATCATACTCTCTGCACAATTCCTTTGGAATAACAACCCTGTTCAAGCAATCCGTTTTTCTGACAATACCAGTACTTTTCATAATAATCCCTCCTGTTTATAAACATCTGACCCTTACTGTAATAGTATTAACCGGCTTCTCATCTCTTTTTATACTCCAAATCTTTTTGAGCCGGCAAAATATTTTTTTGCCAAACATATTCATTTCTTGTTTAATTTGTTATATCATGGTATATTATAACAAATTAAGTATTCAAAATCCAGTGCTATTTTGATTAAAATAGTATTTTTTTATATTAAAATGTACTATTTATTATTTTTAATATGAAATTTGCCCATTTCAATAAATATTGCATTTTTAACACCCTACGCCAATATGCAAAAATGGACTTATGCAATTGCTTAATACTAGAAACCCGACCTTGCCAGGATGGTCCGTTGGATTATTTCCATATTTCCTCCCTGGGCGGGATTTATGTCCAGAGGATTAATTTCGAAAGAGAACTCTTTTGCAGAACCCTTATAATCAAATCTCAGCTCATATTCCAATTTATTGCACAGATGATAGCTTGAGGCCAATATATGGGCCCTTGCAAATACCGATATCTTTTTAGTATGATCATCCACAATCAGTTTCTTAATTGTATCCTCTAAAACTTTATGCACCCGATTGGCACCTAAAGTACCTGCAACAAGATTTTCAGGATGATTAATCTTGTTCTCATTTATGCCGCCTAATGTGAATGCAATCAGGTGCAGCCATTCCCAGTATCCATCCACGTAACCTGCATCTCCTGCAGCATCTTTTGCAGAAATATTTCCCATCGCCGCATTCTGGTCTGATCTCTCTCCAGGATCAGCACCTGGACCGGGTTTGTATTGTACCCTTTCACCGCTCCATTTTTTTAGCCGGTTAAGGTCGATTTCCTGCCAACCGCTCTCCTTTACCGCTACCGTACAGGGTACAGGTTTTTTTGTAAGTGGGATTGGCGTGCCTATGGCAGGCTGCGGCAATCGTTCGGGAAAATTCGCCGCCCATATTGCCACCCCTGAATAGCCTCCTCCTGATGGGCGGACATACGGTCCGGAGAGATGTGCTTCGCTTCCTCCGGGAGAATGCACCCGTTCGGGCGGATATGCTGAATATACCAAAGGAGATCTGGGCTCGACCACTTCAAAAGTGAGACCGGAGTATGCACTCTGAATATCCGCTTTTGTTGCTCCTGATTGCGGAGGATATTGAGCAACAACATATCTGGTGCTGCTATGATGATAGCCCAGACCTCCGTCTGTTTGTTTTTTCAGCCGTGCTTCTTTAATTGCATCCAGGCGGGCAATTACCTGGGCGAAAAGCTCTTCTTTTTTTTCAGGAGGACAGTAAGCTATGGTTGGATGCTCCTTGTTCTTTATGATAAAATTCAATTGAGCTTCATTTAACTCGGATATCGGAATTTCTTTAACTTCACCTCTTCCTCTTGAGCTGGTGAAACCAATACCATCACATTGTACGGTAGTTCCTTTTATAGGAATACCGGTTTTCTTCCCATTTGCATTTGCATGTTCGTGCTCCTGATACTCGTTGATTGCTTTTATCCTCCCGGCCTTATCCCCCATATTTTCTGCTTCAAGTTCCAATCCGGCATCATTGTTTATCTTTGCACCGCTGATCTGCATAGTAGGCTTCACCCTTCCCTGTGACTGCTGTACAACATGCCAGGCCTCATGAGGGAGACGCTTGTCCTGCCCTGGCGCCACATATATTTCCGAGCCCTGCGTATATGCCGAGGCCCCTAGCTGTGCCGGCTTATCAGAATTGTAATTTACCCTTACATTTTCCATGGATAAGCCTGAAAGGATTTCTATACCATTTTTCAGATCATCCGGGAGGCCTGTTTCATTTTCTTTTTTCTTGTGAACAGATTCCTCTCCGGAGAAATCTGTCACGTGGACTGTATCCGGCCCATCTTTTAAACTCCCTTCATTATGGGCTTCTCTTTTCGTTTGTTCAGTTTTGTCCTTTATCAAGCCGATTTCTCTCATTAACCTGTGGACTGCCTGATTTCCTATTGTTTTCTGAAGAATTTTAATATCTTCATGTGTCATTGTTTGCGGGAACATTCTAACTCTCTGAAGTATGGCGCTGTGATTTGGAACAGGCTTTTGACCTGACTTTCTTGAACTTGATGTGTTTTTTTCTTTTTCCTGGAATACTCCAGCCTTATCACTATAAATCATATTTTCCTCCTAATTTATTCCATATTCTGTATAATATATAGAAATAAATCAGAGTATTACAACTAATATATTTTGGCTTTTATATAAAACAGGCATGGATATTTTGCCGAAGCAGGAATTTACAAATTTAATTTTATTTAACTATATTTATTCACTGTAAAATTGTAACACATGAGTCTCTGATGAATAATATGGTATTAGTGTTAAAGTTTTAAATGCTGTACCATATTAATTTAGAGGGAGGGTAAGAGTATGCCGGATAATGAAGAATCCGTTCGTGGTGGATTTTTTAATAACAAGCACTCCGAATGTTCTAATGACAATCAATTGTGGTTAATAATAGCTCTTATTTTAGTTTTCTGCTTCTTGTGCGGAAACGGACACCATGATTGTTAACTCCTTTCGAACATAAAATAAAACTCAGGATAATGTATGCCTGAGTTTTATTTTTTTACTTTTTTTATTACTTTAGGTATAATTTCTATTATAGGCCAGGGTTATTTACAACCTATGTAAATTATCTTAATCGCAGCATTACTGACAACATTGAATTATAATAAAAATTTTAATAAAACAAAATAATAAATGTATCAATTTAAATTAAAATAAGAATTGGAGTACACATGACCTATTCTATAAGTTTGGGCTTTGATAAAATAACAGGAGAAAAAATCAAGCAGGATATATTTAATTTATGCAAGAAAGACATCGGTTCCTGTATATTGGATTATAATATTCCGCCGCACATTACACTTTCCATTTTTGAGTACGAACCAGGGATCATTGACGTTCTAAAAAAAGTTGTTGACTCATCCGGTGTTTTTATAAAATCCGGAAAGGTTCATTTTTCGTCAATCGGTGTTTTTCATCCGCCTGTATTATATTATGCGCCGATAGTCACAAACAAATTAATAGATATCAATGAGAAGGTATTTTTGTTATTAAAGGATATCAATGCTAAATTTAATCCGTACTACGTGCCCAATAACTGGGTCCCTCATGTTTCACTGGGTTACAATATGACAAATAAAGATTTGCTGGTTGCATTTGAATATATCAACGGTGTTTTTAGTGCCTTTGACGGTCAATATACCAGGCTGATTTTAAGCAAATATGATCCTTACAGCGAGATATATGTGGTAGATTTAAAGAGTAATTAGTTGATGTTAGGTCTTTTACTATTAGCACATTTATTCTATGCCAAAGCTTTCTTAGGCGAGTCTTCACCGAAAAAAATGGCAAAATAGAAAATGACTATATTGAGTACTACAGCAATAAACGCTGTATAGCGTACCGCTTAATTTAAATATTGTATTAATAAACATATCATTTCTTGGCCAATTTAATTGAGGATATAAACCCTATTACTATAAATACAACAAATACTGATATGGGTAAATAGAATTGTCCAAATTCCTTTCCTGAATCCGGATTTCCATTTGCCTTCTGAACAGTAACAAATAACATCAGGGTAATTATAGATGTAAATGACATCAGCATCCCTGTGATTAATCCGGCCTTCTTGCCTTTTTGTAAAATAAAAATAATTAAAAGAAAAAACAAAAAAACTATTATTCCGCATAAAGCGAGAGCCAATTCAAGCAATTAAAACACCTCCTCCAACTTTCTTCAGGCATATAATTATACATTGATAATTCAACCCATTGTTTGAATTTCTTTACTTAGTTTACTTATTTTCCCTTTATTTTATCCTAATAGAACCATAATTTCAAGAAAAATAGGCTAACGCTCTTTCAGTGCAGCCTTATTATCATAAAATTTCCGGTATTCCGGCATAACAAATTAATGATCTTTTATCTCTATTTAAATAGAGATGTTAATGAATGCAACGTAAGCGTCAAATAAAAGAGTGGATTGTTTTCCACTCCTTATACATGAGATAATCTCCATATATACTAGAACGATACCAGCTATTAATAAAATAAAAAATACCATATTAACTTTTACGCTTAAACCTCCCTAGTACATTTTTAATTATTTAAAAAATGAACTTCACTATCATAATATTTATATTAATTAATACCTTACCAACTATGTTTTTGAGGACTATATTCAACATCTTTGTCTTATAAGGTTACAAATCCATCTTCATGCAAATCACCATATCACCCTTTCTCTTAAACGTTATTTTTTATCTGCGACTGAATTAGGGCATAAAAAATACCGCAATTCATTTGAAAATTATCCGAACTTAAAACAACAAAAAAAGGCTTATAATAGACCATGTTGAATTTAAAATTTTTTCCAAAATGAAACAATTTTCAGAAGAATTTATAAAAAACTATATTGAAAAACATAAGCATCATGTTTTTAATAAAAATGTTTCTGAGTGTAAATCTTTTATACACTTATATATAGTCAAAGTAAAAGTCGATAATGATAATATCACTATCGACTTCAAACTTGACTCCCTGTGTGGGGATAAATGGTGCCGAAGGTCGACATGTACTCGCGTACGCTGGATTTTGAGTCCATAAAGCCGCATCTGTCGTCTCAACCCTTGATTGTAAGCCGATTTCCCGGATTCCGGTTACCGTTAGTACGACTAGACTTCGCTTCTTATGTCAAAACTATGGCGAGAGTCCAGTTCGTTCATTTACGACTATTTTAGCATGATTTTACTCTATTTCCAATGTAATTTATTTACTTTATTATGGGGTGGCCTCCTCTGGTAGGTAGGCATTAAATTATTTTGTATTCTCCCAATGCTTACGAGCCATTTGCGACAGATCATCAACAGATAAGTCTTTATATAATTCTTCCTGCTCTTTTACGAAATCCTTGCCCTCGTTATTCGGTTGCCTTAAGCGTAAATACCTCATATATCCGGAAACACCAAGCTCTTTTATAATCGCCTTATTAGCCTTCTCTATGATTTCAGTATCGGTCATATCATTATTTTTATTCGTTAACATCATTTTCCAACTCCTTACCAATAAAATCTACAGGGTTTGTTAGTTTAATTGACCCTAACACATGCTTTAAAGCCTGCTCGTTATGCTTTATTGTTCTGATAAATCTATTATCACATGTTATAAAGTATTCACACTTTCCGTATATTGCACATGCAAGATGCAAAGCATCCTTACTTTGAGCGTTGGATTTTTCTACAATCTCTTTAGCCATTATATCGATAGCTTTATTCCATACAACAGCTTCCGAACAAATGATCTCAGCAACCGCTTTTATATCTTCACTCATTGCCTTTGATGGCGTTCTATCGTTTTCGAATTCCAACATATACGACCAAAGTATCTTATACTGCCACCGTTCAACGAGCTTAAATATTATTTCTATTGCCTTTGACTCAAGTTCAATTCTTGGTTGTGTTTGGTCATCAAAGGGACGATAATAAACGTTCATGTCGAGGTATATATTCATTTTACACCTTCTTTTACATAATTATAGCATATATGCAAGCCGCTAAAAATAGAATTAGGCTCAAAGCTATCAATTAGTCTTTGTAATTAAGTTCCGCCAATAAAACGGAAAACATGGGTGTATGAAAATGCCGACTTGATATTAACTCAATAATTTCGAACCCATAATTAAAGAAAACAAAGTTTTCCGGCTTATCTTCATTTCCTGACTCTTCAAGTATATTCTTTTTAAATTCCTCAAACTCTTCTGGTAGTTTAATAGAGTGTCACATTACTCCAGACTCATACAAAGCATTTCCACTATATAAGACTTTTTCGATAGACTCATCCGGGTACCATATTTGCAAGTCTACTTCAGGAAAAAGTTCACTAATTGCTTGTCTACTCTCATTATATACTAGATTTATTGTTTCTGATAAGGCAAACTATCGCATCAGCAATAACCTTAATATCAGACTCCTTATAAAACAAGCTACTTTTTCACACTTAGCGTTTTTTACATCCCTACAAATATTGAATAAATATTCCGTACATTCCTCGTTATTAAGAATAAAATCCTACTAATTTGTCTATGTTTCTGGCAATTATATGGTAATATACAATATTATACCAGATAAATTTATGAAATCATACGAATAGGAGTTAATAGTATATTTAATTATTTATCTGCTAGGTTGAACCGGGTAAACGCTTACCACTAAAATAATCTTCCAAAAATCTTTACTCAACGTGAGAATTTTTTCACTGCTTGATTTAAAAGACTTACGGCTCTTCCCTTACTATCATTTTCCTATGGCTCAGAATTAAGCCTACACAAACTCGCTGCAGAGCCTATGGTTTATAGGTAAAACCTTGCCCCACGGCTGGGAAAATATTTCCCCCATGGGTCAGGCACATATATACCTCATGGATGAATAGTGACTTACACTACCGCCAATTTTATATCAAAAACAGAAAAAGGCGAGAGTACAGCACTCACCGCCTGTCTATTAATGAAGATATTCTGTTTCTTTATCTATTAATTTTTTCCTCGCCTCCGCCAATTGGCTTTACAGCTAAGTTTCCGCAATCCCTATACGCCGCATTACGCTTGTCCGCACTCCTACGATAGAATAACAGCAGATTAATGATGCGACACCATTATTACCTACTCTACCACTCAAACATGCCATCAAATACTCATTTTCATGGGACTTTTCCGTATTATGCTCATCACATGAAGGAACAGTTATTAAATTTTTACGAAATGATTGTAAATATATTTCTTTTACTCACATTGTATACCTCAAATTACAATAATTATATAATTGATAATACCATTGAGTCCATTGTGTTCACGAGACACACTGGATTTATATAAAAAAATAAGCAACTGTAATTTGCTTACAATCGCTCATTTCCGCTTGTTTAGCGGTTTGGCGTAATAATGGAAAAAAGATTTTTGTAGTTAATCCATCATAGACAGCTGTTACTTTTTACTTGAATACCAAGTTGTTATGAAATCATTTATCTCATTTGCAGGCATTACCAAAGAATATCTGAAATTATCAAAGATATCACGGCCACCGCCTAAAACAATCCCCGCTATTTCTAATTGCTTATTTAATAAAACACTTCCACTACTACCAAAATTATCATAGGCGGATGTTCTGATTACTAATCGCTGATTCTCTCCGTTTGCATCGCCAAATTTGACTGGTTTTTTTGAAATAATCGTACCATAAGTGATTTCATTTCTTCCTTCATTCAATGGACTGCTAATAATCGCAACTTGATCTTTAAAAGCCGGGGTGTTTGAGGCAATATTTAATATTCCAAAAGAATCACTGCAACTAAATTTAAGGATAGCAAGATCATACTCCTCATCAGAATAAACCACTTCTGCTATAGGTAAAGTCTTATAATAGTCTCTTAACCCTATATGTTGTTCTTGCTGTGCAATGCGTTCATTATATGTTAAATCATCATAAGAGAGAACATATAAGTGTGCTGGATTGTTGTCTACGGCGTGCAGAGCCGTAAGTGCATAATATACTCCATCAGCCTCAGAAAAAACCACGCCACCAAATCCAGCGCCATAGCTAAATGATTCGGCGTTTTCTGATATTGTTGCAGTTTCACTAACAATATACAAGGTCGAGGATTTCACCTCATGATTAATTATTTCTTCGAAATGTATATTCTTTCTTGTACGACATATGTAATCATATAAAAAAGAACTTCCTATAATGGAGATACATACAACAGCACTAATTACAATGCTTACAATGCTTATTGTCTTTTTGCTTTTCCTTGATAATCTTTTTTCCACAGCTACTTTCGCTCCCTCCTTGCATTGCATATTATCCGCATTATATAAATAATCAGCAGCTTGCCTTTTGCCGGGTATTAAGCGGTTTTGAGGTTATAATACCATGTTTTCTGATATAAAGAAAGACATACCTTCCCCTTGGCGAACCTCCAATAAGGATGTTTATGAAAATCATAATTGTTCAGCACACAGCCAAACGATTACCGATGAATTGTAAATAATCTTTATTGGAGGATTTGCTTTATGGCAAAGTTTGAATTTGAATACACAGAAGTTGATGGGTTTCTGTACCCTAACATCGAAATTGACGGAAAAGCCGAGCTTGATAATTTGGGAAAGTATGGACGGTTACGTATGAATTATTTACATGAACAAAAGCTGGGGATATATCGCGAGATGCTTCTCACAGGCAAGCTGACAGAGCACTGCACCGCGATGGACAAAACTGCCCTTGAGATGGCGGAGCGTATTCGTGCCGATTATCTGAAAATGCACCCTATGCCGGATGATACAATGGAGCGGATTCGCTTATCTGAACTGGCACAGGAAATTGCAGACGAGTGTGTGCTTTATGACCTGATTTACCAATAATCCCAAGTGCCCTGCTGATTTTTCGGCAGGGCACTTTCAACTACACATCCATTGAGTTCGGATATTTCTGAAATGATACCTCTGGCTATATGGAATAGCTTCAAATGAATGGGTTAGAAGCCTATTATAGAAGGCTTGCACAGGAGTTTACCTCAGATTTTAATTTAAATAATTTACAACATTGTAAAGGATGCACAGGCTGAAACTTCAACCTGTGCGTCCTCTTTTGTTATTATCTTACTTTGTCTTTCTCACGCCTTTTTCATCGACCTCATATCCGTCAATTTTTGTACTCTTGGCAAGGGAACCGTCGGCGTTAAAATAATACCACTTGCCGTCGATCTGGAGCCACTTACCGGAAACCATGTTGCCATAAGTGTCAAAATAGTAGGTTTTGTTGTTTCCGTTGGCTCCTAAATCCCAAAAGCCTACCAGCATGATATTGTCGGAGTAGAATCTCCAGTTATTGCCGTCCTGCACCCAGCCGGTTTTCAAAACCCCGGTGGTTTCAAAGAAATACTTCACACCATCAATGGTCTGCGTCCCGGTAAGGGCTTTGCCGTCCTTGTAGTACAGATACTGTCCAGCGTCGTTTTTCGCCCAGCCCTGTGCGGTAGATGGGTCAATGGTCAGCTTGATATAGCGGTGAAGCATGGAGCTGACCTCTGCGCGGGTGGCGCTGGTCTGCGGATTAAACTGATTGCTTGTGCCGCCCATCATAATGCCTGCCTGCTGCATTGCTGTGACTGCTGTTTTGTAGGTGCTGCCAATGTTTAAGGCATCTGCGTAGGTTGTTGCAGTACGGGTCACCGGCAGGGTGTAGCCGGTTGACTTGGCGTAGTTGCTAAAGATAACCGCGATTTCTTCACGGGTGATGGCACGGTCAGGTTCAAACTTGCTGTTTCCTGTGCCCTGCACAATGCCCTTGCTGTACGCCCATTCGATATACGGGCCGAAGGCGCTGTCGGCTTTCACATCGGTAAAGCTGTTACTGGTGTAGATTTTGGTGTCTACATTTACCAGTCTGCCGAGGGCTGTTACCAGCATTGCCCTTGTCATGGCAGTGTCGGGCGCAAAGGTGGTGTCTGTTGTGCCGGAGAGAAGACCTCTGCCGACTACATAATCAATGGAATCCTTTGCCGGGTGGGTGGTAATATCCGTGAATTTCGCTGAGGGAGCGGTATAGCCAATGCCGTACAGGGAGAAGTGTGCCGTGGTGAATATCACACAGCCGCTGTTTGCATCGTAAGCAGAGCCCGCGATACGGGTAGCGTTGCCCTTTGCGTCTACATAGACCGCATACAGGCCGCCGATTGCTTCACCCTTGGCCGGTGTATATGGCACGGAAACCGTCGCGATACCGCCTCCAAAGCTGGAAACCGCCACATTTTTGCCATTCTTGGTATAGTTCACTGTCAAGTCATAGATCGGACGCGTGCCAATCATGGTTTTGGCCGAAGCGGACAGCTTGGCGTTTGGTACAATGGTGATGCTGATATTGCCGGTGCTCTGCTTCTGGATTTCCGCCAGTGCCTTTGTATCAAAGGAAAGGGTCACGGGGGAGCCGTTCAGCTCAAGGCTGGTTACCCCTGCGCTCACAAGGCTGTTCAGGGAGGTGCGGGTCAAATGAGTTGTCAGAGAGGTTGCGCCCTTTGGCATGGTAACATTCAGCGCAATGGTGGTGCCGTTTGCAGTTTTTCCCTGTGCTTTCGCGTCGGTCTGTGCCTTGGCAATGGCGTCGGTGATTGATTTTTCAGGGATAGCTGCACTTGCCGCGCCGTTTGTTCCCGCGGTTGCAGTTACAGGTGTTGTCGCCGTTACCGGCTGGTCGGGTTTCTTTTCCGGTGTCGTGGTTGTTGGAGTGCTGCCGGAGTCACCGCCAGAGGAGGAACCGCCGCCGGAGCCACCGCCATTTCCACCGCCGCCGTTGTAGCTCCAGCCTGCCGTAACAGTTAGGTTAGAGGTCACGCTGGTAAATTCCTTATCCCAGCCGGTGAAGGTATAGCCGCTACGGGAAACGGTGGGAGCTGCTGCGGAGCCGCCGTTTGGAACCGTCTGCGTCAGCTCTCCGCCGCCTGTTCGTGTGCCGCCGTTTAGGTCAAAGGTAATGGTATAGCCAACGGTACTTGCTGGGTACACCTTCACGCCATTCACCCAAACCGCGCCGCCGGTGAGGGTTTTGCTTCCTCCCACTGTGCCTGTGACCGTCACCGTGCCGTCTGATACCGTAAGGTCTGCGGCGACTGGCTGACCATAAAATTCAGCCGGTAAGCTGCCGTTGACAGTGACATTTGTACCCGCCCCGCTGACGGTCAGCCCGCCCACCACATCTCCGCCTGCACTGACGGTTGTATTGGTGGTGACTGTGCCGCCAGTGATGACGACACCGCCGGTGCTGCCGTATAGTGCAAAACTGCCACCGTTGGCATTTACTGTGCCACTCTCAATTGTAATATTCGCTGCTGAAACAGCGCCTTTGCCTCCGCTGACATTTACCACACCGCTGGTATTGATTAAAACGTTTCCATCCGCTGCCTGTATGCCGTTAGCACTCCATATAGGCTCAGTGTCGGTGAAGCCGGTGGCTGTCACACTGGCACTGCCGGTAATGGAAAGGTTACCGTCAAAGGCAACCAGCCCGTTCAAACCTCCGCTTACTGCGATGACTGTTCCGCTTTCAATGGCGATGCTGTCAGCCCCTGCTGCATCGTTATCGGCTGATGTTACCGTAAGGATATGGGACCCTCCCTGGATGGTAAGGCCGCCTGTAATATTAATTCCCCGTGCCCATTGCTCTGTCACATTCATGGTGACATCCTCTGTCAGCACAAGAGTGATGTTGTCGGTCTGGGCGCATTGAATATCTATTTTATTGCTGCCGCTATAGCTGCCGTCCAGTGTCAGGGTGGCTGTGGCTGCGTCCCATGTCCAGCCGGTACCGGATTGATTGAATAAAAGGCTTATGCCGGTTTGCCCACCGATATCCATGGTACCGGTGACACTGCCGGCCGTCATCAGCGTTGCCGATGCCTGATGATCTGCCGTAACAGTTACCGTGCCGGCGTAGGTGTTGCTTCCCGCTCTCAGCGTAACGGTTTGACTTCCGGCAGGCAGAAGGACACAGAGCTTGCCCTCCGCACTGGTGCTGCTGCCGGTAACGCCGATGGCTGGTACGGAAGCGGTGACATCGGTCACTTCTGTTATTGCACTTACACCGTCAAGGGTCAGCAAGACCTTGTAGACCTGCGTGCCTTCTATCGTGATGCTGCCGCCTGTAATATTATAATCGGAAAACCAGTTACCGAAAAATGGGTTGATGTTCAGCACAAGGTTACCGCTTGTCATATTGAGTTTCCTGCCGTTGCTAATATTCAGCCCGCCGCCTATGCCGTTGCCGCCGCATGTAACCGTTCCGCTGGTAGAAATGGTTACGTCTCCACTTTCTGCATAAATACCGCTGGCATCGGTTCCCGTTGCAGTCGTTTTGACGCTTGCAGTATCGGTAATCGTTACGCCCCACAGTCCGCAGATGACTACTGCCCACGGACGTGTGCCTGATCCGGCACTTGTGGCATTTATCTGTGCATTCCCTCCGACTGTGAGTGTGTTTAAGACCTCAATTGCACAAGGCAGTGGATTGGTGCTCTGTGAATTAATTGTCAGCGTATCACCGGTGCCTGTAATTTCCAGATTGCCATTACAGAAAAGAGCACTGTCAGAATCACTGTTAATCGCCACATCACCACGATATACAAGCCCGATAGAATCGTCGGAATCACAGTGAATGGCAATTGACTCGCCCTGATAGGCGCTGGTGAGTGCCAGGGTGGCTGTGGCTGCGTCCCATGTCCAGCCGTCTGTGCCGCCCGCATCGACACGCAGGTCAGAGACCGTTGTGCCGCCGATGTCCATGGTGCCGGTGACAGTGCCGCTCGCAAGCTGCATACTGCCCCGTGCCTGCGGCACAGCCACTTTTCCCACCGTCACGATGATGGCCGGGGCGCTCACCCCCTCCGCTACTATCAAACCCGACCGCAAATCCAACGTTGGGGTAAAGATGTGATCCCCCTCGGTATCTCCGTCATAGACCGGGGCGGAAGTCCAGCCCGAAACATCGACGGTGGCTTCTTCCTTGATTTCCTGTGTTTCTTCCTGTGCTTCCGGCTCGTGCGCCTCGCTGTCCGTAGCGGTGTCATTGCCGCTTACAGCAGCCGTTATGGAGGAACCGGTAGTGACCGTTACCGTTCTTGTGACGGTCACCGTCAGCTCGGTCGGCAGATTTAGTTTGCTCTCCTGTGTACCGGTTTCCACCGTCTGTACGGCAATATCCGCTTCCAAAGCTGCAAAGGCGGTGATTTCACCGCTGGTTCCCAGCCCTGCACCGGAATCCTTGGTATCGGTTTCGGCAAACGCAGTTGTTGGCAGCATCGTGATTACCATGCACACCGACAATATCAGGCTGCCGATTTGTTTCCATGTTCGTTTCATTTTATTTCTTACCTCCTACATTCTAATTTTTGTTTTCGGAGCCTGTTTCGTCCGTCAACATGTTCATGAGCTCATCAATGCTCAGGCTTGCAACCTTTGACCAATAGACGCGGCTGCCGTCCGTGCGGGGAAGATGAAGCATTCGGTTTACTTCCATACTTGTTTCATCCATTCATGCCTCCCTGCTTGTAATGGTCTTGGCTTTGCCGTGCATTGCCCCGGGACAGCAGCATATCCAAAATTTCCTTGAGGATAAGGGACACCCCACCGGGCCAGTAGAGCTGTTTTCCATCGGTATAAGGCTTACAGAAGTCTCCGCTTTCGATGAGAGCGGCAAAAGCCGGCTCGTGAATTCTCTCCCCAAGCTCCAGCAGAATGGCGTGACCGCTCTCCAGCGTAATGCCAAAGCTGTCCCCATCAAATGCCTCGACCCGGAGGATTTTTGACTTCGCCATTGCAGTTTGTTCAGACCATAGTTCCATAACCCACCTTCTCATCTAAAACCACAGGCCTAAAAAAGCCAGCCTGTTTGTATGGCCTACACCACCTTATTTTACCATCCCCTAAAATGAAAAGTGGCCAGTGTGTCAAAATTGCCACACTGACCATAAAACTTTTTTGATTCTGTTATTCTCGCTCGAACTGATACCCCTCGCCCTTGGATAATATGATACAATATCCGCTGCCCTCTAATTTTGCCCGTAGGCGCTTGAGCGTACTTCTCAAGGCGTTGCTGTCGCCTGTCATAGGCTGCTTCCACACCTTTTCATACAGGTATTCGGCACCGATAAAGCGACCCACATTCTGCGCAAAGAGCAGCAGCAGGGCAAATTCCTTTTGGGTCAGCAACAGATCGGTTCCGTCCAGCAAAGCCACTCCGACCGTCACATCAAGGGATAGGCGGTCACGGGTCAGTTTTTCTGGAATCTGCTCCGACCGGCGCAGGAGCGCTTCCACCCGTGCCAGCAGAACCCCGAAATCGTAGGGCTTTGCAAGGTAGTCATCGCCTCCTGCGGTCAGTCCCCGCACAACGTCCTCCGGTGTAGTCAGTCCCGTCAGCAGAAGCACCGGTATCTGCGAGTGCTGCCGCAGTTCTGCGATAAAGTCCAACCCGCTGCCGTCCGGCAGCATAATATCCAGTACAATCAAATCCGGCATTTGTGTTTCCAGTTCTTTACGCGCTTCAAAAAGCGTCAGCGCAGCAGCAATCCCATAGCCCCTCCGGGTGAGCAGCCGCTCATTGCCCCGCAGAATCTGCTCGTTGTCCTCTACCAGTAAAATCATTTTTTTACGCATGCTCTTCACCCCCCAAATTGTCCCTCATAGGTCGGCAGGATAAACGCCGCCAGCGTACCGCCACCCGGTAGATTCTCAATCCAAATCCGCCCGCCATAGGATTCCACCACGGTCTTGCACAGATACAGGCCAAAGCCCGTGCCGCCTGTAGAAACACCCCGTTCAAACACATGGGGAAGAAGCTCGGCGGAAATACCGGAGCCGGTGTCCTCCACCCGCACCAGAATCTCATGCCCTGTTTTTTCAGCTTGTAGGGTAATCTCTCCCTGTTTTGTATAGGCGGCCGCATTTTGCAGAAGATTTGCTACCACCTGTGCCAGCAGATCGGCATTGCCGAATACCTCAAGTCCGTCCGCAATATCCGTTTTCAGAAGATTGCCCTGCTTTTTCAAATGCAGGGCAAAGATATCCGCACTGCTGCGTAGGAGCGTTGAAAAATCCACGGCCTGCCTGTCGGTCTTCTCCCGCAGAAAGGAAAGCGTCAACATACCGCCAACCATGCGGGTCAGCCGCATAATCTCTTCCTGTGCATTTAGGAGCAGCTCCGTTGCTTGTGCATCGTTCACCGCTTCCTCTGTGTCCTGAAGCATTTCTGCCACAGTCTGTATATTGACTGAAATGACGGTGAGCGGCGTACGCATTTCGTGGGAGGTGTTGGACAAGAATTCGGTTTTTGCACGGCTGGTTCTCTCAAGAATATGGTTTTGCTCGTCCAGCCTTTTCTGCTGTTCGTTGTAAAGCCGAAATTGCATCAGCATGACAATACTCAGGGCAAGGCCAACCACGACAAACCCAAACACCGTATCCGTCATCACAAGCCAACGGCTGCTGTAATAGGCGCCCGGGTCAAAAGTCAAATAGGCATACAGGCAAAGCCCTATGTAAAACAACATCTCAAACAGTGCAATGATAACTGCCTTTTTCCCTTCCAGCATAAAAACCGTAAATACCATAGCAAAGATAAAAAAATAAGGGGTTGCGCCATAATATCCGCCATTTAAAAAAAAGAAAATGGGAAACCCTACGAAAAAAACAGCCAGAATAGTAATCAAATAACACTGCTGATATTTTCCGCTTTTGGAAGCATACACTAAAAGTACTGCGGCTAGCAGGGCAAATACCAGATACACGATGGTATTTTGCAGCTTTTCTCCCATTACAACAGCGACGATAGCGGATATAAGGCTGACTGTCACACCCGCCATTGCCAGAATGTTGAACAGCCGTATCCGCAGGTCAAGGCACTTATCGAAGAAGCTACTGCTGATTAACAAACGTAATTGATTCATCTGTCACGCTCCTGATCTCCCGCTTTGGGCTTACGGCCGTTTCCTTTCCGTCCATCCTCTGGCTTACTTGCCTCTTTTGGAATTGCCCATATGTTGCCGATTCTCTGCACACCCGGAATGCGTCCGCTGGTACAGTAATAATTCACCATACGGGTAGTCAGCCCCCAATTCTTTGCCGCTTCCTTTACGCTGAAATATTCCATCCTGGATTGCCCTCCGTTTGTATGTTTCTTTTTCTATTATATTTCTTAACTTAGAAATAATCAAGCGTCAAGACATAATGTGATGCGAAACTTGTTTCCACCTACTCAAAAACGTAGTATCAAGACTTACTTCCTGCTATTAAATAAGTAAAAAAGAGGCGGCAAGCCAGACACTGACATTCACGCACCAGCTTGACAAACTTCAACGGACCTGTTACCATAAATTTACGGCAGAAAGGCCGTACCAAAAGAAGAATAACGAATAGAAGCAAAGCCTAATGAAGTCGACACCTGCCGTGTCGGTCTTGTTAGGCTTTTTATTTTTTCCGAAAGGAGGTGTGAATATGATTTTTTACTTTTGGAGCGAAGCGACACCCTGCCACGTGCGGCAGGGAAAACTATATTGGCAAACTGTTAAAATTTGCGATATAGGCAGGAATAGGCGAGTAGCAGACTCGCCGGAAAACGGCTTGCAGGCAAAGCCTGCAATGGAAATCCGAGGGTATCCTTGGAATGTCTTTGGACTGTCGGCTCAATAGCCGGAAAAGAGGTGTAAAATGAAACCCTATACGACCGTTCAACTCAATGTAAAGGTGCCGGATACCACCGCTGATTCGATTAAGCGACTGGCAGCCTTCAACCAAATTACTGTTGCCGAGCAGCTCCGCCGCTTTATTGAGGAAGGGCTGTCGGTGAACAGCAATGCCCAGCATATCGACCTGATTGCCAGCATCATCCGGCAGGAGCTGATGGCGATTTACCACCCTGCTGACATTCAGCGTCTGGTGGCCGGGCAACTGGAGGAAACGCTCAAAAAGTTTGAGAACACCCAGCGCAAAAGCGGCAAGACCTCCGCTGCCGGATACTTCCTACTGCTCAAGGTTTTGATGTATCTGACCGGCCATCTCAGCGCAGAGGACTTCGCCCAGATGGCGGAGCAGGCAGGACAGATGGGCGTGGAATTTATGAAGCAGAGCAACCCAACAATCAATGAAATCTTGCGGGACGGCAACTATGCCTGCGGCACCGCAAGCAGTAACCTGTAAACCTTGGAATCGAAAGAAGCGCCCGAAGGGGCTTAAAATATATCGGATCATCACTTTTTTGAAGGGAGGGAGCGCATGAAAAGCCTTGGTCAATCGAACATTACGATTGCCGAAGGCGACAAAGAGAAGCGAAAATTTGAAATCGGCGGGGTGACTTATCTGGTAACCGCATATTACAAGGAGCAGAGCGATATAACTGCTGCGGATAAGGTTGCCCGTTTAATTGAAAAAGAGATAGAAACGGCGTAGAGAGTCGATTTTGTCTGGACGCGCAGAGCGATTCCGGGTAAAATGGATTCATACAATTTATTCGGAATCGTTTTGGCTGTACAGAGGAAAGGAGTTACCAAAATTGTTACAGCAAAACGAGAAAATCACGGCACTCTATTGCCGTTTGAGCCAAGAGGACGAGCTTGCGGGCGAATCCGGCAGTATCCAGCACCAAAAGCAGATATTAAGTGAATATGCGGAAAAGAACGGTTTCCCCAATCCAAGGGTATGGGCAGACGACGGGTTCAGCGGTGTGACCTTTGACCGCCCCGGATATGTCGCCATGATGGCAGAGGTTGAAGCTGGAAATGTGTCCACGATTATTGTCAAAGACCATTCCCGGCTTGGCAGAAACCGCCTTGTGATGGGCTATCTCATTGAGGAAAAGCTTCCTGACTATGGGGTGCGGTATATTGCCGTCAATGACGCCATTGATACCGAAAAAGGGACGGACGATACCCTTCCTCTGCGTGACCTGTTCAACGAGTGGCACGCACGGGACACCAGCAAAAAGGTCAGAGCCATCAAGATGGCGAGCGCCCAGCGCGGGGAACGGATTGGCACACATCCGCCCTATGGTTACAAAAAAGACCCGGACAACCCAAAACGCATTGTCCCCAATGAGGATACCGCACCTATGGTACAGCACATCTTTTCCCTATGTGCCGGCGGTTCAGGCCCCAGTAAGATTGCGCGTATCTTACTGGAAGAACAGGTCTTGACCCCACAGGCGTATATTCTAAAATGCAAGAACGAATCCGCTTTTTCGCCCTGTGGGGGAAAATCCTATGCTTGGCTGGAAAAGACTGTGGCTCAAATTTTAGAGCATGAGGAATATATCGGTACTTTGGTCAACTGCCGTACTTTTGCCCCATCCTTCAAAAGCAGGAAAAAGAAGAAAAACCCGCCGGAGAAATGGCTGCGGTTTGAAAATGCCCATGAGCCGCTTGTAGACCGTGAGACATGGGATATCGTGCAGAGGGTACGGCAGGGCAAGCGCCGCCCCAACCGCTTGGGTGAGCAGGATATGCTTTCCGGGCTGATTTGCTGCCGCGACTGCGGGGCAAAGCTCTACGTCAGCCGCTGCGGCGGCTGGGAGGAAGAACGCTATGTCTATATCTGCGGAAGGTATCACCGCCATAAGGAGGATTGTACGCCACATACCGTCAAGGCGGTGGCTTTGCGCCAGATTGTGCTGGCGGAGATACGGCGCGTAACGCTGGAGGCAAATGCGCACCGGGAAGCCTTCCTGAAGCGGGCGATGGAAAAGCACCAAAGCCAGCTTAAAAAAGATATGGCGGCGCAGACCCGTGAGCTGGAAAAGGCACGGAGGCGTTTGGAGGAACTGGATAAGCTGTTTCGGAAAGCCTTTGAGCAAATGGCGCTGGAACACCTGTCGGAACAGCAATTTCATATGCTGACAGGCAGCTACGAAACGGAAAAGCTGGCGCTTTCCAACCGCGCGGCAGAACTGGAACAGGCCATCAGCGGGGCAAAGGACAAAATGCTGAACGCCGACCGTTTTCTGAAAATCGTGGATAAGTACACCAATATTCAGGAACTGACGCCGGAGTTGGTGCGGGAGTTTATCGAGAAAATCGTTGTCCATGACCGCAGTGAACCGTGGAAGAAGAAAAATTACACCCAACAGGTTGATGTGTACTTCAACTTTGTGGGCAAAGTTTAGACCAAGAGAAAAGCCGCAGGACTTAAAATCCTGCGGCAAATCTCAAAAACTGAAAACATCCTTATTGGCGCTTCCCCTTGACGGAAAGGTATGTCTTTTTGCGAGCCATGTCAATACTGGATATCATCCTATTTTCAGATGTGGATTTGAACTATCATTATTGGGAGGTTATAAACAAACTATGCAGTTCAAAATTATATTTTATATCGGAATCTATCATTACTCAAAAAGCGCATTCATATTTAGCCATACACATTTTCATCAGTATACTGAAATAACCGCGACATCAAAATCTGAGCATGATAACCACCATCATTTCCAGCACCCTTGACTAATACATAATTTTTATTGAGAATATCAAAAATATTAGTCATCGAAAAACATGAATGCTTCTCAAAGTTCATGAGATTGAATATGAATCTGTCGTCTGACAACTCGTAAACAATGCCTTCATCAAAAGTTGCTTTTCCAGTTCCAATATCATTTAACCCTAAGAGATCAGTGCTTAAATCTCTTTTGATAAAATACAGTTTCCATTTCCCAGAATACTTTGTCTCCACCTCGTTATTAAGAAAATCCAGAAAATCAAATTCTTCATTTTTAGCTTCTGGCACAGATAGAAATTTACCGAAGATAGATTTTATAATCTGAAGTTTGGTGCTTTCTTTAAACCCTTTAATTTTCTTTGGTTCTCCATCCAGCGAAAAAAATTTCAAGTATGCCGCATCATATTTGCCCAAAAATGTGTTGCATTTTCTACACAGCGTCCTTGCGGTTCTCCCTGCCGGATATATTGATTTTGATAATTTAGTGTCAAATATATCTCCAAGAATATTATCTGCGCTTTCGCCTGCTGATATTTTTTTTAATACATCATTGCGCATTTCTTCAGATTGAAAAGAATCAATCATTTTTACAATATCAAGAGCTATAATGTCTTCGTTACCTACGCTTCGAGCCGGATAGTGCTCTTCACTCATTTCATCTTCGGAATAATGCATTCCACATAACTTACACTTGATTTTTGTTTTATCCATCACAAATCCCTCTAAAACTCTACACATTCCGATTGCAAAACATCATATTTCTGCAGCAAGCTATTTACGTATCATTTGTATTATAAGCGTTTATTCATTGTACGATAACGATACTCTGTTAGCATCTGAGGAAACCAGCCATTGTAAGTCCGTTAAAAAACGTCAACCTGAGACCAAATAAATTGCGGTTTGCGTAGGCTACTCATATTACCGCCGCTTCGGGTATTGATATCTTGACACCAGGATTGCAATTCAGGTTCAATGTTCCCAGAGTCTTTCAAGTGCTCTAACAAATGTCTTTTGTTCAGCAAATAGATAAAGCAGAGAACATCCTTTGCTGTTCTCTTTTTTTCGGTTTCCGATATAAGACTAAAGAACTGAAAGTCCTTCATGGCCTTTATCTGTTCTTCCTTGTGGCTTCCGCCGTGGAGAACTAATCGATACATCAAATTTTTATAATATGAAACATACTCTGGCTCCGGTAGTAAACCGAGGATCTGCACATCTGTGGAAACAGCCTCGATACCCTTCTTATATTCAAAAGTCGAGAACGCCTCCAGTGCTTGACGCATCATATTTCCGATAACTAGTTCGTAATCATTAGCTTGTCCAGATGCATATGTATAAGCTGCCTTGAGAATTTCCGTATACTCTTGCCGATTATTGTAGGAGAATGTCTTCATGCCTCCATCACGCATCTCTAAGCGATTGAATTTAGGGCCTTGAGGATATCCTTTCTGTTTGCACACATCCACAATTTCTTCAAATAACTTGTGAACATCATAGAATGTCATTAAGTCATGTGTCATTACAAGTGCTCTCGTATTAGGATTTCCCTCTAAGAACATGCTCAGCTTATATTTCAAGAATGACAGAATCCCAATTTTGTTCTCCGTATCGTAGCTGGAAACAGGATCGTCAATAACAAGTAAATACTCCTCCCCATAGGCTCGCGTCTCTTCCTGACCTTCAAGAATACTTGTAAAGAAATAGCTGAGACCTATGATGTTACGCTCCCCAACAGACACATCACATGGCTTTACACTCTTCCCATGTGATAGAAGCTTATACGATCCATCGACATACTCAATCTTCAACCTGTCATCTGCAAAGAAAATGTATTTCATACAAGCGTTGATGGCATCAAGCGCAATTCGTATATTTTTTCTCTGCGCCTCCAGATCATCAACTGCTTTTTTCTTTGCATCATATGCTACTTTAAATTCTTTGTGCAATTTCTCTGCCACGACATATTCATCCTGCTGCTTATCAAGTTGCATAACTAAGTCAGCTACATCATAATGGGCAATTTCACTATTGATTTTGTTCAACTCTTTAATGATAGGGTCCGTCTTCTTTGCTGCTTTATTATATTCAGTTCTCGCTTTTTCTAAATCCTCAAGAGCTGTCATAAGTTGGGTTACCAGTGTCTTAACTTCGGTAGTTTTTGTATTAATCGGCTCATAGGAATTTTCAATCTTCTTTTTCAGATTATCATTGTTTTCCTGGATCGCAGCATTAATCTTAGCAATCAGATCAACGCACGTCTGATAACCTTCAAGCCTTTCATATGAGTTAAGATTAATGATGATTTGATCAAAAATATGATCTCGAAGAGCTTTCTGATGGCTTTCAACCGCCTTACTGAGTACCTTCTCAATACTCTCTACCAGAGTTTTCCTATGCTCCGGTGTCACTAATTGAAAGCAATACGGGCATTCTACAGTCTCCTTTTTATGGAATACTGTTAGTCTTTGAGATAGCTCATTGCCTTTTCCATCTTGTAGCAATTCGAATAGCTTATTCTCGCGTTCAGATAGTTCCGGTTTCTCTATTTTCTCAGCAAGAAGCAGTTGTACAGTTTCATCGTCATAAGTGCTATAAGAATCTGGTACCGATGGAACTCTTACATCAACAGTAGAAGCGCCAGTTTTCGCAGCTTCAAGTTCCTTTAGTTTTGCTTTATAGTCAGCTATCAGTTCCGTTTTCGGTTTGGATGGTGTAAGTGTCACAAACTTCTTATACGTATCATCTTTTACGCCGGTGTTCTGTCGGCCATTATTGATTTCTCTGTCGCGTCCAGCCCAGTTGTCATCTCCTCGAAGGGCATTCACCAAAAGGCTAATATAGTGCTTGGGAGATTTTACATTGCTTGCATCACAGTATTCATTATA
The DNA here is from genome assembly GCF_000350485.1 of Ruminiclostridium cellobioparum subsp. termitidis CT1112. Classification (GTDB taxonomy): domain Bacteria; phylum Bacillota; class Clostridia; order Acetivibrionales; family DSM-1351; genus Ruminiclostridium; species Ruminiclostridium termitidis. The sequence continues at coordinate 93,720 of NZ_AORV01000036.1, forward strand.
TACTGCGTCCTTTTGATCGTAAGCGGTTTTTGCTGTATCCCGTTCAGCCCCAGCCTTCTCAATCTTCTCTGTCAGATCAGCCGCTTGACCAAGCATCACAATGGTTTCAAGGTGATCCTGCTGTAATCTTACATTTTGATCCACGTAGTCCTCGTCAAAAATGAAGATATGCTTTTTTTCTTCTTCGGTAAGCATCACAAGATGACCCGCATCATCATAAAATGTTGCACTGGTTATGACTGGAACGTTTCCTCCAGCAAGCTTCCGGAAAGCCCTTGCAATAGTGCTCTTACCTGTACCGTTTCTACCATAAAGGAGCGCACCTTTAACAGTTTTAACCTTATTTTCATCATGCGGATTGAAGAAATCAAATGAAGTCAAGGAGTCGAAATTTGCTCCTGACATTTTAATTGTTGTGACGTCCTTAAACATAAGCTTATTTCCTTCCTATTACTAATTCGTACAATAGATACTTTCGCCAAGCACGTATATCTATTTCCGGTTTACCTGTTGATATTTGACTTCTGATCTATTGACACACCAGATTTCTGAACCTGAATTCTATCCCATGCAGTTTGTTTAAACCAACAAGTGATAGGTCATAAATATTGCCAACAATCCGAAAATTTTCATTTTTACTTCAAATTAATGATAGATTAAAGTCGTTACTAGCTTCTTGTTAATGCCTTCATATATCTTAATATAAAAGAATCACCTTTCAAACATTGCTACAATAAGCGAGGTATCGGATTCCGAATGGCTATATCTTCTATCGTCGTCTTCGTCATAATCTGTTTTTAACGCAGATGTTATGCTATCTGAAATATCGAGATAATATCGCATATCAGACACACCAAAGTCCTTATCACTAATATCAATTTCTCCGTTGATATTGGTGATATGATCTTTAATTTTTTCGTAAGCTAAATCTTCTAACTCTGACCATACAGCGTCTTCCAAAAATGTGGTAGTTCCATCCATAAACCCTGCAATATCTTCGCTTTCGGCTTTATTAATCACATGAGAAACCGCATCTGCGAGTTCATCTGACAACTCATCTTGAACATAATCTGAAATTTTGTCAACGAGCTGATTTTTGAATACTTCTGTCAGTTCTTCATCATCAGAAACGTCGTAGTCATCCGTGATTGCGCTTATCAACTCAATGGCATTATCTAGCGTAAGTGGCTTTAGGATATAAAACATTTTTTCTGATGTAAAAAATATTTTTTGAAGTTCATAAAATTCACAGTATTCACCGGAATAGAGCTTTTGCAAAATTTGGCCATATTCTTCTCTGTCCTGATAGCTCAAACTTCCGTATGCGCGCTCCAATGAAATTGTAGTTTTGCGTTTTAATGACCTATCCAGAATATGCAACTCGACAATGCTCTTCAAAAAATAGAAAAATGCAGTGTTTTTTAATGTGTCCATTTTAAGAAAATCATAGGAACATAGTTTTTTTCTATAATGCAACTTTGCTGTATCAGATTTTAGAGCTCTGAAAATCTGCTCATAAAAAACAGCGTTTTCGATTATTGCTATCTGTTCATTCGAATTTAATGTGATTTCCGAAAAAAGGTAATCATTCACTGATGGATTGATTGCCGCAATCTTCACTGTGCCTCTATCATCTACGTTTTTAATCAAGGAATCGGTTAATCGAATAACAGATTCCTTGTATTGATTTACAGATGTATCGCCCTTCACCTTCCGAATTCGCTCATTAAAAGCACGCTCCAATACAACATTATCAACGGTTGTATCAGAAAGTGAATATAGCGTATTCATGAGAATACGATCTCCCATATCTAATCTGTTTCGAAATTCATCCTTCCAGACATCTTCTGGGTTGTCTAGCTTTCCAATAATGTATTGAAGATAATCCCTACTGGGAACAGTCTCGTAATTATGCTTCTGCGTGACATACTCTATAATTCTTGGGTTATAATTTACATGATTAACTATCCTTAGGTATCCCTTGTTTCGCTTCACTTGAGATAAATAATCCTGTGGCAGCCCATTAAAGTAAAGATGGTTGTATAGGATTTTTGCTTTCTCCAAAGATGACATCTCGTCTAAATCAAGCAGATACTTATTTTGCTCATACCTGACCATGATTTCCCTGAAAGTCAGATAGGCTTGCGCCGCTTCATTCAAAATAGTAACTCGACTATTAAGTATCAGTTTTTTATTTTTGCTTCTGGTAACAAATGATATGAGTGTTTTCAATTCATTGGGCTGAGAATCTTTTAAGTTAAGATAATGCTGACCAAGAAAATCATCTAAAAGCACAATTTCTTTTTTATTTGGGGCTAGATTAAGTGACCGCTTTATTTCCGAAATATTGTTGTTGGTTACATATCGAACTTTATAATTCTTATCGGCATAGTACAAGAGCAGCATTTTTGATAGGGTGCTCTTACCAACGCCAGGTGCGCCGATGATAATGATGATATTATCTTGACGAAGCTTTTTTATTGCATTGTGGTATGCCTGCGTCTCGACAAACAACTTAATTTGCTCCTCGATATCAAGCATGAGTTCGGAGCAATCAATAAAAATATTTTGGTTGTTGACAAGTGATAAGACATCCGATGCGCATAACCAAAGCTTATAATTTTTTACAACTATGTCCTTGTTTTGCTCATCTTCGAGGAAACTGTTGATATCATTTTTATCTATCACATGAGAAATATCAGGCATAAATTCATTAAACATCTCTATGATTTCCTGCTTGTTTTTTCTGGTTAGACTTTGGCTTGTACAAACAAAGTATTTTTGGGGATGATGTCGTTGGATTTTTGTGACATCTTTTTTTAGCGAGGATTTAAGTTGAGAGTATGTACTACTCGCATAGTGCTTGGCTTGAATTATTATTGTGGGGGGGTTCTCCTTATCACAAATATCAACACCTGCATCAACCCCACGCGAAAAGGTAAATAACTCCTCATCAAGTAGATCCTGCATTATATCCTTGCATAGTATCTCAAATTCGTAATCATTCAGATTAGATAAGTCAAACATATCATCCCACCCATCTATTTTTAAGCGTACCTTTTAACATAGATATCTCCCTACTCACCGGAAATCAACTTCCCATTATTGCTATAACACACAGTTTCATTTATACGCCATTCACTCGCACAAAAACGTCCCACTCCACAATTGGCATATGGTGGTTCTTGTAGAAATATCGTTCACGCTGTCCGGTATTGTGCTTCTGATTGCCAGTGAAGAAGTCCTCCACATAGGTCTTTTGTGCATCACTGATCCAGTGTATTTCTCATTGCAAAGCATTTTTCGGATGCATTCCCGGCTCCAAACTGGCTTACCATTTGGTGAGGAGATCGCTCTTTTTGCCAGCTCTGCTGAAATTCTGCCAAGACTATAGCCTTGCAGACGCAAATCAAAAATCATTCGGATAACCTTCGCTTCCTTTGAAACAATTTTCAGCATCTGCTTTTCTTTATCGTAGTAATACCCATAGCAAGGAAAGTTTTGATAACCCGAGGTTCCTGCTCGAAACCCCTCATGGATTCCCCAACGAATGTTGTGGCTTTTGTTCTCACTCTCATTTTGTGCCAGCGCACAGTATATCTCAATAATGTGCTGTGCAGCAGGGTCAAGCAGATGGATGTTCTCCTGTTCAAAATAAACATCAATGTTCAGGCTTCGAAGCTCCCGTAATCGCTGGATGGTTTCCAAGGAATTTCTTCCGAAGCGGCTAATGGACTTTGTAAGAATGATATCCACTTTACCTGCTCGACATTTTGTCATAAGCTTCCTAAACGCCGGACGTTGCCGAATATTCCGGCCTGTTGCTGTATCTGAAAACACCCCAACATTCTCTCCGAAGGTACAAGCCTCAATTTTATCTGTATAATATAGAATCTGAATTTTAAGGCTTAATTCTTGGGCCTCTTTGAGGCTGCTAACCCTGCAATAGGCCGCAATCTGAAGGGGTTTATCCATAACCCAATTGTATTGCTTAGTGGGAATATTAGTAAAAGTTCTATGATTCATGGGCTCCGCCGCTCTCTTTGTTAATAGTATACCATATTTTGATTTATTTGAATATATTTCCTGTTAAAACGACAGCGTCATTTTCATTTCGTGAACTGGCGCCTTTGCACGCTCATTTTTCATTTGCTGCACCGTTTCAAAATCCTGAGTTGAGATGATTGCATCATGGTGGTGAGTAATCAATACCTGATCGAGTTCTCCTTCGTTTTTAAACTGCGTACCGCAAATACTCATCGTCTTTTGCAGCAGAACCCATCCTGTATACTTTTCATTCGATAGCAATTTGAAAATCGCTTCACGATTCCATTTCACTTTTCCGGTAGGGGAAATCACTCCTTATTTTTCAAGACCGGCAGCGATTTTACCAAAGCTGTCCCTCGCAAGATACCGCTTGAAAATCCATCGGACAACTTCTGCCTCAGTCTGATTGACTGTGAGGTTACCATTGGGCAAGATATCATAGCTATAGCACCGACGGTTCGCCATCTTGCAATCTGTACTTTGAAAGGTTTTGCGCAAGCCTTCTGTAATCACATTTGATTTGTTTATATAATTCGTCATGGACATATCCTCACTTTCTTAATTAGGGTACAAAAAAAGCACAATAGCTTTGATAGCCATCGTGCTCATATAATTGTTATATTTTGATTGTGTGTGGGTTCAAATCCATACGTTCAGGAAAACCGCCAACCACTTGAAATGCTGCAAACCCGTATAAACAAAAGAAAGTTGACAAGTTTTCTTCTCAAAAACTTGTCAACTTATCTTGGTGCCGAAGGTCGGACTCGAACCGACATGTACTCGCGTACGCTGGATTTTGAGTCCAGTGCGTCTGCCAATTTCACCACTTCGGCATGTGTTTTTCTACTGCTTAAATATAGTAACACAGATACTTTAACAAATCAATACTAAAATATAAAACAATGCGATATTTTTTTCTCATTTTTACTATATTTAAGCACATAAATTCAGTGCATTGACACGTCAGTATTTCAATACACTCTGGAGCTGTTCAAACTGGTCGGCAGGCAGGTTATACGAGGTCAGACGGGCGGCACGTGCCGGGGCCACATATCCCAGCGATATTGAGACATACCCCCTCTCCCTTTTGAACATACTACCTTTTGAAGTAACGCTCTCTATACTTCCGGTCTTTATGAATGCCATCCACCTGCTGAAGCCTCCGGCAGACAGTACAACATTTTTATTGCCTACACTTATTCCTGAATTTTTAAACCTTAGAAGCACATCTATTACTGACAATATCAGAAGTACTGCGGCTGCGGCAGCAATCAGCGGCTGGCCGACGGCTGTTGAAACCATTACCGATATTGCCGCCGTAATAAGGGCCGATATAAAACCCGGATTCGCAAAGAAATATCTCACCGCTCCTCTGTCCGGGTGGCACAAGGTGTATTCAACAGAATATTCCGGCAGCAGCCTGACAACTATTTTCTTTAATCTTTCCAGAGTTGCTATGGGAAAGATTATGGCCCTTTCGGTTTCACCCTCTTTATCGGCATCACCATAGCCTATTACGATAACTTCGGCAGTATAAAAACCGCACAGCCGCATAAGTAAACTCTGTTTGAATATTATTCCGTTTATCTTGCTTTTCTGCAGGGAAAAGCTCTTTTTATTAAGCAGGCCGTATTTTATTTTCACAGTGTCATCGGTGGCCCAAACCTTAAAGTTATAGTAGGTTAAAACGCTTTTGCCAAGCGACAGGGCTACCGAAAGTACATAGCCCAAGATAATTGCGGCTGCAATCAATCCACCGATAAGCATGTCCTGAAATATATTCTCAAGCTTTGGAGCGATAATACCCAAAAACGGACCTGCGACAGCTATGATACTTAGAAAGTAAACCCACTTTGACTGCAGCAGGCCAAGTTTGACAAAATCCTGGGGCATTGCCTTGATTGCATCAGTCTCAGCTTCCTGCTCCCTGAGCTCCTGAGTGTTTTTACCTTTTGTCAATACCTCTTTGAATTGTATTGCCTGGTCTATTTTTAAAGTCAGCACAATATTTGATTTGTTGGCCGTATCATTTGTCTGGCTGGCATTGTCCACTTTGATTTTATAAACCTTGAATAATTGGAATAATATATTTTGTGACAGGTCAACGGTGGTTATTGTGGAAAAAGGTATCTCCACCCGCTGCTTTGTAAAAACCCCCGACTCTACCACCAAATGCTCCTCCTCCAGGGTGTAAAAAGTGAACAGGTAGCTGATCAGCCTTGAAATGGGGCTGAATAATATAAACACCAGCGGCATTACAGCCTGAGCATCGAAATTCTTGACAAGGATGATACTTGCGAGAGCTCCTAAAATAAGTATTGGCAGTTCAATTACTTTTTCAAATATTATCAGATAGTTTCCTCTTCTGTGTTTGAAATCCACTTTTTACCTCCATCAAATCATATTGAAATTGTGAACGGATACCTAATTCTCCTGAGCATCCAATCTTTTATATAATTTGCCCCGCAGGTTCTCTGCAATCGAATCGGCCTCATCCGTGGAAATGCCTTCAATACTGAACTGCCCGCTTGCTGTGTGAATATTGACTACCGAAATGCCAAGCTTCCTTATGATTGGGCCCTGTGACACCGTTATATGCTGGATTCTGACAATGGGAACAATTGTATTGCCTACAAAAAATATTCCGTGACGGATTTCAACCCTGTCATCTGTTATTATATATCCCCACTGTCTGTATTCTATTGCCGGATAAATAAACAGACCAAACAATTTATAGAGAAGTATTAAACCGGCCCCCATATATGCATAATGTTTAAAGGGCTGGAAAAAATCCGCCTTCGACAGGAAAAACAAAGGTATCCCTATAACAACAGCTATTATAATTAATCTTATTAACCTTGAAATTCTCCATGATATTAGAATTCTCTTGTCCAGCTTATTATACTCCATGGTTTGCCTGCCTTTCGTGTAATACTGTAATACTTTCAATTATGCCCTCGATGCAGTTTTTCTTTATGACTTATTCTGCAATCATACTCACAATATCATATTTTCACAGTATGGGCAAATAGCTATAATATCCATTTGCCGGCCTTCATAAATATATTTGACTTTTAACTGTGTTATTTGATAAAATCAATTGTTCGAATAAATGTTCTTTTATTTACAGAATTAAAGGGGTTAATATGCAGAAAGATAATCTAAAATCTGAAAAAATGGGTACTGTACCCGTTGGACGGCTTCTTGCCGGGATGTCGCTTCCCGCAATGCTTTCAATGCTGGTTCAGTCCCTCTACAATGTTGTTGACAGTTATTTTGTTTCAAAATTGGGCGAAGAAGCTTTTACTGCCGTTTCAATAGCTTTTCCCATGCAAATTATGACTTTGGCGTTTGCTGTCGGCGTAGGTATAGGAACAAACTCTCTCATAGCCAGAAAGCTGGGTGAGGGCAAAGTCGACGAGGCCACTGTTACTGCAAGGACAGGCCTGTTCCTTGCCATATTGAATGCTGCTGCTTTTGTAATAATTGGTCTGGTGGCCTCAGGACCGTTTATATCGCTGTTTTCAGATAACCCCAGGGTAATATCCATGGGTACAACCTATCTGACAATAGTAACTGCTGCGTCGGCCGGAATGTTTATTGAAATAATCCATTCAAAAACCCTTCAGGCAACTGGTAATATGCTCATTCCAATGATATCGCAGCTCATCGGTGCAATAACCAATATTATTCTGAATCCCATACTGATTTTCGGTTTGTTCGGGTTTCCTGAGCTGGGTATTGCCGGTTCGGCCGTTGCAACCGTTATCGGTCAGCTGACCGCAATGACCTATGTTATGACTATGTTCAGGCTGAAAAGCCATGATATTCATCTGACGCTCAAAGGCCTCAAACTGAAAAAGGAAAATGTGGTCAACATATATAAAGTCGGTGCACCATCCATAGTGATGAACGCTATCGGATCTGTCACCACTACCGGTCTGAACGCCATACTTATGTCCTTCTCGGAAACAGCTATTGCCGTTCTGGGCATTTATTTCAAACTGCAATCCTTCGTATTTATGCCTGTTTTCGGATTAACACAGGGAGCAATGCCTATCATGGCGTATAATTTTGGTGCAAATAAAAAGAAGAGATTTTATAAGACTTTCTATCTCTCCCTGACGGTAACCATTATTATTATGTCACTGGGGCTGTTGATGTTCCAATTGATACCCGGTCAGCTTCTGTCTATTTTCGGTCAAAGATCCGATATTGGAATTTACGCGCTCAAGACAATCAGCCTTTGTTTCCTGCCGGCCGCTTTTGGTATCATAATCACAACCATGTTCCAGGCAGTGGGTCACGGTATGAAATCACTTGTAATGTCACTGCTTCGCCAGCTGGTGTTTATTCTGCCGGGTGCATTTCTGTTCGGAAAAATCTTTGGTTTGAACGGAGTATGGTATTGTTATCCGTTTGCTGAACTGTTCTGTGTCCTGATCTTCACTCCTATCGGCTTTAAGGTCATCAGGGAAGAATTTATCCGGAAAGGTTCTTTTGAGGAGCCACTCTTAAAGGCGGGCTGATGCAGTCACACCGTTAAAAAACCACTTTGAGCACCAGCTCAGAGTGGTTTTTTTATAAACTGCATATGACTTTAACAATGTGAACATAATCATCATTTTTCTTGAAGGTATAAGTGCCTATATTGATTTTCTTTGTGGCACTATATGCGGCCAAGGTATCCACAAACTTTTTCATATCCGATATGACACCTTTATCATACAAAAGTTGTGCCACCATGGTGGAATTATAGCCCCGCTTTATTTCCACCGTTATATTTTTCCCCTCCGCATCAGGCTCTGCCGGAGTTTGGATTTCAGGTTTCCCGGCCTCATCGGTTTGCTGTGCAGCAGCGCTGTTTTGAGAGTCTGATCCGGTACTTCCGGAAGGTGTATGATCTTCAGGATTTCCTGTCTGAGTGGCTGCTGCTGCATCATCCTCTACAAGGCGGACTGGTTCAACCATGCCGTAACCTTTGGCCAGTCTGACTATTTCTTCCCTGGAAAGGTCCGTGGCATCTGAACGGGTTCCGTCACCGCCCGAATAAATAAGACCTGCTACCGAAGTTATGACCATTCCTATACCGATACCTAATATAATACTTTTTTCATGAACTTTTCTCATTTGCTCAGTCCTCTGATCAGATTAATTTCACCTTTGCCTATTTTGAGCCTGTCAGCTATTTCGTCATTAGTCATTCCCTGTTCTATCATTTTCAGAACCTCATGTCTCTTATTGTTCAAAACAAGCTTTGACTTATTGCCGTCAGCTTCAATATCAGACCTGGGGCCGGTACTGAGCGGGGTGAATTCTTTTTCTTCCGGTTGAATAAGCTCCTGTGCATTTATGTCATCGTCAACTTTCAGATGTTCCATATGCTTTTCAGCTTCCTGCGGTATTATAGCTTCATTCAGCCTTACATCCTGCTGCATTGTAGCTTCATTCAGCTTTTCATCCTGTTGCAGCTTTACATCTTCATTTGGCTTTACATCCTGCTGCGGATTTACATCTTCATTTGGTTTTATTTCTTCCTGCCGTTTTATATTATCTTTGGCCTTCCTGCCTTTCTTCTGAGCAGCTTCCTTTGTGTGCGTATTTCCACTGGTCGGGGAAACCTGCTCAATTTCAGAGGGCATTACAGGAACGGGAATCTTTGCCACGGGTACCGACGGCATGGGATTAACTCTCACAGATACCGCGGGCCTTAGCATTTGATTGTACACCCCGGCCCCCTTGCTCAAATTTTCAGATGGCTGATAATATTCATCATCAGCCTGTGCCCTGGTATACTTATCAAAAAATTCCTGATTTTTCTCCGAAATTGAAGTTACAACATAATCGGACATTTTGTTCAGTTCCTGGAGCATTTCTTCAGAATCCTGAATCAGGTTAAACATCTCTTCCTTTTTTCTGTCAAACTCCTTGAAAAAATCTTTTCCGTTAACCTTGTCCATTACAATAAAAAACAGGGATCCAATTATTAATAAAATCCCTAAAAATATAATACTTACGTAAAAAGCACCCATGTTCACCTCAATGAAACTATATCCTTATATCAATTCTAGGCGTATTTTCTCCATTATTCTTTTGCTTCTTTTTTTTCTCGTTCTGCTTATTATTATCTTTTTGCTGTTTCTCATTTACTCGTCCGCCCTGTACATTTTCCCTGGCAACAACCTGCTTCATACTGTGATCTATCCTGTCACGGTTTGCCTCGGCCTGCTGCTGGTGTACAGCCTGGTTTTTGTTGGCCTCGTCGTTATACGTTTTGGACAGCTCAGTTGTTTTGGGATACAAAACCTGAAAATCCATTGGTTTAATTGACATATTAACCGCCCCCCTCTGATTTGCTGTGTAAAACAGCCCTATCTATCAACGGCGCCAACCCTGATATCGGCTCCGTCCCTGTACAGGGTACAATACTGCAAGGTTTCTTTAACATACATAGTGCAGGTTCCTATAGTGACTTTCACACCCGGATAGATTGTATTCAGGGAACGTACTTTTCCGCTGACTTCCTGCTGAAGTTTTTCATCAAGTATGACCATTTCATTTTTGAGCTCTTCCACCCTTGATGAAAGATATATCTTGGTTCTAACGCTCTTTGTCAGGATTTCCTGTTTATCAGGTGTCAGCGCACCCATGCCTTCGAGTTTTTTCAATATGGTTATTGCCTGTTCTGCTTTTTTGATATCGGATTCACTGGAGGATAATTCTTCCTTAACCTGTTTATAACGTTCTCTCACCGTAGGATCGGTACCAACCTCCAGATCGGTTACAGTGGCCATATGAGAGCCGATTACTTTTGCGACAATGATCTTGCCTACCTTACAGGTACCTCCCACCAGCAGACCTTTTCTTCCGGTCAGTTCAAGCTTGTTTCCGCATTTTATGTTGCTGTGCATGACGGCTTCTGCCTGGATGTTACCCTGTGCCTCCACATTGCAATACTCAATATATCTGGATACTATATCTCCGCCGGCAATGAGGGTCCCTTTGCCCATACCCTGCATTCCCCTTCTGAGAATAATGTTTCCGCCTGCCCTGATTGTGGCTCCTTCCACTACTCCGTAAACCTCAACATTCCCTCCTGCTTCAACGCTGAAGCCGGATAAAACATTTCCTTTTATAATGACACTTCCCACAAAAGTTACATTTCCGGTTGAATTGTCAACATCTGCCGGAACCTCGTGGTTTGTGTAGACACTTACCTTTGTGGCATCAAGATATTCTACCTCTCCGGCGGTGGAGGCATACAATTTTTGTCCGTCTTCCGATACCTGTACATTTTTTCCCCGCGGCATTACCGCAGGTCTGCCGTTCACAGCAGCAATTACCTTGCCTCTGACCGTCATACCCTGAGTCCCCATCAACGGCGGTTCCAGAGAGCAGAGCAGCTGGCCCTGGCTTACAGATTGAATCAAATTCAATTCCCTGTAGTTTATCCTGCCATCATCCAATAGGGTTGGAGACTTGGCTACCGATGTATCAAAATGATAAATTACCGATCCGTTTTTTCCATTTTGTGCCGGGATACCTTCTGCTATACATATTTCTTCATTATAAATCGGCCTGTTACTGCATAAGTCAATGACATCTTCCTTGATCCCGTATGTAACCTTCTGATTTTGAAGCGCAGAAATTATTTCGTCCCTGCTCACTCTGGAATAGTCTTCGCTTGGATAGATGGTTACAAACGCCTTTAGCTCGTCAGGCGAAACAGTAACCAGGATTTTTAAATCGTTTTGATTTGCCATAAACTCTCCTTTAAGATTCAAGCATTATTTTGTGTCTGAACAATTTGCCTCTCATCCTTAAAAGTGCTTTTGTGTGCAGCTGAGATATTCTGGACTCAGTTACATTCATTATGGCACTTATTTCTTTCAAAGTAAGTTCTTCGAAATAATAAAAAGTAATTACCGCTTTCTCTTTTTCGGGTAATTTGTTTATGGAATCAGCCAACAGCTCTTTAATCTCACTGAACTCCAAAGAAGCTTCAGGCTTGTCCTCAGTATTTTCACTGACTATTTCAAGGCCCCTCTCATAATTTTGTTCCATAAATTCTTCCAATGACATCATTGAAGAAACATTAACATCATTAAGGAGCCTATAAAAATCATCCATACTTATTCCAAGCTTCTCAGCCACTTCTTTGTCGGTAGCCGAATGACCGCATTCATTCTCTATCTCTGCATAAACTCTTTCCAGTTCCTTGTTTTTCTGTCTCAAAGATCTCGGAACCCAATCCAGATCTCTGATACTATCTATTATAGACCCCCTTATTCTTAAAGAGGCATATGTTTCAAACTTAGCACCTTTTGTAACATCGAACTTCTCAATGGCATCTATAAGTCCAAAAGCTCCATAACCAACCAGATCATCAAATTCCACATTTGATCCGAAGTAGATACTTAACCTTCCTGCTACGTATTTAATCAGATATGCATAATGAATAATTAATTTTTCTTTTGCAGCAGGATCTTTATTTTCAGTATATTGCTTCCAAAGCTGATTAATATTGTTCATACCAAGCATGTAAATCCCCCATTAAATTACTATACATCACCAAAGTCTATTCTTTCACTTTTGTCCTGATCGCTTGTGATAGATCTAGTGGAGAAAAATCATCGTCCTGGCTGCTGCCGGCAAACAAATCCAATTTAGTCCCTAAATGTTCTTCCTGCTTAAGCTTTTCATTCTTTTCCTGCTCTAGTTTAATTTGTTCAAGTTTGAATTGTTCAAGCTGCTGCTGCCTTTCAGCTTCCAGTTTCTGTTTGTTCTGTTCTTCGACGATTCCGGCCAATGTAGTACTCAGAATTTTACCAAGTACATAGAAACCAATCAGAGCTATTATCATTCGTATGCACGTCTGATTTGTACTGGAGTTGTTTGAAATACTCACAACTCCGGTTAGTATTGAGGCAGCCATTGCCAATAAAAACGGTATTTTCATAATTGTCTCCATTCTTACCTCTCATTTACGCCTTAATGCGATTGAAAGCAAAGCCAATCATACGGCTCTGTAAAGAATATCTACATTCTTTTCTTTTGTTAAAATAAAATGCTATAATTGCTTGATTCCACAGCCAATGGTCTTAACCATCAGTCTGCCGTCATCCGAAAAAATTTCAATGGTACGTCCATAATTCCCGCCTGTATCCTCAGAAATAACCGGTATTTTTAATTCTTTCAGTTTTTCTTTGGAAGCGATTACATTTCTATAACCAATTCTCATTAATTCCGATCCCTGGCTGAATGCAAACATCTGTGCTCCTCCGGCCAGTTTGGCTGTTATCCGTTCCTTTCGTGCACCTAATTTTACCATATCTTCTACCAATCGAACAATAGCAGTATCAGCAAATTTTGCAATGTTACTATTATTTTTTGCCTGCTCACTGGAGGGTAACATAACGTGAGCCAAACCGACAATTTTAGTAGCAGAGTCATACAAGGCAACGCCCACACAGGAGCCCAACCCAAGCGTTGTTATCATACAAGGATGGTGGGCGGAATTCAGATCAGCCATACCAACCTTTATAATTTCTATATCCATATTATTCTATAACTCCCAATGCTTTTAATAATACCTCATATGAATCCACATCAGGTATTAAAAGAAAGTCCCCGAATACTTTAGTAATGCCTTCGCTGAACTCAGTCTCTATATACAGGACCGAGTCGCCTACTTTTCCGAATTCTATGGCAGGAACACTCAGTATGGCACCGGCCATATCTATTGCCAATTCTGGTATCGAAGGCAGAATCTTAAGATTTGTCAAGCCCGCAAGTGCATTCAGATATGAACCGGTCAGTATGTTTCCTATTTCCTTAAGCGCCGACAGCTCCATTTCGTCAAATTCCAGGCTGGTGGAATCACTGCCCAAAAGAATATTGACCAGTTGCCTTGCAGCATAATTGTCAAGGACAAACATCATTATTCCGGTCATATCTCCGGTGACACTTAATAATATTCCAACTACGATTATTTCTTCTCCGCCCAACATCTGGCTGACCTTGTCAAAACCCATGATCTTAACCTTTGGCACAGCCATATCCACTTTTTTATCAATCATCTTTGCCAGAGATGTTACAGCGTTTCCGGCTCCGATATTTCCGATTTCTTTAAGCACATCCATCTGTATATTGCTTAACTCATCAAAACTAATCGCCATTACCTTTACCTCAATCTTTTTTTAATCAAAGCTTAACTAATTTCTCAAAGTTTATTAAAGTTACAATTTCACCGCCAACCTTGCCTATACCTGAGATATATTCCGCTGCTGCGCTGTTTATAAGGCTTGAAGTATTTTCTATATCCTCACCGCTCAGCTGGATGGTCTGAAGTACCTGATCCACTATAACCCCTATGGATATCTCCTCCAGCTTCAAAATAATTATCCTGGTTTCCTCTGTTTCCTCAACAGGCGGCAGATTGAATTTTGCCCTTAGATCCATAACCGGGATAATGTCACCTCTCAGGTTTATTACTCCCTTTATGAATTCCGGTGTTTTGGGAACTCTTGTTATGGTTTTCATTCTGTCTATTGTTGTTATTTTTAAGGAGTCTATTCCAAAGCGTTCTTCCCCAAGACGGAATATAATAAATTGTTTTGTATCAAAATCAATTACCTGTGCTTCTGCCATATTAACCTCCTAGCCATTTTATGGCTTTGAGCCGCAATAGCGGCCAAAAATAATAATGAAATTTGTTTACTCCTCCACCGCTATAAGGCGAATATATGTACGCCGTCAATAGATATTTTTATGTAATGGAATTAACGTCAATGATCAGTGCAACATTACCGTCACCAAGGATAGTGGCTCCGGCAAGATACTTGATACCGGTAAGCAGCTTTCCAAGTGACTTGATTACTATTTCCTGCTGTCCTATTACGCTGTCAACCACAAGACCTGTAAGCTTTTCGCCTTTTCTTACAATAACGATCTTCAGCTTGTTCTGAGTCTTTGTATGGCTGTCGGGTACCTCAAGGGAATCTGCCAGTCTCGTAATGGGCACAACCATATTTCTCAGAAGTATTACTTCCTGACCCTGTACTGATTTGACATCCTCGGCCTTCCACTCATATATCTGATAAATGGAGCCCAATGGTATGGCATATTTTTCACTGCCCACATTTACAAGCAGAGCCTGATAAATAGCAAGTGTAAGCGGCAGCTTTATGAGGAATTTGCTTCCCCTTCCGCTGGCAGTTTCAACCTCAACCGTTCCACCCAGCTGTTCTATCTTTGTCTTGACAACGTCAAGTCCAACCCCTCTGCCTGAAAGTCCGGTGATCTTCTCAGCGGTACTGAAGCTCGGTCTGAACAGCAGTTCTATGGCTTCCTGCTGAGACATGGAATTGGCAGCCTCTCTTGTGACAATACCATTCTCAATTGCTTTGGCTTTAATTTTATCAATATTTATTCCGGCTCCGTCATCTCCAACTTCAATTATTACATTGTTGCCCGACTGATATGCCGTCAGGTTTATTTTTCCATGCTCGGGCTTGCCAAGCTGCTTTCTCTTTTCAGTGGATTCCAGACCGTGGTCACAGGAGTTTCTGAGCAAGTGGATGAGAGGATCTCCGATTTCATCTATGACCGTTCTGTCCAATTCTGTTTCTTCACCCGACATAACCAGTTCTATTTCCTTGCCAAGATCCTTGGCAATATCCCTGATCATTCTGGGGAATCTGTTGAATACTGTTTCAATAGGCACCATTCTGACCTTCATAACGGCATCATTCAGATTTGTGGTGATCCTTTCCAGGTATTCCAGGGTTTCATGGTATTCCTGGGGCTTTTCGGTAATATCTGTTCCTTCAAGCCTTGTTTTGGTTATTATAAGCTCGCCAACCAGATTCATAAGCACATCAAGTCTGTCTATATCGACTCTGACCGTTCTTTGAGTTTTTCTTGCAGCATTGTTTCCATTCTGCTTTGCGGCCTCCTGTGTTTCTGTTTCTTTTACCGCATGACTTTCGGCAGAATCCGCTGACCTCACTTCGGTTTCAGCCTTTTCCAGCTTCTCGGCTTCCATTGCAACGCCGTTATTGAATCTGCCCATCGGTCTTATAATAACCTCATCTACTTCTGCAATAGAATTGAGTTCCTTTGAAAAATGCTGCTCATCCTCTTTGGATACCACAACAACAGTGAACTCAAAATCAAACTTTTCATCCTCTATATCCTGAACCACAGGTTGGGATTTAATTATTTCTCCATACCTTTCCAGCGTCTGGAAAAGGATAAATGCCCTTGCTGATTTCAACAGGCAGCCTTTATTGAGAACTATTGTTATCTTTAAGGCATTCATACCCATATCTATTGCCTTGTTGACAGCATTCTGCTCGAACTCGTCCAGATCTACAAGTGCAGTCACATACTTCTCACTTGCTTCGGCCGCCGCAGGCGCAGGTGCTTTATTCACGGCAGGTGCTGCTGCTGCACCCTTGTTCTGAAGTATGGCATTCAGGGTTGCTATAACGTCCTTATATTCCCTGTCACCTTCACCGCCAGTGGAAACTACACTGTTGACATAGTTTTCAAGAGCATCAAGACACTTGAACAGAACATCAACGAGCTCTGAAGTTACCTTGATCTCATCATTTCTAATGGCATGAAGTACATTCTCCATATCATGGGTCAGCTTGGTCATTTTGGTATAACCCATTGTACCCGCCATTCCCTTAATAGTATGAGCTACTCTGAATATCTCATTCAGGACATCCTTGTCCTCAGGATCTTTTTCCATTTGCAGCAAACACTGGTTAAGATTCTGAACATGCTCATTCGCCTCTTCGATAAATATTTGTAAATACTGACTCATATCCATATTTAACGCACCCCCAAATATTGAATAATTTCTTCTGAAATTTTGTCAAGTGATACTACCTTATCAACTGCTCCTGTCTGGATAGCCATCTTGGGCATTCCAAATACTACACTTGTTTCTTCGTCTTGAGCTATTATGTAACTTTTGTTCACATCCTTGAGCTTTTTTATTCCGCTACTCCCATCTGCCCCCATGCCGGTCATAATAACACCAATGATGTTCTTGAGACCGGTAGAAGATAACGACTCCATCATAACATCCACCGAAGGTCTATGCCCACTCACCGGCGGGGACTTGTCGAGATTTATCATTATATCGCCATTTGAAGCAGTTTCAATCAGCATATGTGAATCACCGGGTGCAATATAAACATGTCCTGCCAATATCCGCTCCTTATGGGTAGCTTCCTTTACAACCAATTCGCTCTTGCTGTCAAGTCTTTCTGCCAGGGAATTTGTGAAGCCCGGCGGCATATGCTGCACTATCAGTACAGCTGCCGGAATATCCCCCGGCAAAAACGGGATCACACTTTGCAGTGCTTTGGGTCCACCTGTTGAAGTACCTATTGCTATAATATATTTCAATACCTTGCTGCTTTTGACCACGTGACTTTCGTCGCAGTCTCTGGATTTGCACTTGAATGAATTAAACTTGATATTTTTAGCAATATTAATTTTTTCTATAATTTCATTTTTCTTTTTTTCATTTTTAATTTCAAATATGTTTTTAGGTTTTGCTATAAAATCAACCGCGCCCTCGTCCAATGCTCTGATGGTGAGCTCTGCCCCATGTTCGGTGCCGCTGCTGAGCATTATAACCGGCTTTGGAAACCTTTGCATTATCTCTTTCAAACAGTTGATGCCGTCCATTATTGGCATTTCAACATCGAGTGTTATTATATCGGGATCCAACTCTGCTATTTTATCCAGAGCATCTTTGCCGTCAGTAGCCGTACCTATCACCGAAAGTGAATCCTCAGAGTCAATTATGTCCGACAATACCTTTCTCATAAAAGCTGAGTCATCAACAATTAATACTTTTACTAAATTATTCTTGTTTGGTTTTAAATTCATTAGCTACCTCTTAGCCCTTTTCTTAATAGTTCTCTCTGCTGATTAAATATAAAGCCAACAATTTTTTCACGTTCTTTATATTCAATGTCTATAAAACCTATAGACGATATGTATTTCAACTCTTCATTAATTATCTCTCTCCTGCATCTGATCACTTTGCCTTTAAACTCCAGCTCATAGTCATCCAGTGACAGGCTGCCCGTAATTACTGAATCGGCAGTGAGCATTTTATCGGTGATCGCAGATAAGCCTCCTCCGCTTATATCAATAGTATGACCGCTGATTTGGTCATATTTGCCGGGCTCGTCCGCAGCCGGCGAATCAAAACACACAGGAACCCTGCAGTCAAAGCGGTAGTACTGTCTCCTCTGAATTTTTTCCGGCTTTTCTGTAACCCTTACATCTAATAAGGCTATGTCATCGATGATGAGTCTGTCTGTTACATAGCCGACAATTCTATAGATCTGACTGGCTTTACAAAACAGGTAAGCCTCTATATACGAGTTGACCCGTACCGGATAAACCTTGGCTTCATGTATAGGAGCGCTGATCCTGATAATATTAACGTCTGTAAAACCTTCCAGCTGGCTTACAAATCCAATATCAATCTTTCCTTCAACCGGATCAACAACTGTCATTTCTATCTTGGTTCCTACCGAAAAATCTTTCAAGTTATATACAGTGTTCAAGCGATTTACCCCACATAGTTATAGTATACTACCTAATCAATTGGTAAACAACCCAACAAATCTATTAATGAATCCTTTGATACCTGTTTGTGCAGTGCTGTTTACAACATTTTCCTTCCGGATAATGGAATCAGCTAAATCATATATAAGCTTACTGGTTGAATTCTTGGGATAACACAGCAAATACGGCCTTTGGAGCTTTACCGACTTGGTAAAGGACTGATCAAAGGGAAGGTAGCCCAGGGATTCCAGTTTTATACCAAGAAATCTCTCCGATACCGCTGCAAAATTATTATAAACAGTCTTTGCTTCGTTCTCATTATCCGCCCTGTTTATCAAAACATTGATAGCACAATCCTTCTTTATATTGGCCACAGTTTTTACAAGAGCATATGCATCCGTTATGGAGGTCGGCTCGGGAGTCACAACTAAAAGTACTTCATCGGCTGATAGTACAAAATTCATAACCGTATCCGAAAGCCCCGCACCTGTATCTATCAATATGTAATCGGCAATATGATCCAGCAGGGATATATTGGCGATAAAGGCGTCCAGTGAATTCTTGTCCAGATTTATCAGCTTCTGGACTCCCGATCCGCCTGAAATAAACTTTATATTATTAGGGCCGTCGCATAGTATATCCAGAATACCCTTTTCACTGTTGATGGAATCCAGCAAAGTATATCTGGGAACGATACCAAAAACAACATCTATATTTGACAAACCCAAATCCGCATCAATTATTACAACCCTATAACCCTTCTGACTCAATGCAATAGCCAGGTTAACGGTAACATTTGTCTTCCCGACGCCCCCCTTGCCGCTTGTAACAGTCACAACCCTGGCACGTCTGCCGACTGTAATCCTTTCAGGCGACAGGTTATTGCCGGTGCTGCTGCCGGGTTCATTGCCGGGTTCATTGCCGGGTTCATTATTTAGGTTGTTAACTATCTTTCTTAACTTTTCAGCCTGATCTATCATCCTTAACCTCCGTGTCCGCAATAGCTGCTAAACTTAAACAATACCGGTATTCAAGTTAAGACAAACTCCCCAATAGGTTTTTTGAAAGCCTGTCGATATTTGCTATTTCGATATCATCAGGTACATTTTGTCCATTTGTAATATAGGACAAGCTTTTATTGGCATAACATTTTGTATTTAGTATACTTCCGTATACAGGTGTTTCATCCAGCTTTGTAAAAATAAGCCTGTAATTCGGAATAAAATCGTAATTCTTTATTATATCCTTACAGTTCTTGGAGCTGACGGTTGAACTCAGCACTAAAAATATATTGTCGGCATTGCTCACCGAAACCAGATTCTTCAGCTCGTCAAATTTCTGCTTGTCCCTGTAGCTGCAGCCGGCCGTATCAACCAGAATAACATCCTTGTCACCGTAGTTGTCAATCTCATTTGTTATTTCAGGTACGGAATATGCCACCGATATGGGTATACCCAGTATTTCGGCATATGTCTTCAACTGCTCTACAGCTGCTATTCTATAAGTATCGGCTGTTATCATTCCCACCTTTTTGTTGCTGGACAGGATAAAGGATGCCGCAAGTTTGGCAAGTGTGGTAGTCTTCCCCACACCAGTGGGACCAACAAAAAGAATTACAGTCGGTTTCCCGTCCTCTCTCAGATGTATGGGTTCAGCTTTTCCAAGCATTGCTGCTATGGTTGACTGCATCACTATTGTCGCATCGTGAATATTTCTGGAGCTGCTTTTCTTTGCCACTTCCTCAATGATTCTCTTTGCAATATCCTCATCAACTTCATTCTTCAAAAGGTTGTTATAGAGCAGTTGGAATACCTGAGGCAATTGACTGCCGGTCTCTTCGCTTCCGGTTTCATTACCCTTGTTTTCGGTTCCTACAATATTTAATATTTTATCCAAAAGGTTCTCAATATTATTTACTTTATTCTCTAACCCGGTAACCATTTCCTCTTTTTGGGGCAGAATATTTTTAGAATTTGTACTATCTTGTTGAATCTGTTCGATTTTTGTCAGCTGCCTGTCCCTGGATTTGCTGTTATCATCATCTATGGCAGCCATGATTTCTATCATAGGCTTGGTGAAATATTTCTTAAATCCCTTTTGCCTGACTTTTTTGGTATTCAGAATAATGGCATTATTCCCAAGGTCCATTTTTACCTTCAGCAATGCCTCCTGTGTATCCTTTCCTATATACCGCTTGATCTTCATACTAACCTCCATGTCTATACAGTAACAGTACCAACAGACTGTATTTCAACACCCGGATCTATCTCATTATAAGATAATACCACCAAACCGGGAATAACATTCTCAGTCAATCTCTTAAAATATAGCCTCACTATGGGTGAAGCAAGTACAATTGGCTGGCTGCCAAGCTGCAGCAGTCTCTGAACATTTTTTGATACATTGTTTATAATTGTATTGCTCACAGAAGGGTCAAGTGCCAGGTAGGAACCAAACTCCGTCTTCTGTATGTTATCCATGATCAGCTGTTCAACTTTTGGATCAATTGTGATTACATTTGAGTTTCCGTTAAAGAACCTCTGGGATATAGCTCTGCCAAGTGCCTGCCTCACGTACTCGGTAAGCATGTCCACATCATGAGTCATAGGTGAGTAGTCGGCCAGAGTTTCCATTATGGTTACCATATCCCTTATGGATACGTTTTCCTTCAACAGATTTGCAAGTACCTTCTGTATCTCCCCGATACTCATAAGCTTGGGCACTAGTTCGTCCACAATTGCGGGATAAGCCTGCCTGATATTGTCTACAAGAGCCTGAACTTCCTGTCTGCCGAGCAATTCGTAGGAATGTTTCTTTATGACCTCTGTTAAATGTGTTGCGATAATCGAAGGCGGATCAACAACAGTATAACCCAGCATCTCGGCCTTGTCTCTCTGTCCCTCCTGAATCCAGATGGCGGGCAGGCCGAATGCCGGCTCTGTGGTCTTGATACCATCCAGTTCTTCTTCAACACCGCCTGAGTTCATAGCTAAAAAGTAATCGAACAAGAGCTCGCCTTTGGCAACTTCCGACCCTTTTATCTTAATAATGTATTCATTGGGACCTATCTGAATATTGTCTCTAAGCCTTATCACAGGAACGATCATACCCAGCTCAAGCGCAAGCTGCCTCCTGATAAGCACTACCCTGTCCAGCAGATCGCCCCCCTGGTTTGCATCGGCCAGAGGAATTATACCATATCCGAATTCCAGCTCGATAGGGTCGACCTGGAGAAGTGTTACAACATTTTCAGGTTTTCTGATCTCCTCGACTTCACTTTCCTGTATCTGAACTTCTTCATCCGCGACCGCTTCCTTCTGGAGCTGCTTTATCTTAATTCCAATAAACACCAGTACGGCAGCCAAAATCAAAAACGGTATTGGTGTCAGAAAAGGCGCCATACCCACACTCAGCACAGCTGCAATAAACAGCACCTTCGGGTTGTAGAACAATTGCTTGATAACATCTTTATTCAGGTCTGAATCGGCACCTGCCCTTGTAACTATGAAGGAGGTGGCAACTGAGAGCATAAGTGCCGGCAGCTGGCTGACAAGACCGTCACCTATAGTCAAAATGGTATAGTTATTAAGGGCTTCCGATATTTCCTCTCCCCTCATAACTACACCTATTATCAGACCGCCTGCTATATTAAGAAAGGTAATTATTATACCTGCAATGGCGTCATTTTTAACAAACTTGCTGGCACCATCCATTGAACCGTAGAAGTCTGCTTCTCTTTGAACCTTTTTTCTTCTTTCCTTTGCCTCGGCTTCACTGATCAAACCGGTGTTCAAGTCGGCATCAATAGCCATCTGCTTACCGGGCATGGCATCGAGGGTAAATCTTGCCGCAACTTCCGCAACTCTTTCGGAACCTTTTGTGATAACCAGGAAGTTTACTATCATGATGATGAAGAATATTACGAATCCGACAACAAGGTTATTTCTTCCCACAAATGTACCAAAACCTCTGATAACCTCTCCGGCCTTACCTTCTGAAAGAATCAGCTTTGTGGCTGTAACATTGAGTGATAACCTGTAAATGGTAGTGACAACTATCAGCGTGGGGAATATGGACAAATCCAGAGCAGTCTTAAGATAGATGGTATTGAGCATGATAATGGCTGCCAGGATTATATTGATGGCCAGCAAAAAGTCCAGCATGATTTCCGGAATCGGCAAGATGAGGTTTAATATTGTAATTATTACTATTAACGGTATAAAGAAATTATTAAGTCTTGACAATTTTTATCCCCCTTAAATAAGTTCTGCAAATCCAGGTATGTTCTCTAACCCGCTCTGCCGCCATTTTTTAGATTATATACAAATGCAAGGATTTCAGCGACTGCCTGATACAGCTCCGGCGGTATGGGCTGTCCGATATCAACAGTACTGTAAAGAGTTCTTGCAAGAGGTTTATTTTCAACAATCTGTACCTTGTTTTCATTTGCGAGCTGTTTAATCCTCAGGGCTATGTAGTCCTGCCCTTTGGCAACCACAAATGGGGCACTGGCTTTTTCAGCATCGTACTTGATGGCAACGGCAAAATGTGTCGGGTTTGTAATTACAACATCTGCTTTAGGTATTTCCTGCATCATCCTCTTCATGGACATCTGCCGCTGCTTCTGCTTGATTTTGGACTTAATTTCCGGATTTCCTTCCATTTGCTTGTACTCTTCCTTGACTTCCTGTTTTGTCATCTTAAGGCTTTTTTCATAGTCATATCGCTGATATAAGTAATCCAAAAACCCAACAATGATCATTGCTGCACATATCCTCAGCGCCACCGTGAAAGCAGCATTCCCGATGAAGGAAAGTATGTCGAACAGGTCATTGTCCATCAGCGCAATTACTTCGTTTGTTTTAGACTTCAAATACGAGTAGGCAACCCAGGCAACAATAAGAATCTTGATAATTGCTTTAACCAGCTCCACTACCGATCTCATTGAAAAAATTCTTTTAAATCCGCTGAGCGGATTAATCCTGTTTCCCTGTGGTTTCAAGGTCTCAAGAGTAAAAAGAACTCCCACCTGGGCGTATCCTACCAGCAAACCCGCCAGCACCGCAATCAACAGCAGAGGCAGCGAAGTTTTCGCCAGGACGGTAACACCGTCAATGAATAACTTGGCAAGAATACCCGTATCAAATGCATCTTTGTTTGTAAGGTATTCAGTAAACACTTTCTTCATATATGTAGATATCTGCTCATATATTATTGAGCCAAAGGCATTCATTGAAACAATCATTAAAATTAATATCAAAGAGGCAGACATTTCTCTGCTTTGAAATACCTGACCTTTTTTTCTTGCGTCACTTTTTTTCTTGGGAGTGGCTTTTTCTGTCTTGTCATCTCCCCCGGCAGCAAATAGCTGATAATTTAGCCCAAGGTGCTGCTCCTTAACAGGATTTGTCATTCCATCCTCCCAGAATACTCACTGTTTATAGCTCTAACCCGGCACCATCGACTTGATAAACTTGAATATTTCAATACCCATATCATCAGTCATCATGGTCACAATGTATATAAATGCCGGAACTGTAATAAATACAATTACCATGCCGGTCAATATCTTCAGAGGCATGCCCAGAATGAACACATTCATCTGCGGTATGGTTTTTGATATAATGCCAAGCACAACATCCGTTACTATTACCGCAGCCACTATGGGTGCAGCTATCTTGAACCCCACCGAAAACATATTCTTAAAGACCACAATTATGTTATCAACCATACCGGGTCCGAAAACGGCACTTCCCAGAGGCACAATGCTGAAGCTCTGGTATAAAGCCCTGATCAGCATATGGTGTCCATTTGTAACAAGAAAAATTATCATGGCCAGCATATAATACAAGTTTGCCGTTACCGGCACCTGTATGTTGCTCAGCGGATCCAATACGTTCACCATACCAAATCCTATCTGCATGTCTATAATCTGACCGGCTATATATATGCTTGTAAAAACCGCATAGGCCACAAAACCTATTACAACTCCCACAAGGAATTCCTTTATAATATACAGGGCATAAATCATAAAATTCTGAGTATCTATGACGTGCCCCACCTGAATTACATTTGCCATTAACAGAGTTGTCGTAAAGGCAAATCCAATCTTAAAATACACCGGTATGTTTCCGCGGCCGAATATTGGCGCAGTCACAAACAAACCGGTCATCCTTACAAAAATAAGGAGGAAAAGCTCGATATTGTTCAAAAACATATCAAACGGGATGTGCATTCTAACCTCCATATTGCTTCGCGCTGCTCAAGCTGCTCCTATTTAATGAATTGGTTCATATTGGTAAAAATATTTTGCGTGTATTCAATCAGTACTCTTAACATCCACGAACCAAAAAGCGCAATTGCTGCAATAACCGATAGAATTTTGGGCACATAGGTCAGAGTTTGCTCCTGAATCTGGGTTGTAGCCTGAAAAATACTTACTACGAGACCTACAACCATACTGATGATCAAAACCGGAGCCGACACATATATCACAACTTTCAAGGCCCCCTGTGCAATATATATAATGCTGCTTTCATCCATTTCCTCACATCCCCCCAAGTCGTTCAATTCACAGGCCTATAGTCCACATCTTTCATTGACTGCCTATCCGATGTCACCGTGCAAAGCTTACAACGATGGACTGCGTTAACATTGACCATCCATCCACTAAAATAAACAGCAATATTTTAAACGGCAGTGATATCATTGTAGGCGGAAGCATCATCATACCCATTGACATCAAAGTACTTGAAACAACAATGTCAATGATCAGGAACGGCAAAAATATTAAAAATCCAAATTTAAAGGCAACCATGAGCTCACTGATCAAAAAAGCCGGTGCCACTATTGTCAATGACAGCTTTGAAGCATCCTGAACCTTAATGGGGTCTTTCTGACCGCTCAATGTCATAAATAGTTCCAGGTCCTTCTCCCTCTTATTGCTGAAAATCTGTTTTACCATCCACGTTTTTATAGTGTCAGAACCTTTTTCAATAGCCTGCTGTGACGTAATTTCACCTTTTGAATAGGGCTGAAAAGCATTATCATTTATATCTGCAAGCACCGGAGTCATAACAAAAAATGTTATAAATAAAGCCAGACCTATTATAACCTGATTTGGCGGCATTTGCTGTGTACCAAGGGCATTTCTCAAAAATGACAGGATGACAATTATTCTTGTAAAACCTGTCATCATTATAAGAATTGAAGGAGCGACGGCCAGCACTGTGAGCATTAACAAAAGCTGAATACTGGACGAAACATCCTTCGGATTTTGAGACGCACCGATATTTATTCCGTCCTGTGTAACAGAAATACTGGGTTCAGCCATAGCCTGTCCGCCCATCAGACAAAAAACAACTACCAAAATACATGTTATAAAGATAAACTTTTTAATTTTACTTTTCTTGTTCATTTTATCCCCGTCTATCGTTCATACTGTTGGTTATGTGTTTCAGTTTCTCAAGATTATTCTTGAACTTGTCATCATTTGAATCCCGTTGAAAACTTTCCGGCACTTTATCAACTACGGTTTCAGCAGGCTTTGTTTCGGTAGCTGCATTGCCGGAATTGAACCCACGAATATATTTCTTTAAAACAGATTTGAAATCTATGACCTCGGATATGGGATTTTTGATTTCTGCTTCTTCAAAATCACTGATATTAACTCTGGCCAAAAACTCCACATTCTTGTTTGAAGCAGAAAGTATAAAAAATTCCTTATCCACTTTCACGAGATGTAATCTGTTATTGACTCCAAGACTGAGGGACTCTATTATTTGCATATAGTTGCCCTTCATCATCTTCTTTGACTTATATGTCAGATATTTTGTTGTCAACAGTAAAATGCCCATAACAACTAAAAATGCCAGGATTACTGTAAAATACCTGAAAATTTGATCCATAGTAACCTCCAAGAGCATATTATGACTTTGAGCCGCAATGAAATAAATTTTAAACAAAACTTATTTGCCACCAGATTTTTGAAGGTTAAAGATCCATTTACTATAAAATATCCTGCTGTTATCTAACAAAAATCATATAGCAGTGGAGAAACCGAGCCATATAAATTTATTACAATCAGCAGGATATTTTCATTAAATGTTTATCTGACCATTAACCTATAACTTTTTTAACCGCCTCAACAACGCGGTCTGCCTGGAATGGTTTAACAATGAAGTCTCTTGCGCCTGCTTGTATTGATTCAATAACCATTGCTTGCTGTCCCATAGCTGAACACATTATGATTTTGGCGTCACTATGTAATTTTTTTATTTCCCTGACAGCTGTTACCCCGTCCATTTCAGGCATTGTTATATCCATAATAACCAAGTCAGGAGTAAGTTCCTTGTATTTCTCTATAGCTTTTAATCCATTGTCGACATCTGCTGCTATATCATAGCCATTCTTGGATAATATATCCTTGATCATCATCCTCATAAATGCCGCATCGTCAACAATTAATATACTTTTCCCCATAACGCTCTCTCCTTAACTATTCGTTAATTTTCATAAATTATAATCGTTTTGATGGATGAATTATATCTGTAATTCTTACACCAAAGCTTTCATCAATTACTACAACTTCTCCCTTAGCAATAGCTTTTCCATTTACCAATATATCAACTGGCTCTCCTGCAAGCTTATCCAATTCAATTATTGAACCTGAACCGAACTCTAAAATATCTCTTATAAGCTTCTGAGTCCGACCCAATTCAACAGTCACCTGCAGAGGTAAGTCCATTATAAGGCTTATGTTTTTCTTTTCAGATGCGGACAAACCGTCATCAAAAGCCTGGAACTGAACAGGCTGCACACTTACCGGATTTCTCGGCCTTTGCATGTCCTGATAGCCCATATCATACCCATAACCCTGCATTGGCTGCTGCATCATGGGTTGTTGCATCATTGGCTGCTGCATAACAGGCTGTTGCATGACCGGCTGTTGTATTACAGGTTGCTGCATAACCGGCTGCTGCATGGCAGGCTGGGCTTGTGGCTGGGGAGCCGCAGGCATTTCCGGTTCGGGAGCGGCCTTGGCTTTTTCAGAATTGAGCAGGCTGTTGACCAGTTCCTTGGCAAATTTCATTGGAAGCAGCTGCATTATTTCACTGTCAATCAACGTACCCACTACCATTTTGAATGCAATTTTTACAAGGACATCATTCATTTCAAATTCCCCGAAGGGATCTCCGTTACCAAAACTAACAACGAAAGCTTTCGGAGGTGAGATGTCTATTCTCTTTGAAAACATTGAAGACATGGATGTGGCAGAAGAACCTATCATCTGGTTCATAGCTTCACTGATGGCACTTAAATGCAGATCGGTAAGCTCACCTTCAGCTATTACTCCTTCTCCGCCCATCATTAAATCAGTAATGATTTTAACGTCATCCTGCTTTAATATCAAAAGGTTGCTCCCTATCAATCCATCGGTATACTCAACTTTTACCGCAACATATTGTGAAGAATAACTCTTGGAAAGATCAGACCATGAAGTTAACGAAACATTTGGAGTGGTGATGGTAACTTTCTGAGACAACAGGGTAAATAAGGTTGTAGCAGAAGTACCCATACTTATATTGCCAATCTCTCCCAAGGCATCTATTTCCTGAGTCGATAAACCATCATTTGAGCCGGCGCCGCCAACATTATCCGTGGATTCATCCGAAGAGGAAGTGCCATTTAATAAGGCGTCAATTTCTGCTTGCGTAAGCATATCTCCCATTCTATTCTTCCTCCCTTCTAATCACTTCTGTAATTTTCACTGCAATTTTATTCTTTTTAACACCAGGTTTTGCTAAAAACTTCGGCAAATCTCCTACCAGTATCTCCAAATCTCCGTTTATACTCGTTTCAAGCGGCAAAACGTCACCTTTCTGAAGATCAAGGAACTCGCCTATGTTTATTACCGTCTTTCCTAAAACAGCTCTCACAGGAACTAATGTATTTTCAATCTTGAACTCAATATCCTGCTTATTATGTTCAGTCTTTTCATTTTCAATATTTGTGAACCAAAGCTTTGTACTGAGCTTTGGCATTATTGGCTCAACAGTCATATGCGGTATGCATATGTTAATCATACCCTTCACTTCGCCGACTACTACATTGAGAGTAATCAAGGCAACCATTTCATTTGGGTGAATTATTTGAGCAAACTGTGCGTTGGTTTCAATTTTCTCCAGCCTTGGTTTTATTGAAATAATGCTTTCCCAAGGTTCACGCATCAGGTTTAAAATTTGTATTATAATCCGCTCCAGTATTGCCAGCTCAATCTCGGTAAAGGACCGGACTCTTTCCATGGCAGATCCCCGGCCTCCAAGTATCCTGTCTATCAGCGAATAGGCTATACTTGGATCCATTTCAAAAATAACAGAGCCGTTCAGAGGACTGAAGTCCACAATTCCCAATACTACCGGATTTGCCAGTGAATTGCTGAATTCACTGTACTGCAGTGCATCTACCGATAAAACGTCCACCTGCACCAGTGACCTTAAATATCCTGATAAAAAGGTCTGAACCAGTCTGGCGTAATTTTCGTTTATAAACTGTAAAGTTCTCTTATGGTCATTGGCAAACTTCGGTGGCTTCTTAAAGTCATGTAATTTTACTTTCTTTTCAGTTTTGGTGGTTTGAATCTGCTGTACGTCTATATCCCCTGTGGTAAGTGCCTTCAACAGTTCATCAATCTCATTTTGAGATAGTATATCTCCCAATCAGCTCACCTCCTATTGATAAAACCAGTAATCAAAAACTATGGAGTAAACAAGAGGACTAGCCTTTTTATCGTTATTAATCAAAATATCATTTATTATCTTTTTCAAATCCTCGGAGGCTTTTTGTTTGGCATCTGCCTGACTGACATCCTCAAGTGTCAAACCCTGGAAGTAAGTACCTATGGCAGAGTTTATCTCCTTGTTGTAGAAATCTATCTTTGCAGCTATTTCTTCCTCGGATTTTATTCCATCTACTTTTTTGTAATGCTTCATGCATGCACTTAAAACGATCACAGCAACCTGTTTGTCATTGGTTTTCTTAAGATTAAAGTTGGTTTTTTCAAAAATTACCTTATTTGCAAGTTCATCATCGGTTGGAATCTTTTCTGTCACCATAACTATCTCTTTCTCAGGAGCTGAGCCATGGCTGTCGAAAAAGAAATATCCTATTGCAAGGAAAGCAAGCGATATTGAAAGAAATGCAACAATAACCAGTAAAATAAAATAACTGCTTTTTCCTTCCAAAATTTTTTCCCCCTTAACGTTTTAGCTATAATAATACATTAGCAATAATTATTAATGTCTAAACAAAATAACTAAAGTAAAAATCAAGTCGAAATTTCTTTTATTTTGATAATATTTCCTTTGTATTGTAACACCTTGTCAATCACTTCATCAACACTTTCGAGAACAACATATTTCTTACCGTTTATTGTGGAAATAACTGTATCGGGTGTACTTTCTACAGTTTCAATCAATTCACAGTTCAGCACAAAGAAAGACCTGTTTAGCTTAGTTAATCTAATCATAATATTTTTACTCCAAAAAGACAATAGATAAATTCCTTAAAACTTACAAAATAAGACTAAAAACATTATTTTACTACTACCATGGACCCAAGGTCTTACCCGGGATCCATGGCCGTAATACTATTTAATTTACCTCTTTAAGTTTACCAGTTCCTGGAGCATTTCATCAGAAGTTGTTATGATTCTGCTGTTTGCCTGGAACCCTCTCTGCGTAATGATCATGTCGGTAAACTCTCTTGAAAGGTCAACATTCGACATTTCAAGCGTTCCCGGACTCAGTGAGCCCACGCCCTCCGAACCTGCCTGAAGTCCCTTTGTAAAGTCACCTGAGTTGGTAGTCGGGATAAACAGGTTATCGCCTATCTTCTGCAAGCCCGCAGGATTTGAGAAGCTGGCCAGTGCAACCATTCCCAGAGGCTGCTGCTGTCCGTTGCTGTATATACCTGTCAGTATTCCGTCGGAACCTATGTTGAAGGTAACCAGATTACCGGTTGTATACCCGTCAATATTGGTAGGTTTAACCGAACAGTCGGCCGAGAACATGGTGACGTTGGAGAAGTCAAGATTTATACTAAGCGGAGCGACACCCTCAGGTTCAATACCAAAGCTTTCAATAACCGAGTTATCCACATCCAATTTACCTTCGTTTGTAAATACAAGTGTTCCATCGGGGTTAGTATCTACAGGGTTATAAGTTACCTCACCGGTATCTTCATCGATACCCTTTTCAAATATTCTATAGTTCCATGAATTAGTACCACCATCTGATGTATTCCAATAGCATACGGAAAATTCATGGGAATTTCCCAGGCTGTCATAGGCGGTAAATGGAACCGAGAACTGACCGTCCGAAGGTTTTTGTGGATCATCTATTGCATCATCAGGTTTAATCGACGAATTCAAATTTCCTGAAAGTACGGCATTTGTGGTAGCCTTTGGTGCAATAACTCTCTTGTTTCCATTGAATTCATCATTGTACAGATTAATGGGTCCGATTTCGGATTCTGTGTCGTATTTTATCGTTCCGTCAGGCAGTCTGTCATATTTCATCCACCCGTACACATTCATGCCGCTGCCCGATACAAGGTTGCCCAGCTTGTCAAGACCAAAGTTGCCTGCTCTTGTAAACTTGAAGGTATCGGCATTTGAGCCTTTTACAATGAAGAAGCCTTCTCCTTCAATTGACAGGTCGGTTGGATTGTCGGTTCTCTGTGAGCTTCCTCTTGTCATCATTGTGTCGATAGCTCCGACACCTGTACCCAGGCCGATCTGCATGGGGTTGGTACCTCCTCTGCCCAGCGCTGCGTCAGGTGCGCCTGCACCTCTTAAAGTCTGGTTGAACACTTCCTGGAAAGTTACTCTCCCTGACTTAAAGCCAACTGTATTTACGTTGGCAACGTTATTACCAATAACGTCCATTCTTGTCTGGTGTGCTCTTAGTCCCGACACACCAGAAAACATTGATCTCATCATAATTAAGTGACCCCCTATTTTAGGTTATCCCGGGTTCCGTCCGTCGTTCGGGAACCCTTTTCAGCTTCCCCTAAGGGTCCAGCTGATTGTTGTCATGCAAAAATTGCACCGTCGATATTTGTAAAAACATTTTCCTTCAACTCATTGTTGTTTACTGCGGTAATGACAGTTTTACTTGGTACATTAACCACAAAAGCCATATTGTCCAGTATCACCAATGAATCTTTTACGCCTTTTTGCTGAGCCATGGAGACTGCACTGTTTATCTTGTCCTTTTGAGTCTGTGTCAGATCAATATTTCTGGCCTGCATTCTCATCTCAGCATGTTTTGAAAATTTTACTGCCCCAGTCTTGTCTATTGCCTGCTGCAGGATATTTTCAAAACCAACTCCGTTAACATTAGCGGTATTGTTATTTTTTACACCGTTTGTCTGAATTCTTCCGGGTGTTAAAGGCGAATTAATTATCCTGTTTGGAAAATTATTGTTAATCACCATAACTCACCTTCTTTCAATTTCCGGTTGTGCCGTCTTCTGCCGGTGTTTCCTGTTCTCCGGTTCCGGCCTCCTGTTTCTTGATATTTGATACGCTGTGCACTGAAACATACAAATCGTCAAGAACTGCTGTAATCTTTCCTGTCTTCTCATCAAGATTATAACTCTTCAACGTTGCTGTTACAGGAACCTTGCTGCCGGTTTCGGAATCCTTGATGGTTATCTTTACTTCCTTGCCCAGATTCTGTTCCAGATAGTCCTTGGTATAGGCAGGACTTGTTGATTTTGCACCTGTTACCTCAGCTATTTCCACATCAACATCATCCATTACCGCGTAATCTTCATTAACGCCTTTCTGGATCTCTTTTACATCGCCGCTCAGGTTGATAAGATTGCCATTGGATGAATCATAAACAGCACCTTTGACTCTGAAGCCTATCAGGTTTGTATATTCCGACAGGTTGCTGTAAGTGTTGTAAATGCTGTCATTTACTTCAACCACCTTATCGGCTTCGACCTCCTGATTGTTTACAAGCAGGAATGCCTTTCCGTCCCTCATTTTAACTGTAGTAACGTTACCTGTGACGGTTTTGACCTCAAAAGTCTTCGGATCGGTAATATTGGCAGTTACATCCTTGCCTATCATGTTGAACGCCTGGGATTTTGTCAAAACCCCGTTCATGTTCTGCATCTGTTCCAGAGAACTGAACTGTGCCATCTGTGCAATAAATTCCTTGTCGTTTGTAGGTTCCAGAGGATCCTGATATCTGAGCTGTGTTACCAGCAGGTTCAGAAAATCGTCCTTTCCAAGCTCTCCGCCGTTTTTTCTGGTTTCCTTCTTGCTCTGGGTACTTTGAATAATCTGATCTATTGTCGGATTATTTGATACATTGCCTGTTGCCATTCCAATCCTCCCTTCTCTAAGCTGTTAGATTGATTGTGTTGGTTTCATATGAATATTGAGCGAGTCTTTCAGGTAAAGTCTCCAGAATATTTCCGGTTACTCCAATACCTTCCTGCCTGCCCTCTCCATGCTTGACCCTGTCTGCCGAACCGCTGCTTTTGCCTGCATAGGAGTTTTGCTGCTGATAATCGCCTTTTCTGTCCTGGCCCACCTGAACGCTGACAGAGTCAATTGAAATACCCTGTTTCTCAAGTGAATCCTTGAGCAGCTGCATATTGGTTTCAATTATTTCCTTAACCTTCTGGTTTTCAGCAATAAACTTTGCAGCAACGATACCCTGTTCTGTAACAACTTTCAACTCAAGCTTGCCCAGATGGTCAGGCTTCAGCTGGATAACCATTTCAGACTTGTCCTGGCCCAATATGACTTTTGCATTTTCAACCACCTGATTCATGACTTCGGTCGTTCTGACCGGCTGCGGCATTGTAAACTCGGATTTTGTAACGGTATTCTGGGTATTGGCCATATTGACCTTTACATCTCCGAACACCTGCACATTCTGCTCGTTGGACACGTTGACCTGAACTCCCGCGGATTTGGTATCAACCGTTGAAGCTGCTTTATCTGAAGCTGCTGCTTCTTTTACAGTCACATTCTCTTCAGCCTCGTCAGTTTTGGTCTCTTTCTTTATTTCCGGTTTAACACCTATATTTTCAACTGTGTTTTCCGGTTTTAAGGAAATTTCCGAAGGGTTGTCCGAAACGCTGCTCACACTGACCCTGTTCTGTGCCTGTGCTTTCATAGAAGCAAGGATTTTTGAAATCTCCGAGCTGATTGATTCAGAATCGGTTTTTCCTTCTTTGATCATAGCGTCAATTTTAGCTTTTAAATCAGCCGACAGTTTGGCCAGCTTATTGGCATCAAGACCCGTACCGTTGTCAGAAGCGGCGGTTTTAACAGTTGATTCTGCGGCTCCGGCATCTGCGGTTTTTTCAACTGCTCCAGCCTGCCTGCCCGCTTCCTCCGCCATTTTTAACAATATCTCTTTTTGAGAATCATTAAGTTCCAGTACATCTCCCAGCTTTTGAACAAAAAGGGCAAGTTTCTTCACATCTTTAAGATCTTCGGCAGAAAAACCAAGCTGATTTGCCAGCTTCATCAATTCGTTGGGTGATATTCCAAACATTTGAGCAAGTAATACAATTTGATCATCGTATTTATCCTCTTTTGTCATGGTCTCAGATACCGTATCGAGTCCTTCTGACTGCGTTCCACCCGACACTTTCCTGACATTTGACTGATTTGAAACGGCTGCTCTTTCAGCCTGTACATCCCTGAAGGAATTGTACTTCGGCTTAACCTCGGCATTCCCGGAAGCCTGTCCGTCATTATTTGAATTCAGAGCATTGGATGTATTCTTTGCAGAATTGGACGAATTGTTTAATGTCTTATCAAATACCGATTTAAAATCAGACGAAGAAGAGCCCTGGGAAGTTTTTGCCTTCAGGTTCACCAGTGAATTGTCATTGTTCTGGGAAACCATGAGCATTGGTG
>NZ_AORV01000037.1 GCF_000350485.1 Ruminiclostridium cellobioparum subsp. termitidis CT1112
GCCATTATGCTCTTATGATCGTAAACTAGATATAATGGTCTTATATCAATATCAGTTCCACTGTTTGCTGTTTTTTTAATATAATTTATTATCGAAGAATACACTTCTATACCGAAAGCTGTATTATTTTTATTATTCTCATAGTCATAAATACTCCAATATTCAAGACAATCCCCCAACAAATATTTTTTAATGGAATTAATTACAGCACTGAAACTAAACCTATACTTATTAGTGTATTCATTATTAAATTTATATAAGTTAATCTTTCCAAATAGATAGTCATCATTTCCAGCACAATTATACATAGAAAACGCAAGGCTGAAGTCTGAAAATGAAATTTCTTCTCTGCTATATTTCCCTCCTTTAAAAAAATCTGAAACATATAAAATTTTTTTATTCATATCATATCCATGTATAAAGATATCATGGCAAAAATGATACTTGCCATAAATATCACACAGTGGTACATAATAATAATTTACCATTGTATGAATATAATCATTTGAATTTATTTGCTCTATAATGAAATCAATAATTGATCCCCATTTACTCACTGCCAAATCCCTATGTATCTTTTGACTTGATATCCATTTACATGTATCAAAAGGTCTTACTTCGTGAGTAGCAGGAAAATAAAAATCCCCCCAAGGAATATAATTATCTCTATACATATATAATTGAATATAGTTTTCCATTATCCATTCATAGGTGCACTTATAGTTTGAAAGAATTGATAAAAAATGTGCATGATGTGTATACGTTGTAACTAATGGGGGGGTAACCGGTAAAATATTTACCGAGCATATTTGAGTTTGGTTTTGCATTTTCATATATATAATTATGCCTTTACATATTAGTACTTGTTAGCAAAAATAATTTTAATTAAGTATTAATTATTCATTGACTTTAAATTGCACATAAGATATAAGTGAACCCAAATCCGGATACTTGCCATAATCCAAATTTACGTCATCAAATTGAAAATCAAATTCAGTTTCAATAGCAACAATTATTTTAATAAATGTAATAGAACTTATACCGATATCTGCCAGCTTTGTATCAATTCTGATATCTTGTAAAGGTACTTGTAAGTCAAGATTTTTAGCAATTATATGTTTAATCTTTTCTTGTATCATCTTATCCCTCCATAATATATACTCACTTTTTTAATATAATTCGACTATAAATAATTGCCCTACAGATTTGCTTCCATAGATAAGAACATTGTTTGGATCCTATTTTAAATAATTACATATATCTAATACTCATATTAGGATTGCAAGTATTGTTTTATAAATGTTTTTGCAAAAAATTCTAAACGATCCCACTTATATCTATCCACTAATATTAATTTTATAGTCCCTTGCTATTTTCTTCTTCATTTCTTAAATCTGAAAGTATGCTGATTGAGAAATTCATCGCCGATAAACCGGAAAATAAAAACACCAGATTAGCTACCGAATGTAATTCCTCCCATGTGGCTCCAAGTCTTCTGGATGAGATAGCATGAACTCTGGCCCCATTCCTCATATGGGATGATAAAATAGCGAAAAGAATCATTTGGGAAACCTTTTCATCAAGAATATTTGAATTCATGCATTTTTTTCGAAATACTTCATGAATTTCTAGAATTTCTGGCATCACTTCAGCTGAGAAGTTATGCCTTTTTTCTGTCAGTTCTGGTGTAAATCCAAAAAGCTTTTCGTATGGTTCTTTAATACTCATATTGTAATTCCTCCCTTAATATATTGATAATCTCAGCGAAATCCTTTACTCCGTCTATGTTTATTTTTTTAACATCAATTTTATTTTGCTTCTTTAACTCAATACCTTTATCAGCTAGCCATTGATCTGAGTACACAGAGTCTAGGTATTTTTCTCCCCCATCAGGTAATACACATAAAACTTTGCCTTCAAATTTGTTAGACATTTCTGCCGCCATATGCATAACTCCACCTGAAGATCCCCCTGCCAGAATGCCTTCTTTTAAGGCAAGTTTTCTACACATATTAAAAGCATCCTGATCCGAAACTTTTACGCCTAAATCTATGTTGTCGTATATCAGATTTTTGGGTTTAAAATAGTTTCCCGGTCCCTGTTGCAGATACCCCCCTTTTTCACCTCCAAAAAGAGTAGATCCAAGTGGCTCTACTCCTATAATATTTATTGAGGGGTCATATTCTTTAATTCTTTTAGAAATACCACTAATTGTTCCACCTGTACCAACACTTATAAATATAGCTTTAAACCGTATATTCGTATCTTCCATAAAATCAATTATTTCCTGGCTAGTATAATAGTAATGTGCTAATGGAGCATTACTATTCTCGTATTGATTTGGTATGTATAGACTCTTTATCATTTCCTTAGCTTTGTTTACAAATTCTATTCTTTTTTCTGTCAAATCCTCACAACCACTATTTCTAGTCGTAAGCATTAATATTGTGGCTCCCAATGCTTTTAACAACTTAACTTTTTCAGATGGACAATTTTGATCTATAACTATTATATTTCTATATCCTTTTACTCTGCATACTAAAGTCAACCCTATCCCAGTATTACCGGATGAGGACTCAATAATAACCGAATTTTCATCTATCTCTCCATTCTTGTCAGCTTGCTCTAAAATATTTAGAGCTATCCTATCCTTTATACTCCTCCCAGGATTAAAAAATTCAAGTTTTGCAAAAATATTTTTAGAAATTTTATTTATTTTTACAATAGGAGTATTTCCGATACTCCCCAATATATCATTATACAGAATCATAATGTTTCTAACCTTCTAATTGCCTCCTCTATTTGACATATGGGTAAGTTTATTGCTATGCGTATATGTCCTTCACCCATTTTCCCAAAACCACAGCCAGGAGTGACAATTAGACCTTTCTCTTTTAATAGGTATTCTGAAAACTCTATTGAATTCATTTTATATTTATTAGGTAACCTTACCCAAAAGTAATATGTTGCACTGGGTAAATCAAAATCCCACCCCAATTTTTCAAGTCCTTTGGCAAGAATATCCCTTCGTAATGAATACTCCTTTTTCATCATTTCAAGGTTATCCATACTGCCGGTAATTCCTTCTATTCCTGCATATTGTATTGCCTTAAACACCCCAGAATCTATACAACTTTTTAATTTACCGAGAGCTTTTAATATTTCTTTATTACCAACGACAAAACCTAGTCTCCATCCTGTCATAGCAAACATTTTGGAAAATGAGTGGAATTCAACACCCACATTCTTAGATCCCTCTACAGACAAAAAGCTAATTGCCTTTCTTCCATCAAATGTCAACTCAGAATATGCAAAATCCTGAGCTACAATTATATTATTTTTTTCTGCAAACTTTATAATGCTAGAATATGATTCTTTTTCAGCAATAGCAGATGTGGGATTATTGGGATAATTAAGGAACATAAGTTTAGACTTTATGGCAATATCTGCAGGTATATCATCAACCATTGGGAAATAATTGTTTTCTCTTTTCAACGGCATAAGATGAGGACTCCCGCCAGCGAGTATGATGCTAGTCAAGTAGGCTGGATATCCCGGATCAGGCACCAATGCATAATCACCATCATTTAATAATGCCATAGGTAAATGAGCAATACCTTCTTTTGAACCTAAAAGTATCATTACTTCACTTTCTGGATTCAGTTCAACTCTATAGTTCTTTTTATACCACAGGCTGATTTGTTCTCTTAATTCTAATTCCCCTTGAAAACTCGGATAGTGGTGATTTTCAGGCTTATCCAAATGTTTTTTCATAGCATTAACAATAGAGCTTTGTGTTGGAAAATCAGGATCTCCTACCCCAAGATCAATTACATTCGAATTGGTTTTTATATACTCACTTTTCATTTTCTCAAGCTTCTCAAATATATATGGTGGGAGATTCAGCAATCTATTAGAAAACTGTGGCTTGCTCATATTTTTCTCCTTCTTCTTTTAAGTTTATTTTTCTTCAACTATTTCAATTAGTTCTCTTCTTAGTATTTTTCCAGAACTATTTCTGGGTAGTTCATCCATAAAAATAATTCTTTGTGGGATTTTATAGGGCGCAAGCCGTGGTTGTACAAATTCAATTACGTCCTCTTTCTTTAAACCTGCTCTTGACACTATAGCAGCGTAAATAACCTCAAGTTTTGTTTTTGAATTTTTTTTTCCAAAAACAGCCACATCATCTATACCTGCACACTTTAATAAAACCGCTTCAATTTCTTTTGGATCAACCTTTTTTCCGGCAACATCAATAAAATCTTGTTTACGGCCTTTTACGTAAACATACCCATCATTATCCATTATTGCAATATCTCCTGAAAGATAAAAACCATCTACTGTTACCCGTTTCTCAAATAATCCCGGAAAATTATAGTATCCTTTCGCCATTGAACCACTTTTTATGGCTATTTGGCCTTGCTCATTTATATCCAACTTGTTACCATCATCATCCATAATTGAGATTTCTACTCCATTTAGAGCTTTTCCCACAGTATCTATTTTCTCTGAGGTATTAAGTATACAAAGTCCGGTTTCAGCAACTCCATATAAATCAGAAATATATATCCCTATGTTTTCCTTAAACCTTTGCTTTATCTCAGCATGAAGTATTGTACCCGAAGATACACAAATTCTAAGTGTAGTTAAATCATATTTATCTTTTAGAGATTCTTCTGACATCATCTGATATAGGACCGGAAATGCTACAAAGTTTGTTATTTTTTCCTTTTCTATGTATTTGGCAATTTGTCTTGGCATTAAACTATCAATCATATGAATTTCTGCGCCAACTGATAAAGGAGAAAGCATCGAAGTATTAAACGCTAAACCATGGGTATAGTTTGCAACACATAATATCTTATCCTCTTCATTTAGGTTTATTGAACTCTTCCAATTGGTAGATGCCGCTATAACGTTATCCTGCGTATACATCATGCATTTTGGTACACCAGTAGTACCTGAAGAAAATCTACAAGAAATTATATCTTTGAGTTTGTCCTCTTCATATGGCCTATTAAACTCCTGATTTTGGTAATACATTAAAATAAAATTTTTATATTCCAGAACGCATTTGCATTTTTCCTTTAGGGGGAATGTGCCCTTTTCACTTTTATGTAATAGAAATCCTCCAAGGTGACAATCATTTGCTATTGCTGACAGTTCCTCTCCCTTTAGGCTGTGGTCTACCAGCATTGTAACCGTTCCGCTTGTTATAAGTGCATAATACCCAATTATAAATTCAGGACAATTTTTGAGAAATAATCCAATAGGATAATTCACATTCATAGCTAACTTATCAATTTCATCTGAAAGATTAATTATCTCTTTACGAATGTCTTCATAACTATATGTAATGTCTTTATATTTTATTGCAGTTTTACCACTGTATTTTTTTAAGCTTGAATTCAATATATCCAACAATCTATCACGTTCCATTTTAACCAACCTCTCTTATACAAATTTATTTTTTTCTCAAAATTCCATGTATTTTTATATGTCTTATTTGATAATGGAATTCATTTCATTAAATCAATGACGCAATATCAATAAATACTACTTAAACTTAATTTACTAGAATTAATCATAAACTCTTTACACCAACACTCATTAAAAATTGTATTTGCATATCTATCCCCTCTATCAGCAAATATAGAAATAACGTTTGGCTTGTTTTTAAATTTTTTACCATGAAAATATTTTTTTATAGCATAATATACTGAACCAGAAGATCCTCCTGCAAAAATCATGTTTTCATTTAAAAGCTCATAACATGCATTTACTGTTGAAAACTCATCAACTATTACTATGTCATCTATAAGCGCATCATTTAGTATAGTAGGAACCATACTTGAACCAATTCCAGGGATATATCGTTTATGAGGTTTACCTCCAAATATTACAGACCCATAAATATCAACAGCGATAACTTTTGCATTTGGGAATCTCTCTTTTACCTTTCTGGATACACCAGTAATCGTTCCTCCAGAGCTTACTCCCATAAAAATATAATCTATATTTTCCACAGAATTGCATATTTCTTCTCCTAAGAGATAGTAATACGCATCTGAATTATATTTATTACTATATTGATTAACCCAATACGAATTAGGATTTTTAGCTAAAAACTTTTTTACCTCTATAATTCTATTTAGCAAAAATCCCCCATTTTCATCCGGAACGTCAACCTTTATAATACTAGCCCCTAACTGACGAATAAGTACTTCGTTAATCGGATTAATGCACGGGTCAATTACACATGTAAAATTCAGATTTTCCTTTTTGCATACTGCTGCAAGAGCTATGCCAAAATTTCCGGAGGAGGACTCAATAATTAATGTATCTTTATTAATCTCGTTAGTACTCACTACCTTTTTAAGGATATAAGAAGCTGCTCGGTCTTTGACACTTCCCGTTGGATTATAAAATTCAAGTTTACCAAATAGATTGATGTTCATTAAATCTTTAGAGAATATTTGTATCATAGGGGTATTACCGGCCATATCCAAAACGTTTTTGTAAATCACAAACTTTACCTTCTTTCGACAATTTATTCTATTCAAAATAGATAAACTCTTATCAAAGCTTTTATTACCGGATGCTATACCCTAATAAATAATTTAAATAAGAATTAACATATAAAATAATGATTGGTTTATCGTCTGAATAAAAATGAACTTAATGATTGTTATAACTCTTCGGTTTAAAAGAAAAATTCCGATCGCAAAAAAATTTTCTTGCCTCAGCGTGTTTCAACGAGGCAGGAGATATACTCGTCGCCTGAATACCAAATCAGTACCCAACACCTAAAGATCATGTTTTAAATTAAGTATGTGAAGGGATAACTGTTCAACAGATGCTAATATGTCGGATTCTGTTTCTTCAAGATCAATTTCTACATCAAATTCTTTTTCAATACCCACAAGCATTCTTATTATTCCCAGTGAGTTTAAACCCAGATTTTTGATACTATCCTTGCCATTTTGAATATCATTTACATTTAATTCAAAATCAGCTACATCAACAATTATCTCTTTTACCTTTTCTATTATTATTTCTATATCTTTATTAA
The DNA here is from genome assembly GCF_000350485.1 of Ruminiclostridium cellobioparum subsp. termitidis CT1112. Taxonomy (GTDB): domain Bacteria; phylum Bacillota; class Clostridia; order Acetivibrionales; family DSM-1351; genus Ruminiclostridium; species Ruminiclostridium termitidis. The sequence goes on from NZ_AORV01000037.1 coordinate 7,076, forward strand.
CCATTTTTTCACACTTGTATAATTGAAAAACTCATTATACATTTTTCCTTTCTTTTTGAATATAATTATAATTTTTTTTAAAATAAAGGTATGCCTACATTAAAGTGGTATATTATTACCTTCTTACCTAGGTTAAAAACTTATGATAATCACCTCACTAGTATAATAAATTCGTAACATAGTTACATTGGTTTTATATAATCAGAAGCTGAATCTTCCGAATGTTAATTTCATTTCTTTTCTGTATGTTTGGACAATCTTAAATATTCAACTTCAAAAATATCAGTTCATTCCTGAATTGGATGTGTATCCCACTTCTTCACACTCCATCAGGTAAAATATTAATTTGCAATTTGTAGCAACCCCTTAGTTGGTATAGACTTTTGCTTAATCATTAAATACAATTTCTCATGAATAGAGGATAAATGTATCACCCCCTGCGAGGCCATTTTAGTGGTCTATATCCGTGAAAAAGCTAATTATTCCATTAGTGAGAATTAATTATTTGGCTGGTTGGGACCGGCTCTCCGGGATACCCGTGTCACATGCTAGGATGTTTACTCACCGAATAGAATGGATACTCTCATTCACACCTACTATGATAAGGAGCTTTTGCCGTAATGAATCTTTTTAACAATTACATAAGTGTCGGTGTTGATGTCGCTGCTGACTTCAGCTAGCTTTGCATCTTAACGCCAGATGGAAAGGAGTTTAGAAAGCCTTTCAAGGTGGAGCATGACAAAGCTGATTCCCTTAAAAATGCTATTCTGACAATTAAAAAAAGCAGAAGAGCTATACTCCATGAAATCTCGAATCTTCATGGAGTCCACGGGAATCTACCACTTCCCACTCTTCTGCCACCTAAAAGAATTAGGTTTTGAGGTATTTGTCATCAACCCTCTGATTACTAATTCTAACAAGAATGTTGGCATAAGAAAAGTCAAAAATGATAAATATGATGCAAAACATATTGCAGGTCTTGGTTATTCGCCTGATCTCAAGGTTTCTGTGATGCCTGCTGAACTAATAATGAATCTTAGATGTCTATGCAGAGAATACTATTGTTGATAATCGCAGCGCTTATGTGAATAAACTTAAAACCCAGTTACGTATTGTCTTTCCAGGTTTTTGTAAGGTGTTCTCTGATATCACAGGAACAACAAGTATTACCATATTAGAGAACTTCCCAACGCCTGAGGATATCATAAATGCCGAGTACCAGAATAGGTCGTCGTGTACCTTTTACCATTGCTCTTGCTTCTGTGAGAGTTAAGAAAAATGGTGAAGCGATCAATCCTGTACTCTATGAATACTACCAGAAGAAAAAGGAATCAAAGCTAAAAAAAGTTGCTCTTGGAGCTGTTACGCACAAGGTATCCAACATTATTTTTGTTGTTCTTAGAGATTCTAAGCTATACGAGCTGCAGACTCCCGAAGAACATAAAATGCTGTATTGACTTTAACTAACTGGTCTTTAATTATTAAATATTAAATTGTAAGATATCAAATTTTAAGGATATCGCTAAGATATTTCTGCTCAAGAAGGTAAATGCCGTCCAATCTTTTTAATGCATTATCAAAATCTTTCTTTCTATAATTTGATGAGTAGAGAAATTTCCCACATATAGTTCTAAAGTAGTTCCAATGCTTAAGTATTTCGTCAAGCGTATCTATTGGTTCTTTTAATTCCGGGAACAGTTTTGTAATTTTATATTTTTCTGCTTGTTTTGCATTTATGATGCTATTAACACCTTCCAATAAACCTTCCATATTAGCAAATAATACTTCCTCTTTACTGATTATCAAGTTAAAATCTTTCGTGAATGCTTTTAAACCCTCAATCCCATGACTTATTATTGAGATGCTTGAATGTAAGTTTTTAATATAAATTGATTGATATTTATCGTTAGACTGAAAATCATCGTTACCTGATTTATCTGTATCAGAGTTAAAAACAAATATTGAAGAATCAGAATTCTGTTCAAAATTTTCAAGGTAGCCTTTATATGCATCAACAGTATCTTGATAAGCAATAACAACTTTCTGATATGACAGACTTTCATGATGATTGTGCTCTATTATATCAAATGTACTACTATAATTATCATAACCATAAATTAGCAATGTGTGTGGCCAATGTTTCTTCATATATGTATCGTATCTATTTGATTGGTAGAAACTATCTACCCATATAACAATAGGTTTTTCATTTGATATTTCTGCTGATATAAACCCTATAATATCGGTACAATTTGTATAAGTTTTAACAGTGATTAACTCACCATGCATAACTTCTTCTAAATCTTTAACTGGCTTGAATATCTTGTTTAATAGAATTGTATTACCATCTTTAGCGTAATTGTATATAATAATGTCATTTGTCAATATAGACATAATATTTCTATTGAAGCTACTGATTATTGGAAACAGAGAACTATAAAAACAACCCTTATAGAAAATATCATTAAAAGGTTCAATATTTTTTAATACCTTTTTATTTAACATATTTTATCACCTTAAATATTTGTATTAAAACTTAAACTATATCTTTGAAGAATATTACTACCATGTTGCTGCTTATTCTTATTCAAGTTTCTGCTTTTTTTATTTGGATTTTTGTCGATTTTAATCAGTACATCGTAACGATATTTAGTCAGTTCATTTTCAATGGTGTAAATTTTGGGTGATATATGAATACTATCTATTTCCGGAATATCTATCGATAGATCCTCAAAATATAATTTCGAGCAAAATAGCTTATTTGACAAATCTGTTTTAGTTTTGTACTCCGGATACTTTTGTTTAAAATCCACTAACGATTGGTAAAGCTCTCCTTTAGAATCCTGATCCATTATATCTCCAATAAATATGATTCCATTATTTTTCATAATACTAATAACTTTTTTAAGCACTTTCCTTAAGTAATTTAACCCACTAAAACATACAACGACACTGTTCATAACAGTAATATCAAAGTTACTTTCATCTACCATATCAATCTCCTCTGCTGAAAGACATGCCAGTTTAATGTTGTTAATATTCATTTCTCTTACATTCTGTTCGTTTTTCTTAATAATTACTTTAGAAAAATCTGTTCCGTAATATAAGTTGACATAAGGAGCTAACTTATACATACTAATGCCGGATGCACATCCTATTTCTAATACTTTTGATTCCTTACTTAAATATGGTTTCAACTTGACAAAAATATTGTTCATATATTCGTCCATTTCCCGTCTTGTAAAATGAAAACCTGTATAACTGTTAACCCATCCTCCCCCTTCAATATCATCGTTAGCAATTTTCCCGACATACTCCCATAACTTTTTATTCATTAGGACACTCTCTGTCAATTCATCCTCATGGTGTGCATCGTCAGTATCTATACATATATATGTATTAAAATCTTTGCATTGCCATTGTAAATCATTCAGTATTTTTATATGACTTTTAACTGATACTATTATGCTTATTTTATTCATGTTGATAAGCTGAGCAACGTCATTTTCTGATAACTGGGTATTTATTACCAAATAAGAAACACCAGCCTTTAATGCGCCTATAATATAGACTGGCAGCTTTAAATGGTTGAGGTCAAGAAATCCAACCTTTTCCTCCTGTTTAATTTTAACTTCACGCAGCAGATAGTTGCAGAAAATATCCGATTTTATATCTAGCTCTGCAAAAGACATATAGTTTCCTTCGTACTCACCGGCAATGGTATCAGGTTCCTTTTTTACTATTTCACAAAAATTATTATATGTTTTTCCATCTGCAAATCCAAAAGGTAGTTCTGATAAAATATGATGATACCAATTTCCATTGGCTTCTGATTGATATCTATCAGGTTGCTTATCATTAATCATAATACAACCTCTCTTTCGGTTAATTTAATATCGTCTATTCTTATGTTTTTATCTTGTAATACTTGTCCCAAGATTTCTAAGTAATCTGAGGCCATCCTCTCTATTGTTACTCTATTAAACAGCTTAGAACAATATTCAAAGTCAAGTTTAATACCATCTTCTTGTTCATATGCCAGCAAGCTGATATCCTGTCTTGATGTATTAGTTCTGATATTCTTAACCTGTTCAAATGTAAGTTCATCTATGGTTTCAGTTGGCATAGGCACATTTTGTAATGAAAACAATGTATTAAATATTGGACTTTCTCCCAATCCCACCTTAACACCTAATTTATCAACTAGCAATTCAAAAGGATAATCCTGGTTTTCATAGGTTGCCAATGCATTTGACTTAACCTCAGCCAAGAAGTCATTAAAATTTTTATCGGCTGCTGGTTTATTACGCATTACAATATTGTTTAAAAACATACCAACCATATTATCTAAATCCATTTGGTGCCGCCCTGATGAAATAGAGCCTACAATAATATCCTCCTGCCCGGTATACTTTGATAAAAGTATATTGTATACTGCTAAAAGCAACATATAAAGAGTAGTACCACTTTCTGTTGCAAGATTTTTTATGTAAAACGCTAATTCTTTTCCAACATGTACAGTAATAGTATCTCCCTTAAAACTACGAATCCACTTTTTAGGATAATCAGTAGGAATACTTATTTTCGGTATTTCACCTCCTAACAAATTTAACCAGTAATCCTCCTGTTTTTTGAATAACCCCGTTTTTAGTCCTTCTTCCTGCCATAATGCATAATGCTTATACTGAATCCTTAATTCCGGAAGTTCCTTCCCTTTGTATAAATTTATAAACTCCCTCGCTATAATACCAATTGATATCCCATCAGAGATTGTGTGATGCATATCTAATAGTAGGATTTTTTCATTTTTTTGAACCTCAATAACATTCACTCTAAACAAAGGTAAATCGTCTGTATTAAAAGGCTTTATCAAATCAATTATTACTTCATCTTCAGATTTTTCCGCCTTAACAAAATTTACGTTAAAGTCGATATGGTCGTGTACTACCTGTACCACCTCATTATTACTTATTTCAAAATGTGTACGTAATATTTCATGTCTGTCAATTAATATTCTAAATATATCCTGAATTCGTTCTTTATTAATATCCCCTTTGATTCTTACTCCAAAAAGAATATTTTGTACAACCCCGGCTCCTTTAATTAGACTAAGTGCATACATTCTCTTTTGAGAAACTGTTGCCGGATAATATTCGCATATTTCATTTTTATTGATAGTTATATTAGATTTATTAGCAGTGGTTTTTATAAAATTACCTAATTCTTCAATAGTAGCCTTTTTAAAAATTTCCGATAATGGAATCTCAACATTAAATTCTGAAGTAACTTTTGATATTAATTGCATTATATTTAGAGAATGACCACCAATTTGTAAAAAGTCTTCATTAATACCTACCTTATCTATTCCAAGTATTTCACACCAAATTTTTTCCAAAGTAACCTCTGTTTCATCCCTTGGTGCTATATATTTCTTAATAATATTTTTTCTTGGATCAGGTAGTTCATTATACGCTATCTTTCCGTTGGTATTTAACGGTATTTTACTGATTTCAATAAAATAAGTCGGAATCATATAACTTGGAAGACTCCTCTCCATGAATGCCCTTATTTCATGTGTATTTAACTGCTTATCAGAAGTATAATATGCAACTAGATATTCTTTTAAGTAAGTCTTATTCCTATATGTATCGTTATAGCCTAATTTTTCCAGTATATCCTGTACTTTTTGCAAGTTTACTTCACCTTCGGACTCATTCTTTGCCTCTGCAATCGAGGTGTGTCCCAGACGAACGTCCCAGCTATTAGGAAAAGTGTAATTGTCATATCCTCTCTCATTCCTCTGAATATGTATCCCCACATCATTAATCATACAATTACTAGAGCAAAAACCGGTGTCGGAAGGATTGTTCCAATATGAACTTTTAGATTTTAAAAACTCAATAATTTCCTCTTTAGTGACATCTGAGTATCTGTAAAAATCAATAAGTCCAATTTCTTGAACCATACTTTTATTAATTAATAAATCTGAACCAATTACTCTACTCACGTAATCATCTTTTCCATGATACAGTACTCTTTGGTCAAAAATTCTTTTTTCAATCTCATCAGATACCAATATCCCCTGCTTGAAAGCATCATATAGTCGTAATTCAAAAATCTGCCCCCTTGATAGTCCAGTTACTATATATTTTATACCTTTTTCATATGCCAGCCTTGTACTTAGAATTCGCAAGACTTTAAAACAGCCGTTGCAAACACTACTTTCCTCCCGTAGCCCTTCTAAAAAGATTTTATTCATGTCATCGTAAGTCCCAATTATGTGATCTATATTAAGTTCCTTTACAGTATTTTGAATATTATTCAATGCCGTTTTAGATATAAATCCATTATCAAAAGTAAAAGCTAGTACTTTCAAACCCATTTCTATCAACTTGTACAATACAAAAGTACTATCTTTACCTCCACTAAATAAGAGAATACAGTCATATTCACTTTTATTATCCTTTTTACTATTTTGAAAAATACTATTTAGGTCACCCATTGTTCCAAAGTAACTTTGGGCTTTGCTCTTATACGTTTCATAATCATTGCATATTTTACAATATCCAACTGTATCCAAAACCGCTTCGGGGAAACGTGTCGTTATTCCACATTTTTTACAATATTCTGCTTTAGCTTTCTCTTCTACATTTTTACTGTCATTTCTAAAATCAACGACACACTTTTTAATACCAGTAAATTTAGATAATTCTTTTTCAATTTCACCTAACTCTACTCGAATGCCCCTGATTTTAATTTGGCGATCTATTCTACCTAAAAACTCAATATCCCCACTCTCTAATAATCGCCCTAAATCTCCTGTACGGTAAATTAAATCATTGGGATCCTTATTAAATGGATTGATTATAAATTTTTCTTTATTTAAATCAGGATTCTTATAGTACCCTAACGTTCTATAAGGAGTACGTATATATATTTCGCCAATGTCTCCCTGATTACAGATATTAAGGTTCTTATCTAGAATTACCGCCTTTGCCCCTTTTATAGGCTTACCAATTGGAATAGATTTTCTTTTTACATCTGAAGACTTTATAGGATAAAACATTTTTATCATTGTAGTTTCAGATGCCCCATAAAAATTCACTAATTGTATCCTATCACCAAATATTGAATACCAATTTTCAAGGTCATTAGGTTTTAGAACCTCTCCAGCCATAAATACATAATTTAGGTCTTTAAAGTTCTCTGTACAAATTGTACCAGCACTAAACACTCTAAATAGACTTGGAGTACAATGTATTATATTTACCTTGTTTTTTTCTTATCCAGTCTACCATGCTCGCAGTGTCAAGTATTATTTCTTTCCTTACAGGGATACAAACAGTTCCTCCTGCAAATAATGGTACAAATATGTCTCTTAAAAACGCATCAAAAGATGGCGATGTAAATTGGCTTATGCGGGTATTTTGATTTATTGCAAATTCTGCGATTTCCCACTCAATAAAATGCAATAAACTTTCATTTCTACCCACAATTGCTTTAGGATTGCCTGTCGATCCTGATGTAAAATATATATAAATAGGATCATCCGAACAGTATTGACAGCTTTGTTTGTACTCATCTGATAAAGAATTATTATAAAAATCTTCATTTATTAATATAGTTTGAATTTTACTATTTTGTTTATTAGTAAAATTAAATTCTCTTTTTCCACTATTTTCATCCCAGAATAAAACTTCTGTTTCCGTAGAATTGATTATGTATTCTATCCTTTTTGCAGGGTTGGCTGGATCAATAGGAACAAATATACACCCAGCCTTTAAAATACCAATTATAAGTGAAATTACTTCTACTTTGTCTTCTACAAGAATACTTATGAGAGAATTTTGTTGTATACCTTTTTGTAGTATATAGTTCGCAATTTTATTAGTTTTCTGATCAAGTTGTGAATACTTTATAGAGTTATCGTTATATTCAATTGCAATTTTATCAGAAAATAATTTAAACGTTTCAAGTAATTTGTCTTGAAAAGTGTTTTTTGACATAACATTTGCTCCTTCTATCAAATTAGACTACTTAGAATTTTATTTGTATTTCTGATGCTAAGTTATTGTTAATTTACCCAGTTCCTCTTTTAGCTCACTTACTTTCTCATGCCAATTATCAGGCCACATTAACTTTGAAATTTCTTCACCAACTTTAGAAATTACTGTTTTTATATCTGAATATTTTTTTTGTTTATCCAGAATATTTTGATACAAAGTATAGTATGGATGCTCCTGCATATTACTATATAAGTCTATGATTACCTTCGGATCCTTATTAAGTGCAAATTCCCTTATAGACTTTTTTATGTCAGACATGTTATTTGACATGCCATTTTTGTTATAAAATGGCTCTATACAATTATAGTAGTTAGGAAAGTTAACTTCACTTAAGATTAATTTTCTTGCTAAGTCGGGTCTTCTACTTATAACAGCATGTATAGCCCTCACAACCGTAAATATCCATGGCATTCCTGTTTGTTCGCCGTATACAACTCCTAAATCTACTAGAGATTCATTTTCCCGTAACTCTCTATATATAAACCCCTGCAATGTCATTTCTTTTATCGCTACAGGAGAACATATTATATATTTAAATCCTAACTGATCCATCCAAATAACTGTCTCATAGAATAACTCTATGGACTGTTCCTCAGTAAGTCCAGGAATTCCAATCAGTACATTGCCATTCGGCTCCCATCCGGTCTCAATAATTAATTCAACTGCATTCTTAATATGGTCATTGGTAATGTTCTTATTAATCCAATTATTTCTTATCCAGTCATTTTTTACTTCAACACCTATTTCAACTCTGACTCTCTTTCCTAATTTTTCTTTCCATTTTACCAGTTTACTTTGGGTAACACTTGAAGCCCTTGTTTCTATTCCCAATTTAAACGGTTTACCCTTGAATAACTCACCCTTTCCAAAAACCTCATCGAAAACCTCATCAGTAACTTCCTCTGAATTTAGACTATCATAGGTAGTTATTGACTCTAAAATGCTTGATTCCGGCATTACACCTCTTGCTTGTTCAAAACTTAGCCTAACAATTTGAGCATATAATTCAGGACTTCTATGTTTTAAATTATCCATCCTAGCAATGCCTATTGCATGCGGAGAAGAATAATCACACATACTGCATGCAGCAAACTTGCCATTTTTATTGCAGTGCGGACAACCACTAGTAGCAAGTGCTGTTATTGAAAAGTCGGGTGTGTTTATAACCCTAATGTAATTAATTTTTTCCTCAATATTTTCTTTAATTAAATTAAATAACTCTTCAGTATTTAAAAGTGATGCTTCCTTATAGGTCTTTTCATATTGTAAGGAAACAGGTTCCCATATCTTTGTGATAACTTCATTAATAAACATTAAAACCTCCATCTGCCGCTAACAACAGCATAATAAAAAGTAAATGAAAAAATGGTATGTTCCACCATTTTATAACCCTTCAGTTCAAAAGAAGATTTTTCGATTGTAGAAAAATTTTCTTGCCTCTTATATTTTAGTTTACTAAAAAAAACGATTAGTCTTTCACTATAACCTTAGAAATTCTTATAATATCTTCCAAGACAGCATCTATATCTGCTTTCATGGTTAATGGATTTGCAATAACAGAACGTATTGCCACAACCTGAACACCTCTGCCGTAAAGACTCGTTTTGACTTTAGTACGTGAATTGAAGAATTTACCTACCTTCCTTTGAGTCCTTTGCAAAGTTTCATTGTACTTATCTATTATGTTGTTTTCAGACCTACTTACTTGTCCAGCTTTAACCTGCATTCTAAATTCTTCAGGAATAAAACGATAGACTAATATATTTGTTTCCGGATATGAAAGTAATTCAAACTCAGGTCTTGATCTTATAGAATCTGCCATATAATAGGCTTTAGTTATCCCTTCGTTAATAAGCACTTCATACCCTTTAAGTCCTAATACGTGTAACGCAGTATGCAAATATAGTGATGTTCCAGAGCGTGAACCCTCCACAGACCTCCTTCCTAAATCAAAGGAACCTGCCCTGATTATATACTGTGCATTCTTTTCTATATTGCCAGCCAGTAAATTATTCTTGAAAAAAACCATACCTATACCCATAGGCAGATATAATTGCTTATGCCCATCAATAGTTACTGAATCTGCCTTTTCAAGCCCCGCAAGCTTGTACTTATACTTTTCTGAGAATATAAGTGCACCTCCCCAAGCTGCATCCACGTGAAAATGGATACCAGCTGAATTAGCAACATCAGCCATATCATTAATCGGGTCAATACTACCGCTATCGGTTGCACCAGCAACGCCAACAATAGCAATAATTAGTTTTTTTTGTGCCTTGCATTTTAAAATTGTGCTTTCGAGTTCTGCCAAATCTATATGATTATTATTATCTACATGTACTCTGATAAGATTTTTTTCCCCTATTCCAAGCATGTCTGCTGCCTTATCAAATGAGTAATGCATAGTCTCTGGGCCAATGATAACAGCTCCTGTATAGTTATAATGTAGTAGAGCATTATATAACCCTTCCTTTTCAACACCTTTAAAATCACCTTCTGGAGGAAGACAAGCATTTCTTGCACACCATAATGCTGTCAAATTAGCTATTGTGCCTCCTGACGTTATGATGCCAAGTGTACTATTATTATCCTGAATATGTTTGTCATAAAACTCCTCTGGAAAGTTATATATTAATCTATGCATCATTGCTAAGGATTGTCTCTCATATGGGGTAAATACCTTTGATGTTTCTGCCTTGACCAAATTCTGGTTTAACGATACCAGTAACTTTCCCATAATCTTCATAAAATACGGGAGTGATGATGTCATATGTCCAATAAATCTTGGCGATGATACATGTGTGGCATGTGCTATGACATTATCATTTAATAACTTCAAATAATCTAATAAATTAATTGGATTATTTGGAATTCTACTACATTCAAAATTATTGATTACCTCTTTCAGCTCTGCACTGGAATTTGCATTTTCAGACAATAGGAAATCTTTTATTATTTTGTTAATCACATTTTCTGCTTCTTCTTCAAACTCCTGATTTTCCTTTGAGATTCTAAACATGTCTATAATATGCTGCTCGTTTACTTCGTTTGAAGTATCGTGATAATTATTATTGATACATTCATTAATAGCTGACAAACCCACTTATCACATCACCTCTTAAATCTTTTTATTAATTAACTCTACATACTTACATCATTAAAACATATAAACTTTTTAATTCAAAGTAAAACTCCTCACCTTATAGACGGCATCTGAAATTGCTGGATAAAAATCCCGAAAGTAATAACGATAATAAGCAAGTCACTGTCATATGGAACATTTAACTTAAACCCCTGCTCTTTATATTTTTTTCTTAACGCCTGCACAACATCAGGATTGAAGTAGCCTTGACGTTTTATTGTTTCGTAAGAAAGTAAATCCTCAATAAACTCAATATCTTGCTTAAGTAATTCTGAACTACCAGGTGCAACAAATGCAAATTTTGGCCTTTTTATTATTTCATCAGGTACTAAACTTTTAGCTACCCTTTTCAATATATATTTTTCATCAAAACCTCTAAGTTTGAAATCCACAGGAATATTTATCGCAAATTCAATTAAGTTTTTATCTAGGAATGGGTAGCGAGCTTCCACTGAATTAGCATACATCATTCTATCTCCATGATCAGATAGCAGATGGTCTGACATACGTAATTTAAAATCAACATATGACCTCTTATGGAAGATATCCCTACGGTTAATACGTTCCTTATTTATAATGGGATAATTTAAACAATTTACACTTTCGAATATTTCTTGTATTTCTCTTGAGTATAATTCCTGTTTTGTATTCTGATATGAGTAATATTCTTTTTCATATAAAAAGTTTTCATCTCCCCAAATCTTTCTACGAACTTCATTTTCGAATAAATTCCCTTGATTATCTTGACTTTTCTGCTGCATTCTCAATTTATCAAATCTATAGCCTACATATCCTCCAAAAAGCTCATCTGCTCCTTCACCGGTTAAAACAACCTTTATATTGTTCGCCCTCACTGATTCAGATAAAGCCATAGATGCAGTATTATATGTTTCCTTTAAGGCACATTCCGAGTGATATACAGATTTTTTAAGTCTATTTACAATTTCATAATGATAAAACATTTTTTCATGATGTATAGAATTCACCTTGTTTGCTATTACCCTCTGAAAAGCTGATTCTGAAATACTCTTATCAGGGAAATCTATAGAAAATGAATGTCTATTAAGACTTCCGTCTATCTGTTTTATCTTTGTTGCTATCAAGGAAGAGTCTAGTCCTCCGCTTAAGTAGAAACCAACAGGAACATCTGCTTGTAGCCTAAGTTTAACAGACTCTGTCAGCAACTCATCTAACTTTTCAATGTAGTAATCCTCATTTGCTACATAGCTTGCTTCACCTGCTTCGGGGTAAATTAAATCCCAGTACTCCCTTACTTCTACATTATTTCCTCTTACTACAATATAGCATCCATTGCTTAAGCTTTTTATATCTCTAAAAAGTGTTCTTGGACTTGCAATACCAGGGAATGTAAATATTTGATCCAATCCTACTAAATCTACTGCCCTTTCAACTGCCGGATGTTCTATTATTGCTTTTATTTCTGAGGCAAATATAAAGAGTCCATCTGCTACAGTATAAAAAAAAGGAGCAATGCCAACATGATCTCTGGCACATAGCAACTGATTTTTATTGAAGTCATAAATTGCAAATGCAAATTGTCCATTTAGCTCATTAATAAACGAATCTATTTCATACTCTTCATATAGATGCAAAATAACTTCAACATCTGAATTTGTTTTAAATTGATGCCCTTCTAATACCAACTTTTGTCTTAACTCAATATAATTGAAAATTTCACCATTGCATATTAAGACAATGGACTTATCTTCATTGAAAATTGGCTGCATCCCACTTTCCAAATCTACTATACTAAGTCTGGAAAAACCCAGAGAAATGCTATCTCGTATAAAATAGTCCGAATTATCAGGCCCTCTGTGTTCCAATTTCCTTAACATTCTTTCTATAGTACTTAATTCTCCCCTTTTTTGACTGTTCATATCAAAAACTCCACAAATTCCGCACATATATCCCCCTATTTTATTTCTATATATAGACTTTTCTATTTTGGTCAAAACTTCCAATTAACCTAATATCCTTTTTCATCCCAAAATGAAGGCTTACTTACTAGGCTATTTTTGATTACTCTGGGCTCGACAATATTCTTCTATCTTATTAAATTCATGAAATTTATTACGATAATTACCACAACTACTGTTCGAGAATACACTTCTCGAAATTTATTATTTTACCCTTTCCACCATGATAGCCTATATCCTCTTTCAAGTATGGCTTTAATTTTGATGCATCCAATTCTCTTATTAAAGCTCTGGCTAAAACAAAAGTTGAATCGATAATCGCTGAGCCATTTAACATATTTTCCGTAATTGCAAGAGACACCTCGGTACAACCTAGAACTATAATATCAGCCCCTTTACTTTGTAAATGATATATCCCATCGAATAATAAGTTTCTTGCTACTTTAGATACAGGATTAGATTGTGCTTTGATCCCATATTCGGGATTGTATATAGCATTGTGAACTACATTTTTTTGAATTACCCAATTAGGCATAATAATGTCTAGACCCATTTTATTAAAGATACTTTTATAAACCCCGGATTGATATGTACCATTAGTTGAAAGTACTCCTATTTTCCGTGTATCCGGATAATACTTAGCAATAAACTTAGCAACTTCATAAATCATATGTACTACTTTAATATCAATATTTTCGCTTCTTAGTTCTTGAATTAATACATCATATATCTGTGGGGTATGCATAGTATTACATGGTATACCAACAACAGATGCACCAAGATTCTTTAATCTCTTTATAATCTCGACTACAGCATATGCCGGGTTGACATTAGTTTTTTCTAAAACAAATGCAGTCCTGTCAATTATATGAGTAGGCATTGATAATAAAGCTACTGATAGATGATCTTGATCAGTATTTGTACGTGTTTGGTCAAATATCTTCTTAACAAGGTCAATCCCCGCATAAGGTCCCACACCACCAACGATTCCGATTAATTCATTATCTTTCATACTTACACCATTCCTACTCTCTAGAGTTCCTTACTAAAATCTAAAAGCATGTTCATCTTACTTTCTGACTGACTCTCAATATCTACTATCTTTTTATTTGAGTTTTCAAGAATCTCTTCTATAACTAAGAGTAGGCGGTCGCGGAAGATTTCCATCGTTTTTCTCATAAAAAGATCAGTACAGAAATATAGCTTAAATCTAATAGCGTCACTTTCTATGAATATATCTAATTGAAAATCAAACCTAGAATCATTCTTTTCTATTTCCAGTGGCGTAATAGTTAAATTATTGACTTTTAAATCTGGGAATTGAATGTTCTGTGTAATAAGCATCGTACTAAACAACGGATTTCTAGTGTTATCAGTAGTGATATTTAACTCTTTAATAAGGTCATCAAACTGATAGTCCTGATTTTGATACGCTTTAATTAAGGTATCCTTAACTTCTCCCAGATACTCGATAAAGGTCTTTTGGCCAGTTGGGAATGTTCTTATCGCTAGTGTATTAACAAACATACCTATAACATTTTCCAGGTCGGTATGCTGCCTCCCCGATGTAGATGTTCCAACAATAATGTCTTCCTGCCCCGTATATTTGCTTAGAAGTACTGAATAAATAGCCATTATCACTATATTATGCGTTGTGTTAGTTTTGAGTATAAAACTATTTAATTTGTCAGAAAGCTCTTTGCTCAACTCAAAATTAATAACATCACCTTTAAAAGAATTTGTATTCGGACGATTATAGTCAGTAGGCATATTTAAACAAGGAATATCTCCATTAAATAAATCCATCCAAAAACTTTTCTGTTCTTTGATAACATCACTATTTAACATCTTATTTTGCCAATCAGCAAAATCATTGTATTGCAATTTTACATCAGGTAATTTTATATCTGCATATAAAGCCGCAAATTCCTCTAATAAAATTTTGATTGATAATCTATCGGAAATTATGTGGTGTATATCATAGATAAATATCCATTCATTTTCGGAAACGCCTATCAAGCCAACTCTCAAAAGAGGTGCCTTACTTAGGTCAAATGGATGAATAAAGTTTTCTATAATATTATTTAAAGGTTCTTTTGGCAAATTTACATATAAAATATTAAAATCAATTTTATTATGTACTACCTGAACAAGCTCACCATTTAATAGCTTGAATGAAGTTCTTAATATATCATGTCTTTCAATTAATAAGTTTATTACAATCTCAATCTTACCTAGGTCAATCCTCCCTTCAATTTTTAATGCACCATAGACATTATAAGCAATGCTGTCTGGATAAATTTGGCTTGCAAAAAATATTCTTCTTTGTGCGGATGATACAGGATAGTAGTCCATTTTTTCTGTCGGCTTTATTGAAAAATACTCAGTTTTACTTTCTCCCCTTAAATAGTTTGCAAGACCACTTATTGTAGGGAATTTAAATATCTCCAATAATGGTATAGTTATTTTAAATTCCTTCTGTAGTCTATAAATAAGAGTTACTGCCTTAAGTGAATTACCTCCTATGTAAAAGAAATTTTGATCTCTTCCTATTTTTTCTATCATCAATAAATCTCTCCACACTAAAGCAATTACTTCTTCAATTTCCCCCTGTGGAGGAACATATTCAAATTCGTCAACTATATCATCAGTAAGTTGTGGTAATCGTAATCTATCTACTTTACCGTTTACATTAATCGGTATATTATCCAACTTTATAAAATAAGCAGGTAACATATAATCAGGTAAAATATCAGCAAGGAATTGTCTTATTTCCGCTATTGGAATATTTTCAATGGAAGTATAAAACGCACAAATATATTGATTCCCATTTTTATCTTTTCTATCAATTACGACCGCCTCTTTTATTTTTTGATATCTTGATAAAGCAAACTCTATTTCTTCAAGTTCAATTCTAAATCCTCTAACTTTAATTTGATTATCTGATCTACCTAAATAGTCTATATTCCCGTCAGGCAACCACTTAACTATATCCCCTGTCTTAAACATTAATGAATCTCTTTTAAAAGGATTTTCAACAAACCTTTCTTTTGTCAATTCCTCTCTGTTTAAATATCCTTTTGCCAATCCATCGCCCGAAATATATAGTTCTCCTGGAATGCCTATCGGTTGAGGCTGCAAGTCTTTATTTAAGATGTATATCTGCGTATTATGTGAAGCCTTCCCAATTGGCACATTAGTTGTATCAGTACTAAAAGGTATTCTATAATGGAGAGTGTCATCAGAGCACTCACTTTGTCCATATGCATTGATAAGAGTTTTGTTATAATGATTATAGAATTTGTTAACCAAAGTTGGTGTAACTTTCTCACCTGTTAAAACCAAAACCTTTAAGCTTAAAAGAGGAACTTTTTCTCCCGAATCTTCTATTAATTCTAAATAAGAATTAAGAAGGGAGGGTACTACTTCCAAAATTGTAACTTTATCTTGTTCAGCCTTTGTAAAAAGCTCAAATGAGTTTGTTATTACATTCTCAGGATATAAAACCAATGTAGAACCCATGAAGAAAGGTGAGAATATCTGCCATATAGAAGCTACAAAACTGAAACTTAGTGTATGTCCAATAATGTCACTTTTCTTTATTTCAAGTTCACTAATTTTTGTAAAAGCATGGTTGATTATTCCACAGTTATGTAACATTACCCCTTTAGGTTTCCCCGTAGTACCTGAAGTATAAATAACATATGCCGGCTGGTCAGATTCCTGAAATTCATCAATGTTATCTTTTTCAAACTGGTTCAAATTACAACAATCAATATCTATTAGCATATCCTCAAAACTATTATCTATAATAGCTTCTTTGTACTTCAAAATTGTTTTGGCATTACTATCTTCAAGTATGAAATTTACTCTTTCCATAGGATACTTTACGTCTATGTGAAGACAGGTTGCATTTGCCTTAAGAATTCCAAGGACACTTATAATCACATCAATGGATCTAGGTAGAAAAATTCCAACAATATCTCCTTTTTTAACTCCGTGTTTTTTAAGCATTCTTGCTAATTGATTAGAGCGTTCATTCAATTCATAATAGCTTAGACTTTTTCCAGCCATAACAACGGCTACTTTGTCAGGATTTTTTTCAACCTGCTTTTCAAATAGCTGACTGCATGTATTTCTTTTAGGATAGCTATACG
>NZ_AORV01000038.1 GCF_000350485.1 Ruminiclostridium cellobioparum subsp. termitidis CT1112
ATTGAGTAGTTAGCTTCTGTTTCAAGAGCAGCCTTGTTCATACCATTGGCATCCTGGAAAGTAAGTACTAACATACGGTTGTTCTGAACCTTGATTGGATCTAACTTAGGTGCAGTTCTATCTTCAACAGCCTTGATGTTACGAGTAGTCTTTGAGATAGCCTTGCCGTCACTATTCTTAACATTTGCAATAGTTAAGTTATAGTAAACATTTCTCTTTGCAGCATCAGTTGTAAGCGTAACCTTGTTCCTGTCACCGTTCAATGCTGCCTTAACAGTCTTGAGTGACTTATCCCAAGTGTAGTTAGCCACATCTGTAGCTGTAGCAAAATCCATCTTATCAGAGAATTCTACTTCAAAGGTGTTTGTATCAGGTGAAGTTACCTTTACAATTGTAGGAGCTGAGTTATCAGCAGCTATTCCTGTAAAGTTGATTGAAACACCGTTTGCAGTTAATGTGTATGAAGCTCCAGCTGATAAAGCGTCAGTTTCAACTACATATAATGTATCTGATTCTTTAACAATATCCTTAACTGCTACTGCTGTAGTAGTTCCCTTCTTAACGATAGCAAAATCAGCTGCGGTTGCTGCTGCTGCTTCCTTAAGAGTTACTGCTACCTTGTTGTTTGCAACAGCCTTAACTGCATCAAGAGCTAAAGAACCGTCAATTGGTAACAGGCTGTTCTTTGAAAGTACAGTCTGTAAGCTTGAATCAGCAGCTAAAAGATTTTCAGCAACTGTCTTACCAGACTCAGTTTTAGCTGTAAGAATACCATACATGAATCCTACTGCAGCATCTCTTGTGAGATCGCCGGTAGCATCAGCATCGATCTTGCTGCCATCAACTTCTGCAAGCTGAGCAACTGATTCGGTGAATGAACCGGTTAAATCATAGCCAAGACCTTTGAGCATGAAAGTTGCGAATCTTGCAGCAGTTACAGAAGCAGCTGGTCTAACATAAAGCTTTCCAGCCTTATCTACTTCACCGGCAATGATTCCTTCCTGAGCTGAATAAGCAACAACCTTCTTTGCATATTCTGATATGTCTTTAGCATCTGCAAACTTGGCAAGAGCCTTGGTTGCATCTTCGTCAGTCAGCTTGTCAGCTTCAGCCTTGTAGCCGAATTCTGTTGCCAACCATATTAATGCATCTTGTACTTTTAATGCAGCGTCCAAACCTGCTGCAGGATTAGTATCATCTGTTCCTGCATAGAGTTTGAGTTCTTTCAAAACTGCAGCCTTGTCGCCATTTACTACTGTAACTGAACTAGCACTAGTAGTAGACTCTTCAGTAGCTGCAAATGCAGCAGCCATTGAAGTTAGCACTAATGCTACTGCCAACACGACTGCTGTTAACTTTCTGAGATTTCTCATGTCTCAAATCCTCCTTGTGTATTTTGTAGCGGGTGGGCTATGCAATTCCGGAGCGGGCTACGCCTATCCCACATTTTATAGCCTCACTCGTTAAACCAGTTTTTTCAAGATTGGCACTGTTATCCAGAATTATGGCTAAATTTACCTATCTTGATTCAAATGTATTATATCACTGGCAATTTTTTCAGTCAATAAAGCCTTTTCAAGTGTAAAGAATTTGTAACAGAAATGCAACAAACCCCAGTGCCTGCACTGGGGTTTGTTGCAACTAATTCGCAATTATGTTAATGATTTTGTTTTACTTAAGTTCGATAACATATTACCGCGTAGTTTATTTTATTTGATTGTCCGTCTTATGGAGCAGCTATTACAACCTTGCCCGCATACAATACTCTTGTGGTGTCATCCTTGTCATATATAGTTATATATACTGCTGTCCCTGCTGTAAAGCTGGTGTCTGTAAATTCAACTACATTGTCAAGGGTATTTCCCGGAGTTGCATCAGCTTTCGGTGTTCCTACAATTACTTTTGTCAAATCTGTAGCAGGTGTTGCCTTGAAGATGTATTCATCTGTATCAAAGCCTGCAAAATCAAGATCTATGCTGCCGGGTGCAGTAGTTAACTTCAAGCCTATGTCAGGAGTGTTTCCAAAGAAGTAGTAATCATTTGATCCTCCTCCGACATATCCTACGGTTACCTTATACTGAACTCCTGCAAGCAGTGGAGCAGCAAGTTGTACCTTACCGTCGGCAATGGTCTTTCCAGGGTATACAGTAGCATTTAAATCAACATCTATAGCAGGTGATGTAGTAGTATCAACTTCAAATACATTTATTGAACCGATGGTTTTACCCGATACTCCAACTGTTATGGTATTGGCATTGTTGATTTCAACACCGGTTATATATCCGGAAACTGTCTTGTTTGTGCCAGGGAAGTCAAACTTAACGCCTGATACGTCTGCTCTGTTTCCAGCTACGTCAACCGCACCGGTTACAGGTTCGAGGTAGTAAATCTTTGATGCATCAACAGCTGTAGTTAAGGTGAGCTTTATAGCTGGAACCTTGTTGGGATCTTCAGTTGAAGTTCCTGCTCCGCTGAAGATTGTTACAGGATTGTTTGATGAATTCAAGTAGTAGATCTTATATGTTCCTGAAGTTGGAACCTTTTCATCGTAAAGCACGTATACTGTCTTGTTATCATCGGCATAAGCACCTGTAATAACTGGTTTGGTTGTATCCTGCAGGTAAGGAGTGAATCCTGTGTAAGCAGCAGATATATTAGTTCCTGCCAGGTCTCTCAACTGGTTGACAGGTATTGACAGCGCTGTTCCAACAGTAAAGTTTGTATTCACTGAGTAATCAAGACTTGTAAAGTGAGTATCTGTTGAATCGGAATCTATCTTTGTGAAGCCGGGCGTACCGAATGAAGCAGGTGCTACAGGCTCATTAAAGTATACTCTTACAGTCTTTGTATCGATTTGTTCAACATAGTCAACAGATGGTGCGGTATTTTCTATTGTGTTGCCGTTGAAGGTGTAGCCTGTTGGTGTAGTACCTACAGCTATCGGAGCAACTACGCTCATCTTGTTGTCAGCGGCGTCTGTGAACTGCCCGCCGGTTGTTGCCTGAATCTGGTAGTTAGCGGAGGTAAGTGCATCTGCTGTTGTCTTAGCCTTGTAAACTATTGTTTTTCCGCCTTCAATTTTACCTGAATACTGGAATACTTTCAGAGTACCGGTCATATTTCCGCTGTTATCCAGCACACCGAAGGTTATTTCGCTCGGCCAAGCCTTTACAGTTTCGCTGAGAGTAATGTGTATTTCACCTTTATTCATAGCGTAGATATAACTTACTTCAGGAGCTGTTACATCCAAAGTGCCTGAGGTTGAAACAAATGACGCCTTTGCGTTTGATACTCTGTTGCCATAATCATCTTCAAGGTTGTTCATTGTTACAGTGTATTTCTTATTTCCAACCTGAGTCTGAGTTGTCAGGGTTACGGTCTTTCTGTCGGAGCTTAATTCAGCCTTTATTGCCGAACCAAGGTCACCGTCTATTACATAGTTTGTAGGATCAATTGCTGTTGATTTCTTGAGTTCTTCAGCAAATGTGAATTTTACTGTAGTTGAATTTACAAATTCTACTTTTGTTACGTATGGTGCAACTTCGTCAACGTCTGATGACATAAAGTTGTATCTGGCATAAGTTGAACCTGATACCGGCTTTAACGCATTGCCGAATTCATCCTGTACACCCTTTACTTCTACAGTATAGTTAATCTTGTTCGGATCAACCACCTGCTGTGCTGTAGTAAGGATAACTCCCTTATTATCTGCACTGTAGGCGTCAGGATATGTGCTGGCCATAGCCTTTGCACTGATTATTTCCAATGTTGAACCTGTGTTATCTTTAATTGTGTAATTAGAGATATCTTCCAGGCTTGCTACATCCATAGCATTGTTATCTGTAAACCAGATCTTTACAGTATTGTTGTTCTTTGATACTACAGGCTTTGAAATATTAACCGTAGGTGCAGATACATCTGCAGGTGCTCCTCTGAAGGTTCTGGTAGTGGTCCCCAGAGCGTTCTTAAGAACAGATGCGTCGGTCAGGTTGCTGAGTGTGAGTGTATATGACTTGTTTGCTTCCTGAGTTGATGTAGTTAAAACAACCTGGTCATACTTTCCATCATCTCCAACCATGTCATATGCTTTTGCACTTTCAACAGTAAGGTCGTTGATGCTGTAATTTTCAACATTTTCAAGAGCTGCCTTGTTCATTCCGCTTGCATCATTGAAGTCAACGATTATAGTGCGGTTATTTTGAACTCTGTGCATTGAAACCTTGGGTGCTGTGCTGTCTTCAGTTGCAGTTACAGTACGTACAGCCTTGGTCATAGCTTTTCCGTCAGAGTTCATAACATTCTGAATTGTCAAAGTATATACAATATTTTTCTTTGCAGCATCAGTAATCAGTGTTACCTTCGTTCTTGCCTCATCCAATGTAGCACTTACAACCTTGATATCCTTGTCAAAGGTGTAGTTGGCCTTGTCTGTTGCAGTTGCAAAGTCCATTTTATCTGAGAATTCAATCTCAAATGTATTGGTGTCCTTGCTTGAAACAGCCTTTATTGTAGGAGCAGTTGTGTCGGCAGCTATACCTGTGAAGTTGAGATTCTCACCTTTAACTGTCAGAGTGTATGATGTACCGCCAACAAGAGCATCGGTTTCAAGAACATATACCTTGTCTGATTCTTTTACAATGTTCTTGATTGCCACAGCTGTACTAGTTCCCTTTTTAACGATTGCAAAGTCGGTAGTTCTTGCCGAGGAAGGATCCTTCAGCGTTATGGCAACCTTGTTGTTTGCAATTGCAACAACCGAATCAACAGCCAGTGACTCAGGAGTTACAAGACCTGCTGCCTCTGCTATTGCCCTGAGACTTGGGGTTGCAGCTATAAGTTTGTCGATAACTGTTTCCAAACCGGTTGCAGCATAATCTGCGGTGAGTGTGCCATAAATCATTCCAACTGCCTGATCTCTCAATAATGAAGTCAGTGCGTATGAAAGATATTCAGCTAAGCCCTGAGCGCCGTCAACCTGTGACAACTGGGTAACTGCTGTCTTCCAGTCAGCTACATCGTAGCCGAGCTGCTTGAGCAGAAGAGTTGCAAACTGTGCTCCGTTAACATCCTTTCTTGCATCGATGTAAAGTTTGCCGGTAGCAGTATCCAATGCTCCTGACATGAAGTCGTTCTTAACCAGGTATGCCATTCTCTTTTCAGCATATGTAGGTACGTCTTTACCATCCGCAAAAGGTTTAAGTATGGCAGATACTTCAGCCGCAGTTAATGCGTTTGCAGCATCATCCAGATTGAATATTTTTGTTAATAGTACGGCAGCCTGTCCTCTTGTCAACTTTGATCCAAGATCAGGGTCAAATTCTTTATCGCTGATTCCAGCATAAAGATTCAGGTCGTGAAGCACAGATGCTTTACTTCCGTTTACCGGTTCATATGCCGCAAATGCCGGAACGGCAGTAGAAAGTGCAATAGATGCAGCAACTGTAACCGCAGAAATCTTTTTAAAATTTCTCATTCCAAATCCTCCTTAGGTTTTTTTAGGCCATAGAGTTACCGGGAAAAATTAGGCCTAACATTCTGATCCCCGGCGTACGATAATTTAAAATCAAGGGTTTGCAGACATTGCGCTCTTGATTTCTGAAATCATTATAGCACCGGTATTTTTAGGTGGTCAACATAATACACCATCATGTAAACTAACTGTAAGCCTTCTGTAATGGGCACACTTGCCCACCGAGGGTTATTATGGTAAACTACCCTTTACCCCCTTTGGTGCTGAATATTGGCAAATCCTTGAACGGTGGGACTTCGAACCTGATCCGGATAAAAGCCGGTTTTGTAATTAATTGTCAATTCCAGGAAAAATCGGATTTTATCCCTGTAATTTAACCGTAACTTTGGGGGTAAAAATATAATTTTTTAAACTATTAACGGTTATTATGATAAAATGAAGGAGAATTAATTGGTAAGGTCTGGAGTCAAGCATATTATCATCTTAACTTTAAGGAGGAGCTGTATCTTGAATAGGCTAAAAGACAGTATCTTTTATATTATTGTTTGGGGGGCTGTTGCACTGTTGGGTTTCATTACTTTACTGAGTGCCTTTAAGTCGGGCCCGGCAAGCCTGAAGCTGCCTTTTTATTCCGGTATTGCTTTTATACTGGCAGCCGGCCTGGTCATATTTATATTCCTCAAGGCAAATCTTCTTTATAAGATAAACTTAAAGGTTTTTTTAGTTGTACTGGCCATACTTGCCCTTATTCCCAGGCTTGTCTGGATATACTTCATCCGGACCCAGCCTTTTTCCGACTTCCTGCACCTGTACAACTATGGTGTTAACGCCAGTAACGGCGATTTCAAAGGCTTTGTGGACTTCTATGCGGTTTTCCCGTTTAAAATGAGCTTCGGACTGGCGCTGGCAGGTTTGTACTCTGTTTTCGGGACGGGTTTGCTGGTGGCAAAGCTGTTTAACGTGATAATGTCTGTATGTCTTGTTTTTATAGTTTATGCCGGAGGAAAGCTGCTTTACGGTGAGAAGGCCGCCAGGATATCCGGCTTGCTGCTGGCTTTATGGCCTGCGGATATAATGTTTACCTCGGTAATAGCATCGGAGCACCTGTTTTTGGTGTTGTTTACAGGCGCTGTGGTTTTAATTCTGAATTTTATTCGAAAGTACTCCTTCAGAAATTACGGAATAGCCAACGGCAACCTGAGCCTTCTGGCAATCGGGCTCCTTACTGCCCTGGCCCAACTGATACGGCCCATGGCAATGATTCTGCTGCCCGTATTTGCCGTATATGTTTTATTATTTAAGCAATACAGGGCTGATTCCCTGGCCAGTTTGGGTCTAAAGGTAAAATCTATTTTTCTGGTGTTTGCCGCTTACTATATGGCGATAAATTTAATTAATCTTCCTGTTCAGAAGGTTACAGGGGTTGATGTGACAAGGTCGGACTCAGGCTTTAATCTCCTGGTGGGCACAAACGATAAGGCCAGCGGGATGTTTAATGACGAGGATTTCAGCATTATTGCAAAGTATGATTACGATATTGACAGGGTACATGCCGAAGCACGGAAAATCGCCATTGAGCGGATCACTTCAAATCCGCAGAAGCTTCCCGGCCTCTTTTTAAGGAAGATTGACAAACTCTGGGGGAATGAAAATTACGGGTACTACTGGAGCACCACACCTGTAAAGGATTCCAGGCTCGAAAACACCGTAAAATCTTACCCGAGGGTTTTTTATGGCGTTTCCCAGGCCTTTTACGTTCTCGTTATGCTAATGGGGATTTGTGCCTGCTTCTATAATCTGAGGGAAAAACGTTATGATGTGTTAATTGTTTTAATGATTTTCGGCGGCATTTTTCTGTCCTACCTGCTGCTGGAGGTTCAATCCAGATACCATCTGCCGGTCATGCCTCTGCTGATTCTGCTGGGCGGGAGTTTTCTGGAGCCGGCAGGTGACAGATTCCAATGAATTTTTTTGTAAAATTTTATTCGTGTATATAATTTACCCCAGAACAATTTGTTCTGGGGTATCGAACATTCTATTCGTTTTTTTGGAAATATTTCATACTTTTTCCTTTGCCGCTTTTATACTATGACGTTCTTCCCTATGATGATGGGCCAGGTTTCCTCGCCTTTCAGGCATCTGCTTTTGGACAGGGTGACGTTCTTATCCAGGATTGCGTAGTTCAGTGTGGAGTTTTCCTCTATTATGCTGCCCTGCATGATTATGCTGTCCTTTACAACAGCTCCCTTCTTGACGGTAACCCCGCGGAACAGCACACTGTTCTCAACCATTCCCTCTATTATACACCCGTCGGCGATTATTGAGTTTCTGACCTCCGCCTCCTCATTGTACTTTGCGGGTGCTTCATCCTTTACCTTGGTAAACACTTTTGCCGTACCCAGAAGCTCTCTGTTGATTTCAGGATTCAACAGCTCCATATTGCACTTATAGTACATCTGGACGGAGGATATGCTCCTCCAGTAGCCATTGTATTTATAACCGTATATTTTCAGCTTGTGCAGCATTTTTATTATTATGTCCATGACAAAATCATAATAGCCATGGGCGACACTTTCTTCCAGCAGGGCTATCAGCAGCTCACGCTTTATCATGTATGTGCCGAGGGAAGCCAGAAGTGTGTTGGGATTCACCGGCTTTTCCTGGAAATCTATAACCCTCTGGCTGCTGTCAACCTGAAGTATTCCCATGTTTGTGAGTTCATCGATGGGAACATCGTTCATTTCACGGTACATGATGGTTATATCGGCATCTGTTTCCTTGTGAGCCTGGAGCATTTCATCAAATGCAGTGGTATATACACAGTTTCCCTGGGATATGATAACGTACTCCTCATTACTTCTTCTTAAGAAGGTGAGGTTATTGTACATGGCATCGGCAGTACCCCTGTACCAGCCCGAGCTTTCATCGGACAGAAATGGAGGAAATATGAACAATCCGTCATTTTTTCTATCCAGGTCCCACTCCTTGCCCGAACCCAGATGGTCCATCAGTGACCTGAAGCTGTACTGGGTTATGACGCCTATATTGGTAATGCCGGAATTGACCATATTTGACAGGACGAAGTCCACTGCCCTGTATTTTCCTCCCACCGGTACGGCAGGGGTCGATCTCATTGTGGAAAGTTCTTTTAATTTTGTACTTTTGCCGCCCGATAAAATAATACCCATTACATTTTTCATTCCCGGACACCCCCTTTGAATATGCTTTTGCCCGACTCAACAGTTAGGGAAGGGAAATCCCCGGCATCCGCGCCTATATCTATCATAACGTTTTTGCCTATTACCGCGCCGTCAGGTATATCCGCCTCTTCACCCACTACTGTTATTCCGGAGTTGTATATACCCGGCTTATATTCGTTCTGCACATCCTCTCCCTCTCCAAGTCTGCAATATTCACCGACAGTTACAAATTCGCTGATGATGCACCTTTTAACAGAGGAATTCTTTTTGATGATTGAATTTGACATTATTATGGAGTCTTCTATGAGAGCCCCCTCCTCAACCACCGCTCCCGGGAACAGAACTGAATTTATTACTGTCCCGTGAACCTGGCAGCCTTCCGCCACCATGGATTTTTTGACACTGGCAGCCGGTCCGATATAATGTGCCGACTTGGCAGGATTGGGGGTATATATCCTCCACTCGGGATCAAACAGGTTGAATTCCGGAACTCTGCTCACCAGATCCATATTTGATTCCCAGAAGGCCTGCACTGTACCTACATCCCTCCAATATCCCGAGAACTGGTATGCCCACATGCTCTTTCCGTCCTTGAGCATGGCGGGGATGATATTTTTACCGAAGTCATTGTCCGAGCTCCGCGTTTCATTGTCCTTTATAAGGTACTTCCTGAGCGTTTCCCAATTAAATATATAAACACCCATTGAAGCCAGTGTGCTTTTGGGATTTTTCGGTTTTTCCTCGAATTCATATATATTACCGTTTTCATGGCAGTTCATGATACCGTAGCGGCTTGCCTCTTCATAGGGAACATTAATTACCGAGATGGTTGCATCTGCATTATTTTCTTTATGAAAATCAAGCATTTTGGAATAATTCATTTTGTAGATATGGTCTCCGGACAGTATTACAACATACTGGGGAGAGTATTTATCTATGTAATGAATATTCTGATATACTGCATTTGCAGTACCTTTGAACCATTCACCCATTTCAGCCTTCAAATAGGGTGATAATATTGTGACGCCGCCGTCAATCCTATCCATATCCCAGGGTTTTCCTATGCCGATATGGGAATTGAGTTTGAGGGGCTGATATTGGGTCAGGACACCTACCGTGTCTATTCCCGAATTAGTACAATTGCTGAGGGAGAAATCAATTATTCTGTATTTGCCACCGTATAAAACTGCGGGTTTGGCAACATTTTTTGTGAGGACGCCGAGCCTGCTCCCTTGTCCTCCGGCAAGTAACAACGCTATCATTTCTTTTTTAATCATTGCATCAACTCCCGGTAATTCATTTTGTCATATATGCTGCATAATCGAAGTTATTACATTTATTAATATTAATTCTACATCTACTCTAATTATTCCTTTCTGTGATGAAAAATATAATGGGTCAAAATAAAATAAAAACCCCGCCCTACCTGCTTCCAAGGGGCAGGTACGACGGGGTTTTACCACGCGCGGTGCTATCTTTAAATACGACTATACTGCATTATGGGTAAAGGCAGCAATAGCGTCAATAGGTATATCGGTAACTGATCCGACTGATCTGATGGGGTATCCGTTATTTCCGTACCCGTTATCCATATTGTCACCCATATTGCCCATACAGCCTATACCGTTTGCATAGGGTGTTCCGCTGCAGGAATTGCCCAGTGCACATCCGGGTGCGGGACCAATTTGACTTAACAGCTTTACAAAGCACTCATTAACCCCTAAAAGCACCCCTGTAAATCCACAGCCTGACATTCCGCCGCTCTTTGTAAATATAGTAACAGTTTCACCGATTCTTTTACATAAGGCATTTGCAATATCACCGTTTAAGCTCAGACCGCCATGGTTATTGTTAAACTCTTCTGACATATTCTCCTCTCCTTCCACAACATTAAATACATCTGATAATCTCAGGCCGGAATGCCCTTTGACAAATCAAATTTATTATTAGGGTTATTACATATTATGTTAACGGTCGGAGGTTTGTTACATTATAAAATTAACATTATCAACATTCTGCCAAAAGCCATTTGAAAATTTTCAGTCTTTCCTCATTAATGATCCGGACCCCGGAGTCGAAGAACTCTATATGACCTCCCTTTCCGGAAGTATTCAGTATTCCCTTCTCCTCCATGAGACATTTCAAATATCTCACTGTTCCGCTGCTTCCGTCTATGACATCGATATGTCCCGGAAGGACAAGCTTGAAAATATTCTTGTATATCGGGAAATGAGTGCAGCCCAGGACAAAGGTCTTGTAGTTGTTGAGGTCATATTCCTTCAGCTTTTCCATTATGACCGGGCCGATCCTTTCCCTGTCGAATATCATACTCTCGGCAAGCTCCACCAGTTCGGGGAAGGCGAGGTAATCAACAACATGCTCATGATCTACCCTCTGTACCAGATTATGAAATTTTTCCTCTTTCAGTGTCAGGGGCGTGGCAAAAACAAGAACCCTCTTTCCGTTACCGTTTTCCACCGCCGGTTTAACGGCGGGCTCCATGCCTACAATAGGAAAGGAATACTTGCTTCTCAAGTCCCTGACCGCTATGCTTGTTGCGGTGTTGCACGCCACCACCAGAGCTTTTATGCCCTTCCCCACCATGAAATCCACTGCCTGAAAAACAAAATTATGTACCTCTTCCTTGGTTTTGGTCCCATAAGGCACATGTTCATTGTCGGCATAATATATATAATTTTCGTCAGGAAGCTGTCTCAGCGCTTCACTCAGAACTGTTATTCCCCCAAAACCCGAATCCAAAAAGCCTATACTATCGTTTTTCATAGGATAAACTCCTCTCCTCCTGTGTTCTGCAATTATTCTGCATCAATACCTGTACTCAACTCATGTCATACTTTTATTATGCCCCTAAAGAGGAAGCGGACATTTGCTGCCCCGTTATATTTCCCTTCTGCGCGGTTCCCTGGAAAATTTCATAATAACGGCAAAAATGATCCATCCCACCCCACAGTAAATGACCGAAGGCAAAAAGTATATAAAATACATCAATTCCCTGAACATACTTGAGAAACTGCTCACACCGTAATAGCTGTACAATGAAACCCCCAAAGAATAGAGGGCTGCAAATATCAGGCTTACGGGGACGATTACAAGTGTTTCCCTGCCCAAAAACCATTTGTACAATAACAACAGCAATAGTGGGAACACTACGGCCGATATCCCGTAAATAATATAGATGCCTGTCATGGTCAGGTTAAGCCTGACTATGGATATCAACAAAACTATTATTACGACAGATTCAAGAATACTCAGCCCCAGTACTTTTAAAACATTCTTCATGATAACCTCCATGTGATGCATTAACTCAAAGTTGTTCCTTCAGCATTTTCAGATGCTGTTCAATATTTTTCTTTGTAACCAAAACGCCGAAATCTTCGGGCACCGGCACTTTATTATAGTTATCAAACATCCTGGCCAGCATTTTCTCACCGATAAACACCCTGAAATGTGAAGTCTCATAGTAATTGAACGGATCTCCCGTTACGGAATTGATGCCGCTGAAATCATAAAAATCGGTTATATCCGCCAGCCTTTTTTTAAACTCCATAAACTGTACGGGATTATTTGCCGTATAGGTGGCCTTGTATGTAGGATTGATAAAAACAATGCATTTTATGGAATTCTTATTGCATAAATCCACAAACTCCTGAATATCCTTCAGCGTTTGGTCCATGAAATTTGTATTATGTACCGACGGAGTTTTAAATTTTTTATCCTTAATGTGTTCATCCTTATGTGTATTTATGTATTCATCTATTTCAGTATGTATAGGTCTGCCCGAGTTGTATATATCGTAAAAAACCGGGAATTCTTCGTCCTTTGGATGGATATATGGCTCAAGGACATTTCTGTCGGGCATTTTAAAAGTATACTTGATATAATACTTTAAATTTTCAATTGCCGATTCCGAATAGAGTTCAGTTATAAGCTCCCCATTCTCTGATCTCGGCTCCAGTTTGTATGAAAAATCCTCCAGGCCAAGCATCACGGTTTTCACTTTTACATTGTTATCCAGAAGCAGTTTGAGATTGTAAAGGTGCTCCGACGGTATTCCCTGAGAAATAGTCATATTATAATACTTCCCGTCAGGTATGCTTTCGCTTGGAATATTTCCCACCCTTGATGACCCGAACATGAAAGAATCATATTTACCGGGATTGTTCAAAAGATACCTGATCTTAATAAAGCGCTGGTTGGGCTCAATCTTTTGCTCCCTGAAATCGGTACGGTAAATCCCATAGGGGTCATAATGCATATTTATATATGTTGTGGGTGCCAAAGCCAGCATGGAGATAATCACAATTTTTATAATCAGTTTAACAGCAGCATTCATAAAAACCTCTTAAAATTGAAAATATATAAATTCATTGCTTCCAAACTCTCCCAGAAGCAAAATAGTCAAAATAAGTATGTAATACGCAGTATATCTGACTATAGCCGGTTTGGTCGATAAAATCTCCCACATGTTTTTACCCGACTCCTCCAGCAGATGTACCCCTTCCATAATAATAATCAATATGAAGCTCAAAATAAAGTAATATTTGTCAAAACCCATAGTACCCAGTTCAGCCAGCTGTGCTCTGATCACATCTGTATCAAGCAATCCCTCGGGTATGTGGCTTATTATATGCACCGCATCAGCCATACTGTTCGCTCTGAAAAATATCCATGTAAAGCTGATCAGTATAAATGTAAACGACACCTGGAGAATCCAATACAGCCTCGGCAGTTTTTCAAGGCTTAATGCACCGGTAACCCGCCGGCGCACATTGCGGGTTATGTACGATATGACCTGGAATAACCCGTTAAGCCCTCCCCATATGATATATGTCCAATTGGCGCCATGCCACAAGCCGCTGATCAGGAAGGTTATCATCAGATTCAGCATCCACCTCGACTTTGAAACCCGGTTGCCTCCCATGGAAATATATACGTAGTCCTTAAACCAGGTTGAAAGGGATATATGCCATCTTCTCCAGAACTCGGCAACAGACTTTGACATATACGGGCGTCTGAAATTTGTCATAAGCTTAAAGCCCATAACCTGAGCCGCTCCAATTGCTATATCGGAATAACCCGAAAAATCGCAGAAGATCTGAAAGGAAAAGAAAACAGTTGCTACAATCAGAGTAAAACCGGTATATTCACTTGAGTTGTTATAAACCTGATTAACGAACAGGGCCAGCCGGTCTGCGATGACAACTTTTTTTAAAAAACCCCATGCCATTAGTTTCAAACCTGAGGTCACCCTCTTATAGTCAAAGCTATGATATTCATAAAACTGATGCAGCATGTTCTGAGGCCGTTCAATAGGACCTGCCACAAGCTGGGGATAAAACATGACATACAGCGCATATATCCCCAGATGCCTTTCTGCCTTCTGATGCCCCCTGTACACCTCAATAACATAGCTGAGACTCTGGAACGTGTGAAACGACAGGCCGATGGGCAGCAGTATCCACAAGTTTTCAATGGGATAATTCCAGTGGAGCAGCCGTGCCATATAAGCCATGTTCTCATTGAAAAAATTAAAATACTTAAAAACAAACAATATGCCTACATTTGATAATATGCTGATAATCAGGAAGAGCTTTTTCTTTTTATCCTGCAGCCTTTCGATATAAATTCCCGAAATATAATCTATAATTATTGTAAAAATTAATATCAATATGTACACAGGAACGAAAAACATATAAAATATGCAGCTTGCTGTAAGCAGCATAACCCACCGGAGCTTTTGCGGCAGCAGAAAATACAAAATAGTAACTATGGGGAAAAAAATTAAAAAATCCAGTGAATTGAATAACATTATGTACCTCATATATAGTAATCATCACTTGAATTTTACTACATAATCCAAGACTTTACAACAATATCAGAGGCCGATAAATGTATCCCGGAACCGGAATAAAGGCTGCTGCAAGATAAAGACAGTATATCTATTTCTATTACATTTTTATAGTTAAGGCAACCAGGAGCTGGGCAAAATGCCTCCGCTGAGTAAATTGATTTTTACTGCGTCTTTTTTGCCTGCGGAATGCTCACCCCTGTATGGCGACGTGTTACCTCTGTTTCCGATTTTCAAGCGACTCTGGGATATTGAATACCCATATACAGATTGAGAAGGAATTTGAGGGCAATTTGGCTACTGTTTATTCCGATACTTTTCCGAACAAATTGTGCTGAACCCACCGTTTTTTTAATGCGGGTTAAAGAGGGTGGTCGCAAGCAACCTCCCCTCGGATTATATCAGCCCGCAATGCGGGCTGCAGCATTTTGCATAGGTGGTCGGAATTGGGGGTACGGTCACCTTTCAGGTGGTCGGATTATGAGAACACCCGCATTTACCAAGGGGTTACATGGTGGTCGTTACTGACACCTGTTGCTTTTACGGGGACAAAAAGACAAAGTCTTAACAGAGATTGTATCTCCATTAAGACCTCATTTATGAGTTACTATTTTATTCGCCTTGTGACATATTCAGTGTAAAATGTTTGGATGCTAGGATTAGGAATTATAGTTGCCATGATTTATTTAAGTAGTTTACAGCTAGGCAATCTGGAGAATGGTTTTTGTTTCTCCAGACTCTCGATCCCAAAACACATAAAATACAGCGTCATCATGAAGACCTGTCTTTTGAGGAGATAAATTTATTTGACCTACAAACATCATCGGTTTTCCTTCAGAAAATTGCCACTCAGACCCTTGAATCCATTCTGGCCTACTCTCTAAGAATAAAAAATTTTTAGAAACAGCACTTCTTAACCAACTTTCCAAATTGTCTCCTTCACACTTTTTTAGTAACTTTATGAAATATTCCTCGCTTTCTATCGAAGATAATGGGTCAAAATAAAATTCTCTTCCCAAACGTAATAGTATTTTCAAAGATTCAATTGGTATTTCAGTTGAAAAGTTATCCACGTATTCACTCATACTTACCCTCCATAATTATCAAAATAATTTAAACTATTTAAATCTTATAAAATCATAATTCAACTTTCTTCCTGGAGGCGAGAGTTTTTCATGCTCCCATGGCCATACTTCACGAATGTTAATTGGCCCATCAAATCCAGGAACACCCCTATTTCCATTTGCATGATGAAGTTCTTTTTCAACAAGTTTTTCATAGGTTTCCCCAGTTTTTCTATCCTTCACGATAACTCTTGCTTTTGGGGCATATCCCTCTTCCATTATTGCACGATTTTGTGGGCTAAAGCCCCAGAATCTTTTAAGGCTCTATTTTTCCAATATCTTGCACGTATTGTATCCCATGTAGGATATTTGCCTTCATTTGTGATTTTTGTAATTGAGTCTCCTGGCTTACACTCAGGAAACTTCCCAACCTCACTTACTCTCGCATTATAGAAGCTCTATACTCCGTTGTTATCCTGCAGCTTTCCTTACGCCTAAAAAGACTCGCTCTATATGAAGCCTCCTTACAGAAGCTTATTTACATTTTTTACAACTCTATTTTACCATAATGACAGTTCAAACAACATCAATCTGCCAACTTTTCAAACGGCTTGTATTCGGTCTTTGTCCGCATCATGCCGTAAATAATCCTTACAGCTCTTCTGGTTATGCAGACAAGGGCTTGCGGCTTTGTTTTGCCTTCCTTGAGCTTGCTTTCAAAATATTCTCTGAATACCGGTTGTCTTGCCTTACCGTTGGGATTTACCTGCACCAATTGGATGGCGAGAAAGTGGAATATTGCGTTCAAAGCCCTGTTGCCCTGTCTGCTTCGCTGGTCTTTGCCCTTTCCGGCAGAGCTGAAATTCACAGGAGCCACACCGCTGAAACGAGCCAGCTTGTCGGAGTTCGGGAACCTTTCAATATTGCCAATCTCAGAGATAATACCAGCTGCTGTGATAAGGTTAATGCCTGGCATGGTATGAAGCTTGTACCCTGTAAGCTGAATCAACTTTTCCAATTCCCTGTCAATATCCTCGTTCTCCTGCTTCCTGAACTTCAATTCCCGTACAAGGCTCCTGATAACAAGGTCACGCTCATTCTGATAGTCCTTATCCTGCGGGCTGTTTCTCTCTGAAAGTGCTATCATCTCCTGCACCTTCTTTACCGTCATACCCCTATGCACCTGCCGTAATTCCTCCAGCAATTCTTCCGGCTGTACATCTTTCAGATGCTTGGGATGGGGGTACCTCTCCCAGAAATACATGGCTGTTTTGGTGTCCACATCACAGAAATATTGCTTGTAGCTTGAGTAAACATAGGTAAGCTGGGCATTCAGCTGGTTTTTGGCAATAATAATCCCTTTGATGAGTGAATCCCTGCGTTTTACAAGTTGCCGGATCGTCCAGAATAAATCGTCATGCTGTTCATCCGGCAGGGTGTCCAGCATATCCCGCAGTATCCTTGCAACACAGAAGGCATCGTAGGAGTCATCCTTCCTGGACATGGGTGCGCTGGAACGCATCGCATCGGTGTAGGCAGGATTTACATGCTTGACGGGGTATTTATGCCCCAAAAGGTAGGAGGCAAAGTTCCGCCCGAAGCCTCTGGTATCTTCTAGTCCGAATATGGGCTGTAATTCTCCGTATAGCGATTTCACATCGGCCATGAATTTGTCATAGGCCGACGGTCTGTTGGCGAAGGTGATCTCGCCTAATTTGTTAGTCCAGCAGTCCATAACCACTGCCGTATGGGTATCCTTATGCATATCGATGCCTATAAAAGCCATCCTGCGTTTATTGTAAATGTTATCTCCTCCGTTTCTTTGCTTTGTCTCCATAAAACCTGCCGGCAACCGCACTTTATGAGCGTTAGATTCGATTAGGGACATTTCTTGAAAAGATGTGTCCCTAGACCTTAATCCCCGCAAGGGAGCGTAAACCTATCCATTTTCCATGTGACAAATTACGTGATTTCAGGCATCACGAGCCTTGATTCAATTGTTGTGTGTGATATTAACTCTGGTACGGAAGGATTGCAAGTAGATTCTGAGGACTTTTGAATAGAAAGAACAGAACAAAAAAACAGAGAGGAAAAATATTATCGTTTAATCCTCTCTGTGTGAATATTCATTTTATATTGTGCTTTTTTGAAAGTTCTGAGGGAAATCCCCCCTTAAACCCCCGGCTGCCCCCATTTTAGCATGGACAAGAATGCCGGTCAAGCTATGGTTCACCATGAACCATGGGGGATGGGCTATGCCTCATGCACTGAGTAAAACCGGCTGCAGGAATTAATCCGTACAGCATGCTTTCAGTCTTCAAATTCCTTACCCCTGTGTGGTGACGTGTTGCCCCTGTTTCCGATTTTCAAGCGACTTTGGGGTACGAATACCCATGCACAGATTGAGAAGGAATTTGAGGGCAATTTGGCGACTGTTCCTTTCGATACTTTTCCGAACAAATTGTGCTGAACCCACCGTTTTTTTTTAATGCGGGTTAAAGAGGGGTGGTCGCAAGCAACCTCCCCTCGGATTATATCAGCCCGCAATGCGGGCTGCAGCATTTTGCATAGGTGGTCGGAATTGGGGGTACGGTCACCTTTCAGGTGGTCGGATTATGAGAACACCCGCATTTACCAAGGGGTTACATGGTGGTTAGATAACCGCCCTTGCATATCTAAACTATGATGGCAGGCTACTACACTCACACTATTTCTTATTAGTCAGCTATACCATCATATGCATCACCATATGGCACAAAATCATCTTTTAAAAAATACCAATACTCCCCTCCATTATTTATAAAGTGTTCTAACAATTCAGTAAATGATTTAGCAATTATCGGCGTACCTCCCATTTCAGGATAACTATCCCAAAATGCTTTGTAGCATTGACCCATCCGCTCTTTATTAAAATCAATAACTGCATAATCTGAATTATACAAGTCAGCAATTATAAACCAATCTCTAGATATTTCGCTATCATAATTTCCCTTTTCAATTTCGGCATTAATAATATCCTCACCAATAATTACTGGATTAGCAAAAACGACCTCTTCTGGCTTAACAATTTTAATAGCATAAGCAGCACCTTCAAACAGGCTCATACCCCCACAAAGACTATAAAACTCTTTTACATCGTCTGGGATTGCCAAATTATTTTCCACTTGTGGCAACCTCGATGGAGGTAGCACAATGCAATTGGGTAAAGTCTTTGCTTTAGTAATTAACTTTTTAATATTCATAAACACTTCACTCCTTTACTTTTCTAGTCCATAAATATATCTATGAAATTCTTGATAGTAATCTCTTCTGGCAGCCTGAGGCACTTTAGCTGCATCAAACATATCTTCAGACAATTTTTGTATTTGCTGTGGAGAGATACTTTTCCAATCAACTTGCCCTTTGAATCCATAGTTTTCATATTTCCATTTTCCAAATACAGACCTTGTTGCATTGTGTTGTTCTGGCGTTAATGCCATTGCTGTTGAATCGGCAGGTCTGGGTTTATAACCAGGAATATTTTTCTGTGCCCACATATCCATTACTCCATGATGATTTTGAATGCCTGGTGTTTTATCTCCATACTTAACTATATCAAATGGTTTTACATTGCCAACCTCACTTACTCCCGTATTAGCCGTTCCCTTATCACCTGCGTTCTTTACCTGCATTTCTGGAGTAACCGCTTTCCTTACCGGTGTTTCCGTAACTACTGCTTTCTTTACCGGTGTTTCTGTAGCGACTGCTTTCTTTACAGACACTTCTGGAAAAATAGCATTTTTTACACTTGTAAAAATCTCATCTGCCTTTTTACAAATAGTATCAATTCCATTTCTAACCGATTTTGCAAATGAAATAATTTTTTGAATTACTTTATTTCCACCTAGAGTTTTTACCAGCTTAATTTCTGCAGCTGATTTTATTAATTCTGGAATCTTACGAAGAATTCCTTTTAAGTTATCCAGATAACCACTTAGCTTTTTAATAACTTTATTACCACCGCCTAAGAATTTCACCAAGAATTCTATGGCATCCGTAACTACCTTACTAAACTTTCCGACCTTTCCAACCTTCAAAGCTTTAGATATAGCTTTCATTGGCGTTGCAATAACAGAGCCTACCGCGGGAATTAAAGCTATCCCTGAAAATACCGCACCCAACCAATCCTTTCGTACTACACTTATTCCGACATTTACTCCATCGGCTATATCACCTACACCTGGAACAAAGCCTATAACATCAATTACCGTTTGAATTCCATCTAATACATCATCCGCATCAATAGTATCCTGTTTTTTATCTTCTGTAGCTTTCTTCGGTTTATTGTTTGTATTGATTGCTAATTCTTTCTTCTTTTTTTCTGTTCTTTCATTCTCCTCTTTTACTCTAATTATCTTATTTCCTTTTTCTTTCTTCAAAGCATCATATGTAGCTTTATCCAGCTTTCCAATAGGTTCGACCCCTTGCATATACTTAACCTGTGCTAAAGTTTGGGCTGGTGCATTCTGCTTTAAGCCGTTATATGTATCCTTACAGATTTTTTGGAATTTGAGCAATGCTTTATATGTTTCTCCATCAGGGCTCCACTTACCATCAACTCCGTGCTTTGAAAGATTATAACCTATATCCCGAAGCATGTCCTGAGCTTCAAAAACATATCTGTTATATTCACCAGCTTTTATGTTCCAGGTATTTCCTTCATTAGCATCATGAGTATTTTGCTTTGAAAGCCGTATTGCTTCTTCTTGTGTAATTCTCTGTATAACCTTACTTTCCTGCTGCATATTAGGAAGTTTTTTTAATTGCACTATGCTTTCTGTAGAACCAACACTCTCCGCCTTAGCCCCCATAACATCGGCCTCTTTTTCAAGACCTGCATTGTCATTCACAAGAGCACCTGTTTTCATCTGCATTGTGGGTGTAACTCTTCCCTGCTTTTGCTGAACAGCATGCCAGCCCTCATGAGGAAGATGCTTTTCCTTTCCCGGTGCGATATGTATATCATTTCCCTGTGTATATGCCAAAGCTCCAATTTGCGGTGGCTTATCGGAGTTTTGATGCACTTTTACATCTGATAGATCAACACCTGATAGTTTTTCAAGTCCTGCTCTCAAATTATGTTGCATACTTGAGCTTGAAGCAGAAGTATTGCCATCATCCTTTTTCATTTGTATTGGAGGCTTAGTGCTGTTATCCTTTGAACTTATGTCTTCTTTTTTCCCATCCGAATCCTTTCCAATTTCAGAATTTGATCTTCCTGATAAACTTGGCTTCATTGCAACATTTGTCTGCTCTATCTTTCTTTGCTGTTTGCGTAGCTTCGCTTTCTCTCTTGCTGCTACTGCTTGCCTGTACCCTATAATTGATTGCAAAAACAAGAATTCTTCTCTTGTTATGGCATCAGGATCATTAAGCATCATCTGCAGCAATTTCTTGTAATCTGTTGTTCTTACTCTTTTTTTATTTTCAGCAGGCTTATTCTTATGATTATTATTCACAGGATTATTTGTCCTGCCTGAAGCTGGCTCTGGCTTTTTTACTAACATCTTGGTCTGCATATATGAGTCACCCCTAAATTCAGTCTGTAATAATAAGTAAATTCCAGGTGCTATTTAACAGCCGGATTTATAAAAAAATTTTTCATTCTTAAACGGATAGATTCTGCTCTAAATCATCCTGCTTATACCCCTGCCCAACCTTCTTCTCCCTCCTCTTTCTCATCAGCTTACTATCCACCTTGAATCCAATTGTACTCTTGTCAGGTAGTGGTACATTATTTTCAAATATCCTCCCATATGATTCATCATTCTTGAAATTCCTAGTGCACCGAAGGCTCTCTGAACCTATGCATATATCGAGAAAGAATTTGGCTTACTCATTCCCTTGCTCTACCGACAGCGTAAGCCATTTTATTGCAAGTTCTTTGTTCTTCGGTATGTCTTTTCCAATCTACCTGTATTCTTTTAGCACAAGACATAAAAAAATGGCTGATGCCGTGCGCAGCAAAACCCCCTGGGAAGGTTAATCTTCCCAGGGGGTTCGGCTAGCTAGAGTGAACAGCGGCAATATGAATCCATTGCATAAACTTATGCATAAATTTATTTTTTTAAAGCATGGTCTTATATTTATTAGCCTTTAAAAGCAAACTCCTCAAACCGTTTATAATCACTTACCCTGCATTCCACAGTGAGCAGTGTTCCGTCCTTCTCATAGCTCACCGCCTTAACATCTGCATTTTCATTAAAATACGCCACTATATTTCCCCGGTCATATGGGACCAGCATTTTATACTCCATATACTGTGTAAATACTTCTTTACCAATGAGCCCGACCAATTCTTCTATTCCCGAATCCTTTTTAGCTGAAATATATACCTTTCCATCCTCAATGCAGGGGATTGTCACATCGGTCAGATCAGCTTTATTGAATACAAGTATGGTTGGTATCTTATCGGCACCTATCTGCTTTAAAGTTTCATTAGTCACATTGATCTGCTGAACAAAATTTGGGTTCGAACTGTCCACCACATGCAGGAGCAGATCCGCAGTCCTTACTTCTTCCAATGTTGAACGGAAGGCCTTGACCAGTTCATGAGGCAATTTACTGATAAACCCTACGGTGTCGGATAACAAAAAGGCTTTCTTATCCGGCAGAGTAATATTTCTGACTGAAGTTTCCAAGGTAGCAAAGAGCATATCCTTTTCAAATACTTTTTTATCGGCATTCTTTTGATAAACCTCAACCAGCGCATTCATCAGCGTTGATTTGCCTGCATTCGTATAACCTACCAATGCAACCGAAGGCAGTCCGGCTTTGTTTCTTTTGCTGCGCTGGGTATTCCTCTCATTTACAAGCAGCTCCAACTCTTTACTCAGCTCAGCTATTTTAGACTCTATCCTTCTCTTGTCGAGTTCCAGTTTTGTTTCTCCGGAGCCTCTATTTCTGAGACCGGAACCGCCTCCCTGCCTGCTCAGATTATCATTCAGGCCTTCCAGTCTGGGAAGCATAAATTTAAGCCGTGCCACTTCCACCTGAAGTTTCGCTTCCCGCGTTTTCGCTCTTTTTGCGAAGATTTCAATTATGAGCATGGTTCTGTCAATTACCTCCCTCTCAAGCGAATCCTCCAAATTCCGCAGCTGGGACGGGGTGAGTTCATTGCTAAAAACAACAACATCCGCTTTTACTTCATCAATCAGCAGCCTTACCTCTTTCACCTTGCCCGAGCCAATATGGTAAGCGGTATTAACTGCTTTTAAATTCTGCTCGACCACCCCTGCAATTTCCAGCTCACATGCAGCCGCTAAATTCTTAAGTTCTTCCATTGAGTCTTTAAAAAATGTCTGGTTATTTATATTTATACCTACTAAAAGTGCTCTTTGTTTTTGTATCATAATCAATCGCTCCTTCGATATGCTAAAATAAATACTTTATAGCACGGAGTCATGATTTCACTTTTTCCATTGATATTGGAGGCTACGTCACAAACCGTGCCTTAGATTCTGATTCTTATATAAAAAGCGGTAATCCGGATTCTCATTTTAAACGCCTCCCTCCACAACGTTTCGGGGTACTTTTCAGCCCTTAAAACATAGTTAACTGTCTGTTGGATTCCTGTATTCGAACAACGGAATAAATATGAAAAGGCCGCAAATGAACAAAATTCACCTGCAGCCTTATTTTTTATCACCAAAATCGAAAAATGTACCGAAAAAGACATGAATGATGTATTAATTACACTTACATCTGACGAATCTCGGAATGGTAATATTAAAAGCAAGTATGATGTTCTTTACAAGAATCCATAAAATAAGGTACATAAACAGACCTGCTGAAAGGTCGATTACCTTATTTTTTATTTAGTTTTGATTAAACTAAATTGCGTATTCTGATAAAGAAAATCCTCACTCTTAACACCTCAATTTCTTTTTATTTTATTTAATTATAACATGAGATTGGCCGGTTATCAATTTATAAAATCCATTAGTAAAACAATTCTACATGTTGCCTTGAACGATGAAAGCTAAAAATCAAATACTCATTTTCATATGTTAATCCAAATATCTCAGTAGCATAACCTATAGACATAGGTATAATCACATTGGACTTGTTCTCCTTCACTGGAATATAATAACCCTCATTTTTCCTTCTTAATTCAGGCAGTTGTAATGACCTCTATAAGATAATACCATATTTTCCTGCAATAGAGTATGAGGAAACGATTAGTCCCGTCCTCTCACAACTAAAAAGCATTATAGCGAAGCTACAATATCGTGTCATTTCCATCAGGATTTTTAATATTGAGAAGTCAATACCTTCAAGGCAAATCTTTCGAAGGTTCTTTAACCTCAATGCCTAATACCATATCCGTTGTACTCTGCATCAGCGTCCGTAACTCTGAATTCGAATCCTTGATATGCATTTAATGTCTGCAGCATAAACCCTTCATCGTAACTCCTGACGATACAGTTAGTGGTTTCATCTCTTTTTCCGAACAAGATTTT
Source organism: Ruminiclostridium cellobioparum subsp. termitidis CT1112 (assembly GCF_000350485.1). Taxonomy (GTDB): domain Bacteria; phylum Bacillota; class Clostridia; order Acetivibrionales; family DSM-1351; genus Ruminiclostridium; species Ruminiclostridium termitidis. Next base: position 24,105 of record NZ_AORV01000038.1, read on the forward strand.
CAATGCAGTGCGTCTCACTGTGATCCACGTTGACATCTGCGCCAAAAACATCTCGATACAAATCAGCGAGTTGGTTCGGGGTAGACGATGTAATGTTGATGCAAACCCATATTCAAGTACTAATTTTTTGGTATTTTAGAGACCTAACTCTTTGATTACCTTCTATTAGAGTAATTTGATGTATGCAACCCTTTCCAAAACCCCGGATGTATTTGGATTTTTAGATCTCTATTAAAAGTTGATCTATCGTTTCTAATGACAGAAAAATATTCCGTATAACCCTTTTTATATCTATTTTTATAATCGTATGTGTTATTAGTTGTATAGTTAACATTGTGAATTATAGCCATACTGTAAAGGTATTTTAATAATTCTTCTGCTTCCATCTCAATTTTATCCTCGAAGTTTTTAAATTGGCTTTTGAAAGCTGTTAATGGGAATGACTGAGACCCCATTAATCTCAAAAACTCATAAAGTGTATCAATTCTTTTAACCTTTACGCCTATTTCATTTTCTACTTCAGAAAGCAGCCATAAGGAATATTCTTTCTCAGCATTATTAACTGTCCTATGGTAGAGGTTACCAGTGCTTTTAACTTCATCTTGAATTTTAATACAGAATTGAACAAGATCCCTAGGTCTATGAAAAGTCCTATGGATTAAATATTTAAAAATATTTATGGGCCTTCCATTATCCTCCATACGTATAACTTTACTGTCAAAAATAGTTGAAAATGCATTCCTTTCATCAATAGAACGAATTGAAGAACTTATTCTCTTATTAATCACTTGTATTAGCCTTGGGTTTTGCCAATCATCTTTATTCACGATAGACCAATTTAGATTTAATTTGTATCTATCCCATCTGGCACTTTCCGAATCAAATGCATTTATTGAATAAAATATATCTGATCTTAAATATGCAATTACTTTCGAATCTTTAATATTTTTAGAACGAAAGGTTTGGTTAATATCATAAATAACTTTAAACAAACTAATAATTGCTTGATGATAATTATTAAAGTCCTGTAATTGGTTGTAATTATCATCCAATTGGTCAAACTGTATGATAAATCTATTGCTACCCGAATACTTAATTAAATAATTAATAATTAAATTTTCCAATCGCCTATTTATTTTAGTTATGTTATCAAGTTCATCATTTAAAGTTTTATTACATGATTTTTCCGTTTGTCCAGTAACATACTTAATCGATATACCTGTTGAGCTTTTATCAGCAATTGTAGTAATTTGTTTATGCAAATCAACTAAATCCTCGCCAAAAACATAATCAACGTATGATTTCATTTCTTTAAACTCGTCATTTATCGTAGCAAGTTCATCTCTAACGATTAAAGATGCAAATTCAGATAATATTATGTTATTCCATATACTCTGGTACTGGTTTGGTTTTGAGAAATTATCATCACTCAGTTTTAAAAGTTTTTCAAATGGAAAAGTTTTAAATGATAAATTTGAAATTAAACATCCATGTATTACCGATTGGGTTTGAATCCATTTATATATTGCTGATTTACCAGTACCTTTTCTGCCAATAATGTAAAATGTATTTTCTTCAATTATCTTCTGCCAATAGTTATCATCAAGAAAGTATTTTTCCAAGTTAGCATCATATAAACCATCTATATCGCCAAAATCAACCTTTTGTATATTTTCTACTAGGTATTTTTCTATTCCTCTCATTCATTTTATCCTCCATTAGCATCATAATCTTAATAAAGTAATTCTATGTACAATTACAAAATCCTCTATTTTTCACCAGTAAATATGTGATCTAAAGTACGTTTGTTTATAAATAGTTAAAGCTTCATTTCCAGATCCGTAATGGAGACAATACCACTATCTGACCGATGGTTATCTATTAACAAAAGTATGAATCTATAAAAATGGTAGCACCCGTTACCAAAACCGTTCAGCTTGTAGAAAATATACCGTTCGCTATACTTCAGTAAAAATTTCAAGATCTTTAGCCGACCACCAAGTACGTTCTCCTTTTAAGGTATAACTCATCCTTTCGCTCTTTACAATTTATTCTGTAGCAGTAACACCTTACAATGCCTTAGTCTTGCTAAATAACAGACCAAAAAGAAAGTAATTTTGCATATCCGCGACAGCATCAGCGTTAATTTGCCTGCATTCGTATAATCTACCAATGCAACCGAAGGCAGGCTGACTTTGTTTCTTTTGCTGCGCTGGGTATTCCTCTCATTTACAAGCAGTTCCAACTCTTTACTCAGCTCAGCTATTTTAGACTCTATCCTCCTCTTGTCGAGTTCCAGCTTTGTTTCTCCGGAGCCTTTATTTCTGAGACCAGAGCCACCTGTCTGCTTAGATTATCATTCAGGCCTTCCAGTCTGAGGAGCATAAATTTAAGCCGTGCCACTTCCACCTGAAGTTTTGCTTCCCGCGTTTTCGCTCTTTTTGTGAAGATTTCAAGTATAAGCATAGTTCTGTCAATTATCTCCCTCTCAAGCGAATCCTCCAAATTCCGCAGCTGGGACGGGGTAAGTTCATTGCCGAGCCTTAGGTGCTGATTATTATATAAAAAACGGTACTCCAAATTCTCATTTTAAACGCCTCCCTCCACAGAGTTTCTGGATACTTTTCAGCCCTTGAAACATAGTTAACTGTCCGTTGGATTCCTGTATTTAAACAGCGGAAAAAACATGTTGCCATGAACAAGCTACTTTGGGGTACAAAAAACCCTCGACAGAAAACCTGTCAAGGGTTAACCAGAATTAGTAGTAATTTTAAATATTTTGGCCGCCTTCACCTTTATACTCCCGAATTGGAATTCCTTCAATATAGCCACGTGCTCCTATTGGAGCAAGCTGAAATCTCGGACCGTCGTTTGGTGCCCAATCCCATCCGAAATGTTTTGGATTGTAGCGCTTGACAGCATTCCATACGGTGCTTATTACTTCACCGAACTTTTCATCCTCAAACGGTTCACTTTGAAAAACCATATATTTGCAGGCGGGTAAATCTATAATATCAAAACCGTCGGGAATTTCCCCGGAAAAATCAACAGGAACTTCGACCCCCTGGCAATATTCCGATGTGCCCGGCACACGCATGTTTTCGGGCAGCCAGACACCAATTGATTCCTGCAAAGCGCCCTTAATGCTTTCAAGAATCCCCCACACATCGCAGCCAACCTCTTCACAATAGGCAAAGTATTCTGCAGCCCTTATTCCCCGTTTTAATATGAGCTTACGTTTCGGTCTTTCGATAACCTGCGTAAAAACAACCATATCAGACATAACTTCCTTTCCTCCTTCAAATAACTTATAGTAATCACGGATTGGGTAGTAGGAAAATAATCGCAGCGGGGGTGCCCTTTTGCGGTATTCTTGCGGAGTTATGGCGAACTCGCGGGAAAAAGCTTTGGTGAAGCCCTCGTGGGAGCCAAATGCAGACTCCAATGCAATGTCGAGTATGCTTGTGCTGGTATCCCGTAATTTTTTGGCTGCCGCTGACAATCTGACCATTCGGAGATACTCAACGGGTGTTTTCCCCATCAGCTCGGAAAAAGCGCGCAAAGAGTGCCAGGGCGAATACATCGCAGCTTTAGCCAGGTCCTGTAGAGTTATTTCCTCACGGTAATGCGCCATGATATATTCCTGCATTCGCTGTACAGCATTTATTTTTTCCCAATTGCTTAACATTTCTACCACCTGAAGAAAGTCTAACATATCCGGGGCAATCATCTCTTGACCTAAATTGCTTTCTTACCTTGGATGATTATATCACACTTCGTGCCTTCCCGGATTCAACCAAAATCAAAGGATAAATATGTGATTTCTCGTTAAATTAAACAAAAAATGGGGGTTCTGCATTGTATGGATTCGACAATATGATGTATTGAATTGCTCTTGGCGGGCCTCTATAATTAAATCATAATAAGTGACGACGAATCGTTAACCCGACAATGGGGTGGGAGTTCAACCGTGAAGATATGCTTCACGTGCGAACACCACCCCATTGTTTATTTATATAGGTTAAAAGAAGTTTCGTTCATCATGATAAGGAGGTAAATTTATGAGACAGGTAGCTATTTACGGAAAAGGCGGCATCGGCAAATCCACAACCACTCAGAACCTCACGGCAGGGTTGGGAGAGATGGGCAAGAAAATTATGATTGTGGGTTGTGATCCCAAGGCCGATTCTACCCGTCTGGTGTTGGGCGGTCTGGCGCAAAAGACGGTTTTGGACACCCTCCGCGAGGAAGGCGAAGACATTGAGCTGGATACGGTTCTGAAGGTAGGATACGCCGGAATCAAGGGTGTGGAATCGGGAGGACCGGAGCCGGGAGTCGGCTGCGCGGGACGCGGCATTATCACCTCAATTGGTCTGCTGGAGCGTTTAGGCGCATATGAGGCGGATTTGGATTATGTATTCTACGACGTTCTTGGGGATGTTGTGTGCGGCGGGTTCGCGATGCCCATTCGTGAGGGCAAGGCCCAGGAGATCTATATCGTGTGTTCCGGCGAGATGATGGCGCTGTATGCGGCAAACAATATCGCAAAGGGAATTTCAAAATATGCCAACACCGGCGGCGTGCGTCTGGGAGGACTGATCTGCAACTCCCGTAAGGTGGACGGCGAAGCGGATTTGGTCAGCGCGGTAGCGAAGGAGATCGGAACCCAGATGATTCACTTCGTCCCCCGCGACAATGCGGTGCAGAAGGCTGAAATCAATAAAAAGACGGTTATCGACTTTTCTCCTGATGAGCCGCAGGCCGACGAATACCGGACATTGGCGCGTAAGATTGACGGCAATGACATGTTTGTGGTTCCCAGACCTATGTCCATCGACAGGCTGGAAGCAATTTTGATGGAACACGGAATTTTAGATTAAGAGGAGGAGAAGACTACTATGCTATTAGTAAGAGCGATTGTAAGACCGGAGAAATCGGGAGCAGTTATGAGCGAGCTGGCGGCGGCGGGCTTCCCCGCCATTACCAAAATGGACGTGTTCGGGCGTGGAAAGCAAAAGGGTATTACCGTGGGTGAGATCACCTATGATGAAATCCCAAAAGATATGCTGCTGGTGGTATGCAACGATGAGGATAAGGACGATTTGGTAAAAATCATTATACGCACCGCCAGAACCGGTCAGGGAACCTTCGGAGACGGGCGTATCTTCGTATCGACTGTGGAATCCGCTTACACCATCAGCACCGGCGCATCCGGGCTGTAAGGGAGGTGCTTTGTATTGCGAGAAATCATGTGTTTTATTCGTACCAATAAGGTCAACCTCACAAAAAGGGCGTTGGCAGACAACGGTTTCCCCGCCTTTACCTGCCGGAAATGTCTTGGGCGCGGAAAAAAGAGCATTGATCCGGATTTGTTAAGGACTGTCTTGGCGGAGGGAGAACTTCCGCTGAACACAATCGGGGAGAATCTGACTGAGGCCACACGGTTGATTGCCAAACGCTTCTTTACGCTGATTGTGGATGACAAGGATGTACAAAAAGTGGTTGATACCATTATCGCCGCCAACCAAACCGGTAACCCGGGTGACGGCAGGATTTTTGTATTACCCATTCTGGAAGCCTATACGGTCAGAAGCGGAGAGCCGACCGTGGAGGCATATTAAGGGGGTGGTTGACAATGACCTATAGAGAAAAATTACTGGAAAAATATTCGGCAAAGGTTTATAAAAACCGTAAAGAGCATATTTTACAGATGGATGGAGCAGAGGAATCCAATTCCATAACCGCCAACACCCGTGCCCTTCCCGGTGTTATGACGGCCCGGGGCTGCTGTTACGCTGGATGCAAGGGTGTTGTGGTAGGTCCGCTCAAGGACGTGTGTGTCATTACGCACGGACCTGTCGGATGTGGCTTCTACAGCTGGGCTACCCGGCGCAACAAGGCAAAACCGGACGAACATACCGATAAAAACTTCGTGCCCTACTGTTTTTCCACCGATATGCAGGAGGCAGACATTGTGTTCGGCGGCGAAAAGAAGCTGGAAAAGGCAATTGACGAAGCCATGGAGCTGTTTGACCCTAAATGTATCATGATATGCTCCACCTGTCCCATCGGTCTTATCGGTGATGACGTGCAGGCGGTTGCCCGCCGTGCCGAAGCGAAGTACGGCATAACGGCAATTGGCTTTTCCTGCGAAGGCTATAAAGGTGTTTCCCAGTCGGGCGGACACCACATCGCCAACAACGGGCTGATGCGGTATGTAATCGGCACCGGCGACAAACCGCCCAGGACGAGTTTTTCAGTCAATATTTTGGGTGAGTACAACATTGGCGGCGATGGCTGGGAGGAAGAGCGCATCCTGAAACGGTGCGGCATTGAGGTGATAAACATGTTCACCGGCGACGCTTCTTATGAATCCTTAAAAAGCGCCCATCTGGCGCATCTGAATCTGGTTATGTGCCACCGCTCCATCAATTATATCGCAGAAATGATGAAAACCAAATATGGCATGGACTGGCTGAAAGTTAATTTTATCGGCGTAGGCGCTACCTGCAAATCCCTGCGGGAGATTGCGAAATACTTTAACAACCCGGAATTAACGGCGCGTGTTGAGGAGGTCATCGCCGATGAGCTGGCGGCCATCTATGACGACATGGAGTACTATAAATCACGGCTGACCGGCAAGACGGCAGGCATCTTTTCGGGCGGCTCCCGTTCGCATCACTATCAGGTGCTGCTGGAGGATCTGGGTATAAAGACGGTGATCGCAGGCTATGAGTTTGCCCACCGTGACGATTATGAAGGGCGGGACATTATCCCTCAAATCAAGAATGACGCAGACAACAGAAACATTGAGAGCATAACGGTATCAGCGGATGAGAGGTTCTACCGCGAAATCTATACCGAAGACGAAATCGCAGCGCTCAAATCCGGTAAGGACGGCATAGAGCTGGATACCTACGATGGCATGATTCCTTTTATGAAAGCAGGAGACGTGGTGGTGGATGACTATAATCATTTTGAAACCGACGAGTTGATCAAGCGTATGAAGCCGGACATCTTTCTTTCAGGAATCAAGGATAAATACTCCATCCAGAAAGCGGGCGTATCTTCAAGGCAGATTCACTCCTATGACTATTCCGGACCGTATTCGGGCTTCAGGGGCTCAGTAAACTTCGGACGGGATATTACAATGGCGCTTTATACCAACGCCTGGAGTCTGGTTACGCCGCCGTGGAAGCATGAGCCCATGCTGGTCGGCACAATAGGAGGTGAAAAATAATGCTGGATTTAACACCAAAAGAAGTAAAGGAACGCAGTGCTCTTCGGATAAACCCTTGTAAAACATGTCAGCCGGTGGGCGCGATGTATGCAGCGCTGGGAGTGAAGCGGTGTATGCCGCACAGCCACGGTTCACAGGGATGCTGTTCCTATCACAGAACTGTTTTGTCCCGTCATTTCAAGGAACCCGCTATCGCGTCCTCTTCCTCATTCACCGAGGGTGCGTCGGTATTCGGCGGCAGGAGTAATATTAATACGTCGGTAAAAAACATATTCGACATATACAACCCGGACATTATTGCCATACACAGCACATGTCTGTCGGAAACCATCGGTGACGACCTGGGCTCCTACATCATGGATATGGACATTCCCGAGGGCAAGGCGGTGGTTCATACCAACACTCCCAGCTACGTAGGTTCCCATATCAACGGATATTTTAATATGATGATGGGCTTTATGAATTACCTGACTCAAAGTACCGGCGCATCCAACGGCAAAGCCGCGGTATTCCCCGGCTGGGTAAATCCCGGCGATATTCGTGAGATGAAACGTATCGCCCGGCTTATGAACGTGCCCGCCACCTTCTTCCCCGACCAAAGCGGCGTGCTGGACGCGCCTATGACGGGCAAGTATGAGTATTACCCCGAAGGCGGTACGACGATAGAGGAAATCCGGGGATTGGGTGACAGCAAGGGGCTTATCGCGCTGGGCGAGATTATCGGCGTTGAACCCGCCGAACTGCTCAAAAAGAAGTGGAAGGTACCCTCTACCCTCCTCCCGATGCCTGTAGGCGTATCCTATACCGATGCATACGTGTCGGCACTGCAAAAGCTGTCCAAAGCGGAGGTGCCCGCTGAATTGGAGGCCGAACGCGGACAGTTGGTAGACCTGATGCTGGATTCACACCAGTATACTTATCAGGTAAAGGTTGCGATCTTCGGCGACCCGGACGTGGTAATCGGGCTGACCTCATTGGCACTGGAAATCGGCATGATTCCAAAGTATGTCATCACCGGAACCCCAAAAGAGGAATTTACTCGCAAAATTGAGGCGCTGTTTGCCAAATATGGTGTAACCGGCTGCATCGCCAAAGCCAACTCCGACTTATTTGAGCTGCACCAGTGGATTAAAAATGAGCCGGTAGATTTGATGATAGGCTCCACCTACGGCAAGCAGATTGCCCGGGCCGAGGATATTCCCTTTGTCCGCGCGGGCTTCCCGGTGCTTGACCGTTACGGCGGTACACTTCTGCCCATAGTTGGCTATAATGGCGGAATACGTTTGGTGGAAAAAATTACAAGTGCGTTGATGGACAGGTTTGACCGTGACTGTGCGGATGAGGATTTTGAGATTGTAATGTAATATAGAGTTTTTGGTGTCAGGGAGGTGCGGCTACTGTGAATAAGAGTGTATTGGAAGAACGTAAGGCGTCTATTTCAGATAAGAGCGAACATGGACGGGGGATATGCTGCGAGCGGGAAAGCGTATCCGGCGCAGTGAGCCAGCGGGCATGTGTGTATTGCGGCGCACGCGTAGTGCTGAATCCCATCACCGACGCATATCATATCGTCCACGGACCCATCGGGTGCGCCAGCTATACCTGGGATATCCGTGGAAGCCTCACTTCCGGAGCGTCAACCTACCGCAACAGTTTTTCCACTGACCTCCGGGAAACCGATATCGTATTCGGCGGGGAAAAAAAGCTGTCGGCAGCCATTGACGAGCTGATGGAAAAGACGGAACCAGCGCCTAAACTGATATTTGTTTACGCCACCTGCATTGCAGGTGTAATCGGTGACGACATAGAAGCGGTTTGCCGTGCGGCCGCAAAGAAATACGGCATACGGGTAATTCCCGTAAAAGCTCCCGGCTTCTCCGGCACTAAGCCGCAAGGTTATAAGCTGGCATGTGACGCTGTTATGGCGCTGATTTCGCCTGGCATAAACCAATCGAAGCGCTTTGGTGTAAATATTTTGGGAGATTACAATCTTGCGGGTGAAACATGGATTATCAGGAGTTACTTGGAGGAAATCGGCATTCCGGTTATATCCACAATAACAGGCGACGCGTCATACGAAAAGCTTATGCGGGCACCCACGGCTGTGCTGAACCTTGTACAATGTGCCGGTTCATCCACATACCTCGCCGAGCGTATGTACGCCGAAATGGATATTCCTTATATAAAGGTGAGTTTTTTCGGCATTGAGGACACAACAGCTTCGCTGTTTCGCGTCGCGGATGCCCTCGGGAAGCCCGAAATCTCGGCAAAAGCACGTGAGTTCGCAAAGCGCAGGTCATCGGAGGTTGTGCCCGTTATCGCAAAATACAAACCATATTTGGAAGGCAAACGCGCAGCCATCTTTGTAGGCGGCGGATTCAAGGCAATATCGCTGATTCGCCAGTTCAACGAACTGGGTATGAAAACGATGGTTGCGGGAACCCAGACCGGCAAAAAGGATGAATATGAAATCATCAGCGCACTGGCAGACGATGAGGCGGTGATACTGGACGACGCGAATCCTGCCGAACTGGAGCGGTTCATGCTTGAGAAACAGGCCGACATTTTAGTGGGCGGCGTGAAGGAACGTCCGCTGGCGTATAAACTGGGGATTGCCTTCTGCGATCACAACCACGAGCGAAAACATCCTCTGGCGGGCTTTGAGGGAATTGAGAATTTTGTCCGGGAGGTGCATACAACTATTAACAGTCCTGTGTGGAAATATGTGAAGGGGGGACCGGCATGAGCGCAAATCTAGTTAATTTAAACGTAAATCCCTGCAAAATGTGCATGCCAATGGGTGCGGTCAGTGCGCTCTGCGGGATAAAGAGCTGCATGTCCATCCTGCATGGCTCGCAGGGGTGTGCGACTTATATCCGGCGGCATATGGCGACACACTATAACGAGCCGGTGGATATCGCATCCTCCTCTCTTACCGAAGAAGGCACTGTGTTCGGCGGTGAAGCGAACCTGCTCAAAGGTTTGCGCAATCTCATTGACTTGTACGCCCCGGAGGCAATCGGGGTGTGCACCACCTGTTTGGCCGAAACCATCGGTGAAGATGTGGGTGCGATTGTAAAAAAATTTTATGAACAAAATCCCGGTACAGGGGTAAAAATCATCCATGTGGCGGCTCCAGGATACGGCGGTACACAAAACGAAGGCTGGTTCGCCGCAATTCGCGCGGTGCTGGAGCAGACCGAACAAAGCACAGCACCCAACGGTAAAATCAATGTCATAACGCCCATGATTTCACCCGCTGATACCCGCTGGCTGAAAGACCTTCTAACAAGGGCAGGTATGGACTTTATCCTGCTGCCCGACCTTTCGGACAATTTGGACGGTGTTACCGAAAAGCGGTACAACCGGCTGAAAACGGGCGGAACCTCCCTATCCGACATTGTAAAAATGGCGGGAGCCCGGCTGACAGTTGAGTTTTCGGAGTTTACAGACGAGAAGACTTCTCCCGCCGCATATCTTTATGAAACCTACCGGGTACCCTATGTGAAACTGCCGCTTCCCGTGGGCGTACGGGGCATGGATCAGCTGCTGACCACATTGGAAGACGCGGGCGGTGCTGTCACCGTTGATATGATAAAAGCGCGGGGACGGTATCTGGACGCGATGGTAGATTCCCACAAATACTGCGCGAAAGCGCGGGCGGCTGTATTCGGCGAGCCCGACTTTGTAACAGCGGTTATACGGCTGTGCTGTGAAAACGGGATACTGCCGTTACTGGCGGCGACGGGCTCGGTATCTCCCCGATTGAAAGAGCTGCTTAACGCAGAGTTTGAAGATTATAAGGACTTTTATCCGGCAGAGGAAATGGCCATATTGGACGACAGCGACTTTGACGAAATTGAAAGATATTGCCGGCAGTTTGGCGTAAATTTGCTCATCGGCAGTTCCGACGGACGCCGTATCGCCCACAAGCTGGATATTCCCCTGATTCGGTGCGCATTTCCCATCCACGATTACGTGGGCGGGCAGCGAGTGCGCATGCTGGGCTTTGAAGGCTCGCTGAACCTGCTGGATCAGGCCGCCAACTGTATGCTGGAGAAAACGGAAACCGGGTTTCGCGGCGTACTGTACGACAGGTTTTTTAAAACCCGGCCCGCGCCGCCGGCCGACATCCATGCCAAGACCGCGTCCCATCCCTGCTTTGGCGAACACGCCTGTAAAAACGCACGGGTACATCTGCCGGTTGCACCCAAATGCAACATTCAGTGCAACTACTGTCTGCGCAACTTTGACTGTATGAATGAAAGCCGTCCGGGAGTGGCGTCTAAAATTTTAACGCCTGCCGAAGCGCTGGAGCGGTACATGAAGCTGAAGGAATCCATGCCGAACTTAACGGTGGTGGGCATAGCCGGACCCGGCGATGCATTGGCGAATTTTGAGGAAACCCGCGAGACCCTTCGGCTGATTCGGGAGTATGACGCCGACATTACATTTTGTATTGCCACAAACGGCCTGATGCTGCCGATGTATGTTCCGGAACTTAAAAAACTTGGCGTAAGCCATGTAACCGTGACGGTAAACGCAGTCGATCCATCCGTCGGCGCAAAGATTTATCAACATATCAACTATATGGGAAAGATGTATACAGGAACAGAGGGTGCTTCCATACTGCTTGCCAATCAGCTTGCGGGAATTAAAATGCTGGCGGATGCGGATATTATGTGCAAGGTGAACTGCGTCGCACTGAAAGGGATCAACGACAGACATATCTTTGAAGTAACAAAACAGGCCGCGGCACTCGGGGCTTTTATGACCAACATCATGCCGCACATCCCTGTAAGAGGCTCCTCCTTTGAGGCGCTTGACCGCATGACAAATATGGAGATCAAGGCAATTCGGGAGGTGTGCGGAATAAACATCAAGCAAATGGCACACTGCCGCCAATGCCGCTCCGACGCAGCTGGAACGCTGGACGAGGACATTTCCATTCACCTTCGGGAAAAGCCCGCACCGAAAACAAGGCCTTACAAGCGGTTCGCGGTGGCCACAAAAAGCGGCGCAATTGTGGATATACATTTCGGTCACGCAAAAGAATTTTACATCTTCGAAAGCGACGGAGAGGACACGCGGTTTGTTGAAACCCGCAAGGTGAGCCGGTATTGCAATGGCCTGGAATGCGGTGATAAGGAGGATCGATGGGAGTCAGTCATTGGCGCGGTGGCAGACTGTGAGGCTGTACTGGCGCTCAGAATCGGGTTGGTTCCCGAAAAACGGTTGAAAGAGAACGGAATTGACGCAATTGCCACCTATGAGAGAGTTGAGACAGCCGTCACGCTGGCGGCCAGGGAAAGGAGCGTTATGAATGGTATTGCCTAAATATCATATTTTTGTTTGCACAAGCTGCCGTATTAACGGTGTGCAGAAGGGATTCTGCTTTCAGAAGGGAAGTGTGAATCTGGTTCAAAAATTTATGGAAGAAATTGAGGCCAGGGAGCTTTCTGCCGATTGCCTTGTCACCAACACCGGCTGTTTCGGTATTTGCGACAAGGGACCGATTGCTGTGGTATATCCCGAAGGGGTATGGTACGGCAATCTGGATGAAGATGCAGTAGAGGAAATCTGTGAAAAGCACATGGAGGGCGGAACGCCTGCGGAGGAATACAGAATCTGATTTGAATTATGGGAAAAGGAGGCGATGTTGATGATCCGGATTACTGACCGTACCCTGTCATGTCTTGATGATGTACCTCCTGATGTGCCGTCACTGTCCCGGTTCCTGGAGTTCCTCATAGAAATGGATGCCGATGCTATTGAGCTTTCTGAAAAAATGTACAGACTGCTGTCTCCTCTTCCCCCATATTCGTCGTATGTGCTTCAGATAGGGCAGGTTTCAGACATTACAAAATTTCCGGACATCCCGCGTTTTGTCTGCCGGAATGCTCCGGCCGGCTCTAACGATAAAATCCGTACCGAAATTTTACTCAACGATATCCGCGAGTCGTACACCATAGCCAGGTATGCGGAATGTGCGAAATTGCGTATATGCGGACTGGATGACATGTTGACAGGCGACTATTTAAGAACATTCGGGCACCTGAAAGAGTGTTTTCGCGGTGATATTGAGTTTTGCCCGGCAAATGGCTTTCATTGTGCCGCTGCTCTGGCGGCCGAGTGGGTGTTGTCCGGCACGGGAACCGATATTGTAACATCCTTCGGCGGTGTGGGCGGATTTGCGCCTACAGAAGAATTAATTATCATTCTGCGTGTTCAAAGACTCCGTAAGGCGGGTAAAACTTATGAGTTTTTTCCAGAGATGGCAGAGCTTTTGCGTAAAATCACCGGGCAGGTCGTTCGCCCCAACAAGCCGGTCATCGGCGAACGGATCTTCCATGTGGAGTCGGGTATTCATGTGGACGGCATAGCCAAACAGCCCAAATGTTACGAGCCTTTTCCTCCCGAAGTGGTTGGTCTGACACGCAAGGTGGTAATTGGAAAACACAGCGGAGCGCAGTCGGTGCTGATCAAGCTTGAGGAGCTGGGGCTGACATGCGACAAAACGTTCATACCTGTGATACTGGAGCGTGTGAAACAGACAAGTGCCGAAAAAAACGGCGCACTCACAAACCAGGAGTTTATTGAGATCGTAAGGGGGTGCCGGAGTTGAAGCCAAGACGATACATTTTAGACAGCACCCTGCGGGACGGTGAACAGATGCCCGGCGTTTCCTTCACGGGTCAGCAGAAGCTGGAAATTGCCCGACTGTTGGACGAATACGGCATACACCAAATAGAAGCGGGTGTGCCTGCGTCGTCAAAGATTGAAAAGGATAATATCATAAAAATCATGGAAAACCGCAAAAAAGCGGTTATTTCGGTTTGGGCGCGGCTTATGCCCTCGGATATCGAACACTCCATAGACTGCCGCCCCGATCTGATACATGTCAGCGTGCCGGTATCTTATGTACACATCTATGCGAAACTGAGAAAAAACAAAAGTTGGGTTATGAATCAACTGTACGCGTGCCTCGGTATGATTGAAAAGAGCGGCATCGGACTTTCGGTGGGCTTTGAAGATGCGTTCCGCTCGGAAGCCGCATTTATGCTGTCCGTCGCGCAGGTGCTGCTGGATTTCGGGATTACTCGGATACGTCTTTCGGATACGGTGGGCGTGGCAACGCCGTCTTTGTGCCGCAGGATGATTAAAGACTTTTCTTCCGCAGTCGAAAACAAGGCAGAGCTGGGATTTCACGCCCACAACGATTTGGGCATGGCGGTTGCCAATACGGTTGAAGCGGCAAAGACGGGCTGTATATATGCCGACGTGACCGTAGGAGGAATCGGTGAACGTGCCGGAAATTGCGATTTGGCGCAATTGGTCCATGCAAGCTCGTCGGTTTTCGACTGGGGAATCACAACCTCTGGTGCACGGGAACTGCAAGAGAGATTTTTAGAGATTGTTAATGAAAAACAATAAGAAAATGATTATGAAAAGGGGTGTTACTATGAAAAAATTGTTTTCAGTTCTATTAACCTTTATTTTGTGTACCGCCTTTCTCACAGGGTGCGGCACCGTGAAAACATCCGTGCCGCCTGTGTCAGACCAACCCGTCACCCTGTCGGTGTTCGCCGCCGCCAGCCTGACCGAGTCGCTGAGCGAGATAGCTGCACTTTACAAAGAGAAAGCGCCTGCGGTGACGCTCACCTTCAACTTCGATTCCAGCGGCAAACTGCAAACCCAGATTGAAAACGGAGCCGAAGCAGACCTGTTTGTTTCGGCGGCTCAAAAACAGATGGACGCGCTGGAGGACGGTTACATAGATGCCGGCACGCGCAGGGACTTACTGATCAACAAGGTTGTTCTCATAGTTCCCCAGGACAGCACAAAGGGAATCACTTCCTTCGAGGACTGCCTGACCGACAAGGTGTCGCTGATGGCATTGGGCAACGCCGACGTGCCTGTTGGACAGTATTCGGAAGAAATTTTCAAATACTTAAACGGATGGGATATGATACAAAAGAAAGCATCGCTTGGTTCCAACGTGAAAGAAGTGCTGTCCCAGGTGGAAAGCGGCAGTGTGGACTGCGGCGTGGTTTATTCCACCGATGCGGCTACGGCCAAAGCGGTGACCGTAGCCGCGGAAGCGCCGGAAGGCAGCCATTCGCCGGTGGTCTATCCTGCCGCCGTGCTGAAGAGTTCGGTAAATGCGGAAGCGGCCCGGGCGTTTCTGGATTACTTGAGCTCGCCGGAGGCAGTAGCAGTGTTTGAACAGACAGGTTTTGAGGTTGTAAAATAACTGAACCCAAAGGAGGTGGACCGCGTGGACTTGTTTCCGCTTTACAATTCACTCAGGATATCAGCAATCGCCACCGTCCTCGCGTTCACCCTCGGTATTCTCGCAGCCTATGCCGTTTTAAAAATGCCTCGTATCTTAAAGGGCATTTGCGACACTGTGCTTACAATCCCGATGGTATTGCCGCCGACCGTGGTAGGGTATTTCATATTGGTATACCTATCGCCCAAGAGCGCGGTGGGCGGGTTGCTGTATAAATGGTTTTCGGCAATGATTACCATGAGGTGGCAAGGTTCGGTTATCGCGGTTACCGTAATTGCGTTTCCATTTGTATACCGCACGGTTCGCGGCGCGTTTGAGGCGTTCGACCGGAATCTGCTGGACGCGGGCCGGACGCTGGGACTTTCGGAATGGTATATATTCGGGCGAATTCTGCTCCCCAACTGCAAACAGGGCATACTGGCAGGAACGGTGCTGGCATTCGCCCGCGGACTTGGCGAATACGGTGCCACAAGCATGGTGTCGGGCTACATTGCCGGGAAAACTGCTACCATTTCTACTTCTGTCGCGTATTTTTGGCAGATCAATCAGGAAGACGCGGCATTTTGGTGGGTTATGGTCAACCTTGCGGTATCATTTGTGTTTATGATTCTGATCAACATATTCAGCAAGCCTAAGGTCAGGGGGTGATACTGTGCTTGAGTGCAAGATTAAAAAGAAGCTGGGCGGTTTTTCCCTTGATGTTGATATCACCGCATGCTCGGACATTACCGCGCTGATGGGCGCGTCGGGCAGCGGCAAGAGCATGACCCTTCGCTGTATTGCGGGTATATCAAAACCCGACGAAGGGAAAATCGTATTGGGCGGTGTGACCCTGTTTGACTCTGAAAAGGGCATCAACCTGCCGCCGCAGAAGCGCAATACGGGATTTTTATTTCAGGATTACGCCCTGTTTCCCAATATGACTGTGTTGAAAAATATTATGGCAGGCGCAAAGATCAGCCCGCGCCGCGAGTGCCGGAGGGCAGCCGTCGAGTTGGCCGAGACCTTCCATATTGCAAAGCACCTGAACAAATACCCCCACCAGCTCTCGGGAGGGGAAAAGCAGCGGTGCGCATTAGCGCGGATTTTAATGGGGTCGCCGGATATTCTGATGCTTGACGAACCTTTCTCTGCGTTGGACAGCCACCTGCGATGGGAACTGGAGCTGGAGCTAGCGTCTGTGATGAAACAGTTCGCGGGACCGGTTTTATATGTATCCCACAACCGTGATGAGGTGTACCGGTTATGCGACCATATTGTGGTGATGAACAACGGAAGATCAGAGGTAACAGGCCAAAAATGGGAAATTTTCAAAAAGCCGCTCACCGTTGGCGCGGCGCGTCTGACCGGCTGTAAGAATATAACGGAAACAGCAGTACGGCACGGCAGGTTGATTGCCCCCGGCTGGGGGATTGAATTTGACTGTGACGGCGTGGATAGCGGCGTTCAATATATCGGCATCCGGGCGAATTATATCATTCCTGCCTGCCGTGCCCCGGAGGGTGAGATTGCCGCCGCTTTCCCCTTTGAGATTATAAGTGAAATCGAGGATACCTTTTCGAATATCCTGATGGTGCGGAAGAAGGGGTCCAACTTGTTGCCCCTCCGGTGGGAAATGCCTAAAAAAGACCGGGCCGCCCTGCGGGATATGCCCCAGGAGCTGGCGTTTTTGCGGGAGCATGTATTATTGCTGAGGGAGTGAGATTATGAGCAAAATAGCGGTATTCACAAACAGATATTCGGCGCTGTGCGACTTTTTTGAAGCCGACAGATTTTTGATATTTGAAAGAGGTGCGGACGATTGGCAGCTTTTAAACGAAATACCTTTTGCCCCTATTCCCCCGCTCTCTGCCGTTTTGACGCGCAAAAACTCCGAGGCTCTGCTTCCGCTTTTGAACGGCTGTAAGGTGTTGGCGGGAGGCACACTGGTCGGAATCCCGTTTTTTGTGTTTGACCGCGCCGGGCTGCATATTTTTGAAATAAGCGCGATAACGGATGAAGTTTTTGACGAAATTTTTCAGGAAATGCAGGCTTCTGACACCGCGATAAATGCACGGGAAGCGATTATATCAAACGCACGTCCCAAAGAAACCGGTACGCCGGGAATTTATTTTCTGGACCTGATCGCTTTGCAGAGCGAATGTCCGGAGGTTTCATCCAAAAAGGCAATGGCAGACTTTCTGGAGAACACGCCCTTTTTGGAACTCAATCTGATTTGCAGGCATATTCCGCCGTGGATCGAGGACAGCGGAATATACCGGATTGATGTAGTGCAGTCCGGAAACGGCATAGTGAAAGCAATTGTCAGCCGGAAATGCTGACTGGGAGGAATGTTATATGGAAAACTTCAACATACTGGAAAACAACGCCATTCAATTGCCCAATGGCGTATTTGCGGGAGTGGAAAGCTATTCCTGCTATGCGGGCGGCGAGTTGGAAGGGATACGGCTGTGTGAAAAAAATATTTTGCTTACGCATGCAGGCGAATTGATTCCGGCGTACGCTGAAACACATCGGCGTAAGAGCAAGTATTCGGTGGAATTTTATAAAAACGGAATGATAAAGGCCGTCGCGCTCAATGATCAGCAGGAAATTCAAACGCCAATCGGCGAGTTTCCCGCTGAATTGGTAACATTTTATGAAACCGGCGAATTAAAGCGTTTCTTTCCATTGGACGGAAAATTCAGCGGTATGTGGACCGAGGAAGAAGAGAAGTCGTTGGCGATTCCGTTTTCATTTGAACTGCCTTTTGCTTCGTTTAAAGCCATAATCAGCGGCACCGGCTTTTATCAGGACGGCAGCATCCGCAGTATAACGCTGTTTCCCGGAGAAAGAATTCACATAACAACGGCATATGGCGCTATTCCGGTCAGAAATGGTTTTTCGCTTTATGAAACAGGTGAGCTTAAATCACTGGAACCGGCAGAACCGGCGATGATCCAAACCCCGGTTGGCATGCTTGCCGCTTTTGACCCAAACGCTGTCGGAATCAACGCAGATCAAAATTCTCTTGTATTTGACATCTCCGGCAGGGTCACTGCGCTGACGATTGTATACAATCGCCTTGCGGTACAGACCGGAGATGGGCGGATGGTTACGTTCAGTCCGCACGAGACCGTCAATCCGCTGGACGGAGAGACTTTCATTACAGAAGGATTGAGACTGGCGTTTGATTATGACGCCGGCACCGTCACAATCATAGACGGCAGGAGCGAAACCTTCTTTCGGGTTTCCGACTGCGCTTTTACCGTTTTGGCATATTCCGGCACTGTGCGCACCTGCAATCCCACGGACTGCGCGGCCTGTTCGAACATATGCGGTAATCCGACCAAATGAGAGGACTTGGCGTCTGCCTCACTTGGTTCGCAACCCTCGACGGAAAATCCGTCGAGGGTTAAATGATGCGAGTATTCTTACATAATTTTTTTAAAAAACTCATGTTTTCCTTTTTTGTATATTGTATCACAATTGTGATACAATATTAATGAAAGAAGGTGTGAATATATGAGAAAAACTCACGTTAGGGCTACAAGAGAACTGCGTAATAATTTTCCTGAGATTGCGCGGTTATTAGAGCAGCACGACCAGGTTATTATAACAAAAAACGGAAACGGTGCCGCTGTATTAATTAATTTTGATGAGTACGCAGCTTACGAGGATTATCTGCACAAAAAGTATGTTCTTAGTGAACTCAGGAAGGCACAGACAGAAGCCCACGCATCCGATACCCAGTGGCTTGATGATGAAGATTTTTGGGCGGGAATTGAGGATGCATCCGATGGATTATAGAATCAGGTATCTTCCTGTCTCGCGTCAGAATTTAGACGATATTCTAAAATATTTTTCCGGTTTCTATCCGGGTACATTATTGAGATTTGTTATGGATCAGCGGCAATGTATAGATAACCTGCGTACACAGCCGCTGATGTATTCTGTATATGCAGATTTTCCTGTTTACAGACATATTCCGGTGGGTGACTATATCGTTTTTTATGTAGTAAATGAATCGAATAGGACGGTGGAAATTCATCGAATACTCAATGGGAAACAAAATGTTCAAAGCATATTAGATAAGGACATAGTATAATTCGGTTGTCAATTTAAACTCATGGTTCAAACTGTATACAAAAAGAAGGCCGCCTAATTCTGCGTACCTTTTTTCTTTATCCCCTGCTTTGCAAACCGTCAATGTATGCGTTTATCTTTTCTCTGTCAGTATCGCTTAATTGTCGGTATGTGTGTATATGCTCAAGCTCACCAGGTGATAAGTCACTTTGTTTAATTTGCTGTTTTAAATCAGACAAGCCCGCAAGATAGTCAAGTGAAACATTAAAGAAATCTGCAATAGCAATCAGAGTTTCTAAATCCGGTACTCTTTCACCTACTTCATATGCGCTGATAGTAGATTGAGAAACATTAAGTTTCAGGGCTAATCCTTCTTGAATTAGCCGCCGCTGTTCCCTTAGTTCTTTTAATCGCAACACATTACCACGCTCTCAAATAAAATTTACCTCAAATCGTTGTAATTGTTACCCGTAAACTATATAATTTATGCCTGCAATACGGATATTTATTATATGCGACGAACGGAGGGTAAACTTTTTATGAAAGACATTCCATATAGTATATTAAAGCAGGACGAACGCGCGTATGAGATTATGCTGCTCCGTGACCAGTATGGCAACACATTTACCGATATTGCAAGAGAATGTGAAATATCGGTTTCAAGGGTAGTGCAGATATATAATAAAATAAAGATTAAACAAATACGCTTATACATTAATCATATTGCGGTAGTCTTTGGATATAAGGGCACTTCACAAGTAAGAAAAGTTTATGATGATGCTTACGAATGCTATCAGGAGTGGTCATATGCGTGCGTATCTGGAGAAGAAGTATAAAGATATTTTAACCGAATACAGGGACGGGGAACCGGGTATGCCGACACAATTTGTCAAGAGTATGCCCCCATTCAAGACGAATTTGAGTAAAAAAACCGTTGCCCGTGTTGTGGAAATTCGGGAGGTTGAAAAAGCGTCCTTTTTGGCTATAGCGAAAGAATTGCGTATGACACAAGCGAAGGCAAAACATACATATGAAATGTTTTATCATACCTTCTCTTTGGTTGTAAGCTATGTCTTCCTTTATGCGGATAAAGCTTATGCCCACAGGCATATTTTTAGCCAGAGGTCCTGTCCCCGGCACATGAAGTTTTTTACTACAGTTCCCCTCCATCGGGTTCAGCGGCAAGTGATCCGGCTGGCAACAATCCTCGGAGAAGCGCATGCATCTCGTCAAACTTCTTTGCACGGATATGTATACGTTTCCCAAGGCGAGATGCGAGATTGAAAGCAAAATCCATGCAGGCGTCCTTATCATACAGTTGAACAGTGCTCAAATGCATTACTTCAACGCCCTGCCTGTTGAGGATTGCAGATCGGATCACATCTTTACCTTGCGACCATGGGCTGTTGTGAAAAGCGAAGCTTTCATATTCGACTGCCAGCTTTGCCTGCTTATAATACAAATCCGTAAAGCAGCGTTTCTGTCCAAGACGTTTGCAGGCTTCACCTTTGAGCTTGATCTCATGGTTGAAAACGGCGCCGTCAAATCCGTAACCGCCTAAGGCATGCGGCAGAGTCAGAATCATATAGGTTAACGATTCCATAATGGATGCGGAACCGTCTTCTATGTATTTTACCGCTCGCAAAGCTTTAAAGTGTCCACGGTGACCCGAAGTTTTAGCGAGAAAAGTCTTGAGGTTATGCTTTGTCGTGATTGCCCCGGAAGGGTTGCCCGGCGGATGTGAACAAAGCTGCAAGCCAAACAATATAAGCCGGTGGATGTTCAATTTATATGCGAGCTGGAGAAACAGCAATTCCGGTGACGCAACCATTTTGCCGTTTCTTGACACTACTGCACCGGCAGGCAGAGCAAGTTCGCACAAGTGGACTGTCCGGCCTTTTCTATGATATCTCGCGCTTCGTTTGGAAACTGTAAAATCGACTGAGTCTGTTTCAGCGTTTTCAGGACCGAGCACAGCTTCAATATATGGTATATTCCAGATGGCCGCAGCCGAAAAATAACTCAAATACTCTTTCATAAAAAGATTATACTGCGTTGTGTACAAAATTTCAATTAATGTACAAATATTTTATGGTAAAAAATAATTTCAAGCGAAAACTGTGCATATTTTTAATTAATGCTCAGATATTTAGAATATATTTATTATTTTTTTAGCATTACTTCGAATTTTGTACACTTTACTTCCAACCAAATATCGGCAGTATGAAATTTAAGAGATGCTGCCTGCAAAACGGGCTCTACAGCTTTTTTCTTTACTGCCATACCACTTTTATCAAAGCTGCCACTGTCTGCTCACTTTTGAGGCCGACAGACAGATGTTCACGATACTTTTCTATACTGCCGTATTGCTTTATTTGTTCCTCAAGTGCTTCCAGAGTACGGTCTAATATATTCTGCACATCATCATCACTAAATACTTCAAACGCATTCATCACATCGTTTATCAACTCGATAAGTCCGTTTAAATATGATATAATATGCAAAAGAAGCACTTCCTAAAGGGGGACTACAAATAGCAAAGATTAATACAGAAACTTTTAAAATATTTGAAAATTTAGTTGCCAGAACTGATAATACTTATGTGTTTAATGATGAAACCGCTGTTAAAGGCATCGGAGTGCTGTTAGAGGTCATTAAACATATGGGATTGGACCCAATGAAAACAGAGGACCTCAAAAAGGGGATGCTGTCTTTATTTAATATAGAAATTTTGAACATGCCTGACTTAGACAATAATCGTTTTATCTTTACTCCCAATCATGTTAGTGACCTTGATGCGCTGATATTGGGATTATTATATCCCAATATTAGAATTGTCTCCAAAAATGATTGGACGAACAATGAAAAATTAAGAAAATTTCTGGATATCCATTATGATTTGTATGGACTGGACCGTACGTCTTTACCCAGTTTACGCAGTTTATTGAAAGATTCTATTAATTATTTTAATGATAGCGATGAAAACAAACATTATTTAGTATTTAGCCAAGGAACAATCTCTGACTTTAATAATAACAGTTTGGAGAGAATTTCCTCTATCGCTCAAATAATATCAAATAAAACCGGTGTCCCTATTGTTAATATGTTTATTGAGCAAGTATCACTTGATCATCCAACTCGGATTGTTTTCGATAATCCTATGAAATTATCCCCCAAAGATGATTTCCGCAAAATTTGGTTGGAAAGAGAAACAGCTATGCAAAAAAAATTAATTCCTCCGGCCAGATTACCTAAATTATCACATAAGCATGCAAATAATAATAAACCAGAAGACCCTTTCTTTTAGGATTGAATTAGTCAAGAAAAGCAGGCAAATTCCTGTTTATCTGAATGTGGCAATAAACTAAATCCACAATAGCACACTTTTCCTCATAAAAAAGACATGCCTTCTCCTTGGAGGGAGATATTTCTTTTGGCATTAGTGGTGATTTTGTATATTTGTGTTTAGGCTTATTGCAGTAAGTCCCTGATGCGAAGACGAATTGCTTCAAGCGGTAGTCCAGTATTGAAAATCAATATATTCCTCGTCTGTTTCAATGATATAACTTGAAGAGTTCCATGAATCGATTCGTCCATATTTTACAATTGATCGGATTGGTGATCCAAGTGCAGTAAAGGCTATTTGATTGACTATCGGCAACCAATCTCTACGAAAGTCAAATTCAGTAACCAGCTTATAACTGACAGTATCAGTATCTTTTGTCAGTCCTAAATATTCAGGTATCCAAATTGTTCTTAATATGTGTTCTCTTTCCTGCCTGTCCACAATGTCGCATGGAGTATTGTTCTCAGCCCACATGTCATAATTACAAATATCGTGAATCAACAGCAATGGAAACGCCTCACCGACAGAGGAAAACAGTTCAAATAATTCTTCCATAGCTTTTGCCCCTCAAAGCAATCAGTATTATACCGTTTAAACTCATTATACGCTAATACCCATTGCCCCAACAAATTTGATTTTGCAGAGCTCCCGTTATGCTTATAACATACCGCTTCTTACCTTGCTTATATAATCCATAATACTGTCTTCTTCGTATTTCCTGTAATCAAAATTAAAATATTTACTTACCGATAATGCCACTGTGCTAAATAGTTCACAAGCTGTAAAAACAGAGGTCCAGAAATTATTATAATCGCTGTCAGAATATGTTTTGGCATATAACCCATAAAGTTCAGAGGGTAAGTATTTTTTGTAATACTTACCCATTTTGCCCGTCGAAACAGAAAAGTCAGTTAATGTGCCAATATACCAGTCAATCATTCTGTTCACCAATTTTCTGACAATTAGATTATACATTTCCATTGCATATGGCAATTCATCGCGCGCTATTCCTTTTGCGACATTATTAAGGCACCACCAAAAATCATTGCAATATGCGGTATATTCACCTTGATTAGGCTTCCTTACGTGATAATCCTCATCCGTTGGAAGTGGTATTTCCGGAAGGAAATTATCTTTATCAAGCAATAATTTAGTCAATTTATCTTCGATAAAATGCTTCTCAGCTTCTGTTTTAATTTCAATCCTTAAATCAATTCGGGTTCCGTCCTCAAATAACATAAGCCACGTATAATTACGCGATGAATCATATTGCCCTTCATATAATCCTGTTTTTATATCATTCCAGTCCGTTTCTTGGACGATAGCGATATCCCCGAAATTTTCAATCCAGTTTTTATTCGCTAAAAAAGATTCCGTTTCGGTTACAACAAAAACGATATCATAATCTTGATATTTATCTTTCCCTATATTAGGGTTAGTGCGTGAACCGTTCATATAAACAGCCACCGCCTATTATAAATTTTCAGACATAGAAGAAGGTACGAAATACTGGACAGTCCAATAAAACTGTTCAATACTTCGTACCCTGTTCATCTGGTCGGAGTGAGAGGACTTGACGTCTGCTTTTCTTCACGCCTCGTGCCTTCCCAGGTTCAAGTCCTTTTCAGCATAGCAAAAAAGAGTATCTTTAGATACTCTTTTACTTGGTCGGAGTGAGAGGACTTGAACCTCCAGCATCTTGGTCCCAAACCAAGCGCGCTGCCAATTGCGCTACACCCCGTTATATTCTGCTTTTACTTTCGCAAGTGCAAAAGTATTGTACTATAGCCATGATATATAAGCAATATGTGAAATATACACATATTTGAATTTATCACCACGTTTCTTTAGCATACTTATTTTTTCGTCTATTTATTATGTCCGATATAAATAGAGAAAACCAAGCTCTTATACCCCTTATTTGAAGTGTATTTAAGCACATTTTTCATATGTAATACAATTGAAATCTAATAAGACTTGAACCGTCATACGACTTTTTCTATAATAAGGAATAATTAGACAATTAAATATTGTAAATGATTCTAAAGGAGTGGTGCTTATACAAAGAATTCTTGGGCAGGTCAGAAGAGCTATCCAGGATTATGACATGATTGGTGACGGCGACAAAATTGCTATTGGTGTAAGCGGCGGAAAAGACAGTATGACACTGCTTACTACCCTGAAACAGCTGCAGCGGTTCTATCCTAAAAAATTTGAAATCGAAGCCATAAGCCTTACCATGGGAATAGGAAATGCCGATTTCACACCGGTTGCCGAGTATTGCCGCCAAATAGGCGTTAACTATACTATTGAAGAAACCCAAATAGGAAAGATTATTTTTGAATACAGGCAGGAGAAGAATCCCTGCTCAATGTGTGCAAATCTCAGGAGAGGAGCTCTGCACAATGTCTCAAAAAAATTGGGCTGTAACAAGGTCGCACTCGGACACCACAGGGATGACGCAATAGAAACCCTTTTACTCAGTACTTTTTTTGAAGGCAACCTACATACATTTTCTCCGGTTACATATCTGGACAGAAAAGAGCTGTATCTTATCCGGCCACTTATTTATACAGAAGAAAAACAAATAAAGACCGTTGCCAAATCAGGACAATTCCCAATAGTTAAAAGTCCCTGTCATATCGATGGAAAAACCAAGCGTCAGTACGTTAAAGACCTGATTTATCAGCTTCAAAAAGAAAACAGAGATATCAAAAGCAATCTATTTGGAGCAATAAAGCGTGCCGAAATCGACGGCTGGCATGAGTAGCTCTTCAAGTTTATTAATATTCATATATTTATAAGGGAGAAACAAGCTAGTGGTTTGTAAAAATCTAAAAACTTATATTGTCCGGGGAAATTTAACCGCCGGCAATATATGGATTTAAGCGCTGCAGGCCGCTAAGGTAAAAGTAATAAAGAAATGGAGATCACAATGCTTAAATACATAAGAAGAAGCCTGGCATTGATATTGATGTCGGCATTATTAATCGTTTCACTCAGTACCGGTGTTATAGCCGCACCTCTGGTAATCAACCAGACAGTGGAAAAACAGAATATAACCTCCGGAGTTGTTCTGGAACAGTACAACCGTTTTACCACCAGCGGCTGGATACGCACAGACGTGCTCAGAGTTGATCTGTCAAATGAAAACGTCAAGGTGGACAGCCTGATAAATCCAGCCGGAATTAAAAAAACCTCCACAGTCAATAATCTTGCAAAAAGCAACGGAGCATTGGCAGCTGTAAATGCATGCTTTTTTGACACCTCTACCGGCACTCCTTTTGGACCGGTTGCCGGAAACGGAGAGTTTGCAATGGCAAATGCCGGAGATAATTCCGATTATATAGCTACATTTGCCATCGATAAGCTGAACAGGACATTTTACCAATACTGGAAAACAGAAATCGAGCTTATAACACCCAACGAATCACGTAAAAATGTGGCTGCTTATAACAATTACAACGGATATTACAATTATAATATGTACATAGTTGATTCCAAGTGGGGCAGTACTACCCCCGGAGTTTCAAAAAAATATCCCGTATGGACCGAAATGGTTGTTGAGGATGGTGTTGTAAAGGAATTCAGTGAAAACAAACCCGGAATTCCCATTCCCAAAAACGGATATGTTGTAATGGCTACCATGGGAAATGAGAAATTCCTTACAGATAATTTCAAAGTAGGCGATCCGGTCTCTTATGAGATAAAGCTCAATGTGGACAACAGTCAGATGCAGATGGCCCTTACCGGCGGTTCCATGCTGGTTCAGGGCGGCAAGGTCGCACCTTACTTTACCCACTCTGCTGCCGGAGAATCCAGGCAGCCAAGAACCGCCGTAGGAACCACAGAGGACGGTAAGACTCTCCTGATCGTAACAGTGGACGGCAGGCAAAAGAATGACAGCATCGGCATGACCCAGGCCGAACTGGCCGAATATATGAAAGAATTGGGCTGCGCCAACGCAATAAATTTTGACGGCGGCAGTTCAACTACCATGGTGGCCAGGCAGGAAGGCGATACTGATATCACAACCGTAAATACCCCTTCGGAAGGTTTGAGAGGTGTATCGGCATCCCTTGGAGTATTTTCAATAGGACCGCAGGGTCCGGTTGATTCCCTGCTGGTCAGTGCCTATGAGGATTATGCTTTTGTTAACACAGCAAGGGCATTTACTGTCAAGGGTGTTGACAAATACCTTAATCCGGTTGCCATTGACAGCAAGGACATTGAGTGGTCTGTAACAGGAGTCAAGGGTACTTTCGCAGATAATGTCTTTACTCCCACAACGGCAGGTCAGGCTGTAATAACCGCCAAAATAGGAGATTCGGTAATAGGTACCTGCCCTCTGACAGTATTGAGTGCTCCTGTAAAATTGGAATTGAATTTGGACGTATTAAATACCTCTCCCGGAAAAGCTACGACCTTTGCTGTAAAGGGTTTGGATAAAAATGGCTTCAGTGCAAGCATACACCCTTCAAATGTGAAATGGGGCGTTCTTAACAAGGTTGGAACTGTCGAATCCAATGTATTTACTGCGGGTAAGTCGGGAACAGGCTATGTGTCGGCCTCTTTTGCCGGAGTTTCGGTTTTCTGTCCGGTATCCATCAGCCAGCCCGGCATTAAAAAGGTTATAGAAGATTTTAACAGCAGTACCGCTTTAAGCGTTGATCTGTCGGCCAAGACCGTAACAGCAAAGTATGATCCTGCGACAAACGCATACAAGTCGGGTCCCTATTCTGGAAAATTGACCTATGACTTCACAAAGGGTCTTCAGGAGAACCGTGCTGCATACATCAACCTTCCGGGCGGTGGAAAAACTCTGGACAGTACCGCAACCAAGCTGGGAATGTGGGTCTACAGCTCAAATAACAAGCCTTTGTGGATCGGTGCTATTATAAATGATAAAAAAGGTACTCCCCACTATAAGTACTTTACAAAGGACGTAAACTGGACCGGATGGAAATATCTCGAAATCTCGCTTGATGATATCAGCGGTCCGGCAAAAATAACAAAGGTTTATGCAATTCAAACAACCAAGAAAAAGTCCTCAGGTACTTTGTATTTTGATGATCTTACCATGGTATACTCCGGTTATCCCGAGGTTGCGCCATCAAAATCGGCTGTGACCACAGTTCCAAAGGATGACACATATAAGGACCGCACCGTATCAGGCGCCGATTCCTTAAGTTTTTCAGTCTTTGGACAGTCGGTTGGTTATGACAAGAATAAAGACAAGACACAGACGAGTATGCTGAATTCCCTGGCTGCTAAAATAAACAAGGAAATGCAGGCCTCTGTGGTCGTTGGCAGCTATGACAATCTATGGCCTTCTCTTAAAGTTCCTTCGCTCTCTACCACGGCAAGTTACAAAGCTATGGACAAGAACGGCAGCAGGCTCATACAGCTCAATACTACAAAAGGCGGCTTACGTGCTACCGACTATAACGAGTGGTTCTGGTTCAAAAACCAGCTCAGTTCCTTTACCGGTAATAATCTGTTTATATTCCTGTCCCAGAATCCTTCCAGTTTTAATGATACCAAGGAAGGCCAGGTTCTAAATGACATGCTGGCAGATTATAAAAAGCAAAATCCCGGCAAAAATGTCTGGGTATTTTACAAGGGCTCCTCTAACTCCAGCTACATGGACAAGGGAGTAAAGTATATTACTACGGCAGGTTTCGACGCAGCCGACTTCAGTGACAAAAATAAAGCGGCCGCAAAATATGTCTCTGTTAAAGTAAAAGGCGATACCATTACATATCAATTTAAAGCATTAAATTAATGAGTTACCAGTGATATAAAAAATTACACAGTAACCCAAATCAAAATAAAGCTGCCACGAAAATATGTTAAAACGTAATTTCGCGGCAGCTTTTTAATTTCGGTAAACGGTATTCAATTTTTACGGCAATCTTTCTACTCTATCCTTCAGGAAGGCTGTGAAATCCTCACTCAGCTCCTCCCTCTTCAGTGCAAATTCCACTGTGGCCTTAAGAAAGCCTATTCTGTCTCCAACATCAAATCTGTCTCCTTCAAAATCGAAAGCATACATGGCCTCGCTTTCCATGAGCTGCTGAAGCGCATCGGTGAGCCATATCTCTCCGCCCTTGCCGGGAGTGGCCTTTTCGAGGAATTCAAATATCCTGGGAGAAATAATATATCTTCCCAGCATTGCAATATTTGACGGCGACTGATCAACCTCGGGCTTTTCAACCAGTCCCTTGACCTTGTAGACTCTTTCATCAATCTGGCTCCCTGCTATTATTCCATATTTGGACACATCGGGAAGGGGTACTTTCTGGACTCCGAGAATTGTTGTCCTATACTCGTTGTAAACATTCATCAGCTGCTTTATACATGGCGTTTTGGAATCAACTATATCATCGCCCAGCAGGACTGCAAAGGGCTCATCTCCTATAAAGGACTTGGCGCAGTAAATAGCATGTCCCAGGCCTTTGGCCTCCTTCTGCCTGATATAGTGAATATTCGCAATGCCCGATATCTCTTCGACGCAGCTTAAAAGCTCATGCTTGCCTTTCCTGCGGAGTTCCTCCTCCAATTCATAGGACTTGTCAAAGTGGTCCTCAATGGCTCTCTTATTTCTGCCTGAGATAATAAGTATATCCTCAATTCCCGCAGCAGCGGCTTCTTCAACTATGTATTGTATTGTAGGCTTATCCACAATAGGAATCATTTCTTTAGGTGTGGCTTTTGTAGCAGGTAAAAACCTTGTTCCAAGACCTGCCGCCGGAATAATCGCTTTTCTTACCTTCATAACTCCTCCAGATTACTTTATTTATATTTGCTTATATATTTCCAATTTTAACACATTTATATTTTATCTAACAGACATATGCAAATTATTACCCTAAAATATAAAAAATTGTGAGTATATAGTTCTTGACGCTTTTTTACTACCAGTGTTATAATTTTATCAATGATATTATAGTATGATTAAATTTAATATTGCGTATCTTCAGGGCAGGGTGAAATTCCCTACCGGCGGTAATATGCAGTTGAATGCATTAGCCCGCGAGCGAAAGCAGACATGGTGAGATCCCGTGGCCGACAGTACAGTCTGGATGGAAGAAGAATTGGCGTTTAAAATGCTTTTTGGGCTCTGTGGATTATTTTATTCACAGGGCTTTTTATATTATTTATATTATAAGTAAAAAATGAAGTTGGAGGCGTACCTGAAATCTTCCTTTCAATTCTGTAAGAACGCAAATAAACCTGGGGGGTATTTTTTGTATGAACAGCAGTAAAATTAAACAACTGACAACAATGGGAATTTTAATAGCCATTTCCATAATACTGATTATCTCACCGCTGAGATTCCCTTTCCCGGCGGCACCGTTTTTGGAGTATGATGCCGGAGATATACCGATCCTTATGGGAGGCTTCATATTTGGACCTCTGGCCGGTATACTTCTGAGTGTCGTTACCTCGATTGTCCAGGCTGTGACCGTAAGCAGCGGCAGTGGCTGGATTGGCTGCGTTATGCACATTTTCGCCGCTTCTGCCCTGGTTGGGATTTCCTCGGCGATTTACTCAAAAAACAGGAACATAAAGAGATTGATAATAGGTCTGTTCTGTGGAACTCTGGCTATGACAGCTGTGATGATTCCGCTGAATCTGATCTTTTATCCGCTTTTTGCAGGCACACCGGTTGATGCGGTCATTTCAATGATTGTCCCGATACTGTTGCCCTTTAACTTAATGAAAGCCGGAATTAACTCTGTCATTTTCCTTCTAATTTTTAAATCGGCAGGCAGCCTTCTGCTCCGAATAGTACAAAAGTAGGGAAATTTTTAAAAACCTCTTGTATTTTATTACTATTATGCATAATATTGTGATAGTTATTTAGTAAAAATAGAAATTATATATTTACATTAAATACTTTAGCACGTATTATAATATATAATATCAATTATTTTTAAGTGACTGGTCGTGCTGGCCTTATCACAAGGGGACTTTTGACCCGATTATCTAATAATATGCTATAGTTAATAATTGCGGGGTGATATTGTTTATGGAATTTTGTAACAAGTGTGGTTCATTAAAGATTAACGGCAGCTGTACAAACAAAAAATGCGATCAGCACATTAAATCCATGGTGGAATTAGCAACCGCTCAGCAGGTCGAATATATAAAAGAACTTGCCGAGCAATTGGGAGAGGATATCAGCGACGTCAACCTGGAAGCTATGAGTAAATTGGAAGCAGTGGACCTTATTGATGATTATCTTGAAAGATTGGACGACTCTGAAAAAAAACTGACCACCAATGATGACGCTCTCGATGATGATGATTTGGATGAGGAAGAAGAATTATAAAAATATCCGGTAGGACGGTTTAATAGAAGGCGGGGATGATTCCCCGCCTTCTATTTCATTGTTGATAACTTTTGGATAACTGTTAATTTCGCATGTGTGGATATGTGAAATATCCGGGCCAAAACCTTGTATAAATATCTGAACATACTGAAAACTCAAGCGTCTAGTTGTTATGTCAATGTTATTTATTTGCTCCGTCTACCCTGTGGATAATGTGTATAAGTCTGTGAATAACGTAAAATTACATGGTTGGGACAACTGTGGAAAACTAGTTCTTCACATTCAGTCCATATCCATATGGGAAAAGAGCATTGTAACCGTCCGATTGCTTATAGAGGGTTATAGGCAGCTGCTCCAGATTCCGCGGCCAGGTAACCGGCAGTCTCGCCGTAAATTCAGCATCTCCATAAAATGCCCTTGCAATCACTCCCCCCTCTGTTCCCGGAAGCCATGCCTGTACCAGGCCATCCCACCTGTCTATTTCATCGGTTATTAGTCTTGGACGTCCTGAGACCAGTATTACAACTATTGGTTTTTTGGCGGCATACGCAGCTTTGAGAGTTTTTTCATTATCGGCCAATGCAGTTCCATTGACAAGATCCATGCTGTCGTCATCCCCCTTCCCCTCTGCATAGGGGTATTCTCCAAGTACGGCAACAATAATATCGGCCTCTTCGAGTTTTGCAATATCCGTTATTATTTTATGACCTTTTTTGCCTGCAAGCTCTTTAAAACCGTCTAAAATTGTGGTGCCGCTCATCCACCGTCCATCTTCATTATCCATGCCGCCCTGCCAGGTTTTTGTCCATCCCCCGCACTGAATACCTATATTATCTGCCGCGGGCCCTATGACAGCTATGTTTTGATTATTGCCGAAGGGTATGATGTTATCCTTGTTTTTTAACAGTACCAGCGATTTCAGCACTGCTTCCTCTGCAATCTGCTTGTGAATTATATTACGGAGCGAATATTCATTTGCAGGTATTGAAGAAACGTTTTCAAACTTTCCCATTTCCATCTTCACTCTGAGAACCCTGGTTACGGCATCATTTATACGCTCGGTACGTATGTCGCCATTTCCCACCGCCTCAATCAGCGCTTCATAACATTCCCTCCACTGGGACGCCTCCATGAGTACATCAATACCTGCATCAACAGCCAGGACCACCTTGTCGTATAAACTTCCACCCTTGAGCTGGTGAATTCCTTCAAAATCACTTATCACAATCCCGTTAAAACCCATATCGTCCTTGAGCCTGTCCTGTAAAAGGTACTTGTTCCCATGGTTCTTCTCATTGTTAATGCTGCTGTAGGACACCATAATACTTTTAACTCCTGCATTGATGGCTTCCTGGTATACCGACAGGCATGTATCGTTCAGGTCCTTCTGATTTATATTCACGTTCCCCTGATCCATCAGGTACCCGCTGTCTCCCGTTCCGTAGCTTACCGCGCCGTCAGCCACATAGTGTTTTGCACAGGCTACCACGCCGTTCTTCTGCATGTTTGTAATATACGGGATGGACATTATGCTCACAAGATCGGGATTCTCACTGAAGCTCTCATAGCTTCTTCCCCACCGTATATCGTTGCTGACGGCAACACAGGGTGAGAAGTTCCAGTCAATGCCGGCTGCATTGAGCTCCAGTGCCGTGGCGCCTGCTATCTTGCCTGCCAATTCGCTGTCGCCGCCCGCCCCCAGCCCAATATTATGTGGATATATCACGGTATTCTCAAGATTATTGTTACCATGGACGGCGTCTATGGCAAACAGGAGCGGAATTCCCAACCTTGTATGGACGGCGGCAGATTTATACTCGTCGGTCAATTTGCGCCACTCCACCATGGTATTTTTCTCAGGAACCGACCCTCCCGCCGCCAGAACCGACCCTATAAAAAACTTCTGGATATCTTTTGAGGAAATAGACCTTCTCTCAACCTGAAGCATCTGGCCTACCTTTTCTTCAAGTGTCATTTCATTAAGGAATGCTGAAATATTCTCATCTACAGATTTCTTTTCATCATATAAGGATTCTAATTCATTGTATCCGTTGTCCGGCACCGAAACATTCACTCCTGGTACCACACTGGCTCTTTCACCGGAATCGCTGCAGCTTCCTGTGAATATTGAGATAAGTAACAGCATAACCAATACAACAGCTTTCTTATTACCCATGATCCAGCCTCCTTACCTGTACACTTCTATATACTATAGTATAGAATTTTGAAAAAATTAGCAATATTAGGAATAAAAGATATAGAACAATGGTGCTTAACAACTAATACTCAAGTCTAAAAAGTCTTGTTACAATAAAATAGCGGGGGTATAATTGTATTATTATTCTATTTTGTAAATTAAGGAGACTAATATTATGCTTCAGCCTTATGATCTGCCTCTTGAGCAGTTGAAGAATTTTAAACCTGAGCTGACAAAACAGCCTGACTTTGATGATTTCTGGAGTAATGCTCTCGATGAGCTGTCTAAAATTCCTCTTAAATATACTTTGACACCATATGATTATCCGGTTAAAGGGGTAAAGGTTTTTACACTAAATTTTTCAGGCTTTAATAATGCCAATATACAGGGTTACTTTGCTATCCCTGACAAAGAAGGCCCCCATCCCGGCCTGATGCTGTACCACGGTTATAACTGGGCCATGGACGGCTGCGTGGGAGATACCGTAAACTGGGCCTTACACGGCTATGCAGCTTTTCAGATGCTTGTCCGCGGACAGCAGGGTTATAGCTGTGACAATGTGACTTCCACCACCGGAGGAGTTTCAGGCTGGATGACAAAGGGTATCCTTGATCCCATGGAATACTACTACAGAGCGGTATATCTGGATGCTGTCCGGGCGCTGGAGGTACTGGCCGCCATTGATAATGTCGACGCCAAAAGGATAGGCGCACATGGAGGGAGCCAGGGCGGAGGACTGACGCTGGCGGCGGCGGCACTGAGTGGTATACCTGTGGTTGCTGTTGCTGACTGTCCCTACCTCTCAAACTTTGAGAGGGCTATAGACATCGCTCCAAACGGTCCCTACAACGAGTTCAACGAGTATTTCAGAAGAAATCCCTCTCCCGAAATTGAAATACAGGCAAAGAAAACTCTTACATATTTTGATGTGATGAATCTTGCACCCAGGATAAAATGCCATACCTGGATAAGTTCCGGTCTGGTGGATGACATAACTCCTCCTTCAACAGTTTTCTCAGCCTACAATCAGCTGACCTGTTCAAAAGAAATAGCCGTTTTCAGGTATTTCGGACATGAATACATGCCCGGAGCTACAATACCGAAGCTCCGTACTTTGATGAAGTATCTGCAGAATGAATAAATGGATTGCTCAAAAGTACATACCTGAAATTTGTATAGTTAATCACAAGTGTTTTAGCTACGATTTCAGGTATGTACTTTTAATAGAGTTTCCATTTAAAAAATTTATATTAAAAATGTTTGGAGATTTATTCAAGTTATGGTATCATTTCCTCATAGCTTTGAGTTTATTATTTTTTAATAACTGTGAACACGGTTTTACTGATTGGAGGTATTAATTCCGATGCAATTTGGTCAATTTGATGAATTTAACAGGGAATACGTCATTACCCGCCCGGATACGCCTGCACCCTGGTGCAACTATCTGGGTTCGGTGGATTACGGCGCAATAATATCCAATAACGCAACAGGCTACAGTTTTGTGAAATCAGGAGCCTCCGGGAGAATTACCCGCTTCAGGCTAAACTCCAGATCCAACGACCAGCCCGGGAGATATATCTACATACGCGACAATTCCGACGGGGATTACTGGTCGGGGTCATGGCAGCCTGTGTGCAAGCCTCTTGATTTGTATAAGAGCGAATGCCGGCATGGGACGGCCTATACAATAATAAAGTCCCAATACAGGGATATTGAAACTAATACCTCATATTTTGTTCCCCTGAATAAATTCTATGAAGTATGGGGCCTAAGGATAAAAAACAGCGGAGCATCTGCAAGAACGCTGTCTGTCTTTGGAATGGTTGAGTTTACAAATCATGACCACTATGAAAATGATACTGTAAATCTGCAGTATTCCCAGTTCATCAGCAAAACTTATTTTAAAGGGAATCACATTCTCCAGGTGATAAACGAAAATGGCAGTGAAGCAGCCGCTGATGTTGACGGAGGCTGTGATGCGATGGGTGATCCTTCCTTCAGGTTTTTCGGAGTGGCCGGGGCTGAGGTGGCGGCATTTGACGGTGAAAGAGACGTGTTCATAGGCAACTATAGAAATTATGGAAATCCTGCGGCTGTGGAAGCCGGAGGATGCTCAAACACACCCGCTTATAACGGTAATTCCTGCGGTGCCCTCCAAATCGATATAACCTTGAATCCCGGCGAGGAAAAAGAAATGATTTTCCTGCTGGGTGCCGGAGACGGGGAAATTGCCAGGGAAATCATCAATACCTATGATACCGCCCTCTCAAACAATACCGATCTGGCGGGGCAGCAGCTGGAGGAGTTAAAGCATCTCTGGCACTCCAGGCTGGAAAACTTGCAGATAGATACTCCCGATGATAAATTTGACAACATGGTCAACGTCTGGAATGCGTACCAGTGCTTTATAACCTTCCTGTGGTCGAGGGCGGCCTCCTTCCAGTACTGCGGTCTGAGAAACGGCCTGGGTTACCGGGATACCGTTCAGGATATCCAGGGTATAATTCACCTGGATTACAGGCTGGCAAAGGAACGTCTCTGCCTCATGCTGTCGGCCCAGATTTCAAACGGGGGAGGTCTTCCTCTTGTAAAATTCGACCATGTCCCGGGAAAAATTGAAACCCCCGATGAATCGGAATATGCCAGAAAGACCGGACAGTCCTTTTACAGGGCGGATGATGCCCTATGGCTTTTCCCCACGGTTATGACCTATATCAAGGAAAGCGGGGATTGGAACTTTATAGATGAGGTTATCCCCTATGCCGACAGAGGACAGACATCAGTCTATAACCACCTGAAGCAGGCAATACAGTTCAATCTGGACAGACAGGGCCCCCACGGCTTTCCTGCCGGCCTCTTTGCCGACTGGAATGACTGCCTGAGGTTGGGGACCAAAGGTGAATCCATGTTTGTTGCATTCCAGTTATACCACGCCCTGTCCATATTCAGGGATTTTGCTTCAAGAAAAGGGTATGGTTCTGATGTGGAATGGGCTGATAAGCATATGGAGAGATTAAGCAAGGCCATCGACGATTTTGCCTGGGACGGGACCCGGTATGTCCGAGGCTTTACCGAGGCCGGTTATACCATAGGCTCAAAAGACAACGAAGAAGCCAGTCTCTGGCTGAATCCGCAAACCTGGGCCGTCATCAGCGGCGCAGCCGGCGGAGAAAGAGCCGGACTTGTACTTGAGCAGGTGTACAGGAAGCTCAATACCAAATATGGTGCCATGCTTTTCTACCCTGCATTCAAGAAGTTTGGGCTTCCTGTTGCCAGGATGGTGCTTTTTAATGAGGGAACAAAGGAAAATGCGGGTATATTCTCCCAGCCGCAGGGTTGGCTTATTCTGGCCGAAACTATTGTGGGCAACGGCAACAGAGCCTATGAATATTTTAATGAAATTAATCCTGCCGCCATGAATGAGCAGGCCGAAATCAGGGTGCTGGAGCCCTATGTTCACGGTCAGGCAACCGAAGGCATCGACACCTTGAATCACGGCCGTTCGCATGTGCACTGGCTCACCGGTACGGCCTCAACAGTTATGGTTGCCGCCGTCAACGGAATTCTGGGACTCCAGCCGGACTATGACGGAATAAATATAAATCCCTGCATTCCTGCTGCATGGAAATACTTCAGTATGACAAAGCATTTCCGCGGAAAGCTTCTTAATATAAAGGTGGATAATTCGGCAGGCGTTGAAAAAGGAGTAAAGCACCTTATTATTAACGGGAAAAAGCTTGTGGGCTGCTATGCCGCATTCGATGGACTTTCTGATAAAAATGATATTTTGGTGGTTATGGGATAAAGCAATGAATTTCTGTCACTTGGATAAAAAAATACCGGTACGGGCTATCACAGTACCGGTATTTTTATGCTCTTATTTTTACTATACTCAAGATACTCAGGCAAACCTCTTCCGCAGACCCAGTGTTATAAAATATATTATTGCAGAAACGATTACAATTGTTGCACCTGTGGCAGTGTCCATGTAGTAGGACAATATCAGTCCGATCAGCCCTGAAACAATTGAGATCAGTATAGTCAGGACGTTATACTGCCGTGCATTTGTAGAAACATTCCTGGCAGCGGCGGCAGGCAGCACCAGCAGTGAGTTTATTATCAGCAAGCCTATCCACTGTATGACCAGGGTGACCGTAACAGCTATTATTGCAGTAAAGGCCAGCTCCACAGCCATGGTATTTATGCCGCGGCTTCTGGCCAGAGATATATTGACACTGACCAGTAAAACCTTATTGTAAAATAAAATCCATAAAACAACTATAACTACAGCGAGTATGAGCAGGATTCCTACCTCAAGGGGACTTATGCTGAGCAAGTCTCCCACGAGATAAGAGTTGTAGCTGATACTTCCCGAAGTCACCAGCACTACACCCAGAGCGATGGCGGCCGACGAAAAAACACCTATTACCGTATCTGTTGAAGTTTTGGTTTTATTTTTTATAAGTGTAATAAGTACCGAAAAAGCAACTGAAAACACCACTGCCGACCATATCGGCTGAATTATCCCTATTACACTTCCGATAGCTATTCCTGTAAAAGCTCCATGGCCAAGGGCATCTGAGAAAAAGGCCATGCGGTTGTTGACAATAACGGTTCCCAAAATACCGAATATGGGTGTTATCAGCAATACAGCCAGAAAGGCATTCTTCATAAAATCATATCCCAGCCATTCAAACGGCAGGATGGTATTCAACAAACTATATATCTGGCTCAAGCTCATTCCCCCTCTTCACTGCTGTCAATTAATCCAGTAAGGCCAAAAGTCTCGGATAACTTTTTATCGCTGTATACCTTATCCGGAGGCCCGTTCAGAATTACTGTCCTATTCAGCAGCACAACCCTGTCGGCGTGTTTTTTTACCAGATCAAGGTCGTGGGATACCAGTATGATTGTCAGGTCATATTTTTCTCTTATATGCGAGACTATTTCATAAAATACTTCAAGTCCTTTCCTGTCAACCCCCGATACCGGCTCGTCCATCAGAAGCAGCTGGGGAACAGGTTCCAGGGCCAGAGCCAGCAGCACCCTTTGAAGTTCGCCTCCCGACAGAGCTCCCAGCCTTTTGTCAATCAAGCCTTCACCCTGCACCCGCGCCAGGCAGTCCGATATCCTTTTGGTCAATTCTTTGGAAGTGCTATGAAAGGCAGGCTTTCTGCCCATGCATGCTGTAAAGAGGTTTTTCACACTCACCGGTGCCGCAGTATCAAATTCCAACTGCTGCGGCACATAGCCCACCATGGGTTTGGCACTATTCTGCCCGTTGGAGCCTGCAAAAACAATTGATCCCTCATGCTTTATCTCTCCAAGGATTGCCTTCAGCAGCGTGCTCTTCCCTGCCCCGTTGGGACCTATCAAAGCAGTCAGCTCTCCACAGTGCAGATGCAGGTTCACATCGTGCAGGATCTCTGTTTTCCCTATCCTTACCGAAAAGTCTTTTATTTGAGTACAGCAGTACCCACTGCAGGTTTTATTAACATCACATTTTTCCCTGTGCCTTGCATTTATTTCCGACATTGTAGATATCCTTTCAAGTACAAACTGCTTCGTTTATCCCAGCCGGTAAAGCACCCGCTGAGTATTTAAAATACCTATTTAAATAGTATACCAAAATAAGCTTGATATTTACAATATTGCACAGAAAACGCAAGCCCTGTATTAACAAGAAAAAAAGAGCCGCCTTCAAACAATCATGATTAATAATTGTTAAAGACAGCTGTTTAGGATGTATGATAATTTTCGTGGGCGGTATTTACTCCTGTACCTCCACCTTTACAATTATTTTTTTTACTTTTGACGGGCTATCCGCCATACACATAGGCTTATGCATATCGTGGGGATAAAATACAGCAAAATTGCCCGTGTTCAGCTTCAGCTGTGTCCCCCCGGTGAAACTGCACAGCAGGCAGTCCTTCTCCTCATTGTAAACTGTATCCGGCGGCATTTCGCGGATATTTGCACAATGGATGAATTCACTGCCCCGGAAAATATACTGTATATCAATATATTTTCTATGTGCTTCCCACAGGATCTCATTTTCCGGGACAGTTTCATATTCCTGGACCATGGCATATACCTTTTCAGCATTTATCTCATATTTGCCCGGCAGGGGATTTCCGCTTATACAGGCTTCAATAAATTCAAAGGCGGGCTTGAAGCCGCTGTGCATATTAAAATATAATTCCCTGTTCTCAAATAAGTCCAAAACCATATAACATTCTCCCAGCAATTTTAGTTTCCATCAACACTTATTCCCTGAGGATTACTTAAGTATTGCATCGATCCGTGCCAGTTCCTCATCTGCAAATTCCGCCCGGTTCAGAGCGTCAATATTTTCCTTGATCTGTTCAAGACGGCTTGCCCCCAGAATAACACTTGTCACCCTGTCTCTTCTTAATACCCAGGCAAGAGCCATCTGTGTGAGGCTTTGTCCCCTTTCGGCAGCCAGCTGACCCAACCGGTTGGCTTTCTCTATTTTGTCCGGTGTAATACTGTCCTTTGTCAAAAACACGCTGTGCCCTGCCGCTCTGGAATCAGACGGTATCCCGTTTGCATATTTGCCGGTCAGCAGCCCCTGTGCAAGCGGCGAAAAGGCTATACTTCCAATGCCCTGCTCGTCGAGCACATCCAGAACCTTCTCCGTTTGCCGGTTGAACATTGAATAGTTCATTTGATGAATGAGACAGTGAACTCCCATATCCTTTAAAATAACGGCAGCTTTCCCGGTATCCTCGGGATTATAATTGCTGATACCCGCATATAAAGCCTTTCCGCTGCGGACTATTCCAGCCAGCGCATCCATGGTTTCCTCCAGAGGGGTATTGGGATCGGGTCTGTGGTGATAAAAAATATCCACATAGTCCAGCTTCATTCTTTTAAGGCTCTGGTCCAGACTTGCCACCAGGTTTTTCTTGCTGCCCCATTCGCCGTAAGGTCCCGGCCACATGTAATAACCGGCTTTTGTTGAAACTATTAACTCGTCGCGGTATGGTCCGAGTTCCTCACTTATAAGCTTTCCAAAGGTTTCCTCGGCGCTGCCGGCACTTGGTCCATAGTTGTTTGCCAGATCGAAATGCGTAATGCCCAGATCAAATGCGCCCAGCAGCATGTTTTTGCTGTTTGCATAAACCGCACAGTCACCGAAGTTGTGCCAGAGTCCAAGACTCATTGCAGGCAGCAGCAAACCGCTTTTTCCGCAGCGGTTGTACTTCATTTTCTCATATCTTGCCGTGTTTGCCGTATACTCCATATTGACCTCCCAAGCCATGTTATGGCTTTGAGCCGCAATAGCGGCCACAAAATGTAATGAAATGTAATGAATAGTGCTTTAAAAATCCTTCAGCGCATCCAGGTTGGCTTTTAAGCCCGATGCAAGCACTCTGGCGTCCTGACCGAACACAACGTACTGAACACCCTTAGCCGTGACTCTGGCGGCATCTTCAGCAGTTGCTCCAATGGCCGCGCCAAGCACCAAGTTGTTTTTGCGTACCCGGCTGCATATATCATTATATATCGTATTCAGGTCCAGGTCATTACCTTTCCCTGCTATGCTTCTGGACAAATCCGCAGCACCGATGAAAATTGAATCAATACCTTTTACCTGCATGATCGCATCCAGATTTTCATAACCCTCCAGGGATTCTATCTGAACTATCTTAAAAACTTTTTCATATGCGGTTTTCAAATAGGCACCCTCATCTTCAAGTCCGTACTTGATTGCACGAATGGGGCCCTGTCCGCGTACTCCGTGAATTTCACCGTCAGGGTAGGCACAGGCTTGCACCGCCCTTTGAGCAATTTCCTTATTGTCTACAAACGGGAAAATTATACCGTCAGGCCCCATATCCAGAATGGCTTTCATTGCCGCAGGGTCGGCAACAGGTACACGTACAAAAGCACAGCAGCCGGATCCCTGAGCTGCCACAATGTGGTGGAATATCTCCTGACGGTCCAGCGGCCCGTGCTCTGCGTCTATCCAGACATAGTCATACCCCGCATAGCCGGCAATTTCACTTACCATGGGATCCGCCATGGTGAGAAAGAATCCCTTTACAAGTTTACCTTCGGCAATTTTTTTCCTTATATTATCAATACGATTCATATGGTTCGTCTCCTTTTGAATATATTATCCTTTTACAGCGCCCAATGTAACACTGGAAAGGAATTTATCCTGAAAAATTAAAAATACGATTATGATAGGGACCGTAACAAGAGTACAACCGGTCAAAACCAGCTCCCATGGAACGCTGCGGGCCGAATCCAACTCATTCAGAGTGGGAAGTATTATCATAATAGGCATTATTTCTTTCTTTGTAAGCATTATTTTAGGGTAAAGTATTTCATTCCACTTGCTTAAAAACTGCAGTATTGCCAATGCACTGATGGATGGCATCGATATGGGCATAATAATCCTGTAGAAAATTTTAAAGTCCCTTGCACCGTCTATGCGGGCAGCTTCTATAAGTGAATCGGGAATTGTGACCATATACTGCCTCATTAAAAACAGGGCAAATACATTTGCTATTCCCGGAAATATCTGTACCTTGTAGGTGTTCAGCCAGTGCATCTTGGAAAACATCAGATACAGCGGAGTCATGTTGAGCTCTGCTGGTATCATCATCGTTATCAGCAGCATAACGAATAATATATCTCTTCCGAAAAATTTATATTTGGCAAATGCAAAACCCGCAAGACTGGCTATAATTACAGTTAAACCAGAATATGCGGCCGCAACAAAAATACTATTTGAAAAGGTTCTCACTATCAGTCCGGAATCAAAGTTGAACAGACGGACATAGTTTTCCAGTGTCGGAGCAATGGGAAATCCGGATGCATTTGCCGAAAGCTCGGTTGCAGTCTTAAGTGAACCGGCCACCATTATAAAAACCGGATAAATTGCCAGAAGGCTGAAAAGGATTAAAACGATATGAATTAATATTGAACTTATTTTGTCATTTATTTTCATCATTCTTCTCCTTTAAAAAATTTAAGTTGTACCAATGTCAGTATAAAAATAACCATGACCAGTATCCAACCGGCGGCACTTGCCATACCAAACTGGCTGCCATTCAAATTGTTTAAAATTATATTGATAAATGGTGCAGCCTTCATGGGAGGATCATAGTTTATACCCAGTACAAGGTTTGGCTCGGTGAAAATCTTAAGAGAACCAATTGCATTTGTGATAAAAGCCAGCATAAATATAGGTTTCATCAAAGGTATTGTAATGAAAAAAGTACTCTGAACATTATTTGCCCCATCTATGGTCGCCGCTTCCATAATTTCGTCACTGATGGTTGTCAGCCCTGAAAGATATATGATAAAATACCAGCCGATGGCGCGCCAGGTTATTAAAATTACTACAGTCCACTTCATATACCGGTCATCTGTCAAAAATGGAATTTGACTGTTTAAAAGCTGGCTGAATACGCCAACCCGCTCCCCGAATATGATTTTAAAGCATAATGCACTTGCTACGACAGCACAAATCTGCGGTAAAAACAAAATAGGCTTATAAAAGGATTGAAACCGCTGTATTAATTTTGACCGTACCAGCATGGCCAATAGAAATGCAAAAATCATGGTTGGAATAAAGCTTGCAATAAAATAGAAAAAAGTGTTCCCCAGGCACTTCCACAAGGTTTCATATTGAAAGAGGCTTGCATAATTTGATATACCAATGAATTTTGCCTCCCCATAACCCTTGTATTTATAGAAACTTAAGACAAAAGAATAAATGGCAGGATATAGGAAGAAAAGTATATAGGAAATCAGAAAAGGCAGAATGAACAGGTAGGGTACCATTTTTTGTTGAGTTCTACCGGCTTTTTTTTGTATTTGCAATGTAGTATCCTCCTTACAAATTTAACCTTTAAATTTTATGGGCGGTTGAAACAAACAGTTTCTTCGCCCATAAAATTCGCCGGTTAAACGTAATTATTTCTTGTATGGGTTTCCGATCTGGCTTATCATATCAGCCTGCGCAGCCTTTAATGCCTCATCCACTGTCATCTTTCCTCTGATATATTCATCCAGATATTGTGTTGCAATAGTTATTTCCTGTGATGAAGCAGGAGTATACGGATAAACCTTGAGATAGCTCATTGCTTCAAAGTTGACAGGACCAAGACTGGATGCATAGTATGCATGCGGTGCGTTAAAATATGGATCTTCCTGGGCTGATTTTAATGCCGGTATTATTCCTGTTACATCGTAGACAATTTTTGCAGCATCGTTATCAAAACACAGCTTTGATATATATGAGCCCGAAACCTCTTTGTTTTTGCTTTCAGCCGGTATTACCCAGATAGCTCCGCCTGCATCCGAACCCTGACGGATTTCTTCAGGCCATGGTGCAATAGCCCATTTACCCTTCTGGTCTTCCAGTTTGAAGTTCATAAAGTCGGTTTTAAACCATCCGCCCATTAATTGGCTTACGATTTCCCCGCTGCTGAACGCAGGCGCCCAATCGGCACTCCATTCCATTACACTGCTGTTAACACCGGACTCCTTGATTTTCTTTATACGCTCAAAGGTGAGTTTTACATCCGCATTATCTGCAAAATTATAATTGCCGTCTTTGTCACAGAAACGGCCGTTTTCTGTGCCCGACATCATCATCATCAGATCATAAGCCTGGCTGGGTGCATTATAATTTTCCATACATGCCTTGGGATATTTCTCCTGAATCTTCTTGCCTGCTGCTATATAATCATCAATTGTTTTAACCTGGTATGGGTCTATTCCGCATTCCTTGAAAATATCCGCACGGTAGAACCATACTTTGGGTTTGATTTCACGAGGAAAAGCAAAATATTCATCGTTATATTTCAT
This sequence comes from Ruminiclostridium cellobioparum subsp. termitidis CT1112, assembly GCF_000350485.1. Taxonomy (GTDB): domain Bacteria; phylum Bacillota; class Clostridia; order Acetivibrionales; family DSM-1351; genus Ruminiclostridium; species Ruminiclostridium termitidis. The sequence continues at coordinate 68,435 of NZ_AORV01000038.1, forward strand.
AACACTTTTTGCAGCGTCAATAATGTTGTCTTCATAAGGTGCAATATAATCCTTAACCGGTTCAAGTACTCCTGCCTCGGCAAATTCAGGCAGCTGTGTATAATTTAAACGGATGAGGTTTGGCAGTTCCTGTCTTGATGCAAGTAACAGACGCAGTTTTGTAGCAACGTCACCGTCACCGCTGCCGCCCAATTCCACATTAATATCCACTTTTTTATCTATCTCGGGATTAGCCGCCAGGAATTGGTCATTTATTTTCTGATAGTTTTCCGTTGCCGGGAATACCATCATCTTTAATGATACGGCGTCACCGCTCCATACCTGATCAGAACCTGATGTACTCACAGCGGCTGCATCCGTGGCACCGGCTGTGCCGGCAGAAGATGTTGTACCGGCTGAATTTTCTTCTGAACTGCCGCAGCCGGCAAAAAGGCTCATGCATATAACGATCACTAAAAAAAATGATAATGCTTTTCTCATCTTTTTATCTCCTTAATTGATTATATTTTTGTTTTTAAAACGGGTCATGACCTTTATCGTTCTAAGCCATAGTATATAGATTTTCCTTGACAAAGTTAATATAACAATATTACTATAATCTTAGAAATTCTCCGATTTTGTCACTCTTCTTTATATTGCATATATCCTGGAGGCTTTATGTTCAATTTACTAATAGTTGATGATGAAAAACTTACTCGTGAAGGTCTGTTTGAAAATATTAACTGGCCGGATATGAACATCGGTGAAGTTTACACGGCCCCTGACGGAAAAGAAGCCCTGGCATTGATGCTGAACAAACATATCGACATACTGCTGTGCGATGTAAAGATGCCTCACATGGACGGTATTGAACTGGCAACCAATGTCCGTGCCGGCTATCCTGATTGTAAAATAATTTTTTTAAGCGGATATTCCGACAAGGAATATTTAAAATCCGCTATTTCCTTAAAGGCCGAAAGCTATATAGAAAAGCCCATTGACATAAGCGAAATAACCAATGTAATATCGGAGACCGTCACCCAGCTGCAAAATGACAATCTCAAGAAACAAAGTAATGATTTACTGCTGTCAGGCCTGGTGGAATCTTTTCCGCTGGTGAAACAGGAAATTGCCCTGGCATTGGTATTACCGGATCTTGACTACGATTCCTTCAGGGCCAAATATTCTCCGCTTTATTTCACCTGGGACAATAGTTCGCTTTATGCCATTCTATGTATACATACAGATAAAAAATCCTTATACAATAAAGACTCCAGGGATTTGATAAATGCAATCTATACTTTTTTAGAGAGCAGCTCAAACCCTTTACCTCTTGACTTTTTTGCAGGGCAGACCGCAGGCGGCGATATCGCGCTGCTTATAAACGGTACAACCGGCAATGCCCTTGAGTCGGCAGCAGCACTCCTCAGGGAGGCCATTGCCGAAAAGCTGCAGCTATCTGTAACCATAGGCATCAGTCCTGTCTGCAATACTCTCAGGGAGCTGCCCCGCGCTTACCGGCAGTCCTGCAAGGCTGCAATGCAAAGCTTTTATCTCGGAACCGGCCAAATTATTACCTTCAAAAATGTACACAGAGAAAAAACGCTGCCGGAGCGATATTTTGAGACCTTGAGCATCAATCTGGACAGTACGCTGCAGGTGTTCTCCTTCCTTGAAAAAGAACAGTTCAGTGATATTGAAAATGTCAGGAAACATCTGTACACACTCTATAAAAGTATGATGGAACGCACCTTAAATAATAACCTGATGTCATTTGAAGACTTTGAGCAATACAACCTGGGTGAAATCCGGGAACTCATACTGGAGGGCATGCGTGCATTTCAAACCCTGGGAAATGACCTCTATGACTTAAAGATCAAGGAAGCAATACATTTTATACTATGGAACTATAACAATTGTGATTTGTCGGTAAAGACAATCGCAGACCATGTAGGTTTGTCGCAAAATTACCTGTGTTCACTTTTTAAGCAAAATACCAATGTTACTGTTAATGATTTTATTATTCAGGTCAGGATGGAAAAAGTAAAAAAACTGCTGAAGGGTACCGACCTTCGTCTTTATGAAATTACAGAAAAGGTGGGTATCACAGACCCCAACTATATGAGTGCACTGTTCAAACGCTGCTGCGGTCAAACTCCCAGCCAATACCGCCACAGCCACCCCCGTTGAGGCTCCCTTGAACCCCGGCGGCCAAAGACTTTATACTTATTATTTGTAGCACCCCACAGCAGAGGAATGGAGAGAACATGACCTTCCCTAAAAAACTTACCTTCAAAATCCCGCGTAACAGCTTCGTTACCAAATTATTTGCCACTTATCTCGTATTAATGATGCTCCCCCTGTCATTAATCCTTATAATAAACTACTACCGCTCGGCACAGATAAGTGAGGAACAGGCTATTTACTCAAATGAAAAAGTTATAAGCCAGACCTCGGACTTTTTGAGTTACAAGGTTTTTTCACTGAAAAATATTATTGATATAATAAGCTTTGACGAAAATGTTCAGACCGTATTGAAAACCAGCGATTCTTTCTATCGTAACAACAAGGGCTATTGGACCATTCAGACTGAGGATATTAAGAATATTATATACAATTCATATACCACCAGCGACATTACCACCGTGCGGCTGTATATGAGAAAAGGTCCGGCAAGCTTTGAAGAGACGGATAATTTCAAAAGGTTGTCCAATGCCGAGCAGAGCGATTGGTACACCCGTATTGAGAACAGTCCGCTGCTGGATACGGTGTGGATTCCCTCCTATTTCTTTGATCCCGGGTGTCCAAGTCCCTATATTTCCATTGTAAAAAGAATTCCGGATCTCAACAGTATCAATAAATACATAGGAGTTATTACAGGAACGGTCCCTCAAAGTGTTTTTGAGGAAATAATCGCTAAAATGACCACAACAAAAAATACCACCGTTGCCTTATACAATTCACACAATGAAATGATCACTGCCACAGGAGATTCTGCGCTTACCGAGGTTAACTTCCTGAATGGCATCATAGCTGAAAATAAGCTGCCGGCCGACGGCACCATGCATAAAGTAAACATCAGCAAAAATGATTACCTGATAGGTGTCCATAACATTGATCACGCAGACTGGAAACTGGTAATGCTTGTGCCAAACGGTGATATTCTCACCTCGGCCTATCTTTACCGAAACCAATTGTTCTGGATCGTCCTCATTTTATTTTTATTTTCAATTCCTATAATTTATATTACCTCCTACAGCATTACCAGCCGTTTGCGCAGGCTCAAGCACCACATGAAGGAGGCCGGCTCCAAAAACTTTATTATAGCGCCTCTTAAAAACGGTGAAGATGAGATCGGGGAGCTGACCGACAGCTTTAACACCATGGCCGGCAAAATCAGCGGACTGCTGGATGAACAGTACAGGCTGGGTTACGAAATTAAAAATCTTGAACTCAAAGTCCTGCAGTCTTTAATCAATCCGCATTTTTTATACAACACTCTTGATATGATCTACTGGCTGGCTGTAAAAAATAAAGTGCCGGCAATTGAAAATGCCGCTAAAAGTCTTGGGCGTTTTTACAAGCTGAGTCTCGGGCATGGTGAAGATATTGTAACACTGGAAAAGGAACTGACACATGTAAGGACTTATGTAAATATCCAGAATATGAGATTTGAAGATAAAATAAATTTGGTGGTTGATGTGCCCGATGAGCTATCCTCCTGCCGTATCATTAAAATCGTATTGCAGCCGCTTGTTGAAAACGCAATTCTCCACGGTATCTACGAAAAAGCCGACAGCCGCGGAACAATAACCATTAAAGGCCAGGCCTCCGGCGGTACTTTGCAGATAACTATAGAAGATGACGGTGTCGGAATGAGTTCCGAACAGCTTTCGGCATTGCTGGCCACTCCCGGAGAAAACAAGGGCTACGGGGTTTGGAATATAAACGAGCGTATCCGCCTGACATACGGTGAACCGTACGGCTTGCGCTTCACCAGTACTCCTGATGAAGGCACCTGTGTATTTGTCACATTTCCTCTTGAGAAATAGTGTTAAAACAGAATATTTTATTTGCTTTGTTGGGAAAAATATTCTTATTACACAGAAACTGTTTGTGTAATAACTGCCTGACATACAGTTTTATACATTTTCCCTCAATATATAGACATTTTTTTAACAAGTAACGATTTTATATTTATTTTTTGCTTGTTTATGTGTTAATATATTAGTGATTTGAGTTTTAATAAAACCTTTTTTAAAACTTTAATATTAACAGTTATAACGAGGCGTTTCATTGGAAGCGCTTAAATAAGAAATTTTTCTGCAGACGAAAAATTTTTAAAGAACGTACCACGTTCTTTTGAACCTATGCATTATAAAATAGATATTGGGGAGGACTTAGCAATGAGTAAGTTAGACACAGCATGCATAAATACCATCAGGATTTTAGCAGCAGAAGCAGTTCAAAAGGCAAATTCCGGACATCCCGGTCTTCCGCTCGGTGCAGCGCCTATTGCGTATTCCGTTTGGGCCAGGCATATGAAACATAATCCCAAAAATCCTAAATGGGCAGGAAGAGACAGATTCGTTCTGTCGGCAGGACATGGTTCAGCAATGTTATATTCACTGCTGCATGTTTTCGGCTATGACGTATCACTTGAAGACCTTAGGAATTTCAGACAGTTTGGCAGTAAAACTCCGGGGCATCCCGAGTACGGCCACACTTCGGGCGTTGAAATAACTACCGGACCTCTGGGTCAGGGTATTGCCAATGGTGTAGGCTTCGCAATGGCAGAACGCCATATGGCTGCTAAATTCAACAAGGAAGGCTACAATGTAGTTGACAATTATACCTATGTATTATCAGGCGACGGCTGCCTCATGGAAGGTGTTGCATCAGAAGCGGCTTCTCTGGCAGGAACCTTGAAACTCGGAAAACTAATCCTTCTGTACGACAGCAACAAGATCACCATAGAAGGCGATACCAGCATTGCATTCACAGAAGATGTGGCAAAGCGTTTTGACGCATACGGCTGGCAGGTTCTCAAAGTTGAGGACGGCAACAGTGTTGATGATATCAGCGCTGCCATAGAAAAAGCTAAAGCTGAAACCGGTATGCCATCCATTATAATAGTTAATACTCAAATCGGTTACGGTTCACCAAAGGCCGGTACCTCCGGAGTTCACGGAGAACCTCTCGGTGAAGAAGGGCTCTCAAAGACCAAGGAATTCTACGGAATGTGCAAGGATGACTGTTTCAATATAACCGATGAGGTTGCAGGCTTTACTAAGGAGTTTGTACAGTCAGGCTTGAAGGCCGAGGAAGCCTGGAACGATATGTTCAAGAAATACGCTGCCGAATACCCCGGCCTTGCAAAGGAATGGGAATTGTGGCAGACCGGCAATTATGAAGAACTTCTGCTGAATGATGAGAACTACTGGAAGTTTGACAGCAAGCCAAACGCTACCAGAGCTATCTCAGGAAATATTATAAATTACCTGGCAAAGAAACTTCCAAACCTCGTCGGGGGCTCTGCCGACCTTGCTCCTTCAAACAAAACCCACATGAAGGATATGGGCGATTTTTCTGCTGTCGATTACAGTGGAAGAAACCTCCACTTTGGGGTAAGAGAGCATGGAATGGCAGCAATAGCAAACGCTATAGCTGTTTATGGAGGATTGAAAGCATACTGCTCGACCTTCTTCGTTTTCACAGATTACATGAAGGGCGCTATGAGATTGTCCGCTCTTATGAATGTACCCGTAACCTATGTCATGACACATGACAGCATAGGTGTAGGAGAAGACGGACCCACTCACCAGCCTGTTGAGCAGCTCGCTGCAATCAGAAGCATACCCAACTTCATAGATTTCAGACCTGCCGATGCAAACGAAACAGCTGCCGGCTGGTTTACTGCAGTTACAAATCCATCCTCACCGACCTGTCTGGTATTGACAAGACAAAACCTGCCTGTGCTAGACATCGACGGTAAGGTCGCATTAAAGGGCGCTTATACACTGTTGGATTCAAAGAATTCTACTCCGCAGGTTATCCTCATTGCTTCAGGTTCTGAGGTCCACGCTGCCCTGGAAGCAGGAAAACAGCTTCAGGCCGAAGGAACAGACGCCAGAGTGGTAAGCATGCCTTCAATGGAACTGTTCGAAAGACAGACGGCTGAGTACAAGGAAAGCGTATTGCCTTCCTCCGTTTGCAGTAGAGTTGCAGTAGAAGCAGCTACCTCCTTCGGCTGGCACAAATATGTAGGTCTGAAGGGCGAAGTCGTTTCCATAGACACCTTCGGAGCTTCAGGTCCTGCCGATCTTCTGTTCAAGCACTATGGTTTCACGGCTGAAAACATTGCTGCTAAAGCTAAAGCAGTTTTAGCCAAATAAGAATTTAAAAGGTTGATTAACAGCACAAAAAAATCCATCCGGGAACTCCGGATGGATTTTTTATTTATAAATTATTTAGCGTTTTTTACATCTGCTATGACAGCAGCGCACGGTCATTTGCGAATTCCTCGCCGCTTGCCCTGCCGAAGCGCTGCAGCAGATCCTCCACAGTGAGCTTCTTTTTGTCCTCTCCCTTGATATCCAGAATTATGCGTCCTTCATGCATCATTATCAGGCGGTTGCCATGTTTTATGGCGTCGCGCATATTGTGGGTAACCATTAACGCTGTAAGCCTATCATCCTCAATAAATCTGTCACTGAGCTGGAGCACCTTTTCAGCGGTTTTGGGGTCAAGGGCTGCCGTATGCTCATCCAGTAGCAGCAATCTGGGCTTTTTCAGCGTGGCCATTAATAGAGTCAGCGCTTGCCGCTGTCCTCCCGAGAGCAGCCCCACTTTCGCATCCAGCCGGTTTTCCAGCCCCAGCTCCAAATGGCTGAGCAGCTCCTTATACAGTGTTCTTTCCTTGTTTTTGATCCCCCATCTCAGACCCCGGGGCTGTCCCCTGCGGTATGCAAGGGCAAGATTCTCCTCAATACCCATGTTGGCGGCAGTACCCCTCATGGGGTCCTGGAATACCCTTCCCAGCATTATTGCACGCCTGTGTTCGGAGTATTTTGTCACATCGGTATTATCTATCACTATTGAGCCCATTTCTATGGGATATACACCTGCCACGCAATTGAGCAAAGTTGACTTACCGGCCCCGTTGCCCCCTATCAAAGTGACAAAATCACCTTCATCAAGCTGCAGGCTGACGTTGCGCAGCGCAACCTTTTCATTTACCGTTCCGGGATTAAAAACCTTATATATTCCATTAACCTGAAGCATTAGTCACCCTCCTTGATAGATATTTTAATTGGGTGAAGATATGTTTTGAATACCGGCAAAGCCAGGGCTATGGCCACGGTTATTGCCGTAAACAGCTTCAGATCATTTGCGGGCATACCCAATTTAAGTACGAATGCAATGATGATACGGTAGGTCATGGCACCCAGGGCCAGTGATAGAAGCCGGCTGAAGAAACTCTTCCTCCCGAAAAGCACTTCACCTATAATAACCGATGCCAAACCTATAACTATTGAACCCGTACCCATTTGAACATCTGCAAAGCCCTGGCTTTGTGCAATCAATGCACCGCTGATTGCAACCAGACCGTTACTTATTACCAGCCCTATGATCTTCATCATATTGGTGTTTATACCCTGCGCCCGGACCATGTGCGGGTTGTCACCGGTGGCACGTATGGCAGAGCCTATTTCGGTTCCGAAGAACCAATATAAAATTCCCACCACTGCCGAAACGCAGATAAAGCCTAAAACTATAACGGCATCTCTCGTACTCATGCCCAATTTCGTAAACGGTGTATAGACCGTATCCATACGCAGCAGAGCCACATTGGCCTTTCCCATGATATGCAGGTTGACCGAGTAAAGGGCAATCATGGTCAGGATTCCTGACAACAGTGCCGGTATCTTAAGCTTTGTGTGCAGCAGTCCTGTTATCAGGCCGGCAGTCAAGCCTCCCAACAGTGCAAGAGCAGTTGCCGCAAAGGGATTGACTCCGAGACTTATAGCCTTGGCGGCTATGGCAGCACCCATTGCAATACTTCCCTCCACAGTCAGATCTGCAATATCCAAAATACGGTAGGTTATATACACCCCTATTGTCATAACGGCCCATAGCAGCCCAAGGGATATAGCCCCAAGAAATATATCCAACATTACATTCACCCATTTTCCATTCTATCTTCAAAGTTTGTGATTATATTATATGATAGCTTTTTGATTATTTACCCTTGATTACGTACTGTTCCAGATCTGCCGGTATCTTAAGCCCTATTTCATCGGCTATGGCTCCGTTTATTGCAAAATCAAAATTCTTGGAACCTTCAATTGGCATTGTGGCAGGTTTTGCTTCGCCTTTTAATATTTTAACCGCCATCAGTCCTGTCTGGTAGCCCAGATCCTTGTAGTTTATACCCAGAGTGGCCAGCCCGCCCTTGTCAACCATACCGGATTCCCCGCATATAACAGGTATCTTGGCTTTGGTGGTTACACCGCTTACAACAGGCATGGCTGAAGCAAAGGTGTTGTCGGTTGGTACATAGATTGCATCACACTGTGTGACTATTGACTGTGCCGCCTGTTGAACATCGTTTGAATTGGTTACAGTAGCCTCGACATATGTCAGTCCCAGCTTCTCAATAGCTTCTTTGGCAAGCTTTGCCTGCAAAATGGAGTTATCTTCGCTGGAAGTATACATCACTCCCACCTTTTTTGCACCCGGCACCAATTTGACCAGCAAATCCATTTGTTCCTTAATTGGATTCATATCTGTGGTACCGCTGACATTTCCGCCGGGAGCAGTATTGGAATTTACAAGCTTGGCGGATTCAAAATCAGTTACTGCTGTTGCCAGTATTGGTATCTCTGTTGTCTTTCCTGCAATGGACTGGGCTGCCGGAGTTGCTATTGCCAGCACCAGGTCTGCTTTATTGCTTACAAAACGATCACTGATGGTAGAAAGATTGCTCTGATCACCCTGAGCATTCTGCAAATCAATGGTTATTTTTTCTCCATCCACATATCCATTGTCTTTCAAGGCTTCTATAAAGCCTTCCCGTGCGCTATCTAGCGCACTGTGCTCCATGTACTGAACGATACCGATGTTCAGTTTTTTTGTGTCAGTACCATCCGTACCATTTGAGCTGCTGTTTGAACTGTTGTTTGCGCCGCAGCCTGCTACACCTGCCATCATGGCAACTACCGTCAATAACGCCAAACCCCTATTAATTTTTTTCATAACCGTACCTCCGTCCTACATTTAATTAATTTATTATTCAACCAGCTCATTTTGAGCTGCTTTGAACCACCGTTCCAGACAATAAAAAATCGCCTCCAGTAATAAACTTACAGGGGCGAATTCATATCGCGGTACCACCTTGCTTCATTGTTTGCACAATCTCACACGAACAACCAATATTGTTCTTCCACTATAACGGGCGGATCCCGAAGCCACCTACAGGGCATTTGCCTTTGAGCGCACAGCTCCCAAGATGAATTCACAATACCGTATCCTGCCTTCTTTCACCGGCCGAAGGCTCTCTGAAGGATTTGGTAAAACTGTTACTGGTTCTTGATCATCGCTTTTTATATTCTATTGCATTTTTTTAATTGTATTTTTATAAATACTTTGTATGCGTTATTTTACTATACACATAAATTTATGTCAACCTGTAAATATATCTATTCCATCACAAAAGTATTTGTATCAATTATACTATTTTATCCCAATTAATCAAATGATTTTTTTCAAGAATGGGTTTCGATTGCAAATTAATTGTATTTCAATTAATTTTTATTATTTATTGGTATGTTTTTATTGACAAACGATAATTATGGGGTTATATTACACTTAAAGGATAAAATATATTGCACATTGTTGGAGGTTTATATGAAGCTGCAATTGCCCGGGCAAAAAAATCTGAGTCATATTGTTGAGGTTATGTGTACCGTATTTCAGGTTATGGGTGTGATACTGGTTGGCTCCCTTCCCTGGACGTTGAATAACTACCTGCTCTTTAAAAACAGTTATGTATCCGGCAACGTTTATTATTCCATGCTGATACTGCTTTTTTTATCGGGGATTTGTGCCTTTTGTATTTTAGGGCAGTCAAAAAAGATTCTTCGCAATATAAATAAAAAAGACCCTTTTACCCTTGATACGGCCAACAGAATCAAATACATCTCCTACTGGTGTTTGCCCATAGCTTTCGCTTACCTTGCCGCAATTTATTTTATTCCCTCCGCATTTGTACTTTTGGTTGGGTTGACTTTTTTATTCCTTTCAGCCTGTATTTTTATAATAGCCAGGCTATTTTACCAGGCAGTCAGCTACAAGCAGGAAAATGATCTGACAATCTAGAGAGGAGAAAAAAGATGCCTATCATAGTAAATGTTGATGTAATGCTGGCTAAACGGAAAATGAGCTCAACCGAGCTGGCTGAAAAAATTGGAATCACCACTGCAAACCTGTCCATATTAAAGACCAATAAGGCAAAGGCAATCCGCTTCTCCACACTTGAGGAAATATGTAAGGCGCTTAACTGCCAGCCTGCCGATATCCTGGAATATGTTCCGGAGGAGGAACCTGCAAAATAGGATATCCGGATATAATCTAAAAACTGAATAATTTCATAATTTTCATTAACCGGAAACACTACTTAACATTAAATTTAATTTTCTAAAAAAGAATATTTACAAGTCCATTTTGAATTATGCCCTTTTTTAGTAATTCAATTTAAAAAAATCAAGCAAAGGAGTATGACCATGGAAGATCAAAAAAAACCTCTGCCAGAACCGCTTAATAATGTACCTCCAAATTATAAACCTTATATACCAAGAGACAAAACATCGGAATATCAGGCCTTCAAATCAAAAGTAATATCCCCGAAGGGCTTTATCATTACCATACTAAGCATTTTACTGGCCACCCTTTTTACAGAGACAATTTTTCTCGGTATTGCCGGCATATCTGTTCCCATATTCGCCATAGCCTTCTATTCCAGCCTGTTTTACTATTTCCATGAAAAGGAGAAGCCCATTAACCGGACGGGCATATTTCTGACAATTCCGGTGTTTCTTCTGGCCTTCAGCTTTTTCCTGCACTACAATCCCAGTACCCGGTTCATAACCTGGCTTACCTTAATCGGACTCGTATGTATCCAGCTTGTCATGCTGGGCACCAATCCGGCAGAAAGTCTTTTCTCATATGACATGCTGACAAGGGTAATGTCAAAAATCATCGGACACTCCTTCCTGAACCTTGGGATGCCCTTTTTCTCCCTGGAATTCCTGAAAAAAAGAAGAAAAACACATAGCTCCGGTAAAGCAACACTTATACTTATAGGTCTGGCTATTTCACTGCCCGTTGTTATAATTCTGCTGGGCCTGTTCATGAGTGCCGATGCAGTTTTTGAAAACGCTGTCAACAGTGTTGTTAGCTTCATCAATGTGGATTTCGGCAACATATTTGCCGACCTGTTCCTGGGATTCTTCGGCGGAATCTTTCTTTCTGCCGCACTGCTGGGTCTTAAATACGAGGAACATGAGGAAAAAGCCGCCGGGAAAATAGGAAATTCCGTTGACGGGCTTGTTATCGGAACTTTCCTGACCATAATTAATATTTTGCTGATTGCTTTCGTGGGCTTCCAGTTCGCTTATCTTTTCGGAGGTACGGTCAATATCACCGTATCGGATATGACTTATGCCGAATATGCAAGACGGGGCTTCTTTGAACTCACCGCTGCATCAGGTATAATAATTTCCATAGCACTTTTTGTTATGATAATGACCAAAAAGAAGGAAGATAAGCTCCCTTCATGGGTTAAGCTCTGTACCGTCTCCCTTTGTTTATGCAATGGTATTTTATTGGTGTCAGCCATAAAGAGAATGCTTTTATATGTGGATGCTTACGGACTAAGTGTGAAACGTGTGCTGACACTGTGGCTCATGTGCCTTATCGGTCTATGTCTTGTCTGGATGATTATTAAATGCTTTATACCTAAAATGGATGTAATGAAGCTTATCGGCATTACTGTAGTCACGGGCGTTTGCATTTTAAGCCTCACAAATACCGAGAGGTTAATAGCCCGCTATAATATCGACCGTTACATCAGTGACCCCACTAAGATAACCCTGGACGTATACCATCTTGGAAGACTATCCTATACTGCAGCACCCGAAATTGCACGTTTAAAGGATATGGATTCAGACGGAAGCCAGTTTGCCAAGTCCGATATAATAGTGATATTACAGAAACAGAAAGCATCCTGTAAAATCAGAAATACATTATATGGATTTACACTGGACAGTATCGAGGCACAGCAGGTGTTTTCCGGCATAGCAAAATAGCTCCAGGCAAAAGATTGACATCTTACTGCCCAAATGATATAAAGTAAGAAAAACTGCTATCGTGAGATAAATACCTGTAAAGGAAGTATTATATGTACGTAGATACAAATGAATTATTTTTATACCGTAAGTTTGAGCAGCAAACGTTATTTGATAATATTACCGGTATAATCAATAACTATGAAAATATTAACTACGAAGAGATTAAAAAAATCATATATCCGTGTACCAATGAGCTGATAGAGTTTGGCATGTGCTGCGGATTTGAAGGTAATCTGTGGCACTGTTTTCTGACCTATTTGCTGGTCAATAATGAAAATTCCTATTCCAGATCTCTTGAAATAGGCGGCTCGGTAACAGGAACCATTACTCGGCTGGCATTAAACGACTTCAGGATTTTCAAGCAATTATTTGATTTTGATCTAACTTTGATTGATAAAGTACTTGGATTGGATTGTCTGTGTTTTGTTTCGGACTTCAGCAATCCGGACAGCTCAAAAGCACTGATGGATACTGATATAATACAGGCTTTCAGAGAACTTACCTACAATCTCAGGCATTCCAGTGATCCCCAGGTTTTCTGCAGGCATACAAGCGATTTTTACAGACAGCACGGTGTCGGTAAATTCGCAATGTACAAAGCCTTCAAGGTGTGTCCCGGCGGACAGTCGGCTGATATTATTCCCATTGCAAATACCGGTAACATATATTTGGATGACCTTGTAGGTTATGAGCTGCAAAAAAAGGAGCTCATCAAAAACACTGAAGATTTTATAAACGGGTACAAGGCGAATAATGTATTGCTGTACGGTGACAGTGGTACCGGCAAGTCCTCAAGCATTAAGGCCATTCTCAATGAATATAGCTCCCGGGGACTCAGGATGATAGAAGTGTACAAGCACCAGTTCGGCTATTTGCAGGAAATAATCCAGCAGGTAAGGAACCGGAATTACAAGTTCATAATATATATGGATGACCTGTCCTTTGAAGATTATGAAACAGAGTATAAATATCTTAAGGCCATCATAGAAGGAGGCCTTGAAATGCACCCTGGCAATGTCCTCCTTTACGCAACGTCCAACAGAAGACACCTGATAAGGGAAAAATGGAGTGACAAGGACGACAGGGACGATGACCTCCACACAAATGATACCGTTCAGGAAAAATTGTCACTGGCCGCCCGTTTTGGGCTGTCCATCCTTTATATTTCGCCAAATAAAAAGGAGTTTAACAATATCGTCAGAGTTTTGGCCCAGAAAAACAACATAGCACTTCCCGAGGAAGAGCTGTTCCTTGAAGCCAACAAATGGGAGATGCGCCACGGCGGTTTATCGGGCAGAACAGCCCAGCACTTTATAACCTATCTAAAAACCAAACTGTAATTTACCTTGGATTACACATACCACCATTTATGAATTTAGTTATTGACACTTAGGGGGCTCACATGTCGAAGCAAATCAAGGCACTTATTCTGCTGTTTATTTTCATGCTCTCTTCTTTAGGCACCTGGACGGCAGCAGCGGCAAAACCGGCCTATTCAAAAACGCTGGAGCAGATTTATCACAGCAAGGAAGTGTACAGGGATACTGAAACCGCCCTCATTTTTAATAAATCCCTGGTTGCTTTGCAGAGCACCTGGGACTGGACTGCAGGTATGAAAAGGCAGTAAATACATATTATATTGATTAAAATTATTGAGGAAAAATAATTATGCCCATTATACGGCACTCACGTACCGGTTTAATGGGCCATAATTTTTACTGGAATATTAATAAGCAATTTTCACTATTCATTTAGATATATACTTACCTTGTTTTGAATCAATTTAGCTGTTTCCTGGGCAGACTTCTTTCCTGAAAAGAAATCTTTTATACCCTCCAATACGATCTGTGAAGCCTGTTCTTCAACGTAGGGCAGTAGCTCCAACTCATCTATCATTTTGTTCACCATTTTTACATCCTCTTCATTTAATGCCCTGACTTTACGTCCTTTGTCCTTGTATGCCATATACATATAGTTCCGTTCAATCTCACTTTTGGCTTTCTTTTCAAGGGCACTTATGCTTACAGGGAATTGATACATATCGTCTCTGGCTTGTATTTCATCTGAAAGAAGCAACTTAATAAATTCCCACGCCTCCGCCTTAAGTTTTGAGTTGTTGTTAATGGCATATGTCCTTCCCTCATAAATTATATTCGGTGTTTTTTGGGCACTGTATGAAGGCATATTATAAAATTCCACTTCGCCGTTCATCAGACACTGGGTTTGTATTACCCCCTGATAGGTACCGAAATAGCTTCTCATAAATCCAATTGTTCCCGGATCAAGCATTTTATAGAGTTCAGAGATATCAAGCTTTGGACTGCAAACACCCATATCGGAAAACCCTTTTGTGAAATTCAGCAAGTCAATAAATTCTCCTGAATCAAAACTGCAGGACTTTTTATCCAGATCAATAAAATTGTTGTATTCACTCAGAAGAACCATGCTGAATATGCCTTCCGGTGACATCTTTTCCATAGCATACTGATCCGGTTTTCCATCTCCGTCGTTATCCCTGGTAATCTTTTGGGCTAATGACAGGAAATCCTTCCATGTCCATTTAGAACTGTCTATGCTGATTCCTTCCTTATCCATTATGCCTTTATTGGCAGCAAAGGAGGCAAAGCTGAAATTTACAGGCATTACAAACAGATCATTCTTATACTTGAAAGCATTCAGAATATTTTGCTTGTAGTTGTTTATATCAAAGCTCTTATCGTTTTTTATCACTTCACTAAGGTTTTCCAAACAATTCTTATCTATATATCTTCTATAGGGGAGACCTTCAGTCTCAACAATATCCGGGCCTTTACCGGCCATTAACTCTGTACTTACAATTTTCCGGTAATCCTCTTCCGCCTTCTGAGCCCTGTTTATTTCATCATCACCGGGGCCATCTTCACTTGAACTAATGGTAGCTGCCGAAAAATCCTTCAAATCTACCTTTATGTCAGGGTACTTTTTCCGGAATTGGGCAATTGCCGACTCCAGATACTTTTCAGAATACCTCGTATAAATACTGAGGGTTTTCTGATCTGCCGCATTCCCGGGTTCCTTGGAAGGAGAATATTTATAAAACAAAGAGACACTCTTGTTCTCCCCTGATGAATTGTCCATCTTAAAAGCCAATATGTAGATATTATTATCCTTATCGAAAACAAAATCATTTGTATAAGTTCCCGAATCCAGAAGTGACGACTGCTTGAGATCAAATACATACCCTTCCGTTTTTCCCTCAGGTGTGCACGCTATAATACCTTTTTCAGCTAAAAAATATAGTTTCTTATTTACCAGGCTATACTTCATTTCGTGCATAAAATGCCCGGCGCTCAGTTCTGTCAGCAGTTTACCCTTATCCTGACCCAAACTTATTATTTCAACAGACGATTTACCGGACTCTCCGCTTGAAGATCCCATAAGCAGGTTATCCTTGTCATCGATTTCTATAAAGTCAATTTTCTTTGCTTCAATGTCTTTGATTTTTTTGCCGTCAGGGTTCAAAACCTCAACCTTCTCCCTTCTCTCCAGCAAATATACATTTCCTTTTGTATCTACGGCAATATCCGTTATTCCTGCCTGCTCATCGGTATAGGTTCTTTTTCCGAGTTCAAAACTTTTTTGTTTTTCTCCCTTTGAATTATATATAACTACCGAGCTTTCAACTTCTCTTTTTTTGTCGCCCTCTTTAATTTGTCCATATTTTTCTCTGATCACATATCTGTTGTCCTGTGAATCAAGGGTAAAATTAATATCCGTATAATCACATTTATATTCCTGAACTCTCTTACCGTTCGTGTCTGCAGTGACATTATAAACATCCTTTTCCCTCTGCTCCGTTAAAACCAGCCGGTTCCCGGAATCCAGACCTATTTTCATGCCGGCATTCTTAAGCCCCAATTCCCTGCCCAGGTCCTGTTCCTGGTAGTTGGATACATTGTTCATATCCAGAACATTGGCAGCCGTCTCTTTTTTAGCATTATCGCCGCAGGCGCTTGCACCCATGATAATCAATGCCGCCAATATAATGCATGTTATCTGTTTTGTCATTCTGGTATATCACTGTCCTTTCTCCGAGGTCGTTATTTCACAATACAATCAAGTGCAAATATACCATAAAATATAAGAAAAGGGAATAGAAGTATACGGGTGCATCTCATTTTTTAACTGAATTTACAGTTTGTTCATATTAAAATATTAAACCTTGTATTTTGTTAGAAATCATTGGAAATAATAGAAATAATCATATGATGTGATTACTACAAGTTAAACTGTTATTTGAAAGGAGAATTTGTATGGGTGATAAGGGTAGTGCCAAGAAAGCGCCAAAGATGTCCAAGAAAGAGGCCAGAGCTGCTAAAATCGCAGCCCGCAGCAGTAAAAATACCGAAGAGGCTTAAACAGAAAAATGCACTGATTACCTTCAATGGTACTCAAAATTAAAACATACACCAGAGCAAAAAAAATGAAA
>NZ_AORV01000039.1 GCF_000350485.1 Ruminiclostridium cellobioparum subsp. termitidis CT1112
CCTTTCTGGAGACAACCTGGGTATCTGCCCTGTTACCCTCATGGTCCAAAAGGTCAAAATCCCATACATTATATTCGCCGGGAAAATCGATTGTAGCTTTCATTATCTCTTTTCTCTCGAAGGGTGAAAAATTGAATACCACCAAAAGGATATCCTTTTGGTCATAGCAGCCGGTATTTATCCTTTTTATTATTTCCCCGCAGGCCCGGTTGCTTATGACCTCACTGATTTCCAGAGCCTGGTTGAGGCTGTACATAACATCCTCTGCCGTTTTATCCTGTGTCACACCGTTTATTGAATCATGGGGATGCGAGAGAAGCATGAATTTTACAGCATGGTCAAGCAGGGTTTTGTCATATTTTACACCCAGCATGGAGTTTATGGCAGAAACCGGTTCGGCTTTGTTGAGCAGAGAATTCTGCACCTTTTTGTTCAAAATCTTCAATGCCGGCCTTGTCATCAGCGCGTTGGCTGAGCAGGCCGAAGCAGGTCCGTCCCGGAGTTCCCCTTTAACTGTCCTCAAGCTTTTCAGATCAATATTTTTCTTTAATAAACCGGTATATTCCTCCAGAGAGCTCAATACCAATTCCCTGTCTTCAAATAGTTCATTTGCTTTTTTGACCAGCTCTGTGAGAAAAGGCTGGGAAGTGGTGGAATCAGACCCGTTCATAAGTATCCTATGCGTCTTGACAGTAGTATCGTCGGTGGCTTTCCAGGCTTGCAGCACCGCTTCCCTTATATCCTCTTCATGAATGCTCTCGGTATTTTCAAGTTTCAAATAATCCTGGTGGAAGTTGTCCTCATCGGCCTGGTGGTATATTACACCCGCTTTATCCCATTCAAGGCGGAACTCATCCGAAATGTACTCTTTTCCAGTCATGATCTTCATGTAGGAATTCATAAAGAAATTCGCCCTTGCATGCTGTCCCAGCCTTGTAGACAGGATACTCGTCCCATCGGGGGCTTCCCATAAAAATTCACTCTGAGGTGCTCTGTCTTTTGAAACATTTTTACCCACTATAACTATGTCAAAGCCAAAACCCTTGTATATCTGCGGAAACTGTGCGGTCTGTCCCCATCCAAAGGATTCATATGCAATATTCATATGCCCTCCCAGACTGTCGGACACCCTGATACCTTTCATGAGATTCCTTATCAGGCATTCCCCGTCAACCGGGTACAGGTCGGGCAATGTATACCAGGGCCCAACCGACAGTCTGCCCGATTTTACATGCTTTTTAATTCTGCTCTCATCCTGGGGTCTGGCCTTCAGATAGTCCTCTATCACTACACTCTGTCCGTCCAGAATGAATGACTTGTACTCAGGGTTGGTATCCAGAGTCTCCAGCAATTCTTCCATGAGATTGACAAGCAGCATTCTGTTTTCCCAGACAGGATATCTCCATTCTCTGTCCCAGTGGGTATGGGTAACTATATGACCCTTTTCCTTTTCTTTTTTTATTGTCATATTACAAAATCCTTTGCTATTGAAATTTAGCCTTTGACAGCGCCTGCAGTCAAACCGCTTATGATATTTTTCTGTGCAAATATGTAGGCAATGATTATAGGCAGTGAGGCAAATAATACATATGCGAACACATAGCCCCACCTGGAGGTAAACATCCCTATGGACGTATATATTCCTGTGGTAACCGTTGCTTTTTTACCTCCGCCCAGAACTATCAACGGGGTAAAGAAATCGTTCCATATCCCCAGACCTACAAATATACCGGTAGTGGTGGTGCAGGGCTTGACCAGGGGCATTATTATCTGCCAGAATATTCTGAATTCTCCCGCCCCGTCTATTGATGCAGCCTCTTCCAGTTCCTGGGGTATGGATTTTATAAATCCGTGATACATGAAAACCGAAAACATGATATTTCCTGAAATGAATACCAGTATTACTCCTGGAAAAGTACCTACCAGCTGTGCTTTTTTAAGAATTTGCACCACTCCTATAAACGCCATCTGATAAGGTATCATGAGACCAAAAATAAAGTATACATAAAGGAAATTGGCAGCTTTTGTTTTATTTCTTGAGGTGTAGAAGGCAGCCATTGATGATACGGCAACTGTTGTCAGCAGCGCAAAGATGACAATTATTATTGTATTTGCGTACATTCGGAGGATGTTGGCACTTGGGTCGGTAAGTACATATTTGATGTTTTCCAGCGTACCCGGCACAGGAAGCATCAGCGGGGTTCTTATAATGGCTTCATCGGTTTTGAAGGCTCCGATCAACGTAATATATATCGGTACTACAAACAAAATTGCCAGGATAGTTATAACAGCTCCGGACAATATGCCCTGTAAACGCAATTTAGCTCTCATATTAGTTTTCCACCTCCGCTTTTTTGGATATTCTAAGTTGGATCATTGAAATTGCTACAATTGTTACAAACAGCATCAGTGACATGGCTGATCCGTAACCGATTTCATTGGAGCCGAAGGCCCTTTTAAAAACTGTAAGGACTATGGTTTCGGTATCAAAACCGGGGCCTCCCCCTGTCAGTATCATAGGTGTGTCAAACAGCTTCAGGCCGTTCATTACGCTCAGGAGCGTACAAATGGTTATACCCGGTACAATCATTGGAATCGTCACATTTGTGAATTTGTCCCAGGTATTGCCCCCGTCGATGGTGCAGGCTTCGTACAGATCCTTTGGAACAGTCTGAAGGTGTGCTAGATATATAACCATGTAAAAACCAAGATTTCTCCAGATTTCAACAATTATGATACAGGCTATGGCATTGCTTTTTACGCCAAAAAAATCATGCGGTTCAAAGCCAAATTGAGATATTACGGTATTTATTACTCCTGTATAAGAAAGAAGAGCATTCCAGGCAAAGGATATTGCTACCGAACTCATTAAAACAGGTATGAAGAAAATACTTCTGAACAGGTTTGTGAACGATTTTGCCTTGTCTAAAAGGATTGCCAGGATGAGTCCTAAAATATTTACTACAATAACAACCACCAGTGTTATTATGAAAGTCATCTTAGAGGCATTGATAAATCTGTCATCCGTAATCAGTTCAATAAAGTTTTTTATACCGACAAATCTGAAATTCGAAGTCATTCCGTTATAATTTGTGACGCTAAAAAAGAAAACTATGAGCATGGGTATTACCATCAAAGCTGTATAAATCAAAAACGCCGGTAATGCAAAAAGAATAGATCTCTTTTTCATAAATTTCTCCCATATTTTTTATGAAACCATGAAAATTAAATTTTCATGGTTTCATATTAAAATTACATTCAATTTTTTTAGCTTGTTATTTGCTGGTTAATTTCTGATATTCCTTATCCATATCGTCAAGAACTTTAGATACGTCTGTTCCCCTTGAAATGGATTGGATGGAAGTATTATAGAAGTCGCCAAAACCGGCCGGCAGTGCATTGTCACCCGCTAATCCCGGGAAGTCCATTACTGGCTGCAGGCCTTCGATATTCTTATTGAACAGTGCTACAGTCGGTGTGGACTCATAGGTCACAGGAGTCTTTGTAACACTTAAAAGATTGTCATTCTGAAGGTATTTCTTGTATAGTTCCTGATTGTCAACTATGCAGTATTTAACCACTTTCCATGCCTGGTCCACAGCCTTGCTGGACGCAAGAACAGCCCATGTACCGGTTGTGGCTCCGATACTCTTTACACCGGTTGTCTGGGGAATAGGGAATATACCTATTTCGAAGTCAGGCTTCTGTTCGAGACCATCAATCTGAGGCGCCATCCAGGATCCGTTCAATATGATGGCGGCAGTTCCCTTGAAGAACTCATCTACTGCCTGGGTGTATGAGAAGGAAGTTGAACCCTTGTACCAGTATCCTTTCCTGGTTAGTTCCTGAAATCTCTTCAGTGAGTCACTCATAACAGGATTGTTCCACTTTTCTTTTCCTTCTTTCAAATCACTTAAAAAGTTGGGCTTGGCATCGATAACATCAGGCTGCAGCACGGCTGTTGCATACCCGAAGGCTTCAAACCAGGCTTCCTTGCAGCCAATTAACGGTGCAAAGTTCTTTGCCTTGAGCTTGTCGCAGGCTTGAATAAATTCATCCCAGGTTTTTGGCACTTCAGTTATTCCCGCATCGGCAAACATTTTCTTATTGTAGTAAGCCTGAGATTTTATCTGTAAGCTTGCAGGCATAACGATCACTTTTCCGTTAACTCTGGAAATAGCTGTGTCCTGTACATTTTCCAGCAGGTCTGCAGGCACTTCGGCATATGCGCCTTCAACATTGCTGAAAGTCTCAGAATCAGCTGTGATTATGTCTGGAGCATCTCCTGCTGCATATTTGGATTTTATCCATACCATTCTGTCGGTACCAGGTGCCAGTACCATTTCTATTGTCACGTCGGGGTTATCTTTTTCTATGGTCTTTTTGTATTCATCCCAGAACTGTGCGGTATAAGTGGGAGAGGTAATGCCTTCCATCTTTATATTTACTTTTTTTGCATTTGTTTCGGCGCTGCCGGAAGCTGCTGCAACTGTGGTGCCTGTTGAAGCGGAAGTATCTGCAGCTGTCTCCTGTGAACCACATGCAGCAAGAACGGACCCCATTAAGGATAATGCAACACATAAGCTGATTACTCTTTTCATTATTGGACCTCCTAGAAATTAATTATGAGAAAATTGCAGCGCGCCATACAATAACTCTTTACATATATTAGTCTAACACGTATGAAGGTCCATTAAAATTTCAAAAACTTGAGTTTAACTGCAATAATTAAACAAGCGAATATAAAAAGCCGACTGTTTTGCATTATGTCAATTTTCTCATCTCATCTATGGAAAGTGCAGGTATCCTAAGATCGACTGTAGTTCCCCTGCCTTTTACACTGGTTATACTCAGCCCGTAATCACTCCCGAAAATCAGTTTGATCCTGTCATGAACATTTTTAATACCCAGTCTGTAATAATCCCTGCTGTTTTCCACCTCGTTCAAGTCATTGCTCAATTCCTGAAGATCATCTTCCTCTATTCCGATGCCGTTGTCTGCAACCGAAATATGAAGCAGTTCTTCCTCCTGCCGGCCGTTAATGGCTATGCGTCCCATTCCTTCAATATTACTGATCCCGTGGACTACAGAGTTCTCCACTATGGGCTGGAGCAGCAGTTTGGGAATTCCCAGTTTCAGCAGTCTGTCATCCATATTTATTTTTACTTCAAGGTTGCCGTCAAATCTATATTTTATAAGTTCAAGATATGAGGATATATAGTCAACCTCATCCTCCAGCATGACTATTTTGTCCTTGGTTTTTACATTCCATCTGAAAATGCTGCCCAGTATTGTAAGCATGTTGCTTATTTCCTCCTGGCCTTCCAGAACAGCTTTCATTTTTATACTTTCAAGAGTATTATACAGAAAATGAGGGTTTATCTGGGATTGCAGAACCTGCAATTCAGAGTTTTTACGGTTGATTTCGGCAAAGTATTCCCTTTTGATAAAAGCGTTGAGCTTATGGCACATTTCGTTGAAAATGGCACTGAGCTGTCCTATTTCATCCTTTGATCTGACAGGTATGTATACGTCCAGGTCACCTTTCTGAACCTTTCTCATATATCTGATCAGTGTTTTTATTCTTTTATTAAACAGCAGAGAAATTATAGTTGTGATTATTATTCCTGCAGTGATGCTTATTACAAGCATCATAACCATTTCGTCCCTGAGACCCGACAGCTTGTTCCACACAAAATTTGACGGGAGAATGTTAACTATTATCAACTTGCCGTTGTCCATGGTATCGGCTCTGACCAAAGTTGGTTCATACAGCATAATTTCTTCATTGGTTACATCTTTGATTTTATCGTAATAAATATACTTTTTGCCTATGCGGTCATATTGGGAATTTGAATTGAAGAGTACGGTACCGCTCTCGTCAAGAATTAACAGCTCCCCATTTAGGTTGTTTTCATATTCCCGGTACGATCTTTTGAAGGTATCAAGATCCACATTGATAATAAAGTTTCCTATACTGTCTTTACTTGAAGGATTATTGGGATCGTACATATTCCCTATAAAGGTCACCGTATTCTTGCTCCCATTGATTATGTACCGTGAAGGGTTGTCGGAAATCACATCCAGTTTGTCCTTGCTCTTCCTGACCTTGATAAGATTTTCATCTTTTGTGAAATCATATCTGGTTTTGGTTGACCTGCCGGATTTGCTGCTGCTCTGGAATATTGCATTGTTGTCTGTGATTATTATAAAGTCAAGTATGTCGCTGTTGGCACTGGTAACGGCTTTCAAATAATTGTTCACCTTTTGCGCCATATCTGTATCATAATAAACATCCTTATCGTGGTTTATCATTTTTATTGTGCTGATCATCTCAGTCTGGCTGTACATTCCCACAATGGTATCGCTGAGTATTTTTCTGTATATGTCCTCAGTGAATTCACTTAGTTTGTTAAAAGCCTCCAGTTCAAATTTCATATCCGCTTCACTTATCATGGGAATCAAATAGGAATATTGCGTATAAAAGAGAATGCTTACCGATAAAGTAAGCAACAGCGAGTATGTGGTGACCAGCTTGACAAAATAACTGATCCTGACCTGATATTTCTTTTTATTGAAAATTTTCATTAAGACACATCCCCTGTAATTTAGACCTGACGGATTTCACCCGGGGTAACCCCCATAACTTTTTTAAAGACAGTAAAGAAATAGCTTGTGTTTACAAAACCAACCTTCTCAGTTATATCCCTTATTTTGATGTTGGTCTCCACCAGCATCCTTTTTGCCTCCTGTATCCGTATCTGATTCAGATAGTCGGAAAAAAACATTCCCGTTTCATTTTTAAAAATCCTGCCCAGATGGACAGCGCTGACATCCATTTGATTGGCCATGGTTTTAAGGCAAATATCCTGCTGGCTGTAGTTGTTCTGTATGTAATTGATGATATATTCCACAGTTTTTGAATATCTTTTGGACTGCTGCTGCTGAACGGCATTGATGACCTTGATTCCAATATCAATTGAAAGCTTTCTCAGTTCATCGATATCATCTGCCTTTGAAATACTCCAGAACACCATGTATTCATTGTAATCAATGATTTTTTCGGTATTAATAAAGAACTCTCTTGCTTTATGAAATATTGCAAGTATTATCTTCATGGTGATGTTTCTGACCTGTTCGGGACTTATGCCCGTTCCCTGATCTTTGATATCTCTGAAAACATTGTCTATGCATGCCGTAAGCTCTTCTGCCTTCGATGCCGAGATACAATTTTGAATCCATTCTTCATAAATATTCACTTCTTCATGCTTATGCTCAAATCTTTTCCGGATTTCGGAATAAAGTATTATTCTGTCGGGTCCATACACAATCTTATAGTCAAGGGACTGAACTGCCTGTTGATAGGACAGATGAATGTGCTTCTGCGACTCCACTATACTTCCCAGTGCAACTGCAGAATGGATGCCAAGGCCGGCAATAACCTTCTGCTGGCAGTTCAGCAGCAAACTTTTATTTCTTTCAAGCTTTTCTCCGGCAAGATTAAAAATATATACTATCCGTCCGTTTGAATCAATGAAGGTTATACAATCGGCATAGGGCTTGACCGACTCTTCACAAATTGAGAATATTGCGGACAGCAGATCCTGTCCTTCCTCATGAGATTCATTCTCTTTTCCGTTTGGCAGGTAAGGCTGGAATATGGCTACCTGCATACTGGATGTCCAGATGTTCAATTCCAGCAGTTCGGATTTGTCTCTCAATTCATTCGGTTTTATTTCATTTTTGACTATGCGGTTTAATGTGTTGTTTCTAAGGTAGGTTAGGCCTGCTCTGTTCTGGATATCCGAAATGCGCTTGGATTTTATATCCTCCAGCATGTCCTTGATGGTACCCAGCAATTCCTCTTTATTTACAGGTTTGAGCAGATAATTTTCAGCGCCCAGCTTCATGGCATTTTTTACGAAGCTGAAATCGTCAAAGCCGCTTAAGACTATTATTCTCACGTCAAGCGCTCTTTTGTTTATTTCCTTTATCAGCTCAATGCCATCCATAACCGGCATCTTTATATCGGTTACTATAACATTAATCTCATTCTCTTCAAGCTGCCTGAGTGCATCTTTTCCGTTGGCTGCCTCACATACGATCTCCAGTCCGTATTCTTCCCATTCAATAAGCTTTGCCAGTCCCTGTCTGATTCTCAGTTCGTCATCAACAATCATTACTTTCTGCATAATCTCCAGCCCCTTTTCAATTTGTAGGAATAAAAATAACTATTTTTATCACAGTATTTATAGGAATTATGTAAAATAATAAAAGCAACCAACATTTAGGAAGGCTGCTCTATTTATATGTGCAAATTAGTTATGTGCAATTAGTGTAAATTAAGCATAAATAGTAATGATTAAAAGGCTTTCTATTTGATTATAATGATATCCCTGAGCTTTAACCCCGATATCCTACCCTGCTCCTTAATATCCTACACATTAAATATAAAGTTCACCGGTGCTAAAGTCAATTTTAAAAATTAGATATTTAGTTTGAATATTGTACTAGAATACCATATACTGCATTGCCAGCACCCAGGCCATAAAGACAGCAGTTATTGCCGCCGTAATAAAATCATACCTGGTAAGGCTCAGCTGCTTCATTCTTGTCCTGCCTTCACTGCCTCTGTAGCACCTTGCCTCCATTGCGGTGGCAAGCTCGTCGGCCCTTCGGAACGCGCTGATAAACAAAGGTATGAGTACCGGAATGAAGCTTTTTGCGCGTTCTACCATGTTCCCGCTGTCAAAATCAGCGCCTCTGGAGGATTGTGCCTTGATAATCTTATCCGTTTCTTCAAGAAGCGTGGGTATAAATCTCAGAGCTATGGTCATCATCATGGCTATTTCATGTACAGGTACCCTGATTCTCTTTAAGGGTCCCAGGAGCTTTTCAATCCCGTCTGTCAATGCAATGGGCGTTGTGGTGTATGTCAGCATACTGGCCGTTATAATCAGCAGGAAAAGCCTTATAGCCATTTTTACGGCCATATCCACGCCTTCATAGGTCATCTTTATAAAACCAAATTCAAAAATTGTTCTCCCTCCGATGGTAAACATATTGATCACACCTGCAAAAACAACTATAAATATTACAGGCTTCAAACCCTTTAATATAAATTTGACGGGTACATTTGACGTCACAATTATCAATGCCGTAAAAAGTGTGAGCAGCAGATAACCCCAATAGGTATTTATTAAAAATATGAATATCATCATTACAAATGTCAGTATGATCTTTGTCCTCGGGTCCGATTTATGAAGCAGCGAATCGCCCGGTACATACTGACCTATTGTTATATCTCTTATCATTTAAACCTCCATTATTGTTTCAAATGCTTTTGCAGCTCTTTGACCGCCGCTTCAACGGTAAATATGTTTTCATCAATATCAGGCAATATGGTTTTCAGCCTCTTCATCAGATACGTGATCTGCGGTGCCGAAAGGCCTATTTTCTCCAACTGGTCAGGTTGTGTATATACCTCTCCCGAAGGCTTATCCATATAAACCGTACCCTCATTCATCACTATAACTCTACCTGCCAGCTTTGCTATGTCCTCCATACTGTGGGACACCAGTATTACAGTCATATTAAAATCCCTGTGGAGCTCCTTAATGTAGCCGAATATTTCGTCACGTCCGCTGGGATCCAGGCCTGCCGTCGGTTCATCCAGAACCAGGATTTTGGGCATCATAGCAACAACACCTGCTATTGCGACTCTGCGCTTCTGACCTCCTGAGAGCTCAAAAGGTGACTTTTCAAGGATCGACTCATCAAGGCCTACTGAATGAAGCGCAGAAATAACTCTCTGCTGTATTTCCTCTTCCGAAAGCCCCTGCTTCAGCAGTCCGAAGGAGATATCCTTTTTCACCGTATCCTCGAACAATTGGTGCTCGGGATATTGGAACACTATTCCCACCTGTCGTCTTAATTCCTTTAAATCTTTTTGCTTGGTATCGATACCGTTTATTATTACCCTTCCGGCCGTTGGCTTCAGTATCCCGTTTAAATGCTGTATGAGCGTAGATTTGCCCGAGCCGGTATGTCCGATGATCCCAATAAACTCTCCGTTCTGTATATCAATATTAATATCATGCAGTGCATTTTTTTCAAAGGGTCCTCCATTTGAATAAGTAAATTTCAGACCTTCTATATTAATAGGCATAGTTTACTCCCGGTTATAAATTCAATCAAATAATTGTATATCAATTAATATTACCACAACTATACATAAATAGTGAATAGAAAAAGTATATGCAAATCCTCAAATATAGCCGTTATTTGCTGCCTGTGAAGCACTGTCCGCCATAACAGCATAATTATAGGATTATTTCCAAATATATATTATAATAATAGTTATTATAAAAATCTTATATATAAAAAATATATAAAAAATGCCGGTTATTAAATACTTTAACATAGAGATAAAGCCGGATTAATTTGTTCCCGGAGGTACAACGCCCATGAGCCAGCATTACTTTACTGAAAATCCCGATTCTGAAATTAAAGAGAAAAGCTTTATTGAGAATATAAACGGAAAGGAATTGAGCTTTACGTCGGTAAGCGGTGTCTTTTCCTTTGAAAACAGAATTGACAAGGTATCTCAAAACCTTATAAAGAACTTCAGTCCCGGCGGTTCCTCAATACTTGATGTTGGCTGCGGTTACGGAGCTATCGGTTTGTTTCTGAAGGCTCTTTTTGCCTCCCAGACAGTTACAATGATTGATATCAATAACAGAGCCCTGGATTATACAAGAAAAAATGCCTCGGCCAACAAGCTGGAGGTTGAAGTTCTGCACAGCAACCTTTATGAAGCCCTGCAAGACAGGTATTTTGATGACATAGTATCAAATCCTCCCTTTGCAGCAGGAAAGGAGTTGAATACCAGGCTGATAAATGAAGCCTATGGGCATTTAACGGCAAATGGCTCCTTGTGGCTGGTTGCCTTTCATAATAAGGGCGGTTCAACACTGAAGGATATAATGAAAAGCGTTTTCGGGAATGTTGCTGATGTTGATAAAAGCGGCGGCATCAGGGTATATAAAGCCATAAAAAAATAGGACATTTTTATACTGCGTTTATATAAACCTGCTACCTTACCAAAGCCTTTATTATTTCGAATGCTTCGTCCACTGTCAATGGGAGTTTATCAATATTAATACCTTGCTTCTTCAGGTCATACATCAGCTCTGTAACCTGGGGCACGTCCAGTCCAAGGCTCTTGACTTTATCCACATTGCTGAAGACCTCCTGGGGGGTACCGTCCAGAACAATTTCACCATGATCGATGACAATCAGTCTGTCTGCCATTGCAGCTTCGTCCATATGGTGTGTTATATGAATAATTGTTATATTCTCTTCCCTGTTCAGCTTCCTGAGGACCTTGATTACTTCTCTGCGACCCACAGGATCGAGCATTGAAGTAGCTTCATCCAGTATAATGCACTCAGGCTTCATAGCCAGAATGCCTGCAATAGCCACCCTCTGTTTCTGTCCTCCCGACAGCAGGTGAGGAGCATTCCGCTTGTATTGACTGATTCCCACTGTCTCCAGTGCTTCATCAACCCTTTTTCTTATCTCAGAGGGCTCAACACCCAGATTTTCAGGACCGAAAGCTACATCTTCCTCCACAGTTGTTGCAATTATCTGGTTGTCCGGGTTTTGAAATACCATACCTGCCGTACTCCTGATATCCCAGACGTTATCTTCATTGGAGGTATCTTTACCCGCTACGAGCACAATTCCTTTTTTGGGGACTAAAAGAGCATTCAGGAGTCTGGAAAATGTAGATTTACCTGAACCGTTCCTGCCCAGAATGACAACAAAATCCCCTTTGTCTATTTGGGCTGAAACGTTTTCCAGCGCTGGGACCTCCACAGGCACTTCGCCGTAAGAACTATATGCAAAACTCACTTCCTGAACATCAAAAAATATACTCATTACTATCTCCATCCCGCTGTGAAGCAGCGTTATAAAAAGTTCGAAAAACCTGCCTGCAGGTTTTTAATGCGTGAAAACAACCATTATACACAAAACTTTACTTTCACGCTGACCTCCATTATTCTTATGCATATTACAATTAATTGCTTAGCATGAATTCGTTGTGCCAATTGATTTAAATTTTGCCTTACCTGTGTAATTTTTTAATATCAACTGGTAACTTCCGGACTAACTTCATAAAATAGGAATGCGCCCAAACCAATTACGCAAATTGTTTTTAACCGTGCATCTTATTTTATGAAGTTGTCCTCGCGTACCAGTTCGATTCTTAATAAATCTAACTGTAAAGCAAAACAAAATTTCAACTAACAAAACGATTTAAACTTACTTTTACCCATTATTATAATATGCCTAATAACTAATCTGCGTAAAATTCGTATTTAACACAAAACCTCACTATCACTTTGGTGGCTAGAAAATTGAAACACAAACTATATACAAATATAGGGATCAAACATGCCGGCACCATTTGCTGCCGACGTGTCTAATCCCCTATATCATAATATTTTGGTTTAATTATTTATACCGGAATTATACTAACTCAAGGATAACCATTTCAGCAGCATCGCCTCTTCTAGGTCCGAGCTTGTATATTCTTGTATAACCACCGTTCTTGCCCTTGTACTTCGGAGCAATCTCATCAAAAAGCTTATCTGTGACGTTTACGTTCTCTCCGTCAGCAGTTGACGGTCTGTAAACCCAATTCATTATAAGTCTTCTTGCATGAAGTCTTGATGGACTGTCCACAGAAACCATGTCGGTCTTCTCTTCCCTGTCGATAACCAAATACTTGTTACCATTTTTGGAAGTCTTGGAATCAGTGAGCTTCTTACCCTTGGCATCAACCTTGGCCGAGCTGATCTTTACCTGCTTTGAAGTAAAGTTGTCTGCTTCCTTGATCGCTATAGTGATAAGTTTTTCTGCAATATTTTTAACTTCTTTAGCTCTCGCTTCAGTAGTTTCAATTCTTCCGCTTACAAATAAAGCTGTTGTAAGATTTCTTAAAATTGCCTTTCTCTGGTCAGTCGCACGCCCTAACTTTCTTTGACCTGGCATTACCTATCCCTCCTTACCCGATGTTTTACTTAATAACTCATGTATAGTAAATACTGATATATCCGTTTATTCTTCACTTGGAGCCAATACCAGCCCAAGTGCCTGTAGTTTCTGAAGAACTTCCTCAAGAGATTTTCTACCGAGATTTCTTACCTTCATCATATCCTCTTCGGTTTTGTTGGTAAGATCTTCAACAGTATTGATACCGGCTCTCTTTAAACAATTGTAGGATCTGACTGAGAGATCCAGTTCTTCAATTGTCATTTCAAGAACCTTTTCCTTTTTGGTTTCTTCTTTTTCTACCATTATTTCAGTGTGCTTAGCCTGATCTGACAGATCAACAAACAGATTCAAATGCTCGCTTAATATCTTTGCGCCAAGGCTTATTGCCTCGTCGGGATTGATGCTGCCATCAGTCCACACTTCCAGAGTAAGCTTGTCATAGTCTGTTATTTGACCAACACGGGTGTTTTCAACAGTGTAGTTTACCTTTTTGACAGGAGTATAAATCGAGTCAACAGGCACCACACCTATGGGCTGTCCCGGCTGTTTATTCTTTTCAGCCGATACATATCCTCTGCCCTTGCTGATTACAAGTTCCATATAGAATCTGTGGTCACCGTTTAATGTTGCAATATGGAGCTCGGGATTTAATATCTCAACATCCTGATCGGTTATGATATCACCAGCGGTGATAGGTCCTTCACCATTTGCATCAATATAAATAACTTTTGATCCTTCACCGTGCATCTTTAAAGAAAGAGACTTGATATTAAGTATTATCTCTGTTACATCCTCTACTACACCAGGAACAGTGGAGAATTCATGCAATACTCCATCTATCTTGATTGAATTAACAGCCGCACCCGGTAAAGATGAAAGCAATATTCTTCTCAATGAATTACCGAGTGTAATACCATAGCCTCTTTCCAAAGGCTCAATTATAAACTTGCCGTACGTGTTGTCATCGCTATTAGCTACACATTCAATTCTAGGCTTTTCTATTTCTATCACCAAAAACCCTCCC
The DNA here is from genome assembly GCF_000350485.1 of Ruminiclostridium cellobioparum subsp. termitidis CT1112. GTDB lineage: Bacteria > Bacillota > Clostridia > Acetivibrionales > DSM-1351 > Ruminiclostridium > Ruminiclostridium termitidis. The sequence goes on from NZ_AORV01000039.1 coordinate 14,087, forward strand.
TTAACAACTTTTTATTTTTTGAGGGCAACTGATTCTAACATACATTATCATAGAGATTATTATATTAAATAATCCTTTCAGTTGCTTCCAAGTCAATTTTATTTTACTTATTATTACTTGGAGTACAACTCTACGATCAAGTGTTCCTTGATTGGTAAATCTATATCTTCTCTGGCAGGAAGAGCGGCAACTTTTCCTGTAAAGTTTTCAGCATCATATTCAAGCCACTTTGGAACTACCTTGCCACCTGTGATATCACTGATAGCTTTGACTTTTTCTGAACTTCTGCTCTTTGTAGCAAGTGCTATAACATCTCCAACCTTCAAGAGGTATGAAGGAATGTTTACACGCTTGCCGTTTACTGTGAAGTGACCATGAGTTACCAACTGTCTTGATTCTGGTCTTGAAGTACCGAGACCCAGTCTGTAAACTACATTGTCAAGTCTTGTTTCAAGTATTTGCAACAAGTTTTCACCAGTAATTCCTTTACGTCTGGCAGCCATTTCAAAGTATTCACTGAACTGGCCTTCCAATACGCCATAAAATCTTCTAACCTTTTGCTTCTCACGAAGCTGTATACCATATTCAGACATTTTTTTCTTTGCCTGTCCATGTTGTCCGGGAGCATATGCCCTTCTTGCTATGGAACATTTATCAGTATAGCATCTCTCGCCTTTTAAAAAGAGCTTTTCGCCCTCTCTGCGGCAGAGTCTGCAAACTGCTTCAGTATATCTTGCCATCTAAATTTACACCTCCATAATAATCAATTATACTCTTCTACGCTTAGGCGGTCTGCAGCCATTATGAGGAATTGGTGTAACATCCTTTATAAGGCTCACTTCCAAACCAGCAGCCTGCAATGCTCTGATTGCTGCTTCTCTACCTGCTCCAGGTCCTTTTACGTATACTTCAACAGTCTTCAGTCCATGTTCCATTGCAGCTTTAGCAGCTGTTTCGGCCGCCATCTGAGCAGCAAATGGAGTGCTCTTTCTTGAGCCTCTGAAACCCAACCCGCCTGCACTTGCCCATGAAAGCGCATTACCGGCAGTATCTGTCAAGGTAACAATTGTATTATTAAAAGATGAACGGATATGAGCAGCTCCACGTTCAATATTTTTACGTTCTCTTCTTTTTCTGGTAGTCCTTTTAGCACCAGCAGTCTTTGTTGCCATGTGTTCGCAAACCTCCTTTAACTATTTCTTTTTACCGCTAACGGTCTTTGAAGGGCCTTTTCTAGTCCTTGCGTTAGTCTTTGTACGTTGACCTCTAACTGGAAGACCCATTCTGTGTCTTCTTCCTCTGTAGCATCCAATTTCAATAAGACGCTTGATGTTCAACGCTACTTCTCTTCTAAGATCACCTTCAACCTTATATTCTCTGTCAATGGTTTCTCTGAGTTTGCTGATTTCGTCGTCAGTAAGATCTCTTACTCTTGTGTCGGGGTTGATGCCAGTCTTAACGAGAATTTCGTTTGACTTGGATCTTCCGATTCCAAAAATGTAAGTGAGACCAATTTCTACCCTTTTTTCTCTGGGCAAATCTACTCCGGCAATACGTGCCATACTTTTCCTACACCTCCAAATAATTTCTCATAAACTTATTCTTGTAAAAGGCCATCAGACCTTTTTGGCGCAACTTACGTCAATAACGCATTGAACGCAGTCTCGCGCAACTCGTGCTAATTCTCCACCGCAGGATGCAGATGTAATAAATATTGCCATTCCCCTAGGCATCTTAATCCACGCGATATCGTCAAATATTTAAAATATCATCAAGAATAACAAAGAATTGGGATGATTCAAATGAATTTGAAAAATTCTATGTTCAGCCGCTTCTTGTTGAGATTTTACGAAAGTAATAATAATTTTGGGTTATTGTTTATTAACCCTGTTTCTGTTTGTGCTTTGGGTTTTCGCAGATGATCATAACTCTGCCTTTTCTTCTAATGATCTTGCATTTTTCACAAATAGTCTTAACTGATGGTTTAACTTTCATTGCTATAGCCTCCTTATAGTAACAAACAAATTAGCTTAATTATTTTAATTGATTTATATTTAATAATACCACTCCCATACAGCAAGCCGGCAGAGGTATGTATTATTTTGCTCTCCAAGTAATCCTTCCTCTGGTAAGGTCGTATGGGGATAATTCAATTGTCACCTTATCACCCGGAAGTATCCTGATAAAGTTCATCCTAAGTTTTCCTGAAATATGAGCCAAAACCTTATGTCCATTTTCAAGTTCTACCTGGAACATAGCATTTGGTAATGCTTCAACAACTGTTCCTTCCACTTCAATAACGTCGTCTTTTGCCAAACTAGCACCTCCTCCAGAGCTTTTCAACCAAATATCACCGGATATTCAATCAATTGGATTTATATTAATTAGCTGCTTTTCAACTGATAATCATTCTTTGACCGCCTCGGCTGCTTTTACCTCGGCAAGCGCCTTTCTGATCTCAGCATTTGTAATTTTTATGCCCGAATTGAGCTTTTGTGATATTGACTCAATAATTGCTGCAGTAATATTTAGATGTTTAATCTTCTTTTTTTTCGGATTTTCATACCGTCTGAGATCACCATCACTGACAAATACATATTTGTCATCAATAATCCCGCTCACAATAAAAATCCTGCCTTCGTCCCGCCCTGCTTTTGAATAAACAACCTGTCCCAGCATTATATTCATGCTAACCTCCATGTCATAAAAAGGAACCGGGGACACAAAATGAAGTTAAAATCATAAAAATCACTTACATGTCTGCAAAACCGCCAAACAGCTGCCGGCGGCTTTTTGCCACGCGAGGGGCAACCATGTCGCTCCCAAACTGTCTTACTCGCCTTATACAAGTCCTGTCACCTTTGCGCATAAAATTTACATCATCAACTGCACTGCTCGAAGCAAAACTTCAACATGCATTTGACATTGGTGAAACCAAATATAAATTATACAGGAAAACTATAATAATAACAATACATTTATTTAAAAAACTTTTTAAAACTTTGTTAAAATTAGTGGTCCATTTTCTGTAATTGCTACCGTATTTTCATAATGAGCTGAAAGTGACCCGTCAGATGTCACCACCGTCCAGCTGTTATCCAAAACTCTGACACTGTAGGTGCCTTCATTTATCATAGGCTCTACGGCAATGGTCATTCCGCTTTCCAGCTTTGCTCCTCTGCGTTTTGTAACGTAGTTTGGAATTTCGGGCAACTCATGCAGCTCTCTTCCAATACCGTGCCCCACAAAATCTCTTACAACAGAAAAACCTTTACTCTCGGCATGACTCTGTATTGCTTCGGAAATATCCCGGATGTGTTTGCCCACTTCCATTTGCTTCAGACCTTCAAAGAAGCTCTGTCTCGTTTCGGTTATCAGCCGCTGCGCTTCACCGGATATTTTTCCCACCCCGTAGGTTCTGGCGGCATCGGCATGATAACCGTTCAGGTAAACACCGACATCTATGCTAATAATATCGCCATCTTTTAAACGATTTAAACTGCTTGGGATTCCGTGAACAACTTCCTCATTGACAGAGGTGCAAATACTGGCCGGAAACGGCACTACACCGGGTATGCCCGGCTCGTATCCCTTAAAGGATGGAATTGCACTGTACTTCCTGATATTTTCAAATGCTATCCTATCCAGTTCCTTTGTTGTGACACCGGGAGCAATATTCTTTTTTAGCAGCTGAAGGGTCTCATAAAGAACCTCTCCAGCTTTTCTCATCTTATCTATTTCTGCTTGCGATTTTATTGTAAACATAGTTTTAAATTCCTAAAGCCTTGAATACTCTTGCAGTTGTCTGTTCTACCTCATCGGCACCGTCGGCAACCTTGAGCTTTCCGGCCTTTTCATAGTAGCTTATAAGCGGCTGGGTTTGCTTGTGATAGGTCTCAAGCCTGCTCAGCACTGTTTCTGCAGCATCATCAGCCCTTTGAATAACAGGTGTGCTGCATACGTCACAAATCCCTTCAACCTTTGTAGGATTAAAAATAACATGATAGGATGCACCGCAGTTTGGACAGGTACGTCTTCCGGACATTCTTTCTATAATATCCGCATCCTTTACATTAATTAATAATGTAGCATCAAGTTCAATGTTCATAGAATCAAGAACTTTGTCAAGATACTCTGCCTGAGGAATCGTCCTGGGGAAACCATCAAGAATGAATCCTTTTTCACAGTCGGGATTGGCAAGCCTGTCTTTAACTATTTCTACAGTGAGTTCATCGGGAACAAGCTGCCCTTTATCCATATATTCCTTTGCCTTGATTCCAAGAGGTGTATTTCCCTTGATATTCGCTCTGAAAATATCTCCGGTCGATATATGTGGTATGGATAATTTTTCAGATATTGTTTTAGCTTGAGTTCCCTTACCTGCACCAGGAGCTCCTAATAGTACGATTTTCATATTATCTACCTCCCAAGCCATTCTTCTACATGGCTCTCTTCCATTCTACCTGCTTATAGGACGCGCCTTAAGCATACCCTTTAATAAAATCATATGAATTTAAAGTAAGGGTTTATGACGTATCATAAACCCCAAACTTTTTATATTATCTATTTAAGCTTATATGAATGATGCTTATTCAAGGAAACCCTTGTAATGTCTCATAAGCATCTGTGACTCAATCTGTCTTACAGTATCAAGTGCAACACCTACAAGGATCAAAACGCTTGTTCCTGCAAACCATACACCCTGTACTCCGGTGATCCATACAATTATATATGGGAATATGGAGATAAGGGCAAGGAATAATGCACCAAACCATGTAATTCTGTTTAATACCTTTTGGATGTAATCCGATGTGGGCTTACCAGGTCTGATACCAGGTATAAATCCACCGTTCTTCTTCATGTTGTTGGCAAGTTCAATAGGATTGAACTGTACATATGTGTAGAAGAAGGTAAATCCGATAATCAGTAAAGCATAAAGTATGGAATAAGTCCAATGCGACTGCCAGTTCTTCATGAATCCGATAAAACCCGTATTAGTACTTGGAGCTGCAAATGCAAATAAAGTTGATGGAAGTGACATTATTGACATTGCAAAGATTATAGGAATAACACCTGCCCAGTTTACCTTGATCGGCAAGTGAGTGCTCTGTCCTCCATAAACCTTTCTGCCAACAACTCTTTTAGCATACTGTACCGGAATTCTGCGCTCTGCCTGATTAACAAAAACAACACATGCTATTATTGCAACAAACACCAGCAAAATTCCAATTATACTTAGTATTCCAACAAAGTCATTTCCAAGCTTTCCAGCCTGATAGTTCATGATAAGGTAATTCAATCCTTTTGGACCGGCAGATACGATACCTGCAAAAATCAGCATTGAAATACCATTACCAATACCATACTCGGTGATCTGTTCACCAAGCCACATCAAAAATGCAGTTCCGGCAGTAAGTGTGAATGTAACTGTAATGAAGGTCATAACGTTAAGTCCCGAAATAATTGCGCCTCTTAAACTAACAGCTATTGCTGTCGCCTGTACAAACGCCAGTATAACCGTAGCATATCTGATCCATTGGCCGATTTTCTTTCTGCCTTCCTCGCCCTCTTTTGAGAGCTGTTCCAGCTTCGGAATGGCTATGGTCAAAAGCTGCATTATGATGGATGCATTGATGTACGGTGTAATACTCATAGCAAATATTGTCGCAGATTTGAATGAACCTCCGCCAACCACATCCAGGAAATTAAACAGCTGTCCGCCTTTTTCTATAAGGCTGGCGAAGTAAGTAGGATCAAGTCCGGGAACCGGAATTCTGGATCCTAATCTAAATATCAGGAGCAGACCTATTGTTATCAAGAGTTTTCTTTTTAAATCAGGAATTTTCCAGGAATTCTTAAGTGTATCCAACATACCACTCACGTTATACCACCTCGACCTTTCCTCCCGCAGCTTCTATCTTAGCAGTAGCTGTCTTCGTAAATTTAGCCGCCTGAACTGTTAACTTTTTAGTTAACTCACCATTACCTAAAATAGCTACTCCATCAATAATCTTTTTGGCAAGGCCAGATGATTTAAATAACTCTTCGGTTACAACAGTACCATCTTCGAAAATGTTCAATGCAGATACATTAACTTCTGTGTACTTGTCAGCAAACTCATAGTTGTTAAATCCTCTTTTAGGTAATCTCATATATAATGGCATCTGACCACCTTCGAAACCAGGTCTAACACCACCACCTGCACGGGCATTTTGGCCTTTGTGACCTTTGCCGGCAGTTTTACCGTTACCAGTACCTATACCTCTACCTTTTCTGTTAGGCAGTTTCTTTGATCCAGGAGCAGGCTGTAATTCAAATAATTTCATTGACTACACCTCCCTTATATTTCTTCTACACAAACAAGATGTGAAACTTTTCTGATCATACCTCTGATTTGTGGGTTATCATTGTGCTCAACTGAAGTACCGATTTTGCCCAGGCCAAGAGCTTTAACTGTAGCTGCCTGGCTTTCAACGGCCTTATTTATGCTCTTCTTCAGAGTTATTTTTAACTTAGCCATTAATGTCCCCCCTAACCCAGAATCTCTTCTGCAGTTTTTCCGCGAAGTCTAGCAACATCCTCAGCGGTCTTTAACTGAGCAAGACCCTCGATAGTTGCGTTAACCATGTTGATAGGGTTGTTTGAACCCAATGACTTCGTTCTGATATCACGTATTCCTGCCAGCTCCAGCACGGCTCTAACAGGACCACCGGCGATAACACCAGTACCTTGTCCTGCCGGTTTGAGCAATACTTTACCTGCTCCGAATACTCCTATTGCCTCGTGTGGTATTGTTGTTTCCACCAATGGAACCTTTATCAGGTTTTTCTTGGCATCTTCAATACCTTTGCGAATAGCTTCAGGTATTTCAGCAGCTTTTCCCATTCCGCTTCCAACATAACCGTTTTCATCCCCAACTACTACCAAAGCGCTGAAACGGAAGTTTCTACCACCTTTAACAACCTTTGTAACACGACCTATATTAACGACTTTCTCCTTTAGTTCTCCCAAAGTGTTGGCATCAATTCGTTGCAATGTATTCCCCTCCTTCTCTTAGAAATCCAAGCCTGCTTCTCTAGCAGCATCTGCAAGCTCTTTAACTCTACCGTGATAGATATAACCGCCTCTATCAAATACAACCTGCTTTATACCCTTTTCAATAGCCTTTGTAGCTATTAATTTTCCAACTTCTTTAGCTGCTTCCTTGTTTCCACTGTTAGCAACCTTACCTTTTAATGCAGCATCAAGGGTTGAAGCGGATACAAGAGTATTGCCGGTTGAATCATCAATAATCTGAACATAAATGTTTTTTAAACTTCTAAAAACGTTCATTCTGGGACGTTCTTGAGTTCCAGCGACTTTTTTACGTACTCTTACGTGCTTTCTAAGTCTTATATCGTTCCTATTTGGTTTCTTAATCATTTACTCTCATCTCCTTTCTACTTTTTACCCTTGCCACCGGTCTTACCTTCTTTACGTCTGATTACTTCATTTTCGTATTTGATACCTTTACCCTTATAAGGCTCAGGTGGTCTCTTTTCACGAATCTTTGCAGCAACCTCTCCGACAACCTGCTTGTCTATTCCCTTAACAATGATCTTGTTAGGTGCAGGTACTTCAGTAGTTATTCCTTCGGGATCATCCATTTCAACAGGATGTGAATATCCCAATGTCAATACCAACTTCTTACCCTGCTTCTGTGCTCTGTATCCAACACCGTTGATATCGAGAGCTTTCTGGTATCCGTTTGTTACACCTTCAACCATATTGTTTACAAGTGTTCTGGTTAAACCATGAAGTGACTTGTGCATTTTTAAATCAGAAGGTCTTTCAACTGTTATTTGTTCACCTTCCACTTTGATGATCATATCTTTGTGGAACTGTTTTGTTAAAGTTCCTTTTGATCCTTTTACTGTCAACACATTGTCGCCGCCCAGCTTGACATCTACTCCCTTGGGAACAGCTATCGGCAACTTACCTATTCTTGACATGTCGTAACCTCCAGTTCTTAAAATTATGAGCGAACCAAGCGCCCTTTTCAGACCTTTTATCGCCACCTAAAGGTGGCACTTTGAAAAAACCTGTCAGCTTTAGCGAAAAAACCGATAGGTTTTTTCCAAGTATTTTATCGAAGATAAAACACTTTTTTACCAAACGAATGCCAGTACTTCTCCGCCTACGCCTTCAGTTCTAGCTTTCTTATCAGTCATGATTCCCTTTGATGTTGAGATTATAGCTACCCCGAGACCGCCCAATACCTTAGGAAGCTCTTCCTTACCAGCATATACTCGCAAACCGGGCTTGCTTATTCTCTTGATTCCGGTTATAACGTTCTGCTTGTTTCCAGTGTACTTCAAGCTGACTCTTATAACACCTTGCTTACCATCGTTTATTTCTTCAAAACTCTTAATATAACCTTCTTCCAGCAATATAGTTGCTATGGACCTCTTAAGGTTGGAAGCGGGTATATCAACTGATTCATGTTTAGCAGAACCTGCATTTCTAATTCTGGTTAACATATCAGCGATTGCATCAGTGATTTGCATATGTTTAACCTCCTTCCAAAGTCTATTACCAGCTTGCTTTCTTAACGCCAGGTATTTGTCCCTTGTACGCTAACTGTCTAAAGCACAAACGGCAAATTCCGAATTTTCTAATGTATGCATGTGGTCTTCCACATATTTTACATCTGTTGTAGCCCCTAGTACTAAACTTAGGAGTACGCTGCTGCTTTATTATCATAGCTTTCTTTGCCATGCCTTCAATCCCTCCTTAGTTCTGGCTGAATGGCATACCAAGTAATTTCAGGAGCTCTTTAGCCTCTTCATCACTTTTAGCCGTAGTTACAAAAACTATATCCATACCTCTCAGCTTGTCAATCTTGTCATATTCGATTTCAGGGAATATCAACTGATCCTTGACACCCAGGGAGTAGTTACCTCTGCCGTCAAATGAGTTGTTGGATACGCCTCTGAAGTCTCTTACTCTTGGAAGGGCTACATTAAAGAGTTTATCAACGAATTCATACATTCTTTCGCCTCTTAATGTTACCTTACATCCGATATTCATTCCCTGTCTCAATTTAAATGCCGCTACTGATTTCTTAGCTTTTGTAACGATAGGCCTTTGTCCAGTAATCAGCGTCATATCGCTAACAGCAGAATCCATAGCTTTTGGATTGTCTTTGACTTCTCCAACTCCCATGTTAAGAACGACTTTTTCAATCTTAGGAATCTGCATGTTGCTGCTATATTTAAACTTTGCATGCAAAGCAGGAGCTGTTTCTTTTAAATATTTTTCTTTCAACCTTGCCATCCACAATACCTCCTTTCAGTCGAGCTTTTATACTTCTTTCTTTTCTAGGATAACATCAATTATTTCGTCACACTTTTTGCAAGTTCTAGCCTTCTGGCCATTATCAAGAATCTTCCTGGCCACCTTTGTAGGCTTGCCACATTTGTCACAAACCAGCATAACGTTTGAACCGTTAACAGGTGATTCCTGATGTATGATTCCACCCTGCTGATATCTGCCTCTTGGTTTTTTGTGCTTTGTTGACATATTTACGCCTTCAACAAGTACTTGATTAGTAGAAGGATTTACGCTTAATACCTTGCCCTTCTTGCCTTTATCTTTACCTGAAAGCACAAGAACCGTATCTTCCTTTTTTACATGAACTTTGTTTGCCAAATTAAGCCGCCTCCTTCCTTACAATACTTCTGGTGCAAGAGAAAGAATCTTCATGAAATCTTTATCTCTCAATTCTCTCGCAACAGGTCCAAATATACGAGTACCTCTTGGGTTCTTATCTTCTTTTATAATTACTGCAGCGTTTTCATCGAATTTGATGTAAGAACCGTCTGGTCTTCTTACGCCTTTCCTGGAGCGTACGATAACGCACTTTACTACGTCACCTTTCTTTACAACACCGCCGGGTGTTGCATTTTTAACAGAAGCTACTATTATATCTCCAATATTAGCATACTTTCTCCAAGAACCGCCAAGAACCTTTATACACATAAGTTCTTTAGCTCCAGTGTTATCAGCTACTTTCATTCTAGACTGGACTTGAATCATACTGGTACCTCCTTCCAATAATTCTGCACAGGCCTATGCCCGCCAATTGAATTTTTCTTTGATACGGCAGCCAAATTATTGTGCCTTTTCAACGATTTCAACAAGTCTCCATCTCTTCTCTTTGCTCAATGGTCTTGTTTCCATAACCTTTACTTTGTCGCCTATCTGACACACATTTTCTTCATCATGCGCCTTAAGCTTGTAAGTTCTCTTCACTATTTTTCCGTATAACGGATGCTTTACACTAGTTTCTATAGCAACAACAATAGTTTTATCCATCTTATTGCTGACAACTTTGCCAACTCTAGTCTTTCTTAACGCTCTTTCAACCAAGTGGAATTACCTCCTTTTCGAATACTCTACACCAACCTTCATCACATACTTGTACGGTGTGACTACTATGAAGTCCACAATGTTTACACTTGTGATTAACTCTTGAAAAGGCACATCAGTGACTTTTCACTGTGTGAAGCCCGCAGTGCCAGCACTTTCAATTCACTTTTTAAAAAGCACTTTAATGGCTTTTCACATGTTAAGTTATTGATGTACTTACTGGTGTTCCTTCACATTTTTATGGTTAAGGTCTTTCACAGCTTAGAGTAAATGCTATTACTTTTCAGCTCCGCTAAGCTCTTTTTCCCTTATTACGGTCTTTACCTTAGCTATGGATTTTTTAACATCCTTCAGCTTCATTGGGTTTTCAAGCTGATTTGTAGCAAGCTGAAATCTAAGCTTAAAGAGTTCAGACTTTAAATCGCCCAATTCCTTGTTTAACTCAACTATATCCTTTTCTCTGATTTCACTAGCTTTCATTTGCTTCACCACCCATTTCTGTCTCGCGGGTTACGAATTTACATTTTACAGGAAGCTTGTGCATAGCGAGTCTTAATGCCTCTCTAGCAGTCTCCTCCGGTACTCCCGCAATTTCAAATAATACTCTTCCCGGCTTAACTACAGCTACCCAGTATTCAGGTGAACCTTTACCGCTACCCATACGAGTTTCAGCAGGCTTCTTTGTTACCGGCTTATCTGGGAATATCTTTATCCAAACTTTACCGCCACGCTTGATAAAACGAGTCATCGCTATTCTGGCAGCTTCAATCTGGTTGCTTGTGATCCAAGCGGGCTCGGTGGCTTGAATACCGAATTCACCGTTGCTGACTACGTTACCTCTTGTAGCCTTACCGGTCATTCTGCCTCTGTGAACCCTTCTACGTTTTACTCTTTTGGGCATTAACATTACTTAACTCCTCCTTCCGCTTTTTTTTCTCTTTTAACAGCTGGAAGAACTTCTCCTTTATATATCCATACCTTTACACCGATCTTGCCATAGGTTGTATCTGCTTCAGCAAATCCATAATCTATGTCAGCACGAAGTGTCTGAAGTGGAATAGTTCCTTCATGATAGTGCTCTGTTCTTGCGATTTCAGCACCGCCAAGTCTACCTGCACATGAAGTCTTTATACCCTTTGCTCCAAGCTTCATAGTTCTTGACATTGCCTGCTTCATAGCTCTTCTGAACGAAATACGCTTTTCAAGCTGGGAAGCTATGTTTTCTGCAACAAGCTGAGCATCCATTTCAGGAGTTTTGATCTCAGTAATGTTGATCAGAACACTTTTACCTGTCATTTTTTCAACTTCTTTTCTAAGCTCTTCAATACCCTGGCCGCCCTTGCCGATAACAAGACCTGGCTTGGCAGTATTTACATTGATTTTAACCTTGTTTGCCGCACGGTCTATTTCAATTCTTGATATGCCTGAGATATAGAGTTTCTTTTTGATAAACTTTCTTATCTGGACATCTTCAACAAGATAACTGCTGAAAGTCTTGTCATTAGCGTACCACTTTGTATCCCAATCTTTTATTATTCCAATTCTCAATCCATGTGGATTAACTTTCTGGCCCATCATCCAACCTCCTTCTCGCTTATTGTCTTTCCTTAACAACCAATGTTATATGACTGGTTCTTTTTTGAATTTTGAATGCTCTACCCTGTGCACGTGGCATTATTCTCTTCAATGTAGGTCCCTGGGTTGCAAATGCTTCTGCAATAAACAGTTCATCATGATTCAAACCGTTATTGTTTACAGCGTTTGCTTCTGCTGATTTAAGAAGCTTGTACAAAACTTCTGATGCAGCCTTAGGAGTGAACTTGAGAACACCATATGCCTCATCGATACCTTTGTTCTTAATTAAATCCAGCACTATTTTAACTTTTCTTGAGGAAATACGTGCATATTTTAATACTGCTCTACCTTCGTCCTTACCAACTCCGAGAACTTTTCTTTCTTTCTTGGTAAGAAGTGCAGGCTTATTTGACTTTCTATGCTTTGCATTTTGTTCAGCTAAAATCTGATCTTTATTTTTTAATAGCTCCTCTTTGGACAATACCTTTTTCTCCAACTGAATAGCCTCCTTTCAGTTTTTAATTCTAAACTTAACCTTCAGTCATGAGGAATTTCGAAGAAATTCTTCGTAAGTTATAAGCAACTTGCGTGCAATTCTGCTTTTAAATTGCATTTTTATCTTAAAGAAGTTGACTTCTCATTTCCACTGTGTCCCTTATATGTTCTTGTTGGTGCGAATTCACCAAGCTTGTGGCCAACCATTTCTTCTGTTATATAAACCGGAACATGCTTCTTTCCGTCATGAACAGCAATTGTATGTCCGACCATCTGAGGGAATATGGTTGAAGCTCTTGACCAAGTTTTGATAACCTTTTTGTCATTGACTTTATTCATTTCTTCAATCTTCTTGAGCAATGAATCAAGCACGTAAGGTCCTTTTTTTACTGATCTACTCATTATTCTTAAATCCTCCCTTCGCCGCCATATCAAAGGATTTGGCGGAGCGGTTATCCCGCTCTCACTTCCATGTCTTTTTTAAAGACCCGGTCCTTTTTATTACTTTTGATTTCTTCTCTTAACAATAAACTGGTCTGATTTGTTTTTCTTCTTTCTTGTCTTATAGCCAAGAGTTGGTTTACCCCAAGGAGTAACCGGGCTTGGTCTGCCGATAGGTGATTTACCTTCACCACCACCGTGCGGATGGTCAACAGGGTTCATAACAACACCGCGTACTGTAGGTCTGACACCCATCCATCTCTTTCTGCCGGCTTTACCTATCTTAACGTTTTCGTGTTCAATATTGCCGATCTGTCCGAGAGTAGCTTTACAGTTGATTCTGACCATGCGAACTTCACCGGAAGGTAATCTTACCTGTGCATATTCGCCTTCTTTAGCCATCAGCTGAGCGGCATTTCCGGCAGCTCTTACCATCTGACCACCCTTGCCGGGTTTGAGTTCGATATTATGAATCATTGAACCTACAGGAATATTTGCAAGCGGAAGTGCATTTCCTGATCTGATATCCGCTGACTCACCTGATTCTACGATATCACCGACTTTTAAACCTACCGGTGCAAGAATGTATCTCTTTTCACCATCTACATAGTTAAGAAGTGCAATATTTGCAGTCCTGTTTGGATCGTATTCGACCGTAGCAACTTTTGCTTTTATTCCGTCTTTATCTCTTTTGAAATCTATAACTCTATATTTTTGTCTGTTACCGCCGCCTTGATGACGAACAGTAATTCTACCATATGAGTTTCTTCCCCCGTTTTTGCTGTTAGGCTGTAGTAATGACTTTTCAGGTTCTACTTTTGATAATTCGGAAAAGTCCTGTGACGTCATAAACCTTCTTGCAGGGGTAATAGGACTATACTTTTTTACTGCCATTTCTTCTCACTCCTTTATAACGAGTCAATTATTTTCCCACCTCTACAGGTGGCGAGTACTTCTTTATTTTGAGAAAGTGATCAACTATCTCCTACCTCGTTGAAACACTTAAATGTAATAAAATTTTTCTATAGTCGAAAGAATTTTATCTGAATCTATGTGTTATAACGAGTCAATTAATTACTGAGCAACTCCGAATTCTTCGATACTGCTCTTGTATTTCTTGTTGTTGGATACTGCTTTACCGCCCTTGGTCAGATATGATTCCGGCTTTGGATCGGTGTCTATCTTAACAACTGCCTTTTTCCAGTCGGCGCGTGGTCCTTCGTGAACACCGTTGCGCTTTACTTTACCTTCATACTTCATAGTGTTAACCTGAAGTACTTTTACACTAAACAATGCTTCAACTGCTTTTTTGATCTCGGTTTTTGTTGAATTTATATCAACAACAAAAGTGTACTTACCAGCAGCGATCTCCATATTACTTTTTTCAGTGATATGCGGCTTTAGTATTATATCTTGTGGTAATCTCATTACGCGTACACCTCCTCAACCTTTTCAACAGCTTCCTTGGTAATTATGAATTTGTCATACTTTAATATGTCAAATACATTTATTGTATTAACAAATGCAGTTTTAACACCAGGAATATTTCTTGCTGACTTAACAATGTTATCATTCTTTGAATCAATTACTATCAAAGCACTTGAATCAACCTTAAGGCTGTTGAGAACTCCTACCATCGCCTTTGTCTTTATAGCTTCCAATGCCAGATTATCAAGTACCAGAATCTCATTGGCCGATACCTTTGAAGTCAATGCCGACTTCAGCGCTATACGCTTAACCTTCTTTGGAAGAGTGTATCTATAGCTGCGCGGCTTGGGTCCCAATACTATACCACCCTTGATCCACTGAGCCGAACGAATACTACCTTGTCTTGCACGACCGGTTCCCTTTTGTCTCCATGGCTTTCTTCCGCCACCTCTAACCTCACTCTTGGTCTTTGTTGACTGGGTGCCCTGTCTTTTATTTGCTAACTGATTAACTACTACAGCGTGAAGTGCTTCATTGTTTATGTCTGTACCAAAAACATTATCGCTGAGCTGGATATCTCCAACTACTTCACCTTTCATGTTATATAAATCAACCTTTGGCATGTGTTACTTCCTCCCTTCAACGTTATTATTTACCGGATTTAACCGTATTTTTAATAACAAGCAATCCGCCCTTAGGTCCTGGAACAGCACCTCTTATAAGGATAAGGCCTCTTTCAGCATCAACTCTGACAACTTCAAGATTTTGAATTGTAGTGTTGTCCAAACCCATATGGCCCGGCAGCTTCTTGCCCTTAAATACTCTTGCAGGATTGGTGTTGGCACTCATGGAACCGACTCTTCTATGGTACATGGAACCGTGAGTTTCCATACCGCCCTTTTGCCCGTATCTCTTGATGGTACCCTGGAATCCTTTACCTTTTGAGATACCGCTTACGTCTATTTTATCTCCAGCCTGGAACATATCCTCAGCTTTGATCTCCTGTCCAACTTCGAAACCTGAAACATCTTCAAGTCTGAATTCCTTCAAATGTTTCATTGGAGCCAGCTTAGTCTTTGTAAACTGTCCTAAGGCCGGTTTGCTGAGCTTCTTTTCCTGGACCTTTTCATATCCAACCTTTATGGCATCGTATCCGTCGGTATCAACTGTCTTCTTTTGAACAACAGTTAACGGGCCTGCTTCAACAACTGTTACTGGTATTACCAGACCATTTTCGTCAAATATCTGGGTCATTCCGATCTTCTTGCCTATCATTGCCTTTTTCATTTTTAAATTACCTCCTATGGTTATTGGTTCATACTTCCGTGTGTCTGAAATACACACCGTGAATTTTTTATTCACCCTGCGTGCGGTTACACGCTATGAACATGACCTTTTTTACCCTGGCTTCTCGGATTATAACCGATATCCGATGAAATCAACAGCATCTTTTTAATATCCGAAAATATTAAAGTTTGATTTCTATGTCTACGCCAGCTGGAAGATCCAGTCTCATCAATGCGTCAACAGTCTTAGGTGTCGGCAAAAGAATGTCGATCAATCTCTTGTGAGTTCTCATTTCAAACTGCTCTCTTGAGTCCTTGTATTTGTGGGGAGCTCTTAAGATTGTAATAATCTCTTTTTCAGTAGGCAGCGGCACAGGTCCTGAAACCTTTGCTCCTGTCCTCTTAGCAGTTTCAACGATCTTCTCAGCTGACTGATCTAACACCTGATGATCGAACGCCTTTAGTCTGATGCGTATTTTCTGTTTGTTTGACATACATAAACCTCCTCGTACGTTTTATTATTGTCACGTACAACAAGTTCTTGTCTGTACACTATGCCGGGTGTTTCATAACGTTTTATATAAAAACCCAGGATCGTTCTTATCCTAATGGACAAACTTAACCTGGGCATTTAAAGCGATTATATTACACAGCAATATATATAACGCAAAATGTACAGTGACTTGTCGCCCGGTTTCTTGAATCGGACATTCTCAGCAGAAGTTACCTACCTCTTTACGAACTTGTTATCAAGTCCGGGAACTTTAGTTCCAAAGGGATTTCCCTGGGTAGCAATCTCCGGCGTCATCGTATGCCTTCGCCACAACATTCAATATTTTACTACATGTTACACACTTTTGCAAGGATTTTTTTTAAATTCAACTATAATGCTGAGAATTAATTTAACGCTTTTAAATTATAGAAGCATAAATTAACTCATCGTGCTAGTTATCCTATATTTGCTTTTTTTATATCAACTGGTAACTTCCGTACTAACTTCATGAAATAGGACGCACCCAAAACAATTACGAAAATTGTATCGCCTCATTATAAAGCGATTTTGCCGTCGCTCAAACTCGACATCCTGTCTCGATTTGAAGCTCAAAGCAGCGTCCTGTTGCTTTGCCGTCAAAACCGCCTTACCTTCGTCGACAATTTATCGCAATTGTTTTTAACCGTGCATCCTATTTCATGAAGTTGTCCTCGTGTTACCAGTTGATTTCAATAAAACAGAACACAATTTCAATTAGCACAACAGGTTAAATTATTTCTACTAATAAATTTCCTTTTCTACTATATAAATATACTTGTATATTGCCAACATGAATTGCATCTTATTTTCACAAGCTGTTTCCTTAACAAATTGCAAAGAGCGCACTGTATTGAACAGTACGCCCTCTGATCACAAAGAAGGATCATAACAATAGTATCAGTTGATATCTACATTATTCTTCTCAATTTTTACTGTATATTGAGCACTTGCCTGTCTGCCGCCCGGATCGGTATTGACAGAAGTACAGGTTACCACAACATCGCCAGTCCTGGTTGCCGATAAAATACCCGTATCAGGATCTATAATCCCATCCCCCGGATCTCCTGAAGCCGGAGCCACCTGCCATTTTACCTGCCAGTCACCGTATAAGTCTTTCGGCTCTGCCTTTATTGTCAGCTGCTGTTTTGTCCAGATATCCATTCTTTCTTTTCCTTCGATTTTTATTACCGGAACACGGTACAGTGCCGGAAAAGCAATAACTATTGAATTATTTTCATAGTTCAGCTGGGACCCGCCTTTTTTGGTAACATTGTTTCCTATATTGCTGTTATCTACAGGCATGTAGCCTTCAGGCAATACAATTGTGGCACCGTAATATCCGGTGGGTACCGAAGTGAACCTGGCTATACCCGTTTCATCAGTTAAAGCAGTCAGAGCGGCAAAACCGGTATCAAGTGTGTCAGAATCCCCGGTATACTTTTGCAGTTTGACTTCATGACCACCTATGGCAGCCCCAAAATTGTCCTTCAGTTCCACATTGACAGTTCCGTTCTTAACATTTATAGTAACCGGATCTTCAACTGTCCTTGCCGTATTTTGAGCATCTTTATATGAAAGTTTTGCAGTTGAAGAAAATGCTCCTTCTGTTTTGCATACAAACTGAAGCTGCCCGTTCTGTGATGCAATGTTTGCCGCCGGATTGAAAATTACCGAATTCAGTGTCCTGGAATAGTTCCCAGAGCCGTCAACGGAACCGCCTCCCACAGCAGCTATGTCTTTAAATGCTGAAGTATTCAGTTTCATTTGAAGTACGAGATTACTGTAAGTCGTACTGAATTTGGTAGCTTGGGCAGTCACCGTCAGATTCAAATCAGCCCTGTCTCCAACAAGACGGTTTACCGTATTGTGGCCGAGGTTCAATACAGGAACATCTTTATTGTTTATTGTTATTTCTTTAGAGCCCTGTGCTCCGTGCTGATCTGTAACAACAGCTTTTATTTTAAATTGCGTAACTTTATTGTTTACATTCTTTGCCATTTCTACAGCCTTTACCAATTCATTCTCCAAGGCATTGGCACCTTCCAAAGTAAGTACACTCTCGCCTGTTTCATATTTTCCGTCACCGTCATTGTCAATGTACACTTTACAATTCAATTTCTTATCATCCATATCCGGGTCTTTTGCAAGCAAACTGAAATTCAGTTTTTCAAGAGTGTTTGCAATATCCTGTCCGTCATTCAAACCCAATATTTCTACCGAAGGTGCATGGTTTGCACCTACAGATGCTTTAAGCATTGTGTTTACAAACATCTTTACCTCTTCCAATGATTTGATGGAACTATGACCTGTACCCGAGAAGGTAAGATTTCCTTTAAAATATGTATAATAGTCGTTGAGACCGTCATACTCATGATACATATCCTCATTTGATACAGGTGTAACCAGTGTGGCCGTCCTGGTACCATGCTTGTAAATATATTCATTTCTATAAGTAAATGCAGTTACAATATCGGGGTCTTCTGGATCAAGTCTCAAATACTGCAGATGCGTGGGCGAAACGGTTATATCTCCCAGGATATACGGGTACTTTGTGAGATTACTTTCATTGATTTTACTTGTTTTTATTGTATCCGGAAACCTTGGGGCTCCATTTTGATAGAAATTGGCCAGTCTTGTCAAGCCAGTTGAATCAGTTACACCGGAGGGTTTGCTTGTATCTGTTGCGAAAGCATTCATTCCGAGCCTGTCTCTGAAATACTTGGTAAGATTTGTTTCACTGCTTGTAAAACCTATTGTGTCATGTGTAAACATTATTGCCTGACCTGAATCGGCAAATGCTATCATGTCATTAAGTGCCTTACCCGACAGGTCACCGATATATGAGTCCTCAAAACCGAATATTACCATATCATAATTCCCGTTGAGAGTTGTAGGGTTACCATTGACTTGATTTCCGTAATTTGTGTTAAAATCACCGATTTTCATCTCGGTAACAATAATATTGTACTCACCCTGTTTATACAGAAGATTCTGACTATCAAAATTACTCAGTGTAGAAAGCTTTAGCGTAGCGGAATTATCATTATTATTCGGAAGCAATTGGAGAACCCTGATTTTCTGTTCATCGCCTTTAACCGCTGTAAACCCAGTTTCATAAGCTTTTGCTCCTGAATCATCAACCACTTCTATTTTCCAGGGAACTAAACCGGTAAACTTGCTGGGAAGATGGCAATTGACAGAGTAGTTGTCCATACTTCCTATATCTTTGTATGTGGATGTTATTTCATCACTTTTATAAACTCCGTCTCCATTTTGGTCAATATAAAGATTAATTGACATCTTTGCCGCACTGTTGTTGTTTCTTAGATTCATGGCAAAGCTGATAAGACCGGCATTCTCAGCAATGTTATTTCCGTTGTATTCCACCGGTTTTTGTGTCAGTACAAGTGTGGGCCTCTTTTTCATTTCGGTATTCTTGTATTTTATGAGCATACTCGACAGAGAACCCGTATTCCCGATCTGTACATTTGTATAGGCTTTGCTGTTATCTTTATAATTGATAAAATTTTTATAAAGCTTGGTATCCTTCATACCTGAGCTGAAAATACCACTGTCAAATATCATCAGCTGTCCCGCTTCAATAAAACTCTTGAGCTTTAAAGCAGCGATGTCCGATATATCGTTACCGGCATAAAATTCTTTATTACCCGCTACTGTTTTAGCATAAAACCAGTTGTTACTTACCATAGGACCAAATCTGCCGTATACATTTCCCTTGTAGTTACTGTTGTACTTGTCGGTGGTTGCGGTATTGTTTCCTATGTATACAATATCGTAACAGCCGTTTACCTCTTCCGCCTTTGATATGAACAAGGGCATAGGCATTGTCGTTACTTCGATCTCCCTGCTTAACTCACTCTTCAACGATGCTTTGATCGTGCTTGTGATATCAAATGACGTTGAAGGCTGAATTTCAAGTATTTTTACCGGGGGAGGATTGGATGCCTGGGCTACATTGCCAGTAAGCGGCAGGAATGTTGTTAATACAAACATTACCGCTATTGCCAGACAATATACCTTTCTTCTTTTTTTACTTTGCGTATTCATTACACACCTCCATAATTTTTACTAAATCCTTTCAATTTAAAGCTATCTTACCCGAAATATATTTCGAGGAGCTGCCAGCCGAAGGTAATTGCAAGCACTGTACCTATTGCTATAAAAGGCCCGAAGGGAACAGTGGCTTTCCTGTCGATTATTTTAAAGCATATCAGTACAACACTCACTGCTGCCGCTGTCAGAATTGACAAAAACAGCGAAGTTATCATTAATCTCCATCCAAGGAGCAAACCTATGGGAAATAGAATTTTTATATCCCCTCCCCCCATAACTTCCTGGGATTTATAAATTCTGGAACCCACAATGGAAACCAGCAGCAAAATGCCGCTGCCTGAAATGGCACCCAATATGGGGTTCCACCATTTTTCATCCCCATAAATATCAGATGGGATGAAAAAGCTGATCACAAAAAATACAAGCCCTCCTATTGCTGCTGTTACAACAACACTATCCGGAATAATCCCATGCTCCAGATCAATAAAAAAAACTACTATTAATATGGAAGATAAAAATACGGCTGAGAAAAACTCAGGACTGATACCGTATTTATACAACATCCCTGTAAATAATCCGGCCGTTAGAATTTCCACCAGCATGTACCTGGGGGATATTTTCCCCCCGCAGCCGGTGCACCTGCCCCTCTGACATAGATAACTAAACACCGGGATCAGATTCAATGCTCCCAGCTTTTTTCCGCAGCCGGTGCAATGTGAGGGTACCGTTACTACTGATTCCCCTCTGGGTATCCTGTATATACATACATTCAGGAAAGACCCTATAATTAACCCTATTAAGGCTACATATAAATAAGTAATAAATATAACCAAACAACTACCTCCCAGGTGTTAATCAATGCCAGGTAATAATATTCAATACATATACTCCAGCCGGGTTAGAATCTTACTACTGCACATCAACGGAATTTCCTGCAGCATTGTCTGCCTGGCTGCTTCCGGAAGAATCGGAGACTGCTGTGCTGTCTGATGCTGCAGCAGTTTTTGTGGATTCAGTGCTGCCTGCTGCTTCTTTACTTTCTGTTTTTACAATGGGGGTCATCTTATTTAATTTGACATTTGACACCTTTGTGGTTTTACCCGCCGTCAACTTGATGAAGAAGTCAAACGAATACTCCTGGGCATAAGCCGAACCTATGGATTTTTTTACCGTTCCGTTAAATGACACCATGTACCACCTGTTCAGTTTTGAATAGGCAGGATGCATTGTTATGGTATAATCACCTTTTTTCTTGATGCTCATTATGTCACTTTGAAGCAGCAGTGCCTCTTTTGGAAAAAGCTCCTTATATCTGTCATTGATCAACAGGATCTCATTTTTGTCCTTGTCTTTGTCTATTCCGATGGTTTCTGCAAGCAAACAGAATTTTGAATAGCTGTCGTCCCAGCTTCCGCCCAGCAGTGTTCTTCTTTCACCGTCCATGCTCAAAATATTGTCAAGGAAGGATGTTATAACAGTGCATTCACCTTTGTAGGTTTCAGTGTCTTCCTTGTTTGCAACTCCTGTCTTGTCGTCCGATTGCTCCAGATTCAAATAAGGCAGCCGGGTAATAAAATCATTATTGTACCTGAACAGCCTGTTTTTTGCACCGTGTTTGTAAGCCGATTCCCTGGCTCTGATTATTTTATATCCGCTGTCTTCCTTTTCCTTTACAAGCTCCACATCATATTTTGCCTGTACCTTGATTGAATCCACCTGGTCGGCAGCAATATCGGATGTTTTCTGGTATGTATTGGTGTTTGGATCCAGCGTGAAATGGGCATCAAAGGTACTGTCCGGTACACAGCTTGCCAGCAGATTGACCTTTACGAAATACAACACCGTACCATCCACATTTTCAATAAATGTGGAATCAATCTGAGGCTCTTTACCCTCTGTAAGCATTTTGTAAGAAACCATTGTAATCCCGTTCATGCCCACAAATCTCGGGAAATTCAATCCCACTTCGGCATTGTTGTTCCCCTCTTCCACGGCACGTTTGGCTAAAAAGCTTTTCAAATCTTCGGGAATGCTGCCTGTCGCCAGATTTTTCTGATAGTTCAAGGCATATCCCGAATACAATTTTACAAAATAATCGGATATCAGGTTCTTAATCTCAGTATCTTCCTGCTGGCTCACCGCAGTTTGGGAAACCTTTGGAGTACTGCCGCTCTGACTGCTGTTTGCGGCCACCTGCACGTCTCCTGCTGAGCTGCAGCCCGACATCATTACTGCTGCAATTAAACATCCTGTTAATATTATTGCTAATTTTTTATTCATTCCATCACCTCTAAAAATCGAATATTGAATATAAATCCATTCCCTGCTTATTAAATTCTCCCAATAGTTCATCCTTGCCCGGAAATGTCACTCTTGCGGTTTCACTGTTTGACGTACCCTTAAAATGCACTCCCGCATACTTTCCGTTATCCAATTGCGTCAGATTTTCACCTTCCTTTAAAACAACGGGAAGATAATTCGGAATATCCGGATCCGTACTCTTATGTACCATAGACTCATTATCAAGCAAATAATCTGAAGCATCCTTTGAAAAGCCTTTTCCGGCTGCAAGAATTGAGCCTGTGACATCGGCATCTTTCTCAACTACAACCTGTCCCACGGAAAAAATAATGCCGTTCAACTTTGTATTGACATGTATGGTAATGC
Source organism: Ruminiclostridium cellobioparum subsp. termitidis CT1112 (assembly GCF_000350485.1). Lineage (GTDB taxonomy): Bacteria > Bacillota > Clostridia > Acetivibrionales > DSM-1351 > Ruminiclostridium > Ruminiclostridium termitidis. The sequence goes on from NZ_AORV01000039.1 coordinate 36,995, forward strand.
CGGGCTTTGAGTTATAAATTAAAAAGTAACTTTTATAGTATTCATCATCAGGCAAAAGTCCATAGGACTCAGCCCTTTCTTTTATTACATCATTGAGGTAAACATCTGAACCCAGTTCCTCACTCAGGTTAAACACAAATCTGTCGGTAGCTTCGGTATCTCCGCCCGGATACTTGTCATTGAGCATATCATTGATATACATAAACAAATTATCCGAGGAAGAGCCTCCAGGTGCCTGAATCAGGGTGTTATTAATAGGGGAGTTGCCCAATGCCGAATATGTATATTCCCTGGAAGAGAATATCTGGGTCTTAGGCAGAAGCAACTCCTTCAATTCTGCCAGTTTTCCGGTAAAGAACGATTTATATCCGGAATCTTCAGCACTCGGCAAATCATTCCAGAAGTCAGTCCAATCGCTTATATCCGGTTTTTCATCAATATTGTCAAGTATAAAATTGTTGTTGATGAACTGCACTTTACTGATTTCATTGATACCCTTATTCATGAAATATATTCTGTCATTCGCACCGAATTCATAGTTACAGAAACCTGATATTCTTCCGTTATCTGCAGCCGGATCATAAAATGTTGGATCATTAAAGCCCTCTTTCCTTGCACCGTCAATGCTGGCCATCCAGAATCCGATACCGGCATCGTCGGTAAAATTTGCCGGTTTCCAGCACTGTATGAGGTTTGCAAAACCTATTGCCGCTCCCCTGTTCTCATACAGCCATTGGTGATAGTAGCTGGCCTCAGCAATGCCATCAGGTATGGTAATGCTTCCCGTTTGGACTCCGTCCATAAACTCCCTGTACATAGGCGCTGAATTGCTGGCTCTGGAGATAATAGATGCATCCTCTATCTGTGGAAAATGTATATCGGTATTTCCCGAGGCCGGATCTACCCTGAAGGTTCCTCCGTTGACTATGGCATCTCCGTTTATAACTATCCGTGACTTTTCCGAAAGCAAAGAGCCTGAGTGATGTATGACGGCACTGTTTACGATTGCACTGCTCTCATCATGGTTGGAGGCTGCCAGGTTGTTGGAAAGTCCTACAAAGCTTCCGTTTACGGCAATAACCGAATCTACCCCATTCATTTCAAGGTCATCAAAGGTGTAGGCATTTCTGCCAACGAAGATTTTATCTCCCCTTCCAAAAATATGAATACCGTTCGCAATTGCATCCTTATATATGTATATATAACTGTTGTCCTGATTACCGTCTTCCCTTGTGTACATCCCTGTTCTGATAAGCCCTCTGGTATACGCATTCCCGCGTACCGACAAATGGCCTCTGTTCTTAGCATAAATACCCCCGTAATAATATTGCTCGGTTTGTTTTGTATATTCGGGCGAAGTTCCGAAGGCTAAGACATCCCCCTCAACCTGCGCATTGATGTTTTCAACCATCAGATCTCCTATGGAATATATCGCGGCCTTAAGCTCAAACCCTCTCGGTATCGTCATTGCAAATTTTCTTTTTGAAAATATCTCCTTGTTCACAGTGCGGTCACCGGCTCTGTTGAAGTCCGAAATTGCCGTAACTCCTATGGTTACATTTATTTTGTCCTTTTCACCCGGGATTTCCTCCCACCCCAGATATCTGATGTCGTTTATTTCAACAGTAGCTTCGTTTGAGCCTGAGCCGCCGAGTTGTATTTTATAAGCTATCCTGTCCGGGGCGGTACCGTACTTTGGAGATGTATAGCCCTTCAATGAAGCCTGGATTTTTAAGATAGCCTTATTTGCAAAATCTTCTTCGCTGTCGAAGTCAATTTCCTTGGTATTGTCCGGATTACCGCAGAAAAAATCCATATAAGCAAAGCATTTTTCTATGGCCGATTCAGCCGCATTATATGCCATATCGGCGGTTTCCTCATGCCTGCTGATTCCGAACCCCTTGGTGGAACTGTCTATAAGAGCTACTCCCAGGACAACCAGTATTGCCAGAATCACAATAACTGTTATCATGATCGAGCCCTTCTGATTCTTTATTCTGTTTCTCATTTATTACCGCTTCACCCCTCTTTCCTTATGGCTTGAACGGATTCTGAACCTTATCCCGCTTATTAAATTAATAATGTATATCTACCTTCAGATCCTTTAAATGTTTTTCACCGGCCGAATACAGCATTATAAGCAATTCCACCGTATCGGGCTCGGGCTGTAAGGTATCCAGCGTAGCCCCCGCTTTATCCATATATCTGACCTTATACTTATACCTGCCGGTAAGATTGCTGTTATCTATATGCAAAAACTTTGTCTCATTCCCCGGCTCCAGGTACAAAGATTCGGCCCCCACACTCCTGGGACTGATATCAATTGCCTTGGAAATATCACCAGGCTCCTCAAAATCCTTAATAAGACTGCCGTTTTTTACGGCTTGGGTTACCTCAACCTTTACTATCTGCACCACCGCATTAACTTCCAGCTGATTTCTGGTCAGTTGAGTAATCAATACCGAGTTTGAAAAAACTGCAATCAGAGGGACTGAGATAATGCCTAATACCGCCAACGCGATTATAACCTCGGTCAAGGTCATTCCCTTGATATTTTTCAATATTTTACCCATATCAAATCCCTTCCCCATTTTGCACATAATTATGTCCATGCGCCCGGTTTATTTAATAAGGACTTTTTCCTGATTGTTACCGTCCTTGATTTCCCTTGCGTTACGGTCGGTCAGGATTACTTTTTTTGTCACATCTTTTTTCACTATATTGAGTTTGTTGCCGGAATTATTAAAAATTTTAATTTTCAAACCAAGTCCTTTATTTTCCGGTATCAGAGAAAGATTAGTGCTGATGGTCATATTCAGATCCCTGTCGGGTGCGGCACCGCTGAAGCTTGAAGACACGCCCGCGGCGTCGGTGATTCCTACCGTATAGGAGGATTTGTTTATATTAACCGACATGGTTATATACTTGTTTGTCTTGCTGCTGTACTTATCCCTTTGCTTGTCTGTGCCGAATACCGTAAAATTGTCCCCGGCTGAAAGGAAGCTGTTCAGATTTATTTCGAAATCCTTTGTATCCGAATCGGACGCTGCCGTATTTGTCCCCAGCGTTATATTGTTTGCTTTTCCCGAGAGCACGTCCAGAGCTGTAAGCTCCAGGGGCGAAATACTACCGTACTGATACCTGTTGAATTTATGCCTGGCGTATTCATAGAACTTATCGGCAGACTCAAGCTTCAGGGCATACATGCTTATGCTCATATTGGCTACATAATTTTCTTTGGGCGTTTCACCGGCTCCGGCATTTGTATTTGCCGGATTTGCGGGCGTTCCGGCGGAAGCCGGAGTTTTAACAGCCGTCACAGGAGTGCCGGTTTTTGCCTTTTCCTTTTCGGGCTTTATTTCAAATCTGCTTATATTTATGAGCTTTGAGCTATTTTCAATAAAATCTACAATATCCCGGATACCTTTTATATCCTGCGTGGTAGTAAAGTCGATTTTGATTTCATAATAAACGGCTTTACCGGCCTCTTTTTTTAGCGGAGCCGCTATATTTATATTGGTAATATCGGTTCCCGCAATCTTCGCCAGCTTATCCATATATTCTATGCAATCCATAACATTGGCTTCGCTGCTCAGATAGCCATCCAGCCTTTCACTCCCGCTTTTTATGGAAAGAACCTTTGCCTTATTGGACTCCAATTCCTGCAAATTTAAATCCAATGCGGCCTTTTCACTCTGAAGCCTGCCCATCTCCTCATTTTGAGAAGCAATTTCAGGTATCACAGGCGTCCATACAAATTTATAAAACACAAATGCGTATACTAATAAGGCAAGAACACTTATAAGCATGATTTCTTTTCTTTTAAGTGCAAATTTCATAGTCTGCTCCTCCTACTTGGCTTTTGTTGATTTATTGGTAAATTCAAGCGTATACTCCAGGTTTGCATTGGCCTTTTGGTAGTTAAATTTGGCACTTGAGGTGTACTCGGTAAGAAGATCAACCATTGTCAGGTTTGCCATATATTCGGCTACGGCAGTACTGTCTCTGGAATATCCCTTAATGGTCAATTTACCGTTTGCATGCTGCATTGAGTTAACCGATAAGCCTACCGGAGCCGATTTCTCCACGTAATCAATCATTTCGGATATCCGCGCCGTGCTTTGGGATATATTTTCTATAACTGTCTTTTTTGCCGAAATTTCATCCTGGGCGGCAGTAATCTGATCATTTACCTTTTTTACTTCGGCATATTTTTCGCCAGCCAGTTCATCCCGGACAGACTCAGCCCGGATTTCAAGTGTTTTAACATATAGCTTGGGACTTATGAGACCGGCGGCGGCAACCGCGAGTATGATCACAGCAAGTAATACCGACTTAACCGATAAACTTTTCTTCTCATCATCGGCTTTTATTACGGTATTGGTTTTTGCTTCTTCCGGTATAAGGTTTATATCCTTCATTGTTCTCCTCCTATACGGCAAATTAAAAATTTATAATTCATCTTTATATAAAACAGAAATTTCCGTTTTTATTGGCTCTCTCACATTTCTGGCTTTTGCTTTGCCTGTATTTGTCTCCAGCGGCTTTATCTGGACTGTCAGATAATCGCATTCCGGGCTGGATTCCGTTAATCTCTCAAATTTGCAGTTCATTATATCAAGGCCTGTCACAACGGTGTTATAGTCACCGTCAGTTACAGTATCACTGGGAGCTTTTTCTCCGCTGTACTGGAGCACTCCCTCGTCTCCTTCTTTTTCGCAGTAAAACCTCCAGTATTTTATTTTATATATATCCGGTTCTGCCGGGGAACCAGGATCGGTATCTATATAGCCCAGCTTCAGTGTAATTATTTTGGGATAACCCGAGCTGTGTTCATCATCCGTATTCTCTACCGAAACAACTGCCGCCTTTCTTATGTCACCACGGATGTGTGACATGACATTGGTCACGGTGTACTGCTGGGCAATCAGTCTGCTATTATAGGTAAAGGTCTCCTGCCCGAAACTATACAGCTGGTATATGAGGGGCAGCATTATGCATATTATGGCCAGTACAAGCAGCATTTCTATAAGGGTAAAACCCCTGTTATTCCTTTTTTTCATAAGGTATCACCAACTTCTGTATTTATTAGCTTATAACTGTATTAAAAGTTGAATTAAACATGTTTCCAAAAATTTTTAAGTGTATCCTGTTCTCCTTTTAATTCTTTGCAAGTTCCAGTAATTAAAAGGAGAACAGGGTTGTTTCTATATTATCTTCCTGATGTTACTCAGTAGCTACAGAAACGATTGCATCATCATCTTTTGTCGGTTCAACCTTTACGGACTGTTTGTTAGGGAATGTCTTTATCTTCCATCCCGTATAATCTCCACCACTATCAGTATTCCACTGCGGATCATAAGCATTTGCATTAACATCATCTGTAATTGCCTTTTCAGGATCTTTCAAACTTAAATATGGGCCGTATTCCTTTCCTTCTGCATCAAATATCGGTTCCATTAAAATCTGGATAAGATCATGTCCTGGAATACCTACTATAGATATACTCGCACCACCTTCATCTTTAGCGCCAGTAAGTTTCCAATCATTGGAATCTATACAGTAGGTAAGTATTGCTTTTTCAATATTCTTAGCCTGCTGGTCATCAGCCCTCTTCTTACTGTTGGTCAGAACTCCTCCGAACATATTGAAAGCTATAACTGCCAGAACGCCCATTATGGCTATAACTATGAGAAGTTCCACCAGTGAGAAACCTTTATTGTTTTTCAGCTTTTTCAATTTTTCACCCCCTTTAATTTCCTGTGATGTTGATAATACAACGCTGTTCATAATGTTGAACTCCTTTCTATTGCTTGTTTTTTGGTATTATAAAAAGCGGTTAGCACTAACTAAACGCATTCTATACAATTTTGAGTTGAACATTAGCAGAAAAATATAAGAGATGGCATTAAGCCGACATTGTCTGATAGATACTCATCATAGGATAGAGGATACTTAAAATAACGAATGCAACGATTACTGCGAGAAATATTACAATGATTGGTTCAATTAGAGATGTGAGCTGCTGGACCGAGGTTTCAACCTCTTCGTCGTAAAAATCGGCGGATTTGTCAAGGGAATAGTCCAGATTTCCTGATTCTTCGCCTATACGGATCATGGAAACCATCATGGGCGGAAAATATTTCATTGCGGTCAGCGGCTGGGATAAACCCTTACCCTGCTTGATATCATTTATGACCGAATCGATTTTCTCTTCTATAATGATATTGCCAAGCAGCTTCTGGACAACTTCCAGCGACTGGATTATAAGTACCCCCGATGCCATCAGCGTTCCCATCGTCCTTGAAAAGCGGGCGGTTATGACATTCTTTGTAACCTGCTTCATAACCGGCAGTTTTATGGCAAGGCTGCCGAAAAAGTGCCGCCCGGGAGTTGTTTTTTTAAACCGGGCAAAACCGACAACCATTGCTATTATTACTGCCAGAATCACCCACCAAAAGGTTTGAAAAAATTTACTTATATTAATCAGTACTTTTGTAAATACAGGGAGCTCCACACCAAACCCTCCCAATATACCGGAAAATGAAGGAACCACCTTTACCATCAATACAAATATTACTCCTACGGCAACCATAAGTACTATAACAGGATAGGTCATGGCGCTTTTTATCTTCTGGTGCAGTCTGTTTTCCTTCTCAAAATGCTCGGCCATCCTGGTAAATGTTTTATCCAGCATACCGCTGAGTTCACCGGCCTCAACCATGTAAATCAGTACTTCCGGGAAAAGGTCATCATGTTTTTTCATGGATACCGACAGTGCTGTTCCTTTTTGTATATCCTCATATATATCAGAGATACATTCCTTTAAGGTAGGGTTTGCGGTTTGTTCCCTTAACACATCCAGTGCCGTTGCTATGGGAACACCGGCTTCGAGTATTATGGCAAACTGCCTGCAAAATACGGCCAGATCCTTTACCTTTACCTTGGCCTTAAAAATCGATATCTGTGATATGTCTGTAATTGCATTCAGTTCCTTGGCTTCTACCAGGGTGTACCCTTTAAGCTCCAACTGCTCGGTCAGACTTTCCTTGTTTTTGAATTTGCTTCTTCCTTCAATGATCTTGCTTTCCGAATTTTTTGCCTTAAATTCATATGTAGGCATATCTTCCTCCTTTGACAGAATTAGTTCTATTATGCAGGACCGGATTCGGACTTCGGTTATAACGCTATGCCAAGTGCATTTGTCAGGTAATTTATCCTGTTTACATCCAGGTTCACAGCAAACTCCACACCTGGAATATCAACAGAGTTTATCAGGTAGCAGGGCACCTTGAAAATACTCTCCAGATACTCATTGAGATGTATAAGCTGCGATCCTCCTCCGGTAATAAGTATTTTGGTTACCTTGTCACCTCCGCATCTGGTTGTGTAAAAGTCAAAACAAGTATTGATATTTTTGATTATTTCATTTACAACACCCTTTGTGATCTCACTGCAATTCCACTCCAAATCGTTATTATAATCGCGGTTCAGTATAATGCCGTATTTCTTTTTATACATTTCGGCAAAATCCGCCTTCAATTTATCAATTATAATGTTATCAAAAATTGCCTTGTCAATATTGCTGCTGCCTATGAGAATTACTCTGTTGAATTCAATGACCTTGTTTCTCAAAATATTAACTATTGTGGTTTCGGAACCGAAATCCAATACCGCTACTGTACCTGTGTCAAACCTTTGATTGCGCTGGACACTTATTCTGTCGTCGGTTTTCTTCAGCCATATTTCGTTATTAAATAGCTTTGCAATGCTGTTGGCGGGAGTATCTACGGCGACAGGCTTAAGATTGAGACTGTTCAATATTTCAACATAGCTGTTAATAATGCTTTGCTTAACAGCCGTAACAAATATTCTGTGTTTTTTTATACCGCCTTCATAAAAATAATCAAGTATTTTGAAATCCACTCTGTGCTCTTTCATGTTTATGGGCATAAAACTTTCGATTTCAGTCATTACTTTATTTTCGACTTGATTTTCGGGTACATCGTCAATCATTATTATTCTTGTAATGATATTTGTTCCCGACATTACTATTTTTGCCTCCTTGGCAGTAATGTTGTTTTCCCGCATCAACCTTTTTATTTCTTCTATAACACGGGCCTTGTTCCTTATTGCACCATTTTTGATGCAATCCTTGGGAGTGTTTCCGATGCCGAAGTTGACAACTTCAATAGCATCATCTTCCTTCTTACGTACCTGTAAAACTTTAATTAATTTAAATCCTATGTCGATTGTTAAAAAGTAATTATTAAAAAACGAAAATGCCACTGCAATCCCCCCTAACGAATTTATCAAATAAAATAAGCTATTTTTAAACTATTAATATCTTTTTTAAGTTGTCTGCATCAATGGCACATTGACACGCAGATTCATAACTTATCTTCCCGCTTCTATATAGATTTGCCAGACTGGTATCCATTGAATGCATCCCATGTTGTGCACCGTTATATATACAGCTGTTTATCTGAGGTGTCTTGGCTTCCCTGATCAAATTTGATGTTGCCGAAGTTAATGTCATAACCTCTGTTGCAACGCAGCGCCCGTGACCGTCACTGTTAATGATCAGCTGCTGTGATATTATTCCCTGCAAAACCGTTGACAGCTGATTCCTTACCTGCGGCTGCTGATGGGGCGGGAATACGTCAACAATTCTGTCGATGGTTTTTGCCGCACCTATGGTATGCAGCGTGGAAAATACCAGATGGCCTGTTTCAGCTGCAGTCAGTGCTATGGAAATCGTCTCCAGGTCACGCATTTCTCCGATAAGTATTACATCAGGGTCCTCTCTTAACGCTGCTCTTAATGCTTTTGCATACGAAACCGTATCGTTGCCTATTTCTCTCTGGTTGACAACACTTTTTTTGTGCCTGTGCATATATTCGATAGGGTCTTCAATTGTGAGGATATGGCACTTTCTGTTTGTATTTATGTAATCTATCATGGCTGCCAGGGAAGTGGATTTACCGCTTCCTGTTGGACCGGTTACCAATACCAGCCCTCTATGCTTTGTTGCAAACTGGTATACTATCGGGGGAAGTCCGAGCATCTCTATCCTGGGAATTTCAAATGCGATACTACGCAGGGCAATAGCCACCGAACCACGCTGCTTAAACAGGTTTACCCTGAATCTTCCCGTACTGGACAGCGCATAGGAGGTATCCATTTCACCGTGACTGACAAAAACACTGTAGGCCTTATCTCCTACACACTGCCTTGCAAGATCTTCACAATCGTCTGCAGTAAGATTACGATTGTCTCTGTAGAGCAGTTCTCCGTTAATCCTGTATACAACCGGTATTCCGGTTGTTATATGTACATCGGATGCTTTCCTTATAAAACATTCATTTAATATCTCATTTAAATCCATAAACATCACCTTAACAAAAATTTATCAATAATATATTAATCCTTGCTGTAAGTAACTCGTAACATTTCATCCAGGGAGGTTGTGCCTTCCTTAACCAGCCTTATACAGCTGTCTCTCAAAGTATACATCCCCAGACTTATGGAAAGCTCTTTCAATTCGTCGGAGGTTACATTTTTAGCTATCATCTCCCTGTGCTTTCTAGTAATTTTCATGATCTCATAAATTGCTATTCGTCCTCTATAACCTGAATCATTGCAAGCAGTGCAGCCCTTAGGCTCATAAATTTTTACCTCCTCCTCCGGATCCAGTTTCAGCAAGAGCTTTTCATTTTCATCAAGAGTATGTTCGGATTTGCATTCAGGGCATAAGCGCCTCACAAGTCTTTGAGCAATAACTCCGACAACCGAAGACGAAATGATAAACGGCTCTATACCCATATCTATTATCCTTGTAATTGAACTTGCCGCATCATTTGTATGCAGGGTACTTAAAACAAGATGTCCTGTAATAGCAGCTCTGGTTGCAATTTCAGCAGTTTCACCATCGCGGATTTCTCCTACCATGATTATGTCCGGATCCTGTCTCAAGAATGCCCTCAATGCCGAACTAAAGGAAAGTCCGGCCTTTGAATTTACCTGCACCTGGTTTATGCCTCTGATGGTAGACTCAACAGGATCTTCGACTGTAAGAATGTTTACATTCGGCTTGCTTAACTCTCTGAGTGCAGTGTACAGGGTTGTGGATTTACCGCTTCCTGTAGGACCGGTAACCAGTACGATCCCGTGAGGGTTGTCCATGATATCGTTAAATTTCTCCAAATCGTCTTCAAAGAGTCCCAGATCTTTTTTGGAAACATTGAATGCTTCCTTGTCTGCAATTCTGATAACAACCTTTTCGCCATGCACGGTAGGAAGAATCGATACACGCATGTCATAGTTCTTTTTATTGATGGTTACGGTTATTCTTCCATCCTGTGGTATCCTCTTTTCGGCTATATTCAATGCACTTATTATTTTTATTCTTGCCACCATAGACGACAATATTTTTTTATCATGCCGCATCATTTCCAATAACTGTCCGTCAACCCTGTAACGGACAACTATGCAGTCTTCATAAGGCTCAATATGTATATCACTCGCTCTCTGAGTAACAGCCTTTTGAAAGATTATATTAACCATTTTAACTATGGGGGCATTTGAAACATCGCTTATATCATTCAGATCCTCATCCTGCTGAACAGATTGAATCTCAACTGCGATTTCTTCATTTATTTTCTTCATTTCCTCATCCAGGTCACCATTGAAAATGAAGCTGTTACTATCGGGCGCAGTATTTTGAATGGGTTCGGAAGTTATTACTGCTGGCCTGGGCTGAGTTGCTTTTCCATAATGCTTTTCTATCTTTTCTGCTATCAGCTCTTCCTTCGCCAATAATGATACAATTTCCAGACCTGTCGACAGTCTCAAGTCATCCAGAGCAAATACATCCAATGGGTCTGCCATTGCTACTTTTAAAATATCCCCATCCGCTTCAACGGGAATCAAATTGTATCTCCTTGCCAGACTATCCTTAACTAAATTTATTGCCCCGTCCGGGATATCAATTTCTCTTAAATCTACATAAGTGGTATTCATCTGAACTTCCAGAAACTTATATAGTACGTCCTCTTTTATAAAATTCTCACCGACCAGTATTTCACCTATTTTGCCGCCTCTTTCAGACTGGATTTTCAAAGCTTCCTCCAGCTTTTCTTCAGCAAGGATTCCGCTGTTTACTAAAAGGACTCCCAACTGGCTTTTGAAAATAGGAGAATTGTTTTGATTCTGGGCTTCCAATACCTTGCGGATTTTATCCTTGTCCAGATTGGCAATATCCTCTTCGCTCAGACATATTTTCACATTCCTGTCATGCTTTGCTTTTGTGTTCTCCTTTTTAAATACTTTTTCAATAAGCCTTTCAATTTCTTTTTCACTGCCGAATACCGGATTGATCTGATACTTTGTGGAAAGGGTCAAGTCATCAAGAGCAAACAGGTCCGACGGATCTTTCATTGCTATATAAACATTGTTCTGATCTAATTTGTAAGGTATGGCGCAATGTTTTCTGGCCACAGCTTCCGGAATTATTTTAGGTATATTCATATCTTCGAACTCGAAATTTTCCAAATCCACAAGTTCGATATTCATACTTTTGGCCTTGACGGACATAGCTTGTTTCTCATTTATTGCACCATGTTCAATTAAAATATCGAGAATAGGCTTGTTTAATGTAATATTAAGACTCCAAGCCTCCTTCAATTGAGCCATATTTATCAGGCCTTCTTCAAGAAGTATATCTTCAATACCTTTTTCTGCTATTCCTGCCATAATTTCACCTCATATATATTATTCTATATAATACCATATTTTGTATATGGTTCCATGGTCACAATTTAATAGTAATTTATGTCGTATTTTTATATTTTTTAATTGATTTTCTTTATATGTAATTTTATGTATCGTATGGTAATTATATATTAACATAATATTTTTAACTAATCAACATAATTTAGTAACTTTTGACAGAATATGCTAATTACCCTCCTAAGATCTATGCAAAATGTATAATTTAGGATAGTATTTTGAATTATTTTAACTTATTAAAATGAGTAGTCCTAAAAATAATAAACTAATAGTCATAGGACTAAATACCCCTTCATAAGATTACAAGTACTATTAATAGTACATGCCTGAAATTGCAGGATATACACAAGTGTTTTTGCTGTTACATTGACCGGTTTGAAACCTCGCCCTGAAACAGGGTACTGAGTGTTCTGCATCAGCAAAAATGCTTGTGATGAGCCTTACAAACTTCAGGCATACACTTTGTGTGCTAATAAGAAATTATCTTCTCAATATCTTTTCCGGCAGTTAACAATACAAAAGTATTTGTCTGCATATTATATGAGTAAAGAACTTTACTGCCGCTGTAAATCGATGTTTTGTCACCTTCGATTCCATAAATCAGATAGATATGCGGAACCTTGGTAGCAAGAACTGATTTTACCTCGAAATCCTTTTTAACAAGTTTAGATGCTTTTGGAGTCAAACTATATAAAGTTTGTATTTTATCCTGCAGTCCTCCTGCAAATACCTGATCTGAAACAAGATTCCAATACTTTACCGTAATACCCGTAACGAGTTCCCTGTACTTTGAATCATGGCTGCTTATGTCATACCGGTTTGTAATATTATTGGCCCCTGCAAATATTAGCGAATCACCCACAACTGACTGGTTTGTAATATTAAAATCTATTGCCGCATTGCTGATGCTCCCTGAATTATTTATAAATAATACAGAATTTCTCGTTGTAGACTTCGCCGACGCTCTGTCAAAATCTTTAACTTTCAGATAGACTCCCTTTTCGGTTACTATATAGGAATCTATGCTTTTAACGTCAAGTGCGTAATTCCACGTTCCTGTTTTAAAGGTATACAGAACTTCCTCTTTCGGAGCTTCCACGCCTACAGCCTGTTTACCAAGCAATATCATCGTGTTGTTTATCACCATTGTTTTTGCAATTTTCACATTTTTGCCGGATAATTTACCGGAATTAACTGTTGAATAGCTCCCTCCGGGAGTATACTCGACTATGCGGTTTAACTTTTGTTTGCTGGAATCTGTTCCAAAAAGATAGAGCTTTCCATTATATGACTCCATGACTTCTACATTTAAGCCGTACGGATCCGTCGGCATCTTCTTAGCCTTGTCAACATCGAGCTGATAAAGCTTTCTAACCTTTTTGTCGTCCTGAAGGATGGCATAGACTTTTCCGCCGCACACCCTGACATCATCAAAATCAATACTGTATAGGTCTTTTGCATTACTGTCGGTGCATGTCACCATCATAATCGAAGCCCCGTTTGAAACCAGCAGATATTGTTTTGTACCCTCCTGCGGCCGGGTTTTCATGTACAGCCAGTCATCAGTGATGTAATACTCTGTCATGGTCATATTTGTATATAGCTGGCGTACATTCCATTTGGGGTCAATTTTCACAATAGTATAGTTTCTATTGCTGTCATATTTATTTAGTATTATACTATCCTTAAAGTTCACCTGAACCGAACTGTAACAGTCCCCCACTACCAAAGACAAATTGTTTCCGGTAAATCTGTAAAGCTTATATTTCTTATCACTGTTATCATAACCGTAAAAAACTCTGCATCCGCCGAATATATATGTATCAACAATGTCAAAATTCTGCTTTAGATCAACAAATTTACCATTTTCACGTTTAACAAGCTTGTTTTGTCTAAGGGCCTGGTCATAGACATATAAAATAATTGCGCCCTCCTGACTGTATATATCCTTTATTTCAGTATTGCTGAGCATATCACTGTATATGCCTTTCTTGTCAACTGTGAAAAAGTTGGGTAAATTTATTTGCTTGTTAAAAAAAGTAAAACCTCCTATTCCAATATCGGTACTTTTTAGTATTTTTGTTGTTTTAGTCTTGGAGTTATATGTTACTTCATACCCCAGAGACTTAAACACATCACTTACCGGAACAGTAAGTTTGTTTGACACTATTTTCGGTGCTTTTGTAAACTTAAATTCTTTCCCGTTTACCTTGTATTGCAAACTTTTATCCTTTAATGATAAGTTACTTGTACCATTTGATGCAGTCATTAATCCGGTCTTATTATCAAAATTAACCTTATACCCAATCCATGGCAATATTTGATCAATTTGGACAAAAAGCTGACCCTGATTAATATAAGGAGCTACGCTGAAACTTTTTGTAAGTGAATGAACAACGAATTTTTTATCATCAGTCGTTAATGTAATGTCCACAAATCCGTCATGCGAAACCTTCGCCGTCTTAGTGTCTGTTGTTGTTCCGGCAGTAACTGCCATTGGTAATTGTACCAACAAAATAGTAAAAACTAATAAAAATAATACTGTTTTTTTCAATTCTTCTACCCCCAGTTCTAAATATTTTCCTTCTAAATGAAGTAATATTTTTATTATTCTACTAATAATGTTAATATCCTCCATATTTCTACTTTTATTTTATGTCAAACACTTTAAATATTAAAAAAATCCTCTAAACTCTGATTTTGCTAATGTGCTTATCGGTACCATCATACTCCTGTCATACCCATGCCGGACCGCAGGACAAAATAAATGTAGGTCCTACTCTACATTTATCTCGTCCTGCGGGGTATTTGGGGAGATATTATTTAATTTTCTTTTTTAAATAACAGCTTTATTTGTCCTGTCAAACCTGGGACCACAATGCTGGAACATTTGAAGGTTCCCATCCGGGCAAGGACGTATGTGCCTGTATGCATTCATATAAATTACCGTTATATGTGACCAGGTCCCCTGTCCTATATACCTCATTTGCAACCCATACAGGCTTTGCGGGCTGAGGATCAGGTTCAGGCTGCGGCTTGGGATCCACTCCCGCGGCAGAATCTGTTTTGGACCACAATGCAGGAACATTTGAAGGCTCCCACCCGGGCAGAGACGTATGACTTTGAATACACTTATAGGCAGTTCCATTGTATGTCACTACATCCCCTGCATTATATGCCTTATACGCTTCCCATGCAGAACCGTCAACTATTTGCGGCTTTGTGGCTGCAGTTACTGCCGAACTCCATGCGCTTGTTCCAGATGAATTCTTCGCCCTGATTGCATATGTATGAACCGAATTTGCAGCCAGGCCGGTATGGGCATATGGGCTGGTTACATTGCTTATTTCAACTCCGTCTATCTTTAAGTCATAGCCTGTGGCACCGGTTGAATTGCTCCAGGTTATATTTATGACCGAAGTTCCTGCAGCAGCTGCATTCAGACCGGTTGGTACCGCCGGAATTGCAGGCGGATTGGTGTCATCGTCGCCAGGCTCACTTCCTGTATTAAATACTTTAAATATATTGGTAAATTCAAGGTCAGTTTGCGTTATGTTTGAGGATTGGTATAATGCTCCGCCTCTTCCATTATCCCTATTGACAGACCACATTGCCAGTAACCTTACCCAGCTGTTGGACTGTGCAAATGACAATAGTTTTCTGGCATCAGACTGATAGAATACCTCTGTCTGAACGTCGTTCTTGCCAATCATGGGCGTAACACCTATTTTAACTGAAATACCCAGATTATTGCATTGGTCATAAGTAGCCCTGGCGGCCTGGATAGCATAATCCCCCATTTTTCCGTCAGGGTTTGGCGCCTGTCCATCCCCGTAATCCATCGCCATAACATTCACAACGTCTATTCTTACTCCATTTTCTTTTGCATTCTTTAGCACGTATAGCCCGTCATCGGTTAATCCTGATGGAAGCACAGGCAGGCAGAACGCAACTTTAAGGTTCGGATTCCGGGCTTGCAAGCCTTTTATTGCTTTACTTCTCCTGTCTATAGCAGCTTTGTCCGCAACTGCGCTTCCCTCAATATCAAAATCTATCCAGGTAAGTTTATATTTATCAATAACAGATTGGTATTTTGATTGAAGTGCAGCAGCATCAGTATTGGATTGTGCAAGCTCGATTCCGTTTGCTCCTCCGAAGGATACTATTACATCGCCGCCCTTACTTCGTATATTGTTAATTTCATCTGCATAGAAATCGGTGTCTATTCCTGTTATTCCGCCCCATGCAGGATTTCCTGCTCCGTTGCTCGTGATAAATGCCAGAGTATAGAACTTTTGATTTGTTTTTTCATAACAATCATTAATACTGAAGGTAGGCCAGAGCATAACATCAACGTATGGAGCGAATATTCTGCTCCCCCAGCTTCCGGACGTATCATTATTTGCCTGTTTTGTAGTTGCACTTACAATGGAACTCCACGGACTGGCGCCCTTTGCATTTTTCGCCCTGATTGCATATGTGTGGGTCGAATTTGCAGCCAGACCGGTATGGGCATACGGGCTGGTTACATTGCTTGTTTCAACTCCGTCTATCTTTAAGTCATAGCCTGTGGCACCGGCTGAAGCATTCCATGATATATTGATGACAGATGTTCCGTCAACTGCCACTTTCAGGTTCTGAGGGACATTGGGAACCGTACCGGGTTCTTCCTGTGCCGAACCAAGGTCCGACCACAATTTACCGAGAAGTGTCCCTTTATAGTCCTGATTATATTGCCAGAACATGGCACCGCCCAGACCTTTTTCCTTTATGTAGGCTGTCTTGTAACCAAAAGATTCTACATCGTCATAGGTCAGGAACTGACCCTGATTAAGCAGATAGCATGCCTTTGCCTGTTCATCCCAGTAACGTGTCCAACCATTTTTGTTTATATAGTTTTCTACTAATTCAGAATATGTAGGCCAATCGCTTCCCTTTCGGCCGTAGAAAGGCATACCCATATTGATTTTCCTGGCAGGCACTCCATTAGCCAGATGGATTTTAACTGCCGAATCACAGCTTATACTGTAACCGTAATTTGAGGATTCATAAAGATTTGCATTATGTCTTGAGGCTCCAAAGTCATAGGTCATGATATTTATGAAATCACATATTCCTGCTATTTTAGCAAGTTCGGTATTGTTGGCATATTCCTGGCTTGCACCTGAAGCAATCGATAAAATCTTTCCGTTCCCTATTTTATTGCGTACCGCCTGAAGCATCAGTGTAAAGTTTGTCTTATCTTCAGGGCGGCATTTTATCATACCCCATCCGCCATTAACGGGATACTCCCAGTCCAGGTCTATTCCATCCAGTTTATTGTCATTTATTACCTTTAAGCAGCTTTCAGCAAAAGTATTGCGTGAAGCTTCGGTAAGTGCTGCGTCAGAGAAGCCGTCTCCTCCCCATCCGCCTACCGACAGTATTACTTTCAAATTTGGATTCTTTACTTTAAGGGCAACTAAAGCTGCAAGATCACCCGGATTACTGACTGCTACTTTTCCATTTACTATTTGTGCAAAAGCATAGTTGATATGAGTGAGCTTTGTTGCATCTACATTATTTGGCGTGCCATAAACATAGCCGATGACATTGTAACCGCCTGAAGGGTTTGTATTGCCGTCCTGATTGGATTTTACCGTAATTACAAGACTTGCACCGGGTGTGATCCCATACTGATTGGACAAATCCGCCCTGTATGAATATGTACCCGCACTTTTACCGCTTACGTCATATTTAATTATCTGTGCCGCAGATGAATTTGCAGTGAGGTTTTGGGTCTTAACAACATTATTTCCTTCGTATAAGGTCAATTCCGTTGCAGTATTGTTTGCAGGTACGGTAACAGTAACCGTGTAGCTTCCCGAGTTGGTAGTGCTGTCCGCGCTTAAAGCTGCCGCTGCAGGTAATTTATTATTACCGTCATCCTGGTTGATTCCCTTGAACTTTTCAGATATCAGTGTGGTCATGGGAAAACCCGAAGGATTGTCACCTGAGATTTCCCATATAATCATTCCGCCATATCCGTTGTTTATTACATAATTGCACCGTTCACCCAGAGATTCTTCATCTTCATATGTATACATAACACCTTGGGATGCATTGTACAAATACGGTACTTTCGCATAGGGATCCCTGTATTTTATGTATCCTGCAGTTTTTTCAAGCTCCTTCATCTTGAAATATGGATTCTGGCCTCCCGGAGACTGGGGATTATCCCATGTTCCCACCGGTGCACCGGAAGCTGGGGCAAATAATCCCGGAAGAGCTCCTCCGTTATTCTTTACACCTTTCCAGCCCCTTGAATAAAAGGGAGTGCCTACATTAAGCTTATTTGCAGGAATCCTGTATACATCTCTATACAACTTCATAGCCGAATCGGTATTATACCTGTTTTTAATATCCACCGGTGAAGTATCTGACGGATCATTAGGATTCGCGTATATTCCCGAATGGTGATTAGTGCTTGTCTCCCATGCACCATGTATGTCATATGTCATAACATTTATGAAGTCAAGATACTGAGCATATACGTCAGGCTCCTGGTAAACAGCCTTGTCATAACCGGCTGGGGCCGCTATAGTCAGCATCTTTCCTGATAACCCGTTATTATTATATGCCTGCCTGATTTCCCTCAGCAGTGCGGTAAAGTTCTGCTTATCCTCCGGTCCACCGGAACAGCCCTTATCATACTCATCGTTAGGGTCGGCTTTCCTGTCTATTCCGGGAAATTCCCAGTCAATATCAATACCGTCGATAAATGGGTATTTTTTCAGAAATTCTATAACACTTTTTATAAATACAGCCCTGGTGGAAGATGTTGCCGCCATGGCATGAAAGTTCTGACCTCTTGTCCATCCGCCCACAGATACCAGCACTTTAACATCAGGGTACCTGGACTTAAAGTATTTATATTCTCCGAAGTGCCCTCTGATTTGATTTGCCTCCCAGCCTTCGGAATGGGTGAACATTTTGTCAAAATCGGCAAAGGTGTCGGTACTTGCCAGTTTGAAACCGGAATCAACTTCAAAGAAGGCATGATTGATAACTGTAACTTTATCCCATGGTATTTTTTCAACAGAAAAATTACTGTGGTTTACATTGTAAGTTCCCCAATTCGGGAAATATGCCACAATGTTCTTTCCTCTTCCGGTTTCAGCCTTTACATTTAAAGTCGCAAACTGTGTAAACAGCAGTGCAAAAGCCAGGGTTACTGCAAAAAATCTTTTAAGTTTAAATTTCCTCCGCATAATACACTCCTTTCAAAATTTATCCATAAGCAGCAGCACAAATAATTTTGTAATGATAAATCCCCAAGAAACCATACTCTTAAAAAAGCTTATTTGCCGTTTTTTCTATTTTCTAACACATTTTTATGCCGTCGAATGGATATTAAGTAAACTTTTAGGAAATCAATATATTATTACGTGAAAATTATTCCTTTTTGTGTGGGTCAACAAAAATTTTTAGAAAAAAGTTTTTATTCTGTCAAAATAAATCATACTTTTCCGGACAATAAAAAAGATGTACACCGTCAGGGTACATCTCAAATTAAAGAAAATTTTACTGCTGTTTTTCCCAAAGTGCGGGCACAACAGGCGGTTCCCAGCCCTCAATAGCCGTATGTGCCTGCAGACACCTGTACTGAGTCTCCTTATACACTACGATGTCTCCTGTCCGGTAAGCATTGCCGGGCTGCCATGAATTCTTTTCGGCAGAACCGAGCTGCTTTTGCCATAGCGCCGGTACCCTCTCCGGAGTCCAATCGGCCTGGGATTTATGAGCCTGTATGCACTTGTATTTTTCTCCCCCGTACTCTGCAACATCTCCTACTGAATACATTACTCCTGCATACCATACCGCCGCCTCCTTATTGACTGTTTTTTGTACCAGCACATTTACCTCATTGCTCATTGACTTTCCTGTTGAATTTGCCAGTTCGCATATATACGTGTAGCTGCCGTTTTCCTTTCCGCTAAAGGATTTAACGACCGTTTCCCTGGAACTTGTTTCAGAAGACATTATTACACGGTTATTCTCATACAGCTTAAATTCAGCTGCATTGTTATCCTTTCCTATAACTATTGTCAGCTGATATTCTCCCGTATTGGAGGCTTTATCAACAGAAATTACCGCAGCCCCGGGAGCTTTGAGAGTATTTGTATTTTCAGCCGGCTGTTGAGCTTCAGGTTCGGTGCCGCCATCCGGTTTCGTATTTTGTGCCGGCTGCCGGTCCTTCTTTGTCTGAGTGACAATCTCAGGCTGCGCATCTGGCTCGCTTTGTTCCATTGGCCTGCCTTGAACCGTCTGACTGCCGCTCTGTGCGCCAGTGTCCTCTTCAGAAAATGTTACATCCTCTTCCTGCTTTTGTATTGCCGCAGCCGGCGGATCATCAGATGCTTCGGAGTCATTTTCATGAACATCATTAAAGGAACTATCTTTACTCTCTTTTACGTCTTGAGGAACATAGTCAAGTACTTTCATAATGTCATTTATGCTGCTTTCTCTGACTTTATCTATTGATAAATCCATTCCCTTTTCTGCCGCCAATTCATACAAATAGTACTTTCCGGGTGACATTTGATTTTTTAAGGCCAACTCTCTGATTTCGGGGGAAGTTTTAATTGCTTCGGTAATAATACGTTTGTGTCCTTTCTCTCCCGATACTCCTTTTAGGGTGCTGAGGAATTTCTGAAACTCTGTTTCCTCATAAGTTTTATTTTTTTATATAACCTGCTGTCCGGGTTTATGACACCTGAGATAAGTACATAATTGTCGGTATCATCCTTAAAAAATCCAAGTTTGTCCGATTTCTCAAATATAATCTTCAAGGCGTCTTTCAGATCCATTCCTTTTGTGTCCAATCCCTCTAAAAGTTCATCTGCATCACTATTAACCGCACTTGTATCCAACACGGTATTATTCTTGTCAATGGTGATTTGCACACTTGGGTTAATATCAAGATAAACATATGCAAATGTTCCGTCGTTATCAAAAAGTGTAATCCGGGACAAAAATACTGCAAGGACAATCAGTACAAAGCACGCTGCCACAGCGGAATACTTTAGGATGGCAGACGTGGGCTTGATAATATCCTCATCCAGAAACATTATCTTCTGCCCCAAATACATTCCGGGACGCTTTTTTACGTAAAAGTACCTGAACCCTTCAGACATAATTATCGCACTATTTTTCTTCAATTCCAGTACGGTACCATATTTATGCATTGAGCGTCCCTCCTTCCTCTACACTCATCACATAGGCTTTCAAAACATCGAGGTCACTCCTTATGATAAGACACGTCGTTATGATGAATTTTCTGTTTCTCTCTATAGTTCTGCGATGTACATCAGCTATTTTCATTAATTCATTTAATGGTATGGCTTTCTTTTTTGTCATCATGTCGTATAGTCTATCGTTATCCGTTATCATTCTTGCGATTTTTACACACTGTCTGATGGAATCCTTGTGTTTGGGAGAAAATAAAACCAGATCATCAAAATTTATACCATATTCACTCAGGCACAATTTAAATGAAGATATCTCGTCAGCGGTCTCAATTTTCTCCAGCTCGCCGGCATTATCCATCATATATCTCTTCTCTAACGCATTAAACTTTTCCTCATCAAAATATGTAAATGGATAAACTTTAATATCCCTGGTTTTTTTACTATTTCGATAGTAATCAATAAGCCTGCTGTTAATAACCTTTTTGCTGTATGCCAAAAATTTATTTCCCTTTTTGATATCGAAGCTGTTTATGGCCTCATTAAAAGCAGACAGCCCTACACTGAACTCTTCGTTATTCTCTATACTAACATACCTTCCCAGCTTCTGTGAAACAGTTTTAACAATAAACGGTACATACTCCTGAATTAATATTTCTCTTAATATTTCATCGCCTTTTTGTATCTTATCGATTTTATTTTCAATGGTATTTTCACTTCTGAACAACGAATTAAAAAATGACAACCCAGCAGCACCTCCTCTGTTTATTTTATTTGTGCACCATCTATATTTTATCAATATTTTAAATAAATTCCATAAAATATTAAAAATATGACAAATTACAAATATTTGTAACAAAACTGTACAACCAGATTTTAAACAGGAAAGTACCCGGAAAAGTGTATTAAATTAACTCGTTGTGCTAGTTTAAAAGCGCAGGTATTATACGTAATAAACAACTGCTGCTTCACTGGGAGCAACTTTAAAGAACCGTGCTTCAATAGTGCGCGAGAACGTATCCACCAATGAGAAGCCTGATTAGAAGAGCTTGCTTGAAATTTGTAGGCTTAATCCAAGTGCATCATGCCGGGAAATTGACAGGAGGTCAATTTTAGCAGCACACGAGACCCGGATGGTCGAGTCGCTGCGACGGCAAAGAGGTGCTTGGAGTAAGCCATACTATTTCAGGCAAGAACTTCGGAGGCGATCCATTGGTGGATAGCGGTCGGGAGCACTATTGATTGTGCAGAATTGCACACAAAGAGCTTGCTTGAAGGTTAGTACGGAAGTTACCAGTTGATATAAAAAATTACACAGGTAAAGCAAATATATAATAACCAGCATAACGCGTTAATTTAATGAAACAAAAAGAGGATGCTCCAGATTTTACTCTGTAAACATCCTCTTTTTAATTCATCTTGCAAATATTAAAAACTTATTTGTTGTAAATATTGTAGATAATAACTGCAGTTTCAGCTCTGGTTGCAGTTTTCTGCGGATTTAGAGCATTTCCGCTGCCTGCTATTATTCCGGCTTTAACCAATGTAGCTGCGGCATCCTCAGCATAGGCCGATACCAGCTCCCTGTCTTTAAATCCGGCAATATCTGAAGCTGAGCCTTTGCTTATTGTTTTTCCTGCAACCTTCATGGCATTTGCCGCAATCACCATCATGTCCTGTCTGGAAATGCTTTGAGCAGGATTAAATTTATTATTCCCCACTCCGTTGACAATCCCCAGCTCCTTGGCTATGGCAACAGCATTGTAGTAGTAGCTGTCCTTGTTCACATCGTCAAAATTTCCACCCGGTGCTGCATTCAAACCAAGAGCATTGACAAGAAGAACCACAAAATCCGCTCTTGTAATATTTTTTCCAGGTGAATAGGTTGTGTCGGATGTACCGTTAATAATACCTTTTGCTGCCATAACTTCAATTTTTTCTTTTGCCCATAAGTGGTTATTCAGGTCATTAAAGGTTTTGTTTACATACACCACTGCATATTTGCCCAGGCTGTGTGCAGTAAAGGTCACCTGACCGGTCTTTGCGTCATATTTACCGCTTGGTACCGGTTTGGTATTCCCGTTTTCATCAATAGCCCATACTGTAATGTGCTGGGAGTTCCTAAGTTCTTCTGCATTGGGCTTGTAATCCAGGGATACTGTCACGGCAGTCTGCGGATTGCTGAGCTTCAATTCCTTACCGCCGGCAGAAGCTTTGATTTCAATAACCGGTCTGTCTCCAATGGTCTTTATGGCAGCTTCATCCTTAACACCTGACCTGTCTCCCTTGCCAATCAAGATATTGATGCTGTCGCCTGTCACATCCTTTGCGTTAAACAGGTTGCCGGGCACAGTTATTGCTGCCACCGGGCTGTCTATTTTCAGCAGGTTTGTCTGAGCAGATGCCACTGAAGTCTTTGGAAGCCCAAGCTCATATTGCTCGGCACCCTTTACTTCCGAAACCTTAATTGTTACCGTCTTGTTTCCTGCACTGTCAATCTTTGCCGCCTCCAGAGCTTTTTTCAAATCCTCCGAACTTACGGCAGCTTGAGCCGTCTTGCCGGCTCCATTTAATACCGGCTTAACTTCCAGCTGAGCTGTCTGAGGCTTTGTCTCTGCCGGTGTTCCGGATGAATTGGATGAGGATCCGGAATTTGAAGCCGATGGTGTTGAAGGTGGATTTGACGGTTCGCCAGGTCTGTTCTGGTTTGTAATTGTAATCGTATAAACATTGGATTCAACACCTGAACCGTCTTTTGCAACAGCTTTTACAGTGACAATTCCGTTTGCTTTCGCAGTCAATACGCCGTCAGCCGAAATTGTCGCATATTCGCTTCCGCTGACAATACTCCAGGTAACACTGTTATCGGCATTTTCAGGTGTGACAGCCCTGGTCATCTTAAGTGTACCGCCATAAACCGTAATAGTATCAGCTCCGTTTTCTCCGGCTATTGTAATTGATGTCACCGGTACAACCACCTTGCCGTTTGAAGGCATTGGCTGCAGAGTTACAGTGGGGCCCCATACTTCCATGGCATCAGGGAGTCCATTCCCCTGGGGTACGAAATGCACCCTGTCGATTGACAGCTTCCTTGGCTCAGTGCTGCCGGTGTTATAGTGTGTATGGTAGACCATAAACAGCTCGGTACCGTCGGGTGAATATACCAGGGAGTGGTGTCCCGCACCGGGTACAACAAGGTTGGACTTCATAATTGGGTTGTATTCATATTTTGTCCAGGGTCCCATAGGTGAGCTGGATGTAGCGTATCCAACACCATAATCAGGGCTTTCAAAATGGTTTCCTGAATAAGTCAGATAGTATATTCCGTTATGCTTGATCACAAACGGGCCCTCATTAATGTTTGCAACCGGCGGTTTCTGACTCTGCTCCCATGCCTGTGTGGGCCTGAAGCAGAAGGTCATGGTTTCTTCCTTAATAGTTTTCATATCGTCGTTCAATTCGGCAACCCATATTTCATTTGCATTGTTAAACCTTACAAAATAAAGGTACTGCTTGCCGTCGCCATCCTTAAATACATGGGCATCGATCTTAACGGTATCAGGCTTCATGGGTTCCTGAACCTCCTGTACAAAAGGTCCCAGCGGTGATTTGCTTACAGCTACCGCAAGCCTTTCCTCAACTGCATAATACATATAGAAGGTTCCATTGCGTTCAACAACTTCTGGAGCCCAGAACCATTTATTGCCCCATGAATCTTCATTTTTCAAGGCCAGACCCCTGTCAGTCCATTTGACGAGATCTGTTGAGGTGTAAACCTTAATTCCGCGGGACTTGTTTGTATCGCCGGTCTCAGTATTTGTCCCGTACAGATAGTAGGTGCCGTTATATTGCAGAACATATGGATCTGCCGTATCAGGCAATACCGAATTGGTATATGTCTCACCCAGGTCAACAGCTTTGTAAGAAAATACCTTTACATTATCAAACTTCGCAGCTGCGTTAAATGTACGCAGACCAAGCTTTCCTGTAGCTATGTGTGTGCTTTCCACAAGGTCGAATTTCGGATATGCATTTGTATTTAGCGGGTTGTCATTGATAAAGGCCTGAATATGGGCTTGATCCACCACAACCTTCATATGAGTCCATTCTCCCACCTTTATATTCAGCTTTTTATTTGCAATTTCCGTCCAGCTGCCGTTTTCCATCTTTCCAAGCACAGCTGATTTTTGAGCTGCATTTATACCAAGGTAATAGCCGTCGAAGGCATCCGCACCTGTTGACGGGTTTGAAACCCTGAATATCATACCTGCTTCCGAACCGCTGGTTATCTGCACATCAGCCTCAAACACATAGTCTGTAAAGTCCTTGTCGAGAACCGCTTTATAACCTGCGCCGCTGTTAACGGTATATTCACCGCCAGCCATCTGCCAGGTGCCCCCGTAGGTGGACCAGCCTGCATTCCCGCCGCTAAAGTCATCAGCAAACAGAATCTCCGGCTGTGTTTCAGTTTCAGGCACAGTTACAACACACTTATCCTTAAAGTCCCCTTCCTTTGACCGGGCGGTAATTATTACTCTGCCTGAAGAAACTGCAGTTATCAGACCATTTTGATCCACTGTTGCAATACTGTTATTCCCCGAGCTCCAAATGACATTTGCACCGCTCAATCCATTATTTGTGAGCTTTGAGCTCTGACCTTTCGGTACTGTGAGCGCTTTCCTGTCCAGATCCACTCCGCCGCTGATCTCTTTAATTGCAAAATATTCAAATTTGACATTTATCCTGTCATTTGCGGCAACAATATTGTTTGCGAAGAATCCTGCCTTCAATGGACCGCCAATATTGGTGGTTACAGGATCTGAAGCCTGTATCCAGCCGTATCCGTCCCAATAATATGTTGTGTACACATTACCTATCTTTTTGATCTTCAGTGTTACGGTATCTCCTCCGGGGTGGGGAGCAAAATTGTTGGGTTTTTTATACGTCCCCGAAACTTCATAAGCCGTTTCAAGAGTCCTGCCATTTACCCACACATGGGCAAGTTTTACGAAATTATCGGCATCCTTCCATACGAATAAGCCTGCCTGCTGGTGATTCAGGGCAACCGGCGCCGTCAGTTTTGTAACAATCTCAAAATCTCCGCTTGCAGGTATTGATCTCAGGAAAACATTGTTTTGACTGTTATTGTCCTGATATACATCTGTAGGCTGTGTATGAATTGTTACAGCACCCTGACCGATACTCCAGTCTTCAGGGGTTTCATTCCATATTGTCCAGATGTTTTTATCCAGAACTGCTCCGTCAAAATTGTCCACCGTATAGCCTGACAAGTCAGGGTCGGTAGGCAGATCACGGACTGTTACCTCACACTCGGCGTAAATTTCCGGATTTTCTGCACTTGCTACTTTTATTACTGCAGTTCCTGGAGCAATACCGCCTATTGTGATGGTTACCGTTCCGGATGCAAGATCTTCTCCGGTTTTACTTGCAGCAGCAATTTGATTATTTGTAGTTGAAATTGTTACCGCCTTGTTTGTACCAACTATAGGTCTTATAGCTGCTGTAATTGTCCCATTCATTCCCTTTGTTACCATTATGCTCTGCTTGTTCAGGCTTAAGGATTCGACAGGTACGGCCACCCCGCCGTCTTCAAGCTCCTCAAGCACTATGCGGTCAATCTGTGCAAAAGCAGTCTTTTTAGCCAGTTTGCCAGTATTTAATCCCTCTTTTAGTGTAACGGTCAGGGAGGAGGGATTGAAATTACCCCAGCCAAAGTTCTTATAAGTAACTGTCTGAGGTTCTCCGTCATTTACTGTTACTTTCTGTTCCGCAATTCCTTCAGCACTTCCGTTGTCAGCCATTACAGTCATGGTATAGGTTCCTGCTTTGGTGACATTCACATTGAACAGTACATAGTCGCTGTCAACAGTATCAAGATTCCCTACAACCTTTCCGCCGGAGGCATTGCCCGAGTCCACAATCTTAGCCTTTCCGCCCGTCACTGCATCCTCTGCTTCATATGAGTGCCTGTTGACTTCGGGGGTGCCCGAAGGCTGCTCTATAAGCTCTCCGTAGCCCACCGGAGTTCCGAAGTTGGGAGTGCCGTCTGCATTCCAGGTAAACTTTTGTGCCCTTACACTTCTATTGCCCCAGCTTCCGCCTGAATTTTTATCGGCGTGGTACACTATCCAGTCCTCGGTGCCGTCAGGAGACACGGTAAAGGAGTTATGTCCTGCTCCATACGCTCCGGCAGCTTTGCTGAAGACAGGGCCTGTTTTTGTCCAGGCTGCAGGATTCAAAATATCTCCTCCGGTATTTGTAAGCATACCCAGGCAATAGTCATCGGACCAGCTTCCACTGGCAGAATATACTATAAATATTTTTCCGTCCTTCTGCAATATTTCGGGACCTTCATTGATATATGCCGGTCCTGCTTTCTTTTCCCAATCTTTTTCCGGTGATGAAATACGCACCCTGTCACCGCTGATGGTCCATGGATTGCTCATAGGTGCGATATAAAGATCCTGCCTTCCATCTACATTTCCTTCCCAGCCCGACCATACGAAATACATCCTGCCGTCCTTTTGAAAAGCAGCTCCGTCAATTGCCCATTTGTCGGTGGGATCACTTATTTTCCCCTTGAAGGTGTAACTGCCCTGCGGGTCCTGTGAGTTTCCTTCCAGTACGTACATACGGTGGTTGGCATTGCTGCCGTTATCCGCAGCAAAATATATGTACCATTTTCCGTCCAGATACTGCAGCTCAGGTGCCCATAATTCCTTGGAATACATGGTCCCGGCCGGAGGAGTGTAAACCGTCACTCTCGGAGCCGTTCCTATATCCTGAAGTCTTCTTGCCTTTGCCACCTGTATGGCTCCATCATTCTCAGACTTGCAGTAATAGTAATAACCGTCCTTAAATACTACGCTTGGGTCGGCAGAACCTGATCCGCTGCCCACCGGTACAATGGGATTACTGAATTTCGAGCTCTTTGTAACAGTAACAGTACAGGTATCTGTAAAGCTTCCGTCCTCGGTGGTCACAGTGATGACTGCGGAACCTTCCGACAAAGCCTTTACTGTTCCGTCCTGATCAACCTTTACAAAGGCAGGATTGTCAGTGGACCATATTACATTCTGATTTGCCGCATCCAAAGGCTCCAGGCTTGCAAACAATTTCCTGCTGTCTCCCACACCAAGCACCAGAGTATCCGTATTCAATGAAACGGCTGTTACCGGGCTTGTGCTCAATACGGGCAGCAGTACTGTCTTTCCGAGGCTCGGGCCCGACCACTTAACGTGCATGCTGGCACTGCCTGTTGCATGGACATATTCTATCTTCACCGGATACTGCTGGCCGGCTGTTAAATTTATAGTTCCGCTTACTTCTTCACGGGTATTGCTTATCTTATTA
This sequence comes from Ruminiclostridium cellobioparum subsp. termitidis CT1112, assembly GCF_000350485.1. Taxonomy (GTDB): domain Bacteria; phylum Bacillota; class Clostridia; order Acetivibrionales; family DSM-1351; genus Ruminiclostridium; species Ruminiclostridium termitidis. Next base: position 65,386 of record NZ_AORV01000039.1, read on the forward strand.
ACGACTTTTGTATTGCCGACCCATATACCTGCTACATTGTCACTGTCGGCATAGAAGGTATAGCTGCCTGAAACAGCCGGTCTTATGGAACCTGCCCAACGGATTGAGAAATTATCCCTGTCAATGCCTGCCGAGGCATCGGGTGATCCGGTTCCTTTTTCATCTCCCAGATCAAAATCAATTCTGGGTGTAATGGAGGACTTTGCCATATCTGTGAAATTGCTGTCCCTGAAATACTGAACCCTGAACAGCGGAAGAGTATTAAAAGCGTCTCCTTTCAGCGCTTTAACATCATCTACCGACCATGGATGCCCATCGGGATATACAACTCCATGGAACGGCTTCTCCGGTTCATATGTAAGGGGATTTACATCAGAACCCCACGGGAATCTGCAGTTATCCCTGCCTATGCCCAACTCCCACATTACAAAACCGATCCCTTTGTCACCGTAATTCTCCACGATACCCGGAACCGATTGGTTGTTCCTCTGCATACATTCATCGGCAAGCACCGAAGCGTCAGCTGTAAATGTCCTTCCCACAGAGTTAAAGGTTTTTGGATAAGTTGCCTCATACGGATGCCAGGTAAGGAAATCCGAGAAGGGCGCACCGCTGAATTGACCTGCAGTTGCGGAAACCGGTATTTTTGAACCCAATTCCTTTATCCATATGCGTGAATCATTCATGAGCTGCTTTGTAACCTGGTCGTATATGCCCGATTCACCGTTGCTGGGCTCATTGTATGTGTTCCAGAAGGCTATTCTGTCATCATTCAGGTGGGCACCTACAATTCCTTCAACATATGCTTTCAGTTTTGCTTTTACAACACCGTCGGCATTGTTGTACAGAGCCTTGTAGTCATCCCCGGGCGCTTCGACCCATCTGCTGTTATGTGCGCCGTATCTGGGAGATATAGCCGGATCATAATCGTAGGTGGGATGATCGTCCCAGCAGTCATCAAAGAAAACCGCTTCTACCTTTATGTCATATTTATCTGCCAGTGAAAGAAAATCTTCAAAATCATTAAGCAGCTTTGCGGAATTGTTTTCCCACAGGAGATTGTGGAGATAAACCCTGACAAGATTGATTCCATAGGCATGTGCATATGACAATTCCCTGTCATTTACCTCGTGGTCATATTCCTTCCACTGCTGTATTTCATTAACCACATTTGTCGGAACAAATACGGCACCCTTGACCCAGGACCAGTTGTATATAGGTTTTTCTGCAGCTGCATCGGTAGTTACCGAAATATTGTCATACCTGGAATTGACCAGCCAGGTACGCATACCTATGGAGCCGCTGGTAAACATTGTATCCACAACACCTGCCACATGGCTGCCGTCAATATACATATCTATGTTACTGCCATTGGCAGTTACCTTTATGTGGTATACCTGCCCAGCCGCAATAGGGTACGGAATGGTTGCAAGCTCCTGCCAGTTGTTATTGAAACGGCCGATCTGAGCTTTGCCGTCCCTGCATATTCCGGCGTAATACCCCTTCAGCATGTCTCCTCCAACTTTGGGATCGCTTACCCTGAATATAAGTCCGGTATTATTTGATTCGGTGCCTCCTGTAAAGGATACGTCGGCCTCATATGTGAAATCGGCAAAATTGGCACCGTCAGCTACGGCTTTAAAACCTCCTCCGGCATTGACACTGTATGCACCGTCGGCAGCACTCCACGTTCCGCCATAGGTGGTCCATCCGTTGGCATTTCCGTCGCTGAAATCATCTGTAAAGTTTGCCGTTGCCTTCGTGTAGGTTACACTTTGAACAATGGAATCACTCATTCCGGCTTTTTCAGCATAGGCTTTTACAGTTGCAGTGACCGTCAGTGTAATTTTGCCGCTGTATACCGGCGATGCAGCTGTAGGTGTGCTTCCATCGGTTGTATAGTGTATTGCCGCATCAGCAGTTGCACAGGAAATGGTTACTTCCTGGGTATTTGCAAACGTGCATGCCTCAGGGCTGATCAAAGGCGCCGCCACCTGCTGCTTCAAGGGAAACAGTTTAACAGCGCTCACATTGTCATAGGTTACATTTCCGTTGTCATTCCAGGCTCTGAGGGCTATACCGCCTTCTGCATGGGAATTGTCGATAATATCCGTAACAAATTTACCGTTTACATATATATAGAAACTCTGTCCCACACCAATAATCTTAAGATGGTTGGCGGCATTTTTATTCACCACCGCAGGAAAGTTTCCAATATCAGTCCACACTCCGTTTCCTGCCGATGAAAATTTGCAGATTTCAACATAATTGCTTACATTTATGCCTAGAAAATATCCATCCAATTTATCGGCACCATTGCCGGGATTGGAAACTCTGAAGGAAAATCCGCTGCTCTGTCCGCTTTCAAAAGGATTTACCTCTCCTTCGAGAATGAAATCGGTGTACCCTGAGCCTGTTACCGCTTTATCACCTCTGGGTCTTGTAAAAGTATAGACGCCGCCGGCTTCAGTTTGTGTCCGGCCGGCCTCCAGGCCTTCATAGGTGGCCCAGGCACTCCTGTCTCCATCTTCAAAATCGTCACTGAATCGTGCACCTTCCGTTGCGATGACATACAGGGCCTTCGCCATGTCCGAGGCCGGCTTTCCGGCCCTAAATGCCTTGGCTTTGAATAGAGTAGTATTGGATATGGTGATGGAGGAGGTATACAGATTTGAATTTGAATCGGGTATACTTCCATCGGTGGTATATCTGATCTCAGCTCCTGCAGTGTCACTTGTCATTTCTATTGTTTTCTCGGAGCTGTAAATGCCTTCCTGCACATTGAACTGAGGTGTCTGTACCGGCTGGGTGTTATAATCCCTGACACTGATATTGTCGATTTGGGATGTTCCCCACCAGGTTCTGAGCCCTATGGCTCCCGGAGATGTCACCTGACTTCCGTCGTTATCAGTATAGTCGAGGTAAAGCACATCATTTAAATAAGCCTTAATATTGTTACCGACCGCAATTACCTTGAGATGTCCGCTTGCACACGGAACCTTCACCACCGCAAGTTCTTTCCAGACATTGTTTCCGGTAACACGTCCCAATTGCATTCTCTTGTCAACGCGCAATGCAATGTAATATCCATTGTAGCCATCGGCAACATTACCCACCGGGTCGCTGACTCTGAACAGAAAGCCTGTTCCATCGGAGTTTAAACCTGATACCGAGATGTCGGCTTCATATACCAGGTCGCCGAAGCTTGTGTCCTCAGCTACGGCTTTAGCTCCGGGGCACCCTCCTATGGTGTATTGTCCTGATGCATTAACAGACCATGTGCCCCTGTTGCCTGCATCACTGGAGCCATAGGCAGTCCATCCGTCGGCATTCCCATCGTTAAAGTCATCACTAAAACAGTCGGTTATGTATGATTGAAAAGCATTCAATCCCTGAAATAAATTCTCATCAACAAGCTCCCCGGGATTAAGGTCAATTGCCCCTCCCGATGTAGTATCTGCAGCACTGCTTGATGAGATGCCGTCATTTGCCGTATCGCTGTCATAAATATCGGCTGCAGCTACTTTTCCCAAAAAAAGGCTTGGAAAAATTCCGGATAAAATCAGTGCAACTGCCAGAAAAATTGAGAGTGCCCTGATATGACTTTTTTTCAAACCGGATTTGGTTTTTTTGCTAGACATAATATCTCCCTCCCACTTAAAATTTTAGCTGTAAAAGACTGAAACTCTTAGTATTCCTCCCCTGCCTCCTTTTTTCAATTAATATATTGATATAATTAAAGGATTCCTGTTACAACCGAAATCCATTAATTAGTCAACATAATACGCAATCAATTCCGGACTCAAATAAAAAATTATAACTCAACTTTTTCATCGGTGTTGACACTAAAAGCTGAGTTATAAAAATAAGTTCAAAATAGATTTTACATGACCTGTCGGGAGATGTATTTATAATATTACGCAATTTTTTATACTATTTAGTTTTTATTTTTTAAAGCTTTTGTCCCAACTAATATTTTCTGTTGACTATTTCCTTTTTGGCTGATTCCTGCGGAAATACACCCTCACTAGTAATTATTTTTACAGGGAGTTCCTTACCGTTCATATAATCATTAACCGCCTTCATAAGCTGATTCCCCAGAAGAGGATTGCATTCAACGGTACAGTTCAGTTTACCTGCCATCATCAGCTGAAATGCCGACTTCACTCCGTCGATGGATACTATAACGATATCTTTGCCAGGCAGGAGTCCGTGTTTTTCTATTGCTTCTATGGCTCCAAAGGCCATATCGTCATTATGTGAATATACAACATCTATTTTTCTGCTCTCAGAGTTCAGAATATCGTTCATAACCTTCTTGCCTTCGACTTTTAAGAAGTCGGCTGATTCAGATCTGATGATGTTGAACTTTTTGTTTTTACCTATTACTTCGAGAAAACCTGAACCTCTTTCTATGGCAGGTGTGGAGCCCACAGTACCTGTCAGTTCTACGATATTCACATTGGAGCTGTCGCTGAACTTGCCTTCCAGCCATCTTGCAGCCCTTCTCCCCTCTTCAATAAAGTCGGAGCCGATAAATGTGGTCTCCAGGGAATCATCCTTTACCCTGAGACTTCTATCAGAGCAAATAACTGGTATACCTGCACTTTTCGCCTCTTTCAGGACCTCATCCCACCCTGTTTCAACAATTGGCGAAAAGGCAATGACATCAACCTTTTGCTTTATAAAGGAGCGTATGGCATCTATTTGCTTTTGCTGACTGCTTTCACATTCCACTGTTATAAGTTCTATACCCGATTCAGCTGCTGCAGTTTTGATGGATTGAGTATTGGCCGATCTCCACATGCTTTCATTCCCCACAATTGCATAGCCCAGTACAGGCGTTATGTTCCGTTCGTGCTCCTTTGAGGTTTTTTTATTTTCATTAAGAAATTGATCCGCATTATCTTTAGTAATAATGCTGCTTTTCAATATTATCTTCTTGGGAATTCCTTTTATCTGGTTTAATATATCAATGGCATAAATAATTGATTCCTTCCCTCCGGTAGGACACCTGAAGGTACTTTCCAGGATACCTTTCTTGACCAGGTCTATCCCTCCGTTTTCCCCTTCAAGGCCGTCAATACCCACATACTTTATTCCGTTTATACCGTTTGCAGTCATTGCCTTATAGGCTCCATATGCCATATGGTCGTTCTGGGCAAATATTACCGATACTCCTGACAGATTGTCCTTGAGCAGATTTACCTTATCCTCGGCAATGTCACTTTGCCAGTCGGCATATATTGACGCCGTCAGATCTATTTTTGAATTCTTGTCGATTATTTCACGAAAGCCCTCACTCCTGCCCAATACCGGAGGTGAACCGGACAGGCCCTGAATTTCAAGCACTTTTCCACCTTTGTTTTTCAACAGTTCAACCACATGCGCCCCGGCCTGCCTTCCAATCATATTATTATCGGGGCCGATATAAAGAGTATAGTCATACCCCTCGACGGCTCTGTCCAATACTATGACGGGAATATTCTGATATGCCTTTGCAACAACGGGGGTCAGTGCCTTGGAATCATTGGGTGAAATTATCAGCAGATCAATGCCCTCTGTGAGAAGTTCCTCAACATCCTTAACCTGTTTTGCATTGTTGCCCGCCGCATCTGTGAAAATGACCTTGAGGTTGTCATGCTTTTCGGCTTCCTCCTTGATCTCTTCAGTCATTTTTACACGCCAGGGTTCCACCAAATTCGCCTGGGACATTCCTATCAAGTATTTTATATCATCATTGCTCTCTTCTTTTTGCCCTCCGCAGCCCATAAATACAAATAAAGACAATACCACCAGCAATACAACCATGGCTAAGCCTTTTAAATGTGAACTCCTCACCCTATCTCCCCCCTTTTTTGTACTCTACGGGAGATACCCCCAATACCTTTTTAAATGCCGTACTGAAATAGTGCTGACTGTTGTAACCTACCCTTTCGGCTATTTCATATATTTTCATCGAAGGATCGGTCATTAATTGAATGGCCATTTTAACCCTGACCTGTGTAAGATAATCTATGAAGGAGGTGCCGGTTTCCTGTTTCAGCACCCTGCTCAAATAGGATGCGCTCACCTTTATATCCCTTGCTACATCCTCCAGTGACAGTTCCTCCTTGAAATAGTTGTTCTCTATGTATTGTTTGGCCTTTATAACCATGGGAGTATAGCTGGACTCCCTGCTCATTTCATCAATAAGAGCGTCATAAACCGCCGGTATTTCATCCGTCCCTTTTTCAATAACCTTCTGATAGACCCTGATGGATTTATCCAGGTACTTTTCCATACATGACTCAAACTTATCCTTCAGCTGAAACCAATCCGAAATGTTTGGAATTCCTGTTAATGCAACTATATTATCCTTATTGTCTCTAAAGACAATATTAGGCTGCAGGTTTTCCACAAGTTCCTCGATCACATTCTGAATTGCAAACATCAAAAGGTTGTTATCCCAATCGTCCATTTCAACCATACTGTTTTTTTCAACAGGCTTTACAAGGAGCATTCCGGTTTTATCTGCAAACTTCACCTTATAATAGTCCAGCTGTTCCCTTATTTCCGATGAAGAAAAATGATTTTCCAGCCATTCGTTCATAAATTTTTCTTTTAAAATTTTATAATTCTGAGATAGTTGATTCTGCGCCCATTTGTAGTATTTATTACGTTTTTTTATGCTGTTTATTTCATCAATTGCCTTTATTACCACATTGTACAGCTGTTCCCTGGATACGGGCTTCAGAACGTAATCAAATACTCCAAGCCTCAAAGCCTGCCGGGCATAAGAAAATTCATCATGTCCGGTGACCACGATCATAATACATTCGTCGTACTCCTGCTTGACTTTTTCAATCAGCTGCAAACCGTTAATAAAAGGCATACAGATATCCAGCAGGATGATGTCGGGATGCCTGCTCCGTACAATATCCAGTGCTATTTCCCCATCCTCCGCCTCCCCGATAATTTCCACACCGATTTCAGCCCAATTCAATGAATTTCTGAGACCCTTTCTGATTTTTGGTTCATCATCTGCGATTAGCAATTTCCACATAAATAAATGACCTCACTTCTCAATAATAGGATGAAAAACACGTACGGTAGTTCCCTCTCCGGCTTTGCTGGTAAATGAAAGACCATATTGATTTCCAAAGGACAGTCTTATTCTATTTTGAACATTAAAAGTACCGTATCCCGGATTTCTATTTCCCAGGTTATCCGAATTGAGCATAGCCTGTATTTCCTGGAGTCTTGCCTCGGACATGCCGGCTCCGTTGTCGGATATGCTCAAGCAAATACCTTTTTCGTGTTTTTCTACTGTTATGTAGATTTTCCCTGTACCTCTTTTCTCTTTTACTCCATGGTATATTGCATTTTCAACCAGGGGCTGGAGAATGAGTTTGATGACTTTGTACTCGAGAATGGACTCTTCAAAGCTGATTTCATAATCAAGCTTTTCTTCATAGCGGATTTTTTGTATAATTAGATAACTTTTTATATGCTCTAATTCTTCTTTGACAGATATCATTTCATTTCCCTTGTTTATACCTATCCTGAACAACTTCGTAAGAGCATCCACTACTTCGACAATGTCATCGGCTTTATGAACCTGCGCCATCCATTGAATGGTGTCCAGGGTGTTATAAAGAAAATGGGGTTTTATCTGGGCCTGCAGGGTCTTCAGCTCAGCCTCCCGCTTACTCTTCTGCTCCACATAAACCATTTCGATAAGATTTCTTATTTCATCTATCATCCTGTTGAAGCTGTCGCCAAGCTGTCCAATTTCATCACGCCCATTATAATTAAACCTTACATTCAGATCCCCTTCTTCAGCCTTTCTCATAAGCCTTCTAAGTTTCTTCAGCGGGTTTGCTATTGATTTTGTAAAAAACAAAGCGGCTATAAAAGCCAGGACCATTGTTACAATTCCTATGCCCACAATATAAAATCTAATATTGGTAACGACCTGCAAATTTTTACTTAATGAAAATACTCCCACCGTCTTAAAATTTGTATAGTCTGAATGCTTGTAAATTATTTTATATTTATTATTTTTAATATCCCGTGTGACATTGTTTGTATCGCTGTTGAGCCATTTGTTGTTCACGCGGTAAACAATCGGATTTACAGGTGCATATACCATATTTCCGTCGCCGTCCAGTATGTATAAAAAGCCGTCTTTTCCCAAAGTTACATCAGCAATTACATCTTTTATGGTTGCCAGTTTCAAGTCGATCAGTACCGTGCCCATGAAATTACCGGTAACGGAGTCTGTAAATGCTTTGGATACCGATAATACCGAATCTGAACTGTAATCCTTGTATGCCCTTATATTTCTGCCCAGAGGCTTGCTTATCAGATGAATTTTGGAAGGCTGGGCATACGCCAGCTTGAACCAGACATCCCTGGAAAAACTGTCTCTGGATATCTTACTCATTTCATTGCTTATATATGTATCATTGGAATTAACGATCATTATTCCGCCTATTTCAGTATGGGCTTCTGAAAAAGATCTTAAAATACGCTTGATCTCATATTCGGTCTCTGCTTTTTCTTTCTGGGTTTTGAATTCGTTTTTTAAGAATTTGTTTACCTGCGGATCCTGTGACAGATAATAAATAATGTTTTCAATATTTTTTAAATAGAATTCGACGTTATTATTAACCTGATCAATCATCTGAATAGTGTGGTTGTTGATTTCTGCAGACATGGTTTTGGAATAATAGTGGTTTCCCATAAGACTTATGGTAAATATGGGCAGCAGTATTAGCAACAGGAAGTATATCAGCAGTTTATAGCTGATGCTTTTTAATTTGAATATGTGTTTAAAATTTGACAAAAGCTCACCCTCTTAGTTATAATATTCGCTTTTATTCCAAATTTCGACATCAATTATTATACAACTAAACTATGTATATTGAAATACTTTCTTCCATTTCACCGGCCATATCGGACATTTGATGAGCAAGCGCCAGCACCTCTTCAAGATTGGCGGTCTGCTCTTCAACGGCAGCCAGTATGGATTCTCCCTCGGATTTATTGCTTACGGAGATGCTTCTGATTTCTTCAATACTCTTATGTACCTTTGTAACTATCTGGTTGACATTTGATATATCTTTTGAAATAACCCGTATCTCATTGTCAACATTTTGACTTGCTGTCCTTATATCTTCAAAATGCTCTTTTGTTTTTTCGGCTATAGTATTTCCTTCATTCATTTTTGAAACGCTGAGTTCCATATTCTTGTTCATATTATTGGTTTTTTCCTGTACAGATTTTATTATCCGGTCTATCTTGCCGGTGGCGAGCGAGGACTTTTCTGCAAGCTTTCTTATTTCAGCTGCCACGACCGCAAAGCCCTTACCCGAAACTCCGGCTCTTGCCGCCTCTATTGTGGCATTCAAGGCAAGCAGGTTTGTATTTGCCGTGATCTCTTCGATGGTTTCGATTATTGTGGTCATTTCACTTGTTTTTACTTTAAGATTTTTTGTATCTTCGCTGGTACTCAGTACTATATCTGAAATATCCCTGAGTTCATTGTTAAGATTGTCTATATATGTATTACCTGTTACGGCTTTTTGTACTGATTCCCTTGCCTTTTCCATAATTTTTTCAGAATTTGTATTTAGGGCATTAAAAGTATTGAATAATGTTTCTATATGAGGTGTTGTTTCCATTACCAATTGGTTTTGGCCGCTTATACCCTCACAGACACTTTGAGCAGCTGAGGCAATTTCCATATTTACCTTGCTGTTGGTGTCCGAACTCATTAAAAGGACCTCCGAAGCCTCTTTCGTACTCCTGCTCATTTTCCTCATATTCAGGATAGTCTGCTTAAGACCTTTTATCATCTCATTAAAAGATCCTGACATATCCTTGATCTCGTCCCTGGTATTTACCTCAAACTGATCGACAGATAAATTGCCCGATGTGATTTGTTTTAAAATCCTGTTCAGCCGGTTAATGGGATTTGATACCTTAATTGAAATAAGCAGTGAGCATGTGATTGAGATGATACATATGACAACTAATGCTGCTATATTGACAATAATAGCCCTTTCAAAGCTTTGTTCAATAACCAGCTTTGTTTTATTGCTTTCATTGAGTTCATTTTTGATAAAATCCTGAATATTTGTTTCAACAAGTACAGCTATTTCGGTTACATAGTCCAATGAAGCCTGTATTTCATCATATGATTTTTTCCCCTCTATCTGCCTGCCTATTTCATCCACCTTTTCTTTAAGGGAACTCATGGTCCTGGACACTGAATCCAGCTTTGACAGGCTGCTTTCCGACCTAACCGTCTTTTTGATAGTGTCTATTTTTTTATTGACATCATTTATTATATTATATTGATCTGCATTTTTAAAATCCTTTTGCCCGACACCGATACTCCTCATTTCGGAATCAATCTGTTCTTTAAGGCCGTCATTAATACTGTTTGCAATAGCTATATTGGATAGAATGGTATCATATTGTTTATTAAAACCGGAAAAATTAATAATTGTATACAAGTTTAAAATGCTCATAAGTACGATAATAGTTACACAGCAAGCGGTAAACTTCGTTCTGATGGTAACCCTATTGAATTTTTTTACCATATCGGCAACCTGTCTCTTTTCACTTTTCATAGCAATACCTCCCAGGTAAATTTCATTCCTGTGTTTTTTCTACATCAAAACCAGGTGGACGGACTCCACCTGGAATTTGTAAACTATTGCCTTTATGCCTTTACCTTCAGTTGTTTTGCCTTTTTACCGGTATTGAATTTTGCCTTCCTGCCGGTGTCTTTTCTTATAGTGAGCAATCGCTGTATCATAATGAACATACACAACAGAAGAGCAACTGCGATTCTTGTCCACCAGGAACTCAGCGTCCCCTGGAACATTATCAGCGTCTGTATGACACCCTGTATAAGGACACCGAACAGGGTTCCGAACACATAGCCCACACCTCCGGTAAGAGACGTCCCGCCTATGACAGCAGATGCTATTGCATCCATTTCCCCGCCCTGCTGGTGCAGCGTATAACCTGACAGCATGTAAAAACTGAATACTATACCCGCTATTGCATAGCATACCCCACTGTAGGTATATACCAGAACCTTTGTCCGGCCTACTGGAAGTCCCATCAATCTGGCTGATTGTTCATTTCCGCCAATGGCATAGACAGAACGTCCAAACCTGGTATAGTGTGCAATATATATAGTTATACTTATGACTATTAATGCAATAACAACACCAATGGATATAAATGATTTATCATATAAATAAATTCTGTAATTTGATATATCGGTATATAATTTATTTTTTATGTTGATTGTGTCGGTGCTGATTACTGCTGTCATACCCCTCGCAAAGAACAGTCCTGCCAGAGTTACTATAAAAGGCTGAATCTTGAAGAAGTGTATCAGACAGCCCTGGATCAGCCCAAAACCGGCTCCCATCAATATCATTAAAACCATTACCAGTACAGGGTTGAAACCTTTCAGCTCCAGCAGATAGGCCGACAGCATACAGGTCAGTGCAATAACCGAACCAACTGAGATATCTATTCCTCCTATGAGCAAAACCATTGTCATTCCAGATGCAGATATGATGAGAAAAGCATTGTCTATAAACAGGTTAAGGAATGTTTGAAGAGAAAAGAAGCCCGTATATAAAACCGACCCGATGGAAAACAGCACAAAAAATAAAAATATTGTTATGTATAGTGATAGAAATTTTGAATTAAACAGTTTTTTCATATTTTAACCTCCTATGGGTGCTCAACACTTTCAGGATCATCTTATGAGTACCCTCAGACTGGAACAGGCATATTATCACCACAACAACAGCTTTTACGACGGGCAGTACCTCCGGTGAAACACCCATTGCGTAAAGAGTGGTTGTCAGGCTTTGAATTATCAAGGCTCCGATAACACTGGCTGCAATTGAGAATTTACCTCCGCTCATAGGGTTCCCACCGATTGCAACCGCCAATATGGCGTCCATTTCAATCAGCAGCCCCGCATTATTACTGTCTGCAGCTTTTATCATGGAACTTATCATAAGCCCTGCTATACCTGCACAAAGGCCGCATATGGCATAGGTGGCAAAAACTATTCTCTGTGCCTTAAGTCCGGCAAATCTGCTTGCTTTGGAATTGACTCCCACCGATTCCACAAATAGTCCGAAGGCTGTTTTCTTTACAAACAAAACTATTGCTGTCAGCACAACTGCTACTATAAAAATGGAAAATGGTATCGGAAGATGGGGAAGGAAGCCTGCCAGGTATGAAAAAGGCTTGTACTGAGTGGTGGGTATCTGTCCGTTTGTAACAAGCTGTGCTATTCCCCTTCCCGCAACGTTCAGGATCAAAGTTGCAACAACTGCCTGCACTCCGATCCTGGATACCAGAAATCCATTCCAGCAGCCCAGCAATGCCGCCGCTGCCAGAGAGGCAATTATACAAAGAAAGAAAGGGGTGTTCGGAGCAATTCCCGAGCCCAGCAGTTGAACAGTTATTGCCCCCGAAATAGCTACTACCGAGCCTACTGAAATATCTATTCCCCCTGTGGCAATTACCAGGGTCATCCCGATTGTTATTATTATCAAAGAGGAAGAACGGTTTATGATATCAATGATTCTGCCATATAAATTGCCGTTTTTTAATTCAATAGTCAAGAACCCATCAATAAAAATAGAATCAAATATTAATACTGCCAACAGTGCAATAATGGGCCAAAACAAACGCTTTTTTGTCAAATTTTTAATTACTGTAACCAAGTTTTGCACAATTAATCCTCCCCTGCTATTGATTTCATTACATTTCTGTCAGTCAGCTCATCCTCACATATTTCTGCAACCTTGCGCCCATCACGTAAAATTGCCATACGGGAACAGCATCTGAGAGATTCATCCATTTCGGAGGATATAAATACCACAGACATACCTCTTTCCGCAAATTGTATTATCAGTTTCTGTATTTCGGTTTTTGTTCCCACGTCGATTCCCCTTGTGGGTTCGTCCAGGATCAGCAAATCCGGATTTGTTGCAAGCCATCTTGCTAAAATAACCTTCTGCTGGTTTCCTCCGCTCAAATTTTTAACAAGCTGTTCTTTTCCTGATGTCTTTATATTTAAAAGTTTTATGTATTCGTCGGCTATCCGCTCCTGTTCTTTTCTGGATATTGTTTTTCCAATCCCGTTTCTGGCTTGAAGGGCAAGAATTATATTCTCACGGACCGAAAGCTCGCCGATTATGCCCTCGGTCTTTCTATTCTCAGGGCATAATGCTATACCACGCTTGATTGCATCTATCGGTGAAGCAATATTGGCCCTTTCGTCATTAACTCTTATTTCACCGCTGTCAGCCTTATCTATTCCAAAAATTACTCTGGCCAGTTCACTTCTTCCGGATCCCAACAATCCGGCCAGCCCAAGTACTTCTCCTTTTCTTATTTCCAGATCAAATGGCTCTATTGTTCCTGTGTGTCCAACTCCGTTAAAACTCATAAAAGTATCGTTGGCATTAGTATTCTGCTCTTTATTGGCATCCTTTTTCAAATTTGAAAGAATGTCCAGATCCTTACCAATCATTTTAGCCACAAGTTGTATTTTAGGGAGAGACTCTGCCTCATATTCTCCCACCAGTTCACCGTTTCTCAAAACTGTTATCCTGTCTGAAACTTCATAAACCTGATCCAAAAAGTGTGTTACAAATATTATCCCCATTCCTTCCGATCTTAGCTTCTTCATAATAATGAAAAGCTTCTCAACCTCATTCTTGTCGAGACTTGACGTTGGTTCATCCAGAATCAAAACCCTGGCTTTATAGTCAATAGCCCTGGCTATTGCTACCATTTGTTGAATGGCAACCGAATAGTTCTCCAGCTTTTGTTTTACATCAATTTTCAAATCCAATTTTGCCAATGCCTGTTCAGCACTTCTATTAATTTCTTTCCAATTAATTTTTCCGTATCGAGTGGGCTCTCTTCCTATATAAAAGTTTTCAGCAACCGTGAGATTTGGACAGAGATTTACTTCCTGATAAACCGTGCTGATACCAAGCTCCTGTGCCTGCTGTGTTGATTTGGCCAGAATTTTTTCTCCGCTCAGGTATATTTCTCCCGAATCCAATTCCTCTACACCTGTCAATACTTTTATCAATGTTGACTTTCCTGCTCCGTTCTCCCCCATCAGGGCGTGAATCTCACCTGCTCTCAGTTTAAAATCAACACTCTTAAGAGCCTTTACTCCCGGGAAAGTCTTGCTTACACCATTCATTTTTAATACTGCTTCATTATTTGCCATTTAAGACTATCCCTCCATGACCTGATTTTTGATTAATTTTTCGGGGATACATGACTGTATCCCCGAAATAATTACTGAATTATGATTGTCCAATGAATTAATATACGCGGTTTGGCAACGCTTCCTGTGCCTTATCAGCAGGATATATTCCTTCCTGTGATTTAATCCATTTTTCAACTGTTCCGCCCTTGACCAATGTTTCAGCAGCGTCAAATACTTGTGGTCCCAGTAATGGATTGCATTCAACAGTAGCATTGTACTTTCCGTCAACCATAGCCTGGAATGCGTCTTTAATACCGTCAACACCAACTATCTTGATATCAACTCCGGGCTTCAGACCAGCTTCTTCGATAGCCTGGATGGCACCCATACCCATATCGTCGTTGTGTGCATATACACCCTGAATATTCTTTCCGTCTGACTTGAGGAAGGATTCCATTACTTCCTTACCCTTTGCACGGGCAAAATCGCCGGATTGAGTTTTGATGATCTTTAAGTCTGGATGGTTCTTAAGTTCTTCAGCAAAACCTTTCTGACGGTCTGTAGCAGCTGAAGCTCCAACTGAACCCTGTAATTCTACGATATTACCTTTTTCACCCATAGCCTTGGCCAATTCAATACAAGCGTTCTTACCTTCTTCAATAAAGTCTGAACCAATAAATGTGGAGTACAGGGAAGGATCGCAATCAACACCACGGTCTACCAATATAACAGGGATCTTTGCATCCTGTGCTTCTTTGAAAACTGTATCCCATCCTGATGAAACAGCCGGAGCCACAACGATTGCATCTACTTTTTGCTGTATGAATGATCTGATGGCCTTGATCTGATTTTCCTGCTTTTGCTGAGCATCAGAGAATTTCAAGTCGTATCCGCGCTTTGCCGCTTCGTCTTTAATTGACTGAGTCTCTGCTGTTCTCCAGGCACTTTCAGCACCAACCTGTGCAAATCCGATTACCAGCTTCTTGGCAGCTTCAGTTGATGGCGCTGCCGCCTCACTTGCCTGAGCTGTTTCAGATGGCTTTGCGGATTGGGTACTTTCTACCTTTGAGCTTGATCCTCCGCAGGCAGCTAATGAAAATACCATTGTTATGGCTGCAATAGAAGAAATTGCTCTTGCTAATAATTTGTTCATGACTTTCCTCCTTAATTTGTGTTGGTATGTAACTTACACGTAAATTATAAGAAAAATCAAATAAGCAGTATTTAGAAAAATCGGCTTTTTTTTATACTATTACATACAAATTTATCAGACAAATTATTAAATAAATAAACTTTCCTTATACTAAAAGATACTAAAAAATCCTAAGAATCTTAAATTTTTAAGTTTCTCAGGATTTTTGGGAGATTATTTCGTATAAACTTTTAAACTTTCCTTACATGCAAAGAAAGCCTTGAGGATGATACCTCAAGACTTTCATATAAATCTGGCAGAGACTTACTTTCCCGGGCCGTTGCCAGCCAAGTATTATCAGCACTGAGATGCTTAACTGCCGTGTTCGGTATGGGAACGGGTGTATCCATCTCGTCATTTCCACCAGAAAATTAAAATCGTGATAAACTTCGTATTACTACGTCAGTCTTCGTGTCCTCCGGTACTCACCTATCACATAGGCTCTGTTCCTCGGCACTCGTCTTCCTTGTACTACTCGTTTCTGACGATTTTTTTAACATATTAATTTTTAAACTCCTCTTGGGAGCTAAATAATGTATCGAAGTAACGAGGCTTTGCCTCGATGAAATGCCACTAGTGTAACTAAATTTTTCTACAATCGAAAAATTTAGTTTGGAATCTAGCCATTA
>NZ_AORV01000040.1 GCF_000350485.1 Ruminiclostridium cellobioparum subsp. termitidis CT1112
GATTTCCTTTTAGCACTTGATCAGAGTCAAGAATCCAGTTCTTATATAAAATCGTTATTTCGGGTATTTGGCATCCGTTTGTTATCAACTTATTACTTACATTAAATGAACTTTGAAAAATCATTTCAACACCTTCCGGATGCTTTATTTCTAGTATATTGATTTGATTAGCGTCTGGTCTTTCAAAATTAATTGTTTGAACAGTGTCTCCACTTAATAACACCTTATGTGTTCCGCTTGCATAAAAATTCTCTGTATAATAATAATCCTTCTGAATAAAATCTCCTTTTATTTCCATAACCCCAGCAGTTAAATTCGTTTTCCCTCCAGAAGACCTTGCTTGTGTTACAAAGCTTCCTCCCACATATATGTAATCTGCTGTATTATTCATGTATAGGTAACCGGAACTACCTGTATACGTTACACTTCCGTCACTTTGCTTCGTCTCTGTTTGTATCCTGTAGTCTCCGGCTATTATCAACTGTCCGCCATCTACATTTAATGTTCCTCCTGACTGTATCAACTTTCCTTTTATTTCAAGCTTATGTCCTGCCAGATCCAGAGTTCCCCCTGACAGATATACATCTCCGAAGGCCTTGTCTTCGGTTAAAGTCAGATTACTTTTAATGTATGTGGCAGCTATTGTACTAACTGTCAGCGGATTGCTGAGTGCGGATTCATTTCCTGCTTCATTGTAGGCTTTAATTTTATAAACATATGCCTGCCCATCTGCCAATCCCTTATCAGCGTATGTTACAGCAGATGTTGTTGTTATCAATACATCATCCCTGTATATTTCATACCTTGTAGCTCCAACCACCGCTTCCCATGACAGATCTATGGATATGGCAGATGGAGTCGCCTTTATATTCATAGGTGTTGAAAGCAAGGTATACTTTTCCACTCCTGTGCTCCATTCACCGCAGCCTCCGGCATTAACGGCTCTTACTTTAATTGAATAAAGTGTATTTGGACTTAGCTCATTAAAGACAAATCTGTTTCGGGTCGTGTTGGTAATATCTCCGTTTATGGAAATATCATAGCTTTCAGCTCCCTCTACAGCATCAAAGCTAACTGTTAAGGTCTTGTCGGTTGCCGCTGCCGAAACATTACCAGGAATATTCAGTTGTAAAACCGGCGTACTCACCATTAATGGTTCGCTTAAAACCGACTCATTGCCAGTTTCGTTATATGCCTTGATATTGTAAACATAAGTTTTTCCGGCTGTTAATCCCGTGTCGGTATATATATTGACAGCTGTTGTCCCTACCTTTATGTTGTCCCGGTATATTTCATACCCTACGGCTCCGGCTGCGGTTTCCCATGACAGATCTACAGATATGGCAGATGGAGTTGCCACTATGTTTATTGGTTTTGAAAGAAAAACAGGATCGTTGCTTGTCGTCACTGTTCTATCAGGTTCTGCTTCATTTGTATCTGTGGGTATATCTGTATCCATTATTACAGGCGGAGTTTCTTCTCTACCCGGAGCTTCCTCCATTGCAGCCTGTAATTTGTCCGATGTTACAATTAATTCTGAACTAAACCAGGACATGTTTCCATTACGGCTATATGCCTTTACTTTGTATGTACAGGAACTGAACTGCTCCAAAATCATATCTTCATATGCATTGGTATCGGAGCCGCCTATTTCCACACCATTGCGGTATATCCTGTAGCTATCGGCCCCTGGTGAAGCTTCCCATGTTAACTCTATGGAAGTATTTGATTGATTTGCCCTAAGCCTGGCAGGTGCAGCAAGCAGGGTATACTTATTTATTTCCCGGCTCCATTCACCTGCATAAGCATTACTGATTGCTCTGACCCTGACAAAATATTGAGTGCCGGATTTAAGACCGGGATATGTATGGCTTGCTGCCGCAGCCCTGGTAATACTCCCATTCAGGGATATATCATAACCTTCCGCTCCTTCAACCGCATCCCAGCTAACTGTCAGACTCTGTTCTCCCGGGATAACCTCAACGTTCCGGGGAATGGCTATTGCTGATGCGGTTGTCTGAACTGCCGGTGCACTTTGCTTCACTGCGTCAATCGCTGAGGCCGGCGGCTCAATTGCCATTTCTTCTGTTCCGGCACCATCTGCCGGATTTATAGTATTTTGCCCACTATTGTCCGATTGGCCGGAATTGCCTGTTTGTCCGGTACTACCTGATGCACTGCTCCAGTCACCGTTTCCGGCCATTCTGTTCTCACGACTGACATTTTCACGTATAACACCTGAATTTGCACCCTGCATTCCCATTGCTGAAAAATTAAATGTTTGCAGAAGTAAAATAAAAACCAAGAGTACTGCTAAATACTTTTTACAATCCGGCATTTTTCAATCTCCTTTATTCTACCAAAAATACTCATTTTTAACTTCTCAATACAAATTATTATAGGCCTGATTGTAATTTTTGTAAATATTATGCAATAATATAGATACTGAACAAACAACCAGAAACTCCGTTATTCCGGAGTTTCTGGTTGTTTTAATCGCATTTTAACTTATTTCACCAGTGCTTTACTTCTACAATCCTGTATCCTGCAACTTTACCGCCAGAATGGTCTACTTGTACGGTAAAGTGCCGATCTTGCCTAATAAATACTGCTGGAGTATGGCAAAATCAATGGCGTCAACCGAACCGTCGGCATTTGTATCGGCTGCCTCCACACTTGGTAAAGTACTTGTCTTTCCCAGGAGATAACTTTTCAGTAGAGCACTGTCCAGCGCATCAATAGCATTATCCTTGTTTACATCACCGCATAAAAACGATGGCGTCGCGCCCCATATCTTAAAGCTGCCGCTTAAATGAAGCATTCCAAGCATATAAAGCATTCCGTCATAATAGCGGTACTGCCCCGAGGGAACAGCAGTATTCCACAATTCATCTACAAAGGGCTTTGCACTCTGTACATCTGAAGACAAAGCTGTAACAGCATTCATGGCTACCAACCCCGGCGAATGGTCGTTGTTAAGCTTCGAACCTGCCAGTGTGTAATTGCTTCCGTGAGTGCTTATACCCTCTTTTTTGAAAAAGCTCTGAATCTTTGGAGCAAATGTTGTGGAGGCCCAGGCATCCTTTTGCCACCAGGCATAATCCACACTGATATTTGAAGCCACCCTCCAGGCGTCATATCTGAAATCGGCATGCCCCGAACTCCAGGAAACATCTTTGGGCGTTCCGTCAAAGTTAGCATAGTCGGGATTCAATCCTGTTGTGGCATGTGTCGACTTCTTGAAGAATTCTCTGCTTGTTGCGGCAATCCTGGTCCAGGTAGTTCTGTCATTCGCATCCTTATCCCATAATGCCCATAATTCATAGAAAGCCGGGAGATGATAGGAAGGATCGGTAAACGTTGCAGAACCGCCGTTAGGGCAGAAAACAACCTGATTCTGTGTTTTATCGAACATATTCACCCCAACACCGTCATCTGCCTGATGCAGCATTGCATCCAGTATGGTCTGCGCTTCTGCTTCATAGTTAAATATCCCGGTTCCGTTGCCCCACCTGCGTGCCGCAAAGAGGAGAGCCATTGCAAAATACTCATCCCCGTCCGACGCAGGTGTTGTATCAATTATGCCGCCATTGTAGTTACACTGCCAGGAAAAGAACCCCTTATACTGCCCTGAGCTTTGATACATGTGGTTTCTTGCCCATTTCCACAGCATGTCGAATTCCTTCTTTTTATCCATCTGGACACATATCATCATACCGTACGACATACCCTCCGAACGCACGTCACTATTGCCGGTATCTCTTATGTAGGCCTCGTCACTTCCGGATTCATAAAATAACCTTTGATTGTTGGTATCCCCCTTGAAGAACTTGTCAAACATGGAATCCAGCTTGTCCTTTACCTGAGCCTCTGTCCTGCCTGTCTCAACAAATACATTCCTGTAACTTCCCGTGCTGTAATAGCCCCCTGTTGCTGCGTTAAGTGAGGTTACGGGTACAGCTGTAAACACGAAAGTCAAAACCAGCAAGCACGCTAAAACCCTTTTCATGTCAAATACCTCCTTAATAAATTAATGAATTTTGTACCGTCTGTCCAATTGTAAATCCTTACTGCTCCCAAGGCAGTTCCGGAAGCTTCAGGAATTGTACAATTGAACATTGATACAAAAATTTTTACCAGTTGTCTGTAACAGGTCCGATGTCCAATCCAGATATTTTTATATAAACCGTATTTTCGGCGTTCAGGTGAAACAGTCCACTTGATATCGCTTAGTGAACCAACAGCAGTCCGTTTACCTGCTTACCGGAAAAGAAATTATTGTGCCGAGAAGATACATTCTAAGCAATGCAAAATCCAGTGCATTGACAGCCTTATCTCCATTTACGTCTGCTCTGCTGTATGCCTCCTGATCCAGTTCAATACTCCCCAGCAAATATCTCCTCATAATTGCAAAGTCTATGGCATCAACACTACCGCTGCCGTCTATGTCACCGGGGATGATACCGGTTACTATTGGCTCAATTCCATACTTGAGACTTCCCTTTACATATGCCGTGATTTTATCGTTTTCACCGGGGTCCCCTGTGATTGAGGAATTGTATGAATAGTCATTTGTCTGGTCATAAGCCGACTTGCTTTCGATTCTGAAGGGTATCGTTCCGGTACTCCCGCCGGGTGCAAGCTTTCCGGCAGCATTTGTGAAGCCTATTTCACAATACGTGTCTGCACCCGATACCGGGTTGTTTATGCTGAAGAAATTCCCCGTTACCTTTTCAGCTCCGAAAGCAGCATAATCACAGGCAAACGAACTATCCCGGTTGCCATCACTCGTGAACCAGTAGCGGACCTTTATGTCGGATAAATTTATGGGAGCAGTTCCCGTATTCATAATACTTATGGCCGACCTTATGGTATTTTTTGCAGAATCCGGGGTTCCGCACCTGTATAATACCTTGATTGAAGCAGGAGCCGTCCCGGGGTCGTCCGGATCGTCAGGACCGGGTTCCAATTTGGGAGCTTCCTCCCCGTATACCAGTACTCCGTTCAAATATACCGGCACATTTCCGGTAACAGCATAGGTTCCGGTAACATTCATTCTGCTGTAGTCGTTTGAGGAATCCCAGTGAGTCAGATAATTGGAATCCTGCTTTGCTCTGAAGGAAATTTGCAGTTCCCTGTCTCCGTAAATTTTACTTCCGCTCCAATCAAATTCATAGTAATATGTCCCGGCGTCATCCCATTTAAACGGCCCCCTGTATTTTATGGGGTCCTGCTGCAGGGAAATCTGTTCGTCATACTCAACGGCAAATATCACATCATTAATATCCTGGCCGTTTTTTATCAGTTCACTTATATTAAAGAAATATTTCACCGTCATTCCGGTCTCATAATGCGGAGGCTGGCTGGATTCATTGTGCACCCGCAAAACGATCTGCGTACTGTCCTTGGTTTCTCTTTCCACCCGGGCCTCGCAGTAGTAATCGTCCGTTCTTGCTTCCCGGGGCGGGAAATCGGCTATTGGCTCCTGCCCCTGGCCGTAGTACTTGTACAAGCCGGCACAGGCGCCTACAAAGGCGGCATTATAGTCAACGGCAACTTCATTGTAGGCATACTCAGTGGTTGAATCTATGTGATAATCGCTTTTATCCGGTCCGCCTGCCAGTGCTCCCCATAATATATGCCTGTGTTCTGCAGGATCATTCATGCTGTTTGTTTTTGAGCCGTGGGCAGCCCTGTGGTGCGGATGATGGGCATAAGGCAGGCCCTTTTCATAACCGTAGCCGACTATATACGAATATCCCATGGGATTCCTCCCCATAAGGTACTCCATCTGGCTTCTGGCCCACTGGCCGAAATCAGTCCTCTCAAGATGGTTTTTCATATACACGAGTGCACACAGCTGAGCCGCCGTATTGTAACGGGCAGATCCCCAGCCGTTGATCATGGTATAGCCTGCCGGAGACGGTATGGCATAATTCCTGTCATTTGGGTCTTTATGCTTTGCTGCACCTCCCGACAAATACTCGACGTTCCAGCTTGCAATAAAGTCGAACAGCTCATTCTCCGGCAACAGCTGGT
Source organism: Ruminiclostridium cellobioparum subsp. termitidis CT1112 (assembly GCF_000350485.1). GTDB lineage: Bacteria > Bacillota > Clostridia > Acetivibrionales > DSM-1351 > Ruminiclostridium > Ruminiclostridium termitidis. The sequence continues at coordinate 6,040 of NZ_AORV01000040.1, forward strand.
TCAGCTTCAGGAATACTCCTGCCCAGACCGCATCCCAGCAATGTGTCCAGGAATTATACCAGGTATTGGTGTTAAAGGTTTCGGGTATTATCCTTTTCATATATCCTGTATAATTTCCGGCCGAGTCAACTGAATCTATATCCTTTACATAGCCGGCATTTCCGGTGCATTCATACAGCCACACCGCAGCCCAGGCCAGCTCATCCTCATCGTAGTCGGAAGTATAATAGCCATCGCCATTTGCCTTCCCCCTGTATTTCTTTGCAAAGTCATACAGTGCCTTTGCAACCTCCAGACATTTCTGTGCATATTGAGGGTCTGAATCCCTGAAATTCAAATACGAAGTGCAAAGTGCAGCAGCAGTACTGGCACAGACATCGCTCCCCGGAGTTTCGGCGGTGGCAAAATCCGCCGGCCGTGTCCTGGCATACTCTTCGGGATACAGCTCCGGCGGTCCCCAGTAACTGTGGTCGACATCCCCTTCGCCCACCATATAGCAAAATGCTATCAGATTTCCATCCTTATCAAGAAAGGAGCAGCGTAAAAATGTATCGGTGAAGTACCTTAAAATCTCAATCATATGCTCCTCTTCCCCTATTGCCTTAAAGGAGTCCTTGAATTCATAAAAGCCCCACCCCAGTGTTCCTGCCGTATAGCTCTGAGGGAGCCCGAACCTGACGTGGTCGCCGGCATCGTGAAAGCCGCCGTGTACGTCCACCGTTCCGTCTCCGTCAGGATCAAGGATGCTCTTATACTTTTCAACAAAAGCAGAAGAGAGATTTGTATATTTAAAAGGAATTTTTGCATCTCCCTCATGGCAGGAGCCCCTCCATTCAAGCCTGCCGCCTTTATCATAACCGGCATCGGCACCGCATTTTTCGGCATCATAAAAATAAAGTGATTTTTGCAGCGCTTCGGCAAAATTGAAGTAATTGTAACTCTCCCAGTTCTCAGCAGCCGCAGCAGCCGGATCAACCGGGGATTCAGGCAGGGCTTCTGCCGCTGCCGCACTGAATGTGAAAAACTGTACCGTAATAAGGCATAAAACCAAAAAGATTGACAGAGTCCTTCTATAGCTGTCCTTATGTGTCCTGTACATCTTTTTCCCTCCTTAAGGCAAGATTTTAAATAGGCAGTTTATCGATTTTACCAAGCAGATAAAGTCTCAGATTTGCAAAGTCTATTGCATTTATCTCTCCATCTTTATTGACATCGGCATTTCTCAGGTTTATTCCGGTAGGATCGGTATTCAGCAGGTATTTCTTTAACAGGGCAAAGTCAATTGCGTCCACCTGCTTGTCGTCATTCAAATCTCCGTACAAAATTTCCTCTCCACCCGAGGGATCCTTGCCGTATAGTTTTACACCGCTTTTGTATACCGGGATATTTTCGGTCTTTTTATAGGCATCTGTCAGCCCTGCCGTGGAAAAATCATTTGAAGAATTCCAGAGAGTACTTTCATAATTGTTAACGGCAAATTGCACATAAGTTCTTGCATACAGCTGCTGATTAGGAAAAGTCACTTCCACATAATATATGTTTTTGTCCTTGTCCCAGGGCTGGATTGCAGATATTTGGGCACCTGCAGGAGAATAATACACTTTGGTAGTGAATTTTGAAGGATTTATGCCTGCCGAAGCATATTCCGACAGGTCCATAAAATATTTGAAGGATAACCCGGTCTCATACCGCGGAGGTGCCGTAACAATATTGTACATGTTCAGGTCCACCGTAATCCCCTGATTATTTGCCTTATATATTTTAGCTTCGGTATAGTACTCGGTCGGTTGGCCCTCAATTCCGGGAGTGGCTTCGGGCAGCTGGTTTTCTCCGAAATACCTGGACATTCCTGCCAGTGCGCCCACAAATCCCGCATTATAATCCAATCCGGTTTCCGAATAAACATACTCATTGACATTGTCATGATATTGATCGTTTATGTCCGCTCCCCCCACAAGAGCACCGTATAAAATATGCCTTTCGGGAGTTTCCTTCTTTTCATCGGCAGGAGGCCCTTCAAGCATCCCGCTTGCAGCCCTGTGGTGCGGGTATTTGGGATAATTATCACCGAAGCCTACCTCATAGGACATATGGTTGGGATTATCCCCGAGAATATAGTCGATTTGTCCCTTTGCAAAGTCAAGACACTTCTTGTCGCCGGTATATTTGTAGTAAACCAGCTGAACCATACTCTCGGCTGCCGGATATTTGCATACTCCCCAGCTGTCCAGATATTTTAAGCCTCCCGGAGTGGTTTTAATACCATTTTGCCAGTAGTTCAGATGTTCTTCTGCAATTGTTTTATATTTTGGATTGCTTGAAAGTGTCGCAAGCTTTACAAAAACTCCGGTCAGGACATAATCCCAGCACTGGGTCCAGTGGTCGTTGAACATGTTGTCCCCGCCTATGTTCTTCTCCACCATCAGCTTGTCCACATTATCCATATATGTCTTATCGTTTGTGGCCACATAGAGCCAGATTGAACCCCACATAAGTTCATCCAGGTAATCCCTTGGAAGATAATAGCTCTGCCCTTTGCTGTTGCCCCTATAGGTCATGCCGAAGTTATAGAGATCTTTTGCATAAGTCAGGCATTTATCCGCATATACACTGTCCCGGTCCTTGTAGTTCAGATACATGAGAGCAAGGGCGGCAGCAGCATCACCTGCCACATCCGAGCCCGGATTTGACGGTGTTGCAGCGTAATAGGCAGGCCTGTTGTTTGTCTGAAGCTCAGGAGGTCCCCAGTACTGATGATCCACATCGCCGTCACCCACCTGGTAGTAAAATGTGGTCTTATTTGGGAAACATTTCATAAAATAATCGCAAAAATGCTTTAAAATATTCAGCATATACTCATCCTGCCCCTTGGCAATGAAGGTATCTTTGAATTCGTAATAGGCCCAGCCGAGAGTGGATGCCGATGCACACTGAGGCAATCCGAACTTGACATGGTCTCCGCAGTCGTGAAATCCTCCTGTCAGGTCGATTCCTACATCCTTTCCGTCTTCGATATGGCAGGGCCCACGCCACTTTATCCTGTTGTTTCCCGCATCAGGGCCGCACCAGTTAGCTTCATAAAACAGAATTGATTTGGCAAAGGCATCAACATAGTTGAAGTTTGTTCCGGCTGCCGCAGCAGATTGCAGAACTATGCTCACCATGAAAACAGCAAGCAAAACAAGTACACTTATCCTTTTCATTATTTACCCCCTCCTATAAATAAGTTTAGTCTCCCGAAAACTTCAAATGCTTTCGAGGTGTGGTAATATTCAAAGATTTTATCTAATAACAGCCGCTTTTGATATTTGTTGAATTAATTTGTTGCAAAACCACAATATTATTATACCAAATATATACAAAAATGTAATATTTTTTATCAATAAACTTGACTAATCATGTCCGGGTAAAAATGAGCCTATATTAAAGAAAATTGCTGCATTTTATATATAGATCATTGCCATTGCCATTATTTGGTAAATATAGGGATTAACAAAGCCAACTTCAAGGAATATACTTCTAAATATAAATATTTGTAATTTGGATATATTTGATTTTCAAAGTATATCTAATGCTTAATAAAAAAACAGCAGAGGAGTGACGTAAATATGGATGCATCCCAATTTTTCCCGGATTTTAAAAGAAATTTGGTGGGTCAGTATGAGGAATGTGCAGGATACCGGTTATTGTGTAAAAACCAATCCTTTGACCCGTATAATGATTTGAACTGTGAGGATGACATGAAAAAAGTTCCTTTTGTAACCACAACCCTTTTCAAAAAATCAAACATGCTCTTTAAGGAACTTCTCAGATTAAAACCGGATGAGATGGTTAAGTGGACAGTCTCCAGCAGTACAACCGGCGATCCCAGCATTGTCGGCAGAGTCGAATCCGACATTTCACAAATAAAAAAATTTGCCGAGTTTCAAAATGATATTTTTCATCCGGACGGAGGTTATGACTGTGTGTTTTACCCCCACCCCCTTGAGATGAATGAGTATGCCAGTCAGCTGATCTCCGGAAAACCCACAGAATCATATATCGGAAATGTGATGGGTATTTTTAAATTCAGCCGGAATACCGACTTTTTATTAAAATTAGTTGATAATGACTTTGTTCTGGACATTGATACCTTTATAGCTTTCCTTAGTCGTCATAACAATAAACATGATGATTTAGCCATAAGAGGTTCAACTCTTTTACTCTACAACACCGTAGAAAAGCTGAAAAACGAAATTCCTCCCGTCAAGCTGGGAAGGAATGCAATTGTACATACCGGGGGAGGAGGCTGGGACGGCAAAAAGGGAAATATCACCTCCGAAACGGAAATTGAGCGTTTCAGATTTGTAGAAGAAATCTCCAGCTTTCTGGGCATCCCTGAAGAAAATTTTCTTGATACATACTCCTTTACCGAAAATAGTGCTCCAATTACCGGACATTATTCAAAAGAGTTCAGGGACTACTATTTCCATGTGCCGGAATGGGCAAGGGTAATTATAAGGGATATAAGGACCCTTGAACCTCTTGAGCAAAGGGGGGCAAAGGGCTTTATTCAGGTTTTGAATGCTTACGGCACAAACGCTTACGCCGGAGCATCGGTACTGGTGGATGATATTGCCGAGATTATTTCAACAGAGCGCTGTCCGGATTGCGGACAAAAGTGTATGACCCTTAGTATCACCGGAAGGGTAAAAGGCTCTGAGGCAAAAGGCTGCGGCGCTACATTGAGTGTAAGGAGTGAAGTGGCATGAGAATAGAATACTCAACAGGAAGTAATATTATAAAAAAGAAAATAAACGGACTTGAACTGGAATTGGCTGCTGCTGCCGAAACAGAACTGGCAGAGGAAATAGCACGGCTTAATTTAAATAAGAAAAAGGTCCATGATATCACACTTGAAGAAACCGTCAGCATACTTGACAGATGTGCAAAGCTTTGGCTGGATGGAAATTATATGGCAAATCATTTGGATATTCTTTCCAGGATAGTAAATCAAAGTCCCGAGCTTGTAAAAATGGAACTTCAAGGCTCGCTTTCCATGCTTCTCAGAGAAAATACCGAAAAGATGATAAAGGAGGAGCTTGGCAGCCTTCAGGTCCTGGACAGCTGGGTAAAAACGGGTTACGGCTATGTGCAGAGGCAGCCCAGAGGAACTGTTTTTCACAATATATCGGGCAACGCCTTTGTAGTCATTCCGGTGAGCCTATCAACAGGGCTTCTTACGAAAAACTGCAATATTGTTAAAGTATCCGGAGATGAACCCTACTTTGCATATGCATTTTATAAAAGCCTGTGTGAAATAGATGAAAGTATTGCAGACAGACTGTCGGTCGTATATTTTGACAGCAGCCAGTCCGGTATTTACGAGGCGGTTATTAAAAACTGCAACAGTGTCATCCATTGGGGCGGGGAACAGTCCGGAAAAAGCATTGCCGAAATATGTGCAGCGCATGGTGTTGACCTTATTTCACACGGTGCAAAGATAAGTTTTGAAGTGATCGATGAAACGGAAGACCTTCAGGAAACAGCCCGTGAGACAGCGACGGATATCATACTGTGGGAACAAAAGGCCTGCCTGTCACCACGGATCGTTTTTGTCAACAAGGAGCTGGACGTAATGAAATTCTCACAAGCCCTTGCCAGTTCACTGAACAGTCTGGCCTCTGCTTTCCCAAAAGCGTATCTGTCTCCGTGGAATTCGGTTAAAACCATACAGGACAGGCAGTACTGCCTGCTGAAATACGGCTTGAAAAACAAGGTCGAGGTATTTTCTTCATTTAATGCCGATTACACGGTTATATTGAACAGTGATATGCCTGATAAGGAAGATATGGATAAATGCTTTTACAGATTTGTATTTGTCTGCCCATACCAAAATATTTCGGAGGTATACAACTATGTTGAAGGAAACCTCCGGTCATATCTGCAGACAATGGGATATTGCGGGACTAATGAAAATTTTCTTGAAGATATGTCAAGATTGGGAGTGAGTATAATTACACGTCCCGGTAAAATGTCCATGCACCGCCCCGGAACATCTCATGACGGAATCTTCAATTTACAGGAAATGACCTATGCAGTGAGCCGGCAGCTTTAAAAAATCAGTAAAGCATTTAACAGTAAAATAATTATTACAAAACATTTATATGAAAGCAGGTGTTTTTATGGATTTAAACGGCAGAAAAATTATTTTGACCGGGGCTTCCTCGGGTATCGGAAAGGAAGTATTAAAAGAGCTTTCAAAATATAATACCCACATAATAGCAGTTGCCAGAAATATAGACAACATACCCGGAATAAGCAATAGAATCATACCCTATTCCTGTGACGTTTCAAGCAGGGAAAATGTCGATATGCTGTTTGAGTATGCAGAAAAAACCTTTGGAAAACCCGATATTTTTATTGCAAATGCCGGTTTTGCCTATTGTGAGGAAATATGTGAGGCCGACTGGGAGCATATCGAAAATATATACCGTACCAATGCAGTATCTCCGCTGTATTCGCTGGAAAAAATGAAGGTGTTGAACATGGGACATGAATATTCCGTAATTATCACCTGTTCGGCTGTCAGCAGGGTTGCCCTGCCGGGTTATTCACTGTACTGCTCCACCAAAGCAGCTGTTCATTCCTTTGCAGACGTATATAGATTTGAAAAAAACGACAAGGGGCATCTTTCGATTGTCTATCCCATTGCCACCGCTACCAATTTCTTTAAAACCGCCGGCAATATGGCTCCCGTACCCTGGCCTGTACAGCCGGCCCCAAAAGTGGCCAAAGCAATAGTTAATGGAATTTTAAAAAACAAAAGACTTATTTATCCGTCAAAATCTTTTGCAGTTGGAAATACACTGAACAGGCTTCTCCCATTTATATATTATTTTTATTCCAGAAGTAATGCCGCAAAATTTAAAAGATGGCTTCAAACAGAGCGGCAGCTTATTAGTTCAAGTACTCCCAAATAATATAATGGTCTCAGTTGCAAAAAGCTCTTTTCATATTCTGTCCGGAATACTGAAAAGAGCTTTTTGTATTATAATTGTGTCAATTATATATAATGTGAAAAAGCATATTGTCATTAAGTTTATTTTTGTACCGATATAATTTCTGAGTTATTTCAGCTCCATAAATTTTTCCCATTCTCCCAATGTAGTAACCTTCTTATCTCCCAACCGTATACGGTAAAAATCAATATATCCCTGCAATATACCATATTCAGAAGATGCTGAACGCTTCATTGCGCCAAAGGTTTGCGGCAAAGCCGGATAGCATGATGTAAATTGAAGCTGTTGTGTTTCCAGATCATACTCCCAGTATTCAAGTACTGCAGGAAGGTATTTGCTTGTAAATCTAAAAGAACCTTCCTCCTTGGAGTTGCCCCTGTAGACATATTCAAAACTTATAGAATAGGATAAATGTATCCTGGAATCACCGTCATAATCTGCCGAAGAGGAAAAATATGTATCAGCCTCAGGCTGAACTGATTGAGGAAAGAATGAAGTACTGCCTTCTGCAGGATAATCCCCGGCAACCGATCCATCCGGCTTGTACCATGTTTCATTAAAAATTTGTAATCCGGTGCCATGATTTGCCTCATGCTTGACAACCAACCAGTATTTTGTATTATCGTTGGACTTTTCAACCCTGTATTCCGGTTTAAATCTTTCCTTCAGGTAGGCAAAACCGTCAGCTGTCCATTTATCTCCGCTGTTTGAAAGCATAACGTAAATATACAAATGCCCCTTATTTATCTGCAATAGTGCAAGTGTTTTGTTCCCAATACTGAAACCACCGATTTTAACATCTGAGTAATTCGAACCGGTATATTCTTCGATGGGTATTTTTGCCATTATTTTATCATAAATGCCGTAGGACCGTAAAAGGTTATCCACCTGCTCATTGTCAATACCCATTCCTCCGCCCTTTTCAAGGTTTTCAAACCGGGTAAAAGGAGATAACACCTCACTTGACTTCAAAGGTGCCGGTGACTGTGAATTTAATGCCTGGCTGCCGGTTAAAATGGAATTACAGGAAGTCAAAATAAAAACGCCGACAACTAAAAGCAATAATTCCCTTATGATTTTCATTTACTTTCCGCCTTTCATAAAGCATTGAGCAGCCATGCCGGCTTTCAATACTTCCATAAATACCACGTCTCCCGGCCTGCTTATTTAATTTTACAGCTTATTTCCATTATATAAGTTACAGAATCGTAATATAAATGCATCATAATTAAAGTATATATTTGTTTCTTTTTACAACTGCTGAATAGGGATAATTACCTGCAGCGTCCGAAACCATTATCAATTCCCCCGATTGCAGCATGGATTTGACCCGGAGTAACAACCAGTAGTCGCCGATACCGGATATCTGAATCAATATTTTGCCTATCAGCTCTGCAAGCCGGAACTCCCCATCCGGCATGTTGGCTCTCAGGGCAAAATCATAAAAATTTTCAGGAACACCAATAAGATTGCCGTTTATTAAAACACGCAATGGAGCATTCTCACGTACCAAACTGCTCCAGATATCTGAATATACCTTGCGTCTCAATACGCTTACAGTCTCCTCATATCTGATAAATGTGCCAAAAATATCCGGAGCTATTTCCCCGGTATTACTATAATTTATAATACAGTTGTCTTTCTCCATTTCCTTTGGCACACATACCACAGAGAGTTGGTTTTGATAGTTAACCATCAAATGACATACAAAATACAAACCGCATAATTCCAAAGGATTATTTTCACATATCCACACCCGAACAGCTTCCAGCGTTTTTTCGGCATCCTTAAGACGTGCCATCGCCTTCTGATTAGTCTTCCATATGGTGTCGGACATATCCGGAATATTTTCAAATATATTGTCAAACAGTTCTTTACGTGAATTTATTCCTTCATTCATACACGAAATGTCACCTATATGCAAGGCAAGAGTCAATGACTCCACTTCGTCGGCACTGCCTGGAAGTTCTCCCTGTTCCCTTGTTTTTGCAAATTTAAGCGAACCTGCGGTACTTAGATCAAAGACAATTTCTATCATGATAATTCCTCCAGCTTGTTTTGTATCCTCGTTGTTCCTCTGCATTACACAATTATCTTTATCTTACCATTAATTAATATATATAAATATAAGATTTTTATCATTGGATTACTGGACGAAAACTGAGTATCTATAATTGTATTTATTTCTATATTCAGATGTTAAGGTGGAAAGGAGAGAAAAAAATGATTATAAATACAAAAAATCAGGCCTTGAGGGTTGATTTTATTCCCTCAAGGCCAATAGAATTAATTTTTCAGGATATTTGTTATGATAACTATCATTCAAGGCATATGCTAATTTTTTTATAAACATCCCACAGCGTCAGCTCTGCACTGTCTGCAGTGATGCATCTGGCGGATCATCCTGCCGCATTCCCGGCGAAGTTTCATAATCTCCTGGACCGTAGCCGCCGGAAGGTGTTCAAATTCACTTCCCTGAACCGGAATGAGCGGCATGATATTGACAATATAACATCCCAACTCTTTAACAGTTTTAACGATTTCAGGTATGTGGAAATCATTTATTCCTTTTAACACTACAATATTCACTTTACAGACAATGCCTTTTTCAATCAACCTGTTCAAGCCCCTCAGCTGATTCTGCAGCAGTAAAGCGCCGGCCTTATCCCCGGAATACTCCACACCTTCATATCTGACATATTTATAAATCCCTGCCGATATTTCAGGATCAACCGCATTTATCGTTACCGTAACATGGCTGACCCCTAAAGCATCTAGTTCATCTGCATGGTCGGGCAGCATCAAACCGTTTGTGGAAAGGCAGAAGGTAATATGGGGATCATATTCTCTGATAAGCCTCAGCGTCCTGCTTGTATTTTCAAAATCACAGAGGGCATCTCCCGGACCTGCAATGCCCACCACAGAAAGGTTCGCCATGGTTTTCTTCACCTGTATGTATTTTTCCAGTGCCTCTCCCGGACTTATTATTCTGGTTGCAACCCCCGGCCGGCTCTCGTTGGCACAGTCAAACTTTCTCACACAGTAATTGCATTGTATATTACACCTTGGAGCAACCGGGAGATGCATTCTGGCATTTTCATGGTTGCAGCCGTTATAGCACGGATGCTTCACGGTTTTTTCCTTCACTTTTTCATTATAAAAGCTAAAATCGGATACCGGATTATTCTCTTTCTGTTCTGCTGCCTGGCTTGTTTTCAACATAATCACCTCCTCTGTGCGGGTAGATCCTGACTTTCATACAGGCCTTATAATTTTCTACCGAAATTCTTATATTCAACTCATTCTGTTCGTTTTCCAGCCATTTTGGAACATGCTCGCATATGATTTCCAGCAAACTGTATTTCTGTTTTTTCAAGAAAGGCACCAGAATCTGCTTTGAATTATAGGAGGTATTGCCTTTCATTACCTCACGAAGATCTGTATGAAAAATACCGGGCCTGAGCTCAAAGATTGCATTATGCTCCATTGGTATTTTCTTACCGGTTCTGCAGTGCTGCACGCATTCCCTGATATCCTCCAGAAAGGTTTCCGGAAGGCCTTTTATTTCCAACATGGATATCTGTCTTTCTTCAAAAGCTATATAATGAATTCCCCGGATACGGCTTACTACAACGATTTTACACTTTTCCAGCCAATCGCCGATCTCATTGATCCTCTTATGCAAAGTCACGGAGTCAAGGACATTCTCAGTGCTATATTCCATATGTCTGACTACAGTCCATTCACAATTGACCTTTGAATATATCCGTATGCTTCCATCTTTATCAAATCCGGAGGTTTTTCCCTCCGAATCAACCAATACAGCTATTTCCATAAATATGTCCATGTCCCCCTTTCATTATATGTTCTGATGCTTTTAGTTCCTCAACAATGGATATTTTCTCAATGCCTGCTGTTGAAGGGTCACATGCATGATGCGCCGCAGCCCGAACAATCACTTCCGGGGCTGCATTTTTTCTTCCATATAGCTTCCGTCGTGCAGGAACAGGAATTTTGAATCGGTTATGGAAAATGTCAGTTTTTCAACAGCATTATCCACTGTTACATGCTTCTCATGAAACAAAACGGTTACCGGCACCTTGACCATTTCATTTGTCAGCATATCAAGCCTCAGCTGCTGATAGATGATTGTTCTCTCCGGAGCGGAAATCCTGTTTATAACAATATCACTGTTAGTGCTTACGGATTGCAGCCTGCCGTCGGGATAAAATTTAACGGAATTGAAGTCGGCATCCATACCTGCCGCATTCTGATCAAAAGCTATGACGGTTCCGATACTGCTTTCTATTGAAACAGGAACCGCAGGTTCAAAAGATTCCAGCGCTCCGTCTTCATATAGCCGGAAACCGATTCTCACAGGATATATGCCTATGGGAGTTTTTATTTCAATTGTTTTTTTAGGCCAAAGGATCAAACTTTTCAAACTTCCGCTGTTATAAAACCTGAGACCGATTATCTTGGTTTTAAACCCGGCCAAAGGCAGGTCAAACTGCAATTCCTCCAGAAGCTGTTCTTCATCCTCCTCCGACCAGCCAAAACCAATCTGCCCGTTAAGCGGAAACAGACTGTCCACCGCCCCGTCTTCATAAAAAGTGATTAATTCGGCACGCATGGCTCCCACTGATGTGGTAACCTCTGTTTGTTCTTCAAGTGCCATGCTTTTTATATTTCCGTTTTCATAAAAGGTTATTGCCCTGTTATCCTTTTTTCTCTCGTCGGGCTTTTTGTATCTTGGAATGAACGTTTGCCCTCCTATTCTGATTTCATTGTATTCATCCAATTTACAATCCTTCATTTCACCCGAAGCATAGGTAGTATAGCTTAGAATTCCTTTTAAATTATGTTTTTCGGCACAAATCACAGAATCAACCCCTTTCTGCTGCCAAAATCAAAGCAGTTTCGATTATCCCTGGAACAAATCTTCTTTATCCGCAACATTCTCTTTGGCCGTTTTCTCAACAGGTATTATTTTGTATACCGCAACTGCCTTATTGTCATGTGCCGAACGGTATTTTTCCGCAAGGGTCGAGGATATTTTACCGGGATAGAGACCCGGCAGGAATTTTTCAACAATAGCCTGCAAAGCACCTGCACTCTCCTTAAAATCCTCGACCTTTTCGGCATGTCCGAACAGCATGACGCTCCTGTAGGAAGTGTCGGCATGACACGGTACCGGGTCCTTAACCGTTCCGAATTCCTGATATACTGTAAAGCTTACCTCCGGATTGTCCTTGAGCAGCTGGACCTTTTTGCCTGAGCCAAGCCCGTGAAAATAGACCGCCCCGTCTTTCCAGACATAATTTACCGGAACGCAGTATGGGTACTCTGCTCCCGAAATTCCAAGCACGCCGGTTCTGGTTACAGAAAGAAAATCCTCTATTACGGCAGTATCGGTACAAATTCGCTGCTTATATCTGATTTGTTCCATCCGCTTTCCCCCTCTTCATATAAAACTGACAGCTGTGACAAAAATAGCTTTACCCACTGATTATTCCGGTCCAAATGAATTTTTTGTGCCAATATTTCCTGGGAGGACTGCACATACGGGCCAGGTACCATTTCATCCCTGCAGTTTTCAATTAGAGCGGTGATAATCTCCATGGTATTTTCCAGATGAAATTGAAATCCATATACCCTGTCCCTGTAAACAAAGGCCTGATTTTTGCAGGCTTCATTTGAAGCAAGGAGTTCTGCTTCTTCCGGCAAATCAACAAAGGTGTCACCATGCCATTGAAAAACTACCGGGTTTTTCGGCAGGAAAGAAAACTGTGGCATTGAAAAGGCCTTATCTGTGAAGTTTACCGGAAACCAGCCGATTTCCCTGTGCTCATTTTGTATAACCCTTCCGCCTATCACATCCGCAAGCAGCTGTCCGCCAAGGCAAATGCCTATAATTACTTTATTGCTGTCTATGGACGCTTTGATGAACTCTTTTTCCCTGACGAGCCATGGATATTTGCTTTCCTCATAAATATTCATAGGCCCTCCCATGATGATCAGCCAGTCAAAATCATCCTGTCCCGGAAGAAACTGATCCTCATAAAGCCCGGTGGACGTCATCGGATATTGCCGTTGTTGGGCCCATGCCAGTATGGCTCCCGGATTTTCGAAGGGTACGTGCTGTAAATAATGAATTCTCATATGACCTCCCATAATTCTTTTTTATAGCCGCCGGAAGTCCGGTATGAAGTACAAAGGCTCTCTGCCGCAGCCTGGCGATTACCACATATTCAGAATTGGCTCCCTGTTGCGCTTATACTCCATATCGGCAAACCATGCATTGGCTATTTCTTCTGCCAGCAGCATGGCGCCGCGGTATCCTACTACCGGATGACGGTACTTTCCGGCTCTGTCGTATACTGGAAAACCCACTCTGACCATGGGTATGTTATAGTCGATAGAAATAAATCTTCCTTTGGAGTGTCCCATAATCAAATCAAGCTCCAAACCTTCATTCTTAATACGGTTTTCCAGCTCCCACAAATCGGCATTCACAATAACTTCCATTTTATAGTCCAGCTTTTCCTGGAATTCCTTTAAGCGGGGGTCAGCCTTGTACTTTGTATTATCGTCGCCCAACAGCAGGAGCACCGGTTTCATTTCCATATCCAGACAAAACTGTGCCAAACTGATGACAAGATCCGGACTTCCGTATATGGCAACCTTTTTATCGGCCAGGAACATATGGGTAACATCGGTAATTGCATCAAGGGCAATTCCCCTTTCTCTTGCCAATGACTCCGGAATGGGTTTTCCGGTAACATCACTCAACTTCTTGAGAAAGACATCGGTATTGCGGATACCTATCGGTGTGGGACCGATAACGGCAGGAACCTCAAATTCCGCTTCCAGATATTCGGCAGCCCTGCCGCCTTCATACCGGTTCAGAGCAAAAGTGGCCCTGGCATTTGCGGTATCGGTCAGCTCTTCAATAGTAGTATCACCATGGGATACATGGTTTCCCCCTGGCATAAGCGGAGAATCAAAAGCTTCTGTTTCAAATAATACATTTGCTTCGATCCCCATCACCGACAGCAGGTGCTTCAATTCGGTAACATCACCCGGATTCACCCAGCCCGTGATCAAATTGATTTTATCGGAGGGTGTACCTTTCTTTGCAAAATAGGATACAAATTCTTTTACAGCCACATCATAGCCGCTGATCATACTGCCTACAAAGCTGGGGGAATGGATGGGGATCAGGTGCACCTCGCGTCCTGCAAATTTGTCCTTGAGCAAAGTACCGTTCAGCTTCCTTACAACCCCGTCAATATCATCGCCTATAACCTCGGTGGAACAGGTGGAAATAATGGGCACCACCTTGACATGCGGGTATCTCATAAGTAAAACCTCCACCGCCTCTTCCACACGGTTCAAAGCGCCAAACACTGCGCCGTCTTCATGAAGCGAGGAGGAAGCCAGTTCAAAACTCTCCTTGTAATGCTGGGAGAATAACAGGCGGACAAACATTACACAGCCCTGTCCGCCATGGACGATTCCGATACAATACCTGATTCCTATACTGGCAAACTGAACACCGGCAGGCTGGCATGTGAATATGGGATTTATTACACCTGCACGTTCTTTATTTTTAACATCACAGTTCATAATTACCTCCTTGTCAATAAAGCGGATCAGTCAATTCTGCGTTCAGGGAGCCGGTTATAAGCAGATAATCCAGTCGTTCCTTCAGACTTTGCATAACTTTCCGTAAATCAGCCTTATCCATTTCAGCTACCCATGGAAACCGTTTTTTATAGCTCTCGGCCAGATATGCCGCATCCACATAGTAGCACTTCTGCTCGGGTGTATCATTTTCCACAGGCTCATCACACAATAGCTGCATTGTCTTTCTGATGATATTCTCATTCTGCCTTTCCCTGTCCCATGCACGGGAATGAAACTGCCACAGACATTTCTTCATAATAAAATCCAGTAATTCTTCCGCTCTTTCTTTTAATAATGCTTCTTCCAAATCAACTCACCTCCGCTATATGGCTGAGACCTGCATATCAGCTTCACTTTTTCCCGGGAATTCAGGATATACCTTATCCTTAAACTGCCTGAGGACATCATAACCACCGGTATACTCACGAAGAACAGTGGAATTCTTCACTTCATCGCTCAAATTAACATCAGAAAGCAGCCGCTGTGTCATGAACCCCTTGTCATCGGGAATCTCATCCTTGCTGATATCCAGCAGGGACAGTTCATGGATGGGAGAAAATATCCCGTTATATACGTCACGGGCAAACCTCACCCAGCCTTCATAGCCCTTCCAGGGTCCATTGTGATATGCATGTGCATTGAGGTATGGGACACGGATCTTTTTAGCGACTTCACCCGGCCTTTTTCCGGTGAAAATAATATCGGGCTGAAGTTCTTCCATAGCCTCAAGACCTTCCAGTTCATTGGGATCGTCAATGGCAAGCGCGCCTTCCTCACATCTGGAAATACCCTTTTCCATATCTCCCTGGTGACCGAATTTGGTATACACAGATACCACCTCAACCCCCATTTCTTCATGAATGCAGTTTGCCCAGTGCCAAAGCTTGGAACCGCCGGGCCACAGACATACCTTCTTGCCTTTTAATCTTTCCTTATACCAGTCAAGCTCCGGTTTCCATCTTTCCACCTCTTCACTGATGATTGCTTCGGCTCTGTCCTGGATGCCGAAGAACATGCCGATTTTCCGGAGAGAGGCCGACAGAGGTTCAAAACCGAAACCGTCTATGTCAAGACGCGGAATACCGTACCTGACTCTTAATTCATTGCATATATACTCAGCTGATCTTGCACACTCCAATACATTCAGGTGTGCCCTGTGCATTGAACGCAGGCCGTCATAGGTCCCGTTGCCGGTAAACGTGGAAAGCACCTGTATACCCATTCTTTTGAAGAAATCCTGCATAACCTCCTGATCACCCTGAATGTTATACTCACCGACATAATTAATGACATAATCGCTGGTAATTTCGGGTTCGAAGGTTCCAACCTTCTGATTGATCCACGCAATGTTGATTTTGTGATGTCCGCCCGACTGGCTTGGTCCCCCGAAGCCGGGGGAATTACATACAAATATATCCACTCCGGGCATTTCCTCCATAACCTCGGCCGCTATAGCGTTGATATCATCCCCAATCAGCGCTGAAGCGCAGGTCTGGTATATGGTCATCCTGTTAATATCCGGAAATGCTTTAAAAGCCTCAATTATATTCTTTTTAAGGATCTTCTCGGCACCGAACACAATGTGTGACTCCTTCATGTCGGTTGCAAAAGTGTACTTCAACTGAAAATTATCATTGTCACTGATATACCTTTTGGTCTGCCAGGTGTCATAGGTGCAGCCCACAGGTCCGTGACTCATATGGATTACATCCTTCATGGGCGTACCGATAACATGCTTTGCACCGCAGTATGCACAGCCTCTTTCAGAAATGGTTCCGGGTATGGTATTCAGATATCCCAGCGGAAGAGCATCGGCAAGGGTCTCTCCCGGCCCTTTAATAACAGCGTGCTTTTCTCTTTCCGGTATACATTCACTGCATTTAAATAAATGATATGGCATAATAATCCTCCTTACCTGTGTTTAATTTATTGCATCGTTCCCCTGCTCATCTGTCCTGATACGCAGAGCATCCTCCACCGGACAGACAAATATCTTTCCGTCACCAATCTGACCCGTCCGGTTTACCTGTATTATGGCATCGATCACTGTATCCACATTTTCATCGCTTACAACAATTGACAGATATCTCTTGGGCACATATTTCATGCCTCCGCTTTTGTTCTGTTCCAGTATCCCTGCGCGGTACTCAATATTAACCTCACTGTCAATTCCCTTCTGCTTTCCCCTGCCAAGAACCGGAATGGCCGTCATGCTGGGAATTCCAAGCCTGACCAGGATTTCTTTCGTGGCATTTACCTTCTTTGGCCGGATTACCGTAATTATTTCCTTCATAATAAGTACCACTGCCTTTCTGCCTCAACAAAATTTTATGGAATAATTCCACGCACATATGGTGCCAACTTATAATCCCGTCTCCCCGGTCCTGACCGTCATTACTCTTTCAACAGCCGTAATGAAAACTTTGCCGTCACCGAAATTGCCGGTATACGCTTTGTATTTAATAATTTTTAAAACTTCATTGACAGCCTCATCTTCAACTACCAGCATAAGAATCGTTTTTGGCAGTTCATCATAGTGAATGGCTCCGAACATAATACCGTTCTGTTTTCCTCTGCCAAACGCATTAATTTTTGTCATTGAGCTGAATCCGGCTTCTGCAAGAGCATCTGCAATTGTATCAGCCATCTCGGGTCGTACGATTGCTTTTAACATTTTCATATGGAAGGCTCCTTTCCCATTAATCTGCAATTCCGTACTTTACAACCATTTTTTCAAGTTCATCCATGGTAAGCGGCTGTGGTATCACAAAATTCTTATTTTCAATAATTTTTCTGGCCAGCTCCCCATATTCCTTTGCCTGATTTTCGCTGTCATCGTATTCTACAACTGTTTTTTTATTGAATTCTGCTTTTTGAACAATATTATCCCTGGGTACAAAATGAATCATTTCTGTTCCTATTGACGCAGTGAACTCCTCCAGGAATTCCCTCTCCCGGTCTACCTTACGGCTGTTGCAGATGATACCGCCAAGGCGTACGCCGCTTTGCTTGGCATATTTCAGCAAACCCTTGCAGATGTTGTTTGCTGCGTAGATTGCCATCATTTCTCCTGATGCGACAATATAAACTTCCTGAGCCTTGCCGTCTCTTATGGGCATTGCAAAACCGCCGCAGACAACGTCTCCCAAAACATCATAGAAAACAAAATCCAGATCATCGGTGTATGCACCGTTGGCTTCCATCAAATCAATAGCGGTAATAACACCTCTCCCTGCACACCCGACACCGGGTTCCGGACCTCCCGACTCAACACAGCGGATATTTTTAAAACCGTTTTTTATGACCTTATCCTTGGTAACCTTCTCGGCACCTTCTTCACGCAGCACATCCATCAGAGTTTCCTGGGGCTTTCCGCCTAAAATCAGCCGTGTGGAATCTGCCTTGGGATCACATCCATGAATAAATATTTTCTGATCATAGAAATGTGCCATTGCCGCTGCAGTGTTCTGCTGTGTTGTAGACTTTCCGATACCGCCTTTTCCATAAAATGCTATCTTCCTCATAGTCAATACCTCCTTAACTGAACCGTTGTTATTGTTAAAATATTTAGTATTTGTACCTGGATTTTTAACAGGTATATATTTGAAATTATGCTGCTTTACATATCAAGCTCGTTAAAAAACACAATACTTAATAAAAATGAGCAGCATAATTCATTACTCATTAAAATATGAAATTATTAATAGTTGATTGTTTTAACCGGGATAATTGAATAAACAGGACCGTACTTGATATTTTCAGTCACAACTTTGTGTGTCAAGTACATAGTAGTGTCGCTTTGACTAAAATACAGCTTTGTAAAATAGACTTACATAATTTTTTTCCATAATATTTGCATTGCTTCATTGAAATGGGATTGTTTTGTATGCTGCAATACAGTAGTATCCATACTGCAACCTTTAATGGAAGGTATTTATATCAGAATTTTTGATAGACGTCATTGGCTCTCATTGGACATCTAGTAATAATCTTCAGTACAATTTAATACTGTTTGTAAATTTAAATTGCATCATTATCTGTTTTGTACTGTTTTACACAATTATACACAGTCTGCTGTCACATGTCAATGCTTTTGCAATATTTATTTGTTAAAACTTTCATATTTTTTATTTTTGTTTATATTAGCATATTCCTGTTTCGCTTTATTCACCTGCGTTTTTATGAATTATTACCAGCTTTTCAC
Source organism: Ruminiclostridium cellobioparum subsp. termitidis CT1112 (assembly GCF_000350485.1). Taxonomy (GTDB): domain Bacteria; phylum Bacillota; class Clostridia; order Acetivibrionales; family DSM-1351; genus Ruminiclostridium; species Ruminiclostridium termitidis. Next base: position 24,934 of record NZ_AORV01000040.1, read on the forward strand.
TATTTAAGATTCGAGCTTTTATGCATGATTCACAATTAAAACTTGCACATAAATAAATACATTTTAATAATGTAATAAAAAATGCTATATATTCTTCCTTCATTTTAGTACGTATTAATACATGCCGGAAAAATATACCGTTCACCGCCTGAAAACAGAAATAGTACCGACACCTGCTGAGGCAAAGGTGTTCTAAGTCCTAAGGGACACCTTGGACATCTGTAACCTCATTATGGTGAATGACAATATGATTGATATTAAAAGAAAAACATAAAAACAGGATACTTCATGTATTTAAATATGCTATAATCAATTAAAACAACCAATGAAAGGCAAGTACGAAAGCTATGGATAATAAGCCTTTGACTCCTCAGGAAGTGGCAGATATATTAAAAATATCAAAAAGCACGGTTTATGATTTGATGAAACGCAGGGAACTTAATTCCTACAGAGTTGGGAAGAAGTTAAGAGTTGATATGGCTGACGTAGAAAAGTACAAAAACAAGACGAAAGATCCCACTTCGCCTTCCGGCAGCAGTGAGACAATAAAAATCCCGTCTTCTGCAGCATATGAAGATCACTATTTTATTAATAATACCTTTATAATTTCGGGACAGGATGTTATTTTAGATATATTATGCCGCTATCTCAACAGGCACACTGCCGGGATCCGGGCTCTGCGTTCATACGAAGGCAGCTATAACGCGGTCTACGCCCTTTATCAAGGTGAGGTTCAGGCTGCAACCGCTCATATGTGGGATGGTAAAACAGGAGCATATAATGTCCCCTATATTGAAAGAATGCTGCCGGGAACTCCTGCTGTAATAATACGTCTTGCCAGCCGTATGCAGGGTTTTTATGTCGCCAGAGACAATCCTAAAAATATCAGGGGCTGGAACGATTTGATACGGCCCGATATCACTCTCGTTAACCGTGAAAAAGGCAGCGGAACAAGAATTCTTCTCGATGAGCATTTACGAAAAATGGGGATCTCGGGCAAATCAATCAAAGGCTACGCAAAGGAGCATCAGTCACATATTGCAGTAGCCAGCAGCGTTGCCAGGGGCGAGGCAGATTGCGGTATCGGGAATGAAAAGGCCTGCCTGCAGGTACAGGGTATTGACTTTATACCCATTCAGAAAGAACAATATGACATGATACTAAAAAAAGAAGATATGAATCAGCCTGCTGTCGACGCTATTTTTTCAATTCTCCGTTCCGATGACTTCAAACTGGAGCTGCAAGGCATGGGTGGATACGACCTGACCGAATTAGGAAAAATAATTGCGGAAACCTGATAACTGAAAGTAAGCCTGTAGAAATATTAATTTTGGGAAAGGCCCCTATGAATGAGCATTATTATGAAAAATTACTTAATATAAGAACATTGGGAGATCAGAAAGTATTTAATGAATCTGTTCACTATCACAGATATGAACCAACCTCCTACCCGGCATTGGAGATTTTGTCGCAGCAATATGAATTTACACCGGAAGACAGTGTGGTTGATTTTGGCTGCGGAAAGGGAAGGTTCAACTTTTACGTTAGTCACTTTTTCAGCTCCTCTGTTACAGGGATAGAAATGAATAGCTACTTTTATAAGCAGGCTGTTGAAAATAAAAAATTCTACTTCCAGACAAATAAATATAAAAAGGACAATATTGATTTTTTAAACTGTTTTGCCGAAACATATGACATTAGATCAACAGACAATAAATTTTATTTCTTTAATCCTTTTTCAATGCAAATATTTGCAAAAGTAATAAAAAATATTCTGGTTTCTGCCCAAACAAATGAAAGATCAGTAGATATTATACTTTACTATCCGTCCATGGACTATATTTATTTTCTGGATACCACTTCCCCCTTTACACAAATAAAAGAGATTAAAGTACCTCATATGTGTGATACTGATCCCCGTCACAGGTTTCTGATATATAAATGGATATTATAAATTTACATATCCAAATCTTCTATAAGTTCATCACTTAGAATTCCCTGCGCTATCTGCCTCACTTCACCGGTCATTCTTATATTCCAGTTTGAATCAATTTCAATTTTCAATTGGCCGCCAGGCATTTTAATCTTGACATTAGCATCAATCAGACCTCTTTTTCTCAGTACACTTGCCACTGCACAGGAAGAACTTCCCGAAGCCAGTGTAAATCCGGCTCCTCTTTCCCATATCAATACCTCAACCTCACTCTTTGATATAACTTTGGCAAATTGGACATTGATTCTATTTGGAAATTGGTCATGCCTTTCAATAAGACTTCCATATTTTTTTATTTCATCTATATCCAGATTATCCTTTATTACTACACAATGCGGATTTCCAACAGATACGCAATTTATTTCATAATCCCTGTCTCCAACCTTTATTGTTTCTCCAATAACTATTTCAGATTTAAATCTTGTAGGTATTTCCTCCGATTTAAAGATAGCTTTTCCCATATCTACGGATATCAGAGCTGCTTTTCCATTTGAAGTTTCAACGATTCTGGCATGGACTATTCCGCCTTTTGTCTCAACAGAAAATTCTCTTTTTTCTGTAAAATGTAAATCGTAAATATATTTGCAGAAAATTCTTAACCCGTTTCCGCTTTTTTCTGCTTCAGAACCATCAGGATTATATATTTCCAACCCAAAATCCGCTTTAAAAGACTTTACTTTTAACAATATTCCATCCGAACCTATTCCAAAGTTTACATTGCATATTCTTTTAATAGCTTTTTCTGTCAGCTCAAAACTGATTTTCTCCTGATCTAAAACAATATATTCGTTTCCCAGTCCGTGAGTTTTTACAAAATTATTCAAATTTGCCCTATTCAGCATAATATATTTCATATCGTCAAAGGTTAATTGCAGCTGGCCTGCATAATACTCACTCTGTTTTACAAATGTAAATCCGCATTTTTCTATAACTCTTCTGGATTGATTATTGGATGAAAAATGGCCGATGGTCAATGCATCCAGTTTGCATTCATCAAAACAAAACCTGATCACAGCATTTACTGCTTCAGGCATCAAGCCCCTTCCCCAATATGCTTTGGATAAGACATATCCGACTTCTTTAATTTTCAAATGTGCATACCGGTTCTCTTCATTAGCCCAGGAGTTATGCAGCCCCAAAGAACCGATCACTTTCATATTTTCCTTATTTACTATTGCAAAAACATTTTTTCCCGAGATGAAAGACTGCAATATTTTCCTGGAAACCTCAATTGAATCATGATGTTTCCAACCCGCCATTTCTCCAACACCCTCAACAGACGCATATTCGTAGAAGTCGTTTACATCTGTTTCCCGCCATGCCCGCAAAATCAATCTGCCGGTTTCCAGTGCCGTTTTTGTAACATCAATAGTTAAGTCCATGTCATCACCGCCTGATAAAAAGATAATATATATTTTTCTATTATACAGAATGGAGCCATAAAATGGAACTCAACTTAAGTACCTATGTAAAATATTTTTCCAATTTATGATATATGTCAGGACCCGGTTTAATACCAATGCTGTCCAAAGCTGAGAGAAAAGCTCCTGCAGCCGGCGGAAGTGCCGGAACTATAAAATAGGCCTTCGGCACTTCTCTGTGCACTGTGGTAGTCAGTTCATCAATAAGCAGAGGATTATCTCCCCTATAAACACTTCCGCCAAGAACGACAGGTACTTCAAGATTTTCCATTCCCAATTTTTTTATTACGCCGAATATCATTTCACCAATTACGTGCCCCATATCTATAAGGAGTTTCTGGCACACGCAATCTCTGGCATTAGCAAGCCTGAACACCAACGGCGGTACACTTTTAAGTTCCTCCTCCCTCACAAGCCTCTTCGGATAAAACCTGGTCAGTAAATCTTCCATATTGTCAACCCCGAAAAGCGGAGGTATTTCTGTAACCAGGGCTGTACCCCTGCCTGTGCCTTCATGGGCCCTGAAGGCATGGTGAAGAGCCTTCTCGGTTATATGCCCGCCGCCGCCGTAATTTCCCAGTTCATAGCTGAGCGCACTTAAAATTGTCCTTCTCCCGTCAGGGCTGCAGGCTCCGGCATTTGAACCGGTGCCGCAGATGGAAACTGCACCCCAGGTGCCTTTCAGCCCGCTCCTCATACCTATCCAGGCATCATTGACAACTTTGAACGTGCCGGCCTGAAAAATATCCCTGCAAAGCTTATTCAAAAACTCAAAATCAGATGGAAGGTCAGCACCGGATAAACCCAGATACACATATTTCATATCCTCAGTTTTAAGCTTTGCCTTTTCCAAGGCTCCTTTATAAACCTCATTTATAACGGCCCTTGCCTGACTTTTGCCGGCAGTCTGATGATTGGAAGCGCCGAGGGTATAATCTCCAAGGATATTACCATTGGTATCCCCGACAAGGCACCTTGTCTTAGTGGCGCCTCCGTCAATTCCTGCAACATATGCCATGATTATCGCCCCCTGAAAAAGTTTGGCAGGTATGTTTTGTTTGCTTCAATTATTTCCTCCAGCAGCGCTTGTGCGGTATCGGCGCCATGCACCAGCGGGTGGTTTAAAAGCGCTTTGAAGCCGGCAGCCCTGTCGCCGTTGACAGCAGCTTGAATGGTGTACTTTTCATACTGTTTTACACTTATAACAAGTGAACGGACCGCTTCGGGCAGTTTACCGGCGGCAACAGGATGGGCGCCGGACTTGTTGACAATGCAGTTTGTCTCAATAACCGAGTCCTCCGTCAAATCACTGATCGCTCCATTATTGCGGACATTCAGTACATGGATTCGGCCGTCGTTGGTATGAATGCTCTGTATCAGCGACAATGCCGCCTCCGAATAGAGAGAGCCTCCCCTTTCGGACAGCTGCACAGGCTTTATATTGAGAGCCGGATCTTTATATAATTCAAATAATTCCTTTTCAACTTCCTTAACCTTGTCTGCCCTGGTTCCCTTCCCATTATTCAGCGACTCCTGTTCTTCCTTAACCATTTCCTTTTCAAAAAAGTAATAATCCAGATACGGCGACGGGATCAGCTTGAGTATGTTTACAACCTCCCTGCTGCCATTTACCGAGGGTATGTTTTTCATGATATTTTCCTTGAAAAGAGCTTCTTCAAACAAGGCATCCGTTTTATTCACCCCGTCTACATATACCTTCGTTATCCAGGACAGATGGTTTAACCCCGCAAACTCGCAATAAAGCCTGTCTGCCGGAACATTCAGCTGCTCGGACAGGTGTCTTTCCATATTTATTGGTACATTGCACAGACCTATACATCTTATTGACGAATAAGTATTTACAGCTTCGGTAACAATGCCCGATGGATTTGTGAAATTTATGAGCCATGCATCGGGGCATAGCTCTTCCATTTCCTCTGCTATTTCCAGTATTACCGGAACAGTTCTCAGAGCTTTGGCAAATCCGCCGGGTCCTGTTGTTTCCTGCCCCACGGTATTATACCTGAGCGGAATTTTTTCATCGGAGGAACGTGCCTCCAGACCTCCCACACGAAATTGTGTAATAACGTAATCCGCACCGGCCAAAGCCTCTCTTCTGTCCATGGTAGCCGAAATTTTGATATCAAATCCACATTTCCCAACCATTCTTTCAGTCAGCTCTTTTATTATATGTAATTTTTCTTTTCCCCCGGCTATATCTACAAGAACAACTTCTGAAGTGTTCAGTATACTCTGTCTTTCAATTATTCCCTCCATCAATTCAGGAGTATAACTGCTTCCTCCTCCTATTATTACTAATTTCAACCCTTTCATGAGATTATTCTCCTTTCCTTTCATGTTTTTAGTTAATGAATATTTTCAGCAGCACTTATGCATCTTCTTTTAAACATATTATCATACAATAAACCGCAGTACAATATAAGCGCTTATATTTTTATTTTATAAAATTAGTAATTGCAATATTTAAAAAGCTATTTTATAATAAATTTAAAAGCGCTTATATTTACTTTAATCTTTGTTTCTTCTCTGCGGCTTCACATTTATACTTTGAGAAAGGACTGATTTTATTGAAATTAAACGAGAACGGACGTCAGCGGTTAAATCTGTACATATTCTTATCCCCCTGGATAATAGGTCTTCTGGTATTTACCCTATATCCCATCATCTCATCCCTTTTTTACAGCTTTACCGATTACAACATAATTGATGCGCCGAGGTTTATTGGAATTAGGAATTATACTGATTTAATGAATGACGACCTGTTTTTCAAATCCATCAAAGTAACGCTGTATTATACCTGTTTGAGTGTACCCATCCAATTGATCCTATCCCTTGCTCTTGCCTTGCTTTTAAATCAGAAGGTACCCTTTATGGGGTTTTTCAGAACATCACTGTACCTGCCCAGCATGGTATCGGGTGTTGTTATGTCTCTTCTATGGCTGTGGATATTCAATTCCGATTTCGGTCTGTTGAATTATCTTTTATCACTGGCCGGAATTAAAGGACCCATGTGGCTCATGGATGAGAGTTGGGCCATACCTGCCCTGATATTGATGAGCCTGTGGCTGACGGGAAGCGGCATGGTAGTATTTCTGGCGGCGCTCCAGGGTGTCCCGGTCTCACTGCAGGAGGCAGCGGTGCTGGATGGAGCCGGCAAATGGCAGCAATTGAGAGTTATTACTCTGCCGATGATCTCTCCCATCATATTATTCCAGCTCATAATGGGTATCATAGATTCCTTTCAAACCTTTACCCAGGCTGTGGTAATGACACGAAACGGCGGTCCCCACTATGCCACTTATTTCTACGTATTCAACCTGTACACCAATGCATTTAAAAATTATAAGATTGGTTACGCCTCTGCACTGGGCTGGCTGCTGCTTGTCACTGTCATGCTTCTCACCTATCTGATTTTCAAGCTTTCTGATAAATATGTATATTACGAGGGGGGGCAAAACTAATGAGTCTACAGAATAAACCGGTCGGGATGCCAAAGAAAAAATCACATGCAGGCAGGTATATATCTGTCGCAGTTTTGGTAATTGTTACGTTAATTATGCTTTTACCTGTATTCTATATGATATCCACCGCCCTGAAAAGCAATGTGGAAATCCGCAAAGTTCCGCCTACTATTATTCCCTCCCAACTTCATTTTGAAAATTTCGGGCTGATTTTTTCAAAAATCCGGTTCGGGACATATTTTTTCAACAGTATATTTGTTGCAGTTCTTGTATTGATAGGAACACTTCTCTCGTCGTCCCTTGTCTCCTTTGGCTTTGCCAGGTATAAAGCCCGGGAGAAAAACCTCCTGTTTATGCTCCTGTTAAGTACATTGATGCTCCCTTATCCCGCATTGATCATTCCTCAGTATTTATTGTTCAGAAATATCGGCTGGGTGGACAGCTTTCTTCCATTGATTGTCCCTTCGTTCTTTGGCTCGGCATATATGATATTTTTACTTAAGCAGTTTTTCAGTTCACTGCCCAACGATTTATTCGATGCCGCCAAAATTGACGGCTGCAGTGAGTTCAGAACCTGGTGGAATATTGCCCTGCCGCTGTGCAAACCGGCTATGGCCACCGTTTCGATTTTTACATTTTTGTGGACCTGGAATGACTTTATAACCCCTGTCATATACCTTAACACCGACAGCAAATTTACACTGCCCATAGGCATGAGCGGCATGATTTCAGCTTTCCGGCTTATCCCCTGGAATCTGATTATGGTGGGATCAATATACTCTTTGCTGCCCATTTTTATTTTGTTCTTCATCGCCCAGAAATATTTTGTGGAAGGAATAGTCCTGACCGGGCTCAAATAAGCCTGGCAGCTTATAACGCTCACAGGACAAACTTCTATAAATATAAATGTTAATTAAAGTTTTAAGGAGGATTCTCAAATGGTAAAAAGTAAAAAGTTTCTATCAGCTCTCCTGAGTGTTTGCATGTGCTCGACTTTATTGCTCTCTTCGTGCGGAGGAAACAGTCCGGGCAGCAGCGATACCGCCCAGGGAAAAGACGGAGTGTCGGGAAAGGTTACATACCTGACTTTAAATCAGGAGGACAGGGATTACGTGACCAAACTCACTCCTGATTTTAATCAAAAATTCCCTGATGTTAAAATCGAAGTTGTTACCGCTCCATATGATCAATTTGATCAGAAGCTTCAGACAATGATAGCCGGAAATACTCCTCCGGATGTCACTTCACATTTCGGGCAGGCCGGCTTCATGGAATATTACAACAAGGGCATGCTGCTGGATTTGACACCGATGATGGAAGCCGATAAATATGATCCTGTAGCTGTGGGTATACCAAAGGAAATTGCAGATATCTATAAAATCGAGGATAAATACTACGGGCTCCCGCTGAATACATACGTATCGGTACTGGCTTACAACCAGGACCTGTTTGACAGGGCGAATATTCCGTATCCTACCGCCGATTATGAAGACAAAAGCTGGACCTGGGATAAAATGCTTGAATATGCAAAAAAACTTACTGTAAATTCAGACAACATGGAGGCTGCTACATACGGACTTGAATGGTTCTGGGCCGAACCCGACATGAGACCGCTGTATTTCGGAGCAAAGGTTTATTCCGATGATACCTGGACAAACGGAGGAAATCCTTCGGAAGTATACTTCAACTCACCTGAAGTAATTAATGTATACCAGAAGCTTTCAGATCTTGTGTTCAAGGATAGGGTCAGCCCCACCGATTCAATAGTTCAGGGGCTGGGAGGTCAAAGCGGCGAGTCCTTCACCAGCGGAAAGATTGCCATGAAACCCGCAGGTGCCTGGATACTCAGCGGTACCAATGAATTACCTTTCAAGGTGGGCATTGCTGCAATACCAAATGCCGGAAACGACAAGATCAGAGATGTCCTTTATGTGGATCCCTTATTTATTTTAAAAGGCAGCAAAAATCCCAGGGCGGCATATGAATGGATCAAATTCAATCTTGAACCTGAGATCCAGGAAAAGATGATCGATTTAAGCGGAGGAAATCCTCCTTCAAACATGAAAGCCTTTGAAAAATATTGCAGTTTCTTCCCCAATATTGATCCAAAAGATTTGAAAATGGTCTATGACGGGGGTATCAAATATGGAACCGAATCCTACAACCATCTTGTAAACAACTATTCACAAATTTGGACTATCGTTAAGAATGAGACAGATCCATGCCTGCTTACCGGGAAGTCAACCGCTGCTGACGTTGCTCCTGCAGTTCAGGAAAAGGTTACAAAGCTTTTGAAGGATATGAATTCAAAATAATATTTATTGCATTTTAGAAATTTGTTATAATGGTACAGGTATCCGGTACCTGTACCATTATAACTTAAGGAGAGAACCATGAAGTATAATATATACGATGTTGCCAAAAAGGCAGGAGTATCCATTGTTACAGTTTCAAAGGTCATCAACAATTCACAGACCGTCCGCGAAGGCAACAGGCAAAAAGTACTGCAGGCCATGAAAGAACTGAACTATAACCCCAGTGCTGCCGCAAGGAGTCTGGCCAGCGGAAGAACCGGTGTTATAGGTCTTCTGATAGATAATCTTACAGATTCTTTTTTATCGTCGGCTCTTGGTGCCATAAACGAATACCTGGAGGATAACGGATATTTTCTTGCACTCTCCCTGATAAATGAATCCAAGATAAACAATGACAATATCCCTTTTCTTTTCCAGCAGGACAGGGTTGACGGCTTGCTGATCGTATCTCCCGTATGTGAGGATACGTATATACTGGACTTAAAAGGTAAAAAAATACCTTTTGTGTTAATGGATAATCAGAAATTCCACCCTTCCGTTCCATCGGTAATTGTCAACAACTATAAGGGGGGATATGATGCAACCCGCCATCTACTTGAGCTTGGGCACAAAAAAATACTGCACATAAGCGGTCCGGGGCTTTACATGTCCAGCAACGACAGAGAAGCAGGCTACAGAGCGGCAATGACTGAAGCAGGATGCGCACCTTATGTTATAAACAGCAGCAGTTTCTCAATAGAAAGCGGTTATAAAATAGTAAAACAGCTTATATCGGAAAATAAGCTGTCCGGCTTTACCTCAATATTTGCTGCCGACGATTATATTGCCCTGGGAGTGATTGACGCCTTTAAAAATTCAAGCATAAAAGTGCCCGGCGATATATCGGTCATAGGCTACGATGATCAGGAACTGGCCTCCTCCTTTCACCCCGGTCTTACTACCATCAGACAGCCTGCCGATGAAATGGGGCGTATAGGCGCAGAAATGCTGCTCAAGATAATAAAAGGCGAAGTTAAAAGATATAATACCATCAAACTTGATCCGGACATTGTAATAAGAGAATCCACTGCTGCTCCCAAACAGTAAGGAAACCATATCAATAAATTTAATAAAAAAATGTTTTTGTACAGCATGCGGGGAACCGATACTTCCACCGGCCCCGTCACTTCAAAAGCATATCTGTTATTTTTTATTCTGATAGGTTTCAAATTTTTTAAATAACGAAGACAGTTCTTTTCTAAGTAATGCACTGTTGCATATATAATCGATTGCAAATTTTTTTAATAAATCTACAGGAAAATCCTTTTCATTTTCAATAAGATATAATAGTTCCAATTCCAGTTCAGTGTATCCATCACTATTAATATTTTCAATTAACTTTTTATATACTTCCAAAGACTTGATTTCATTTTCTTCCATAACACCTCTAGAATCCCTCGTAATCAGTATATACAAAAGTATATCTGTACTCTCATCACAATAAAGATATTACCATAAATTTCCCCCATGGTCAATTAATGGGTCCTCACTTAGTTGCCGTATACCAGGTACTGACATGTTTTTTTAAGGCGTAACCGCAATCCGAATATAATGAACATGCTCTTTTATTTCTGCCGGCCACAGATAATTCCACACTATTATAGCCCCTGGACTCAAGGTACTGTTCAATGGTTTTCAGAGCAAGTTTTCCGTAACCCTGACCCTGTCTGGACCCGCTAATTGAAAAAGCTGAAATTTCCGGAATATCACCGTATTGGATTTCAAATGTCCCGTATATCATACCATCTTTTACAAACAGGCCGGCATCGGTATTTGGGTCTGCCAGAATTCTATCCATTTCGCCTTCATCTATCAGTACCGAAAGCGGCACGCTTAAAAAAGCTTCATTGTGCAGCTCCATGTAAATTGCAGCACTATCCTGTGTTAAAAGCTGTATATCAAAATAGCCAGCTTTATTTTCAGGCACAAAGTCCTTTCTCAAAACATTATAGTCAGTATAGTACTCAAACATATATCTGCCGGTGCAGAAATAATTTCTGTCCAAAGAAACCGCTTTGTCCTTGCAGGTGAAGTATATTTGACCGGCACCCTTTATAGCAGCGGAATCACAGACAGCTTCGGCTGCTGCTTCAAAGCATTCGCCGTTTAAACTGTCACAAATAATATAACAAATTCCCCTGGTCCCTATATCTTTATCGATTGTCCTTATCTCTGCTTTCGTGGCATTCTCTCCTGTATAATGAATTATTTATCCGGAATATTGGTATCCGTCCGATGTGAAAATTATAGCATAATTAATGGTCACTGTAACCAATCAAGCTGATGCCGAAATTGAAAATCACCCTTCCGTTTGTAATTAATGGCTTTAACAGCTATTATTATAAACGGAAGGGTGATTTTTCAGGTACACGGTACACACCTGCAATCAGCGTAATATGCTTGTGCGCGGTGTACCTATGCTCCCAGGAAAATGGCCTCAAATTCCTCTCCTTCAACCTTTTCCTTCAAAAGCAGAACCTCTGCCAATCTATTGAGCTTGCCAATATTGGCTTTCAGCAGAGAAAGAGTTTTTTCATAGGCACTGTCAATGATATGTTTTACTTCGCTGTCAATAAGACCTGCAACCTCGTCACTGTAATTGCGTGCCTGCCCCATATTTCCGCCCATAAAAGCATCCTCGTTCTCATTTTCAAAAATCATGTTGCCCAGCTTACTGCTCATACCGTATTTTGTAACCATATTTCTCGCTATTTGATTAACCCTCTTCAAGTCGCCGGCCGCACCGGTGCTTATCTCATTTAAGGTAATTTCTTCGGCAGCTCTGCCGCCTAAAGCAACTATTATCTCTTCAATGAGCTGGGCTTTGGTATGATAGCTCTTTTCCTCCATTGGCCTGCTGGCTGTATAGCCGCCTGCCGTTCCAGCCGGAATGATTGATACTCTGTCGACATTCTGGCTTGAAGAAACAAGTTTTATTGCCAGTGCATGGCCTGCTTCATGGAAGGCAGTGACCTTTCTGTCGTGCTCGCTCATGACGCGGCTTTTATTCTCAGGGCCCATCATTACCTTGAAGGCGGCTTCCTTTATATCTTCATTCCCGATCTTTCTCTTGTTGCTTCTTGCTGCCAGCAGCGCGGCCTCATTGAGCAGATTCTCCAGTTCGGCTCCTGTAAAGCCGGGTAACAATTTGGCTATATCACCCAGATTAACATCCTCAGCCAGCGGCTTGCCTTTGGAATGAACCTTTAAAATCTGTTCTCTCCCCTTGATATCCGGCAAGCCGACAACAACTCTCCTGTCGAAACGTCCTGGCCTTAAAAGTGCGGGGTCAAGTATGTCAGGTCTATTGGTGGCAGCCAGTATGATGATCCCGTCATTTATACCGAAACCGTCCATTTCCACCAGCAGCTGATTCAAGGTCTGTTCCCTTTCATCATTTCCCCCGCCCATACCGGCACCTCTATGTCTTCCCACGGCATCTATTTCATCAATAAATATGATACAGGGTGAATTTTTTTTAGCCTGTTCAAACAGGTCGCGGACCCTGGATGCTCCAACGCCCACAAACATCTCAACAAAATCCGAACCGCTTATACTGAAAAACGGAACTCCTGCCTCACCCGAAACGGCTTTGGCCAGAAGGGTTTTACCTGTACCCGGAGGCCCTACCAGAAGAACGCCCTTCGGTATTCTCGCCCCCAGTTCTACAAACTTTTCAGGTGCTTTTAAAAACTCAACTATTTCGGCCAGTTCCTGCTTTTCCTCATCAGCTCCTGCCACATGTTCAAAGGTTACCCGCCTCTTGTCGTTAACAGACAGCTTTGCACGGCTCTTGCCAAAGGACATCACCCGGTTGCCTCCTGCACCGCCGCCCTGCTGCCGCCTCATAAAAAAGAACCAGAACAATATGGGTGCTGCTATCAGCACAAGTGTAGGCAGTATTGCCAGCCAGACCGGGGTCTGCTGCGGCGGAGCCACACTGTATTTTTCAATCTGCCCGTTGTCCAGGGCATTTGTAAACCTCTCGGATGCCGAAGTGACATCCGGCGGAACAATGACCGTATAGTTTATGGCTTTGCTTTCGCCCAACGGATTTTTAAGCTCTACTGTAGCAGTGCTCATTTGCAGTTCTATAGTCTTCACATTGCCTGTTTGGATCTGCTGCAGCAGTTCGGAATAATCCATTTTTGGCGGTTTCTCAGATGGAACAAAAAATGTTATTGCTATTAAAACAACTAAAAAAATTACTATATAAAAACGTAAACCTTTGAAATACTTCAAATAACTCCCCCCTATCCGGTGCCTGCATATATTTTTAAACCAACTGTATTTCTATTAATTATACCTGTAAAATGGCTTCTCCAAAAGCCTTTTGACCAAATACATGCTCTATTCTGGGCAGGGATATCCCTAAAGTTTCCCTCAGTACATCTTCAGCAGCCTCTACAGGTATGATTGTAAGCTCATTCCTGACCTCTTCCGGTACCTCCTTGAGGTCAACGGCATTATCCTTGGGAATCAAAACCTTTTTAATGCCGGCTCTTTGAGCTCCCAGCAATTTTTCCTTCAGACCGCCGATTGGTAAAACAGCTCCTCTCAAGGTGATTTCTCCTGTCATTGCAATTTTAGAGTCCACTTTAATGCCCGTTACCAGAGAAGCAAGGGCTGTAAACAATGCAATTCCTGCGGAAGGGCCATCCTTGGGAACGGCACCTGAGGGAACATGAATGTGTATATCCCTCTCCTTGAAATTGAATGTATTTATTGGCAATCTGGCCTTCAATAGGCTTAATGATATTCTGGCCGATTCCTTCATAACATCACCTAATTTACCCGTGAGCGTGACCTGTCCGCTTCCCGTCATATCAGTTGCTTCAATGAAGAGTATTTCTCCTCCGACAGGTGTCCATGCAAGTCCGGTAACAACTCCAGGCGGGTTATCCGACTCGGCTTTTTCATGCCTGGATATCTGCCTTCCCAATACTTCCTCCAACTGCTCCATTTTAATTCTGTATGGCAATTCTGCTTTATTGGAAACTATTTTCTCGGAGGTCACTCTTGCAAGTGCAGCCAATTGTTTTTTCAAGCCCCTGACTCCGGCTTCCAGAGTGTATTCGTTGATTATTTTTTGCAGCACATCATCAGCAATCACCAGTTGCTCTGACGTTAATCCATGCTCTTCAAGAATTGCAGGAATCAAGTGATTTTTCCCGATGTGGAATTTTTCATTAATTGTATAGCTGGATATCTGAATGACTTCCATTCTATCCAGCAGCGGGCCCGGAATGCTCTCCAGCGAATTGGCCGTTGCTATAAAGAAAACCTCTGACAGATCATAGGGCAGATCCAAATAATGGTCTGTAAAACTGTTGTTTTGCTCGGGATCAAGCACCTCAAGCAAAGCACTGGCAGGATCTCCGCTGTACCCGCCGGCCATCAGCTTGTCAACTTCATCCAAAACCATAACAGGATTGGTTTCCCCTGCTTTCTTAATGCTTTGGATGATCCTGCCCGGCATAGCTCCCACATAAGTCCTGCGGTGTCCCCTGATCTCAGACTCATCTCTGATCCCGCCCAAGCTTAAGCGGATATATTTTCTATCCAGCGCTTCCGCAATACTCTTGCCCAGGCTCGTTTTGCCTGTTCCGGGAGGCCCCACCAGCAGCAGGATGGAACCTTTTTTGTCTTTCTTCAGCTGCATTACGGCCAAATGCTGTATTATCCTATCCTTAACCTTGTCCAGTCCGTAATGCTGTTCATCCAAAATCCGCCTTGCCTCCCCTAAATTGACAGGTGTGGTTTCGCTCTTTTTCCAGGGCAGCTGTACCAGCAGATCCAGGTAGTTCCGTATAACATTATACTCCGAACTGTTGGGACCCTGGGTTTTCAATTTGTCCAATTCTTCAAGGGCGGCATTCTTTATGTCAATTGGCATACCGGCTTCTTCGATTTTACTTAAATAGTCCTTATCCTTTTTAGCCCCCTCTTCCTTTCCTTCATTTAATTCCTCTTGAATTGCTTTTAACTGTTCTCTCAGCACCGACTCCCTGTAATATTTATTTGCCTTTTCAGAAAATCTCTCTGCCATCTGAAACTGGAGTTCAACGGTTTCCTTCAGCTTTACAAGGTAATCCATAAACTTCAGGCTTCTTTCCTTCAAAGACTGGGTTTCCAGCAACTCATACTTTTCTCCGTTTGAAAGAGGCATGAATTGCGAAATATATACAATGAGCGAATTCAGGTCTTTCAGCTCCTCAAACACTTTCAGGTATTGGTCGGCGCCTCCGTACTGCTCCGATCTCGTGTATTTTTCGCTGAATTCCCGGGTAAAGTTCTTAATATAACTTAGCATCTCCTCCCGGCTCTTTTCATTGAGATCAATCTCATCAGGTGAAAAATCGTATTCAGCATAAATACCGCCATATTCAATTCTTATGCTATTGACCTCAACTCTATCCCTGGCTTTGATCTTAATGCGCCAGCCTTTTTCGGTCTGTTCGGCTTCTTCTAATTTAAAGGAAACACCTATCCTGTAAAAATCCTCTTCGCTTAATTGGCTATGTCCAAAGTTTTGTTTTAACGGCAGCGCAATATTTGTATTATCTTCCCGTTTCAAATTTTCAAGTTCTTCCTCATCAAGCGCCGGCAGCCTCAGTATGGAGGTTACACCGGGCAGTATAACCGTATCGGATATAGGAATTACTCTTCCTGATTTACCGTTATTGTCTTGTCCCATCATAATATCATCCTTTCCCTATATAAACGAATGTTCATTTAACTATAAATTAAATGATAGCGGGATTTTTTTATGATACTCTCACAAAATTGTCCCGCTTTTTGCTTTATTATTTTAGTAGCACATCCTGTATGATCTCAATCATTTCTTCCAGCAATTCTGCTCTTTCCTTTTCACTTTTGTGGTCATTAAATGCAATGGACTTTACCGGATAGAATATAATTGCTATTAAATTTTCAATCCTGTAATCCTTTATTACATTATTTTTCTTCAGCTCTCCTATGAAATTATTTATATTACATATGCCCTTTATCTCAGAACAACCGCTGGCTAATGAGGGGCAACTTGAGAACTGTTCCACAAAGTTAAAAATCTCTCTATTCTCCTGAATATAGTTATAATAACTTCTTACAAGTACTTCTATAAGTTGTTTCCCAGCCATCCCACATTGTACTTTATTAAAAATATAATCAAATATTTCTTCAGAGTACTCATGGTAAATATTCTGAAGCATGATTTCCTTGTTATCAAAATATATATATACCGTTGCCGGCGAAACCCCTGCTTCTTTAGCTATTTTTGAAATAGAAGTACCGTGAAAGCCTTCCTGAAGTATCAATTTGATTACAGCTTCTTTTATACTTTTTGCCTTCTCATCATCTCTTCTTCTCATCTGTTCACCTCAAATATAACGCATAGCCTCGTCATATTTCTATAATAAATGATCATTCATTTATTGTCAATACTTATATTAGGATATAAACAAATCATTGACTTATTTATCAAAGGTGGATATACTTATCCTTGACTTGAAGGATAAAAATCACATAATAAATATAAAAGTTTTCTAGGGTTCCGCAGTCTTACTGGTCCGAGACCAAGAGAAAACTCATAGCTGACAGCTATGCCACGGAAGGATAAAAACCTGGGAGGTATCACGATGATATCTTTCAGGTTTTATTTTTTTTAAGGAGGTGAAAACATGGCTTGGCTTTATCTGGTAATCGCAGGGATTTTTGAAATCATTTGGGCAATGGGATTAAAATATTCCCAGGGATTTACAAAGCTATACCCGTCTTTAATTACATTGGGAGGAATGATAATCAGTTTTTATTTATTGTCACTTGCGACCAAAACACTCCCAATTGGCACAGCATATGCTGTCTGGACCGGTATTGGAGCTTTGGGCGCCGTTATACTGGGTATATTTCTCTTTCGTGATCCGGTTAGTATCTCACGAATTTTATTTCTTTGCCTTATACTGATTGGTATTTTAGGACTAAAACTTACTTCTGCATGATTATTTGGAATTAAGCATTTCGTCACTTTTTACGGCTAATAATGCATCCTGGAAAAACAAATGCAGCAAATTTCACCCCGGTACTGAACCTAACCTCGCCCGTTAAATTCAGTACCGGGGAAACTGCAGGTATTATATTTATACTTTATACTCAACATGAAATACCGCTTATTGCCGATAAGGCCTTTTTCATCTGCCTCATCAAGGCCTACTTTATTTTTCTTCCATATACACGTATAAATCTATAAATCTCACACCCAAGCAATAATGCCCCCATGGTAGTGACCGATATTACATCCTTAAATATAAAGTTCCTGAGAAAACCCGGTAAATACGGAACTGTAACAATACTAGTCATCATAAACAATGAAGGTATCCCTATTATGATCAATTCAAATATAAATGTTTTTACAGAACCTTTTGGCCTGCTTCCAAGGAATGCAATGAGAGCGCCTAAAAACAGCCAACTAATCACAGCTATGCTCAAAGCTGCTATGAGGTATCCCGTTTCAAACCGATAATATGCCTTCCGGCCAACGTCCTGTGCTATAAAAAGCACCATTATGCCAGCTATATAAAATATAATGCCAAATAAACCTGTCCTGATATTCAGCCCTGTTTTTTTCTTCCATATGTCTGAAAGCTTTCCAAGCATTTTACTTTCATTCAGATTCTCCTCTATATCTTTCTCCGGCATAGCGTAATTCATCTGGTTAATTTTCATTTGGCATTTTTGACAGTCTTTAATGTGTGCTTCAATCATTTCTTTGCTTTCATTACTGCAAATACCATCAATATATAAGGGTAATAAATCTTCAATAACATTGCACGATATATCCTTCATGACAAATCCTCCAATCTGCCTGTAATTTTTTGTTTTGCACGGTAATAAGTGACTCTTGCCCAGCTTTCATGCTTTCCAAACAAGTCTGCAATTTGTGCATACGGCAGCTCCGCAAAAACTCTTAATGTGAAAACTTCCTTATATGGTTCGGGCAGAGAGTGCAGCATCCTGTGAATTTTTTCGGAATCAATACTATCCGCCAATCTATCAGCTAAATCGTCATATACCATTCCTTCGGTATCGCTGTTATAGTCTATTTTTTTATTTTTGTCCAGAATGTTAAAATACAAATTTTTTGCTATCTGGCATAGCCATGTATTTACTTTACAGGTCCCTTTAAAGGAGCTAAAGCTGTCCATAGCCCTTACGAAGGTTTCCTGGGTTATTTCTTCAGCTAATGTCCGGTCTTTGCACAGGGCCAGCATAAACCGGTAGACATCCCTGAAATGTAAGGCATATATTTCGTTGAAATTCACACTGATTCTCCCTCCTTTCATATATAAGACAATCGAATTTAAAAAACGTTACATTTTAAACGCTATTTAATTTTACCATTAATGTACATTATTTGTAATAAACATCTTGTAAATAACCGCACAACTAAATAATTACTATATCCATCGTTTAATTTTATGGTATTTATGGTAAATATTTGCAATTTAATGTATAATAAATTGTAAAGCCTGGATTGCTGCTGTCAACTATTTTATGAAGGGGGGTAAAATACTTAAAGACAATAACCTGATATATGATCCTGGTTTCTTGTTATACTGCCAATTCTGAATGTACCAGCCATACCCGTCCGAAAGTAAAAAATAATCTTTCGATCCGGCCGGGTACTCCCGCTTAAAACCCGTACCCTGCAGCAGAACTCAGGGTTAGTTGTCAATTAGATCTCGAGATAAGAGGTTTAATATTATCATTATTTCAATCTGTAAAGAATTTCAGTGCCGAATGCCAATCCGATATTTAAGTCTCAATGCAAGTTATTAATCACTCCGTTACAAAAACTACATTTACAGAGATTAGTTATGGTGAAACGCCTTATGTACAAGACGTGCAGCAGGACAAGTTTTTAAACAACCTTAAAATTGTGAATATCTTTCTGAAGTCACTTTTTACGGTTGGAATATTTTAATAGGAGATGAAAAAAATGAATTTGAGCGTTAAAAAAACAATCAGCACATTACTGGTTTGCTTAATTGCAATGTCAATGGTATTCACCGTACCGGTATCCCAAGTTTTAGCAGCCAGTGATGTATCAGTGAATTTATCTGCAGAAAAACAAGTGATTCGCGGTTTTGGAGGAATGAACTACCCCGCCTGGCAAGGTTCAGATTTGACGGCAGCCCAAAGAGAAACGGCCTTTGGCAATGGACAGGGTCAGTTAGGATTTTCTATTTTAAGAATCCATGTTGATCCCGATAAAAATACCTGGGCCAATGAATTGGATACAGCAAAAGCAGCCATTAAAAATGGAGCATTAGTTTTTGCTTCGCCCTGGAGCCCTCCAAGTGAAATGGTTCAGACCGTAAATGGTCAAAGACATGTGAAGCCCGATATGTACGCAGCATATGCAAAACATCTTAACGATTTCGTTTCATTCATGAAACAAAATGGCGTGGATCTGTATGCCATTTCTGTCCAGAATGAGCCTGATTACGGAGACGAGTGGACCTGGTGGACCCCACAGGAAATTCTTACCTTTATGAAGAATAATGCCGGCTCAATTAATTGCAGAGTAATAGCGCCTGAGTCCTTCCAATATCTGAAAAATATTTCGGACCCTATTCTGAACGATCCTCAGGCACTGGCAAACCTGGATATACTCGGTGCTCACCTTTACGGTACCCAGGTCAGCAACTTTCCCTATCCTCTTTTCAAACAAAAGGGCGCTGGAAAAGATCTCTGGATGACAGAAGTATACTATCCAAACAGTGAAGCAAACTCCGCAGACCGCTGGCCCGAGGCACTGGATGTTGCTCAGCATATGCACAATGCCATGGTAGAGGCAGATTTCCAGGCATATGTTTGGTGGTTTATCCGAAGGCAGTACGGTCCTATGAAAGAGGACGGTACCATGAGCAAACGCGGTGCTATGATGTCTCATTTCTCCAAATATGTACGTCCTGGCTATGTAAGGGTTGATGCAACAAAAAATCCTAATACAAACGTATACATATCTGCCTATAAAGGTGATAACAAAGTTGTTATTGTTGCCATTAACAAAGGAACCGCCGCAGTAAGCCAAAGATTTGCCCTGCAGAGCGGCTCAATATCAGGATTATCCACCTGGGTAACAGATAGCAGCAGGAATCTTGCGGCCGGAACTGTTAATGTATCCGGAAGTTCTTTTACTGCTCAGCTTCCAGCCCAAAGTGTTACGACCTTTGTAGGCAACCTGGGAGCTTCGGTGAAAAAAGGCGATTTAAATTCCGATGGGTCAATAGATGCCCTGGATTTAACGGTACTGAGAAAACACCTTTTGGGTATTGAGCTTTTGACAAATGAAGCATTGGCTGATCTAGATGCTAACGGAGGAGTCGATGCCCTGGATTTATCGCTGCTCAGACAATATTTGCTGGGTATTATCCCCGGTTTCCCCGGGGAAAGCGGCACATAAATAAATATACTATGCTTTATAAAATGGAATACTTATCGTGATCTTAATATGCTGCCGACCTCCATATAATGCCGGGGCAATCAGTTACCATAAAAATAAAAACTCCCGGACCTGAATCTTTTTTCGCAAGGTTCAGGTCCGGGGAACATCACAAGTATACTGGTTATTAAGATGAAATTTACATAAAAATTATTTACCAAAATCTAATGAGCCATCAAAGCTGTTTCCATCAAAAGTAGTGCCGGTGAAATCAATATCCGGGATAATATTTTTATCAAAATTAAATGTTTTATTATCCTTGAATTTACAATTGGTAAACTTTATTCCACTGGACAAACTAACTGCCAATATATTTGTATCTTTTATAAATGCCTCATTTTCAGATATCTCACATTTATCGTAAACAATATTTGACGAAGAATAAATATTAATTAAATTAGAGCTTTCACATTTCCTGAATATACTGTTGGTAAATGTAAAATCCTTGCAGTCACTCATTGTCATTGCTCCGTTGGTACACTCCTCAATAATGGAATTATTAAATTTTAAATTCTCAGTATTCATGGCAATAATACCGTAAGTCCCGCAGCCATATAAGATGCTGCTTGAAATATCTATGTCCTTTGATGAATTAAAATTCAATACACCCCCGGCACACTCACCCTTCTCTATGGTATGCCCGGCTTTAATATTTTTTAATGATATTTTATTACAATTTATAAATGTGAAAACATCCGCATATCTTGGCTCAACAACTATTTCAGCGGGTTTATCCCCTATACCTTCCAACGTCAGATTATAAATTTCATCCAGTATCAGTTCATTGCCGTCGAACTCTTCTTTCCAATAGATGTTTTTACGTTCACTGTACCCCTGTTTCAAATCAGATAAATTATAAATTCCAGGTTTCAGCTTGATATGCTTGTTTGAGCCAAGTGCGGCAAACAGTTCCTCAACATTGGATACCGTAACTTCCTGTACTTTAATGTCAGGTTTTTTGCCTATGTAGATACTCTTTGTATTACCGTCCCAACTGACATCTTTCCCAAATATTTTACTTATTGCTGCAACAGGTACATATGTAACACCATTTGAAATAAAGGGTTCAATTGTTTCTCCGTTAGCGCCCTTAGGTTGTGAAAGGACTCCATCCACATAAATTTTTATGTTGTCAAATACAACCGATATCTTATTTTCCATAGGTTCCGCTAAAACAGTTATTCCCAGTGCAGATACCCCTAAAACCGCTGTAAATAGCAATCCTGAAATAAAGCCTTTAAGTTTGTCCTTGTTTATCATTTAAATTCCTCCAAGTTTAATATTTTATTTATGATACATGCTTTCCCGGATAATTTTTATATTAATATTTTATATTAATAGCCAAATAATTACAATTAGGATAAGACCCCTTATTCAGGCTCATTATGAAGCTCGAATTTCCGTCGTATTGCAGGTATACAAATACCAAATATACCATATACCTAAATTGTGCCATTAATCCATTTTGGAATCGTGGAACTTTTTAAGCCAATCTTTTTTATTTTTTATTTCGCTTTTTGATAGCCTATCTATTTGCTGACTATAATTTTTTAGCAGGCTTCTTTTGTTAAAATCAAAGAGAGTCTCATCACCTTCCGAGTTTCCTTTATCTAACGTAAAACATTCTCCCTGGTTATTCCATGTATAACGCACTCTTCTATTTGCAGAAAATAGAAACGCATCATCCGGATTTTCTAATTCATTCGCATTGCTGTTTGTGAATTTTATTTCATAATTGACATCTATATAAAACCCATCCTGGGAATCTGTTAAGAGGTAAAATGGTTTTATTTCAGACATTGTACCATTTATTGTTATATATGCAAGTTGATTTGGTGACCCCCAATCACTTTTTTGTGTAATATATCTTAAATCTTCAGATATACCATTATTTCTTATTCCATACCATACGTCATCAAATTCAATAATGCCTGTACCATAAGCATTGAGTTCCTTAAATACAAGCCATGCCCTTTTTGAATTAACATCTTCTTCTATCCTGAAATCAGGCTCATAATTAAGATTCCTGCCTGGCAAATTAATGTTTCCCATATAAGTTATATTACTTTTGTCCTCTTCAAAGATAAGATAACTTAATCCTGCTGCAGGTAATACCATCTCAATTAAATCAATATTCTTTGAAGTATATTGAAGTTTAAAATGATAGAGATGTGCTGAAATTATTCCCTCCCTTTTCTCAGTATCGTTAAGAATGCTATTTTTTACTTCAATACCATATTCTTTTAAGGTACTATTGACAACCGCTATGGGTTTTTCATCGATTCTATTCACAATATCATTTGTATTAATTTTGCTAACTAATAAATTTAAATTATCAGAATTAGAAGAATGTAATGTGGTGGTTGAAATATCTCCTTTTTGTATTTCTGCTTTTGTAGATTTAATATTAACTCCAACACTGGTATTTCCAGGCTTATCCAAAATAATAGAGACCAAAAGGAATAATATAATGAGCAATAAAAAGCATATAATTTTTGCATTTTTCATTTTCCTATTCCTTTCTCATAATATTAAGGGGTTCGTAATAAAAGTTGATTGCAAACTATATTGGTATTTTACAACTTATTACCAGAATATAAGTTACAAAATTGTAATATTAATCTACAAAGTTCATATCTCAGAAATACAAAATCCAGAGATACCGATTAAATCGGTATCTCTGGATTTTGTATTTTTCTTAACTCATGTAAATTTCTTATACACATAACTAATATTCCCGAAAGACTTCGTTAGGCAGCTTTATTAACTGCAAATGTAATATAGGCAGTAAACCATTTATATTTTCAACACATTTCTCAACTTCCTGCTTTTGTTCTTCCTGGGATAAGTTGCTGTCAAGCATGGGACTTCTTATATAATTTATAAAGGCATTCTTTTCAATATCAGCCAGTTCTTTAAGCTTTGTCACAATATCCCTTGCCACAGTCAGCGGTACACCCAGATCAATAAAGTATTTAACAAATCTGCAGACTGTCATGCTATAGGCCGGAAACATTGTATTACTCTTGTCTGTCGAGATAATTATGCGGAGATCAATCAGTTCGTTTATATTTTCGTCACTAAAACCAATTTCCTTGATTTGCGATATGCTGACCAGGTTTTGATCAACGCCAAATGGCAGCAATTTATTTACAGACTCAAGTATCTGCAAACCAAAACCATTTATTGTATTTGTATCGTAGTTTACCAGCCTCTTTATTTGATTCAACGTAAAATCAGCATTCCTCATTTTTTCAATAACCTTTAATTTCTCTATAAATTCTTCATCATAGTATGCCATATTCTTCGCGGATTTTTGCGGTACTGGCAAAAGGCCCTCTTTAATATAAAAATTAATTGTGGCTCGAGTCATATTAGTTAATTTTTCAAGTTCCCTCATTGGAATCTTTTTCTTGCGCTCGGATTCATCCTTCATCTTATCACCCCGTCATTGAAAGTATAAATTAAAGCTTTTTACTTGTCAATTTGTATACTTAAGTAGAAAATTTGTTGACAAAACTATTAAACTTGAATATATTATGTATTAAGTAACACTTTTTACTTTGTGACATATATTACATTAAGCAAGCAATGAATAAAATGGGGGTTATTTTATATGAAGTACAAAGCTGAAATTTTTGATCATTTACAATATTTATATAATACGACAGGCTTTAACGATCACCAGGTACATTGTGTAATCAAATTTGAGAAAAAGGTTGATCCTATTGCTATGAAAAAAGCTGTTGAAATATTGATTAATACTGTACCTATATTATCACGAGTATACAAACACGGCAACAGCAGTCCGTTTTGGGAGGACTCTGAAAAAATACATATATCAGAGTATTTTTATGTTGTGGAAAGTTATAAAGAGTTTGAAGCTTTTACTTTTTCCAAAACAGATGAAGAGTTTGGCCCGCAGATTAAAATTTGCTTGCTGCAATCAGAAAGCGATTCACTGTCAATCGTAATTAACCATATGATTACTGATGGTGCGGGAATAAAGCAATGTGCCTATCTTTTATCCGAAATATACTCACGGCTTCTTATAGATCCGGATTATAAGCCCGAATATGTCATTGATAGTGACAGAGGCTTTAAGCATGTCATTTCAGGATTAAGTTTAATAGATAAAATCAAAATCCTCATATTCAATAAAAAAGATAACAATCAAAGCAGCGACCACAAATTCCCAATGAGTAGAAACGAGAGTATTTCACCATTTATACTGACTCATGAGGTTTCAAGTGAAAGGTATGCACAAATCCTGAATTTTTGTAAAATAAACAAGGTAACCGTAAATGATGTAATGCTTACTGCATATTTTAGAGTTCTGTCAAGAATATTAAAAATCGACGGAGAACTCTTTGGTATACCAATTATGATCGACATGAGAAGACATTTAAAGGATAAAAACTTAAATTCGCTTACTAATCTTTCTTCAACTGTAATTATAAATGCCTGTGTTTATCAGGAGGAGAGTTTCTCTCAAACTTTAGAAAAAATAAGCAATGAAATGAAAAATAAAAAAAATAATTATTTAGGGTTAAATACCTTCTTAAAATTAGACACTTTATTTAGGTTTTGTAAAGGCAGCCTTCCTTATAAAATATTAAAGCATTCATTAAAAAATCCCAATATATGCATGACGAACATTGGAATCATTGACTCAAAAAAGTTAGTATTCGAAGGCTCTCCTATTTCAAATGCTTTTATTTGCGGATCAATTAAATACCGTCCGCATTTTCAAATGGCTGTAAGCAGTTTTAACAATAGGATGACATTAAGTGTTAATTTGTATGGCAGTCAAGAAGATCGTGATACTATTGGAGAGTTTTTCTCTCTAATAGATGCTGAATTAATAAAGCTTTGATGAATTGGCAGAGAGTTGACCAATTAAATCAAATTAAATATCAAATTTACAAATACTCAAATACAAACGGCTGAGAGTCCTCCTTAAAACCCTTATTATAAGGTTAAATCAATATTTTACCCCCTGCAGAACATGTTTCTTTCCGCCACATCCGGGATATTTATTAAGTATAAACCCAGCTTCTATGAGGGCACTTTTTACATCACTTGCCACAGTAAAAGTGGAACATGTACCTCCCTGTTTTGTCTTTTCTCCAATTGCCATAAGCAACTCAGGCCGCCAAATTGAGGGGTTCTTTTTGGGACTATGCCCATCGAGAAACCAGACATCACAGGATTTCTCCAAGGATTCAACCATTTCAAGTGCTTCTCCTATCCAAAGATTCAGCTCAATCGTTCCAAATGACTTCTGTATTTTCGCTGAATGCCAACCTGCCACGGTGATATCAATACTTCGATATGTTTCCACAAGTGTATCGATCTCCTCACCGACTCTATCTTTAAATCCATTCAGGATATCGAGCATTCTCTCAGGACTCAAAGGGTACAGTTCAACTGAGTTATATTCTATGGAAATATTTTTCAAACCACTTTTTTTAATAAACTCCATAAGCGCAACTACCACACGACCAGCGCCAAAGCCTGTTTCACCAATGATAAAAGGGGTTCTCGATTCTATCCCCATAGTAATCCTCTCAATTAGATTATTATTCCTGAAATAGATCTGCTGTGCTTCATTCAGCGCATCCACTACATCAAAATAACGATCATCAAACTGTTCATTCACAAGCTTGGATGGTATTAGCATAGTTTACATTTTCCTTTTCCTCTTATAAATTATATATTTATTTCACATTTTTCAATAACATCTAAGGAATTTATGGTTTCCCTGTAGATTTTGAACTCTCTTTCAAACTGCTATTATTTTATCCAAAGCAATCTAGTTATTATAGCAATTCTACATTATTATAGCAACTTGTACAAATTATTGAACTCGACATCTATAATCGTCTCTTATAATATTTTAGATATAAACACGTAATGCAAGGGGTCACAAACTTACAACGCTAAATAAAATATATAAAAACATTTTAATAGTTCAAATTTATTAGGTATTTTCTTGGAGGAACCTGAAGCATTTATCATGGAAATGAAAGAAGTTAAAGAACTCATTCAAATATTTTCTGATTATTTTTGTTAAACCTCTCTTGTATCAGCAGTTACGTGGATTGCAATATCAGAAGTTATACTGGGAAACTCAGATATTACACTTAAAATTTCACATATTGGAAATGGGAGTGGTTATGTAGACTTGTGCAAACCCATTAACTTGTCTATCAAATATTTATAAAAAAGATATCCTAAAATAACCACGCATTGTTAACTAACTAATAAGTAATTTTTGACCAAATTCGTTGCTTCCAATCTTTCCAAGCTAACTTTACTTCATCAACTAACCAGGTTCCGGCTATAGTAATTGAGTTTTCGTGAGACGCATAAATAACCCAGTCCATTTCATTACTGCACCAGTAACCTTCACCATCTATCGTATAGAATGGATAAAAAGCATCAGTATCTAGCTCATATTCCGGGGAAGAATCAAATTCTCTAAGCTGATATATTTTATAAATTCCATGTCTTTTAAGTATTTCTCTCAATCTTTCAATATCTTGATCCTCATCAAAAAAATCATCAGTAAAAGCGACGATATCTTCACGATTACATTCAATTAATGGATACCAATATGAACCTACTTCACACCATTTTATACTTAGTTCTTTTCGTAGCATATCACTTTCAGTCTCAGATATAACTCGCCTGTAAAACATGGGTTCTACAACTGATAAGTCAGCCTCTGTTAGATCACTAATGAATTTACAAAATAGATACTTTTCTTTGTTCATAGCTTTTTCTTGAACTTCATTATTTCTTGGCTCAGGAAACTCCTTTGACTTTACCTCCGCTAGTTCAAATAATTTAGGTAACATTTCTGACAATGGCAAATGATTATATGTTCCTTTTTTCAGTTCATCAATAATAATCTTCCCAACAGTTTGACCATTTGAAGGTTTAGTAAATGAACTTTCTGCGCACAAACCAGTTGTAATCAATTCATTTTTTGCATATTCTAAGGATTCAAATTCCTCTGGGTTATGTTTTTCCACTTCGATTAATATTGCATCAAGAACATTATATCTTGGAAATATGTCATAAGCCTCGTCTGTGTAATGATAACCATTTTTCTTCCCATTTCTATCCGGATCACACACTTTGCTGTATTCATCTCTCCAAAAATATCCTCTTTCTATACAATATCTTCTTGCTGCAGTATGTAATTTCATAGTATTTGTCATAAACCCTCCCCATACGGTTGAAAACCAATCATATCTCAGGTTCTAGCTCTGCATATTATAATACCTAGTTGCTTTAATATTCTATAGGCAATCATACTTCTTTTCTAGTACCAAAACTCTGCTTATAATTTTCTAGTAATCATCTTGCTCTCTTAAAGGCGTTCTAATCCAACCCCAGTGTTTTAATATATCTGCTTCTTTTATGTCATTTTCTTGATAATGGTGCGCATGTGGAAATGGTATAGAAATTTTATTTTCATTAAACCCCTTTGATTTTAGATATTCTGCCATCTTTGTTATGTCATCATATATATAAATAATATTATGTCTGTCATACACCATCAGTTGCTTGGTCTTAGTTGATGCTAACCATAAATGGTGCCTTCCATCTGTCTCTAATAACTTCTTATATTTGTTAACAAATTCAGATATCTCCACATAAGACATTGAATAAGGGCATTGATATCTCCCTTCTTCATTTTCATTTCTAGGCACTACGAGCACATATAAACACCAATATGGTGGTTCAAAACTCTTAAGAATATCCAGCATGAGGTCAATTTGATTTTTTATAGGTGCAACAGTTATCCTTTTATAATTGGGATAGCTTTCAATACACCAGGAATCATTATAAAAAAACTCTTCATCAGAATCACCGACTACAATACCAAACTTAAATATTTTGCTCATAACTTTTCCTCGTTATATAATGCTTTTCTAAATATATTGATATTCTATCTTAACAGCAAATTAATTACAATCATAATAAACTTTTACCAGTTAACCATCAACCCGATAATGAAACAACTTGTTTATCTGGCAACAAATTTACATAAAACAAATAATAATAAGGCTTCTTTTTCAGGCAACCTTATTATATGAAGTATTTTATAGTTCATTCAAATCTAGAATAAATCAAATTTAACTTGATTTATTCTAGATTTGGAACAATATTTTCTGGTTATTTTTGTTAAACCTCTTGGAAATTGGCGTGGAAATTAGTTTTCACACAGTCTGATAGATAATAAGCACTGTTATTTAAATTATATTCAAAATAATAGAATATACACCTTAATTCTAGATATACATAGATTCAGTAATATTTTTTTAATAACTTTATTAAGGGATATGACTAAATTCTATCCAGTAAATCCCCATGTAGAGCTTCTTCACATCCTTTTATTGAAGAATATTCATAAATATACCTCGGCATCGTCAATATGAAAGCCCTTCTCAATACACTACAATAGTTTTCTTTTCCAAATTTCTCTTTACCGCTAACAGGAAAGACGTAATTGAAGCCAAATTCTGATGCTCTTATTGATGCACAAGAAAAGTATCTAATACCTACTAATTTGTTTTGACTCACCTTAGCCCTTACCCATTGCATAAGTAATTGTGGAATTATATATTCAGAGGCAAATGGGTCACTTTTACATACTCTTATAAAAGAACAAGCTGCAATCAGTGGGTACCAATAAAGGTAGCTTATCATTTTTAATGGATTTGTTAAATCAATTTCATCTAAATGATCTCTTCTCAGCCTTTTATCGATTGTAATTGCATCAGCGTAACTATCAGTCTTATATCTTTCTCCTCTATTAAATACTATAAAATCACTTGGTTTTATTCCTAATTCAATAACTTCAATATTTAAATTACCATTATTACGAATATTCCTATCAAATCTAAACAATGCGGCAATTGTTAAGTCATTTAAGCTACTAATTTTAGTTTCTTCGCAGCATAGCTTTATGGAAGTTCCCAAATATAAACTAGGGTATCCTGAGATGCTGTATCTGCAAGATGCTACTTTAGACCTTAGGTTGTATGGTGTATGAAAAATGTCTTTCCTTTCATACTTTATATTTGGTTGAATGTTTCTTATTCTATATAGGTTTAAAGTTTCTTCAAAATCATTATCAATAATCCCGGTTTTATTATATTTCCTTAACGGTTCTGTACCTAATACCTTCATTGTTTCATTCATCTTTATATATGCCTTACTGGGAAAACCTTTGTGGTAGCATTCTATACACCGCAATAAACAGTCACATATATTCTGTATCTTTACAATATCAATACCTTTAAAATGCGATATTAGGTCTAGATATTTATTAAACAAATTAGTAAGTGTTATATAAAAGTCTTTCCCATCCCACCTTTGGGGTAAATCTAAAAAATTGCAACCCATAATTCTTATAAAGTCTGGTTTATCAATGTTAATTACCATATAATACACTCCTAACTATCTTTTCTATATTTGGCAATACAATTAGAAATAACAGCTTTTTGACATTCTGATATATCATTCATAGAATCCGCCAATAAAACCATTGTGATATCATCAGTATTAAAAATTGTCAGTATAATTAAGTAACTCTTGAACATCAAAGACAAAGTCCTTTAGATAATCAAACTCAGTAAGTTCTGAACTATATGCTGGTTCTAGACATAAAATTATCTTTCGCACAATGTTATATAATCTTATTGCTGACAAACATTTTCTAATCTTGCCACTATGAGTTAATGCTGAGCGAACATTCCTATCTTCAAATGCTACGCTTAAATCAATATTATCTCCTTCATTATTTTCAGTGAAAAATGTGTTTAACATTTCTGAGACACCGTTAAAATCCAGTCTTGATTTTAGCCAATTATCTTTGTTAGAGCCATGTGCATTGTAATTATTGGGGAGGCCTTCAGAATAATGGCAGAGGATACAATTCTGAAAGAAATCATATACACAAAAAAGATCTAGTTTGGCTCCAAAGTTATTTTCCACTCCTTCTATCAATTGAGTCTGTCATTTCATCTTTCAATAATGTTCTATATTTTTCATACTGACCCTTATATCAAATAACGCATTCGTTTATACTTTTTCTAATTTCATTTTGTACTTCTGTGCCTAAAGAACTTACAAATGTAATCATATATCAATCTATTTCCAATCAAATACTTAATAATACTTATATACAAAAAACGTCTAGATATTTTAAATTCTCAGTAACGCTGTACATGCTTTATTAAAGCAAACTTTTACAATTTTTCAAATACAGAAATCTAACATCTAATATGTGAGCAATCTAGGGGTTATTCTTCCTTGTCAGTAACATCTTCTGTACCACCGGCTAAAATACTATCCATTCATTTCAACTAGATTTACTTCTTATAGCATATAAACATACAGTATCTTGGTTTGTCCCACAATGAACCATAGAGCATTTGTACCTTATCATCAGGGTATATTTCCTTAAATTCATCTATATTAAAACCAGATTTTATAATGCAATTAATATAATGAGATAACGGCCGATGATAGTATGGAACACCACAAATTTCATTTTTATTATCCTTAGTTATTTTAAAGGATATCTCAGTTGCTAGTGGTAGCATATAATTATGGCTTTTATCGAATATTTTTTTATAGTCATTGAAAAAACAAGGGTGTGGAATAGAAAAAATAAAATTTCCTTTCTTTTTTATATGAATAGCAACTGAACCAAGAAAACACTCTAAATCTTCTACAACATGTGCAACTAAATGTGAGAAGGCAAGATCATACTTCTCACATTCTGCTAAATCTGCTGGCGTACTCATTAATAATTCCACATTACTCTCTGACAGTACTTCTTTAGCAACTTTATACATACCTACTGATGGTTCAATAGCTGTTATACTTAAATTCTGTTTTGCCAGCTCTTTCGACATATGACCAGTACCTGCACCAACCTCCAGAACTCTCTGAGGTTTATATGAACATATGTATTCAATAAAAATAGGCAAAAACACATTATTAAAAGTGATATCTAAACCTGATTCTATTTGCTCTTGCCTAATTATAGCATTATTTGACCACCTATTTAACATTTGAAAGCTCCTTCGACTTTTTTATAATATCTTTTGCCATCGCAATAATCTGTGGACCTGAATTATTATCAAAAACAGTGAATTCATGTTCTGGATGTACCCCCCGAGCTATTGCGAGCTTTTCTGCGCCACTTCTATCGCCATTTACTAAAGTAAATCGAGCTTCTGGTACCACATTGTCATTTATAACATAGAAACTGCAACCATTTAGTTTTTCTTTGCATTGTTGAGATATCTCTGTTGTTGTAATAATCTCAATCTTCAAGCCTGAATCAATTTTTGACTTTAACACTTTAATTAATTTATCATTTGAAATTAACCAAGAAGCACGGTTACTAATAATAGTCGCGTTAGTACCAGTAGATATAAATTTCTCCATGAAATCTATAGTATCTTCTTTCTTTTTATCAGTCCTTGTTTCTGGTAAGTACCTTAGGCCCTTCTTTCCAATAAGTAAAACTACTGATGCAATTTCTACAACTGTAACTCCAATTAGCCATTTTAGATAGGGTAAATCCTTAATATCTGAAACAAACCAAACATATCCAATCCCTATAAGAGTTAGTAAGGCTGTAGCGATAGTTATCCCAGTAAATAAATACAAAACGGTTCTCACTAATTTTTGCATATTTATTATTACACCCCTAAGCTATTCAAAATATTACCTTATTACTAGCTTTCAACTTTACATTATAGCCATAATACATCTTCCATATCGACTCTATTTTACCACTTTTCAACATATTTTGTAACGGCTTAAAACTATTTTTTAAGAATTTAATCATTAAAAACCCCCAGTACCGAACCTTTCTCACCAGGTTCGGTACTGGGGGCCGCCACAATACATAGTATATTTAAATGATAAATATTTCTTTATGCATAAAAAGCTTTAAGACTACACATATTAATTAGTCAATATCAGAAGTTATACTAGGAAACTCCGATATTACCCTTGAAAATTCACATATTGGAAATGGAAGTGGTTATGTAGACAGAAGTTTTATAACTCTTACAATGCATATCAATAAAAATTTCATGAGAGCGCTCATATTTATTCATGCTCTATATTCTTCTTTATACTTTTTCTATTACTACGTCTATTATTTTCTCTATATTTTTTATTTTCTTGCTTAATATAACTGTATATGATGTAGAAGAAATATTATTCTTTACTATTGAAATCAAAAATGCCCTATACCCACATAGGTAATCTAATAATTGAATCACTGTTTCAAAAGTTTTTATACTACCTTTTACTTTAAGCTTTAAATCCGTTACTTCTTGTAACCAGTTAGCTCTTCCTAATATCTGTCTATCAACAGAATATTTATTGCTATTAAAATTCTTGTTTTCTCTGAAGAAATAAATCAGCTTATTTATATTATTGAGTTTCGCACGTGATAAGTGAACATCATTTTGTATAACAAATCCACCTAAGCACATCTTTCCATTTTCAGTTTTTTTCTTATTATAATTACACTCAAATCCATTTTCTTTCATAATCTTTTTTATCATGGAATAAAAAAAATTGTCTTTTCCGAAATCAATTTTGTCAGAAGAAAACAACATATCATCTGCATATCGGGTATAAGAAACATCGAACTCTTGGCAATATTTTGTGATTCTTTGGTCAATCCTTTTAAATATAGCATTTGAAATACTCGGAGATGTTACCGCCCCTTGTGGTAACTTGTCATCAAGCATTACAATGTCAATAATAATATCAATAACTTCATCAATATTAATAAATTCTTTTAACATTACTTTCACTTGATCAATAGTAATAGTATCAAAAAATCCTTTTATATCTGCTCTCAAATAACTTGTTTTTTTAATATGTTCTATTAAATATTTATTATAATTCTCACCTTTTACAAAACCTTTAACTGCTAAAGGTATTGCTATATTAGCTAAAAAATTATCTTTCAAATTTCTTTGAATCTGATATAAATATGAACTTTTGTCTATAGCATGTATCTTTCTTTTTCCATCTTTTTAGGAATTTCAAACTCTGAATAACACTCTGTTTTACTAGATATTATTTCTTTAACTTGTATTTCGTCAGTTTTCAAAATCTTTGTGTAAAAATAACTTTTTTCTGAAATAAACATTTTGCATCCTCATAGTTGAATAAAAATGTAGGAAGTACTTTCTCAACAACTCGTTTACGCACGCAAAATACGTGGACAGTTGACGAGTGCATAGGGCGATATCCGAACATAAGTCAAATTGTGTTCTCTTACCTTGGCTTTATGGTTGCAAGTCCTCATCAAGGTTCTTGCTTACACTTACATGCAAACAAAACATTTCTACTTCCTACATTTACGTTAACATCAACTTTTAATTGCCTTTTCCATTATTAAGATAACTTCGTATATTTCTCCAAAATTATCAATAAATTCACTTTGTAGCTTTTCTAACATTGATTTGTTCTCAATTGTTTTTTTAAAGTTTTTATATGTATTTTGATCATCATAATCAATATTAAGAGTTGAACACAAAAAGAATTCAATCCATCTTGATACCCAGCCACTTGTTTTAATAATTCTATTATCCATTATAACATTATATAAATTATTAGCAATTCCTGGATTAAAAGTTTTTATTTCATCTAATTTCAATATATAATCTGATTTTCCTTCAAACAGCAATCTTAAGAAATTTAGCTTGTCGTTTCTACTAAAAGAATTATAATGTAATTCAATATTATTTATGTTATTACTTTTAAAAATGTATTTTTTAGCAAAATCCCAAAACTTGAATTGATTATCTTTATTTATTAGCATTCCCTCTGCTGTTGTTTCAGCTACTACTAATCCATACTCTTTAAAATAATTTTTAATAGTCCCCAAAAATGTTTCATAATTTGTATCTACAGATGAAAAAAATGGTAGCAGATAATTAAATCTGCACTTTTGTGCCATAGCACCTATTCTTTTTCGTGCAATATATGTTTTTTTCCTCTTCTCAGTATAATAATATCGTTCATTATCCACATGGTAATCTTTGAATAAATCTGTTTTTATTTTAAATGAGTTTATATCTTTATTCTTAACAATTACTTTGTCCATATCAACCAAAGCTACCATAGGAGTAGAATATCTACGAATCTTAGGAGAAATAATTTTTTTCACTACATCATCCGACATGACTTTATTGATTATATCAGCTTGCTTTAAAACTGGAAACAATTCTTTAATAAATTTATTTTCAAATAGTTCTAATTCGGTCTCCCCTTCAATCGAAAATAGTAAGCGAGAAAAATATGCATTTGCATGTTGATCCGTAATCCTTATTTTAGATTTATTTTCGGTCTTAGCATTAAACAATCTCATCTTTGAAATAAAAGAATATTGTTCTATAGTTCTAACATGAAATACATTTGAATTTTCAGAATCATTCATCATAATATTTTTAATCATTCTTGGCGAATGTGTTGATATTAAAAATTCAATATTTTTATTTGTTAATAAAATACGTTCTGATAATTCGTCTACTAATTTATGATGCAAGCTAATTTCAGGCTCGTCAATAATAATAAAAGGAGACTTCATCTTTTTTTCTGATATCAATATTAAAATTTCAATTAATAGCTTAGTATAATTAAATGAATTTGTCCCATTTGAAAAATGGTATAATTTATTGTCCTTAAAGTCAAATTCATTACCTTCAAAATAAACTTGAGATAGCACTCTTGCATATTTTTTGGGTGTAAATTTTTCAACTTTAACATTTGCATTCCCAAATGCTTTTTTTAGCTCATCATAAAAATTTTTTAATCTATAATCTTCATTGGTAACTATATTATTAATATCTTTTTTTATAAGTTGTGACGTTTTATTTTCAGTTTTAACAACGTCTCCAATATGCTCCCATAAATTACTCCAGTCTGTTAAATCTAAAGCTCTTGAATCTATTAAATATAACGGCACCAAATCATGTAGCAATGCACGTTCTTTCTCATTACACCCTTTCCATAAAACTTTTTTATCTTTAGTTTTTACAAGTGTAATAGTTATCAATCCCTTTGTGCCCATATTAACTATCTTTTGAAAATAGGATAAATGAGGTGACTTGTTTGCCGATAATTGTTGTTTGCATCTTTTTTGTAAGTTATACAAATTATAAGTTATTGAAATTTTAATACAATTACTATATTTATTGTTGACATCAAATATGCTTTCATCATTACAAGGTATCAAAAGGTTATCATAAAAATATTTTATAGCTGAAATTACATTAGTTTTACCGCTGCCATTTTCGCCTATAAGAATGTTAATATCGCTTAAAGAAAGCGAGCATTTTTTAATTGATTTATAATTTTCTATTTGCACTCTTAATATACTCATGCTCACTATACTCCTAAATATATTAGTTTTAAAATATGTATTTAAATTACTTTTAATATCCGGCAAATCCAAATTTACCAATTATACAGCACTCACAACAATAATCCGATCCTTATTAATAAAACACTTACTTCATAAAACATTTTAACTTTTGTTAATAAAACCATATCTCCCAAAATTTTTATTCTTGGAGAAATGACAATAATTAACTCTAGGATCTACCTTATCATACTTATCATCAGTATTTTCAATAAGAATAAGCTGCTTATTCGCATATTCCTTAATCGCATATTCAAAAAAAGCATCTATCATTTTATTTGACTTAAGTATTTTTTTTCCCTTCTTCTCATCTCCCTCAGTAAGAGATGTAAATGGTGAATCAAATATTATGAAATTTGGTGTTGGGACTTTATATTTATCAGCTATCCATTTTAATGACATAACATAAGAAATATATGCTAGAGCGCTAAAACCTTGTCCATAAGCTTTTCTTTTTTGTGAATTTATATAAAAATCTAATTCTTTACTATCAAATCTAACTTCTATGGTATCTGAAAATTTAAATTTTTCAAGTAAGTCTTTCATATTCTTACATAATTCTTCTAGACGATTACTATAATCCGTATCATCTAAATTTACCTCATCATCTTGACTTGTTGTATCATCTGTCATTTTTTCATATTTACTGATTTTCTTACTCAATTCTACAATTTCATTTTCATATATTTCTACTTTCGTCTTAAGCTTACTATAAGTTAAAACTTGATTATAATCGATTTTCTTATTATCTAGCTTAGGTATTAACTCGTTTATATAGTAGTCTTCTATCTTCCTGCTGTGATTATTTATTCTCTCCATCTCAAAAATAATCTCTTGCCACCTGTCATTAACATCTGAAATAGCATCTTCAATTCCCATTCTCTTTTCAGCTATTTTTCTTTTTTCGCTATTAAATGCATTATAAATGTTTTCTAAGCTGGTCTGTTCTTTTTTAATCTCCGAATGGCACAATGGACATATCGCTTTTTCAATTTGAGCTAAATAGTTTTCCCCTTCATAAACAAAGTCTAGTCTTTCCATTTCTGTTTCATATTGTTTTTTTAACATACCAAATCTATTTACTGTTTGCTCGGCTTTTACCAACTCCGATTGTAAATTGATTAATTTCTCTTTATTTTCGTTTAATCTATCCTTATGTATACTAATCTCATTTTCAATCTCTATAATTTCATTACTAAATTTTTCAATTTGTTCTTTCGATAACTCATACGCTTTATTTTCTTCCAAATTCTGCTTTACACCACTCAACTTTTGTTCCGCCTCAATCAAAAGCTCTTGTAATAATTCCAGCTTATCAGTTGCTCTTCCTATAACTGATTTGCTTTTGATACTCTTTTTACGATTTCCTAATCCAGTTAATAAAAATTTAAGCTTTTCCCTTGTGAAAACCATATGCGGATAACTTGATTCGGTTTCTACAATAGATTCAGACTTTGCAGTAATCTTTTCTTCACTTATCACGAAATTTTTTAGCAACAGCCTAAATGTTAATTGCTTTTCTTTATTCTTTACAGTACTTTTTAAAAATATCTTTTCTTTATAGCCAAGCAATTCCATAAGATATTTAGACAAACTATTTTTCGCTTGTGTCGATACTTTATACGTTATGAATACAGTATTTTCATTGATGCTGTCTATGTCACAATAACACACTTTTATCTCATCTGGTTCATCCAATGGACGTATAAGCGTCTGAATTATACCGTTTATTGACAATTCCAAAAAAGCCAAATTGTATCCCTTACTTTCATTAATCTGACTTGGTGGAGTAGATGAACCCAAAACATAATTAATCAAGTCAAATACATATGTCTTTCCGGTGTCACTACCTCCAGTAATTAGATTAACACCTGTCCTAAATATTAAGTCAGAATCCTTCTTATCTGTGCCACGTAGTAAAATCCTATTTAATATCATATCAGTCACTAGTTTCTCACCCCTCTCTATAAAATTCTATACCATATTCAAGAACATTTTTATTCAATTCTTCTTCAATAATTTTGCTCCTCGTTCTATGAATTTCAGATGCTATCCAATTAGCTCTTTCTTCTAACTGATGCTTATATTTTGATGAAATATTATTTAAAAATAATTTAGTAAAACCATTTTGCTTGTACAAAATTCCTTCGTCTGTAAGTACTACATCTAAAATACCATTTTCACACATCAAATTAATGCCTTCCTTTAATACTTCTCTTTTTACAACTAATTTAGCGTATCTATAAGGAGTCTCTACATGTAACGATGGATATTTATCACTAAATTCACCTGAATTAGTAAGTAGATAATCATATGTCAATAATTTATCCAAAGCCAACGCTTCATTCTCAAATTGAGACAAAAGAACCGTTACCCTTAGTCCAAACTCTATTGATGAATTCAAAATTCTTCTATTCTCCATCCTGTTTAACCCACCTTACCTTCTCTTCATTTGCCAACTGATGACAAACACCTTTTCTGTCTGCAGGCCTTGTAACTTGCCCTAAAATATTACAACTCAAATCAATTCTTTGGACTTCTTTTAAGGTTTCTTTTATGCACACATATCCATTATCATAATCATCATTAATTGTATCAATTATAGCGTCATGAATAATAGATTTAAATTCATCATAGATTTCTTCTGAAGGCAAAGACTCATTCGCGTAATCCTTTAAAGATTCTGCCTTATAAAAACAAATTCTTTGATCCTTAAAATGGGTATATTCCTTTGTATATTTTTCCAATTCATTTATACCATTAATTTTAAATCCTAAAGCATCACTATATGCTTCAATTAATCTTTTTATATAAATATCTTCATTGGGTTGTATTGCTCTTTCAGGTATTCTATCTAGTGGTCTTGGTTTACTAAATCCTCCACCAAAGAATGCAGGATAAAATCTGGATTTTTCAAATTCAGATAGAATAGCAGCCGTCCCCTTACCTTTAAATATAGAAAAGTCAAAATTATTAATATACTCTTCAATTTCTCCTTCCAACTTTATCTTTTCTTTCTTTGTTATATTATCTTTGCAATAGGAATCCCAATTTTCTACTAGGTTTTTTCGCAATTCATCTGGATTATTTAACATGTCATTTAACTTTGTACCAATATTTTTAGGTGCAACAAAATAATAACTCCTTGGGATTGTATACTCTTTTTTATATGTATAATAAATCACTTTTCCTATCTCACAATAAATATCTACTGGCGCTAAGCTACCCTTATAATGCTTGCACTGGTAATTATCCCATGTTCCATCATCCATATTGACAATTGCAACAACATCTCTGCCCTTGTCTCCTGCTCCGCCCAAATGGCCTATTTCTTCATATTTTCTATCCAATTCATTATAAGATTTAGATACACAATCAATAAGCCAACACGAAATAAATTCTTCATATAACTTATCATCAAAGGTAGAAATAATTTGTTGTGGAGTCAACTGTATACCGTAAATTAAACGATATAAATTTACATCTCTAAGATTAGGTTCCCGTATATCACCCACAATGACACCATCCTTTAATTTGAAATTATAAAATTTACACACTCAATGGGCATATAACCACTTCTGAGATTTAATTATCACCGCAATCTACTTTCGCATCAGTTTTATTCTACCATAATTCAACAATTATGTAATAAGTTTTTACATTTATTTCACCAACAATTATTTAACTTTATCTCAAATTACATTTTTCATTTTATAGGTATATATTACAAATTTCTGTCCACACTTATAAATAAATCAAATTAAATTCATTTAAATTCAATCTATTTTGTTTGTGGAGCAATTATATAGAAACACATTTAAAGAACAAATTAAAATTAGTAGTAAATGGTAGTATTCACCAAGAAAACACTACAACGAACAAAGGTAACAGTATAAGTCTTGAAGAAGATACGTGTTCACAGATAATTAATGCCTATACAAATCGACTTATGGCTAGACGTCTTAAGCCATCAAGTATAAGAACCACCATTAATATTATAAATGACTTATTTCTATTTACAAACCAGTATCCTTGGGATTGGACACCTGAGGTCTTTGATGAGTGGTGTGCCTATTTATATAGAGAAAGAAATAATTGTGAAACGACTCAGCGTCATAAGCAAAATATGCTAGCACGATTTCAGTCTTTTTTAGTTGAGTCTCCACAACTTAGCGAGCTTTGTAAAGTAAACTTTGGGAAAAAGCCTTTATTAATTTGCTCAGAGGACAACCTCATACCCCATAAAGTGCCAGATGAAAATAAAGAAAAGCGATTAGCCTTAACAAAAGATCATCTAAAATGCTTATGAGCATACTTCGACGAACAGATAGCCTTAGCATATAAAAACAAATCAAAAAGCTTAAAAGTTCTTCAGAGAGATAAAGTGTTATACCTTATTATCTATTATTATGGATTACGGGCAAATGAAGTTTCTATGCTTGATACAACAGATTTTTTACACAATCCTAAACGCCCTGAATGGGATAACTTTGGAGGTATTATCGTCAGGTTTGGAAAGGCCAGTGGAGGTAGTCCTCCAAAACGTCGGACTGTATGGACTATTTCAGAAACTTCAGTTGAGTACTTAAGGTGGTATCTTGAAAACATCAGACCTTTATTCGGATTTGATGAAAGTAAAAGCTTATTTCTTACTGAACGTGGATGCCGCATGAATCCAAAAACTATTACTCAGAATTTTAAAGAACACCTTAA
The DNA here is from genome assembly GCF_000350485.1 of Ruminiclostridium cellobioparum subsp. termitidis CT1112. Taxonomy (GTDB): domain Bacteria; phylum Bacillota; class Clostridia; order Acetivibrionales; family DSM-1351; genus Ruminiclostridium; species Ruminiclostridium termitidis. Next base: position 65,887 of record NZ_AORV01000040.1, read on the forward strand.
ATGTGCTGGTCTTCCGCATGAAAATTACTCAACACATTGTCTATGGCATAGTTATATAAGCCATTTATCTGAAGACTTGGAAATCAGTCCACGATTCATCCAAGAGCAAGTAGGCCATACCTATTTAGCGACAACACAAATATATACGCATCTTTCAGATACTTTTGTATCAAAACAGCTTACAAACGTAATAGACCGACAAGTTGGCGAAATTCTTACCGAAGGGATGTAATTAAATGATTGAAACAAGTTTTTATAATAGATTTACTTACCAAAAAACAAAAATATTTTGGGATATCTTTGATAAAACGTCTGAAGAATATTCTTCAGATTCGCTTAATTATATTACAGTTAAAAGGGACAAAGTTATTTTTCAGTTATGTTATTCATATGGACTTAGAATTGAAGAAGTATTAAACTTAACTCTCATTGATTGTAACTTTAGCAGTCAGCCTCTAGAATCATATGGAAGCATATATATACAAAATCTAAACAGCAGGCTTATATATCCTTTATTCCATGAAGCAACAGAGGATATACGTAAATACCTTGATATCATCAGTACTAATAACAAACTTTGCAACAACAAAATATTTTCAACTATTAAAGGTAATATTCTTTCTAAACATTACATGGAAAACAGATTAAGATTTTATAATTCAAAGCTATCATTGATACAGAGGATTGAGAGCATAAATCTATTCAGGCAATATTATATTGCTGATATTTTAAGGATTAAAGGGCTTTCTCAGAATTTTATAAATAATCAAATCGGCAATAATATTACAAACAATCAAGTTTACCTGCACTTACAACCTGATAAAACCTGTATTGGAGTGAAATATGTTTAAGTGGAAGCTAAAAGAGAAAATGGCGGAGAAAGGAATATGGCGTTGTACTGACCTCACAAAGTTGCTAAATGCCCATGGCATTAATATAACATCGTCAATGGTTACTTTAATTGTCGATAAAATGCCGGAGAGAATCAATACTAAGGTACTTGATGCTTTATGCGATATTCTTGAATGTGCACCTGCTGATATCATGATACACACTTCATCAGGAAAAAGTGCTGAAAAGTTACTTAAAGCAGTCGGCGATGAAATAGGAATCAAACCAGGCCCAAAGCCACGAAAAAAATCAGGCTCCTCAGATGTACCTGATTCTGTACTGGGCCCAAAAGGTGGTGTAATCAATTAATGTCCGATGATAAATGGTCTAAAAAATTCACTAAATGTATTAGCTGCAACACTACACTACATCCACATAAAGCTAAAGGACTTTGTAATTCCTGCTATCAAAAATAACACGAATATCCCAAAAGTGAATGTAGTATTTGCGGAAAGGTTAGCAGAGTTCATAAAATAGAAAATGGGAATGTTATCTGTTCTAAATGCTATAAGCAACCATTACATACATGCAGTATCTGTAATAAACAAGCTTCGGCGGCTGTTAAGCTGAATATGACAGAATATGTATATGACTCATGTTATACAAAGCATTATAGAAATAAACAAATTTGCTCTATTTGTGGCAAATCTGAATTACTTGCAATTAACTCAATAGATAAAAAGGTATGTGTAAAATGTTATTCTTCACCTAATAATCTTTGTTCTAGATGTGGCAGGAATATAGAGTCCCCTTATATAGTAAATGGAACTCACGTTTGCAGCCGTTGTTATGAAAATTTCAGACAAGATAATACATTTTCTAATCTTAATATAAGTAAGGAGTCCTACACTTGTAGTATTTGTGGTAACTTAGGTTCCGTTCACCGTATATATAATGACAACTCAGTAATATGTCAGAGTTGTTATGCTTAACAATCAAGCGTCTGTATCTCTTGTAATAATCCAATATTACCTATTCATTCGCATCTGGATGCTTTACCATATTGCAGAAACTGTTATTTTTTATGAAAATTTAGAACCCATCAAAATCCTTTAGTATCAAGCCTTTCAGAGATTCTCCTAACCAATTAAATCAAATTTAACTCAATTATCTGAAATCTAATTTGATTTTCTATTAGTTTTTTTACAGAATCCTTTGATATCAAGGATTTCGGAGTTTGTAACATCAGAAGTTATCACCCGCACTTACTATACCCGCAGTTCCTGCAAATAACACAGCCTCCCTCATGTTCCACTGTTTTGCCGCATTCCGGACATGCGCCTCCCGGGTCGTATCCGTCAAAGCCCATTTCAGGATTTGAACACACCTCTTTCAATGTACACGCATAACAATCTGAGGCGCAGACGGTTTCACTGTCGCCGGATGGGTTTGGCCTCTGGACAACACTGTATTCCTGTGTGGTAAAATCATTGCTGCCGTCCTCGTCCTTACTGCTGTGAATTTTGGCAACCTTCTCAATCAGTCTCCCGATAGCATCCGGACAGGACAGTACATTCAGTCCTTTCTGGCGGATTGTTGAGGGACATCTGATACCTTTCAGCTGCTCCACTATGGATTTGACATCCATTCCTGAACGCAGTGCAACCGAGACCAGTCGGCTTGTGGCTTCCGACTGCGAAGGGCAGCCTCCTGCACGCCCGGTATTTGTAAATACTTCACATATCCCGTTTTCATCATAGTTAACAGTTATATAAAGATTACCGCAGCCAATCTTCACCTTCTCGGTAAAACCGGTGGTTATATCCGGCCTTGGCCTGGGCTCAATACCTGTGATCCTCTTTGAAATATCATTGCAGGAATCGCAATAAACATTATCTCCGGCAGGCAGGGTCTGATCGTCGGAGGCTTCCTTGCCCTGAACCTTGCCAATATTCAGAACCTGCAAATCACGGCTCCCGTCCCTGTATATAGTCACTCCCTTGCATTGGGCCCTGTAAGCCAGTGTAAATACTTCTCTTACGTCATCGGTAGTTGCATCATGGCTTAAATTAACCGTTTTAGAAACCGCATTATCAGTATGCCTTTGAAAAGCAGCCTGCATTTTAACATGCCATTCCGGTCTTACATCATGAGCTGTTACAAAAACATCGCGGACTTCCTTTGGGATCTCCTCCATATGTTTGACAGTACCGGACTTTGCAATTTGCTTCATTAATTCATCCGAATAAAAATTGCCTTTGACTGCAGCATTTTTAAATACGGGATTGACTTCAACAAGTTCGTTATTATCCATAACATTTCTGATGTATGAAATCGCAAAAATAGGTTCAATACCGCTGGAAACACCGGCTATAAGGCTGAGTGTGCCTGTTGGAGCTATTGTTGTAGTAGTGGCATTTCTCAGTTTTATACCCTTCTTCGCAAAAACACTCTCTTCATAATATGGAAAAGCACCCTTTTGTTCGGCTAATTCCTGTGAGGCCTTCTGAGCATTATCCTGTATGAATCCCATAACCTTATCAGCCAGCTCTATTGCTTGCTGTGAATTGTAAGAAATATTCAGTGCACAAAGCATATCAGCCCATCCCATGACACCGAGACCTATCTTTCTCGTTCCTCTTGTCATCTTATCAATCTCTGCTAACGGATATTTGTTGGCTTCAATAACATTGTCCAAAAAGTGAACAGCCTTTTTCACAGTTTCCGCCAATTTATCAAAATCCAAGGAGTCCTTTTCCTCATTAAGCATATTATACAGGTTAATTGACCCGAGGTTACAGGCTTCATACGGAAGCAGGGGCTGCTCTCCGCACGGATTGGTACTCTCGATTTCACCAAGCTTCGGAGTAACATTGTCCCTGTTCAGCCTGTCGAGAAAAATTATTCCCGGTTCCCCATTCTTCCAGGCCATTTCGACTATCAAATCAAAGACTTTTTTAGCATTCAGCTTTCCAACCGGCTTTTTAGTCTTTGGATCAATAAGTTCATATTCAAGATTATATTCCACAGCCTTCATGAAATCTTCGGTAATGCCCACACTAAGGTTAAAATTGGTAATTTCCGAATTATCCTTCTTGCATGTAATAAACTCCATAATATCGGGATGATCCACCCTGAGAATACCCATATTGGCGCCGCGGCGGGTTCCTCCCTGCTTTACGGCCTCAGTGGCGGCATTGAAAACCTTCATAAAGCTTATAGGTCCGCTGGCCACTCCTCCTGTGGAATTAACAGCCGAACCTTTGGGACGGAGCCTGGAAAAACTAAAGCCTGTCCCCCCACCGCTTTTATGTATCAATGCAGCATTTTTTATAGATTCAAATATGCCCTCCATGGTATCTTCCACAGGCAGCACAAAGCATGCACTGAGTTGACCCAGCGGTCTTCCTGCATTCATTAAGGTAGGAGAATTGGGCAAAAACTCAAGGTTTGCCATCATTTCATAAAATTCCATCTCTATTTTTTCAATACCGGCTTTGTCGGTATAATTTTCATCCGCTGATGCAATTGCTTTTGCAACACGTTTAAACATGCCTTCCACATCTTCAATAAGGTTGCCGTCCTCATTCTTTTCCAAATATCTTTTCTCCAGTACTTTAATCGCATTCTCAGAAAGCTTCATTAAAATCCCCTTCCAATATCTATATTTTGTGTTTTCCCAAAAGCGCTTGCACAATATATTGTATCATTGCCCAAAATTTTTTTCAATAATTAGCTAGTTTATTTTATATAGTAAATAAGTACTATTTATATATAAGTCATACCGGACCAGGAAGATCTACATATAATAATATGCATTTTAACGCAAAAAGCAGGATAACTTTAGTCATCCTGCTTTTATTGTTTCTATATAATTTTCTATTATTACTTTCCCGTTTGGTTTATTACTTTTCAGGATTAAAATAGGATTCCTGGTATTTGTTGCTTGGATCCCACAATATCCATTCTTCATAGCCGGCGTCATATACGGCCTTAATCTGTTCTTTTACCTGCTGGGGCCCATATGTCTGGTAATATCCGTTTGGCAGGTATTTTGCTGTAAACGCCTGCAGATAAGGTCTTACCTTTGCCTTATAGTTCTCGGCAGCAGCTATTTTGGCTTTTGTTGAAACAAGAGCATTATACATTACTTTATATGGTTCAAGATCGGGCTTTGTGAAGACTATACCATTAATTTGCTGTCCTACTCCGTTAGCCATTATCCCTTTTTTTGCATCGTTGGCATAATGTGAGGGATAGATCATGGGGCTTATGCAGTAAATGTCCTTACCAACCTCGGTAATTCTTTGTCCGATACTTTCTCCGTCGGGTTTGCTCTCAACTATGATAGCAAATACGTCGGCCGATACCGGTACTTTAGCTTCATCATGCAGCACTTTATTTGCCTTTGCAAGAAAACCATTTATGGCGACAGCTTTTTCGGGTACATTGGCTCCGTAATTAAAATCTGCTTTTTTTCCTGTTGGAAATCTCACATAATCAAACTGTATCTCGTCAAAGCCTTTTGATACGGCCTCTTTAGCTATTGCAATATTATAATCCCAAACCTCTTCATTATATGGATTAGTCCAGGGAGTCTTTCCATTTTCCAGCCACAGGGAACCTTTTGAATTTTTAATAGCCAGATCTGCCCTGTTTTTAGCAAGGGTAGGATCTTTAAATGTCACAATACGGCCTATGACATAGACACCGTTATCATGAAACTTTTTAATAAGTTTTTCAGGATTGTAGTACTTGGTCTGTTTACCATATTTCTTTACTACATCCAGTTCTGATTCATAATTCAGGGAACCGTCTTCTTTAATGTCAACTACAACTGTATTCAACTCTGTTTTTTTTGCCAGATCTATTATCTTGTCCACCCTGTCGGTCGATCCTGCTGAAGGTCCTGTCAAATAAACAGCCTTAACTTTAATGTTTTCAATGCCTGGTGAAAGCTGCAGTCCATTCACAGTCTGAGGCTTTTGCTCTTCAGCTGTTGTGTTTGAAGGCTCTGTAGTTGTGTTCGCAGGCTGTGTTGAGTTTCCAGCAGTTGGTTCTGATGACTGATTTGCCGGCTGACTTTGTTGAGCTGTTCCCGATGAGCTTGCACTTATTTCGCTTACTTTGCCATCGTTGTTGTTTCCGGTTAATGCTGTACAGGAAGTAAGCATCAAAACAATTAATAAAACTGATATTACCAGGGAGATTTTTGTTTTCTTTTTCATAAGTACCCCATCCTAAGAATTATTTTTCATTAAATAGTATAACTGATTAGTACGGTTTTTATATGTAAAAATCAATATTAACATACAATAGTGATTATACATAATGAAAGAGAAAAAATCAAACTGTTAATTTTCAAAAAATGCTAACCTTAAAAAAGATGGCAGGCAACCTGATGGTGGTCTTTGACCTTGCGAAATTCAGGAACCTTCTCCCTGCAAATGTCCTTTGCATATGGACATCTCGTGTGGAATCTGCATCCCAAAGGCGGGTTTTCCGGGCTGGGAATATCACCGTTCAACACAATCCGGCTGCGTTTTCGTTCGGGGTCGGGAATCGGTACGGCAGACAGTAAAGCCTTTGTATACGGATGAATTGGATTTAAAAACAGTTCACTCCTTGTAGCCAATTCCACCACTGAACCAAGATACATAATGGCTATCCGGGAGCAGAGATGTTCTACAATTCCCAGGTCATGCGAAATAAACAGATAAGTGAGCTTCCGTTCCTCTTGCAGATCGCTGAACAGGTTGATTATCTGCGCCTGAATGGAAACGTCCAAAGAGGAAACAGGTTCATCGGCCACAATAAATTCCGGATTCAGGGCAATGGCTCTCGCAATAACAATGCGCTGACGCTGTCCGCCTGAAAATTCATGGGGATACCGGTCCATAAACCGGGCTGCCATCCCGCATTGGGCCAGGATATTTTCCACCTGCTCCCCCACGTCTGCCCTGGTGGCCAGTCGGTGTGCAAGCAGCGGCTCGGCGATGGCGTCTCCAATGCGGATACGGGGATTAAGCGAGCTGTATGGGTCCTGAAAAATGTACTGCATGCGGGTATGCGTCTTGTGAAATTCCTTCGGAGGAAGGGAGTGAATATCCAGGCCGTCAAACATGACTTGGCCGGAGGTTCTCCCATGCATGCGCAGAACGGTTTGCCCAAGAGTCGTCTTTCCGCTTCCCGACTCGCCTACCAAACCGAAGGCCTCCCCTCTGAAAATCTCGAAGCTTACACCGTCTACAGCCCGGACCCAACCCACAGGTCTTCCGAACAAGCCTCCCTTAACAGGAAAATATTTTTTTAAATCAGTAATCTTCAGCAGTGGTCGATCCATTGGCAACTCCTTCCTTATACAGCAGGCAGGCCGTTTTATGCCCGCCCGCATCTGAGACAGATTCCGGATACTCCTTCCGGCAGGCTTCCATACAGCTTTCACAGCGGTCGGCAAAATAGCAGCCCTGGGGCAGTTCAGACAGGTCCGGAACCTGTCCCTTGATAGAATACAGTCTGTCACGGCGCTGCCCGATCACAGGTCTTGACTTCAAAAGTCCGCGGGTATACGGATGCCTGGGATGGCGGAACAGCTCTGTTACAGGAGCTTCCTCAATGATCCTGCCCGCATACATGACAATAACATAATCCGCAATCTCAGCCACGACGCCAAGGTCGTGGGTTATAAACAGGATGGACATGTCTGATTGGTCACGGAGCTGTCGCAGCAGGTCCAGTACCTGTGCCTGAATGGTAACATCCAGCGCAGTCGTAGGCTCGTCTGCGATCAGCAGCTCCGGCTGGCAGCTCAGCGCAATAGCAATCATAACGCGCTGCAGCATCCCGCCGCTTAATTCGTGGGGATATGAATCCATAATCTTCTCCGCTCGCGGGAGACCTACCTTCTTAATCAATTCCACACCCTTCTCCCAGGCTTCCTTCCGGTCACAAAGAGTATGCTCCAGAAGAGTTTCCGAAATCTGCCGTCCAATGGTAAACACCGGGTTCAAAGATGTCATCGGTTCCTGAAAGATCATTGAAATTTTGTCCCCGCGCAAATTATGAATTTCCTTTGTATTCATTTTTAAAATATCTCTGTTGTGAAATAGAATTTCGCCGCCGGCAATCCGCCCTGGAAAGTCAACCAGACGCAGAAGAGAAAGAGCGGTGACACTTTTTCCGCAGCCCGACTCACCCACAATACAAATAACCTTTCCCTTCGGTACAGAGAAGCTGACGTTGTCAACCGCTTTACTGACCCGTCCCTCCAAATGGAAAAAAGTCTGCAGATTGCGGACGGTAATAATTGGTTCCTCCATACGTTACCTTCCTTTCATTTTGGGATCCAATACATCACGGACCGCGTCACCCAGCACATTGATGGCGACAACGGTAATGAAGATGGCAGCTCCGGGTGGAATCCAGAGCCAGGGGTGCTTTTGAAAATCTATCAAATTATTGGCAATAGTTATCATGTTTCCCCACGACGACGTGGGCTCTACCACTCCCAAACCCAGAAAGCTTAATGTAGATTCACTGAGGATACCTGAGGCCGTGCTCAATGTTGCAACAACTATCAGCAACGGATAGGTGTTAGGCAAAAGATGGTGGAAAATCTTCCTCCAGGTGCCCAGCCCCAGTACATCTGCCGCTTTCATATACATTTGTTCCCGCAGGGATAGGATCTGCCCCCTGATCAGTCTCGCCAGTCCCGGCCAACCGACCAGGCTCAGCATGAGCATGACAATGTACAGCCGGTAGTCGGTCGGCACCTTAAACTCCGAAAGCATTGCCGCAATGATGATCAGCAGAGGAAGGCTCGGAATGGACATCAGAATGTCAGCAATACGCATAATAATGCTGTCCACAATCCCGCCATAGTAACCTGACACAGCACCGAGCAATGATCCCAGCAGCAGTGAAAGCACCATGGACGCAAGACCCACTGTCAGCGAAATCCTTCCTGCAAGCATCAGGCGCGTCATTACATCGCGTCCGTATATATCGGTGCCCAGCCAGTGTGTGAAATCCGGCGGATGCTTCATCACAGTAACATCAATCCCATTGGAGGAATATGGTGAAATCAATGGGCCTACGAAACTGAACAAAAACATAAACCCAAGGATGCAGGCGCTGAACACAGCGCTTCTGTTTTTGAACAACCTGCGGAAGGACTGTTCCCATATGGACTTCGAACGCTTACGGCCCGAAGAAGCTTTTCTTTTTAGTATAGACATGTCAGCCTCCCTCCTTCTTCGTCAGCCGGATACGCGGATCGGCGGCAGCATATAGAACATCGGCCAGAAAATTCCCCAGTATGGTCAGAAAAGCCAAAAGCATGGTCAATGTCATCAGCACGGGATAATCGCGGGCACTTAGAGCATCCAGCTGAATCCTGCCTATTCCGGGCCAGCTGAAAATCTGCTCCGTGATTATTGCCCCTGAAAACAGTCCCGGCAGTTCGAACGCCAGCAATGTAATGGCCGGTAAAATAGCATTCCGTAACGCATGCCTGAAGATGACCGTGCGCTCCTTCAGCCCCTTTGCCCGGGCAGTGCGGATAAAATCCATCCTGAGCACTTCCAGCATGCCGGTTCTGAAATATCTGGTCAGTGATCCGACACTTAAAAATGTTAAAACGGTGATTGGCAGGATCATATGTCTAAGTACCTCCAACACGTAGGCAAGGCCGGTTGTAGTACTCCCCGTATCGATCATGCCTCCTATGGGAAGAATGTGAAGATCGACTCCGAATAACTTTATCAGCAAAAGACCTATAAAAAATGACGGTACCGATAGTGATGCGAATACACCCAGAGTTACCAGCCTGTCAAAAATTGAATACTGTTTTGTCGCTGAGTAGATGCCGATCACAAGAGCGATGGTCCATGTGAAAAAGAGCGTAGCCAGTGCGACTATAAAGGAATTCCATATATACTGGTTGATCAGCGTTGTCACAGGCTGCATGTGTTGGAGCGAAAAACCGAAATCACCATGGAATACGTTTTTCAACCAGATGAAATACCGCACGATAAGCGGTTTGTTCATCCCATACAACGCCCGGAGCTCTTCCAGACGCTGTGGGCTAAGTCTTCGGTTAGAGGAAAAATAGTCGCCCGGCATAAGGGCAAACAGGAAAAAAATGAGCAGAGATATCCCAAACAGAATGGGAATCATCTGCAAAAACCGCCGTAGAATATATTTTCTCATGGTCAACCGCCTTTCATAGCGCTGAACGCTCACCTCGGCGTGTGGGGAGCGTTCAGCATGTTTGAATTATGTTCTGAGATGTCCGGCAGCTGCCGGATATCTCAAGTCAGTTCTATTTAGAATAAATAGTTCTGGTCCTCCTGATAAAAGACGGGTTACCTTATTTTTAATTTGGCAAGCTGGATGGCTACGTCCGAGGCACCTGTTGTATAATTCTCACCGCCGATGATCCGGTCATTCCATGCTGAAATGCTCTTGCGGTAGTCAATCAGTATAACCGGCGGATCCTTGCTCAGTTCTTGATACAGCTTTGTGTAAATAGTCTGCCGTTTTGTTTTATCCGATGTGCTGATACCTTCCTTTATCAACTGTGTCACTGTCGGATTGGAATACCCGGAAGGATTCACGTTGGGGTCTGTGGAGGAGAATTCATAAACGGGATCATTGGGATCGATAAGTCCGTTGGTTCGTACCGAGAGAAGGTCGTAATCGCCTTTGTTCAGACGGTCAAACATGGTGTTTGCATCCAGGACCTCGGGTACAAAATCGACACCGATGGCTTTATAACTTTCTTTTGCAATTGGAATAATGGGATCATCCGGCTTTGTAGTCAGGTATGAAAGCTTCAGCTTCTGTCCATCCTTCTGGAGAATACCGTCAGAACCGGCTTTCCAGCCAAGACCCTCCAGCAGCTGTTTTGCCTTGTCAGGATCGTAATTATATTTCGTTACGCCTTCCTCGGTATAGGACCAGAGTGTCGGAGCCGCAAATACGTTTGCAACCTCTCCATAACCGTTGTATTTGACGTCAATAATCTTCTGGCGGTCAAGGCCGTAATACAATGCCTGACGCGCAGCAGTATCCTTAAGATATGGCTTTTTATTATTGACATATATGATTCCGAAATCCGGGATTGTCCGGATGCGTATATTGGCAAAACCCAGAGCTTTCAACTGTTCAAGCGTATCCTGGTCGGTTGAGAAACTGTCCAGGTCGGTCTGTCCGGTCTGGAAAGACTGGAGTGCCGTACTTGTAGAGGTTACTTTAAAAATCAGATGTTCAATTGAAGGCTTGCCTCCGTAATAGTTCGGGTTGGCATTATAACGGATTTCCTGCCCGTTTATATACTGGTCAAGCTGGTAAGGGCCATCACCCATGGGTTTTGCATACAAATCCCTCAGGTAATCAAGCTTCCCCTTCTGGTAGCCATTTCCGTAATAGGCTTTTGAAATTACCGATCCCCCCAGTGTGGTCAGGCTCAATGGGTTGAGCTTTTCCGTGGTAATCTGAATTGTTGTCGGATCAATTACCTTGATACCGGAAATGGAAGTCGCGTTTCCATTCTTGTATTCGTCCGTGCCTTTGATTACTATGTTGGAAAAATCTACATTGCCTGCTGCATATGCTGGGTCATTGAGCAGCGTCAGAGTGAAAGCTACATCTTCTGCTGTCAAAGGGGAACCATCACTGAATTTCAGGTTGGGTCTCAGATAATATGTATAAGTCAGGTTATCAGGTGAAATTTCCCATTTCTCTGCAAGGTCCGGTATGGGATTTCCATTGTCATCAACCGTTACAAGCGAGGAAAAAATCGGCTGCACCGCATTTCCGTCCCAACCGTTGTCATAAAAGTAAGGCAGGAACACTCCGCCCGGTTCGTGAATGGTCGCAACAAATGTATCGGTGCGTTTGTTTGCGGTATCCGGGCTTTTACCCGGGTCGGTTGCTTTTATCAACTCAACCTTTGAGTCTGTCAGCTTTACCGCCTGGGTCGAATCTGCAGCTGAAGATGACGCGGCGGAAGATGACGATGCACTTCCGGTTCCATTCGATGTGCAGGATGTGCTTAAAACTACTACTGTACTCAACATTAAAGCCATAAGTCCAATGGTTTTCTTTTTCATAAATTACACCTCTTTTTATATTAGTCATATATGTTAATTATATCCATTTCTACAATTCATATATGTTTAGTATACTTGTGAATTTTAACACTTAGAACTAATTCTGTCAATACCTATCGGAATAATATGTTGTAATTTTGAATAAGCATTTTCTGGACTGGCCTGACCGGTATTCATTGATTAATTGCGCACAAAAAAGAGCAGATTATTAAAGAATCTACTCTTTGGAGTCATGATGCAAAAAAGATTTTACTGTTAGGTAAATCACACGGCTGGATTAAGAGAAAATTGAAATTTGATCTACTTCGTATTATCTCACAATCTATTTTTCCATATTGATATGGAAGGGTATGACATTGTCCGTATTTCTATGGGCAAATATTTTCCCGTCCCCGCTAGTCAGATTGTAGATGACCGACCACTGTAACTTATCGGTATCCCCATCCATCACACCAACATCTGCAAGCAGGGAGATTGCCTGTCTTTCGCTTAACATGCCGAAATTTTCATTGATTGCAGCTTTTACCCTGCCGTATCGTTCGAACTCGTTAAAGCCCTCTCCGATATTCACACCGTTATATGCTATGAAATTCGAAGCGATCTGATAATCCGTATCTGTTTCTACGGTCTGTAAATTGCCATCGTAATACTCCACAAGAACAGAACGACCGCTTGCATCGGCAATCAAATAATGGCAATCAATACCGCCCGAAAAATAAATATTATATTGTTTCAGGAGATCCACCGCTTCATCTGCTGTGGCGGCCTTATCAAGTACAAGCCGGATCGCTGTGGTAGTATTCAGTGTAATCTTATTTTCGTCTTTTTGGATATCAGCCTCAGGAACAGCGAGCAGCGCAATAGCCACCCCCTTTTCGTTTACTCCGTCAAAGGGAAGAAACGGGGCCGCCAGAGTCAAAAAGCTGTCCAAATTCAGACCGCTTGGCAGATAATCAGCCGAATACCCCGCAAAGGACAAGTTGACTGTTGACACAGATGCATAGTTATTTGGGGGATTTGTATAAAGCTGCAAGGACGGCGCATATGTAAAATCAAAGTTCCTGCCATAGAGGATTTCACCATTTTCGTTTCGAGTAACAAATGCGGTACAACCGTCCCCCGTTACACCTAAATTAATCGGTATGCCTTTTAGTAAACTCCTCGTTACGAATGCCTCGATGTCTGCGTCACTCTCAGCACCAACCTTCAGAAAATCATCAAACCCGTAATCTCCATAATATGTCATTTGAAACATGCCATGATCGTCCAACTTTTTCAAAGAGATCAGACTGCGGATTTCATTTCCAAACAGAGCTGTTGCCGCAATAAACACGACTAAAAGTATGCATAAAAATATAATTCCTGTCCGCTTTATAACTTTTTGCTTTTTATTCATTTTATATCCTTCTCGATATAGACAATATCAAGCTCCAAACTCAGTTTCACATACTTTACTGTATAAAGAAAAGACATAGCTTCTCCTTGATGGAAATACTATGTCTTCTTGGCTCCTCAAGTAGGACTTGAACCTACGACCCTGCGGTTAACAGCCGCATGCTCTACCGACTGAGCTATTGAGGAATATAAATCTGGCAGAGACTTACTTTCCCGGGCCGTTGCCAGCCAAGTATTATCAGCACTGAGATGCTTAACTGCCGTGTTCGGTATGGGAACGGGTGTGGCCATCTCGTCATTTCCACCAGAAAATTTACAGATTTTGATATGCTTCGCATTACTGCGTTACTTTCCTCGCTCGGGTACTCACTTATCACATAAGTGACCTTCCTCGCTTCGTCAGTGCCTTGTAATGCTTGCATCTGAAAATCTGATTTTAACTTTTTAACTAATCCCTTTGAGATCTACTCATTGAGAATTAAATAATGTATCGAAG
>NZ_AORV01000041.1 GCF_000350485.1 Ruminiclostridium cellobioparum subsp. termitidis CT1112
AGGTGATATTGCTATCACCTGGTTTGGGCTAATCCGCTTTCGCTCGCCACTACTTACGGAATCTCTTTTGATTTCTACTCCTGTTGGTACTTAGATGTTTCAGTTCCCAACGTATGCCCTCGTTACACTATGTATTCATGTAACGATGACCGAGTGTTTAACTCGGCCGGGTTCCCCCATTCGGATATCTGCGGGTCAATGGCTATTTGCGCCTCTCCGCAGCTTTTCGCAGCTTGTCACGTCCTTCATCGCCTTCTGGTGCCAAGGCATTCACCCTATGCTCTTAGTAGCTTGACCTCTAAAATGTCTGTATGCTTCGCATTACTGTGTCAGACTTCGTTTCCTGCGCTGCTCATTTATCTAAAGAAACTAAAGTTTCTTGTAAACTCCGCTGCTCGGAACTCGTCTTCCTTGTACTGCTCGCATCTATTCATTTTATTTATCGATTTTCTTCGATATCATCAGTTCTTCTAAAGTGATTGTCTTAACAATCTAATGAGTTTAGGAACAATTGTTCCTTTTTCCTAAGAGTCGCATTATCAACGTAAATTGTTTTACGAAAATTATGTTACCCTTTATTTTAGTCAACTTCCGTTGACTTTGAATCTCTCGATTCTTTATCGGTTCTCATCTTCTTAAAACGTATTTCCAAGAATTCGTAAGAATTCTTTAGAAACGCATTCTTCGATACATTATTTAGTTCTCAAGGTTCAGCAAACCTGCGGTTCGCAACAAAAAGCCATAGCTTTTTGCCCTTATTTCAGTAAATTAATTACTGAAATAAGTTTCAGAGCTTTTGGGCTCTGAAAACTAAACAGTGACAATTGTAAAGTACTCA
>NZ_AORV01000042.1 GCF_000350485.1 Ruminiclostridium cellobioparum subsp. termitidis CT1112
CGTTATTATATGAAATCATTTTTTCACCTCCTTTCAATGCATTTTTCTTCTATATAATAGGAGCAGGCTGCCGCCTTACCCTCTATTAACCTTGTAAGCGTTATTTCTGCTGGCTGGAAGTTCCCACATTATAGACCTTTGCCAACTCTTCGGTCACCTTTGCAGCAAAATCCGGAGTCATTTCAGTCAAAATTTCGGCTGTTGTCTCCTTTTTGAGATTTTTCATTATCTCAATTATCAAAGACATCTTTCCTGTTCCCATCTGTTCCATAACTCCAGCTACAGCCGATGCATCCATATTTTCATAAATAGATACATATTTCTTCACTTCATCGTTCATTTTCTGATCCTTGAGCACCTTTTCATATAAATCGGCAGCTACCTTGGGATCAATCTTGTCAAAGTAATCCTTATATGCTTTCGGATCTCCTTTAGCTATAACGGCCGACATCTCATCGTAGTCTTTCTTTAATGCTTCATACTCGGCGGCCTGTTTCTGCTGGGCTGCTTCAGCTGTCTGTCTCTGCTGCTGCAGAAGTGATGAATCGGTGTCCTTTGCGGATAGCTGGCTGCTCAGTTTTTCAACCTGGCCATTCAGTTCATCCACCTGCTTTTCAAGTGCTGATTTATCAGCTCTTACCTGGGTATATTTCTGTCTTACCTGCTCTTCAGTCATATTTTTTTCGTCTTCAGGTTCCGGCTTGTCCGGAAGCGCCAAATTCATTACCGGTATCTTTTGTATGGTATCTCTCATATTGTCGGCAATCCCGTTAACATTGTTCTTAATGGCAAAAAAGAATGCGCCTCCCACAATCAAAAAAACAAGTAATAAAGCTGCCACAATGGATAAAACATAAAACAGAATACTGTTCTTCTGAGGACCTTCCTTATCAGTAACCGGCTTTTTATTTAATTTTTTTGAACTTTCTTCAACTTCCGGTATTTCGGCATTTTTTTTATCGGGCATTTTTCTCTCCTGAACCGTCTTTGAATTTATAGCTGTTTAATTCATCTATTAAAAGCTGTTCTGATTTATTTTCTTCTTTTAAATATTCCTCATATTTTTTTTCTTTCAGTTTCTCTATGATTTTGCGTTCCTGCATTGCCTTGATGAGAGCTCCTCTATTTATATCGACATCATTTTGTGCATTATTTACATTTTCTTTCTGTGATACAATCTTATTTTTCATCAAAGCAAAGAAACCGTTATAATTCTTCACCTGGTATACGGGAATCCCCTGATCAACTGCCGAAGAAAGACTAGTCATTGATGCTTCTTTAATATCCTCCAGTTCATTCAGGCATTCCCTCTGGTACTCCAGTTCTCTTGCGGCCCGGGCAAGGTTGTTTTTTGCATTGTCTTCAATTTGAGTTCTGAGTTTAAGCACTGATTCAAGTCTGAAACCAAATTTCTGCACTCCCACACCTCCCGGCAATTCCGCTCTTCTAAATTCCAAGCTTTAATATACAGCAGATATTGTTTGTGATCACTTAAGCAGATTCAATATATTTTCATGTACTTCATCAAAGGACACCTTGTGATCTGTTTCCTGCTGCAAAAAAGCAGTTATATCATCAATACATTCTATGGCATAGTCAATCTTGTCATTGCTGCCTTTTACATAGGCTCCGATGTTTATGAGATCTTCCGCATCCTTGTGGATGGCCATGGTCTTTTTTATATCCGAAGCACTTTTTTTATGCTCTTTATCGATAATATCACCCATTACCCTGCTGACGCTGGCCAGCACATCTATTGAAGGATAGTGATTTTTATTGGCAAGGGCTCTCGACAGCACAATGTGACCGTCCAATATTCCCCTTGCTGTATCTGTAACCGGCTCTGTCATATCATCACCGTCAACCAGAACGGTATACAGGCCGGTAATGGAACCCTTCTCATCAGTTCCCGCTCTCTCCAGCAGTTTGGGGAAAACTGAAAATACCGATGGAGTATACCCACGCGACACAGGAGGTTCTCCTATGGAAAGCCCGACTTCCCTCTGGGCCATTGCATATCTGGTCAGGGAATCCATCAGGAGCAGTACATCCTTTCCCCTGTCCCTGAAATATTCGGCTATGGCCGTGGCAACCATTGCGCCTTTCAGTCTTATGAGTGCAGGCTGATCGGAGGTTGCAACCACTACTACAGATCTTGCCAAACCTTCTTCAGTCAGATCTCTTTCTATAAATTCCCGGACTTCTCTTCCTCGTTCCCCTATAAGTGCGATTACATTGATATCGGCTTTGGTATTACGTGCTATCATACCCATCAGAGTACTTTTACCGACGCCGCTGCCTGCGAAAATCCCCACTCTCTGACCCTTGCCGATTGTAAGGAGTCCATCTATCGCTCTGACCCCTAAAGGCAAAGGTTCGGTTATTCTCTTCCTTGTCATGGGATTCGGAGGCTTATTGTCGGTCCTGTAAAAATTTTTGGTGTTCACAGGGCCCTTATCATCCATAGGTCTGCCAAGCCCGTCCAGAACTCTGCCTATAAGTTCTTCTCCAACTGCTACCTTCAGGATGTCACCATTTGCGGTAACTGTACATCCGGGGCTTATTCCCGTCATGTCCCCCAGTGGCATGAGAAGTACCTTTTCCTCCTTAAACCCTACTACTTCCGCCTTAAGCGGTCCGCCCTTCGACACGTGTATATGGCATAAATCGCCGATACTGGCCTGGGGACCATCAGCCTCTATAGTAAGACCTACAACCTTTGATACTTTACCTATATAGTCAATATAATCTTTAGTCTCTAACGCATCTCGGTACTTTTTAAGGTCTATCACTATAATCGTGACCTCCCGGACAAAAGTTTAGTAAATAGTTCAAGGTACACATATGCGTACCTTAACCGATTTTTTCTTCCAGCAGCTCTTCAAAATCATCAACAATTTTCTCAAATTTTGTATCGGCGCCGGCATCTATGCTTCCAAAAGGTGTTTCTATGACACAGCCGCCTTCCTTTAAGGACAGATCTTTTTTTATCTCAATTTCTTCAGATCTCTGAAGCATGTTGGCAAGCTGCTCCTTATTTTCATCGACATAATCAAAGTCCTGCTCGGATAACTTAAGCATGGCCTTATGATCCTTTGAACACTTTTCAAAGGCCTCCTTCACCAGCAGCAGGATATTTTCCTTACATTGAAGTTCTTTGCTTATGACTTTTCTGGCAATATCAATGATTGTATTGACCGCATCTGACTCCAACGAATCCAATACCTGTCTGTATTCCATTCCTGCCTGCTCTTTTATTTCCCTTGCCTCCCGGAGCAAGCCCTCATACTCTTCCTGAGCCTGGGCAATGCCGGCATTATAACCTTCTTCTCCGGCCTCCTGTAATGCCTTATCCCTTAATTCCTGCACTTCAACCGAAGCTTTTGATATAATATCCTTAGCCTCCAGAAGTGCTTCCTTTATTATGTAATCTGCTTCGATTTTTGCTTTATTTAAGATTTCTTCTCCCATAGCCTGGTAATCCACTTTCGGAAGCTCTTCCTGCCGTGCCGGACCGATCTCCCTGCCGGGATTATTTACCCGTAAAACCGGAGGCTGATAGGTTACAGGTGATTTTACTAAAAATGGGATTCCCAAATTAACCTGATTATTTTTAAATATCTTGTTATTAGACAATTATTTCATCTCCTCCGCCTCTGGAAATAACTATCTCACCTGCATCCTCTAACTTACGGATGATATTGACAATCTTCTGCTGCGCTTCTTCAACATCCTTAAGTCTAACAGGTCCCATAAATTCAAGGTCTTCCCTTATCATTTCACTCAAGCGCTTGGACATATTTGCAAATATAAGCTTCTGCACATCGTCGGTGGCACCCTTGAGAGCAACTGCAAGCTGATTGTTGTCAACTTCTCTGAGAAATCTCTGAATTGATCTGCCATCCAAGGTGAGTATATCTTCGAATACAAACATACGTCTTTTAATTTCTTCGGCCAGATCTGTATCTTCAATTTCAAGAGTTTCCATAATAAACTTTTCAGTACCCCTGTCAACAGAGTTCAATATGTCGACTATGGATTGAACACCGCCGGCAGCTGTATAATCTTCGGTTACAAGTGAAGACAGCTTCTTTTCAAGTATTCGTTCCACTTCCTTTATTACATCAGGTGAGGTTCTGTCCATTGTTGCGACTCTTCTGGCAACATCGGCCTGCTTGTCCTGCGGTAAGGCCGAAAGGACAACGGATGCCTGGTGCGGCTTTAAATATGCCAATATCAGCGCAATTGTCTGCGGGTGCTCACCCTGAATAAAGTTTAAAAGCTGGGATGGGTCGGTTTTTCTTACAAAATCAAAAGGCCGGACCTGTAAGGAAACAGTGAGTTTATTTATAATATCAACAGCTTTCTGAGTACCCAACGCCTTTTCAAGTATATCCTTTGCGTAGCCGATACCACCTTCGGCAATATACTCCTGAGCAAGGCATATCTGGTAGAATTCATCCAGAATCCTTTCTTTTTCATCAGGAGTTACCGCACGTATATTGGCTATTTCCAGTGTAAGCTGCTCTATTTCGTCTTCCTTTAAGTGTTTAAATATCTCGGCAGACTTTTCAGGTCCTAACGAAATCAGCAGCATGGCCGCTTTTTCCTTGCCGGTATATTCTGTCTTGGTGCTATTTCTCGTCAAGTTTTCCACCCCACAAATAATAGACTCAATTATTCATAATCATCAGTTAACCAATTGCGGAGTAATTGAGCAACCGCATCAGGTTTTTGCTTGACAAATTTCTCAAGCTGCTTCTTAACTTCCGATCTTTCTTCTATATCAATCTCAGGAATAGGCTCCTGCTTAACTTCCACATTATACTTTGACGGAATTACTATTTCTTCTGCACCTGCAAGTAAAGGTTCGAGTTCCTGCTTCTTTGCTTTCCTTGGCAAGGCTACAATTACAAGCGCTATCAGCATCAGTATCAGGAGTGCCGGTAATCCATATGTAGAAAGTAAAACCTGTATGGTTTCTGCCATAGTAGGTGTTTCCTGAACAGGCGCTGCAACCTTAAGCTTTGTAACTGCCAGATTTTCCACCGGAATTCCAGTCGCTTTACTTGCCAGATCCTTTACCTGGGTGATCAAATCATCAGTCAACTTTGAATCATCGGGAACGCGACTTCCATACAATAACGTAATAGCAGCAGTTGTCCTCTCCGGAATAACCTCTCCCAGAGATTTCTCAATTTGCTTTGAAGTCTCATTATATGCCCAGTTTTCAGTTGTATCGGATTTTTTGTATGATTTTGAATCAGAAGAACCCATAGGATATGAAGGGGTCGTGCCGGGATTTGAATTAACTCCTGCAGCAGTATCGGTGGAATCACCGTTCTTCAGATCTTCCTTTACCTCTTTCCTGCTGACTATAGCACCGGTTTCCATTCCATCAGGATTTGAAATTTCTTTTGAAGATTGGGATAATGTATCGAAATCCAGAACAGGATTTACTACAACCTTGGCTGCATCAAAACTGTCAAACTGATCATTCAATACTTCTCTAAGATTTTTTTCAAGATCGCTTTTTACTTTCTTTTTCATGTCATACTGTGTTGATGTTTTCTGCATGCCGGTTTCATCCTGCTCTATACTGAGAGGATTTCCATCCTGATCCACAATAGTGACATTTTCAATATCAAGGCCTTCTACACTGCTGGCAACCACCTTCACCATACTTTCTGCCTGTTTAGGTGTTATGTCACCAATTTTCGTAATTACTACAGAGGCTTTGACGTTTTTAGTGTCTGTATCATCAATAAAAAGCGTTTTTTCAGGTTTTGTGATTGTAACACTTGCGTCTTTAACATTTTGAAAAAGCTTTAACTGTCTGGCAATATCGGATTCATCAAGCTGCTGCCATATATGCTTTTTGTCACTTTCAGTAGTGTTGATTTTTATACTGCTCAAGGCATCGGCAAAAGTAAGACCATTTTTGGGGTATCCGGCTGAAACCAATTCAAAGTGAGCTGTATCACTATCTTTCATATTAACTATTATTCCGGATTTATCATCTGTCAGCTTGTATGATATACCTTTTTCAGTCAGAATTTTTTGCATTTCCGCGACATCAGCAGGTTCGGCATTATTTATGACAGTTGTATAAGACGGTCTTGTAAGTAAGAACAGTCCTAATCCAACCGCAACAACGACTATTCCTGATGTGATATAGATTCTGATTTTTTGTGACTTATCTAAGCCTTTCCAAAATTCCTGAATCGGCTTTAATATTCGAGATAAAAATTCTGGCAAATCTACCACCTCGATTTATAGTTATTTTGTCTTTTGTACTGGCTCTGATGCCCAATAACATATTGAATAAACGTATTAAGTAAACTAAATTTGCATTCTCATTATTTCTGAATAAGCATCAAGTATTTTATTCCTGATCTGCATTGTAAACTGCAATGCAACACTGGCCTTTTCACCGGCAAGGAGCACTTCGGGAATATTATCCGTTTTGCCGAGAGCAAAGTCCTCTTTTAACTGGTCTGAATTGTTCTCCAGATCGGTTACTTTCATAAGGGCGGAGTTCAGATATTCACCAAAGCTTATACCGGGAGCTTTACTCTCCTCATTTATATTGCTCAGCCCTACGCTATCAGGGATTAATTGCTTAACTTCCGAAATACTGTTAACTGACATATGTATCCTCCGAATTATTTACCAATTTCCAGAGCTTTCAGTGCCATGGATTTAGTTGCATTTATTGAAGTAACATTAGCTTCATAGGAACGTGTAGCTGAAATCATATTTACCATTTCTGTGACTATATCAACATTCGGCATGCTTACATAACCATCTTTATCTGCATCGGGATGACCGGGATCATACACCTTTTTAAAATCGGTAGGGTCTTCAATTATCTTGCTGACACGTACGCCCTGTCCGTCGGTCAGATTGCTGCTGGCATTGGAGAGTATTGAGGAAAAGGAATCTTCTCCTGTACGCTCCTCAAATATGACTTCTCTTCTTCTATAGGGTGAACCATCCTTTGTTCTGGTAGTATTGATGTTTGCAATATTTTGAGATATTGTGTCCATTCTGAGTCTCTGGGCTGTCAGGCCCGAAGCACCGATATCAAGCGAAGTAAAAAAACCCATTTTTAACTTCTCCCTTCTGAAATAACACTCTTTATCCTGCTGTAACTGCCATTGATCATTTGAATAAGGGCATTGTATTTAATCTGATTTTTAGCCAGATTAGCCATCTCACTGTCTATATCAACATTGTTTCCATCAATCCTCATACTGGAATCGGAATTATCCTCAACCAGCGCCGGCTCAATTTTTTCAACATTGCCGCTGTTTATCGGAATATGTCTTTTATCGGTAAGATTGCCTTCCAGACTAGTCTTTCCCATTGAATCGTTAAGAAATTCTTCAAAAGCAATATCCTTACGTTTATATTCAGGAGTGTCAACATTCGCCAAATTTTGCGATATAACATCATTTCTGGCCCAAGCTGCATTCAGCGATTTTTCCAAAACACTACTTTTACCGTATAAATTTTGTATCAACTCAAAAGCACCCCCACAAAAATATTACATAATCGAATATTATTAGATAAATTCTAGCATATTAATTTTAAAAAGACAATAAATATAGATAGAATGTGACTTAATATAGGACTAATTACTCAACCCAATTTTTAACATTTGCATATATATGGGATAAAATACTCAGTGATTTGACAGCATTTTCTGCATTTCTTTTCCTTTTATCGCGGATATCCGAGCTTATATTACTAAATAAACCAAAATTTACATTCATTGGCTGGAAGTTTTTAATGCTCGGATCGGATATATAATTACTTAACGCACCGATTGCCGTATTGGATGGAAATTCCACCCTCTCCTTGTCCAATATCCGGGCAGCCGCATTTATTCCTGCCAAAAAACCCGAGGATGTGGATTCAATATATCCCTCCACTCCTGTTATCTGTCCTGCAAAATATACGGAATTGTTCTTTTTCAGATTATAGGTATTATCAAGAAGCTTTGGTGAATTTATATAAGTATTTCTGTGCATAACGCCATATCTGACGAATTCTGCCTTCTCAAGGCCCGGAATAAGACTGAATACTCTTTTTTGTTCGGGCCATTTTAAATGGGTTTGAAAACCTACAATATTATATAGAGTTCCGATTTTGTTATCCTGTCTCAATTGAACAACAGCATACGGCCTTATGTTTGTCCTGGTATCCATGAGCCCAACCGGCTTCAGCGGGCCGAAGCGCATGGTATCAGGTCCCCTTTGGGCCATACTTTCTATGGGCATGCAGCCTTCGAATACCACGTTTTTTTCAAATTCCTTTATATCGGCAAGCTCGGCACTCACTAAAGCGTTGTAGAAGTTTTCATACTCTTCCCGGTTCATGGGACAGTTTATATAGTCCTCTGATCCACGTCCATACCTTGCAGCTTTAAAAGCCCTGTCCATATTTATTGAATCATATGAAACAATCGGTGCAGCGGCATCAAAAAAGTGCAGGTAATCCTCTCCCAGCATTTCCCGTATGGAATTGAACATTCCCTCGGAGGTCAGCGGCCCCGTCGCAATTATGGTGATGTTATCATCCGGGATACCTGTCTGCTCCCCGAAAATGATCTCGATATTGTCCATTTCCCTTATTGCTTTTGTAATATATTCTGCAAAGCCCTCACGGTCCACGGCAAGAGCTCCGCCTGCAGGTACTCTTGTAGCATCGGCCGCCTTCAATATTAACGAGTCCATGGTTCTTAATTCTTCCTTTAACAGGCCAACCGCATTTTCAAGCTGATCCGACCGGAGCGAGTTGCTGCATACCAATTCCGCAAAATTCGGGGAATGGTGGGCAGGAGAATATTTTTGGGGCTTCATTTCATAGAGCTTAACAGGTATCCCCCGCTTTGCCAGCTGATAAGCAGCCTCACAACCTGCCAGACCCGCTCCTATCACATTAACTGTTTTGTTCATATACCCTCCGTATGATACATTACTTATTCAAATAATGTACTATCAATATTATAAAATATACATGTTATAAATAAATTAGCCTTATGTTAAAACCTTTATTAAAAATTTAATATTCCCATACACTAAAGAAACCGAAAGGCTTTTATGCACTTCCGGTTTTATTATATCATTTAGTTATCCTTTTGGACTGAAGCTATTTGGTCTTTTTTGCAGTATCTTCACTGTTGCTTGGGCATTTTTCATTGCTGCATTTAAGTTCGTTCTTCCTGCCCGAAGACTTTTTCAGCATAAAACTGCCACATATACTGCAGGTTTCGTTGCTTGGCATATCCCAGCTCATAAACGAGCATTCGGGATTCCTTTCGCAGCCGATGTACTTTCTGCCCTTTTTTGTCTTTTTGTATAATACTTTCCCATGACAGAGAGGACACAATACTCCGGCTTCTTCAACAATAGCCTTTGTGTTCCGGCACTCCGGGAATCCGGGACAGGCCAGGAATTTTCCGAATCTGCCATGCTTAACAACCATGTTTCTGCCGCATTTATCACATATTACATCTGAAATTTCTTCAGGTACTTCAACGTCACCAATGGATTCCTCAGCCTGTTTCAGCACTCCTGCAAATGAGGAATAGAAATCCTTCATTACGTCCTTCCAGGGCTTTTCTCCGTCTTCCACAGCATCCAGTTCATTTTCCATCTGGGCTGTAAATTCCGCATCTACAATATCCACAAAATGCTTTTTCATTATATCGTTCACTATTTTTCCAAGCTCTGTGGGCAGCAGGAATTTCTTTTCCTTTATCACATAACCTCTGGACAGAATAGTAGTTATAGTGGGAGCGTAAGTACTCGGTCTGCCTATGCCTCTTTCTTCAAGTGATCTTACCAGGGTTGCCTCGGTATATCTGGCAGGCGGCTGTGTAAAATGTTGCTTGGGAGTATTTTTCTTAAGCTCCAGAACATCTCCCTGCACCAATTCAGGCAGATTGTTGTTCTCCTCCTCGTCGCGCTCTTCGTCACTGCTGCCTTCGGTATCCCTGCCTTCAATATAAAGTACCATAAAGCCCGGGAATTTAACTTTGGAGCCGTTTGCCTTAAAGATGTACCTGCCTGCCGATATATCGGCACTTACGGTGTCATAAACCGCAGAGGACATCTGGCTTGCTATAAATCTGCTCCAGATCAGCTTATACAGCTTGTATTGTTCAGCGCTCAGCGATTCCTTTATGTCATCGGGTGCCATATCTATATAGGTAGGACGGATAGCTTCGTGGGCATCCTGTGAAGCCGACTTGTTCTTATATATCTTGGGAGTCTGAGGAATATAAGCCTGCCCGTATTTCTTACTGATATATTCCCTGGCTTCACTTTGGGCCTCGGCAGATATTCTGGTGGAGTCGGTTCTCATATAGGTTATTAAACCGACCGAACCATGTCCTTTAATATCAACACCTTCGTACAGCTGCTGGGCCACCATCATTGTCCTCTTGGTTGTGAAACCAAGCTTTCTGGAGGCTTCCTGCTGCATTGTGCTTGTTATGAACGGAGCCGCTGCCGCGCGCTTTTTTTCCTGTTCCTTTACTTTTTTAACAATGTATTGGCTTTTTTCTATTTCCTTTAAAATTGAATTGACCTGTTCCTCATTGCTGAGCTCAAGTCTTTCATTTTCAGTACCGTAAAACTTTGCTTCGAAGTTCGGACTTACTTTGGGTTTGGCAAGCTTGGATATAATGGTCCAATACTCCTGGGAAACAAAATTATCAATTTCTTCCTCTCTGTCGCAAATCATTTTTGTTGCAACAGATTGAACCCTACCGGCACTCAAACCCTTCTTTACCTTTTTCCAAAGCAAGGGGCTTATCTTATACCCGACAATTCTGTCAAGAACTCTTCGGGCCTGCTGTGCATCAACAAGATCCATATCAATTTTTCTGGGCTGCTTTATTGCACTTTTAACAGCATTCTGAGTTATCTCATTAAAGGACACCCTGCATTTCTGACCGTTATCTATATTCAAAAGATTAGCCAAATGCCAGGAAATCGCCTCACCCTCACGGTCAGGGTCAGTAGCCAGATAAACTTTTTTTGCAGACTTTGCTTCCTTCTTAAGCTTGGATATAACATCACCCTTGCCTCTTATGGTGATGTATTTGGGCTCAAAGTTGTTTTCTATATCTACTCCAATTTGACTTTTAGGCAAATCCCTTACATGACCAACCGATGCTTCCACCTTATAGCCTTTTCCCAAAAACTTGCCAATCGATTTAACTTTTCCGGGAGACTCCACAATAACCAGGTTATCAGCCATTTTATTCCTCCGTGTTAATTCATGTGCTTTTTGATATTACAATTTTTATCAGACAAATACTAATTTAAACTGCTTTTTTAAATCTGTCAACCTTACATTGAGGTTTTGTACTGATAAAATAGTAAATTCTGTAATTATTTATGAATATTTTTATAATTTTTATACTACATACTTAATTCTGGAATTATTCTTTCATCACTTAATCAAATTATGCACATATTAAATAAAATTATGACATCGGGCTGATATTTATATATGCCCCGTGTTCTGTAACATCTAAAACGTATATTGCCGGCGAGGAAAATTTTTGCAGCATAAGTCAGAGGACGAAAGCAATACTGTACGTATTGGCAAGGGCGGCAACGAAATTCTGCGGGAATTTAACGTCGGCAATATGTGCCTTTTAGATGTTGCAGGCCGCTAGAGGTACATTTCAAAAATTTTCCCAGGCTGCTGGGTGATGACACCCTTCATTTCAAGCATAAAAAGAATATTGTTTATCTCCTTTACGGAAATATTGCTCCTTTCAATTATTTCATCAATATGGCGGATACCTTTTTGAATTATTTTTACAACGCGTATTTCTTCTGTACTCAAACCCATATAGGCCTTCAGTCCGGTATTTATGCCTGTTCCGGGAGTTTGCCCTGAAGGTTCATTTATTTTTACATCCTCCCTATAGTCAAATTCCTCCAGTATATCCTCTACTCCCAGTACTATTTTTGCACCCTCCCGTATCAGCCGGTTTGTACCCTTGCTGTAGGAGCAGTCAATATTTCCCGGAACGGCGAATACTTCCCTTCCCTGCTCCAGCGCAAAGCCGGCGGTTATCAGTGAGCCGCTTCTGCCGGCGGCTTCCACTATGAGAACGCCGGAGGATATTCCGCTGATTATTCTGTTCCTGGCCGGGAAGTTGTGTTGGAGCGGAGGAGTCCCTGGAGGGTACTCGGAGAGTATAAGTCCGCCCGAATTTAATATGTTTTCATAGAGCCGGAAATTCTCGGGCGGGTAGATGTAGTCAAGTCCGCAGCCCAAGACTGCCGCTGTCCTCCCGCCTGCGTCCAGACAGCCCTCATGGGCAATGCTGTCGATTCCTCTTGCCAGACCGCTGACTATCTGGACACCTCTCATAGAAAGCTCATAGGATAGCTTTTTGGCTGCTGAAGCGCCGTAATTTGTTGTCCTTCTCGATCCGACCACTGCTATTGAAAATTCAGACAGCCTGAGCTTTCCCCGGTAATACAGGGCGACAGGAGGATCATAAATATGTTTCAGCTTTTCGGGGTAATTGCTGTCGAAGATGGTAGCTATTTTAATATCATTTTTAAGCATTAAATCGTTTACTGAATTTACCCTATCCCTTTTTTCCTTATTCAGAATCTCTTCTATATTTTTCGGTGAAAGCTGTTTATATGCTCTAAGTTCCTGCTCTGTAAGGTAAAAAATTATTTTGGGCTCCCTGTAAGCCTCCAGCAGCTGTCGGGCTTTGACAGGGCCCAAGCCCGACAAGGATGAGAACCATATCCAATAATCAATGTCTCTCATTGCACTCTCCTCTATTGTTTTTTGTATTAATATTTCGAAACCAGCCTGTCAAAGCTCCTGTACTGTATTGCCTCTGCAACATGCCAGGATTTTATTGCATCAGCTCCTTCCATGTCGGCTATAGTCCGTGCAACCTTCAGGATTCTGTCATGTGCCCTGGCACTCAGGCCCAGCTTTTCGAACGCCCTCCTCAGCAATTTTGAGGTCACCCGGTCAAGCTCACAGTATTTTCTTATAAGGGCAGGGGATAATTCGGAGTTTGAAAAGATGCCAAGACCCCGGTACCTCTCCAGCTGTACACTTCTCGCCTTATTGACCCGTTCCCTGATCACAGCCGAAGTTTCCTCCTCACCGGCCTTTTCCAGGTCATCGTACTTTACAGGCCGTACTTCCGTATGTATATCGATCCTGTCCATTATAGGACGGCTGAACCTTCCAAGATACCGCTGAAGCATTTTGGGAGTACAGCTGCACTTCCTGGAGGGATCTAAATAGAAACCGCATTTGCAGGGGTTTGCCGCGCAAACCAGCATTGTTCTGGCAGGATAGGTAATACTGTTGTTTGCTCTGGAAATACATATTTCTCCGTCCTCCAGAGGCTGCCTGAGGACTTCGGCAGCCTCCGGGCCGAACTCGGGAAATTCATCCAGGAAGAGAACACCGTAGTGAGCCAGGCTTATTTCACCAGGCTTTATTGGTTTCCCGCCTCCTACCAATGAAATGTCTGAAATTGTGTGGTGGGGATTTCTGAAGGGTCTGGCCGAAATGAGTGAGGATTTGTGGGGAAGAAGGCCTGATACACTGTATATTTTGGTCAATTCCAGAGCCTCGTCGAAAGTCATCCGGGGCAGGATGGTGGGAAGTCTTTTGGCCAGCATGGTTTTTCCGCTGCCGGGAGTGCCCGCCATCAGGAGGTTATGTGCCCCGCAGGCCGCAATCTCCATCGCACGCTTAACACTTGCCTGCCCTTTCACATCGCTGAAATCCATAGAGTCGGAAATACTCTGTGAAAATATGTTGTTGATATCTACTGTATAGGCCGGAATGACTTCCTGTCCGTTGAGGTGCCTGACAACTTCTATAAGACTTTTTACGGGAATTATGTTTATATCCTTTAATACGGCTGCCTCGTCAGCATTTGCGTCAGGCACGAATACATTTTTTATCCCGTTGGATCTCGCACAGCAAGCCATGGATAATATGCCCTGTACAGCCTTAATCCGGCCGTCAAGTGATAATTCTCCCAGAAACATATAGGAGCCCAGCTCTGTTGACGGAATTATTTCCGACGCAGCCAGAATGCCCATTGCCACTGCCACGTCATAAAACGAGCCCTCCTTGCGTAGATTGGCAGGGGCAAGATTGATTGTTATGCGCCTGACAGGAAAATCAATACCGCTGTTTTTGACGGCAGCTCTGACCCTTTCCCGGGATTCCCTGACAGCAGTATCCCCCAGGCCCACAATATCAAAGCTGGGAATTCCGTTGCTGATGTCAGTTTCAACTTCCACTATGCAGCCGTCAATTCCTGTAAGTGCGCAACTGTTGATTTTTGAAACCATAAAAATTTCCTTTCTGTATGTATTCGTTATGTACTTATTTTTTCAATTGGATGTTGTTGCCTGAAAGAATTATAAAGAAACGATAGATTGGTCAGAATTCAGACTTGCATGGATATTGGCCTGAAATGGATATACTTGAATTCAATATGACATTATATAACATTCTTACTATACCAAGCCTTAAAAGCATTATAAAAATACTAAAGATTTTTTAGGAATTTATTTTGGGAATTAATTAAGATTGGTTTTATTGGATTTATTGAAAAAATGAAATTTCTCAATAAATTAATTTTAATACAGTCTGTAGACATTACTTGAATTATATCACATGATTTGTAAAATATCACCTTTTTTTATAAATTTTTATTAATTACAAAAAAGCCATGCATATAACATCGTTTCCCGTGCTTATATACATGGCTCAAAACTCTTAACATATTAATAGTTTAATATTTTATTATTTTAATACTTTATCAACCTTGGTGTGACCAATACTCCCATTTTTCTCAGCTGATATTCATAGGACCATTTCTTCCCCTCCGTACGCCAGCTGTTGGGACCGTGCCACTTTTCAGAAGAGTCTGAATTGTGCAGGGCCCCGAAAGCATTATATCGGTTGCCGCAGCATAAAATATCAATGCTGTGTTTTCCCTTGTCCAACTCCCCCAAATCAATGGTATACGGAGCAAAGGCAACTATCCCCCGCTCCTTTCCATCCACAAAGACCTTCATGACCGTTGAGCGGTATGATGAGAAATCCAGTTTATAATTACCGCTATCTACATTTATTACATTATGGTACTTTATATTACCGGTGTAGAATGGGAAGCCCTGACTGCCATAATCACCAAAATTGATGGTTTGCGGCATATCTATCAGCTTTGCGGCACTTCCGGCGATACTGACTCCAAATGAGCCCAGCAAATAGCACCATTCCACATTGGTCCTTGAATAGAAGTCTATGTATAGTATTATTCGATTTGTGCCCTTTTTTATTGCAGGGAGCTTCACTTTTTGAATGCATTTATCAACAAAATAACCCTCGGTTTCTTTTTTGACACTTTCACCGTTGACAATAATCTCTGTTCCTGAAATGTTTTCAAGTGCCAGATAGCAGTCCCTGATTTCAATCTCCGATTCAAAACTGTATCTCAGCCCCAGGATATGCTTTTTCTCTTCCTGCCTTTCAACCGACCAGGGCTGGGCCCAGGCTTCCATACGCAGGGGATAGCCAAGCAGTTCTCTGAACCTGTTATCTATCCTCAAAACCTCGTCCCTGGAATTCCATTCCTTACCGTCAAATGAATACTCAGCACAATCCAGAACCAGTGAATTAGGCTCCGAAAGGCTGAAGGAAACCGGCTGTGAAAGCTCTGTAATCCTTTGCACATTACATTCATATGATTTTTCCGGCTCCCGTGCCCGTCCTTCCTCAAGCAGCAGCAGAAGGCTGTCATGGTCATAAAAGGAACGGGAAATTACAGTTTTTCCGTTGTCATATTCTGCGGCAAAAGGGTGGATTTTTCCTGTTAATGTATCGTAAAGCGTTGGTTTCCAGACTCCACTCACAATTATTTTCAATTTGTCCTCCCGGGGTATATCGGGATTTTCCGCAGGTTTGGCATTACATATAAAGAGCCACCTGTATTTGCCGTCTTTTCGAAGCTGGTAAATATATCTGTCCGGTCTTTGGCCGTTCGTATTGATGATATCGACGTCTCTGCTGCCGGAAATTGCACTGTGGATTTTATTATAATTGAATTGGATACATTCGCATTCCTTTACAAAAGCCTGAACCTCCTGTGAAGGCCCGGCATCCAGCAGAGTTGGCGTTTCTCCGGTGAAGACAAGCCTGCCTCCCGCTTTTTTGAAGGCTTTAAGCTGCTGCAGGGTTGTACTGCGCAGAGTTATACAGTTGGGAACTATTATGGTTTCATATTCCATTTCACCCACTGCCAATTTCCCGTCATATGCCTTTGGTGCTTGTGACGGCAGAAGTGATTCCGCAATGAAATCAAAATCCACCAGACCAAACAAAAGCCAGTTTGTGATCGCATAAAAATTATCATCCAGCTCTTTTTTTCTTCCTGCGGTTTTATCGTTGGGCCCATAGTACAGCCAGTATGATTCGACAGGATGAATCACTCCAACCCTGACCTCTGCCTTACCCCTGGTCAGTGCCGAATTCAGCCTTGCAAAGTGGTCTTCAATATAACTGTATTCCTTATACCATGGGGATTGATAGCCGATACTGGCAGGGTAATCGCGTTTTGCTTCCCCATTCATCGATACCCACGTCAGATGGTGAACCCGCAGTGTCACACCGAGAGCCGCCTGCCAATCACCCTGCAGCTTGTGGTTCCTGAAATCAAAATCCCAGTTTGTAACTCCGTACAGTTCACTTAAAACACCGGTTCTGCCGTACTGGTGCGCGGCTGATTGGGCCTGCTTTGCCGTTGTATATTCCCTCCAGTCGCAAAGCATATCAATACCGGGCATATCAAACGAGCGGTATGACCGCATGGCTTCTCCGAGAGCGGCTGTTTGCGACTGTAAAGTCGGCTCCTCCATCATATGCCCTGTAAGCTTTATATTATGGGCTTTACACCAATTTCCGACGGTGTCGGCAAAAGCTGAAGAAAATCTTTCGGCAACATGATCGTGATAATTATATCTTGCAGCAGAAATCTTATCATCGGGCAATTCCCAGACCAGTTCCGGCAAATGATCAATAATACTTTCACCATATACCGACTTGTATGTTTCCTCAAAATCATCGGTAAACGGCAATGCAATATTAGTTCTGTCAGTGGAAAATTTCAGCGTCTGTTTATGTGTAAATTGAGGCTCATCAGTGAAAATTGAGGGAATTGCCGTACCAAAATCGTCACCGAACTTCTCATAGTATTTTTCGTGGGTCACCTCTATAAATCTTTCAATGGCTTTTTTATCCAGAGTATTAACATAGGCCTGGTTGTTGAACCAGGGATTATCTTCGGCTATAACCAGGGTTGCCTCCCATACCGCCGTCCCGCCGGGTGCGGTTTCAGAAGCCTGCAGCCGTTTATATTCCTGCAGAAACCCGTCTTTCAGAGTGACCGCAAATCTGGCAATGACGGATTTGCCATCACCTTCCTGCCTGCCGGCGATATCCTCCGAATTCGTTGGAATGCTGTCATTCTCATTAACATCCGCCGGACCAAAACTCAGATATCTTGCCCGGTGCTTTCTGTCTTTTGTGACCAGGCCGCCGCCCGAACCCGAAGGCCAGCGGTCTTCATCGTAGAGATAGCACAGCATTTCCTCTTTTTTGGCCTTTTCGTTACATGCTCCCACAAGCTCCATATATTCCTCACCCAGATATTCCGTTTCCAGCCCTGAGCGGCAATGTATATGGAAGCCTCCTATCCCCATTGCCTTAAAAATATCAATTTGCCTCAAAAGCTCATCCTTTTCAAGCTTTGTATTCCATGCCCAAAATGGTGCTCCTCTGAACTTTGCAGGAGGATTTTTGAAAAGTTCTTCATTATAATCGTCATTATAATTGTTCATGGCATATCTCCTATTCTTTTACCGAACCGATGGTCACACCCGAGATAAAATACTTTTGCATAAAGGGATATACAAATAAAATCGGTATTGTTGCAAAAACAATCATTGCTCCGCGGAAGGAACGGTCCGATAATTGTTTCAGCCTGTTCACATCAGCGGCACTGAAATTGCTGAAATCTATTGTGGTAAGCATATTGTGAAGCAGCGTTTGCAGCGGCCATTTATTTCTGTCATTTATATATATCGTAGCTCCGAACCAATCATTCCAATGTCCGACCAGCTGGAAAAGAGAAAGTGTTGCAATGGATGCCATTGAGAGCGGAATTACAATTTTTAAAAGAATAACAAATTCATTTGCCCCATCAATGGAAGCCGATTCAAAAATACTCTTATTTATCCCTCTGAAAAAATTCATCATCATCACTACATTAAATATCGGCACACAGCCCGGAAGAATCAATGACCAGATACTATCCAGCATATGAAGGTTTTTTACCAATATAAACAGAGGTATCAAGCCTCCGCTTACCATCATCGGAATTATGAAGAAAAAGCTTAAAAATTTTCTTCCCTTAAGCTCACGGTTTTCTTTTGAAAGCGGATATGCCGCCAAAATTGTTACAAGCATATTGACCGAACAACCTACAATAGTCCTAAAAACCGATACACCCAGCGCTTTTATAAAAGCCGAATTGCTGAACATTGTTTCATACGCCGCAAAATTGAATCCTTTGGGCCAGAACCGTACCGAGTTTGAAGTGGCGGACACCGTATCACTTAGCGAAAGAGCGATAACATGGATCATTGGCAATATGCAGGTCAAAGTAATAATGGCAAGGAGAAAATAATTGAAAAAATTAAAAATCCTCTCTCCCTTTGTATAGGTTATATTCATTGTTATCTGCCCCCTAAAAAATTCTGTAATCGGTATATTTTGTTGCCAAAAAATTAGCTAACAGTGTCAGTGTCAATGCAATAATTGATTTGAACAGACCAATAGCGGTTGATAGTGAATATTGTGCCTGCAGAAGTCCCTGACGATATATGAAAGTGTCCAGTATGTCACCCGTTTGATAAACCGCAGGGTTATAGAGCACAAGTATCTGCTCGAAGCCGGCATTCAATATATTTCCTATACTCAGAACAGCCAGCATAACTATAATTGAACTTATTCCCGGTAAAGTGACATTCCATATCCTTCTGAACAGACTTGCCCCGTCCATGATTGCCGCCTCATAAATCTCGGGATTTATATTGGTCATTGCAGCCAGATAAATTATTGCTCCCCATCCGAACTCTTTCCATGTTTCAAGAATAATTACTGTGGGCTGGAACCATTGGTTGCTGCCTAAAAAGAATATGGGCTTAATTCCGAAAAGACCTATAAACTGGTTTATAATTCCCCTGGTCAAAAGCATATCTGTAAATATTCCGCCGATAATAACCCAGGACAGGAAATGGGGAAAGTATGTTATTGTCTGTACAGTCTTTTTGTAGACTTTATTTTTGATTTCATTTAAAAGCAGTGCAAATATTATGGAAAAGATCTGTCCGAAAACAATTTTGCCAACAGCAATAACAAATGTATTTCGTAATATAAATTTAAAATCAGGCATATTAACAGCTGTTTCAAACCACTTTAAACCGACCCATTCACTTCCCCAGAAACCTCTTGCGGGACTGTAATTTTTAAAAGCTATCACAACGCCATACAAAGGAACATAGTTGAAAAGGATTACAAAAAAAACCGGTATTACAAGCATGGCATACAATGGCCATTTTTGCTTGATGTATGTTGTGTGCATTGTCGCTCCGTCTCCTGCTGTCTTATTTGTACATGGGCGGCCGGATTGGCCCTCCCATGTACAAATAAACAACAAATTTATAGTTAAAAAACAATTGGTTCAATTAAAGCCCCTTGGCCCATTCATTTACTTCTTTGGTTATCTGATCTCCGCCGTTCTTTTTCCAGTTCTGAACGAATTCATCAAAAGCAGTGATGGGCAGTGACCCCATTATTATACGGGTATAGGTTTCCAGCTCCAATTTATCGAGATATTGCTTCTTTTCTGTCATGGTCGGAGTTGCAGCTCCTGAAAAGGCGTCTGCCGAAAATTCGTCGGTTTTTTCAAATTCGCTCCAGTAGTTGTATGTACTTGCAAAGGTTGTAAGCATTTTAGGGTTGGTATTGGTCCACTCGGCGTACATATTCTTTCCTTCACCGATCAGAACCGAAGTATCATTCTTGTTTACAGCGTCGGCCATGGATGCCAGTGCGCCGTTTGCTATACTGACCGGTCCTCCGGTAAATCCAAACAAGACTGTATAATGTGTATAGAAACTGTTCATAAATCCACAGCCTTCAAGGTCTGCCGGATAATCATATTTCCAGAGCTGTCTCGGCTGAGCCGCACCGGGATAATCCCTGGCAACCTGGTCAACATTTAACGGTTTTCTCTCTTCGGTTACAGGGTACTTAAATTCATATCCGTATTCGGTTTTCATCTTTTCACGGAGATCCGTGTAATTTCTATAGAAGGAATCCCAGTTTTCATTTAAAAGATACATTACAGCCTCAGGATTCCTGCAGGCCTTGGTTATTGCTCTCGATCCATCAAACCAGGGGTTTGCCATTACTCCTGTCTTACCGTCTTCCCCGGTTAAATTTGGCATACAGGTCACATTGGAACCCGATACCTTGCTCCACATTCCGTTAAAGGGCGCTGCTATACTTGCCCAATGCCCATAATAGGTCAGTATATTTCCCTGGACAACATCTTCCTGAAGCTTGGAATTGTCTTTTACGGCAAATTCCGGATCAATATAGCCCTTTTTATACCATTCGGCCAATTTTACAAGAGCCTCGCGGGCTTCAGGCTGTATGCTTCCATAAACTATCTCTCCGTTGCCGGTTTTGACCCAGTGCTTTGGATAAGCCTTATATGCCGCCATAGGTATTGCCTGTGCGCTCAAGGTGTTATCCATACCGAGGCCATAGCCCTTTGGATACTGCTGATGGTATTTTTCAAGAACATTTTCATATTCGGCAAGGGTTTTAGGTACAGCTATGCCCATCTGGTTTAAAATATCATCCCGGATGAAGTTTGTGTTATAATAATCCATCAATTCCTTCATAACGGGAAAACCGTATATTTGTCCGGCTTTTGTAAAAGGCAGGAACAAAGAACCTTTTGTTCTTTCTTTCGCTTCCTCAATAGCCCACTTTATCAATGGAGAGGCATAATCTTCAATCAGATTATTTAAAGGCAGGATCTGATCCTCCGCAACATATTTCGCCAGCTGTTCTTTAGTTGGACTGATAACATCCGGGAGATCTCCGCTTGCAAAAGCCAGATCAAGTTTTTGCTGGTCGGTTGCTCCGTCGGGTGCAACCCATTTAAGTTTCCATATAATACCCAGGTGTTCCTTCTGCCATTGAGTCCAGGCATTATTTTCAGCTGTCCCGCCATCCTGATACATGGTATCGGCACCGACAACCGCATGTGTTGTAAGAGTTATAGGTTCATCATATTTTTTAAAATAACTCTTTTCCCCGGATGTTCCCGAGGCCTGCGCACTTGTACCGGAACTTGAGCTTTGGGTTTCAGAAGCCGTTGTTCCCGAATCAGAGCCACAAGCAGAAAACAACAAAGAACCTGCAATTAACACGCCTGCCACCGAAATCAATTTTCTTTTCATGCCTAATATTCCTCCTCCAAATATAAAATATTGTCTGCTACTTTATCAATGTTAACAACAGAAAGATTTTGAGTACATGATTTAATCATATTTTATTTGCACTAATCAGACATCATATACAAAATAGACAAAAATAAGCCGATTTTACTTTAAAAATTTTATGTAAAGTGTTAATATTGTCATGCGAAATATTACTTACTTAAATATATTGCTCATACTCAGGAGGATTTTATGAAGGGCCTTCAAAAGTTATTGCACTCTTCCATTATAAGAATTCTGGCGGGGGGTTTTCTGCTTGTAATAGTTCCTACCATAGCTCTGTGCCTTATATACAGCTATTCCAGCATGGATATGCTGCGTGACGAGTATGACATTTCCTATGCAAACAATACAAAGTTAATTTCAGATCAGTTTTCCGACAAATTAAGAGATCTTGAAATGACAGCTGCTCCGCTTTTAGTGGATGAAGATCTGGTCAAAATGTCGGTCATGGATAAAAACAGCCTGGATTTGTGGAGTTATACCATTTTTAAATCGAGGCTGTCCCTCTATTTCGCATCCCGGTTTATTGCCTCAAATGTATCGGTCATTCTTCCCATTCAGCAGCGTGTTATTTCCACAAAATACGGTGTTGACTCCTTCAGCAAATATAATACCCTTGGAGATTTGCAGGAATTGAACAGAGATCAGCCCATATGGGCTGTCAGGCCTTCACTGAGAAACCCCAATGAAATGTGCTACTCTATTATCAAAGGCTATGCCTACCCCAGGCAGAGCCGCCCGCTTATTTCCATAGAAATAAGCGAGTCGGAAATCGTGGGGCAGCTTAAGGCTTTATTTGGAGACAATGACAAAATCATGGCTTCTTTTCTTATAGACATAAATGGCAAAGTCTTTAAGCTGGACAAGGATAATATATTAAATCAAAATATTCTTCAGAATATTTTGGAGCAGAACAACAACAATACAAAATCCGAACCCTTTACATATAAGGACAAAGACGGCCTTTACCGTATAGTTTTCAGCAAACTGGATACTTACCAATGTATAATCGGAATCATATATAATGAAAAAGAGATCCTCAGTCCCGTTACCCGTATGATGTCGTTCCTGGTAGCCATCCTGATTTTTGCCGCCATTGCGGTTGCCTTTTATATTATTGTTTCATACAGAAAAATATATTCCCCGGCCAATGTACTGGTGGATGCCATGAAAAGGGTGGCTGAGGGAGATTTTCAGTCTCATACCCATATCATCAATAATTCGGAATTTGGCATGATGTCGGTACAGTTTAATAACATGGTGGATCAACTGGATAAATCCTTAAAAGAAAAATATCTGGCACAGGAGAATTTAAACAAAGCACATTTAAAGTTTTTAAAATCTCAAATAAAGCCCCATTTCCTGTACAACTGTCTTTATAGCATTTATAATATGATAAAAAGCGAGGACCTGGATAATGCCGCAGATATGACCATGTATCTCGGACACTTCTACCAGAAGATTACTCATTTTGACGATAAGGACACAACAATCCTGCGGGAAATGGAAAATATTAAACTTTATCTCAAAATACATCAACTGCGCTCCCCCGAAAAGTTTGATTACAACTGTCTGATTGATGCCGGGCTTGAAGAGATGATCATTCCCTCCCTTTCACTGCAGACCATAGTTGAAAACGCCATTTCACACGCATTTGTTAATCATAACAGGAAAAATTTCATAGATATAAAAGCTATATGTGTAAACGAAAATGTACAGCTGATTGTTGAAGACAATGGAATAGGCTTAAGCCAGGAACAACTCGGGAATATTTTAAACCAGCTAAACCTGGATTTCTCAGATTCAGATAAGACACACGGCATCCAAAATGTTTTCTCCCGCTTCAGGCTGATGTACGGCGGGGAAGTGGAATTAAACATCAGCACTGATGTGGGTCGCGGAACAAAATTTACCTTCAGTATTCCAAAAACAATAATAAAACAGGAACAGGAGCTGCTGAAAAATGTATAATTTATTGCTGGTAGATGATGAAAAGAGCATACTTGACGGTCTGTATTACAATATCGATTGGAACGAACTTGAAATCAGAGATGTTTTCCGTGCTGCCGATGTCCCCTCTGCATTGGAAATACTGGGAAGCCATCATATAGACATAGTGATTACCGACATCCGCATGCCAGGAACCGACGGTCTGACATTATGTGACAGGATACTTAAGCTGAATTCGTATACAAAAATAATTATTTTGTCCGGCTATAAGGATTTTGACTATGCCCAGCGGGCAATCAATATCAAAGTTTTTCGCTATGTTCTTAAACCCCTGGAATATGAAGCTCTTAAATTAATAGTTGGAGAAGCATTAACTGAGATTAAGCAGGATTTGCAACAAAGCTTCATAGTTGAAGAAGCCAAGAAAAAAATAGACCAGATAAGACCTTTTATACAGGAGAGATATCTCAATCTATGGCTTGAAAAAGGTATGGAAGCTCCCTGGAAAATCTCCGGTGCTCTGGCCGAAACCGGTTTAGACATATATCCGGGGGATTACGGCTTTTTTGTTACCATAAAAGTAGATGAATGGATCTCCCAGCCTGTTAATTCAAGTATCGTGAATATTGCATTAAAAGATTTATCCTTTCAGCTTTTATGTGAAAATTGCAGAACCATAACCTATCACAGCATGACTGACAGCTACAATCTCCTTTTTTTAAGCCAGGACCGCGGATGGCTAAACTTATTATTCAAACAAATTGTAGACCGGCTTGAGTTTTTCCAGCTTTCCATCACCGAATCACTGGGCTGCACAGTCTCCATATTCTGGGATTTCCCTGTTGAGCTGGCTAAAATAGGAGAAGCCTATCAGGGCATATCAGAGCGTATAAGGAGGCGGATCGGCTTGCTGTCGGGCGGAATACTCGGGCCGGAAGCAGACGATAAAAAGCAGTCCAGCGAACTAAAAACGCTGCTTAAGCGCCCCTCCTTGTTAACCCTGCTAAGTACTTTTCAAAGGGAAAAATTAACCGGGAGGATAGCAGAAATATTCAAGGAGCTCAGACAGCCCGAATATCAGACCCAGGATAATATTTTGCAGACATATCACGCTGTAACAGGTACTCTCATATCGGATTCCCTGCAAAGAAATGTCCGCATCAACCAGTGGGGAAAAAATTATAAGGAGTTTTTTGAAGATTCAAATACCCTCATATCACTTGAGGTTTTTGAGGAATTATGTTATGGGGCCATCAATCAATACATGGATTATATTGCAAATATGCAGCTGACTCAGAACAGAAAAGTTGTTGAAAAAATAAAATATATGATAAAGGAGCAGATTTCCTCTGATATATCTGTAAGCAGCCTTTCAAGAGCCTTTAACTACAATTCCAACTATCTCTCCCGTATCTTCAAACTGGAGACTGGAACCGCACTGCAGGACTATATCATACAGGTGCGTATTGAAAAGGCAAAGGCTTTATTGGCCCAGGGTGAACGTGTAAGTGATGTCTCTGCCAAAGTGGGATATGAAAATTTCCCTCATTTTAGCAGGATTTTTAAGAAAATAGTCGGAGTAAGTCCAAAACAGTATCAGGTAAATTTTACGGGCTAATCCCGTTTTTTGATCCTATAAATATAAAAGCTACTTCTGTTTATTTAATAAGAAGCAGCTCACAACCCGTGGTCTGTAACACCTAAAAGTCACATATTGCCGGCGGTTAAATTCCTATTTTTCGTCTCTCAGCAGATTTTTCAGCTCATCCATGAATGTATTGATATCTTTAAACTGGCGATATACCGATGCAAATCTTACATATGCCACTTCGTCCATGTTTTTAAGCTTTGCCATTACCATCTCACCGATATCCTCGGTAGTTACTTCCCTGATGAGGGAGTTATGGAGCTGGGTTTCTATATTTTCAACCATTTTCTCCAGATCATTAATTGATATGGGCCTTTTTTCACACGCCCTTAAAAGTCCGTTCATTAACTTCTCCCTGTCAAAGGGCTGCCTGGATTTGTCCTTTTTTATTACCATCAAAGGAAGGCTTTCAACTTTTTCATAGGTAGTAAATCTTTTGGAACACTTTATGCACTCTCTTCTTCTTCGAATAGCCGAGCCTTCATCGGTAGGTCTGGAATCAATAACCTTATCTTCAATAAAACCGCAAAATGGACACTTCATTTTCTTCTCCTCCATAATTCAATATCCATTTTACCTTATTTGAAAAAATTTGTATACCTTTTTTGAATACTGCTAAAAAGTCCGGCTGCCTGCCCCACCTCTCAGATATACTTCTTCATGTGCATCAGTGCCGTCTTCTCCAGCCTGGATACCTGTGCCTGTGAAATTCCTATCTCATCGGCAACCTCCATTTGAGTGCGGCCTTCAAAAAATCTTAGATTCAGAATAAGTTTTTCCCTGTCATTGAGCTTTCTCATAGCCTCCTTCAGGGTTATTGTCTCCAGCCAGTTCTCATCAATATTCTTGTCGTCACTGACCTGATCCATTACGAATATTGCATCTCCGCCGTCATGATATACCGATTCGAATAATGAAATGGGATCCTGTATGGCATCCAGAGCAAATACAATATCCTCCTTGGGAAGCTGAAGTTCGGCTGCAAGCTCTGCGATGGTGGGCTCCTTGGAATTTTTCGTAGTCAGTCTTTCCTTGGCCTGCAAAGCCTTATAAGCAATATCTCTCAAGGATCTGCTGACCCTTATGGAATTGTTGTCTCTTAAATATCTCCGGATTTCACCAATTATCATGGGAACGGCATAGGTTGAGAATTTAACATTTTGAGAAACATCAAAATTATCGATAGCTTTAATTAATCCGATGCAGCCAACCTGAAACAGATCGTCCACATATTCGCCTCTGTTATTGAACCTCTGAATCACACTTAAGACCAACCTGAGATTGCCTTTGATGAATTCATCCCTTGCAGAATTATCACCCTTATGCATTCTTTCAAACAGCACTTTTTTCTGTTCATTTGTCAAAACAGGAAGTTTTGAAGTATTAACACCACAGATTTCAACTTTATTAATAAGCATATAAAAACCTCCCGAGCTATAATAACAAAGTCAATTATTAAGATTGACTTTGTCAATATCATTATTGCCATGGAGGTACTTTTTATACTGTTCACACAAGTAAAATATTTTCGTCAAAGGCCTTGACAAAGCCTATTTTAAGGCCTTTTGCAGTCCTGTCAGGTCATGCGGCTGATTTCCTTTTTCAACCGGCTTATTATTCTTTTTTCAAGACGGGATATGTAGGATTGGGAGATTCCAAGCATATCGGCTACCTCTTTCTGAGTTTTTTCCACACCATTTGTAAGGCCGAATCTCAATTCCATAATCCTTTTTTCCCGGATGGATAATTTTTTCATGGCAGTATTAAGAAGCTCCTTGTCAACTTCGTCCTCAATGCTTCTATGAATCATATCATTTTCAGTTCCCAGAATATCCGATAGCAGCAATTCATTTCCGTCCCAATCGATATTCAGAGGTTCATCAATTGAGATCTCAGCTTTCACCCTGTTATTTCTCCTGAGATACATTAGTATTTCATTCTCAATGCACCGTGATGCATAAGTTGCCAGCTTTATATTTTTTGAAGGATTAAAGGTATTTATAGCCTTAATCAGTCCGATTGTGCCAATGGAAATAAGGTCTTCAACGCCAACACCGGTGTTCTCAAACTTTCTTGCTATATAGACAACCAGCCTTAAATTTCTTTCGATCAGAATGCTTTTTACGCCGTAATCACTCTGTTCAAGCTTATGCAGAAGATAGGTCTCCTCATCAACGGTAAGCGGTGGCGGCAGGGCCTCACTGCCCCCTATGTAATGAACAGGAAATATCCCTCCTAATTTCAGCTTTCTTAAAAGCTTCTCATAGCTTATAAGAAAGCACATTTTCAGTCTGGTAAAAAATTTCATTTGGCTGTCCCCTTTCAAATGTGGATAAATTGGTAAAGCGTAATTAAAATGCAGGTAAATATCCTGTGTGCATTTGTATGTTACATATGGCTAAGCGACTAATTCCGGTCCCAGTAATGCCTTGTACTTATCATTTCCGGATAAGGATCTGTTGTATATTCCCACAATTACATTTTTTATGTCACGTTTTTCTTCTTCCTCTCCAACTTCAATAAAATCCGGTTTAAAACCTATAAGCATGCCATTTTCTTTTCCCAAAGAACTAAAGGGGATCAGCCTGAACCTGGAAAACCACCTGGAGGTTGATATTGTTGCAGTTACACAATTGAGATCATCCTCCTTGGAGTTCTCAAAAATACTTCTTATTTCCGACGGCAGAAGTTCTTCCAATGCTTTAAATTCAACTACCATAACCGGAATATTTGTAAGCGGGTCCCTCAGTGAATTACCTGTATCCACCAGAGCCGGCAAACCGATTATTCTATTATCAAAAGCTATCTTCACAGGGATAAGCAGCTTATCCTTGTTGATCCTGCTTTGAATAACCTCCATGAAAATCTTGACGATTATGCCTACCGTCACAATTCCAAAGAACATCAAACTGCCCTTGGACTGTCCGAAAACATATATTATGCCATTTCTTACAAACCCGCCCTGCTGGTTGAAATACAAAAAGGCCAGGGCTGCCCCTGCAAATATGAAGGTAGATATGTAGAAGATCACCAATGTCTTTAAGAACGGCAAAACCTTCCGCGGCGAAAAGGTTATTGCTATTATGAAAACAGACAGCAGTATTTTGGCAAATGCCGTATAATATACCTTCATTCCCGGCTGCAATATTATGAATATCACATAAAGTGCTCCGACTATTGCTCCTGCAAATAATCTGAGAGTACTGACCCTTACCCGGGAGAACCTGGCTGTAACATAAAGTATCAAATAATTTATAACTAAATTTTCAAGTAACAGAATATCCAAATATATTTCCACTTTGTTTCCCTCACCCAATAGTAAAATAACGCATAAACACTATTAGTCCATACTTTACTATTATTCAAGCGCCTTTGTTTTTATGCCGAGTTATTACATCAACCTTCTTTTTTATCCATTCCTAATTATACATAGTTAATTTACAAAAGTTTGTCAAAAACAAATGTAGAAAAAGAAATATTGTGTGACAAGAAAACTCACCGGGCTCATTTCTTTATCAAAATAATATATAAATTCCTATACTGAAGAAACTAAAATAAGCAGCATATGCTCCTGCCAACCTGCCAGGGAGCATATGCTGCTTATTTCAGATCTTCCTATCCAGTACAATATTCTATATATTCTACTAGTTCATTTGCCTGACTATGCTGTAGTATACTTTGGATGTAAATATATAACTCAGTCCGTACAACACTGCAAAAATACAGGATACAACAACACCCGTCACAATTATTAATGTCCGGTTGTACAGGAACAGTACACCCAGCAGTTCTGTGATCATTCCAAACCCGGCCAGTGTATGAAGGACTGCAAATACCAGCGGCAGGAAGAATACCAGGAGAATCTGGCGTTTGATGGTGCCTTTTACCTCCGCATCACTCATGCCTACCTTCTGCATGATATTGAATTTATCCCTGTCATCAAAACCTTCGGTTATC
The DNA here is from genome assembly GCF_000350485.1 of Ruminiclostridium cellobioparum subsp. termitidis CT1112. Classification (GTDB taxonomy): domain Bacteria; phylum Bacillota; class Clostridia; order Acetivibrionales; family DSM-1351; genus Ruminiclostridium; species Ruminiclostridium termitidis. The sequence goes on from NZ_AORV01000042.1 coordinate 29,230, forward strand.
TGCTTGTAGTACATTATCAAGAGCAGGCACATACTGAATATGATACCGAAGAATATTCCAAGAAACAGCAATCCTCCGTTCATTGAAACTGTTTCGCCACGGCCCGCTATTCCATTCTTTAATAAAACGACTTCTTTTTTATCCTTGAACCAGCCGCTTAAGAGATTTGCAAATTCTTTTTTATTCTTATCCTCTCCATTTACCTGAAAGGCTATGGAATCAGTAAAATCCTTTTCCGGGTTGCCTGCCTCCGCCATAATCTTTTTTGCTGTATTTTGATCCTTCACAATGAAATAATAATCCTGGCCAAACCGCGCGACCGAAGATTTTCGATCAAAGTTCGTTTGGGTCAATTCCTTTTTTACCGTGTAGGTATCACTGCCAAAAAGTACACTGCTGAAACCGAAATCAGCCCCTGTGGAATATACCAGAACCTCATTTTCCCCAAGTTCTACGTTCTGACGCTCCATCTGATTATACTCCTGAAGCGTAATCAGCTTTATGGTTTCAACATTGGATTGAAACCCGTTCCCTGATTTTTTAACAAATTTGTTATCAGTTTTAAGTGCATTGGTATCCATATAGGCATAGGAAATTTTATCATAGACATTTACATGTGCTTCCCCGGACAGCTGGGACAGCATGGAATCCAATCGGTTTCTGTCTATGGAAGCGCCTGTCCTATAATCAATCCGAAAATCAAAGGGGTATTGAAAATCAAGTACACCGGATGTTCCAAACCACAGAGCGGCCGTACATAACAATGTAATTATGGTCATGGTACTGAATATGCATATATTGGCCAGGCTGGCAGCACTTTTCTTCATTCGGTACAGCATTCCCGATATGGTGGTGTAATTTGCCTTGCGGTAATAAAAGTTCCTGTTTTCCTTGAGTATGCGGAGCAGCGCAAGTATCCCGGCCTTGAAGAAAAAGTGTGTTCCCAGTACTACCAGAGCAACTGCCAGAAGAAAATCAGTGAAAATACCTGAATCAACTTTTGAGACTATGGCGATATAATATCCCGCCGCAAGTAATACTATTCCCAGCAGAGCAGATATCCAGAGGCGTTTCGGGGGTTTTTCCCCTGATTTTGCCCCCTTCATCAAATCATTGGGATTCGATTTGAATACCTGCACCAGATTCACTATCAAATTGAGCAGACTGATCCCTACAAAGTAATAAAATGATATTTTAAGAGCAACGAAACTAAAAGTAAATCCAGTGTCTACCGGCAATCGTGTAAGATTCAGCAGCACAAGGAACAGCAGTTTTGAAAAAACTACTCCAAGAATGATTCCGCCTGTAAATATAACAAGAAAAATATACATGGTCTCAAAGAACATCATAATGGCTATATGCTTTTTCTCAAGCCCGAGAATACTGTATAATCCCAGCTCCAGCTTCCTTCTCTTTATAAGAAAACTGTTTGAGTACAATAAAAACGGTACCAATATAACGCCCAGGAGAAAAAGGCCAATCCCCATAAGAACCACTAAATAAGCACTATGAGGAAGCTTTTTCATCAACTCATTATTCATTATGGATGAAAAAACGAAGAATACAAAAACTGAGAATATTCCTGCAAGCATATATGGAAAGTACGTTATTCCATTTTTCTTAATACCCACAAAAGCCAGCTTTGGCAGAAGAAACATCTTATTCATACTGTGTTCCTCCTGTTTGCAGCACTGTCATGGTATCGGCTATTTTCTTAAACATTTCCTCCTTGGTGGCGTTTGCACGGTATATCTGATTGAAGACACAGCCGTCCTTGATGAACAGAACTCTGCCGGCATGGCTTGCAGCCTGTATACTGTGGGTTACCATCAATATTGTCTGACCCTCTGCATTTATTTCCGAAAAAAGTCTTAGCAATCTGGCAGAAGCCTTGGAGTCAAGAGCACCGGTAGGTTCATCTGCCAGAACAATCTTGGGATTTGTTATCAGGGCCCTGGCTGCCGCTGCCCTCTGCTTCTCACCGCCCGATACCTCATATGGATATTTTTGCAGCAGCTGGTCAATTCCCAGCTTTTTGGCCAACGGTTCCAGTCTCCTGTGCATTTCATCATAGGAATGGCCCGATAAAACAAGGGGCAAAAAAATGTTATCCTGCAAGGAAAACGTATCCAATAGATTAAAATCCTGAAAAACAAAGCCCAGATTATCCCTTCGGAAAGCCGAAAGCTCACCTTGCTTTATTTTTGACAAATCCCTGCCGTCCAGCATGACCTGTCCGCTGGTGGCCTTATCAATAGAAGCCAGAATATTCAGAAGCGTTGTCTTGCCGGAGCCCGACTCTCCCATTATTGCCACATATTCACCTTTCTCAACCGAGAAGGTGACACTGTCCAAAGCCTGTACCTTATTTCCTCCAAAGCGTGAAGTGTATATCTTCTTTACATTTTTAATTTCTAAAAGTGCCATGTTAACCTCCATAAATCGTATTGTTGCTTTGAGCCGAACAGCGGCCATAATATTTCCGGAACTGGCCGTGTGCTTTTTCATTTGTCAATAAAAATACCTTATGGATATATTATGGAATATTTAGAAATTGGCTGCCATAGACCTGACTTACATTTCCACGGTTAACCTTACATTTCTGTAAGGTATGTTTTTGTTCTCTTAAAAAGTCCTGACCGAGACATCTATGCAGGCTTTTGTACCCCTGCCCACCTCTGAAAAAACCTCTATTCTATGGGACAATTTGTCCAGGACCTGTTTGCATAAATAAAGACCAATTCCGGTAGATCTCTTGTCAAACCGTCCGTTATATCCTGTAAAGCCTTTTTCAAAAATCCTCGGCAAATCTTCAGACTTGATTCCAATGCCGGTATCCTGAATAACAAGCCATTCTTTATTATTGTTTTTTTCCAGACTTATTGTTATACCTCCGACTGGAGTATACTTGACAGCATTGGTAATAAGCTGTTCTATAACAAATAAAAGCCACTTTTCGTCGGTTATGACCTTACAGTCAAAGTCCATGATATCAATGGAAAGCCTACTGTTGATAAACAATACGGCATTTCTTTTAACAGCCTGGTTGACAATATCCTTTAGCCGGTATTCCCTCAAAATCATATCGGAAGACATGCTTTCCAGCCTGAGATAATGCATTACCATTTCTATATATTGTTCGATTTTAAACAATTCTTCCTGCAAGGCATAAGAACTTATCTCCTTCTCATCATTCTGGAGCATGAGCCTCATTGCCGCCAGAGGTGTTTTTATCTGATGGGCCCACAGCGAGTAATAATCCTTCATTTCCGACTCTTTGAGATTTGTATTGAACTGTAATTGCTGCATATCCTCATACAAGCCCCTGATAATCTCCTGATATTGTGTTTCCTTCCGGTCGGTTGCCTGAGGCAGCAGTTCAATCACATTTTCAAGATTTGAACACATTTCTTCAGTTTTTACTATCCTGTCAGCATACTCCGTAAAATCCCATACACTGATGCACAGACTTATAAAAATGGAGATATAGACACCGTAAAGTAGCTTGTCCAGATTTTCCAACTGATACAGTGCACATATGGCACCAAAAATGAGCTGGTACAGAAGAAACATCAAGATTACTTTTCGCCTGTCCCTGACATATTGCAGTAACATTCCTAAAGAGTGCCTGTCCCTCATATTAACCTCCATGAGCCACATTCGTGGCCACAAAATGTTATGCAAGTATTTATCCTTTATCGCAATGTGGCGAATAAAGGAGGTTAATTGGCCATGTGCGCTTTCAAAGTATTGGTAAATACTTTGAATATTTCGCACGGCCATAAATTCACAGGTTAGTTTGGAAGGCGAACGCAAGTGAAGTCTTTCAAGCTAACCACCTATAATATATCCCAGACCTTTTTTAGTCTGTATAAAATTTTCAATGGAAGCGTCCTCCAATTTTTTGCGCAATCTGGTCATGTTTACCGTAAGTGTGTTGTCATCCACAAAGCAATCATTATCCCACAGGCGCTTCATAATTTGCTCCCGACTCACTATCCTTCCAATATTTTCATAGAGCAGCTGTATGATCCTCTGCTCATTCTTGGTAAGCTCCAGCTTTTGATCACGGTATATCAGAGTCCCGTCCATAGAATTGAACAAAACGCCATTATGCTCCTGGTAAGCCGTCTGTTCATTGTAAGCATAAGTTCTTCTTAATATTGCCTGGACCTTGGCTGTAAGCACCTCAAAATCAAAGGGCTTTGAAATAAAGTCATCTCCCCCCATATTTACAGCCATTACGATATTCATATTATCACCGGCGGAGGAAATAAAAATCACAGGGATCTTGGATAGCTTTCTGATCTCGGTACACCAGTAAAAACCGTTATAAAATGGGAGGGATATATCCATCAATACCAACTGGGGATCAAACTTTATAAATTCTCCCACAACATTGTTGAAATCACCGACACGATGCACGTCATAGCCCCACCTTTGCAGATGCTTTTTGATCTCTGCCGAAATTACACCGTCATCTTCAACAAGAAAAATTTTATACATGGTACACTTCCTTTGAAAATTTATTCAAACTCTATAATCAGCATAAACTTGCAACTGCAAAGCTGTGTAACAATTTTACAAGTTAACTTAACGTGTTGTGCTAGTTATTTTAATTTTTGCTTTACCTTTTTAATTTTTTTATATCAAATGGTAACTTCCGTACTAACTTCATGAAATAAGGATGCCCCCAAAACAATTACGAAAATTGTATCGCCTCATTTAAAGCGGTTTTGCCGTCGCTCAAACTCGACCTCCTGTCTTGATTTGAAGCTCAAAGCAACGTCCTGTTGCTTTGCCGGCAAAACCACTTTACCTTCGTCGACAATTTACCGCAATTGTTTTTAACTGTGCATCTTATTTCATGAAGTTGTACTCACGTACCAGTTGATTCTGATTAAATCTATCTGTAAAGCAAAACAAAATTTTAATTAGCACAACGGGTCAACTTATTAAAAAGGAAGTGCACATTCCACTTTAACAGTAGTCTGCGGCACTTCCCAGATATTTTACCATATTCTTAATATTCCATTATTTAAATCTGTTCCTTCTCAGGAAGGTTGGTATGTCCAGCTCGTTATCAGAAGAAACTGCATTGGCATTATTCTTTTCAGCAGTTGCTGCTGCGTAGCTGCTGCTGTCATGAGCCGGAACAGCCGTCGATACCTGCTTTGGCTTTTCAGCAGGTTTGTCAAATTTCTTTAGAACCGGACTGTTCTCAAAACCTGTGGCTATAACCGTTATCATCAATTCATCCTTAAGGTTGTCGTCAATAACAGCTCCAAATATGATATTTGCTTCGGGATCTGCCGACTTCTGAACAAGCTCTGCTGCCGTGTTAACTTCAAACAAACCCAGATCGGGACCACCGGTAATATTCACCAGTACTCTTCTTGCCCCTTCGATTGAAGTTTCCAGCAGAGGACTCTGAATTGCCTGTCTTGCCGCTTCTTCTGCCCTGCTTTCACCATTGGCTCTTCCTATACCCATATGGGCAAGGCCGGAACTCAGCATTATAGTCTTAACATCTGCAAAGTCAAGATTTACCAAGCCAGGTACGGCTATCAAATCGGATATACCCTGAACACCCTGTCGAAGCACATCATCAGCCATTCTAAAAGCTTCCACCATAGTAGTGCGCTTTTCCACAACCTGAAGCAATCTGTCATTTGGAATGGTGACAAGTGAATCCACTGAATTTTTAAGGTTCTCTATTCCTCTTTCAGCATGCTGCATACGCGTTCTGCTTTCAAACATAAAGGGTTTTGTAACAACCGCTACTGTCAGAATTCCCATTTCCCTGGCCAGCTGTGCTACCACGGGAGCAGCACCCGTACCGGTTCCGCCGCCCATACCTGCGGTTACAAATACCATGTCTGCACCTTTTATTGCCTGGGCGATTTCATCTCTGCTTTCATTTGCCGCCTTTTCTCCGATATCGGGATTAGCACCTGCTCCAAGACCCTTTGTAAGCTTGTCTCCAATTTGAATCTTGGTGTTTGCCTTGGATAAAAACAAAGCCTGTTTATCTGTATTTATAGCTATAAAATCCACACCTCTAAGTCCTGCATCAATCATCCTGTTAACGGCATTGTTTCCTCCTCCGCCGCATCCTACTACCTTTATCTGGGCAAAATGATCCATATCAATCTCGAAATCTAGCAAAGTAAATCCCCCTTTAGCATTGGTAAATTAGACTTGAATTGCCTACCTGTGTATATTGATTAAATGGTTAATAATCCAAAAAAGTTATAAAAAGCACATAATAATAATATAGTAAAAATGTAATTTAGGCAAGTTTTGTTTATATTGCCTAATAAAAAAAATCTTTCAAAGCACTGATAACCTTCTTGAGAAAGGTTCGTTCCCTGACCTTTTTATTGGCTTTGGGAATACTCTTTATACTGATGGTGCTTGCTTCCTTGTCCTGCCGGGCTATATACTTCACCATCCCTGCTGCAGTACAGTAATCAAGTGTGGGTATGTTTTTCACTTTTGGAGCGGCAACCCTGACAGGGATGTCAAAAATGTCATATGCTATCTGCATGGCACCATCCAGGGTGGATATCCCGTTTCCCGAAAGTACAACTCCCGCACCATAGCTGCCGGGGCAATTTGTATAGACAAGGTCTTTGCAGAGGCTGAATATTTCATATACTCTTGCCTCTATAACTTCTATCGCATCGGAAACCTTTATATTTTTCTTGAAACTCTCGCTCAGATCATTAACAGATATTTCCTGGTCATTTTTGATAAGTGTGGTCAATGCCAGTTGGAATTGTCTTTTGATTTTTTCAGATTCGGCATAAGTCATTTTCAGCGCTATCGATAAATCATTTGTGATATGATCCCCGCCTACAGGAAGGCATCTGTTCATCACAAGCTTTTCATCCTTATACACACTGATCTCGGTGGTCCCCCCGCCAATATCAATGAGTATGACGCCCATATCTTTTTCATCAGGGAGCAGAATGCATTCTCCCGCGGCAAAACCTTCGGCAATGAGTCCGTCCACCTTGATTCCCGCTTTTTCCATACTTCTGACAATGTTCTGTATGGAAATAATTTTCCCAACCACGACGTCAAAATCCCCTTCAAGCTTGGTTCCCTTCATTCCCACAGGATCGTTTATCCCATCATAACCGTCGACAATAAACTGTCTGGGAACCACATCGATTATCTCACTGTCATCAGGTATTGAAATGGTTCCGGCCGCATAAAGCAGCTTTTCCACATCATGCCTGGAGATTTCCCTGGAATCGCTGGCTATATTCGTATATGTCTTATGATTGATGATATCAACATGCAGACCGGAGATGTTGACGTAGGCTGAACCAACCTTCAATTCTGCCTGGGCTTCCGCTTTTTTTACAGAACTTTGTATTGAATTGGAGGTAGCTTCAATGTCAACAATTATTCCTTTTTTTATACCCGAACAGCTTTCAATACCTTTGCCTAAAATTTCAACTTCACCTGTATTATTGGTTTTTCCAATTACGGTGCTTACTTTTGAAGTTCCTATATCCACTCCTACAATAACATCAGACACGAAACTGCCCCCCTAATTTATGCATCAAAAATGCCTCGAAATGCGCTTAAAGATCCTCTTTTACTATATTATCTTTTTTGAGAAATTTATTCAATAGATATCTTCTAATTAAAGCAAAGTTTAAAAAGAGCCTGTTTCCAAATGCAAATATTGCGGCAAGATATATCTGAATTCCCAGTTTGTCTCCAATATATGCCAGACCTGCGGCCAGCAAAGCATTTCCAAAAAATCCGGATAAAAATATTCTCATTTCGAATTTTTTGTTTATGGTGGCAACTATTCCCCCGAATACCGAGTCCATGGCGGCCAGAATTGCAACAGCCACATATGTAAAGTATTGGGACGGAATGGTAATTGGAATGAACAGTCCAATAAGTATTCCTAAAATTAATCCTAATATTGGTATCATAGCATTTTACTCCTTTTCTCTCTTGTTGTCTGTTAAATATTTTTAGATTGGCATTAGCTTTACTTGATTATATGTATAATTCCGCCTGTAAAACCATTACTCTCCCGGTACAAAGTACGGGTTGCTCCCCTTTGTAAAATCCAGAGTACCTTTTTGCGTTTCATTGATATTATTAACAAATAAATGTCTAAAAACACTTATCTGATAATCCGTATACTCCAAATCTCCAAATTTGGCGGTAACTCTTTTGTCAAACTGGACAGACATATATGGTACATCGGACAAATCAACCGAAGTAATTTTTTTATATAATTTTAATTTTTCATCCTTATCACTTTTTGCAATAAGATCGCAAAAGCTTATCAGATCTATTAAGGGATTCTCTCCTTTAAATTTTATAGCCTGTCCCAATTTATAGCTATCCACCGAAATACCTATTATTTTAAAATAATCCTTCAATTTCGGAGATTTGCTGTCAAGGAGCTCCAGCACATAACCATCCTTGTCAATAAGGAGATTTGTCCCTCCATTATCAAGAACTGCAAACGGCGTTCTTTCCTGCACCTTTATTTTAATTGATTTTGGTAAGGCCGGCCTTATGCTCACAGACTTAACATACGGCATAGAATTCAATACTTCCTGTTCCAGTTCGCTAAAGCTTAAAGTCAGCAGATTCTTTGGTTTTTCTCCCAGCATGTTGAATACATTTTTCCCGGGAACAAGGCCGGTACTTAGAATCAATTCATTTGCTGAATATTTTTTATTGCCTGCTGTTTCTATTTTATCGACGATAAAAAACGATGATCTGGCAAATATGATTATCCCCGCAGCAATCAGAACAAATAGGAAAAACCGCCGGATTCTTCTCATTCTTCTGCGCACTTTTTTACTTACTTTCTTTTTCTTTACATTTGAAGCTGGTGGTGTTTTTTTCATTTGTTAATTCCTTAATATATCTGCTCCTAATGAAGCCAGTTTTTCTTCCACTTTGTAATAGCCCCTGTCAATATGATCCAGACCGGATACAAAAGTTTCTCCGTTTGCAGCAAGGCCTGCCAGTATCAATGCGGCTCCGCCCCGCAGATCCCTTGCCGCCACCTGGGCCCCGTTCAGCCTGCCGACTCCCTTTATAACAGCCATACGGCCATCTATTCTTATATTTGCTCCCATCTTTAAAAGCTCATCCACATGCTTATATCTACTCTCAAATATGGTTTCTATTATTATGCTCGTGCCTTTGCACAAGGTGAGCAAAGCCATTATCTGAGCCTGCATATCTGTAGGAAAACCGGGATATGGTAAAGTCCTGATAACTTCAACCGATTCCAGCTTTGACCCTGAAACAATTTGAATATCGTTTCTTTTAATATTGATCTGACAGCCAATATCCCGTAAAACCGACGCTATTGAAATAATGTGTTCGGGGATAATATCCTTGATAACAACATTTCCGCCTGTAATTGCCGAAGCAACCATATATGTACCAGTAATGATCCTGTCAGGAATTACGTTGTATTCTACATTATTAAATTTCTTCTCGAAGCCCCTGATCCGTATGACACTTGAACCTGCTCCGGTTACCCTGGCGCCTATCTTTTGCAGGAAGTTCTGCAGATCAACTATTTCGGGTTCTTTGGCAGCATTTCTGATAATTGTATCCCCCCGTGCATAAACAGCTGCTATCATGGCATTTTCAGTAGCGCCTACACTGGGATAATCCAGATATATGTCACAGCCAATGAGTCCGTCAGTTTCACAGGTGATATATCCGCCATTGGCGTCATTGATTTTGGCTCCCAGACTTCTTAAAGCTTTTAAATGGAGATCTATTGGCCTGGGGCCTATTTCACAACCACCCGGATGTGTTAATCTACGGGCATTTACCAGGATAATTATATCATAAAAATGTATTGCCCATCAAATAAGATGTTAATAAATCTGTTAATAATAAGTATATAGGTAATTTAGTTTATTTTATTTAGTAATATTGTATTAATGTTTTGTATATTGCGGTATGGTGTTATAATGTTTTATATTAATATACTATGAGGCATCTGCCAATAAATTGTATTATTATGGTATTAAACGATTAGGAGCATTTATGAAATTGAGACAGGTAATATCTATTTTTATATCAAAATTTGCCATAAAAGTACTCCGGCTTATAAAAAAGGGCGGAACTACTCTCCCCGGCAAACTGGCCTTTAAAATTTACCCCGGCATACTCAGATCAATTGCCGGGAACTTTGAAATAATCATGGTAACAGGTACAAACGGCAAAACCACAACCACCAGAATTATAGAAGAGATTTTGAAAAACAACAATATAGACTACATAACCAATAAATCCGGAGCAAATCTTTTAAGCGGAATAACAACCATATTTATTCAGGCTGTGACTCTCACAGGAAAGCCCAGGCACAGGGTGGCACTTATTGAAAGCGATGAAGCCGCCTTTAATCAGGTCACCAAACATCTCCAGCCCAAAGCTGTTGTCGTGACCAACTTTTTCAGGGATCAGCTTGACAGGTACGGTGAGCTTTACTCAACCCTGAACGCCGTCAAATCAGGCCTTGAGAGGGTAGGTGACAATACATCCCTTATTCTTAATGCCGATGATTCCATGTGTGCATCTTTGGGCAGAGAAACAAATAAACCTGTATTTTACTATGGTATTGCTCCGGAGGCCGGAGCCGGTGATACCGGAAATTCAGGCGACATTAATACCGATGCCATGTTCTGTATAAACTGTAAAAACAAATACGAATATACAAATCATATCTATGGTCACCTGGGGGGATTCTACTGTACCGGCTGCGGTTACAAAAGACCTGCTGCCAGCCTTGAATGTACCGGCATCCAGGAAACAGGCAGCAGCCATACCACAATAAACTGGAAATCCGCTCCTCCCCTTTCCGAAACTTTGCAGGAATATACCACCCGGATCAATCTTCCCGGCCTGTATAACGTTTACAATGCAATGGCAGCAGCCACATGCGGCCTTGCTTTAAACTACAGTGCCAATACGGTGATCAGTGCCATGCAGTCTTTTGAATGCGGGTTTGGAAGAATGGAATCCATAACGGTTGGAGATAAAACAATAAAACTTATCCTTGTAAAAAATCCCACAGGGTTCAACCAGGTATTGAGCTTTCTTGCTCTTGACGAGCAGCAGTTGAATGCGGCATTTCTCATAAATGACAAGCTGGCCGACGGCACTGATATTTCCTGGCTTTGGGACGTGGATTTCGAGCAGCTTAACAAAAACCCCGATAAAATAGGCAATCTGTTTGCCTCCGGACTCCGCGGCGAGGATATGGCCGTCAGACTGAAATACAGCGGTCTGGACACCAGAAAAATAAGGATTATAAAGGACTACCAGCTGCTGCTGGAACGCGGTCTGGAGCAAACTCCGCCCGGAGGCTGCTTCCACATATTGCCCACCTATACTGCAATGCTAGATATTCGTGGTATCCTAAAGAAAAAGTACAATTTAAAGGAGTTCTGGAAATAACGTGAAAAACGCGAAACATAAAGAAGTGTGAACATTGTTCATTTCGCGTTGCAAAAACCCTCAGCGGGGTTTTCATTACTAATGAGACGCTGCACAAGCAGCTGATTGGAGATTTTATGTATGATTTGAACATTTGTCATTTATATCCTGATCTGCTCAATACCTATGGGGACAGAGGCAATATCCTGGCCCTGCAGAGACGAGCCCAGTGGCATGGAATAAACACACAGGTAACCAATATTACCATCGGTGACTCTTTTGATTCATCAGAGTACGATATTATTTTCCTGGGCGGCGGACAGGACTACGAACAGGAAATCATCCAGGCTGATGTGTTAAATCAGAAAGGCAGTGAAATAAAGTCAGCCATAGACAATATGAAGGTCTTCCTGTGCATTTGCGGAGGATATCAGTTAATGGGCAAGTACTACAAGACCTGGGACGGCAAGGATATAGAGTTTCTTGGAGCACTGGACCTGTGGACGGTGGGCGGAAAGGAACGCATGATAGGAAACATCGTGTTTGAAAGCGATTTTATATCGGAAGACGGAAAGCCTTTAAAAATAGTAGGTTTTGAGAACCACTCGGGGAGAACTTATCTTGGAGAGGGTATCAGACCCCTAGGTAAAGTTCTTTCTGGCAGTGGCAATAACGGAACCGACGGTTATGAAGGCGCAGTGTACAATAATGTTTACTGCTCCTATTCACATGGCAGCCTTCTTCCAAAAAATCCGCAGCTGACGGACCATTTGCTCACTCTGGCACTAAAACAGAAATACACTGATTTTGATACTTTGGGACAATTGGACGACACCTTTGAGACCGCTGCCAGATCCTCGGTTATTGAAAGAATACTTAAAAATATATAGATTATTTTTTGGGAAATAGTAATAAATTCAAAAAAGTAGTTGACATTAAAAAAAGTAACATGTTAAGATATCTATTAATATAATAATCGTAAGCTTAAATGTGATGAATGGGAAAACTGATTCTTTAAGAAATAAATCAGTTGGCAGAGCATATGATTCCTCAAAGCGAGCAGTAGGCGGTGAAAGTACTGCAGGATAATATATTTGTGAGTTCTCCCATGAACAGTATGATTGAACTTTATTCGTAGGTCATACCGGGTCCTTCCCGTTATAGTAGGAGTGTATCGGATATATATGATTATACTCCCGTACATGATTGAGATGGTTTTTTACCAATTTGGGTGGTACCGCGTGGATTATAAGTCCTCGTCCCTTGTTTAAGGGATTGAGGGCTTTTTTATATTCTTTACTTTTTTAAAACAATAATATTATGACTTCAAGGAGGTTTTTTATGATTATCGTAATGAGTCAGAACGCAACCAAACAGGATATTGCAAACGTGGAAAACAAACTTACCGAGCTGGGCTTCAAAACACATCCCATATACGGTGACATCAAGACAGTAATCGGTGCAATCGGGGACAAGAGATTGCTGAATATACACTCAGTCTCACAAATGCCCGGTGTGGAAACCCTTGTGCCCATTATGAAGCCTTACAAACTGGCCAGTAATGAGCTGCAGCAGTCTCCCACAGTCATCGAAGTAGGCGATGTCAGGATCGGTGGAAATGAAATTGTAGTTATGGCAGGTCCATGTGCAATAGAAAATGAAAATGATTTTGTGGAAACTGCAAAAAAAGTCAGGAATGCCGGTGCCAAAATATTAAGAGGCGGTGCTTTTAAACCGCGAAGCTCCCCCTATGCCTTCCAGGGACTTGAGGAAGACGGCCTGAAAATAATGGTGGCCGGCCGTGAAGCCACCGGCTTGAAGCTGGTTACCGAAGTGGTTGACACAAGAGATGTGGAACTGGTCAACAAATACACCGACATATTCCAGATCGGTGCCAGAAACATGCAGAATTTCAGATTGTTAAGCGAGGTTGGCATGACCAGCAAACCTGTACTTTTAAAGAGAGGTCTGTCGGCTACAATAGAGGAATGGCTTATGGCGGCCGAGTATATCATTGCCGAAGGAAACCACAATGTTATTCTATGCGAACGCGGAATCCGCACCTTTGAAACCATGACCAGAAACACTCTTGACCTGAGTGCCATCCCTGCAATCAAGGAAGTCTCACACCTTCCCATAGTAGTTGATCCCAGCCATGCCACCGGCAACTGGAAATTCGTGCCGGCACTTGCCAAGGGTGCTGTTGCCACTGGGGCTGACGGCTTGATCATCGAAGTGCATCCCAACCCGCCCTGTGCTCTTTGTGACGGGCCGCAGTCATTAAGGCCTGAGAAATTTGAAACCCTGATGCAGGAACTGAGACTTGTGGCACAGTCTGTGCAAAGAACTATATAAATGCTCACAAAGTACATGCCTGAAATTTGTACAGCTCGTGCAAATGTTCCGGCTGCAATTTCAGGCGTACTTTTAACGGGTAATGGAGCTTTACTCTTTACCTTTCAGTTTGACTGATTTGTTAGAATTGTAATACGTGCGGATTTTAAAGCATGGTCATTCATAGGATACTTGAATACTCTTCCCCGGTAACCGGTTCCAGCGTAAATTCATGTATCCCCATAAACACGACCTTCAGACATTGGGCATCGCCGTAAGCTTCTCTGTCCGGGCCGTCGAGCAATACATACACCTGGGTATTATCATTGACCCTGATGTTTATTCTGTCAAAGATGTCCTTCTGCAAAAGGTCCAGTACAGAATCCATATTTTTGACAACCGAATGATTGGATTTAGGTTCGAGTACAACCGGTATTTTTGTATTGTTGGGATTTAGGAGTTTAACATGCAATATACCGGGATCAAGAATATTGTCCGTAGGGTATAAAAGGTCTCTTTCAAAAAGGAACGAGCTCATTTTTAACCTCCATGCCGGCGTAATTTGATACCGGTAAGGGGCCTGTCGTTCAAGGCCCCTTACCCGATATATTTTACACTCAAATTTTTATGGTATTATATATAAAAATACCACTATTTATTATTGTCGTAAAGCTTTTTATACATGCTGAAATATTTGCTGATTTTTTCTACATAATTTCTTGTTTCCTCAAAGGGAATCCGGTCAAGTGTCTTACCGTTTTTACTTACATTTTCATCCTTCAGCCATTTGGAAACATTTCCACTGCCTGCATTATAGGCTACCAATGCAAGTTCAGTATTCTGATTGTATTGTTTCAGCAGCCTGGCAATATACCAGCAGCCGATATTTATATTTGTTTCAGGTTCCAGCAGCTGTTCTGCTGCAAAATCCTCAAGCCCGATTTTTTCAGCTGCCCACTCTCCCGTAGAGTCCATGATCTGCATAAGACCTTTTGCATCCCTCGGAGAAACAGCATTAGGATCAAAGCCGCTCTCTGCTTTGATCATGGAGTAAACAAGATGCTTATCCAGATCATACTCATCGGAATATTTTTCAACATATTCGGAATAATCGGTAGGATACATATAATACAGCGCATACTTGACAGCGCTGATTGAAAATACAACCAGTAACACAAGAATCAAAAATATAATAAATGTTTTAAATTTGCCTGAAGTCTTCCTTCTTTTCAAAAAATCACCCTAACAGCCCGGTCAATTGACTTTTTACGTCCTCTTTCAAATGAGAATAATCATAGTTATTATATATTACAGTATCGGCAATTTTTATATATTCCTGCTCGTCAAGCTGGGAATTTATTCTCGAGACGGCTTCGTCGCGGGACATGCCGCTTCTTTCCATGATACGCCTGATACGCAACTCCCTGTTTGCCGTGATTGTCCAAACCCTGTGGCACAAATCCAGAAAACCATTTTTTATAGGTATTGGAGCATCAATAACAATGATTTTAGTCCTTTTTATCTGCTGTTCTTTCACATTATCATTTATTCTTTCTGCAACATATTTATGCAAAATGCCGTTTAATTTCTGCAGCTTTTCATTATCGTTAAAAACAATATTGGCCAGTTTTTTGCGTTCAAGCTGTCCCCGGGCATCAAGTATGTCCCTGCCAAATACCTCCGACAACTCCTCCAGAGCCTTTTCGCCTGGCATTACCACATCCCTGCTGATCTTATCCGCATCAATGACCACTGCCCCAAATTCCTCCAGAATACGGCTGACGGTGCTTTTCCCGCTGCCTATTCCTCCGGTCACACCCAGTACTACCGAGCCGCTATTTTGTTTCATACCAGCTCTCACCACTCTTTACGTCAACAGTCATTGGTACTTTCAGCTCCATAGCATTCTCCATACACTGCTTGAGCAGGACCGATACCTCCTGGAGCTCTGACTTCTCAGCTTCTACTATAAGTTCATCGTGTACCTGAAGGATCAGCCTTGATTTAAGCTTTCTTTTCTTCAGTTCGCTGTACACCTTTACCATGGATATCTTGATTATATCTGCCGCACTTCCCTGAATAGGAGTGTTCATGGCAACTCTTTCACCAAAGGATCTCATATTGAAGTTGCTTGATTTCAATTCCGGCAGATATCTTCTTCTGTTAAAAAGTGTTGTTACAAACCCCAGTTCCTTACCCTTTGCCACGGTATCGCTCATATATTCCTTAACCTTGGAATACTTGGCAAGATAGTCGTCAATGTATTTTTTTGCTTCCTTCCTGGTAACCCCGATATCCTTTGAAAGGCTGAAATCACCGATGCCATAAACAATTCCGAAATTAACGGCCTTTGCCCGCGATCTCATGATTGATGTAACTTCTCCCGCAGGAATACCAAATACCTTGGAAGCTGTGGTAGTATGAATATCCTCATTGTTGCTAAATGCTGAAATCATATTTTCATCGCCTGTTATATGTGCCAGAACCCTCAGCTCGATCTGGGAATAGTCGGCATCCAGCAGTACATAATTTTCATCCGATGGTATGAATACTTTCCTGATCTTTCTTCCCATTTCCAGCTTTATGGGTATATTCTGCAAATTCGGTTCGGTGCTGCTTATTCTTCCTGTAGCCGTAACAGTCTGATTAAAGCTGGAGTGTATCTTGCAGGTATTTGGGTCAAGTATTGCCAGCAAGCCGTCGGCGTAGGTGGATTTCAGCTTCATCAGCGACCTGTATTCCAGTATCCTTTCGACTATTTCATGCTTCTGGGACAGCTGTTCCAATACTTCGGCATCTGTGGAATAGCCGGTCTTGGTCTTTTTAACTACAGGCAGATTTAGCTTCTCAAACAAAATGCTTCCCAGCTGCTTGGGAGAATTTATATTGAAGTTTTCGCCTGCCAGCATATATATTTCGTTTTCAAGTATGACAAGTCTTGAATCCATTTCTTTTGAATATGCCTTCAAGCCTTCAATATCCACTTTAAAGCCCCACAGTTCCATGTCTGCCAGTACTTCCACCAAAGGCAGCTCAATATTGTAATACAGCTCGTGCTGTCCGTTGCCTTCTATAATGGGGGCATATTTTTCTGCCAGTTCATAGATTACGGTAACACAGGCTGCACATACCGTCGAAGGATTGACATCCAGTCCCTGCTGCAGCTTTTTTCCGTGCTTGTCGTACAAAATTTCTGCAGGCAATATGCTCTTTTTAAGATTTTCCTCTGCAAGCTCGGAAATAGTATAGCTGTTTCTGGTTGGCTCAAGGATATACGCACCTATCATGGTATCAAACGCTATGCCCTTTATATCAATACTTTTTGTCTTGCAGAATTTTATTAATTTTTTCAGATCGTGGCCGTATTTTTTTATTTCTGCTGATTCAAGCACCTCGCGCAGAACGTCTATGGCCGTGTCTCCCGTGAACTCATTGTTGAAAACCATTACAGCCGGGGCATATTCCTCCTTGCAGGCATAAATACATAAATCATCAAGCCTGTTATCCGAAGGATCGGTATGATAGTATACCGCCATTTTTTTGCTGAGTCTGATTGCCTCAATGCAGGATTCCAGTTCACCAACAGTGTCTGCATCCACATGTTCCATATTTAACGACTCTGTTACCTCCACCATGGGAGTGTCACTTAAGCCGAATCTTTCAATAAAAGTTTTGAATTCCAGCTTTTTGAAAATGCTGTAAAGTCTCTCCCTGTCAAAATCCGTCCTTATATATTGCTGAATGTCGGTTGTTATACAGGGCATCTTTCTTTCAATTGTAGCCAGCCTTTTGCTTAGAAAAGCCAGTTCTTTGTTTGCCTCAAGCTTTTCCCTCACACCTTTTTTCTCGACCCTGTCTATATTTTCATATAATTCTTCAATACTGTGAAACTTTTGAATAAGATCCAGAGCCGTCTTCTCACCAATGCCGGGTACACCGGGTATATTATCC
Organism: Ruminiclostridium cellobioparum subsp. termitidis CT1112; assembly: GCF_000350485.1. Classification (GTDB taxonomy): domain Bacteria; phylum Bacillota; class Clostridia; order Acetivibrionales; family DSM-1351; genus Ruminiclostridium; species Ruminiclostridium termitidis. The sequence continues at coordinate 46,969 of NZ_AORV01000042.1, forward strand.
GAAGTGTCTCCCATCAAACCCTTAACATCAATAAGCATTTTAGGGGTAACACCATATTTTTCTACCACCTTCTGATAATCGTACTCATCAGTCTCCGTTTTGTTTCCTCTTGTAACAGGAAGTTTTATCCTTGTGGACTGGGAAGCAAGCTGCAAGGAATCCCTGTCACCTGTCAGGAGAATTGCTTCCATACCGTTCTCTTCGGCACACAGGGAAATAGACCCCAGTATGTCATCAGCCTCAAAGCCCGGAGTCTCAATCCTCTTTATATTCATGGCATCCAGCACCTGTTTGATAATGGGGACCTGCACTGCCAGTTCATCGGGCATTCCCTTCCGCTGTGCCTTGTACTTGTCGTATTCCAGATGTCTGAAGGTTGGTTCCTTCATATCAAATGCCACACATAGATATTTTGGATTTTCTTCAGAAAGAAATTTTGTAAGTATATTTATAAAACCAAATACCGCGTTTGTTTGAATACCTTCGGAGGTAGACAGCATTGTATTTCTGCTCAAACCGTAAAAGGCCCTGTTCAAAATGCTGTTACCGTCAACGATCATTATTTTTTCCGAGTTCATCAATGTCCTCCGGCCTTACTTTTTCACGAAAAAAATCCTGACCGTTATCTTGCCGCTTTGGGCAATAATTTTATCCGTCTGTTCAACCAGGGTTGACTTTTCCGCTTCAAGAGCAGTTGTATCCTGCCCTTTATTTAAGGCTTCACTTATTTTATTTTCAATATCGTTTTTCTGAATTTCCAGGTTATTGTACTCTTCAGTAACGTCAGTTTTTATTATATCAGTTTTTGCTTGTAATTCCAGCTTATATTTCAATAATGCTTCGCTCTTTAAGGAACCATACTCACTTAAGGGAATAATGTAGTCGGTATAGGCTACAATGTCCTTATAGTTTGCGGCAAAGCCCTCCATGAGGCCTGAGGCCTGCTCAACCGCCTCCTGCTCCCCCATGAGCTTTTTCAGCTTTTCCACTTCTGTTTCGTCAAGTGAAATAGTTAAATTCAACTCAACGTAGTTTTTATAATAAAGCGTTTTTGTGTCATCTGCCGGCTCAGCCAGGGAAAAAGCAATTACTTTTTCCGACTGGTTTTCGCCACCGTCCGCTGCGGTATTGCCGGTGCTTTCTGCCACACTTGAGTTTTCAGATTTTTCCCGGGAATCAGCCTTGACAGATGCTTTTACTTTAAAATCCCTCATGCTTTCGGATTCGACCACACCTTTCAAATTGCTGTTGCTGACGCCGCTTCTGGCAGCAGCCTCCTTCTGTGCAGACTCGTCCTGTGCGGTCTCCTGAGTCTGAGCACTGTCTGCTGCCGCAACTTTGGGTTTTGGCACAGCTTTGTCATCTGCAGCACCTGAACCGTTTGCCTCCTCGTTATGGGCATTTCGGTCAGTATCGGAGCCCGACTGCTGCTGTATATCTGCCGTACCGGCTGTGGCCTGAGGCGCCGCGCTTTCACTGTAACCGGTTTTGTCTATTCCCGGCAGCATATCGGGCAGCAGTTTAAAAGCCAAAAGTGAGATAACCACCACGGCAGCCGTTGAAAGGGCGGCCATAAGCTTTTTATTAAAAAACAGAAGTTTACTTTTATTATTGTACTCTTTTTTGCTGACTTCTATAAGTTTCGAATGGAGAGATGAAGAAAAGTCATCAGGCAATTCAACGGTTTCTTCGTCATTAACAAGCTGAATAAAATATGACTCTTCCTTGAGTTTCTGAGCGCATTGCGGGCATTCTTCGATATGTTTTAAGAATTCTTCTTTATCATTTTGTTCCAATTGATCGTCAATATATAGTGAAATATATAAATCGCTGTTATCACAGAAAATCATGTTATCCCTCCTTCCATTAACTATTTGACGTAGTCGGTAAATAAATGTTCCTTATCCCTGCACAATAATTCCCGCAATTCAGACCTTGCCCTGCTTATACGCGATTTAACCGTTCCCACGGGAGTCTCCAGCGTTTCTGAAATTTGTTCATAGCTAAGCCCCATAAAATCCCGGAGTACAATTATCATTCTGTTTTTTTCATTCATTTTCTCCAAAGCTTCTTTTATTGCTGCCTTTTGCGCATTGGTTTCGGCAATTTTTTCAGGCTCCGGCATACTTGAAACCAACCTGTCCTTCACAGTTATATCTTCAAAGGTGGCCTGTTCCATTGATACGGTATTTTTATTCTTATTATTTTTTCTGATAAAATCAAGGCATGTATTTGTAGCAATACGATAAATCCACGTTGAAAAGGAGGAATTACCCTTAAAATCCTTTATGTATCTGAATGCCTTGATAAATGTCTCCTGTGCCTGCTCCAATGCATCATCAGGATTGTTCAGCATTCTGTAGCATATATTGTATACTTTGGTATAGTAGCTGCCGGAAAGTTCCTCAAATGCCTGTACATTGCCTTGCCGCGCTTTGGTCAGCAATCTATTTTCCACATCAAATCCCATTTTGGTCCTACTTTCCTCTTAGCGCCTGCTTAAGATCTCATTGCACTCGTCATTTTGGCGGATTTTGCGCCATGCTGCGTTAAATTTTTTTGCTTTTGTTACAAAAGTCATTATATCATAGCCCTATGTTAAGCCGCAAACCAATAAGGTTAATTTTGGGCATTATATTTGTGAACTATTAACATTTTTTTCAACAAAATTTGCGACTTTTTTAATTATTTATTGAAAGGTATTTTATCTTTCTTATAGAATTAAATATTAAACATAATATTGTAGAATTTACATAACCATAACTTATTTAAAAGGAGTTTTTATGATTAGTACTATTCTTGTGACCGATGACAATGTGCTGGACAATGCAATTCTAAGAAATTACCTGTACAAGGAACGTGTAAATATTGTCTCGGCATTAAACGGCAGGGAAGCTCTTGACATGGTGGAAAGCCGTAATGTGGATATAATCATACTTGATATGGTGATGCCTGTTTTAGACGGTCAGGGTTTTCTTGAGGAATTTTCAAAAACAACATATTACAAGGAGATTCCAATAATTGTTGCATCCGGAGTAGAGAATGATGAACTGGAGAAAATCTTTCATTATGATATCTATGACTTCATATTAAAACCTTTGAATCATACCAATAAATTTGTTCTGATAAATAAGATAAGGAAGGCGCTGCAGTTTAGAAAAATGCTTCTGGAATTAAAAAAGCAGGATATCACTTTAGATAGTATAAAGTAACACAACCACCCGGATAGCTTATAGTAACTTTACCCTCTCTGGCCAGAAGAGGTCCCATTAGTATTATTGACGACCGCATTTCCGAAGCGAGACTTTCGGGTACAATTGTAGAAGATATTGTTGAAGAATCAATTATAGCGACATTATCTTCTACTTTTACTTTGCATCCGATAGTCTTGAGTATATCCAGGATAACTTCCACATCGCTGAACATGGGACAATTTTTAATAATATTCTCTCCCGCATTAAGAATTGTCGCAGCCAGTATTGGCAGTACTGAATTTTTTGCACCTTCGATACCTATCTCACCTTTAAGCTTTTTACCTCCTTTTATTATTAGTTTGTTCATAATAAAACACACCTCCGTTACGCTGGGACATTATTGATGAATTTAACTGCACGACTTTCCCTCCTTAAAAATAAAAACACTGAAGTAAAAATTTATATTAAGAAATTATATTAAGAAATTATTTGGTATTTTTATTACTGGAATTCAGCCCTTTATAATAAAAATCTTAACAAATAACAAAGGCGGCAAAAGCCACTTATGTTGCATCTTTATACAAATGCAGATATATGTTTCCTATGCCCCTGCAATATTATTTTATGCTTTTTACACCAAATTGTTACTAACATTGAATATGGTTTAAAATCAGCCGGTAATGAGGCTGAAAAGCCGGTTAAACCCATAATAATAAAATAGGCAGCTACTTAAAAGTAACTGCCCTTCCTATGCCGGTTATTGAGACATTTGAGACTGGATGCCCTTAATTTTCTGCTGCGCTGAGGATATTTCCTGCTGGCTGGCGCTTTGAACCGAATACCAGCCCTTTTGAGACATAATGTCGAAGACCTGTTTTTGTGCGTCAAATGTTTTTGTTAGAATACTCTCGGCATCATTTCTCAACATGGGACATACGCTCTCCAATATCAAATTTGTCAATGAGGATGCAGCAAGTTTGTGTTCCCCTAAAACCGATGCCATAATTTCCTTATCAGTTAAATTAGCCATGATTTCCTCCTTTTACTGAGCAGCCGTATCAATATGCTTCATCAGCAGTTGTAAATTGTTCTTTTCATCACTTGCAAGCTTGTTGCACAGGTTTTTTATCTGACTGTCCTGCGCCAGCTGTGCACAGCCCTGCAAGTATTTTATATTGTCCTCGCACATGCTGATATTGTCCTGAATCAGCATTAACTCCTTACTTGTAAGTGGCATATAAATCCTCCTCTATTCATAAAGTTTATTTAAAGTATTTTTGAACAATATTTATTTTCCACAATTCTTACTTTCATATTCCTTTTAATTTTTTGAAGTATAAAAAATGATGCACACCATACATCAGACTGTTTTCCGACATATGGTGTGCATTATTTTTACCAGCTGCTAAACGACCTTTATTTTGACAAAGCTCTTCTTACCCTTTTGCAGCATGATTTCACCATCTGCAAGATCACCGGTCCCCACTGTATAGTCAAAGCTTGTAATCTTATTGTCATTGAGTGAAACTCCGCCCTGCTGAACTGCTCTTCTGGCCTCACTCTTTGAAGGAGTCAGTTCGGCCAGCAGCAATAAATCCGTTATCTTGATTCCCGCTTCCAGTTCGGCTGCTTTAATCTCAATGAACGGTATATTTTCGGAGTTCCCCTTACCTCCGAATATTGCTTCGGCAGCATCTTTAGCCTTAAGAGCCTCTGCCTCTCCATGTACAATTTTTGTAACTTCATAAGCCAGTATGGCTTTTGCCTGGTTGATCCCTGCATCTGTCAGCGCTCCAAGTCTTCTGACCTCATCCATGGGGAGGAAAGTCAGCAGTGCAAGACATTTTTCCACATCATTGTCACTGATGTTTCTCCAGTACTGATAGAATTCATAAGGTGTGGTCTTTTCCGGATCCAGCCACACAGCTCCGCTTTCCGTTTTACCCATCTTCTTGCCTTCGCTGGTGGTCAGAAGTGTAAAGGTCATGCCGTAAACGCTCTTTCCATCGGATTTCCTGACCAGTTCCAGGCCGCCAAGAATATTTGACCACTGATCGTCCCCGCCAAGTTCCATCTGGCAGTCATATTTTCTATTCAGTACGAGGAAATCGTAGCTCTGCATCAGCATGTAGTTGAACTCAAGGAAGGTCAGCCCCTTTTCCATTCTGCTCTTGAAACATTCTGCAGTCAGCATCCTGTTTACAGAAAAATGTACTCCCACATCTCTTAAAAATTCAACATAATTGAGACCAAGCAGCCAGTCTCCGTTGTCAACCATTATTGCCCTGTCATTTGAAAAATCAATAAACCTGGAAATCTGTGTTTTAAATCTTTCAACATTATGCTGTACTATTTCCCTGGTCATCATTTTCCTCATGTCATTTTTACCGCTGGGGTCTCCCACGAGGGCTGTTCCCCCTCCGATGAGCACAATCGGCCGGTGTCCTGCCTGCTGCATGTGAGCCATTACCATCAGCTGGAGAAAGTGTCCCACATGCAGACTGTCTGCGGTAGGGTCAAAGCCTATATAAAAAGTCACACTTTTCTCGCTCAAAAGTTTCTTAATCTCATCTTCATGGGTGACCTGAGCTATAAAGCCTCTTTCCTGCAATAAATCATAAACATTGCTCATTGTTTTCTCTCCTTCTAAACAGTATTTACCAAATTACATAAAAATATTGATATCAGGGAACGAATAAAGTTTTCAATTCCCTGACAATAATAAAAGCCCTTTATCCTGTATAAGGACGAAGAGCTCGTGGTACCACCTTAATTTGCATCTATAAAACCCGGCACGGCGGATTATAATAAGATAAGTCCACCTGGCTTTAAAGACGCCTTTGATGCTGTAACGGGCAATCCCGGCAAAAAGCAGCTCATAATCTGTAATTCACACATTCCATACAACTCAGTCTTCCCACCAGCCAGACTGCTCTCTGAACCTGTATGGACGGCTACTGGGGAACGAATTCATCGGTCCCGTAATTAATCCCGGCCTTTAAAATTATTCCTCATAATTTTATCAACAAAAATCTAATAATGCAATACATTATCCTAAAAAGAATTCCTTCAGTTCCCGCTGCTGAGTATATGAAGATGCTGCTATGATATAATCGCCTTCCTGTTCCATAAGATCTGCAATTATGGAGGTGCGCCCGCCTTTCAGGAGCAGCCCATAATAACTGCCTGCATTGAATCCTTCCGAAAAAAGAGTAAAAATAATGAGCATTATAATATGCAACCAGCTATATATAATGCCCCATAGTAAAGAATACCCATTAATTATATCACTTTAACATTAATTACATGAAACCTTAAATTACAAGGATTATCGGTGCTATGAATTATTAAAGTGTAAATTGGCTGGATATTTGTGCAAATATCTCTCTTTTTCTTCAAATAGCTAATAATATCGTACTTCTCAGGTAAAAAATTGTCAGGCTCAATACAACTAAAAAATTCAAGTATTTTTTTCGGCTATTATTAAATAATAAACTTATCATTTCAAATGGAAAGAGGTTAATAAAATTGTTAGTTGTTTTTATAAGAACTTTGGTTTTATATATTATTGTTATTATTGCAATGAGAATAATGGGAAAAAGGCAGATAGGAGAATTGCAGCCTTTTGAGCTTGCTGTTGCCATTATGATCTCTGAGCTTGCCTCTGTACCCATGCAAAATACCGGCATTCCCCTGGTGAACGGCATCATACCCATATTGACAATGCTGGCTGCCCAAATATTTATTTCCTTTGTAGCCTTGAAAAGTACAAAAGCCAGAGAAATTATCTGCGGCAGGCCAAGTATTCTTATTTCAGCCGGCAAAATCAATGAACAGGTATTCCGTAACGAGCTGTATACCTTGAATGATTTGCTTGAACAGCTTCGAAGCAAGGATATATATGATATCGCAGACGTGGAATATGCAATTTTGGAGACCAACGGACAATTGAGTGTGGTACCGAAGGCAGCTAAAAGAAATGTGACTCCGGAGGATTTAAATCTGTCAGTCAAGTATGAGGCACCGGCAATTGATTTGATAATCGACGGACAGCTGATAACAAAAAATTTAAAAAGGACAAACCTGGATAAAGAGACTCTCGAGATGGAATTGAACAAAATAGGAATAAACAGGATAGGGGATGTTTTCTTTGCAAGTGTCGATTCAGACGGAAAATTATTCTGCCAGGCAAAGGAAAAAAAATAATTCCAAAGGAGTGAGCTTCACATTATGAACACCAATACAAAAACAATTATCCTCATTTCCATATTATTGATAGTCATAATTCTTTCAGGTTCATTAACACTTTATTACCTTGAAAGATCGGCAGGAATCCTGGAATATTCAGTTATTTCGGCCAGTAAATCAGTCTCGGACAAACAATGGACTTCTGCAGAAAAGCAGCTTGAGGAATTCAATAAAAACTGGGATAGGACAAAATATTACTGGGCCATGCTTGTAGACCATTTTGAAATTGATAATATTGACGATTCCTTTACCAAAACCAAAATGTATGTGGAAAGCGAGGATTACTCCTCTGCACTGGCTGAACTGGAGGCTTTGAAGTATTATATACTGCACATACCCAAAAAGGAAAGCTTTAGTTTTGAGAATATCTTCTAAATTATTTAAAGCCCCTCTCTACCAGGAATATAATAAAAAAGATATAAAACAGGCCTCCTGATAACAGCGGTATTGGACTCAGCTGCCTCTTTACCTTTATCCAGAGGAAGGTTACCAGCGCCGAGCACAGTGCAAGCAATGCACTTACCAGAGTGATGGTATCAAGTCTCCAGCATGTGGCAAGGATACCGATGGAAACAGGTATACAGCTCTGGAATACCATCGCACCTGTTATATTTCCCAGGGAAAGGGTATCCTTGCTTTTGCTGATCCATATGACACTGTTAAACTTTTCAGGCAGCTCGGTTGCTATGGGAGTTATGACTATTGACAGTGCCAGTGTTGATATTCCAAAACCCTTTGAGACCACTTCAATATTACTGACGAAAAGTTCGGCCCCCACAATGATCACTGTCAGCGCAACCATGACCTGAAGTGATATAACAAAAATATTGGCTTTTGTATTAAAAGCCCTTGCAAAGGTGAGGTCATCAATCTCCTCATCACTGGAACGGTCACCGTTAACGGTTTTAAAAACATAGTACACATAACACCCTATTAGTATGAAGGCCAATGCATTTTTAACCACCCCAAAAGTGATGATTGAAGCTAAAATCATTCCTGTATAAATTATAACAAAAAATGAGATATCCCTGCTTAATATCTCAAGATTTACATTGAGTATATATCCTGTTTTACGCCTGCCGGCAAATACAACAGCACTTAAACCGGTAATGAAGAAGGCCAGTGTGGAAAGCATAAATGGTGCACCTACAATTGCTCCGATGCCTATGTCCACAGATTCCGGGCCTTTTGAAAACAGGAGTGCAATGATGGGAATCAGCGTTTCAGGCAAGCAGGTGCCTACAGCCGAAAAAATACTGCCCACCACACCGTCTCCCACATTAAGTTTTTTACCCAGCCATTCTATTCCGTTAGTAAACAATTCACAACCGGTAAGTATTATCCCAAGACTTAAAACAAGTATAATAATATTCTGCAGCATTTTTCATCCCTATTCCCTTCAGACGTTGCCTTCGGTATTTCCGTCATTTTGCCACTGTATACCAAACCCGTGATTTGTATCAGTTAACTTATGTGCTTGTATAATAATATGAGAGGGGCAGCCGAAATCATTACAAAAATATATTCAACAATTATTTAACTGATAATTGTTGAATATATGGGAAATAAAGCAGCATGGAATTTCTATTAATATGGATTAACAGATGTGGCAGCTATACATTATAATGCGGATAAAAGGCTGGGTGGGCCAAAATCCAAGCCTTCATCCCGGATATCATAATTTTATAATCCGGTACCTGATAATCAAAATCATGACGGGTATTGATGAGACTTTTATCTACCAGATCATTAAAATACTTGTCTATATACACATCATTTCTATTAAAAACTTCTTTAAAGAGCAAAAGCAGCTCATATTTATTTATGCTTTGGGTCGGAACCAAATGGTATATCCCGGACAGATCATTTATTACAGCCTGTTCCACGGCTTTTGCCAGCTCAATGGTTGTAATGCCGGTCCAAATTGCATTTACATAGCCGTTTATTTTTCCTTTGGACTTCATGAACCAATTAAAAAGTCCAATCCCGTCATAATTTATATCGGGCCCGATTATGGAGGTTCTGAACGTTAAATTACGGCCTTCACCTATCTCCCCTATGGCCTTGGTCCGGTCATAACATGAGTCTCCGTCTTTAAAGGAGTTTTCTGTATAGAAACCTGTTTTGCCTGAAAATACGCAATCGGTACTTAAATGGACAATTTTGGTGCGGGAGTCTCTAAACCGGACTTCCAAAAAGTGCGGCAGATAGGAATTCAACAAAATTGCCCTGTCCTTAAAGTCGGCGGCATTCCGGTTTAAAATACCAATACAATTTATAATGACATCGAAGTCCTCTTTATCCAGATATGCTCCAAGCTTAATAAAATCAGCCGCATCACACAAATATGATTTTTCATTCAGCTTTTTCTTATGTGCAAGATTAAAAACATCATAGGCTCCGCTCTCTTCAAAGAAGGCAGTCATAACATGCCCTGCCATGCCTTTGGAACCCAATACCAATATTTTTTTCCTGCCCATCTGCTAATCCGCCCTCCTCCACACCGTCCGGTTGACATAATCCGTGTAGCTCATGATAATTTTTACCACCTTATCAGATACATTGGAAACATTGTAGTCCTCAACCGGCTTTCCTGCTGGGGCTTTGCCGCCCGCACCGCCTGTTGCAATATCCACCGACTGCAATACCCTGTGTGCCTTGAGACCGGATAATATGAGCACCCCTTCATCCATGCCCTCAGGCCTCTCATGGGCATTTCGGATGGTAACGGCAGGAAAGGAAAGCAGGGAAGCCTCTTCCATAATGGTTCCGCTGTCTGATATTACACAAAATGCATTTGTCTGGAGTTTTATGTAGTCAAAGAAACCCAATGGTTTAATCCACTGGATTTTAGGATCTAAGAGAGCTTTATCCAGCAGCATTACTTTCTTCATGGTTCTTGGATGAGTTGATACAATAATTCTTTTACCGTATTCTGAGGCAATGGCATTCAAGCTTTCAATAAAAGCCTTGAAATTCATATCCGAATCAATATTTTCCTCCCTATGTGCGCTGACCACAAAATATTCTTTTGGCTGAAGCTTCATCCTGGCCAGTACCTGGGATTTATCAATGTCATTTTTATAAAATTCCAACACTTCCAGCATTGATGAACCGGTTTTTATGACAGTCTCACCTCTAATGCCCTCCTGGAGCAAATACCTTCTTGCATGCTCCGATATTGGCATATTGATATCGCTTAAATGATCCACTATTTTACGGTTTATTTCTTCGGGTACTCTCTGGTCAAAGCAGCGGTTTCCGGCTTCCATATGAAAGATGGGTATCTTTTTCCTCTTGGCGGCGATGACGGACAGGCAGCTGTTTGTATCTCCATAAATCAGGACTGCATCAGGCTTCTCGGCTTCTAAAACTTCATCTGCCTTGATCAGAACCTTTGCAATTGTCTCAACAGGTGATTTTCCGGCAGAATTTAAATAGTACTGAGGCTTTCTTATACGCATTTCTTCAAAAAATATCTCATTAAGTTCATAGTCAAAATTCTGCCCGGTATGGACAAGTATATGCTCGGTACATTTATCAAGCCTGTCAATGACTCTGCTCAATTTAATGATTTCCGGCCGGGTGCCCACTATGGTCATCACTTTCAGCATATGTCAAACCCCTTTTATTTGTTTTAATTCCTTTTGGATATAATCCAGGCTCAGGAGCAGTTTCTTTAGCTCATCACCGGTGAGCCTCCGGGTATTATGGGAATTGTAATCGTTTAAACCGGCCGTTCTGCTGTTGCCGCAGCTGATATACTTATCATAGTTGAGATCCCTGTTGTCTGCCGGTATTCTGTAGTAATCCCCCAGATCTTCAGCTATTGACATCTCTTCCCTTGTCAATAATGTCTCGTATAATTTTTCGCCGTGGCGTGTGCCTATGATCCTTATTTCATTCCCGGCATTGAAAATATCCTTCAGTGCCTCAGCCAGCTCCAGTATCGTTGCAGCGGGTGCTTTTTGGACAAATATGTCCCCCGGCTTTGCATTATTGAAGGCATAAAGTACTAAATCAATGGCATTTTCCAGTGACATCATAAACCTTGTCATATTTGGATCTGTGACAGTCAAAGGCACCCCTTCGGCTATCTGCCGGACAAACAACGGTATAACCGACCCTCTGGAAGCCATTACGTTGCCGTACCTGGTTCCGCACAAAACCGTTTCATCTTCATTTATATTTCTTGAGGTAGCCACCATTACCTTTTCCAGCAGCGCTTTGGACATTCCCATGGCGTTGATCGGGTAGACAGCCTTGTCGGTGCTTAATACAATTACCTTCTTTACTTTATTTTCAATAGCTGTATTCAGAAGATTCTCAGTTCCGATTATATTGGTCCTGACTGCCTCCATGGGATAAAACTCGCAGGAGGGCACCTGTTTTAACGCAGCCGCATGGAAAACAAAGTCCACTCCCTTTAAGGCTTTGTATATGGAGTTGTAATCTCTCACATCTCCGATATAAAATTTAACCTTCTCATTGTTCAGTTCACGGCGCATGTCATACTGCTTTTTCTCGTCTCTGCTGAATATACGGATTTCTTTAATATCGGTATTAATAAATCTATTAAGTACGGCATTGCCGAAAGAACCGGTCCCTCCGGTGATAAGCAAAGTTTTTCCGGTAAACATACAATCTCCCATCCCGCCAGGTTGTGCAAAATAGTTGCTATATGGCGTAACAAACCGTTTCGTGCAGGCCATTTGAATAATGTCTGATATAAATATTATAGGAGGCCGGCAGGGTCCGGATAAGCAAGGGCAGCTCCCATATATCGGCAGCTTTATGATAAATTGATATGGCAAGCTTTGGATGATTTTCAGCGATTGTGTTTTTCATTCCATAAAGAGCTTCTTTTTCAGCCCCTTCAATATCCAGCTTTATATATGTCGGTTTATGCTCCCCTACCACATCATCAAGCCTGACCAGTGAGATATTATCCCCGCCGGTATCGGAAATAGCCGAGGCGCTGTTTCCATGGCTGTCAAAGCTTATTTCTCCGGCTTTCGAATACAGGCCCGCATTAAACAGCTTCAGACGGTTACAATACATATGCGCAACACTTTTTGTTAAATTGCTGAAATTTTGTTTATCTGGTTCAAAACCATATATGTAATCAAATTTATTATCAACGCTGTTAACAAAATCAGCTATGGTCTCTCCGTTGTACACTCCTCCGTCAACAAAGCACTCCCTGTCGGTCAAGGCAAATATATCCGAAGGAAAATACTGTTTCTGACTTATAATATTATCAAAGATTGAAAAATCCATGGTAATCCTGTGTTTCAAAATATTCATGAATACTGATTTGGAAAGGCTGTCGGCCAAAAATTCATATACGGCGTCAATTTTATCCCGGTTCTCTTTAAGCAGGGAGATATTATAAAAATTCTTTTCCCACATCATTACAGGGAAATATTGAACCTTCTTATAACCCAGGCTTATGAGCCTATGATAAATATCCATAGGGTTGGGAAGACATATGAGGACAATATATCCATATCCCGCATCCCGTCCGAGTTCTTCAAGGGATATGACCTTTATTCCGTTGACATATGTTCCCTGTTTGGTTTTGTTATCATCAACAAAGCAGTGTATGTTACAGGCTTTTTCTTTTAAAATGCAGCTTGTAACATATCCGATGCCTCCGGCACCATATAACACTATATTACCTTTCTGAAAGGATTCAATTAAGTCAGTGTATATTTTATCTTTATCTCCGGTTTCCATGCCGCATATCTGTTCCAACATTTCCATCATATTGATTACCCTTTACGATTCATTCAGAAGATTTTTATACTCTGTTTCCAGCTCAACCAATTCATTTCGTAAAGTATCTCCCTGTGTCAGCCCCTGGTGAATATACAGCATTCCTTCGTCTATAAAGACACGCATGCATACCTTTATCTGCTCTTTACTGATAGTGTGTTTTAAATGGCGGGGTATTCCCCTAAAATTCATATATTCGGTTATTTTTTTATAAAAATGTGAAGCGATTGAATAGTTTTTAAGCTGTTCCCTGTTTTCTGAGCTGCTCCACTCTATGGCAGGCAAATATGCAGCTTCATTAAAATTTTCAATGATATAGTCATACACTACCAGGGATGACTTGATTCTTTCCTCCAGGTTATGGGAACAGTTGTTTTGGTGCAGCCTGTAATAAATCAGGCTTTCATTTATCATTCCGTATTTCATGCCATTCCTGATAAAATTAAGTGAGTTTATGGTATCGCAGGAATGGTCATTATTCCTGTATATACTCCAGGTAATACCGCTTTTTCGGAAAAAATCAAGTCTGTACAAACCGTTCATGGGAATAACCCCAGAGGCGTTTGCAAATATGCTGCCGACCATATCATCAAGTGTGGGATTAGAATAATTCCAACAGGATGTGAATTCATTATTTTCATTTATGATCTTAAAATTGCAATAAACATAATCATTATTGGTTTTTTCCAAATAGTCAACGAATTTTTCAATGGCATCGGCCTGAACATAGTCATCGGATGCAATCCATTGAAAATACTTTCCTCCCGCCTGCTGAATAATTTCCTGAATGGCCTGCGAAGGACCGCCGCTGTTTTTCTCATGATAAATGCACCTTACGTTTTCATTGCATTTCTCCAATTCCCTAAGTATCTCAATGGAGCCATCGGTAGAGCAGTCATCGATAATAATTATTTCTAAATTCCTGTACGACTGGTTAAGATATGACTCAACACAATTCTCTAAAAATTTAATACAATTATAATTAATGATCCCTACAGTAACCACTGGCAAGCACAAAGGACTTTCCTCCCACACCTCTTATTTGTATTAAGCCGGTTTTCAATATACCAGGCGTAAATCATATTTATTTAGTAATAAGTTATGGATTGAAAGTAAATTTTGTTACAGAAATTTAAATTTTATTAGGTTTATTACTTTCGCCTGAAAGCCTATAATCACTTCTATGTTGTAAAATACAGCCCAGCCATATTTGACAAATTATAAAAGCAGGGTTGCTGAACTGCCCCTGCTCATGATTTAAAAAATAACAAAATAAAAGCAAGGGTTATAACCTTGCCTATGTATTAACTATTTTATTTTTTGAGTTTACTTTCGGTATCTGTCCTGAATTCCATCAAGTCGGCAACCGCATCATTGATGCTTGCTATTTTACCATCCAGTTCATTAAAACGCTTCATTGTCTGCTTCTCAAAGGCATCCAGTTTATCAGACAATTTAATTTGAGATAATTCCAAATTTTTTTGTCCCTGAAATAATTCTTCCTGTCCTTTAAATAATTCTTTTTGCCCTTGAAATAATTCTTTTTGTCCTTGAACTAATCCTTCTTGACCCTGGAATAATTCTTTTTGCCCTTGAACTAATCCTTCTTGACCCTGGAATAATTCTTTTTGCCCTTGAACTAATCCTTCTTGACCCTGGAATAATTCTTTTTGTCCTTGAACTAATCCTTCTTGACCTAGTTTCAATCCCTTTATATCTGACTCCATACCGCTTAACTTCTCAAGAATGAGTTTTAACGTTTCTTCCATGAGCATACCCCTCCAGAAAATAATTATATCATGGGTAGAAAGTTATATCTATACTTTTTCAAGCTTTATACCACATATTTACTTATGTTCTTATATCTTTCTTTAACTATGCAATAATGCAATAAATATCATCCTAAAAGAATTTCTTCCCTTTCCCTGAAATATTTCGCAGACTGCATCACAAGGCTGTCAAGAGATGCTTTGTCCGGTTTCCCATACATTGCAGGATAAGGTGCTCCTCCAGGTCCAAGTGGTTCGGGGGTTACATACCGACCTTCGGTGTTATAACCAATCAGATATAATGCCATAATTATTGTATCAAGGTCCATAGCTCCGTCTCCTAATGCACACCTGTTACTGTCGGCCATATGGAGATTAACCAGCTTCTCCCCCGCCTCAATTATTGCCTCTCCTATGTGGCTTTCCTCCGACTGCATATGATATACATCTCCATTAATATGAGCTATACCGGGATGATTTACCGCTTTTATATACTTTATGGCATCATCCACTGTATGTATGAAACTGATTTCGGCGGAACGCACAGGCTCAATTGCAGCTTTCACATCATACTTGACAAATATGTCAGCGATGCCTCTTATAGTCTCTACACTTCTCTCAAATTCCATATTGTCATACGCCAAAGGCCTGCCGCAGTCGCCCGGCAATACCAGCATATATGAGCCTCCCACGGCAGCAGTGAATGGGACTTCCCGTCTTATATAATCTATCGCTCCCTGTCTTTGTATCGCTCTGTTGCTTGACAGGTCATTGTCGTCGGAAAACATGCCGCAAACTCCTGCAACCTTTATGTCAAATTTGCCAAGTACTTTTAAAACCTCATCGGCATTATATCCAAGATCCGTACTGTAGTGGTTGCCATGGAGTTCTATATACTTGATGCCTGCCTTAAAAAGACGTTCAGCCGATTCTTCCAGATTTTCAACACCAAAGCCCCAATTACTCCAGGACAGATTCAGCCTTCTCTTAAGCTTTTCAGGGTTATTTTTCTTTAATTTAAGAAAGGCCCTCTTTATTTTCTCATTTGTAATTTCATAATTTTGCTTCTTCATCATTTTCCACTTCCCTTCATTACTGCATATTCTTACCCAAGATTTGTTTTATCGATATTTAAATGACCGGTATTCAAAATAGGCTTTATATTAAAAAGTCTTCTTGTACAAATTCAATTTCCAGGGTATCTAGTGCAGTGTTAAGCTGCTCTATGCTGTCGGAGCTCATAAGAGCCAGCATTTGAGGTTCACGCGTCAGGATATAACCCAGCAGTACCTGTGTAATATCCGTATTGTACTTTGACATGAGCTTCTTGATATGTATCATCAACTCCAGGTTGCCTTTTGTGTAATAAGGGCTCTCCTTAACCGCCTGTTCTCCTTTTGCATTCAGAATGTGGAAGAAGGCGCTGCAAAGACTCATATATGCAGTCAGCACATTACCGGTATTCTGAGTGTGGTACCTGAGCATTCCGGCATCTGCAGTAATCATTGTTGGGTCTGGAAAAGGCTTCATACTGTCTGAACCATAGTTGAAAAGCGCCTGATTCATCACAAAGCCTCTGTAGCCCATTTTTGTGCAATACTCGTCGGCCTGTCTCATACGCTCGGTTGTCCAGTTCGAGCAGGCGTAATATTGGATTTTGCCTGCTTTCACAAGGCTCTCCATTGTCTCGATCAACTCCGGTACCGGACGGTTTACGTCATCTCTGTGGTAACAGTAAATGTCGATGCAATCTACCGACAGCGCCTTTAAACTGAGCGATATGTCATATTCGATATCCTTTTTTGAAAGGCGGCTTATGTTCATCGTTTTCAAGGATGGATGACCGCCTTTTGTGATTATCACAATATCGTCACGATGGCCGCGATGACGGATCCAGTCCCCCACAACGCGCTCTGCTCTGCCGGTCTCAGGTTCCACCCAATCCGAATATACCCTGGCACAGTCGATCAGATTGCCTCCCTTTTCAACATAACTCTCAAGTATTTTGAACGCGTCCTTTCCATCCCAGGAAAGCCCGGCGTTGACAGTTCCAAGGCCTATACGGCTGACTGTCAGATCTGTGCCTCTTATTTTTAAATATTTATTCATCCGAACATATCCTCCACTAAATAATATCTTCAAACCAATTATAGGTTTTTACGCTGTGCTTTTCGCAGTACATATCCCATACAAAGCCAAACGGGTAGGATTTAAGTTCTTCAAAAAGTGCCAGCCGGCCTGTGAAATTTCCCTCGTGCTCGTACTTCACAAGCTTTTCCCTCGGTTCAAGCAAAGCCAAGAGCATGGCTTTTTTAGCATTTCGTGCGCCAATAGCCGTTGCTGCAATGCGGTTGATGCTCGCATCGAAGAAATCAAGCCCAACATGAACACGATCCAGAGCATTGCAGTATACGATCTCCCTCATAATTGCCTTTGTCTCGTCGTCCAGCATTACCACATGGTCGCTGTCCCATCTTACCGGTCTGCTGACATGCAGCAGGATCTCCTGATTGAAAGCCAGATATGAAGATAATTTCGCCGATACCTCTTCAGTGGGATGAAAATGCCCTGTATCCATGCAAATAATACAGTTTTTCCTGCATGCTACATAATTGCTGTAAAACTCATGCGAACCGGTTACATAGCTTTCACTGCCCAAACCGAACAATTTACTTTCCACCGAATCAATATTATATTTCGGATCGATACTTCGGGCGAATATTTCATCCAGTGACTGTTTCAGGCGCAAACGTGGCGAAAGCTTGTCGACAGTATAATCTTTATAGCCGTCGGGTATCCAGTGATTGGTGATACAGGTCTGTTCCAATTCCTTCCCGAAATACTCCCCAATCTCCCGGCAGCATATTCCGTGCTCCACCCAAAACTTCCTTATTTCCTCATTGGCACTTGACAGGGTAAAGCCGTCTTCGGCTTTTGGATGACTGAAATAAGTCGGGTTGAAGTCCAGTCCTATATTTCTGTATTTGGCGAAATCCACCCAGAATTTGAAATGCTTTGGTTCCAAGCTGTTCCGCGGTACATCGCCGTCTCCCGGCCTATCAAGATAAACTGCATGAAGAGCGAGCTTTTTTCTTCCGGGTATAAGTCCAAGCGCCCTGTCAATCTGCTCAATGTACTGCTCGCGGCTTTCAGGTTTTCCCGGTGCACCTCCAAAAGCGGCAATACCTCCGCTCAAAACGGCATCCGGGTTCTCAAAACCTTTTAAATCATCTATCTGCCAGCAGTGCACCGAAAGTGAAACGCCGTCAAGGCGCTCCATCGCTTTGTCAGTGTCCACTCCCAATTCGGCATAAACCGACTTTGCAGCCTCGTAGTTTTGCAAAATACTGCCCATTATAAAAATCCTCCCTTTCTACTCCGCTTTAACCATAGCAGTCATAATAGCCATTTCAGATTGTGAGGTATCCATCCGGGTGTACTGTACTTTCAGTGGAACATCGGATTTTATTACGATAGCATAAGGCGTATCCATTGGTACTGTTTGCCCAGCATTGTTTTTTTGCCTATCCATTCTGATATGTGCAGTTCTTTCCGGCTCGACAACCGAGTTAAAGCCTTCCAGCTTTTCCCTGTCCTCAAAATACAATGTCATGGATAGGTGCGCAGGCTTTCGGCCGGCGTTCAGCACACAAACCGACTCGTGACTGGGAAAACATCCATTGCTTTTTGAATGCCAGTAGGCATCCGGGATCGAATAAGTATACATCAATCATTACCACCTGTTTTTAATATTAAGCCATTAAACCGGCTTGCCCTCAACTTTTTCACGATACAAAGGCAGATATACCTCCTGATCCCTGATGACACAGCCTGACTTCGTGTGCCCTTTTTGGATAAGGTCATAGCATTTATCACAGGTGATACAGCATTTGCTGCGCTCCATCTTCTGATTATTTATAAGATCCTTTGCAAAATCAGGATAAGCAAACGCCTGCCTGCCAAATCCGGCAATATCAAACCAGTTTTGTTTTATTCCCCCGGCACTTACATTGCCTCCAAACTGCTCAAACCATGTCAGACCCGTTGCAACAAACACTCCTTCGGGTACAGCTGCTTTAATCTCCCTGGTGGCTTTCAGCAGAGCGTATGTACCGGCATAGGGGTTGATCTCCGATCCCTCGATCTCGGCAAGATAACCACGGCCGTATGGCTGATAGCGAGGCATCATTGTAGATATATTGATGAGCTTGACATCTTTCTTTACCAGCAGCTTGCACAACTCGACCGGTTCTGTCAGATCCGGTTTCATTACGCCTTCTTCCTTAACCATGCCCCAGCCATGAGGATATGGAATGCAGTCATAGGCATTCAAGCGCACACAGATATCTATTGCATTCCCAACCTTTTTACGTATTCCGTCAATTATTTCAAAAACAGCTCTTGTTCTGTTTTCAAAACTTCCGCCATATTTTCCCGGTCTGTTGAACGCCGCCAGCAGTTCCCTCAAAATATATTCATGGCAAATCTTTACATCAACAGAATCAAAACCAGCCTCGGCAGCTAACACAGCACCTTTTATAAAACCATCGATTATTTCTTCAATTTTTTCATCGGTAGCAATGGTCAGTGTGCCTGCACGCCCGTCAATAGAATTATGATGATCTATATAAGGATTTTTCACAACAGCCAGCGGTTCCGGGTCCCAGTTTGCGTTTACACTTCTTCTTCCCGAATGTGTCAGCTGCAGTACATTGTATGGTTTGCGTCCGAAGCAGTCAACCGCAGTCTTATTGCTCTGGTCCAGCAGCCTCTTGATTTCCTTGATCGTACTTCCCTTAATTATCATCTGCAGCGGATTGCATCTTCCGTCATCGGCAACGGTAATGGATTCATACCATATTAAGCCGGCACCGCCTCTTGCAAATCTGTCATATCTTCTGAAAATAAGCTCTGAAGGCGAGCCGTCCACCATACCGTCAAAACCTTCAAGCGGCTGGATTGCCAAACGGTTGGGTATAACCTTGTCTCCCAGCCTGACAGGCTGTTCCAATATGGATATGTCTTCTGATACAGGATACGGGTATCCTGCATTGTTCATGATATCTGAGAACTGATCCAGAGTCTGCATTTTTGCGAAATTAAAAGGCTTTAATACTTTTCTCATATTAACCTCCATACTGTAATGAAATTTGTTCTCTCCTCATCCGCTTTAAGGCGAATAAAGGAGGTTAAAATAACTGCTAATTTTATAATTTTGAAAAAACTTCTTCTTTAATATATTTCACACATTGGGGAGAAACAGCCTCATAGTCCTGAAGATAAATATCCACTGAAACACCGCCGTCAAATCCGGCGGATTTAAGCTTGCGGTAAGCCGAAACGAGATCTATTTCCCCATCCCACGGAAGTTTATGACAATGCTCGCCCATACACATGTTATCTATATGTGAATGTACTATATATTGCTTGGATCTCTCAATCGCTTTGATTATATCAACTTCACTCAGGTAAATATGACCCACGTCAAAGTTGAGCTTTAAAGCAGGTGAGTTTATCCTGTCTGCCATGGCCAGAAAGATGTCCAGGTTTCTGAACAGCTGTCCCGGTTCAACCTCTATAGCTATGTATACGCCGTATTCTTCTGCCATCTTAGCAAGCTCACGCGTCCTGATCTCCAGTTCTTTATACAGGGACGGATTGTTTTCACGAAGTTCAAAGGGTGTAAATGTTGACATAATAACAATATTTGTACCATATCTGGGTGCAGCTTTTAATAAACTCTTTTGTACATCAAAAATAAAATCATCCGTAACATAGTTTGCGTGGGCCGCGAGAGCTGTAATTTTAAAATTGTCAAGCTCTCTGCATAATTCAACCGTATGGGAGATGATATAATGGTCCAGATAATCAGTCATAACAAAAGATGACATTCCATGTATAAGACTTAATTCGATTCCATCATAACCAAACTCCTTAAATTTCCGGATATTGTACTCCAGTGATCGATTGGGCATTACCTGGTTTCTGCCTGCGAGTATCATAGTTTTCAACCTCCTTATTTATTCAATTTTAAAAGTCTGAAATTTTTTAATTATTTGCCGCAATATTGAGTAGGTATCTTTCCTGTAGACTTCTTGAACATATTGATAAAGTTCCTGTAGCTTTCAAAGCCGACCATCGCTGCAATCTCATATAAAAGCAGGTTACTGCTGTCCATCAGTTGTATTGCACGTTTGATACGCAGTTCATTTAAGTATTCGGTTAGGGTTTTTCCTGTTTCCGATTTAAAAACATGAGAAATATAGCTCGGATTCCGTTCCATCGCCTCAGCTAAATCCCCTAAAGTAACAGTGCCATAGAAATGGTTATCTACATACGCCATACATCTTTTAACAAGCGGACTGTAAACTTCCATACCTTCATTTATGTTTTCTTCCTGCAGGTAATTTTGATCAGCAACATGAACTACCGGGTTTTCGGGTACATAGGCAATACTTTTGCAGACAAGCTGAATCAACTCGCTGATATTAACAGGTTTAATCAAATAGTCGATAACTTGAAGTTTAAGTGCGGCTCTGACATAGTCGAAATTATCATAGCTGGAAATAACAATAAATTTAATATTTTTATCAATACTTGCCGCCTTCTGAATAAATTCGATTCCCATCATTCCAGGCATCTTAATGTCAGTAATGATTAACGATATGGAATTCGTTTTAACAATATCAAGAGCCTTCCAAGCATTCTCCGCAGTAAAAGCCCTGGTGATCGAATAAGCGCTCCAATTAATTGTATTAGCCAATCCTTCTCTGATTTGCTCTTCATCGTCTACAATCAGTATATTCATAGAACAGACTAACCTCCAGTTCTGAAATTGATCTTTCACCCCTGATATGCCATGACACATGCAGTATCAGAGTGAAATAATATCCTGATAGCGTACCGGATCAGCGGGCATTGTTACAACTACCCTGGTGCCTATGCCGGATGTACTGTAAAACCTAACACCTCCGTGGTATTCGCTGCCAAAACAAAGTGTAATCCTATCATGTAAGTTTTTTAATGCACTAATCCTCGGAGTAACCAGCTCCCCCTTAATTATCGAACGCACAACCTGTTCATCCGTTCCCTTTCCGTCATCGGTTATATCAATAACCAGATCTCCGTTATTTTTTTCTATTATCAGATATATAGTACATTCTCCCATTTTATTTTCAAACCCATGTTCAATTGAATTTTCCAGTAACGGCTGCAGTACAAAGGTAAGTATCCTGTATCCATAAAGTTCCTCAGGAACTTCCGCAATATATTTTAGCCGGTTACCAAAGCGTTTCTGCTGAAGTTTGAAGTAAACCATCGCAGCATCAAGTTCATCGGCAATAGTCGAAACAGGTGAATTGGTATAAAGATTTTTATGCATCATCTTTGAAAGGATTTCAATATAATATTCTACTTCGCTGTCCCCGTTTTTTCGCGCTGTCCAGCGGATATTGTCCAGGGTATTCAATAGAAAATGCGGGTGTATCTGAAGTCTGAGCGATTCAAGTTTCATCTCATTCTCCTTCAGTTTCGCATTCAACATATTTTCCATGAGGGTCTTAAGACTTCTGGTCATCTGATTAAATGAAACCGCCAGCATTCCTACTTCATCCCTGCTGAGGACTTCAACCTGGATATCAAGATTTCCATTTTTCACCTCAACCATTTTACTAACAAGCCTTCTTATGGGTTTTATGATAAAGCGGGAAGTAAAAACGGTAAAAGTAAAAACAAAAACAAGCAGTATTATTATTATATATACCGTATAAGAAGATATATTGAGGGAGGAATGGTAAAGCAGCGTAGAATCTATCTGAGCTACAACGTACATATCATAATCCGATACCTGCTTTATAATATAACTGAAATCACTATAAGAATCATAATACATTTCATTGCTTGCCCGTGATAGATTTTCCGGTTTAATATACTGCAGTTTCTTTCCGATATCTGTTTTGTTTTTTGCTGACATGACCATTCCCTGTCCGTCGCAAAGATAGACGTTAAGTTTGTTTTCCTGAGTATTTAAGGATTCAATTACATTGAAAAGTACATCCTCGGTCAAGGCCAACCTCATGGTTCCGACCTGCTTGAAAGTATTAGGGTTATTGATTGTTCGAATAAGTGAAATAACATAAAAACTCTGCCGAGGGTTCTGTACATTACTAGATTCATAAATACCGCTCCATAAAGGACGGCCTCCCATGTTGTGGGCCCTTTGAAACCAGTAGGACATATTATTGTCGGAAATCTGGTTATCAGCTGTCTGAATGATTGCCTTATCATTTAAATCATAAAACGCAATGGAATATATATCCGGATCAACAAGAAAATGAGAAATCAGCATACGGAATCTTGCCAGCTTTGAAGTATAATCAGGCATAAGATTTTTTTCATTATTCTCTACAAGCAGTGAATACAACTCATCAAAGGCAAGAAACGAGTATGAGGTCAGCTCAACTTTTTTAAAAATTTCCTTATAGCTGTTTACCGACATGTCTATCATATTCTCATAAGTATAAAGGGATTGGTCCTCAATCGTTTTCAGCGCCGGAGAAATGATAAAAAACCACATAGCCGCAATACATACAACATACACTGCAAAAAGAATCACTGTGTATTTCTTATATAAATTCATATCACAACACATCCCATAGTGGAATTAGATAAAAAGATATGCTTGTCCCTTATAGTTAAGCACTATTATACCATTTTTAGTTATCAAGGTACAGAATCTTCATTTATCTTTGCTATCTCGTCACACATTTAACCTTTAACGGCCCCTGCGGATAAACCCTGGATAAAGTATTTCTGGGAATAAACAAAAACTACGAAGAGCGGAGCAATAATTGTTATAATTGCAGCTCCGAACGGCCCCCATTCAATTCCGTACTCGCCTTTAAAATTCAGCAGTCCAACCGGTAAGGTCTGTATTTTATTTGATGATGAAGAAGCTATATTTGCCCATAGGAATTCTCC
Organism: Ruminiclostridium cellobioparum subsp. termitidis CT1112; assembly: GCF_000350485.1. Classification (GTDB taxonomy): domain Bacteria; phylum Bacillota; class Clostridia; order Acetivibrionales; family DSM-1351; genus Ruminiclostridium; species Ruminiclostridium termitidis. The sequence goes on from NZ_AORV01000042.1 coordinate 70,937, forward strand.
CCAAATACTGACAAAGTTGAATACAATTACAGTTGCTATGGCCGGAGTGACGAGAGGTGTAATAATCGTGAAAAACGTTCTTAATTCACCGCTTCCGTCAACACGAGCCGATTCCAATATTTCAGAAGGTATCGTGGCATAAAATTTCTTGAAAATGTAAATACTAAAAGGTAGCTGCCATGCTGCATATGGAATAATTAACATAAGGAGTGTCTTCGTCAATTTAAATTTTATCAACTGAATATAAAGAGGGACATATACAGCAACTCCTGGTATAAAATTCAAGCCCATCAGAATTGAAACAATCAACTCACTTTTGGGAATATGAAGCTTTGCAAGAGCATACCCGGCAAGCATTGAAAACAAAAGAGAAATTGCAACGGCACTGACCGTTACTATTATACTGTTCCCGGCATATAACTGAATCTGTCCTTCATACCAGGCATACACATAGTTATTCCATCTCACAACCTGTGGAAACCCCCAAATATTCGTATAAAATTCCTTATTGTTTTTTAATGAAACCATCATTATAAAAACGATGGGGTATAAAATAACCAGGGAAAAAAGTATTGATACTGCTATTGCAGCTATCCTCATAGACATATTTGATTTAGTACTCATATTCTTCACCCCTAAAAACGCGATTAAGTATAATTAAGAAAATGAATACCACTATCACAAAGACTACTGATAGAGCCGATGCATATCCAAAGCTGGTATACGCATATGCATTTTCTACAATCCACATTGGCATGACTACCGTGAGTTTTGACGGACCACCGCCGGTCAATGCTACAACGGTATCATAAATTTTCAGTCCTCCAAGCATTGTAAACATTGTACTAAGCTCAATCATAGGCTTTATCAGCGGTAAATATATACGAAATAAAATCTGCCTGTTGTTGGCACCGTCCAAATACGCGGATTCAATGAGTGCTGCAGGTATATTCTGAAGACCTGCAAAGCACAGTACCATCGGCAGTCCGAACTGTCTCCATACGGTTACCGCTACAATAGAAGGTAATACCGTTTTGGAATTGACAAGCCATGCCGTTTGCAGCTTCCCCAGACCGATTGCTTCCAGAATTCCGTTTAAAAGACCTATATCCTCGGTAAAAATAAAAAGGAACATAAGTCCGGTAATAGTCGGCGCAATCATATTCGGAGCGAATAGTATTGTTCTGCAGACATTGCCTAAAAAACGTCTGATGTACAAATTCAGCCAGGCCAGCATAACTCCAAGAGCCACACTGATTATCGAAGAGAAAAATGCAAAGTAAATGGTGTTTTTCAATGCTCGGAAAAAAATCTTATCGCCAAGCAGATTTTGATAATTAACAAGACCGACAAACTTTCTTTCACCAAAACCTGTCCATGACGAAAGAGACAGCGGTATAACATCTGCAAGAGGGTATGCCATAAAGAGCAGGTACAGACCAATTGCAGGCATCAGGAACAATACACCCATGAATGTATACTTACGCTTCATATGTTTTGAACGATTCATCTCGGTACACCTTCCGATCATTTAAACCTGGGAACTGTACCGGCTTACCGATACAGCCTCCCGGTTTATAGGTTTTTTAACTATTTGGCTTGTGATTTAATCACCAGGCGCAGATTTTCCATTTCCTTTAATGTATCATCTATTGAACGAGTATTGCTGCAAGGGCCGCTAAACACTTCCTGCTTTATAAATGACTGCATTTTAGAACCCATTCTGCAAGGGTTTAACCCAGCTATAATATTGCCTGTGGCAGAATAGCCAACCAGTTCCTTCAAGCCTTCAGAAATATTCAAGTTTAAAGTTGTTGCCGGAACAGTACGTGTATCGGCTACAATCTGCTGGCCTTCCTGACTGGTCATATACTTGATGAATTTTATACTGGAATCAATATTTTTTTTAGGAGCATTCGAAGGAATAAAGTACACATCGGTTTCCATGTTCTCATAGGATTTCATTCCGGCTTTCTTAACAGGCTTTAGCATAACGCCGATATCGAAATCGCAGGACGCCTCGTGTATACCAAGAGCTCCTGAATAGTTGAAGATAAACATGCATCTTCCCTGAGCAAATCCGGCATTGGAATCGTCAGGACTTGTATTGATTCCGCCTTCTCCCGGATACCAGTAACCCTTGTTATACCAGCCTTTTACCAATTCTATAACTTCTTTGATGGCATCCGACTCGGGGGTATCAACAAACGACACATCACCATTTGCCGCCGACCATGCAGTGCCCGGTTTGATCTCTTCCAAAAGCGAATATGTAAGGCCATACATACAGTCTTGCATACTCACCGAGTTGGTCGTAAATCCGAAAATGTTATCCTTCTTAAGGGTTTCAAAAATTTTTGTCATCTCATCCCAGGTTTCAGGTTCCTTAAAACCGTACTTGTCCATCATTGTTTTGTTGTAAAAAACAACGTGGTAAGTGGCTGATATTGGGATACCCCAGACCTCTCCATTTATACCCGTACTGGTTTTTAAAACGGCCTCTGTTATGTCTTTTCTCCATGCTCCGTCATCTGCATCCAGATATGATTTTAAATCAGTGCACATTCCTATATCAGAGAATGTATTGAGCCGAGTCCCCCAGTATTGAGCCAAATCGACCGGATCACCGGCGGCTATACCAGTTTTGATAACCTGTTCACGTGTTGCCGTTTCGTTGGTAACAACCTCAACTTTGATGTCCGGATTGGCTTTTTCAAAGCCTGCTACCAATTCATTTGTTAAGTCTCCGGCGCCTACACCAAAGGTAATCGTTTTTGTCTCACCTGAACCTGCTGTTGACGCAGCTTGATTGGTTCCAGTGCTTTGTGTGGATTCGGAGGCTCCCGATTGTCCTGAGCATCCGCCAAGCAGTGAAACAATAATTAAAACACACAATAGTAAGGAAAAGTACTTTTTCATTGATTTGCCCCTTTCTCTTTAATAAAAACAGAGATTTTCTTAATTAACTACAAATCCGGATTTTATAAATTAATTATATCTATTATGTAAAGGAAAGTAAGTATCGTAAGTTTTGAAAAAATGTATTTATTTTAGGTACAAATATAAGCAGCAAATTCAGCTAAAACTTGTGCATTTTGCACAAGTTTCTCCTTTCCACACATCTCTGGCATCCTCTTATCGCATGGTAACTATATATAAAATTAAACTCATTTGTGGTTTGTAGGAATAATTAAGATTTTAAACAAATAAAAAAAAGAAAAAACTGTCTATTAGACAGTTTTAATTTGGTGGGCAATACAGGACTCGAACCTGTGACTTTCACCACGTCAAGATGACACTCTACCAGCTGAGTTAATTGCCCTTACATAAATTTGATACAACAACTATAATATATGGAGTTAATGACTTTGTCAAGATATCAATTCTTCTTTTTTATCTTTAAAACACCAGGAGAAATATGCGGCACAGCAAAGGATCATAAATCCCGATATTCCAAAAACAATTAACATATTGTCCAAAACTGCCACCTTAATATCTATCTTTATACCGCTCAAAGCTCCCACCACAAATGAGCCCATAAGAGCGCTGAAAAAACCGGCCGCTCCGGCTAAAGCCGCATTAAAGCCTATAAATACCGTCCTTCCCTCCTGAGGAGCATATTTAAACTGAATATTAAACAGGGACATATTAACTCCTGCCCAGCCTATACCCGCAAGCACCTGAACAAAAGGAATTATAACAAAATAGGTATTATGGTTAATGAAGCTCCAGGTAACATGAACTACGCCCAATACTGCCATTGAAGCAACCGTGGTAAATTCCCAGCTCTTCTTTTCCGAGATCCTGCCCCATATTCTTGCCGAATAAGATTGAACACAGGATAATATTATTCCAATAACCATTATATACGTATATGAGAGTTTCAAGCCATTAACCATATATACCGAGAAAAACGGCAGCGAAAACTGTACGCTTAAATTCCATAGAATATTGAGCAGCACAACCTTTCGAAACTGCTTGTCCCTCAGAGGAATGGAAATAAGACCTTTTATGTCCAGATTTTGATCATATGGCTTGACCTCAGGTTCCCTGATCCTTTTCAAGGTTAAAACATTAAACAGTGTAATAACCAACGCAACCGAAAATACCACCACAAATCCCAGATAATCTTGCCGGTTTGATTTAAACAGGTCCAAAACCCTGCCCATCACCAGGGATAGTACTGCTGCCGAGGCAAGTATACACATATCCCTCATGCCAAAATATCTTCCCCGCAGCTTATCAGGAACAAGGCTGATTATCCAGCTGGCAGCGGCAGGTGTCAAAAATCCTGCCGCACAATAAGCCAGAAAATACATGCCTCCTAAAATCAGCAGCCTTGCAGGCTTACTGTCGGTTACAAAAGGGATAAACATCATCAGGCATAAAAGTGTCCTGTAAAACAGGCATAAAGCCACAATAAGAGGTCTTCTCCTTGACAGTTTCTCAAACACGAGAGGACTGAACAACTGTATTATATTAGCCAACAGCGGAAGGGCCACTATTATTCCGTTAAACTGCTCATTAGCTCCCAGGTAACTGGCATAGCCAACTAAAAAGGCACCGCTGGTCAATGTAAAAATAGCATTTGCAAGACATCCCTCAAGCACAAATCTCCGTCTGCTGAGTTCCAGGTTATCGTCAGTTACAGTCCTATTGATAAGACCAAGTTTGTCAAAAATATACCTTATGCCCATGTATGTAGCCCCCACTATAAATATGCTGCGACAAAATTATACGACGAAAAATTTTATATGAAATAATTATGACTTGGCAGATCGTTCGCTTTTATACTCCAGATCCATATACAACTGGGCTATGAGTCTCTGAAGAATCAATCCTGCAATAGTGCTGAAAAAAGAAGCCAGATAAGCTGATCCAAGTGTACTGCCTGATATCACCAAAGCAATGGGTAATTCAAACATCAGATAAAATCCAATAAAAACACTGGCTATTTGAACTTTTTTATTCCTTGTAATATCACTGCTGGCTGTAAATGCATCAGCTACATTTAATTTTAAATCCACAACATAGCAGAAACCAAAAATAAAGACGATATATGCAATTATTCCGGGGATGATAAAGAACATCAAGCCCATCATGACCAATAATCCAAAGAGTATATTGTAGATTATAAGCCTGCCCAGATGCTTGAAAGCTCCCTTAAATCCGGATAAAATACCTGTTGTCTTTCCCCTCAGCTCTGAAATATATGAATACAGATATACAGATAAGAACAGGTTAGTTATCACTTTTATTACCAGTGTAACCCCCAATACCAAAAGAGCAGGTGAAATCACTTTTTCAGCCGCATTTCCCTGTTGTGCAGTGGTTACCGTTGTCAATGCCGACATAAGTAAATCAAAATCCTCAGAAGATATCTGATTCAATATTCTATGCTGAATATAACTCCCTGCCATCTGACAAAAAAGTACAAGCACAAAAATCAATCGGGCAAGTCCCTCACTTTTCAGTTTATAAAATTTAATACAGACAGGAAGATATTCAAAAAATCGTTTTACTCCTGAAGAATTATCCATAATACCTTTCCTCCCGGAAATTATGTAAATACAGCAAAAAGCCATACATAAATCAAAATGCAATTCAATTTAAAACATACTAGCTTAGTATACCTTATTGTCCTGAAAAAACAAGCTTATAAGTAAACTAAACTGCTCTAAAATTTTAGTTAATTAAATTCAAATCAGGAAGCCTCCGTTAGGACTTATCACCTGACCTGTTATAAAATCAGACCTGTCTGACGCCAGGAAATATACTGTCTCTGCAACATCAATTCCTCTCCCTATCACGCCAAGGGGAGTCTGATCCTTCAGATCTTCAATAGCAGCCTGGTCCAAACCGGAATTCATATCTGTAGCTATTACCCCCGGTGCAACACAATTAACCTGAATGTTTGACGGACCCAATTCCTTGGCAAGAGCTTTTGTCATCCCAATGACAGCAGCTTTTGTTGATGAATAGAGCACCTCACAGGATGCACCGGCAATACCCCATATGGATGAAATATTGATTATCTTTCCCCGCTGCTTCCTTATCATAGCCGGTAATACCCCCCGTGCGCAGAGAAACATACCTTTAACATTGACCTCGAACATCCTGTCCCACTCTCCCGACGAAATGTCGGTAAACAGCTGCTGCCTCGCTATACCCGCATTGTTGATCAATATATCTATGTCGCCGAAACATTTATTTATGCTGTTTAGCATATTTTCCACCTGTTCCTCCTGCGAAACATCCGCCTGTACGGCAATTGCCCTGCAATCGGCTTTTTGCAGCTCCTCCAGCAGGCATTCCGCCTCCTGGCTGCTGGTGTTGTAATTTATAGCGACATTATAGTCCCGGGCAGCAAAAAGCCGGGCAATATCCTGCCCGATCCCTCTGGATGCACCTGTGACCAAAACGGTTTGCCCCATATCAATCTCCCATTTTCATAAAATATATTTGCAATATACCGTCGTCCATCACTCACGTCCGGTAATTGTATTGAAAAAGGCCTGTTTTTCTGCCTTATCCTTAAACTGGCCGAAGTAATCGGCAACTTCAACAGCAAAATCCACAAAGGATATACCCTTGGAGGTAATAACACTGCCATCCCGGACCACCCTTGCATTGACAAAATTCTCCCTGGGGAAGGGATCTTCTTCCTTAAACTGTGCCCTTCTCATTTCATTCCATTCCACTATGGACGTAGTATATTTGACCTTATCAAGTATACCTGCCTTTGCCAGAAAACGCGGGCCTGCGCAGATTGCAGCCAGAAGTTTTCCGCTGTTGTAAAATCCCCTGATCAATTCAAGCATTTCCTCTCTTACCACAGGATTCCAGCCTCCCGGTATGATGAAGCCTTCATAGTCTTCAACCTTTGCCCCGGCCACTGTAACCGAAGGTAAAAATACCATGCCTCCCTTGCTTTTCACGGGTTCCATATGGTAAGCACACGGAACTATCTCCTTTGAGAGTTCATGTCCTAACAGGTGGGTTGCATATATGACTTCAAAATCAGCCATATCATTATACATAAACACTAATATTTTGCCCATGGTCCATCTCACTCCATTCTTCATTTTATTGATTTCTATTTTCTTCACCGGACACCTGCAATACAACTGTTGATTTGTTGAGTTCATTGCACCGGTTTTATTTTGTTTGTATTTCAAGTAAATCCAGGTAACCCACAGCTTCCTGCCGTGAGTCTCCGCACATTTCCACCGAAGGTCCCAGGCTGGAGCAAACAGCAGGCCTTTCCGGTTTTCCAAAGAGCTTGCACCTGTAATTATCGTCAAGCTGTATACATTTTACACCGGCAGGTTTTCCGTGAGGCATCCCCGGAATCGGCGATGAAATTGACGGTGATATACAGCAGGCTCCGCAGCCATCTCTGCAGTCCATATTCCGGCGGCACCTCCTTCTTCCCAATGGCCAGGGCATTTCAGCTTCTATGCAGCCAAAAAATTATTCATGTTATTGGTTGTTGTCCGGTTACCATTCACTGTAAGGCTTTCTCACCAGATGAGAGTTCCCGTATTTCCTGTCAAAAGTAACTTCTTCACCCAGCCAATCAGGTCTTTCAAAAAACTGTTCCTCAGATTTCAATTCTATCTCGGCTACAACAAGTCCTTTATTTACTCCGAGGAATTCGTCGATAACCCACTCATTTCCCCCATATACTGCAAAATGACGTATCTTCTCTATCAGCGGCCTTATACAAAGGTTGTCAAGTATCATATCCGCTTCGTCCGCCGGAATTTCATATTCAAATTCATCCCTTGTAAAGGACTGTGCCTTCCCTTTTACAGTTATAAAACCCTTATTGTCATAAGTCCTTATACGCACCGTTCTGCCGCTCTCTACAGACAAATAACCCTGTTTGAACAATACCGGCTTTGCATGTATTTTGTAATCATCATTTTTAACCAGAAATTTCCGTTCTATTTCTACCGGCATTTATGTTTCTCCTCTTTGGAATCAATCAATTAATTCTCAATGATATAATTATAGCTCAGTGCAAAATGTTTTTCTATTAGCAAATATAACGAAAGAATAATTGTTGACATTGAAAAGGCAAATGCTTGTTTTTCAGGACGATGAAAAGCCGCACATCACACTGGATATGCGGCATAAAAACATAAATTTTAAACTCCCCTTAACTGTCTATCCCTTTAATCCGGTAGTTACAATTCCTTCTACAAAATATCTCTGGGCAAACATATAAATTATCAGAATTGGAATGAGACAGAACACAGAAGCCGCCATGAGCAGATCAAACCTGGTAGTGTGTTCTCCTCTGAAGGCACTCAGTCCCAGCTGGATAGTAAATTTGCTTGTTGAATTTATATATACCAACGGGTATAAAAAGTCATTGTAATAGCTCTGGAACGTAAAGACAGTAATTGTCGCTATAATAGGCTTTGACAGTGGAACAAAAATATTGGCCCACGCTCTTAACCTTCCGCAGCCGTCAATGGTAGCCGAATCCTCAAGATCCTGCGGTATGGTCATAAAAAACTGTCTTCCCAGAAATACCGGCAGTCCGTACCCGAATAACATCGGAATTATAATAGGCCAGAGCGAATCCTGAAAACCCAGGTTTTTGAAAAATATAAACCTTGGTATCAGGACAACCGAGTCAGGTATCATCAAAGATAAAAGGAACAAAGCGAACAAAAAATCCCTGCCCCAGAATTTTATGCGTGCAAATGAGTACGCAGCAAGAGTTGCACTCAATACGGTAAAAAATGTTCCGGGAATTACTATTGTAAATGTATTTATGAACATACGTGTAAAGCTGAGACCATATGCATTCCATGCCTTGACATAATTATCAAACCTCCATTCGGAGGGAAAAATTGCAGGCGGGAATGTCATTATCTCGGTTCTCGATTTGAAGGAACACAAAATCATCCATATCAAAGGAATCAAATCAAATAAAACAAATAAAACAAGTATAATATATGCTATTACCAATACTGCCTTCTTTTTATTTCTACTCCTTGTATTAACTGCATTATCCACAAAAAGCCACCCTCTCCGCTACAGATAGTCAATTAGGTTTCATACTGAACTTTACTGCCTAAAACATACTTCTGCAGCACTGTTACAATCATTATAATAATAGCCATGATTATTGCTATTGCGCTTGCATACCCCATTTCATTATGGGTAAATGCTTTTGTATACAAATAATAAACCAGCGTGTTGGTGGAATTTCCCGGGCCCCCTCTTGTCATTGTAAAAATTTCGGTAAATACCTGAAACGCATTTATTATTGCATATACCACCACAAAATAAATGGCAGGCATTATTAAAGGAAGCTTTATAAACCAGATTTTCTGATATGACTTGATACCATCCAGCTCCGACGCCTCATAAACCGATCTGGGTACAGCCTGCAGTCCCGCTAATAAAACAACCATGTTATAGCCTGCCATTTTCCACACACTCATTAATGCAATGCTGAAAATGGCCAGATTAGGATTGGTAAGCCAGCCCACTGGTCCTATTCCAAATAAGGATAATCCGTAATTTATCAAACCGAATTCGGTATTATAAAGCCAGGTAAACAGCAGTGCAATTACAATAAGCGGGCATACAACAGGAAGGTAAAAGATGGCTCTGAATGCATTGACACCTTTTATCGGCAGCTCGGCTATTAACGCAAGGCCGAAAGATATTATCAAGGACAGCGGGACATATATTACAACCCATTTTAATGTATTTTTCAGGCTTATGAGAAATACTTCATCGCTGATGAGTTTTGTATAATTGTCAAAGCCTATGAATTTGGCATCGGATAAAATATTCCAATCTGTAAAACTGTAAAATATAGAACAAACAAGCGGATATAAGGTAAAAACGAATAGTCCGATCAGAGCAGGTGCTGCAAACGCATATCCATCAATATTCCGTTTCAGAACCGTCTTTTTGCTAGCTTTCATATTGCCACCTCTTTAGGTGACAATATAAGAAGGAAAACCTCCTTCTTATATTGTCTATAAAATTTAAATTATTCTACTTAAACAATTCAGTATTTGCTTTTTTGTCTATATTGGCAGCTGCCTGTTCCATTGTCTGACTCCCGTTGAAAGCATTGTCCAGTTCAGGAGTTATAATATCCTGGAATTTTGTGTATAAGCCCGTTGCTGCCGCATTGTATTGAGTTTCTGTTTCTATGTATGAAGCCGTTGCCTTAAACGGTGCTGCATCAGGAGGAGTAGTAACTATCTTTTCATTATCAAGCATTTTCTTATAAGGAGGCATTGACAATCCTCCGGCCATTGTTATTCCAAGACCTTCCTCACTCAGAAAATATCTGATAAGGCCAATGGCCGCATCCTTGTTCCCACTCTTTTCACCCATAGCCAGAGTACCTGAAATAACAGGATTTATACGAGTCGTACCCTTTGGCATTTCAATTGCCGTCCATTCAAAATCAGCATCATTTCTACAGGTTGGGACAAACCATCTGCCCGAAGGATACATGGCAATTTTACCCGTCAGGAATAATTGGTCCGAACCCTGTCCGATTGACGACAGTGCCGAAGGCGACGGTGCCGTCTTGTTTTTGATGATATCATACATGACGTTCATACCTTTTAAGACCGACGGATCACTGAAGTTTGACTTGCCGTCCTTGAACCATTGTCCCCCGTATGATGAAGCGAAAGTCATCCAGAATGCCCAGTAGTTGTCTGCTTCAGCCCCATACTGAACAATCTTGCCGTTCTCGGTTACAGTAAGTTTCTTTGCCAGATCCGTATATTGCTCCATGGTCCAATCACTGGTCGGTATCTCAATATTAGCCTTTTTAAAAAGATCAACGTTCACATACATATTTATTGCTGCCCAATCCTTGGGAATGGTATATGTTTTACCGTCAACCTGTCCATACTTCAAAAGTCCGTCAACCAAATCGTCCGTCAGTTCAGGGTATTTTTGAATATATGGATCCAGTACGGCACAAGCTCCTGATTTAACATACTCAGGTACTTTGGATTGAAGCAGCCAGTATACATCCGGTGTCGAATTTCCGGCTACCATGGTGGAAAGCTTGGTATAATAGTCATTTGGGGTAAACATATAGTTTACTTTAACTTTTGGATTCTTAGCCTGGAAATTCTCCAGTACTTTCTCATAAAGCAATCTTTCGTCTTCCTCGCCCCAGCTCATGAAACTGATTTTACCGCTAAGTTCCTGAGCCGTTCCGGCATCGGACGACACACTTTGCGATTGACCTGCAGATGCATCCCCTGTGCCTGATGCAGCCGATACACCTGCTTTGTCATCCGAACCACAGCCTGCAATAACAAAAGAAAACACACACAGAGTTGCAAGTAATAATGCCAAATACCTTTTCATGGTAATCCCCCTTTAATTTTTATTTAGGCCTGATTAAATAATAACTTCCCCATTTTAAGACCGGCTTTATTATTTAATCCTGCCTTAATTGCCGCTGTTTAAAGCGGCAAAGAAAACCAAAATAAATGCTTCTGTTATATTTTTTTATTATTCTATCGAAAAGTATGTGGTATATATCTCATCCTTAACATTATAAAGAGGTATAAATTTCACATTTACGTCCTGATTTACGGTGTAAAATGAAACATCCTCCCACGCATTCTTATTGCACCCAATCAGAAGATCTTCAGTAGACAGGCCTTTTTTGTACAATGTTCTTGCCTCGGCTGTAAGGCCTGCAAGAACAACCGGTCCGTACATGAATGCCACAAGGTTCGGGTTATCATCAGCAGGGCAGACCCATATCTTTTTTATAAATTCAAGCTGGACTATGTTGTCATGCCATGTTTGTTCAATTGTTATAAAACCGTTTTTGACCTCTAAATCCTTCAACCTGTGTCCGTCCACTTTCACACTGAAGTTATCACCGGCCCACCATGGTATTCTGAATGTCAGCGGCAATTTTACAGACTGCCCGGTCTTTATGCTGATGTGTATATTGCTGTTGTCAGGCAGCTTCCACGTTTCTTTCCCTTTTAAATAATTCTGCTCTATTTCAACACTGGTTCCATTTTTGTCATATACCAGCTTTGAAGGAATATACTGTGCAAAGACAAGTTCTTCTCCGTTTTTATATATACTTAAATCTGTATAGAGAGTATGTGCCTGCAAAAGAGTTCCGTGACAGCACCAAAAATCATGAGTGGGTGAACCCCATTTCTTTTTTGCACCGCAGTGAAGCGGCAGATAGTATATTACCATGCCGGTCTCAATATTTTGCTGTGCAAATAACCCATTATATATATTTCTCTCGATATAATCCAGATATTTGACTTCCTTCGTCCATCTGTAAAGAAAATCCGCAAGCCTTATCATATTGTATACGACACAGTGCTCCTGATTTGTCTCGCTGAGCATAGTGCTCTGTACCCCGGGCTGGGTCCATACTTCAGCGGTTGTCTGTCCTCCCGTGCAGAAGTATCCCAGATCCTCCACCGTTTGTTTCCAGTATGCTTCTACGATTTTTCTGTATCTTTCGATTCCGGTCACTTCATAAATCCGTGCTGCACCGTGTATTTCAACAATAGTTGTATTGGCATGTTTTCCGCTTACGGTCTCTATCCCGTTCAATAAATTTTCAAAAAGCCTTGGTCTGTCATAGCGTTTGATCAATTCCAGATATTTATCATTTTTTGTTATTCCATACAGGTCTGCCCATACCTCAAGCATTGCACCGGTTTCAACATCAAGAATGTCATCCATTTGTTCCCTGGTAAAATTACCGCTCCAATCCAAAAACCAGTCGGCCCAGGTGTCCGCAATTTTCAATGAAGTCTCGTCGCCTGCATACCTGTACATATCCACTAAACCCATTAATGTTTTGTGGACCGTATATTGAGGTGCCCAGACCTTCTTTTTTCTGACAACCCATTCCATATATTGTTCAGGAATGGAACCGGCCCATATCCCGCCATTTTCCTGCTGGCATACGGCAAGCTGTTTTACTATATTAACAGCTTTTCCCCGGACTTCTTCATCACCGGTCTGTTTATATACCCTGGCAGCTGCCGAAAGCCAGTGTCCCAGGAAGTGTCCCCTCAACTGACAGCACGGGGACTCCCAGCCCCAATGGATATCGGGTATGGTATTTTTATCCGTCTCAATGATTCTGCCAAAAATACCTGCCTGCATATAATAGTTTTGTAAGAGTTTTTCATTTTTCAGGCTCATAAGATAGGCTTTATTGATATCAAATCTTTCTGTAAAAACGCTGGGTGTCAATTCCATCTGCTTTGCGCCAAGATATTCTGGCATTGGAAATACCCTCCTTGAATAGCGAGATTTGTGTAAGACATGTCTAAATTTCAAAATTATTATATCATCATGAAATTCTTTTTATCAGTAGTAAAAAAGTTAGAATAGGTGGCTAAAACCTACTTTTATATGAGAACATTGATGTCAGCAGGATTTTAAGTTATAAGATAACATTGGTATAACCATATAATTTTAATTTCAGGGAAAGATACACTTTTTTACTTATGGAAGTAAATAATGGTTTATGATATACTAAATTTATGTTTACATATGCTTAGTTTTGAAATTAATTATAGGTGGTGAACTTTGTGAAATTTGTAAAGTTTGACATAAGTACTCCTCTCTCCTATATTTCAAGTGGCAGATTCATATCTAAAGGAGAATGGTGTCATGCTAAACGCAATATTGACAGCTTTGTCATAATATATGGAATTGAGGGAACGGCATATATTCAGCAGGCTCAAGAGTGTTTTGAAATTTCTCCGGGCAGTACGCTGCTCCTTATGCCGCAAACCGTACATGAGGGCTATAAGGTTTCAGAAGAAGTTGTCTCTTATTATTGGTGTCATTTCTACTCCCAAACTCCCTATGAGATATTGGATGAAAAAGATCTTTCAAATGAGTTTTCACTGATGAGATTTAACAATTTTGATCAGCAAGTTGTACTGTTGCCATTATTCCAAGCATTTGAATCAATCGAAATAATTCATATTTTATTCAGACAATTGATTCACTCCCAAAGCTTTAACCGCCATACAAAATATCAAACCAATTTGTTTCTGACCTCATTGGCCCTTGAAATTACAGAGCTGACTATTTTAAACTACTATAAATCAAATATGGGCAATGACATTAACAGCAGTGTTTTTAATTCGGTTTTGGAATGGATACGTATAAATATAAAAAAATCAATTCATATATCCGATATTGCAGATAAATATAATTATAATGTGGACTACTTTAACCGGATATTCAAACAAAAGACCGGAATGAGCCTATTGAGATATATTAATGACAGAAAGTTGTCAAAAGCCAAAGAAATGCTGGTAAATACCAATTACAGCATTAAGGAAATCTCCTATCACCTGGGATTTGATGACGAGAAATATTTTATGAAGTTATTCAAAAAACATGAACATCTGACTCCAACGCAGTATAGAAATGCATTTTATTACACACATTTAAACAACCACTGATGCAAGATTATAAAGAAAAAGCCGAAC
>NZ_AORV01000043.1 GCF_000350485.1 Ruminiclostridium cellobioparum subsp. termitidis CT1112
ATATGTCCGGCAATTTTTTTAAGAGCTATTTTTTTGCTGCATCCGGCTTTTGAAGTTTTACCTTGCAGTATTGGCCCACAATCCTGTTTTGTTCTTCAACAACTTTATTGTTCTTTATTAATAAATATGCAGCTATACCTGTAACAATGATAATTGAAATCATACAGACAATAATGGCCCAAAGCGGAAGCTGAAGCATATCACCGGCCACCTGGTAACTGCCTATCAAACCAAAGAAAATAAATACTCCGGCCGATATAAGTTTAATAGTTCTCTCAGGTATTTTCCTGCACATGACCACCCCGACTATAATGCCGATCCCATCCGCAATTAACATTCCGGTGGTGGTTCCTGTCAAAATCCCAATGGGGCTGGCAGGGAACTTTGCTGCAAGGGCAATAGTGGCCAGCTGGGTTTTATCACCCATTTCGGCAATAAAAAATGCTATTGCAACCGTCACTACCGCTCCAAATTTTGTTGTCCTGTTCTCCTCGCCCTCCAGTCTGTCACCTCTGATTGTCCACAATCCAAAAAATATGAAGGATAATGAAGCAATTGCCTGTATCCAGATTTGAGCCGCTTCAAAACGGGTTATAAAATTACCTACTGCAACAGCTAACGCATGGTTTAAAACGGTAGCTATAAATACGCCTGCCAATACTTTTGCCGCTTTGTACCTGGTGGCAAACGCCATTGCCAGCAGTTGCGTCTTATCCCCCATTTCAGCCAGGACAACTGTCCCGGTTGAAAACAGGAATGCAATTAAATTAGAATACATTTTTACACCCTCTCGGTTTCTACATAATAAAAAAATATATTAAAAAAGACTTTTAACATAACCCCTCTAGAAAAGGTTATGTCAAAAGTCTCGTTACCCAATCGGTTACAAAGCCAGGCATTTACGCCAGTATGTTGACTTTGTATTAAAAACTACTCCCTTTTAACATGTTCAATGATAATATATTAATTGATGGCTTGTCAATACAATATTCAGATTTTACATTCTCTTTGCCGCTTCATAGGCAAGCTCCGAGCGTTCACATTCTTCATCGGTAAGAGTAATCTGGTAACACAGGGGACTTCCCTTCATTTTTTCAGCTGCATAACTCAGTCCGTTTGTCCTTATATCGAGAAAAGGATGGTCTATCTGCTCGGGGTCACCTATCAATATGATTTTTGTGCCCCTTCCGGCACGTGTAATAATCCCTTTTACTTGCTTCGGAGTCAGATTTTGTGCTTCATCGATGATTATCCACTGTTTTACGATAGACCTGCCTCTTATAAAGGCAATAGCCTCGGTATTGATTATCTTCCGGTCAAAAAGTTCATCTATTTTATCCTTCAATTCCTTTTCACTTTTATACCGTTCGTTTTCGTCATTGTCAATCAACACCTCCAGATTGTCTATTACAGGCCGGAGAAAGGGAGCTATCTTTTCCTGCTCGGTGCCTGGCAAAAAGCCTATATCCTCATCGAATTTCACATTGGGCCGGCATACCAGTATCTTCCGGTAGGACTTGTTGTTCTCGGCAACCATTTTATGAAGGCCTACAGCAAGTGAATAAAACGTTTTTGCAGTGCCGGCCGAGCCCTTTATTATGACAAGTGGTGCTTTTTCGGCATCCAGCATCAAAGCTTCCTGTATAAATTTTTGTCCCGCATTTCTGGGAGATACACCAAAGGGGTGCTCATGCATGAAGTTGAGAGGAACGACCTCCTTGCCGTCAAACCGTGCCAGAGCAGTATGTTTTTCATTTTTGACAGAGTGGATTATCAGGAACTGGTTTGCAAAAAGTTCGACTTTTTCCTTTTTGTCCGAATTATTAGGGAAATAAAACAGATCCTCTGCTAAAAGCTTTGAGTTCTTGTAAAAATCATTCAGTTTCTTCTCGGTAGTATAAGCTTCCACACGCCCTCTGTACTGCTCATCGTACACAGGCACCTGTTCTGCAAAAAAATCCTGTGCGGCAATTCCCAGAACATCGGCTTTGATTCTGGCAAAAAAATCTTTTGTAATCAGAAATACTTTTTCTCCATTTTCCTTTAAGCCCTTGCATACTTTCAGTATCCTGTTATCGTTCACACTGCCTATCCAGCTCTCGGGAAGCTTTACCTCGTGAAAATTCATCTCTATACGCAGGAGACCTCCGTTATCGAGCTTGACACCCTTGTTCAGATTTCCTTTTTCCCTGAGTCCGTCAATAAGCCTTGCTACATGCCTTGCATTTGCTCCAAGCTCGGTATTGTCCTTTTTAAATTTGTCCAGTTCCTCCAGTACCACCTCGGGTATAACAATGTTATTATCGGCAAATGAATATAGTGCATACGGAGTATGCAATAAAACGTTAGTATCCAGAACAAAAGTCTTCTTCAATTTCTTCATTAGTTACCGCCCCTGTCCATATTTTTTTAATTACATGGTAAACCGCCTGCTCTGTGAAAATACATCAGGCGTATTGCTTGTTGTAACCACCAATAGAAGCTTTCCGGGATATTTTTATCATAGAGGGCTGCCTGTTTACATAAACGGTTATATAATCAAATCCTGCCTGCTCAATCATTTCGATTCCTTCCCTGATACCTTTTCCCACATCCTCTGCAGTATGCGCATCAGAGCCTACCGTAATTATCTCTCCCCCCAGCTGCCTGTACAGGCTCACTATGTCAAGGTCGGGCAAACAGGCTTTTGCAAACTGTCTCAAGCCTGATGTATTCACTTCAATTCCTTTACCGTTCTGAATGATTTTTCTCAGAATTTCTTCAAGTCTGTCTCTGTAATCAATTAAATTGGCCTTGATTTTATAAATGGAGGTATACCTTTTGATAAGATCCAGGTGGCCTACGCAGTCAAATTTATTCCAGCTGACCAATGCCTTTAGTTCTTCAAGATATCTGATGCAATAGTATGGTGTATTATGTTCATTGTACGTTATTTCCCCAAAATCCAGGTTATCGCTCATTTTATGGGCTGAAGCCAGAACATAGTCATACTTGTGTGCTTCAAGCAATTTTTCGGAATATTCCGGATATATGTGCGGTTGTCCAAGTTCAACTCCTCTTTTTAGTTTAATATCTTTCGCAAAAACCGACTCAGCACTTGAAATCTCCTCAAAATACCTGTCGGCATCATAAAATGGATATTTTTCATTTCCTAAAGAAGGCTCGAAATGGTCAGTTACGGCAATTTCTTTTAAACCTGAATCAATAGCTTTTACGCACATATCATATATTTTGTTCTTTCCATCACTTGAATTATCCGAATGCGTGTGGTAATCAATTAGATACATATATAATTCCTTTCTTGATCCAGCTGTTTTTTCTTTACAATTATAGAATAATACCTTAATATTAATAATTCATTAAAGCCTCCTTAATTTAAGGTAAATTCTAAAGAAGTTTAAATTATATCAAGCTCAGTCTTCTGCAAAATAATCGAAATCAAAATGCTCCTTCTTACTGCTGTGTTTTACACCAAGGATCTCACTATCCTCGAAGCCATCATAATGTTCTTTTACAGCATCAAAGGATTTTTCTTTCTCATCTTTAAGGGATTTCTCTTTTATATCCTTATAGGATTTCTCTTTTACATTATATTCCTTCTCTTTATTTGATTTATGTTTTGAGTTTATGTTAAATTCTTCATATTCATTTTCATGAAATCCATCAAATTCATCGGTTTCAAGCAATTCATCCAGGATGCCCTTTTCCTTTAACAGCAATAATAAAATGAGCCCCTCCCATAAGGTTAATTTTTGATTTTTACATTTCTTCTTATGTTTTCTCGTTTCTTCCTCATAATATTGCAGAATAAGCTCCTTAAGTATCTTATCATTGTTAGCATGCATATCAGGAGCCTTGTTTTTATCTTTAAATGTTGAATTATTGACTTGCGTATGCGGCCTTTTTCTGCCATGTCTTCTCATACATATCGCTCCTTGCCCAAAATAGTGCCATAATATTATATGAATAGTTAACATAAATTGTAACAAAAAACCAGATCCGCAAACTTTGAATAGATCTGGCCAAAGATTTAAGTTGACTTTATTCCAAGGATTTTTAATCCTTACTGACTGAGGTTCTCCCTGAAAAACGCCGGGTTAATATCACCTCTGTATATTTTATGTCAACTTATAAATATTTGTTACAAACTTTTATACTAAATTACATAGCAGAGGTTTTATTAACTCTATGCCTTTCCCGTTTTTCGGCTAATCATCACCGATGCCACAATGCTAACGGTTAAAATAGAAATAATCACAGCCAGGGAAAGTCCAACGGGTATGTGTACACTGAACATTAACAGTGCCAGCTTAAGACCGGTAAACGTGAGAATCAGGGCTACACCATACTTCACATATTTGAATTTTTCATGAAGATTTCCCAGTACGAAGTACATGCTTCTAAGCCCCAAGATTGCAAATATATTTGATGTATAAACTATAAACGGATCAAGTGTTATTGAAAAAATAGCCGGTATGGAGTCCACTGCAAATATTATGTCTGTGAACTCAATGACAATAAGAACTGCCAGCAGAGGTGTAGCGTATAATACT
Organism: Ruminiclostridium cellobioparum subsp. termitidis CT1112; assembly: GCF_000350485.1. Taxonomy (GTDB): domain Bacteria; phylum Bacillota; class Clostridia; order Acetivibrionales; family DSM-1351; genus Ruminiclostridium; species Ruminiclostridium termitidis. Next base: position 4,554 of record NZ_AORV01000043.1, read on the forward strand.
TTGTTTTTTCTCACAAAAAATCTGTCGCCCTCCAGACTGTCACTGACCGGAATAAGCCTGCCAATAACCTTTAGTATCCTGCTGTCCTTGACATTGTTATCCTCATGTCCGAACATCATTTTGATACCGCTGAAAATAAGGATGGCTCCGAATATGTAGAGCATCCAATGGAACTTATTAATAATTGTTACTCCCAACAGCACAAATATCAGCCTTAAAACGAGAGCTCCGGCAATTCCGTAATTCAGTACCCGCCTTTGATATTCCGGTTTTATTCCGAAACTGCTGAAAACCATAATAAAAAGGAATAGGTTATCAATGCTCAGGCTTTTCTCAATTACAAAGCCTCCCATGAACTCCAGAGCCTTTTCCTGTCCCATGAAGAAATAAACTCCCGTATTAAATACCAGTGCCAAACCGATCCAGAACGCCACCCAAATCAGGGCTTTTTTTGTTGACATACATGTACCTCCAGTTTTTTTATTTATATAAAAAGACTCTGAGACAAAACCTGATGGTTTTGTCTCAGAGTCTCACGAATTGTGGATATACCGGGCAAATTGCCGTAATGACGGTTAATCCTCTGTCGTTGTTACAGACCGTTACTCCCTCTGTTTGCTGCTTTAATACAATTAGTTCAGCCAGTTATATTTTAGGATTTGTTTCTTCTGTTTGCCAGCCACGTAATAACAACCGGCAATAGGGAAATACCTATTATAGCAAGTATAACCAATGTGAAATTCTCACTCACTACCGGAATGTTCCCAAAAAAGTAGCCTGAAGCCACGCAGATGGATACCCATGCTACTCCGCCTGCTATATTGTAAAGTATGAATCTGCCGTAGGACATACTGCCCATTCCCGCAACAAAGGGTGCAAAAGTCCGTATAACAGGGATAAACCTTGCCATAATAACGGTTTTCCCTCCATGCTTACGGTAGAATTCATGAGCTTTATCCAAATGTTTTCTATTTAAGAATCTGACATTTTGCTTTTTAAAAATCCTGGGCCCCAGGAACTTGCCAATGTGGTAATTCACCGTGTCACCTATGACAGCCGCCGCAATCAGAACACCGGTTATCAACCATATATTCATGGTCCCTGATGCCGATAGGGCACCAACTACGAAAATCAGAGAATCACCCGGCAGAAAGGGAGCCATAAACAGGCCTGTCTCGCAAAAAATAATCAAAAATAAAATTACATATGTGAACCCTCCAAAATTGTTTATCAATTCTGTCAGATGTTTATCCAAATTAATTATGAAGTCAAGCAGCGTGTAGATTATGTCCATTCTTCCTCCGTGTTTTATAAGTATATCCAAAATGTATCCATCTATTAAAATACTATTAAAATAAAAGCAGTAAATCAAAAAAGATACTTATAGAAGTGTTTAAAAATAAGCTGTTTGGCCACTGTATCAAGATTGTAATATGTTAAGTGTGATTTTGTCAATTAAAATAATGTTAATTAATTGTAAAGAACTTCTTAACAAATGCTTTTAATGCATAATATTTCAATTTTTTTAAAAATTTGTTGGTCATATTATTGCAACAAACACAAATAATAGTCATTGAGGTGATATAATTTTGAAAAAAATATTGATTATAGCAACATTGGTTTTCAGCTTGCTGACAGTAGGAGTTTTTGCTCAAACCTATACTTGCAAGCGCGGTGACACCTTGTCCGGAATAGCTGCCAAGCACGATACCACCATAAGCAGGTTAAAATCCTGTAATCCACAGCTTAAAAATTCCAATGCCGTTAAGCCGGGACAAAAGCTGACAATACCTGACCAAGGCAGTATCTCCGATTATGAAAAGGAAGTTGCAAGGCTTGTTAATGTGGAAAGATCCAAAAGAGGCCTGCAGACTCTAACTTTAAATGCGCAGATATCAAAGGTAGCCAGATTAAAGAGTCAGGACATGGTTAACAAGCACTATTTCTCCCATACCTCACCAACCTACGGATCTCCTTTTAAAATGATGGAATCCTTCGGTATCAGGTTCTCAACAGCAGGCGAAAATATCGCCTATGGACAGAAAACACCTGCTGAGGTTATGAACGGCTGGATGAATTCACCGGGACATAGAGCAAATATTCTGAGCTCCACCTACACAAATATCGGTGTCGGTCTTGCTAAAACAAGCACCGGCGTCAAGTATTGGACTCAAATGTTTACAAAACCTCTAAAGTAGGTATTGTATTGATCCCAATCAGTTTCCAGGTATAAAATAAAAGCAGTGTCCTTGAGCCGGCTCATTGGATACTGCTTTTATTTATGCTTTTAATTCTCAAGATGTTTTAAGAAGCGTCAAGAAGCTTGTCTATATATTCCTTATCATAACCTACAATTATGTTACCATCGATGTCAATTACCGGGACAGCCCGCTGACCTGACTTTTTTATCATTTCCAAAGCCCCTTTGGTGTCCTTTGAAACGTCAACGTCCACGTACTTTATGTTGTTGGAATCCAGGTGTTCCTTAAGTACATTGCACCATTTACAGGTCGGTGTGGAATAAACCTTTATTGCCATACAAATCCCCCCTTAATCAGCAAAACATTTCCATTTCTCCTTTTGCCAAAATAGTGTAAATCCGTATATTAACAGTAATACTATAATGATACCTCATAATTGGACTTGTAAACACAAATTTAAGTAAATATTTTCCATATACAAATGTTTATAACTCCGACGAATCGGACTGCTTTTTCCTGGATTTACGGGATTTGTAGATAATATAGCCTATTATTGCTATAACGGCAATAATGGCCACCGAAGCCATATTGAACACAGACAGGAAACGTTTGACCTGCTGGATGTTTTTACCTATTACACGTCCGATCAAAAGATAAATGACCTGCTGCAAAACAATTGAAAACAAAATATAAGTAAAATATATTCTTTTCTTTACCTTAAATACTCCTGAAAACAAAACCATGATTGAACTGGTACCCGGAATGAATTTGCTCAGAATCAAACCATACTTGCCATACTTATGGAATACTTTTTCAGACCGTTTGATATGTTTTTCATCGATATATTTCAATACAAGCTTGTATTTGAGTACTTCATCACCCTTTTTATATCCGAACCAGTATACCAGGATAGAACCTATAAGACTTCCCATTACAGATACAAATAAAACCATAAGAAAATGGAAATTGGGCCCAATTGTCGTCAGATATCCTTCAAAAACTATAATAACATCTGATGGATACGGAGGAAAAACCAATTGGAGTATACCTGAAACTAAGAAGAAAATATATGTAACTACTGGATTTCCGTTGATAATGCTGTGTATAGAGTTAAGAATAAAATCCTCCATTAAAAATAGCTTCCTCCCTTGTTTAATTACAACCGATATTCAATTAATTATACCCTTCTTTTTATAATATGTCTGAACATGAATAAAAACAGCCCATAAATAAAACAAATTTATAAATGAGCTGCAAATAATTTATCCATAAAAATAGGATAACCGGTTTCCAATATTTTATTTAAAGTTAATTTATTATTTTGCCTGTACAGGTGTCTCTGCTGCATATGCCTCTTCAAAGTCAAATATCTTTTTGGAAAGTGCGGCTATATTGTTGCAGGCTGTTCCGAAATCCACATCTTCGGTCATTACAGAAAGAACATACGGGTGCTTTCCGAATACTATACCCACATCATTGGCTGTTTTGGTCTGATTTCCGATTTTATGTGCAACTTTCACACCTGTCAGCTTTGCGCTGATTCTGTCATTCCAGTCGGTGTTTTCAAGATTGTTTATCAGCTCCCCATAAACAGCTTCATTGTCCAGGTAATGACTGTACAGATCCCTGGCTACAAGAGCCATGTCATAGGGACAGGAACGGTGGGTCTTGCCGTAATAAACCTTTCCTCCAAGGTCGGTCAGATACTTGCGGACATTTTCTATGCCTACCTGACGGATAATCATGTTGACACCGCAGTTATCACTCTTGCGGATAGCGAGCTTTGAAGTCTCACGGACAGTGTATTCGGTCCCATATGGTGAATTTTGTATGATTCCGGTACCGTACTCCAGATCCTCCTCCTTATACACGAGCTTGTCCTCAAGGGATACCTTGCCTGCCTCAATGTCCTTGAAAAGAACCATATTAATTGGGAGCTTGGAGGTACTTGCCGCAATATACTCAACCTGGTCGCTGACATTAACCATTTCACCCGTAGCCAGATCAATATAGGTTACGCCGTACCTGCCTGAAAGCTTGGAGGTATAGTCGGTAATAATTTTTTTCAGTTCGTCCATCCTGCCGCTTTTTGCCGCCGTGCCGATTTTTGGCAAATACCCGTGTGCCTGGGTAGTAACACCATTAAGGTCGGAATTCGATCCATTGGCCGTACTATCCGATGGCTGCCCGGTCGAACCTGCAGAACCGGAATTTGTTGCGGCAGAGTTTGCAGCAGTGCCCGGCCCGGTTTGTGTCACAGCAGTCTGACTGCTGCCGGTATGGGTTGAATCTCCGGCTTTTGATGCTCCTGTTACATTATCCCTGTTTAAAAACAAATATACTGCCATAACAACTGCAACTATAGATAAAACCGTTGCAGCAACAACCAGTGCTCTTCTTTTTTTATATTTTCTTCCGTTTTTCATATGATACCTGCTCACCTTTCCTCCTGTTATGCTCAGTACGAAGTTGAAATTAACTTTATGCAATAAAAACATTTTTTCCAAATCAACAGCATCTAATTTTAACACTATTGGTACACTGGATTCAAATACATTTTAATTAATATTTTCTTAAATACAGTTTAATTATTGACATTTCCACTGCATTCTGTCCTTTCTTACTGTTTGCTGTTTTCAAACATCAATCTGCAATTATCGGCCCTGTACTTGGAAATTATATACTCCACTGCCTGTCCGCTCTTTGAAAACAGGGTATTCTGAAGCTTTATGAGGGGCTGGCCGGGTTGGACCCTCAGCAAAGGCGAATCGTTGTTATCGGCAAATACTATTTCCAGAATACTCTTGCTTTTTTCAGGAATAAGAGGATATTTTCCTCTCAGAATGTCAATTGAGGATTTCCCGTCTTTAAGCTGGTTGACAATATCCGGAAACAGATTTACGGGAATATAGGACTTATTCAGCAAATAAACTTCATTGGCCTGATTATTTATAAATGATAAATAAGTGATTACGGTTACCGGCATACTGCTGTTATAGTTAAAAATGCGGTTAAGTATGTCAATTGACGAACTCTCTACTACGGATATGTCTATTATATTTTTCCCGGCGGGAGCCTGGCAGTCAAGAATGGAATCTGTGAATCCGGTATAGTTTTTGATATCTATAACATTCTTGCGTCCATAAACAAAAGTTCCTTTTCCCTTTTCCTTGTATAGATAACCGCTGTTTGTCAGCTCGGTTATGGCCTGTCTCACCGTAGGCCTGCTGATATCATACAGCTGGCAGAGGTCCTGCTCGGAGGGAATCTGGGTGCTGGGGGCATATTCATTGCTTTCGATCTTTTTTATTATCATGTCCTTAAGCTGCAGATACAGTGGGATGCTGCTGAACTTGTTTATCATATGTAACTCTCCATTCCGGTTTAATCAAAGTTAAACCCTGTATACTTTTCTCTTGTGTAATTAAATCCTAACAAAAAAATAAAAGATGGGATGATGTATTGACATCCTATCTTTTATTATATCAAACTTGAATCCAACATCAATAGGTCTCCGAATCTATACCTTCAATTCAACCTTTATGTCGGCCAGTTCACTGCCGGCAAGCACCGGCCTGACTTCATCCTCAATGAATTCCACAACCTGCTCGGGGCTTCTGCCGATGTAGTTCTTTGGCTCGAGTACGGCTTTAAGTGCTTCCAGAGACATTCCGAACAGCGGATCAGCAGCAATTCTCTCAATAAGGTCATTGGACTCGCCATCCACTTTAACACGCTTGCCGGCCTCCATTGAGTGCATTCTGATCTGTTCGTGGAGCTCCTGCCTGTCTCCCCCGTGTTTTACAGCCTCCATCATTATGTTTTCGGTGGCCATGAAGGGCAGCTCATCCATAACATGTTTCAGTATGACCTTAGGGTAAACTACCAGGCCGCCTGCCACATTTATATATATGTTAAGGATGGCATCAATGGCAAGGAAGGCTTCGGGCACTGAAATTCTCTTGTTTGCGGAGTCATCCAGGGTTCTTTCAAACCATTGTGTGGAAGCGGTTATTGCAGGATTCAATGCATCCACGATAACATATCTTGCCAGGGAGGAAATTCTCTCACATCTCATGGGGTTCCTTTTATAAGCCATTGCAGATGAACCTATCTGCTTTTCCTCAAAAGGTTCCTCCATTTCCTTCATGCTCTGGAGAAGTCTCATATCGTTGCTGAATTTATATGCGCTCTGTGCTATCCCGCTGAGAACATTTAAAACCCTGCTGTCCAGCTTTCTGGGATAGGTTTGGCCAGACACGGCAAAAACTGCTTTAAAACCTATTTTGTCGGCGATGAGCCGTTCAAGCTTTTTAACTTTTTCATGGTCACCGTCAAACAGGTTCAAAAAGCTTGCCTGAGTTCCGGTTGTTCCCTTTGAACCCAGCAGCTTCATATTTTCAATTGCATGCTCCAGGTCTTCCATATCCATCAGGAGCTCCTGGATCCAGAGTGTGGCTCTTTTTCCCACCGTTACAAGCTGGGCCGGCTGGTAATGGGTAAAACCCAGCGTGGGCATATCCTTGTATTCCAGGGCAAAATCCGAAAGTTTCTTTATAAGAATGAGCATTTTACTTTTAACAAGCTTCAATGCCTCGGTCATGACTATAATATCGGTATTGTCCCCGACATAGCAGGAGGTCGCTCCAAGATGAATGATGGCCCTGGCATCGGGACACTGCTCACCGTAGGCATGCACATGGGACATGACATCGTGCCTGAATTGTTTTTCATATTGTTCGGCGGTTTCATAATTGATGTCATCCTTCATTTTTTTCATCTGTTCCAGCTGGGCATCGGTAATATTCAGGCCCAGCTCCTTTTCAGCCTCAGCCAGTGCTATCCAGAGCTTTCTCCAGGTCCTGAACTTCATATCTGGTGAAAATATCTGCTGCATTTCGCTGCTTGCATATCTTGCATTAAAAGGACTTTCATAAACATTTTTCATCATTCTAATCTCCCTTCGTACCGGATATATTATACAACAAAAACCGAATATTTGCATCAAAAATATTAAAAATGTTCGGATTATTTCTTTCCAAAAAAAGTGCGGGATACAAATCCCGCTTTAGACATTTATGAATATTAGAACGTATACGGAATACTTTCTAAACTCATGTAAAATTATATGCTTAATCCCTTATTCGTTCAAGCCATTTCTAAAAATTTCTTTGCAGAAACCAGCCGTATACTGATACAGAATATCTCTATGGCCTTCTTAAGCTCTTCTACAGGCGGCAGCGTGGGAGCTATCCTTATATTTCTGTCCTTAGGATCTTTTCCGTAGGGATAGGTCGCTCCGGCCTTTGTAAGTACCACTCCTGCTTCAAGTGAAAGCTTTTCAACCTCTTTGGCGCAGTTGTTGAGAGTGTTGAGGCTGATGAAATATCCACCGTTGGGTTTGTTCCAGGAGGCTATTTCCTTTCCTCCCAGTTCTTTTTCAAGGATCTCATTAACTATATCGAATTTAGGCTTCAAAATACTTGCATGTTTTTTCATATGCAGGTTGATGCCGTCAAGATTTTTAAAATATCTGACATGTCTCAGCTGGTTTATTTTATCATGGCCTATGGTCTGGATGGTCATGCTTTTCCTGATGCCGTTGAGATTCTCAACACTTGCTGCCATAGCTGCTATTCCGGCTCCCGGGAAACTGATTTTTGAGGTGGAGCTGAAAACGTACACCATGTTATCATTTCCGGAGGCCTTGCAGGCAGTCAGTATGTTTTTCAATTCATCAGGCTTGTCGGACAAATGATGTACGCAATAGGCGTTATCCCAGAATACTCTGAAATCCTTTGCTTTCGGTCTTAGAGCCGCAATTCTGTCGACCACCCTGTCGGAATAGGTGATTCCATCCGGATTGCTGTACTTTGGAACACACCACATGCCCTTGATACTGTCATCTTCTGAAACAAGTTTTTCCACCGTATCCATGTCAGGACCGTCCTGCCTCATATCAATGGTGATCATTTCAATTCCGAGCAGCTCGCAGATTGCAAAATGGCGGTCATATCCGGGGCTTGGACATAAAAATTTGACCCTGTCCAGCTTTGACCAGGGAGTACTGCCGAGAATACCAAGCGACATGGCTCTTGCAACCGCATCATACATCAGGTTCAGACTTGAGTTTCCACCAATGATGACTTCACTTTTATCTACGTCAAGCATTTCTGCAAAAAGTTCCTTTGCTTCCGGCAGACCGTCTAGAACACCATAATTGAAGGTATCGGTGCCGTCAGCCGCCTTGCGGAGTTCCCTCGAAGGAATATCAAGAATCTCCATACACATGTCCAGCTGTTCCGAGCATGGTTTGCCCCTTGTCATATCAAGCTTTAGCTTTTGCTCTTTAAATGCATTATATCTTTTTTCAAGTTTTTCTATCTCATTTTGAAGTTCATTTTTGGATAATTTACTGTAGCTATTCATTATCTTCTCCTCTCAAAAACAATATAACCAATAATAATTCTAATACATATTATTCTTGTTTGCAAGTTTATTGATCTTTTTATTCAAAAAATTATTTACCAGCAGACAAAATAAAATTTAAAAGAATAATTATGCAAGTATAGCCTGATTAAGCTGCAGTTATTTTGAAGAAAGTAAAAAAGTCAATTACCTATCGGCTGAAAGCCCATAGTAATTGACTTTGGTAAGCAGCATTCTTTTTATAGTATTTGTCAAAGTACGCTTTTTATAACCCTGATAAAGTTTTCCCCGGCAATTTTTTTAACCAAACCCTCGCTATAGTTCAGCTTGAGAAGCTCATTGAGGAGATTGGAATAGCATTGTACGCCTTCCAGCCCTTCAGGTGTGGATTCAATACCGTCAAAATCGGAACCCAGACCAAGAGTGTCCTCACCGGTAAGTGCCACAATGTATTCAATGTGAGAAAGCGCATCCTTTATTGAGGCTTTTCCCCCGTCATTGAGGAACACCGGATAGAGGTTCAGTCCCGTAACGCCGCCGTTTTTCTTCAGGGCAAGCAATTGCTCATCGGTGAGGTTCCTGGGATGACTGCACAATTTTTTTGAATTTGAATGAGATGCAATGATGGGAGCGGCAGTCAGGTTTATCACATCCCAGAAACCTGCCTCCGATATATGTGAGACATCTATCAGCATTCCAAGCCTGTTCATCTCCGTGATCACGTCACGCCCAAAAGGTGTCAGTCCCCCTCCCGATATCCCGTCAATAACTCCGTCGGCTATCTGGTTCCTGTAATTCCAGGTAAGCGTCATACCCCTTACACCCATTTTGTAAAGCATCCTTAAAGAAGCCAAACTTCCCTCCAGTGCTTCACCGCCCTCAATTGTGAGAACGGCTGCAATTTTTCGGCCGGCAAATGCGTCTTCCATATCGTTGTAATTACAGCATAACATTATGTCCTGTTTATTGTTTTCTATCTCCTGGTACAGCCTGTCGATGATACTCAGAGTTCTCTTCAGCGCTCCCATTTTAGCATGCTCAGGGGAAATAAACGCCGCAAAGAACTGGACATAGCTGTCGTAATTCTTTAGTCTGCTTATATCAATGTGGCAGTTGTTTTTGCGGAGTCCCTCCCCGCATTTCATTATGGTGGTTATGGTGTCGCAATGGGCATCAACAATAAGCATATCAGTCTCCTTTTAAAAAAATTCTAAAATGCATTCTCTATATGGTTTATACTTTTGATAACGGAGTTGAAATTAACATCTTTTGTGAGTATGATTTCAATGACATCAAACCGTACACATGCGCATGTACTTCCTGTATTTGAAAGATAGATGGCGGCAATCCGGTGTATTTTTCTCTGCTTAGCTGCTGTTACCGCCTCTCCGGGAGAACCACAGGTGCCGGTGCGTCTGGTCTTAACCTCTATAAAACAAATATATTCGGCATCTCTTGCAATTATATCTATTTCACCCAAACGACCGACTCTGTAATTGGTTTTTAAAATTGCATATTTTTTCTCAAGAAGGTACTGAACTGCTTTTTCCTCACCGTCAGCACCCAGCTTCCTGGTATTTATGCCGGTCATATGACTCACCTTCTTTTAATGTTATGGCAGCCTGCCACTTTATCCAGTTCCGATTGCCTCAGACACCTTTTTAAAAGCCTAATCCTCGTAATCCTGACCGTAGCTTTTGTCCACGCTTCCTATGAATATAAGGATTTCGGCAACAACGTCATAAACCTCCGGCGGTATCTGGTCGCCGATTCCAAGAGCCGAAAGAGTTTGAGCCAGCTCAGTATTCTGATATACAGGTATATCGGCCTCTTTGGCCTTTTCGATCATTTTTTCGGCTACAATTCCCTTGCCTGTGGCAACCACTTTCGGGGCGGCATCGGTCTCGGGAGAATACTGCAGTGCTGCTGCATGCCTTATGCCTTTCCTGTTTTTATCCTTGTCCTGCAAATTCCCACCGCCTATAATTAAGTATGAATTAAATAGAAATATCAATGTTATTGGAGCTTTTAATAAATTCCTTTTTTGCCTCTGCTTCAAAATTAACTATATTAATGGGTTCATCCATGAGCCTGTAGGTAAAGTCCACAAGCCTGAAGCCTTTTTCAAGCAGAGAGTTGTAAAGCTGTTTGTGGTGTTCCTTCAGCACAGGAAACACCTCACTGTTTTCAAGTCTGAAATTTGTGCTTATATTTTTCCTGTCAACACTTAGGAGAGTATCTATCCTTCCGATATTATTGCTATCCAGGGATATAAGCACAGTCATATTGGAGGGGTCAAGCTTTTTGGATCTGGAGCCCTTTTTCAGCATATACAGCTCACCGGTGGTATTCTGATTGAATATGCTCAAAGGAAGCTGCACATACGAACTATAATTGTTGAGCTGATTAATAAAATTCACATTGCTTTCCAGATTGTTCACTATTGTGCCGGCAGCTTCCCTCATCCCCTGGGGCAGCAGCTGCAAAGTACTTTTGAGAGTCTGCAGGGCAGCGTCCATTTCTTTATACAGCCTGACAGGATCAATATTCTGGCTGGTTTCATCAATCCTGACAAACAGACTTTCAAGGGTTTTTACAGCTGCTGCGAATACTCTTTCCTCCCCGGCAAGCTGCTTTGCTGCCGCCAGCTCTTCACCCGACAACTTTCCCGAGTTCATAAGCGCAGTCAGTTCCTTATTAAATGCGTTTAATAAGGTCAGTTCGGATTTGCCGGAGGGCGTTTCCCCCTTTAGCATGTTAAGGAGCTTTTCAGCAGTTGAGTTTAAGCCTGAGTTTTCCGTTTGGGCGGGGTTGCGGGCAATGTCTGCTTTATCACCGGTTTCTGCCGGTAAATTTCCCGGCTTGGGGGCTGTGTCAATCTCTGAGGTATTTGCCTTAACCGGTGAACTTACCTGGTCATTGACCGCTTTACCGGCCCCTTCCGCGCCCGATTGGGCCGGCTTGGCTGTTTGTCCCGTTTCACCGCTGTTTGTCTTATTATTAACAACTGCTTCTCCTGCTGCTTCCTGACCGGCCGTCCCGACAGCCGGCCGTGTGTTTGCCGAAACATCCGGCACCCTGCCGTTTTCAGCAGGATTGGCTGACGCTTTGGCCTGATCTTGGCCGGCAGCAGCTGGAGTGCCATTATTTTGAACCGCCTGATTTTTGATTTCTTCCCCGGCTTTTGCAGTCAGTTCACCTTTTTCGGCCAGTGAAGCCGCTATTTTCTGCACCAGCCTGTTTAAGGCAGAAGCGTCTGCCGGCAAATCAGTGCTGCCTTTTATCCGTGAATCCACCAATTTTGCAAGTTCCGAGATATCATTGCTGAGCTTCAGCCTTCCGGCCAAAAGACTCTGCAGCTTGTCTATGTTGTTTGTATCTTCCGACAGCTTTGAAGCTGTCAGGAATGCTGCTTCATTTGGCTTTAAACCGGCATTTGCCTTTAGCAGCCCGGTCATTTTAGCCATATTCTCTTCGGTAATCGGTAAATTTTGCTGTGTCAATGCCTGGGCAATCTGCAGGTTCTGTTCTGTAAGAGGCAGTTTAAGTGCAGTCAGTACATTCCTGATATTTTCAAAAGCCTTATCGGTTTGAGGCTGAGTTGCTTTTTCAGCAACATCAAAGGCCGGCCGGCCGTCAACAAAACCCTTAAAGGTCAGATTTACAAATTCGCCTTCGGCTGCTTCGACCGGCGCCGCCGCTGCACCTGAAACCACCGTGCCGTCAGAAAATTTCAAAGTCAGCTCGCTTCCTGAATTCTCAAGGATCTGAACCCTGACATTATCGCCCGGCTTTAATTTGCCCATTATATCAGAACCATTATAGGTCGTGTTTGCTGCGGCAGAAGTAAAGCTGTCTATTCTCAAACCATATCACCCCACAATATATCAATCGGTAAAGTTTTTTACAAAGCTTAATCTATGTATCGGACAAAGTCCGAATTTTTTAATAGCTGAAATATGCTGGGGTGTTGCATAACCTTTATGTACTGCAAATCCATATTCCGGATATATGTTGTCATATTCCTTTAAAAGCCTGTCCCTGGTCACCTTTGCCAGAATTGATGCGGCGGCTATTGAAAAGCTCAGGCTGTCACCTTTGATTATGGGGACTTGTTTTGTCTTAATGTTTTCAAGCCTCACTGCGTCGAGCAGAATGCAGTCAGCCTGCGGCTTTAGCTGTTCAAGGGCTCCTGTCATGGCGCTTTTTGTAGCATTCAATATATTTATGTTGTCTATGCACTTTTCATCAATGGCCTGAATGCCATAAGCAAGTGCCTTTTCCTTGATTATTTCAAACAAGGCTTCTCTTTGTGCCTCACTCAATTTCTTTGAGTCATTTACACCTTCTATGGTCACACCTTCCGGAAAAATCACCGCTGCCGCAACAACCGGACCTGCCAGCGGCCCCCTGCCGGCTTCATCCACACCCGCTATGTATCTGAACCCTTCTTCCCGGGCCTGTCTTTCAAAGGACAGCAGCTTTTCAAGCCTCTCTGCTTCGGCTCTCTGCTTTTCCTTCAGCCTGTAATATCTCTCCAGGAGCTTTGCCACTCCCGAGCCTTGATTTCCAAAGGATAAAAGATAATCAATTGCCTCATCCACCGATTTTTCCTGAATCTGTTCCTGTATTTCCTTAAGGGATAATTTTACCATACTTCCTCCCTGACTGAATTTTTGCTTTATTTTATCAATATTTATACTTTACTACAGAATTAAGGTGTTGGCTAGTGTCACAATATATTGGCTCCGGTTGTATTTCGTCATTGGAACAGCAGATCGGATGTGTTATAATTTCTATTATCTGGATATAAAACGGAGGTATAAAATGAAAGTATCAATGAAAAATTCTCATGGCAAACCGGTTATTATTCTTTGTTTGCTGTTTATTATGACTTTTAATTTCGGCAATCTTCAAACTGTCAGCGCAGAACCTGATGCACTTAAGGATGCTCCGAAATTGGAACAGGTCAGGCTGAATTGGTTTTTTCCTTCCGGCGGCGGCGATCAAAAGGATATGGCCCAGGTTGAAAAGGCAATCAACGAATATCTTGAGGGGAAAATCAATGTGAATCTTGATCTGGTTACCTGTCCCTGGAATGAGTATGATACGAAATTGAGAACCGTCATTGCGGCCGGTATGCCTTTTGATATCAATTTCACCTCAAATTGGACCGGCGACTACAGAAAACTTGCATCAGATTCGTTTTATAAAGATATCACCGATATGCTGGACACCTATGCTCCCAAAACCAAAGCACTGCTTGGCAAAAATATTTTAAAGGGCGCCGAAGTCAATGGCCGCATATATGCCATACCTGTCTATAACTCCTCCATCGTGAACTGCTACGGCATTCTCCTGAACAATGACCTTGTTAAAAAATACAAGATAGATATCTCCAAAGTAAAAAAATTACAGGATCTTGAACCTATTCTGAAAACCGTAAAGTCAAAGGATAAGAAGTTAATAGCATTTTACCCTTCCGATAAATACGGGAATCAACCGGAAATCGTAAATCTTTTAAATTATGACAAGCTCACGCCTTATTGTCCCGGAGCAGTCTTGCGAGACGGAAAAACTACCAAAGTAATAAATGAATTTGAGACAGGCGATGCAAAGAATTTGTTCTCCTTGATGAACAAATGGTATAAGGCAGGTTATATCCCAAAGTCCGCATCCCGGGGAAACCAATTTTTTGATTCCAATAAGAATAACATTTTTGCCATGTATTCCGGAATCACCGCCAATACCCATGAAGAAATGATAAACTACAATAAGCTGGATATGATTCCCGTCCAACTTGGCAATTCCGCACTCACTACCGGCGGAATAAGAGGTGCAATGCAGGCAATTTCCTACAAATCGGAAAATCCTGAACGGGCACTTGTGCTTCTGGAATTGGTCAATACCGATAAAACACTTTCCGATATGATCAATTATGGAATAGAAGGAGTACATTACAGGAGAACCGGAACAAACACCGTCACTCAGCTACTGCAAGGTGAAATCAGCTACAATCCGTCAATGGCATGGCTATTTGGAAATGAATCCACAGCCAGCTCACTGTCCGGGTGGTCTCCTGAACGCTGGAATAATCTGGATAAGAGACTTAAAACATCGGTAGTATCACCTCTGATTGGCTTTGAATTCGATTCGTCTCCCATAGAGGAGCAGATGTGGAAAATAAACAGTATTACGAATAAATACCTGTTTGACCTGTCCTTTGGAAAAACCGATCCTACTGCCACTCTTTCCAAAATGAACAGTGAAATGAAGAAAGCCGGCCTGCAGAAGGTATTGACCGAAATGCAGAAACAGGTGGATAATTTTAAAATTAAAAAATAATATACCTTTATTTGAGCTAAAATATATGTGTTGGAAGCAAACCCACAGGCATTGATAACAATTCCTGTGGGTTATTTTTTATAGTTTGCACCGGGGTTGTTTTACCCTGCTTAAAGGTCGGTAGCTGTCTGTACTTCGGGGCCAACTTCTTTAACAGTTCCGGTTTCCTCCCTGTCTCCCGGCTTTTCAAGGGTTATCCTTCCGATTTTTCCGCCTCTGAACTCATCAAGAACTATAGCCGCTATCCTGGAATAGTCGATCTGTCCTTTCGAAACAATACAGCCCCTCTTCCTGGCAACCGTTTCCAGCAGCTCAAGAGGCTCAATATCTTTCAATATACCGGGCTCAAGCTTGAATCTGGTACAAAGCTCGGCAGGATAGTTTTTTGAGAGCCTGACAAGCAATTCCATGGCAGCTTCGGCAATATCCATTATGTCGTCTTTTATGGCACCTGTAAAGGCTAGATTCATACCAACTTCCTGATCTTCAAACTTTGGCCACAATATACCCGGAGTGTCCAGCAATTCTATTTCGGAATTGATCCTTATCCACTGCTTTCCTCTTGTGACACCGGGCCTGTCCCCTGTTACGGCAGTTGCCCTTCCCACTATCCTGTTTATAAAAGAAGATTTTCCCACATTTGGAATACCAACTACCATGAGTCTTACCGGAGTAAAGAGCTTGCCCTTTGCCCTGTCTCTTTCAATCTTTTCCGACATGAGCTCTCTTGCACGGGCTTTTACTTCATTCAAACCCTTTCCGCTTATTGAGTTTATCAGAATGCATTTTATTCCCTGCTCCGCGTACCATTTTACCCATTGTCCGGATATCTGCTCGTCTGCAAGATCGGATTTATTAAAAGCAACAAGCCTGGGCTTGTTATTTATCAAAGTATTAATTTCGGGATTTCTGCTGCTGAAAGGTATTCTGGCATCAAGCAGTTCTATGATGACGTCGACCAGCTTTAAATTTTCGGCAATAAGCCTTCTGGTCTTAGCCATATGTCCCGGAAACCACTGTATATTCATCTAATTCTCCTTTGTGTAATAATTGCTGCTTTAATCAGGACTACTTGAGTCCTCCGAATTTTGCCAAAGGCCAGATTCTCAGTACGGCCCGGCCTATAACCGAATCCACGTCTATGGGGCCCACCTCGCTGGATCTTGAATCCAGACTTTGTTCTCTATTATCACCCATTACAAACAACTTATTCTCAGGAACAGTAAAAGGCAGCTGCATGCCTTTGGATTCTGTAATACCTTTTACATAGGGCTCTTCGAGTTTTTTATATTCGCTTTCCCCGGCAGCTTTTCTATATACAAAACCATCATGTATATCGATCTGATCACCGGGCAGTCCTATAACTCTCTTTATATAATCCACTTCACCCGGATTTCTTATGGGCAGATATTTAAATATACTTTTAAATTGTCCTTCCTCATGCATAAAAACTATTATATCGCCACGGCTGGGTTCACTGAAAAAATATCCTGTTTTGTATACTATGACGTTATGTCCTTCAAACAGGGTATTTTCCATTGATACCATATTTACCTGGTAGGTCGAAAAAATGAAGGCCTTTATCAGCATGGATATCAATACTGCTGCAACAATAACAACGGCCCATTCAAAAATTTCTCTGCCTATAGAATTTTTTTTCTTTGGTTTTATATCGGAAGACTGCTTGTCTTTATTTTCAGTATTCAATTTTTCCAGTTTTTCTTCATTATTCTCATAGTTTTGATTCTCCATAGGAAAACACCTCGTAGACTTTTATTATTTAATAAATATCAAATCGTTTCTATTATATATAAAAACACAAAATTATACAAATTACATTTATTTAACATCAAAAAACAACTTAAGCAATAGTGCGGTATGCCCGCGCACATTTCCGGAACAGACTAAAAACCCAGAGACATGATGCCCCTGGGTTTTCCGCTGTGTTCATACAAACACGTATAACTTATTTAGTCTGAAGCTTTTCCTTAACTTTGGCAGCCTTACCTACTCTGTCACGCAGATAGTAAAGTTTGGCTCTTCTAACAACACCTTTTCTAACTACATCGATATGATCGATTCTTGGTGAGTTAACCGGGAAAATTCTTTCAACACCAACACCGTAGGATACTCTTCTGACAGTAAAAGTTTCCTTTAAGCCGGAACCTTTCAAAGCTATGACAGTACCTTCGAATACCTGGATTCTTTCCCTGGTTCCTTCTTTGATCTTTGCATGAACCTTAATAAAATCACCAATTTCCAATTTAGGAAGGTCAGTTCTTATCTGTTCATTTTCAATTGCTTTCAATATATCCATTTTCAAATTCCTCCTTCCTCTCCTAGATGTTCGTGCATCCTGTACAACCTTGTGCAGAGGACCATCCGTATTACATACGCAGTGTATTA
Source organism: Ruminiclostridium cellobioparum subsp. termitidis CT1112 (assembly GCF_000350485.1). Taxonomy (GTDB): domain Bacteria; phylum Bacillota; class Clostridia; order Acetivibrionales; family DSM-1351; genus Ruminiclostridium; species Ruminiclostridium termitidis. Next base: position 21,935 of record NZ_AORV01000043.1, read on the forward strand.
TAGCACAACCTTTATGTACTGTAAAGCTCTTTTTACTCTTTTGCCATAATTATCAGTTTTCAAATCAGGTGCTATTTGTTAAAGTCCTTGTATAACAGGCTTGGCTGAATACCGGTATTGTTCTGGTATTTGCCGCTGCTGTATTTTTCGTATTCTCCTTCAATTGAATGATAGTAAATCTGGCATATATCAACACCGGCATAAACTCTGATAGGCTGGATGCAATATATCTCCAGGGTCCAATACCCTGAAAAGCCCACATCTCCAAACCCCGCCGTCACATGAATGAACAGTCCAAGCCTTCCGATTGAAGATCTGCCCTCCAGCATTGGCACATATTTTTCGGTCCTTGTATACTCTTTTGTTCTGCCCAGATAAAGCCTGTTGGGCTCCAGTTCCAGACCTTCCTCGGGTATGACAAGGTTTTTCGCTTTGTTTTCCTTCTTCATATCCAAATATTTATTCTCATATACCAGCAGTTCATTGTGCAGCTTCAAATTGTAACTGTTGGGATTCAGCTGAGCCGGGTTGAAAGGTTCAATAAAAATATCCCGTCCCAGCCTGTTCTGTATTTCCTTGCCTGATAAAATCATATTCTTACCTCCTGATTGCAGTTTATTCACAGGCAATACACGGCAAACAGCCTGTTTATCCGCTAAAATACTATTATATCATGTCTGCGCTTTATCGGCAGCAAAGACCACTCCCGCATCTTTTCTGGCTTTTACAGCCGTTTCAATGACTGCCACAGAGTGGTCGAACAAGCCGTAACATCTTTTATAGTCCCTGTTTTCATATATGTCCGCAAACTCCTTTATTTCATAAACAAATCTATCGGAGTTTGTGTGATAATTATACGTTTCAACGCTGCCACCCCTTCCAACCTCAAATGATGTACAACTGTTAACCGGACCATTTACCCTTATATACCCCTTTGTCCCCTGGATAATTGCAAAACTGGGACTATTGCTGTCCTTCGCCCCGGTGCACTCACATATGAAATCATCATATTTAAGAAGGGCGATACCCGAGGTATCAATGCCGTTACCTGCAAGGTTGGCAGAATATTTTACCTCCTTCGGCCTTCCGAACAAACCGATTGCAAAGTGCAAATTATAAATGTTAATATCCGTCAGAGCCCCTCCCGAAAACTCCGGGCTGAAAATATTTGTTACTTCACCCAGCAGAAATTTGTCATATCTGCTGGAATACTGGGAATAGTTGCATTGAACCAGCTTCAAATCTCCTATTGCTCCAATATGTTCTTTCACCTTCTTATAGTTTGGGAAATGTATGGTTGTAACCGCCTCAAATAAAAACAATTCCTTTTCCCTCGCCAGGTCAGTCAAGGTTTTTACTTCCTGAACCGTAGATGTAAACGGCTTTTCACATATTACATGCTTTCCCTTCTGCAGGGCCTTCAATGCCTGCTTGAAATGAAGGCTGTTCGGAGATGCTATATAAATAAAATCAATATCACCGTCACTAAGTAATTCATCATAATCTGTGTAATATCTCTTTACATTGAATTTATCCGCCAATGCCCGGGCCGTTTCCTCCCTCCTTGAAAAAACAGCCGTACATTCAACATTATCCACCTGTTCCATTCCTGTTAAAAAATCCTCTACAATGGCTCCGGTTCCCACAGTACCTATTCTCATCGGCTTACCTCGTCTTTAAAGTATTTTTGCTGCAATATTTGCTCCGCTGATTTATATTATAATACAATTGCCCTGCTTTGAGACAGCCCCAAAACCAGGTGTTTTTTGCTTCTGATTTTATTTCTCATTGTGTCATGAATTTTTTTGAGCAATAACGGCTATCCATTCTCCATCCCCGGTATACACACTGCCGGTGAGATCGTTCCATACAGTCTTCAACTTAAACCCGGCCTTACTTAATAATTCCTTCACAGCTTCCAATGAATAGTCATGAAACCAGTTTCTGTACACCTTGCAGCCACTTTCATCAATAATTATGTACTGATTCAGCCACAAGTCCCTGTCAGGGTAATCAAAGCACATTTCAAGCACCAGATGCCGGCCCGGCCTCCAGAAGCCCTGATCACTATAATACCAATTGTTCTGAATTTTGTTCTGAGTTCTGAGTTTCCGGGTCGAAACATCGAAGATAAAGACGCCATCCTTCTTCAGTGCTTTTTTTACTGCCGCAAGCAACTGTACCAGTAATGCCTCCGGAAAAGTATTAAGCTCACCGTAAACCTGAATTACGGCATCAAATTCATTTTGAAATTCCAAATCAAAGAAATTCACACAGTGATATTCGACAGGCAGGTTTAACTCTTCAGCTGCGGCTCGTGCATATCCAATTGAATGTTCTGAAATATCCACTCCCACAACCTCCATACCTGCCATAGCCAGCCTTTGGGCATATAGACCGGGACCGCAACCAAGATCCAACAGCCTCATTCCGGGTTTGAGGGCACCTGCTTTAAACAGGTTATCTATAGTCCGGTCTATGGTCTCAACTTTTCTGCTGGCAGCATCATGGTTTTGGCTGAGATGGGCCTCCAGCATACTCCGGGATATATGGGGATCATCCCAGAAGGTCTTTTCCCCCGGCTCAAAGGGTTCCGGCTTTTTAGAATATCTGTTTATGATATCAAGAGTTTCTTTATATATTTGCAATTATTCCACCCTCCCGTCCTCAATGTCAAACATAGGCGGAAACACAATCAGCCCCGGTTTCAAAGCACCGCTTTCCACCTTTGCACAGTAATCTTCCATCAAGGTTCCGTTTATAAGAACCTTGATCATAAATGCCGTGTATGCTGCATTCTGGTCAGTAATTTTTATGTTTCTATTTCCTTTACTCAAGGTATGCAGATATTCACAGGAAATGGTAGTATGTAAATCCCCTCCTGGTTTACCGTACTTTTTATGAGCAAAGTAAGTCAATATATCAAATACATCTTCATCCTCCGCCAGAAGTTCCTTTATACAAAAACTGCTGTTGTCATATCTCACAAATCCAATGCTCTGTTTTTCCCTGACAACTACCGAACAACGTGCTCCAATGCCGTGATTATGCCATTCACTGATATTTTCACCCGGAAAGAGTGCAAGACGGTCGGACCTGTGGCACTGATGCCACTTTTCAATTATCCATGGAAGGTCCCTGGTGGAAACCGGCCTTAAACTGTAGGAATCGCAATTAAATTGTCCAGCATTTATACTGACTTTTGACCCTTTTTCCGAAAACATTCGGGTCTTGTAGCCGAAACGCGGATAGTAACTGTCATGTCCGCATAACAATGAAAAGGTATGCCCCAATTGTTTCAGCCTGTTATGGCCCTCCTCAATGAGTTTTTTACCTATGCCCATTCTCTGATAATCGGGATGTACCGATATGGGAGCCAGCACTGCTCCCTTTGTCTCATTCCCCTGTACAATAAATTTATAGGGTGAAAACAATGCGTGACCGGCAATTTTTCCATCCATCTCGGCAACAAGCGATAGTTCGGGATTATACCCCGAACCATGCCTGAGCAGGTCTACAAGCACAGGTTCCGATACATACTGGTTGTCGGGGTGCCACCCTAAAAAAGCCTCGTAGGTGACATTTGCAACACCTGTATAATCTGAACTTTTTTCACTTCTGATTTTGATATCCATACGCATCCTCCTAATTCAGTACCCTAAAACTTCCCTTTTGCAAAATTCTTCTGGTACTTTGACAGCTGGCGCCCCCACTGCTTCTCCTGAAGTCTCTGCTTTCCGTCCTTCTTTGATTCCATAAAAGCAATTTCCTTCTGCAGTTTCAGCCAGCTATCCCATCTTTTCTTCTCAAGTTTTTCGGTCTCCAGTGCCTCCCTTACTGCACAACCCGGCTCATCCCGGTGTTTGCAGTCGTGAAAGCGGCATTTCAGAACAAGTTCCTCAATGTCTCTAAACATAATGTCCATACCGGTGTCGGAATCCCACAGGGAAAGTGTTCTCATTCCGGGAGTATCCAGGATCAGCCCTCCTCCCGGCAAAAGTACAAGTTCCCTGTGGGTGGTGGTATGTCTGCCCCTGCTGTCGTCCTCACGTATTGACTGCGTCTTAAGAATTTCCTCTCCGGCCAGGGTGTTTACCAGTGTAGACTTGCCCACTCCCGACGATCCCAATAACGCCACTGTTTTGCCGGGCAGCAGGTATTTCCTTATATCCTCGATACCCTGTCCCGTCACAGAACTTATGGCGTGAACCTCAACACCGGGAGCTGTGCCGTATACCATACCCAGCTTATCAGCCGTATCCCCGCAGCAGTCGGCCTTTGTCAGCACCACCACAGGCACAGCACCGCTGTCCCAGGCAGCAATCATATACCTTTCCAGCCTTTTCATGTTAAAATCCCTGTTAAGCGACTGTATTATAAAAACGGTATCGGCATTTGCTGCAACAATCTGTTCCTTAACTTCAATTCCGGCTGCTGCTCTCGAAAACTTGGTTTTTCTCGTGAGAACAAATCTAACCAAAGTATCTGCCCCCTGTACCGTTTCAAGACCGACCCAATCCCCCACAGCCAGTTGAAGGCTGTTTCCCTCTTTCTGCAACGGTCTGCCGACCGTAAGTTCACCTGAATCGGTCATAACCTTCAGCTGCTGCCCGAAATCAGCAATGATACGTCCCGGGAACATAATCCTCTCCGCCGTTTCTTTCCATTGGGTTTCAAAAAAATCATTCCATCCATAATCTTTTATATTCATCAGTAATCATCCTTCATAAATTTTTTTTCGTCCTGTCTGCGTTTCTTTTTATTCTTCAGGCTGTTTTCCTGAACTCTTGTTCTGGGATTTATAACCCAGTTTCTCCGTATTTCCTTCATATAATCAAAAGTAGTTTTCTTTTTATTCATCGTTACCCTCCATTCTACGTGGTATCCACGTAAACAAAAATTTAAATACTGGCGTCACGAGCAAATTTCTTGATATTTTAGTGTCCCAAACTGAAAAATGGACATAAAAAAATCCGCAGATAGCGACCACCTGCGGATATGATTGAAAAATTCATACTTTCCCGGACAATAAAAAAACACGCTACTAATGCGTGCCGACAACTACTCAATAATAAAACGGCTAAATAAATAAATTATTTACAAGCTGTTCATTACTGTCGTATTTAATTGCATCCACCATACAGTTGCTCGAAAGAAGCCGCACCGGAACAAAGTATATAAAAAACTCCTCTGCACCGTGCCATTATTCAGTTAGCAAAGAGCCACCCCAACAATTAATTTTAATGACATACAACAACAACTCCTTTCTTCTCATATTAAAATTATATCCTTTTTGATTATAAAATATATTTCCATTCAATGTCAATAGTCAAACAATAAAACCTTGTCAATCAGCAAAAAGAGACCAAGTAAAGGCTGCATCTGCTTTAACTTAGTCCCTTATCTGTTTACTCAACAAAGCTTGTCAGAATATTCATTATGAAATATGTAGTTTTAATTTACTTCAGTCAGCTCCTTTCAAAAAAAATTATTCTTGCTTAAGGCCAAGCCGTTCAAATTGTTCTAAAGGACATTCTGCGTTTTCCATGCAGCTTATAAGTTTTTTGCAGAGCAGGCTTTCCAAATTTTCATCTGAAATGGGATGCTGTTGAGAGTAATCGTCTTCGATGTCATAAAGTTCATTTTTTAAAACATACTTGATATCACCATATATATCCTCATTGTTCTTTGGAGGAATTCTATATACCGGATAATTGGTATAGGGTAAAAATCTGCCCATTTCAATGCTGTCAGCATACTCATTACCATAATACCTCCAAATTGTCGTAGGAATTCCACAGTAATTATATAACGGTTTATTCTCACCGTCCTTTGGTGCTCTAAAATAGGTATATTTGCCGTCAAAAATATTTACAGCTCTTCCAAACCAGCCGTAAATCAAACCTTCACGGCCTTTAACACTATTTCCTATTACATCAAGCAGCGAATATCCCTTTACCGTCTCGGGCACTTCACACTTGTGATATTTCAAAACTGTAGGCATAATATCAATATTCTGTGTAAGTGCCGAAACTCTGCTGCCTGAGCAGACTCCCCCGGGTAAGCGCATAAATAATGGTATATGTGCCATTTCATTGTAGGCATGCATAAAGTTCTTTCCTGTGAAATTATGTTCACCCAACATATGACCGTGATCAGTAGTAAAAATAATTAATGTATCCTCATACATACTATTTTGTTTTAAAGTCTCAATAAATTTGCCAAACCACTTATCCGTCATTGAAAGTGTTGATTTATAACAAGTGTTCAATCTCTTGACGGCATCTTCCGGTTCAGTTACCGAGGCATAAGTGGACCAGTTGAATTCTTTCCCATCATAGTGCTCGTTATAAATGTCATGAAATTCCTGCGGACAGTCGAATGGCTCATGCGGATCAAAGGCCTCTACAAGCAGGAAGAAATTGTCTCCTCCCTTATTTTCCCTCACCCATTCACAGGCTGCTCTGAATGTCCTGGGAGAAGGGTATTCGGCATCTGTTGTAAACCTTTGCCTGTTTAACAAATATTGTGAAGATTTTTTACCGTAACTTTCCCTGTCAATTTCCGGCTGCTTCAATCTGGATACCCATGCGTCAAATTCCTGTCCTCTGTGATAATCCCAGGTGTTGAACAAATATGTGTAGTTCTCTCCGCCTATTTCAAAATAATGGGTATGGTCGGTGATTATATGTGTATAAAAACCATTTTCTCTCAGGCAGGCCGGCAGGGTTATATCAAAAGGTTCGATGGGCCCCCAGTTTCTTTCCAGAAATCCAAGTCTGCCGGTAAATATATCACGTCTGGCAGGCATACATGGTGCTGATCCTATAAAATGATTATCGAAAACTACGCTGTCGGCTGCAAATCTGTCAATGTTGGGTGTATATGCATCTGAGCCGGGATTATAAATTTTTAAATGATGCCTGTTAAGGCTGTCCAGCAAAATCATTATAGTTCGCATTGTCTTCTCCTTTTTTTTAAGACCACTGTTTAACCTTTTATTCCGGTAGTTACTATGCCTTCAATGAAGTACTTTTGCATCAATAAATATAGAATTATCAATGGAAGCATTATCAACGTAGTTGATGCCATTAAAAGATTCCATTGAGTTATAAACTCATCCTTAAAAACTGATAAAGCAAGTTGTACGGTCCACATCTTTTTACTTGAAGTGATGATTAACGGCCAGGTATATTCATTCCAGGTTGTAGTAGTTTTTAATACTATTAGAGTTGCAAAAACCGGTTTGCTTAAAGGTATATATATACGGGTAAAGGTCCCCCATTTACTTAAACCGTCTATTTTAGCAGCATCATCCAATGATTTTGGGAAATTCATGAAAAATTGCCTGAACAGGAATACACCGAAGGCACCTGCAATATATGGAGCGATCATTCCTGCATAAGTATTTATCAGACCGGTGCCCCCCTGACCCAATATATTGTTTCCGCCTGCCAAAGGTATATATCTCATCAGTACGAAATTCGGCAGCATTGTAACCTGTGTTGGTATCATCATACCCACCAGGGCCAGGACAAACAAGAAATCCCTGCCCTTAAAAATAAGTCTTGAAAATGCATAGCCAGCCATTGAATTTATTACTAAACTGATCAATACCGATAAACATGTAACATATGCCGTGTTAAAGAAAAATCTTCCCCATGTTGTGCTCTCTAAAGCAAGTTTATAATTGTCAAATCTCCATTCATGAGGAAATAGCGAAAAAACTCCTGATTGGATTTCAGAGCTGGTCTTTAAAGATGTCATTACCATTATAAAAAATGGGACAATGATTATTATTGCAAAAAAAACAAGTAAGAAATAGTACAAAGACTTTTGATAGCTTTTCATCCCAATTGATGATTTCATATTACACCCCCTTATCCAATGTCCAGATCCTGACCCTGATTTCCATACTTAAAATTAATAAGTGTAAACACAAGAATTACTAACAATAACACCACGGCCTGAGCGGCTCCGTAGCCCATCTGATACTCGGTGAAAGCCCTTGTGTATATCTGATGCACAATTGTTGTTGTTGAGTTCATCGGACCTCCTGAGGTCATTACATTAACCTGTTCAAATACATTGAATGCATTAATTGTGCCGGTAATCAAAATAAAAAAAGTAACAGGTTTAAGCATAGGCATAGTTATGTGCAAAAAACGCCGGAATCCGTTTGCCCCATCAACCCTTGCTGCTTCATACAGATATCCCGGTATATTATTTAGACCTGCTATATATAAAGTCATATAATATCCCATACCCTTCCAGATACCCATTACAATAATAGCGCCAAGTGCATATGTGGAATCATAAAGCCATTTTTTTGGTTCCTGTCCCATAAGACTTATTATTTTATTGAACAGGCCTGAGGATGGTTCATATAACCATAACCAAACCATTGATATGGATACCATGGAAGTAACATATGGCAAATAGTATAAGGACCGGAAGAACTTGATTCCCTTTATTGCGGTATTAGTAAGCGCTATAGCAAACACAAGTCCCAAAGCCATTGTAAAAAACACAGTAAATAATACATATATGAAAGTATTTTTTATTGATATAAAAAACAAACTATCGCTTAATAACTTTACGTAATTATAGAAACCAACAAAATTGATGCTTTTTAAATTGAAATTTGTAAAGCTTAAAGCTATATTAATTGCAATCGGTGTGAAAACAAAGAAGAAAAAGAATATATAAAAAGGTGTTATGAATAAATATCCGCATTTATCGTAATTTAATGCAGAAATGTTTTTTTTGGACATTTTAGCTCTCCATTTCATATAAGATATGACTTATGTCAGATTTATATAAATTACGGACGGTACATTGTCTGCCCGTCCGTAATTTATATACCTGGATGTTATTTTGAAATCTCCTTAAGCAATGCGATTTCAGCATCCTTCAATGCCTTTTCAGCCGAGCCTTTCTGATTAATAACTACTTCATAGGAATTTGAAACATATTTGTTGTATACGCTTATCCATGGCACTGTAGCTTTACCCTTACCATTCTTAACATATTCCATGACAACTGAATTAAGTGCGGGATCCTTTTGAATGTAATCCTCTTCCAGAGATTTTCTTATTGGCGGGAATAATTTTTTGACCGATCTGTCCTGGATAATCTCTTTAGAAAGCATATACTGCATTAATTTCCACGCTTCCTCCTTATGGCCGGATGTTTCACCCATTGCATACAGCTGATATCCGCAGAAGCCAACCGCAGGCTTATCATCGTTGCTGAACATGGTTAAATACCCCAATTGGTCAGCAAGATCAGGATTATTTTCCTTAAATTGAGCAACCTGATTAACACCTATATTTCCTATAGCACTCTTTTTATTCATAAAAGGTTTCTCATCACCCTTTTGTTGATCATGAGCTATATAATCCTTCTTTGCAGCCAGGTCGCCAAGGAACTGGAGAGCCTCGATTGCCCCCTTATCGGTAAAGGACGGTTTTAGATTTTGCTCATCTATTATCATTGAACCATTTGAACGCATAAACGGCTCGGTAAAAACCAAAGATGAATCTACCGAAGGCAAATCAAAGCCTGCCTGGATTACATTACCCTTATTATCTTTTTTGGTTAATTTATCTACTACTGCTTCAAGTTCCTTCCATGTTTTAGGAGGCTTTTCAGGATCCAATCCCGCTTCCCTGAATAAGTCCTTTCTATAAACAAATATGTTGGGATTTGGAGCACAACCAATGGCTACCTGCTTTCCCGCATATTTTCCCATTTCATATGCACTTTCAAATATATCATCCTTGTCGGCCCATTTTTCAATATATGAATCCAGGGGTTCAAAATCATTTAATGAACCACGCGTACCAACCTCCGCAAGTACTATATGTATTACATCCGGATATGTTCCGCTTAATACCGCAGCATTAAGTTTGGTTTCCTGCTCCGATATTACCGGGGACATACCGGTTGCTTCTACTTTAATTCCCGGATTCTTTTCTTCAAAGGCTTTTACATACTCTTCCATTTCGACTTGCGTTGCCTTATCAGTACCCTGATACCAGTATTGTAAAGTAACAGGCTCTTGTTCTTCTTGTGCTCCGCTTGCTTCAGCTGCTGAAGCTTTTGCAGTATTACCGGTATCAGCTGATGTATTGCTGCCGCATCCTGAGAAAGCTGTAATCAGCATAAAAATTGCCAGAATCAAAGAAATTAGCTTTGAACTTTGTTTTTTCATTTGCTACCTCCTAAATTTTTATTTGTTTACTTAATATAATTATTATCCTTGTATAACTGCCAGCATTCAACTTTGTAAATTTCGGACTTCTAGTATAATTTTTAGATAGAATAACGTCATTTTAAATTTTTGTATATAGTTTATTACTTTTTGTATATTTTTTGGCTTATACTGCAGAATGCAGATATAAGGGCTATTTCACGCTAAATATTGGTTGCTTGACACCCAAAACATATTATACTAAAGTTAGTCTTAGGATAAGACTTCAAAAAGTATCCATAGCAGGAAGACAAGTGATAATCCATATCAGGAGTGTTTTTAGTCGGGAAGGATCAAGTTATTTATGAATAAATTCAAATTTATTTTCGCCAGGGATAGTCTATTTGTCAAATTAATTACCAGATTTTTGGTCATATTATTTTTACTGTCCCTATTAATACAAATAACTTCTTTTGCTCAATATGGACGTGCAACCCGAAAATTTCTTTCAGAGAACTATTTTCAGATGCTTTCTCATACCGAAAGCAATATTGATTTGCTAAATAGACAAATTATTCATATGATCAGCCAGTTTGACTTGAACAGTGATCTGAACTATTACCTTTCAGAACCGATAACCGAACAATTTATGAAATATCGGATGGTAGATAAAATGAATACATATTTATCTACTTTTTCTGCACTTTTTGATTCATATAAAATCCAAGTAGTTTTAATCGGGCAGAATGGACAGGTTTATACTAATAATAATCAACTCCTTGCAATGCCAATTGAAGATATATATGAACAACCCTTTGTAAAAGAGGCTTTAAGCAACTACAGGAAAGTGTTTTATAAAACAGGCAGACACGGTATCACAACCGAGACGCAATTCAGCAATGTGACTTTGATTTCAAAAGCAATTCATAATATGTATACCGACAAACTTTATGGAATACTTATCGTAAGTATTGATGAAGAAGCCTTTTATAAAACCTATAACAAGCTCTTAAATAGAAATAATCGTTTTGTTATAGTAAAACCCGATGGATATGTTTTGTCAGACAGTGTTCGTTCAAACGTTGGAAAAAAAATGCCGGAGCTTTATAACATTGCGCTGAAGCAGCAGGATCTCGCGATAGATAAACATAATATTGAGTATAATAATAAAAAGTATATCGCCATGTCAAAGTATATTCCATTGTACGATTGCTGGCTAATTGAATTTTCAAGCTACGACCTTGTAAATAAGGAGAATAATATTATTCTGTTTAATATTTCAATGATAAGCCTTGTTTTTATCTTTATAAGCTTGTTGTTTACTTTCTATTCGATTAATTCGGTGACTACTCCGATAAATAAGTTATCCGAACTCATGTTTAATTTTACCCATAACAAGAATCCTGAACGGATTAACTTCAAGGGCTGCAGAGAAGTTGAAATTGTAAGTGAAGCTTTCAACTCAATGCTTGATGAAATTAACAATTATATAGAGAAGCTTAATTTGGAAAATGAGGCTAAGCGTCAATCTGAACTGACAAGTTTACAAATGCAGATAAAGCCCCATTTCTTATATAATACCCTCACATCTATCAAGTATTTGACAATTTACGGAAAAAAGAATCAAGCTGTTGAGGCTATATCGGCTTTAATTCAGTTATTAAGAAAAACAATCGGTGACAGTACCGAGTTAATACCTCTCTCAGAAGAGCTTATGCTTGTCAAATACTATATGATAATACAACGCTTCCGTTACGGAGACGGGGTCCATTTAGTCGTTAATGTAGATACTTCCCTGGAGCTATATCAAATACCAAAATTAATTTTACAGCCGCTTATTGAAAACAGTATATTCCATGGATTTACAGACACTAACCCAAGAGGCACAATAAGTATATTTTCCCATCTGGAGGAAGATAAACTGATTATTGATGTTATTGATAATGGTAATGGCATCCCTCCTGAAACATTGGCAACTCTTCTGGAATATGATTCCGTTCCGGAAAAAGGAAAGTTTTTTGGTATCGGAGTCAAAAATGTTGACGAGCGTATAAAACTGATATATGGGAATAATTTTGGTTTATCAATAATTAGTGAATTGAATTTTGGTACTCAAATAACAATAAAATTACCCGCAATAAAAATGGAAAATACTGACCCGGCAATTGAAAAATAAAACTGCATGAGGTGATAAGAATGAGTGTGGATTTAACTAAAATTTTAATAGTGGATGACGAATTATTACTTCGGAACGGTATCAAATATATTTGTGATTGGGAGGCTGAAGGTTTCAAGATAGTCGGAGAAGCCGGAAATGGCAAAGAGGCTATGAAGCTTGTTCAGGAATTGCAGCCCGATATCGTCATAACCGATATTATTATGCCTGAAATGGATGGCATTGATTTAACCGCGCAAATAAAAAGTCAATATTCTGATATTTCCATTTTAGTATTAAGCAGTTATGATAACTTCAATTACGTAAAATCAATTTTCCTTAATGGAGCCGGCAATTACCTGTTGAAGCCTAATCTCGATGCATCTCAATTAATTGAAACCCTGAGAAAATTAAAGCCCTTGACCAAGCCCAAAGAGAATAGTATTAAGCACACTGCGGAATATATATTGCTTAAAATGATAGAGCATGAGGATTTTAGAAGTAATAATGCTCTCCTATCCTTAGAAGAGAATACCGGGATCTGCTTTGACAGCAATGAACCTTTCTATTTGCTCAATTTGAAACTTAATTGTCCGCCAAGTGATATCGGACAAATTAAGACTGTCCTCAAGTCAGAATTGGCAACAGGCATAAATACAAAAAAAGCTGCAATTGCCGCATATAACAAACAAAATATTGTTGTGCTGCTTCAGTCGGCTTGCAGGGAACCTGAAATCATCAAGCTCTTTGATAGAATAATGGGATCTTCCTTTATGCTGCAAAATGCCCCTATAGCTGTTTGCATGTCTGAACCTTTTTACGATATTTCAGCCTTGTCCCGGATTTTTCATAATACGCTGAACAAATGTGAATATGGGTTTTATTTTACCACCAATATTATTATTTCAGACAATATGATTAATCCAAGCTATGTGTCCATGAATACAAAAGAGATTTCAAAAGAATTGGATATACTTAATATTGAAAGAGTAAAAGAACTGATTATTGATTATGTAAAAGCAGTAAATGAAACCTTGTCCATAGAACCTTATTTGTTAAAAAAGAATATTGAAAGCCAATTCTATTTTACTATTCAGACTATTTCATCTGCGGGTTTTAATGTAAGTGAATTGAACAAATTAAAGATTAAATTTTTTAGAATTATAGATGAAGTATCAAACTATGTTGAACTCATAAAGGTGATTAATAATGCCTTTAATGATATAGCCGATACTATAAGTATTGAATTGAATGCAAGAAACCGGGATGTTTTATCCCCTGTTTGGGAGTATATTAACTCCCATTGCTGCGAGGATATTAAATTATCTGACGTCGCGAGTGCTGTCCACTTGAATTACAGCTACCTTTCAAGTCTGTTTAGGATTAAATCCAATGAAAGCTTTACTGATTGCCTGCATAAGGCCAGAATAAACAGAGCAAAGGAATTACTCCGCACCCAAAACATAACTATTAGTAATGTCAGTACCATGGTAGGCTTTATAGACCAGAGCCATTTTTCAAAAGTATTTAAAAAACTGGAGAATATGTCCCCTAAGGAGTATCAGAAAATATTCTATTCCAGAAATGTTACATCAAATAAAAAATAGCTTCATATTTTTTAAAAAATAAGCATACCTGTCAAAGCTGATGCAAGCAGAATCAATAATGGATTTATTTTTATGGTGTTAAGTATAATAAAAACCGCACCTATTAATAAAATACTTTTAATATCGCAGCCATTCATACTTATGATGTTATTGGATACTGAAAGCCTGAAGGCCGCATAAACTATAAGCGCCGAAACAGCAGGACGCAGCCCGTAAAATATTCCCTTTACAATAAAGTGCTCACCGTATTTTAATAGAATTTTTCCCAGTGCCAAAATTATCAATAATGATGGCAGTATTATCCCCAGACATGCTATAACTGCTCCCGGGTATCCATACATGTGAAATCCTACCAGACTGGCGCAATTTGCTGCAATAGGTCCGGGTGACATTGAGGATACGGCAATAATTTCAGTTAATTGGGAAGTATCTATCCAATGCCGGCTTAAGAGTTCCCTTTCGATAATTGGAATTATCGCATATCCACCGCCGAAACCAATCATACCTATTTTAAAAAAAATTGAGAATAGCTGAAAATATGTGTTCACTTGTTTGTTACCTTTATTTATTGAATTTTAATTTTACAAAGCTCACCAGAATACCTATTCCAGCTCCGGCAATAATAATAAAAACAATACTTATGCGTTGACATAAAATTAAGACAACATTCGCAGCAAGAAATATCCCCCAACAGGTTTTATCTTTCAAAGACACAAAACCCATTTTGCAGGCAGCAATAAGTACCAATCCTATAACTGCTCCCTGGATACCTTTTGTTGCTGACTGCACCAATGGTATTTCTCTGATATTGTCATATATCAAGCCCATTGCTACTATAATTATAAAGGTTGGGATTGCAGTTCCCATAAATGCCGCCAATGCTCCTATTACTCCATTGATATTGTATCCGATTAATGTCGCAGAATTAACTGCTACAGCACCGGGAACCGACTGCGCTGCTGCTAATGTATCAGCCATCTGTTCATTATCAATCCACTTTTTCCGGTCTACCACCTCCCTCTCAATTACCGGGACCATTGCAAATCCGCCGCCAAAGGCGATAGGTGATATTTTTAAAAATACCAGGAATAACTCAACAGCCAGAGACCACTTTGATTTTTTGTTTTCTGTATCATTATTTATCACAAACACACCCTTTTCCATAGTACCTATCTTTTTGAAAGCACATTGCAGCCAACCTTTTCATTCTATTTCCTGGAAGAATATCCTCATACCATAAATCAAAAATGCTTTCTAAAAAATTGTATATCTTTGAGATGTAAATGAGTATTCACTAACTCCCGATTCTTCCTCCAACGGATCAAGACATTTATTTCATTAACCAACTTTTATAAAGCTATATAAGTATGTGATTCATTTCAATAGTAGCAACCTATATTTTAAAAGTCAAACCAGTAGCGGAAGTCCTAAAAAATGGCTGTAACTTTCTAAAAAATATACAAATTATTAAGTTTAGCATAAAAGGAAGGTTTGGATAATTTAAATTTGTGAGTACAATTATAGTATGCATATATTATTTATATGTTTTCATCCATTCGTTGGGCGGATAAGCCGGAGGCGGAGTTGTCTCAAATTTAACACACAATCCTGCTTTATTTATTAATAAGGCAAAAACTGCTTTGAACAGTTATAAAGCCATGGCAATTCCCCTTGCGGCGACCGGTCATTTAATCCCGGTCATTGCATCGGCTGCCATGGCACTGAACTCATTGTGCATATTTATGAATTTCCTGTTATCGTTTAGAAAAATATTAACACTAAAGCAGTGAAAAAGCATACTCTATAGCTGCTTTGGTTTCAGCAATATCCTTTTCAATATGGGCATATGACACAAACAGTGCTTCAAACTGTGAGGGAGCAATATAAATACCTCTATCCAGCATAAACGAGAAATATTTTTTAAATTTCTCCAGGTCTGACTTTACCGCACTGCTGTAATCCACAACCACCCTGTCGCTGAAAAAAACACTTAAAAGCGAGCCCACCCTGTTAATACTTATATCGGTTCCGTACCTGTTTGCAGCCTCTGTATATGCATCTTCCAAGGATTTGCCCAGGCAATCCAAACGCTGGTAGAAGTCCCCTGTCTGCTTTATGGTCTTCAACGTACTGATGCCGGCAGCCACTGCAACAGGATTGCCTGACAAGGTTCCTGCCTGGTATACAGGGCCCAGCGGAGCTATTTTCTCCATTATTTTCCTTCTTCCTCCGTATGCGCCAACAGGCATTCCTCCGCCGATAATCTTTCCCAATACTGTCAGATCGGGCTTTATGCCATACAACTCCTGAGCTCCCCCATAGGAAACCCGGAAGCCTGTGATCACTTCGTCAAAAATCAAAAGCACACCGTGATTTTCGGTCAGTGTACGCAGCTGCTTAAGAAAATCAATATCCGGAAGCACCAGCCCCATATTGGCGGCAATGGGCTCAATTATAACTGCTGCAATTTTGCTGCCATATTTTTTGAACAGCTCCTGCAAACCTTCCGCGTCATTGTACACGGCTACAAGGGTGTTCCTGGAATAATCCGCCGGTACTCCCGAACTGTCGGGCACCCCAGCCGTCAGGGCGCCTGAGCCGGCTTTGACCAGCAGGCCGTCACTGTGCCCGTGGTAACAGCCTTCGAATTTAACTATCAAATCCCTGCCGGTGTAACCTCTTGCCGCACGTATGGCACTCATGGCAGCCTCTGTTCCCGAGCTGACAAGTCTGAGCATTTCCATGGAAGGAATGGCCTCACATATTAATTCGGCCAGCTGCAATTCATTCTCAGTGGGCGCCCCGAAGCTCGTTCCGTTTTCGGCGGCTTCCTTTATGGCCGCAATGACGGCAGGCTGCGCATGTCCCAAAATCATCGGGCCCCAGGAGCAAACGTAATCAATATATTCATTTTCATCAAGGTCAAAAAGCCTGGAACCCTTTCCTTTTTTTATTACCGGCGGCTTGAGACCAACCGATCTGAAGGCCCTGACAGGACTGTTTACTCCTCCGGGCATATAATTGCAGGCTTTATCAAATACTTCTTGAGATTTTATGTTATTCATGGGGACAATTCTCCTATAATATAGACTTACTGTATGTTTTATTTCAGCCAGGCTGCCGCATCAATGGCAAAATAGCTGATAATTATAACTGCACCGGCCCTTTTTATTGCCGTCAGGGACTCAAGTGCCGCGCCTTTTTCATCAATCCAGCCTTTCCCGGCAGCAGCCTTGATCATGCAGTATTCGCCGCTGACATTATAGGCCGCCAGCGGATAGTCATATCTGGAAGCTGCCTCATGGATAATATCCAGATATGCAAGGGCCGGTTTTACCATTATTATATCGGCTCCTTCATCTATATCCAGCTCTATTTCCTTCATGGCTTCCTTCCTGCCGTGATAGTCCATCTGGTAGGTTTTTCTGTCTCCAAATGCCGGAGCAGAGCCGGCCGCATCTCTGAAAGGGCCGTAAAAGGCAGAGGCATATTTGGCACTGTAGGCCATAATTGCCTTATCGGTGAAAGAACTGCCGTCAAGAGCTTTCCTTATGGCAGCCACTCTGCCGTCCATCATATCGGACGGGGCAATTATATCGGCACCTGCATCAGCCAGGCTGACAGCTGCTTTTGCTAAAACCTCCAGGGTCAGGTCATTATCTATCTTGTTGTCTTTTATAATCCCGCAATGCCCGTGACTGGTGTATTCACACAAGCAAAGGTCAGCCGACAGAACAAGTTCGGGGAACCGCTGTTTTGCCTGCCTTAGAGCCTTTTGAACAATACCGTCACTGCAGAAGGCACCGGTTCCGACCTCATCCTTCTCATCGGGTACACCAAACAGGAGCACGCCGGGAATCCCCGCCTTCTGCACCTTTTCCAGCTGGAAGAGCAGCCGGTCCACCGAGTAATGATTTATTCCGGGCATTGAGGCTATTTCTCTTTCTATGCCTGCACCTTCTGCAACAAACATGGGATAAATAAAATCTTCCACATTTATATTTGTCTCTCTCACAAGTTTTCTCAGCCCGGGACTGGTTCTGAGTCTCCTGGGTCTTTTTATCAAATCCATTTTTACCTCCGGAAGCCTATTGTTGAGTATTTAACCTTCTATTTTCGGAAAGTTCGATTATTTTATTTATTATTCCTTCTGAATTATACTGTTCAGCAACTGCGGTTACGGTGATTCCTTCCTCTGCGGCGGCACCGGCGGTGACCGGCCCGATACATACCATATGGGCGGGCAATTCCCGTATTTTTTCCTTCCCCAGTATGGTCACAAAAGCCTTCACTGCCGACGGGCTTGCAAAGGTTATGATGTCGGCCTTTTCCAGCTCGGGAACTAAATAATCCAGCCTGCTTCCCAGATTACTGGTTTCCGCCGTGTAGACAGCTATTTCGTCATAAGCTATACCATTATCCTTAAAGCCCCGGGTCAATTCAGGCCTTGAAAGCTCCGAATCAATCAGCAGTATTTTATCCCTGCCTTCTATTCTTTCAATCAATCCCGATAATAACTCCTTGGATGTGTATTTCTCAGGAATATAATCCGGATACAGGCCCTTTGAATTAAGTGCCTTTTCAGTGGCTGAGCCCACCACTGCAAGCTTGATGCCATAAAGCCTGCGGATATCTGTCTTCAGCTGGTTGAGCCGCCTGAAAAATATCTCAACACCGTTTGCACTTGTAAATATCAGCCAGCTGTATGAGTCAAGCCTGTTCAAAGCCGTATGAAACTGCTCGTTTTCCTGCACTTCGGTTATTTTGATAACAGGAAATTCAGTCACATGGGCTCCATGTGCTTCCAGTCCTTTAACCAGAGTATCCGAGTGTTCGGCAGGTCTGGTGACAACTATCCTATTGCCCGAGAGCACTCCTTTACTATACCACCCAAGGCTTTCACCAAGTTCCGCGACCTGGCCTGCAACTATAACCGCAGGTGATTTTACCCTGTAATGCACACACTTTTCGGCAATATCGGACAATGTGCCGTTAACCACTCTCTGCCCGGGCCTTGTTCCCTTCTCAACAACAGCAACAGGTGTCCGGGGTTCTTTTCCAAACTTCATAAGACCGCTGCAAATTTCGCCGATATTTTTTACACCCATGAGAAAAACCAGGGTGCCTTCCTGCTTTGCAAGTGTTTCAAAATCACATAGGGGCTTGTCTTCACCATCCCCCGAAATTTTATTTTCAACCGAATGGTGCCCGGTGATGATATGAAGTGATGAGGCATGCTCCCTGTGTGTGACAGGTATTCCTGCATATGCAGGAACAGCTATGGCGGAGGTGATGCCGGGCACAACTTCAAATTCTATCCCGTTTTTATGAAGGTATTCACATTCTTCTCCGCCCCGTCCGAATAAAAACGGGTCACCGCCCTTCACCCGGGCTACCGTCCTGCCTTCATTTGCATATTTCAGAAGTATTTTATTTATCTCCTTCTGCGGCACCTGGTGATGCTGAGGCTGTTTTCCCACATAGACAAATTCCGCCCCATCATGAGCAAACCCCAGCACATTGCTGTCAATAAGCCGGTCATATACGATGACATCGGATTGCTTGATGGCCTCTGCGGCTTTTAAGGTCAAAAGCTTGTAATTCCCAGGCCCGGCCCCTATAATATATACTTTTCCGGCCATAATCAGCAATCCCCCATATTTATTTGATTTTGTACCATAAGGTCGGCAAGCCTTTCTCCAAGGGTGGGGGTCTGCCGCTTATCCCCTTCAACCGCTGCCCGTAAAACAGTCTTACCGTCATTTACAGCCAGCATTCCCGTTATTTTCATTTCATTGCCGCTGATGACGGCATGTGCCGCGACAGGTGTACTGCAGCCGCCGTTAAGCCGGATCATGAAGCTTCTTTCGGCCTCCAGGGCCAACCATGTGTCCGGACTGTTTATGGAATTTACAAGCTCCTGCATTTTTCCGCCCTTTCTGACCTGAACGCCTAATATGCCCTGTCCTATGGCGGGAATCATCTCTTCAACGGGAAAACAGCAGCCGCATTTTTCATGCAGCCCCAATCTTTTCAGTCCTGCTGCCGCAAGAACTATGGCATCGTATTCACCTGCGCCAAGCTTATCCAGCCTGGTAAGAACATTGCCCCTCAACTGCCGTACATTAAGATCAGGCCTTAAGGCAAGGAGCTGGACCTCACGGCGGATACTGCTTGTCCCCACTACCGCTCCAGTCCTCAGCTCCTTCAGACTTTGGCCGTTTGTTGTTACTAAAACATCACGGGGATCTTCCCTCTCTGAAACAGCCGCGATTGTCAATTGGCCTGGCATGACGGCAGGCATATCCTTCATACTGTGAACTGCCATATCTATTTTGTCTTCAATGAGCGCATTTTCTATTTCGTTGACAAACAGGCCTTTTCCGCCTATCAGATCAAGTCTTGTATCCAGAAGGACATCCCCCCTGGTTTTCATTCCCACAAGCTCAAACTTGAGTCCGGAGAACCTGCTTTCCAGCAGATTTACAATCAACCTGCTCTGAGCCATCGCAAGTGCACTTTCACGGGTGCCCACCCTTATGGTTCCATTCATAGTCCAGCTGCCTCCATTAAATAGTTTATCCTGTAAATAATTTATTTTTCAAATAGTATTTACCGCCCAAAACCCGGCAATGGGCTACATCTAAGCCCTGATTTTCTCTTCGTGCCGCTGCAGCACCCCATTTAATGCCCGGGGGGTAATTTCGCCCTTTGAATAAAACTCCTCAAGAACATTCCGAAGTTCGTGCTCTTTCTCAGGCTGGGTGAGGCAGCTTTTGCGGACTCTGCTTCGGAAACCGGCAAGCATCTCCACAATTTCGGAATAATCTTCGGGAAATATCTCCTCCGTAATTTTTCTGATTTTTTTTGAAAGTGCCGGATATACCCCTGATGTTGATATTCCAATAGCTAAAGATCCTCTTTTAACTATTGACGGAAATATAAATGTACATTTTTCAGGATCATCCACAACATTAACAGGTATATTCATATTTACCGCATCTTCATATACCTGTTCATTTGTTTCCATTGACGAAGTGGCAGCCACAACCAGGTATACCTCATTAATATCATTTTTTGTATACGTACTTCTTATAATTTTTAATTTATCCTGCTTTTCCAATTCAACTAATGAGCTGCATGCTTCAGGAGCAATAATAATTATATCAGCTTCAAACCTCAATAATATTTCGGCTTTTCTGTATGCAATTGCGCCCCCGCCCACTATTAAACACCGCTTTCCCTTAAGGTCGACATACATCGGGAACATGGCCATATCAATTACCCCCGTTTAAAAACACATATTTTCATACCTTCGCAAAATTATTTCTCTTATTGTACCATCTCATAAACTCCCCGATATGGCAGTTGATTTGCTCGTTAATATATTCAAAATCAAACGGCTTTTCCTTGTCTGCACGTGATGGATTTGCATTCTTAAGCTGATCTATGTTATACAGTTTCACGTTATCCAGTTGTTCCATCGCCTGGTCAAAGTCCCTTGGTACCGCCAGGTCTATGAATAAATAAGGTTTTTCCTTATCTTTCATTGTTTCCTCCAGCATATCCAGGGTAACTGTATAATGAGGGCTTAAGGTGGCGCCAATAATAACATCCGACTGATGGATATACAAATACCTGTCATTATAATCCACAGTCATAAAAATATTATCGTTTTGTGTCCGCCCATCAGTATCAGCCGCACTCCTCTTTGTCATGAGGATATTACTGCAGCCTGTTTCAAACAACACTTCCCGCACTGCTTTTCCTATTTCTCCAGAGCCTATGATGAGAACTTTTTTACCGGTCAGCTCCTGTTTATACAGCGCTTCAAGCAGCTGCCCCACCTGACCTGCAACTGAAGAAGCTTTTTTGATCTCTATTCCTCTGGTTTTGATTTTTTTTGAGGAAGTAACGGCAAGCCTTGACAGGGTATTTAAAACAGCCCGGGAGGTTCCGTATTTCATGGATATTTCATAGGCTTTTCTGAACTGTCCCAATATCTGGTCTTCCCCTAGTATCATTGAGTCCATACCCGCTGCGACCTTCATAATATGCCTGATTGCATTGATTCCTTCATATATGCAAAAGTACTTCTTCATTCTATGGAGGTCAAGTCCCTTCAGAAGGCAGAAGTTCTTTTCAACATTTGCCACATCCAACCGGGAAGCTTCTGAAAAAACATGTATTTCAGTCCGGTTGCAGGTTGAAAGAATAGCGCATTCCGAAATCGCCCCCCGACTTTTTTATTCCGGAAAGCATTTTTTCATATTCGTCCGGCCCCATACTGAATTTTTCCCGTATTTCTACCGGTGTTGTTTTGTAATTGACTCCAACAACATATATTTTCATTTAATCTCCATGTTCCCAATGTACCAAATAAATTTTATCTGTGTCTTGCCAGCTAAAAAAATATTTAACGGCTGAATAATATAATCAGTGAAGGCTTGATACCCCCACTGATGCATATTTATTTTATTAAATTTGTCCAGCTGTAATTGTTGTTCAACTTATAATATAACTATTATAACTAATTACCTTTAAAATTCAAAATATTTAAATTAACTCGTTGTATTGTTTAAAGTTACTTCCAGCAATGATCTATTTTGCTTCTGTTCTTGCATTTTTTTCTCTTACAAGTTCAATTATTTTTCTTGCAGCCATCGCTCCCTGCCCCACGGCAGTAGATACCTGCTTGAAGCCTCCTGTACAGTCACCAGCGGCAAATAATCCTGTTATATTGGTTTTCTGATCCTTATCAACCGTTATGGATGCACCTTCTGTGATTACACCAAGCTTTCTGGCAAAATCGGCACTGGATGCACTGTCATTGGCAATAAAGATTCCGTCAAGATTTTCAGCAGTGCCGTCTGAAAAATGAATTCTTTCAAGATAATCCTTGCCTTCCAGCTTCAGAATAGTCTTATCCACTATATTGAACTTTTCATGCAAACTGCTGTAATCACCGCTGTACTCAAGCTCCCTGCCGTTTGTGTATATTGTTATGTTTGAAGTGAAGGGTTTAAGTTCTTCGGCCTCATGAGCGGCAAAATCCTTGTGTCCAAGCACACCAACCTTAAGATTTCTGTAAAAGAAGCCGTCACAGGTAGTACAGTAGCTTACCCCTATGCCTTCCAGTTCCTTAAGTCCTTCCAGGTTCAGTTTCTTCTGAGGCTGTCCTGTGGCAAGAAGAACGGTTTTTCCGGTATAACTTTTTTCTGTGGTTATGACTTCAAAATCCTCACTTTGGTTTACTCCCAGAACTTCTTCCTCCGCTATATCGGCACCGAGCCTTTTGGCTTGAAGTTCCCCCGCTTTTAGAAGCTCACTTCCGCTGATTGCTTCGGTAAACCCGAAATAATTCTCGATTTTATGGGCCTTTAGCAATTCACTGCTGTTTTTTCCTATCACCAGTGTTTTAAGGTTTGCACGAACAGTGTACAGCGCTGCCGATAACCCGGCCGGACCCTTGCCCACAATAATCACATCGTAAATCATATTAACCTCCATGAGCCGCATAGCGGCTACAAAATGTGATGAAAATTTATATCCTTTAGGTTAATTGGCCATGTTATGGCCTTGACATCTTCTCCAAAGCCTGTTCAAAATCTTCCCTGATATCTTCAAAATCCTCTATACCGACACTGATACGGATAAGATCGTCATACACACCCATCTTCTCCATTTCCTCAACGGTATTGGTTGCATAAATAGTAGATGCCGGATGGATGACAAGTGTCCTGACATCACCGATATTTGACAGGTTATAGGCATATTTTAAGGAATTTATGAGCTTGAAGGCATTTTCCTTTGAACCTACCCTTATTGTCAGAATAGCACCGAATTTATCTCCAAACTGTTTACCCGCAACTTCAAAATCATGAGAAGCTTCCAGACCCGGATAATTCACTGCGGTCACACCTGGGTGGCTCTGAAGTGCTCTGGCCAGCTGCAATGCGTTGCTGCAGAGACGGTCCATTCTCAAGGCCATGGTTTCCAGGCCAAGGCTGCAGAGGTATGCATTAAAAGGTGCCATACATGCGCCGAAGTCCTTAAATAATGTCTTTCTGAGTTTTGCAAGGTACACAAACCCTCCGAATTTTTTATATGCATTAAGTGAAGGAAATTTTTCAAAATCCCATTTGAACTTTCCTCCGTCCACAATAATTCCCCCTATGGAGTTTCCGCTGCCATTGATATATTTTGACGTTGAATGAATGACAATATCTGCTCCAAGTTCAAAAGGCTTGACCAAATAAGGAGTAGTGACAGTATTGTCGACAACAAGCGGTATTCCATGGCTGTGGGCCAGCCCGGAAAGCTCCTTGATATCGTATACATCCAGCTTCGGATTTCCTATGGTCTCAATATATATGACTCTGGTCCTGTCATTAATGATTTCTTCAAAACTTTCAGCAGAATTATCTTTTGCATATCTTGCAGTAATGCCGAAATCCTCAAAACAACCGAACAGTGAATATGTACCTCCAAAAATTCCGCTTCCCGAGACTATTTCTTCCCCGCTCCTTACAATATTCAGCAGTGCAAGAGTAACTGCCGCCATGCCCGACGAGCATGCTGCAGAACCCACACCGCCCTCCAGAAAATTTATCCTCTTTTCAAAAGCTTCAATGGTCGGATTGCTGATTCTGGTATACAGGAAGCCTGGTTCACGCCCCTTAAAAATATTTTCCAGCTTTTCGGCAGTTTCCTGTTCAAAGGCTGAAGACTGGTAAATGGGAACTGTGGTAGCTCCGGTTTTACTGTCTGCCCCGAATTCACCATGTAAAAGTGCAGTATTAAATTTCATTTTTTTAAACCCTCCTGCATTAACCTCCTAAGCCGCCCTTTTCAACAAACACGGTAAAGGTTCCATCTTCATTGTTAATGACGTTCAGAACCTTATGCCCCTCATCTTTAAAACTTCTGGGCACGTTCTGAATAGGCTCGCCCTCATTCATTTTTACTTCAAGTATCTGACCGTCCTCCAATTCTTCCAGGGCAACTTTTGCCTTTACAAAGGTAATTGGGCAAACCACATCAGTTATATCAACAAAATCATCAGCTTTTATATTTGACATTTTTAACCTCCTAAGCCATGCTATGGCTTTGAGCCGCATCGCGGCCACAAAATGTAATGAAAACCTATATCCTTTATCGCAATGTGGCGAATAAAGGAGGTAAATTACAATACGCTTGCAACTTCTTTCTCAAGCAGTTCCCAGCCTACTCTGTCCACGGTGTTTCTAAAACGCTCGCTGGACTTGCCGTTTTTTTCATAAAATTTTAATGTAGCATCCACCACTCTGAAAAGTTCATCCGTTGTGAAAACAATCGGCAGAAGCTTTTTCCCTATTGCTATCCTGTTTCCAAACAAACCTCCGAAGTAAATTATAAATCCGCTCCGGCCTTCCCATGCCCCGGTGGGACAGGCTCTAACACATCTGCCGCAGTAGTTGCAGGCTTCTTCCTTAAAAGCCAGCTTTTTCCCCGCCTTGTCAACGGTTATTGCCTTTTCACGGCATACAGCCTCACACAAACCGCAGAAAGTGCAGGCATTTTCCTTCCATTCTACACTTTCTCCGCCCTTAACGCCCAGATCGTTTTCCTCGGCTTTAAGACAGTTATTGCAGCAGGCGGTAATTCCGAATTTGAACTTATGAGGAAGTTCCCTGCCGTGATAACGCCTGTCAAACTCGTATGCCAGTTTTGTGGAGTCAATAATACCGTTGGGACATATTTCGCTGCCCTGACAGGCAGTAATGGTCCTTACTCTTGGTCCGCAGACTCCCGGCTGGAGATTTGCTTCGGCCAGTTCAGCCTTGACCTTCTCCACATCTTCCAGCTTTATAAACGGTATTTCCATACTTTGCCTGGAAGTCATATGTACATAACCGCGGCCGTATTTTTTTGCTATCTCATGAACCTTCAGCAATTGGTCGGCCTGTATCTGACCACCGATAATCCCAAGTCTTAATGAAAAATTGTCCTTCTGCTTCTGGCGCATAAAACCGCCTTTTTTTAATTCCTTATAATCCACCTGTGCCATATAATCTCCCCTTTACGCTCCCAGCGCGTATACAAATAGTAATGAAACAAGCATATGCCAGCCTCTTGATTGCTCAAATGCGCAAATAAGCCAAGGGCTTATTTGTTATGCAAAGCGTACGATGAATGCACGAAATGTAAACTTCGCATTTTTCGCGCTATTCACCTTCTATAATTAGTTTTTCTTCACCAACTTCACTCTTGCTGATATTGAAGCTTTTTAAAACAATATTCCTGTCATCCATTAAAGATATTATAAAATAGCTGGCTTCAGGATCAAAAGCAAGTCTTTTATCTTCTTCCGAAGGCCTTGAGGGTGAAGCCGGATGACTGTGAAAGTTTCCCAGCATGAACCATCCGTTGCTTCTCATATCCTTAACGGCGGCAAACTGTTCTTTCGGATCCATGGAAAAATGCTCGGGGCTGTGATCTGTGTTGGTAAGCAGGTATACTTTTTTGACATATTTGATATCATTTTCAATTATACCGCCGAGCAGCCCGCATGCCTCATCAGGAACAGCCTGCATGGAGTGATCCAATATTTCTTTATATTGCTTTTGAGTAATTACAATCAATTATAGCACCTACCTTCCATATCAGGAAACCGGAAACCTGTTTGTACTTTATAGTAGCATAATTTCCTTACCCTTAACATCGATAAAATTTACTTTTTACTGTAAATAAATTTTTCTATTCTTATAACACCTTATTTATAACAGCCTATTAAAATAACCGGACAACAGAATTAAGTATGCTTTAAATCGCAGACTGCCTGCTCGTAATCAATTAAAGTCTTTATGGAGGGATTTTCTCCGCAAACCTGACATTTTTTATTATAAGGCAGGTTTATTTTTCGAAATTCCATTTTAAGCGAATCATAGGTTAACAGCCTGCCGGTGAGCAGTTCGCCAACCCCAAGAATATATTTGATTGCTTCTGTTGCCTGTATGGTTCCGATTATTCCTCCCATTACCCCGAGAACACCGGCCTCCTTGCAGGTCGGCACGGCATTTGCAGGCGGAGGATTCTGAAATACACATCTGTAGCAGGGTCCCTGCCCGGGAACATATGTCATGGTCTGACCTTGAAATCTTATGATACCCGCATGAGAAAAGGGTTTTTGAGTGAGTACGCAGGCATCATTTATTAAAAATTTGGCAGGAAAATTGTCGGTTCCGTCAATAATAAAATCATAGTCCCTGTCATTAATGATATCCTTGATGTTGGAAGAGCTCACCCATTCCTTGTAGGCAGCCACCTCCACATCCGGATTCATTTCGTTTATGGTTTCCTTGCCCGAAATTACTTTCGGCTTTCCCACATCCTTTGTCAGATGTATTATCTGTCTTTGAAGATTGGAAAGCTCAACGGCATCGAAGTCCACAAGTCCGATGGTGCCCACACCTGCCGCAGCCAGAAACATTGCTGCCGGTGCGCCGAGGCCTCCGGTACCCACAATGAGCACCTTCGACTGGAGCAGTTTCTTCTGCCCCTTGACTCCTACTTCTTTAAGTATGATATGTCTTGAATACCTTTCAAGCTGGTCATTGGAAAAATTCATAATTCCGCGGCTCCTCCCCCCATGAAGTAAAGGAATTCAACAACATCTCCGTCCTTTACCGGCAGTGCTTCAAAATCATCTCTGCTTACAAATTCATCGTTGATCTGCACCGTCACATAATCCTGCATTTCTACATTCTGAAAGCCAAGCAGTCCTCTCACAGTTAATTCCTTTTCAAGCACTACTTCTTTTCCGTTCACTTTAATTTTCATAAAATACCCCCTCTTATTAATTTAAACATACTTTTTATATATAATAGTCCAGTATGATTTCCTGTTGTTTTAACAAATCACATATGGTATCCACAGTGCTGTCAAGTGACCGGCCGGTGCTTATATTGCTGTCGGGCTTGAAGCTGTTGAAGGGCGATTGGCCTACATTGACTATTATTATTTCATTAGGCTGGTTCAATAATTTAAGTTTTTCAGCTTCATAATCATCCAGGTCGAATACCGAGGTGATAAAAATCTGTCCGGCATCTGTGAATATTCTTGCAAGTTCGCCTATCTGCCTGATCTGGCTGTCCCTTGCCTGAAAATCGGTGGAACTTTCTGCTGCAAGTCCGTTCAGCAAACTGGATACCCCCAGATAGTAAGCCTTATAGTTTCTTTTGAAGAGTCTGTCCTCCAGATTCTTACCAATGTCCCGGATTGCTTTTTCGTTTTCTTCACTTCCCGAGGTTATAACAATAAACTTGGACTTGTGTCCATATATCTCTTCTCTGTCGGTAGCCGGAATAAGACCCTTTTCCCAGAGATATTCCCTGTCTCTGATATGTTCAACAAGACTGTTGTCACTGTCGGGTACGCCCTCAAGAATTATTCCGCCTCCTGAAATTTCATAATTGTCTACTATAACAAATCTCCCGGTCAGCTCTATATCCGAGATTGCATCAAAAGCAATTGGCTTGGCTGTTTCCAGAATACATTCGGCAACATCATGTCTTTCAACCTGATCCTTGAAGGTATCGATGTTGAGTTCCGCAGCATCAATAATATTTAAGATTTCAACCAGCTTTACGGCTATTCTCATTGTGCCTATCTTCAATTTATAATTCTTGTTTTTTATCAAAGGCACATGTCCGACCCAGAATATATTGACTCTGAAGCGTGAACTGAGAACAGGCTGTGTTTCACCAGCCTTGACCATCAGCTCTCCCGGCTTTATGTATATCTGTGTTTTCAGTGTAAAGCCTGCGGCCTGGTCGGCATATACAGTATGGGCAGGAGCGGTATTAAAGCCTTCAACACTGTTTATGACACTTCTCTTTTTGGACGGCAAAAATACAACCTCGTCACCGGTTTTTACAGTTCCGCTCAGTACAGTACCTGCAACGATCCTCCTGTCGTCATTCTCCTCGGTAAACTTGTAAATATCCTGTACCGGCATACGGAAGGGAAGCTGCCGGTTCTCCTTTTTGTTTGCAAAGCCGTCAAGCTGCTCCAGAACGGTGGGACCCTCATACCACAGAGTGTTTGCAGATTTTCCTGCAACATTGTCTCCGTTAAAGGCACTTATCGGTATAAAGTTAATGGGCTTGATGTTTATTTTATCAAGAAACTCGGTAAATTCTGACTTTATCGAATTGAATATGTTATTGTCAAAGTCCACCAGATCCATCTTATTTACAAGCACAACAACCTGCTTTATACCAAGCATTGAAACAATATGCCCATGACGCTTGGAATTCTCCCTTATACCTTCCTTGGCATCAATGACCAGAAGTGCCGCTTCGGCTCTTGATGCACCGGTTACCATGTTTTTGAGGAATTCAATGTGCCCGGGCGCATCGATAATGATGTAATCCCTCTTTCCTGTTTTAAAGAAACACCGTGCGGTGTCAATGGTGATGCCCTGCGCCTGTTCGTCCTTGAGAGCATCCAGCAGGAAGGCATATTCAAAGGGTCTTGAGTTCTTTTTGCAATATTCCTTGACTGATTCCAGCTTTCCCTCCGGCAGTGAACCGGTATCGGCAAGAAGCCTTCCTATTACGGTACTTTTACCGTGATCCACATGTCCTACGATTACTATGTTCATCTGTTCTCTGTTGTCCATTTACATGTAACCCCCTCTGCGAAGTGTCTCAAGTCCTCCCCCGTCGTCCTTGTCCTGGGCGCGTCCTGATCTTTCGGCTATGTTTGCAAACTTGCCGCTTTTTAATTCCTCTATGATTTCACCCACATTCTTTGATGTGGATTCAACCGGTGTTGTGCATGGATAACAGCCCAGAGACCTGTATCGTTTTCCTTCCCCCTGGTCAAAATAAAGGGAGGTTATGGGTATGTTTTCACGTTCAATGTATTCCCATATGTTTAATTCTGTCCAGTCCAGCAGCGGATGAATTCTTATATGTGTTCCGGGAGCAAAGTCGGTTTTGAACTGGTTCCAGAATTCAGGCGGCTGATCTCCTACATCCCAGTCATTTTCCCTGTCCCTTGGGGAAAAATATCTTTCCTTGGAGCGGCTGCCCTCTTCATCGGCTCTCACTCCCACAATGACACCGGTATACTTCTCCCTGTTATTGTCAGGTACATATTTACCGGTCTTATGATCCATTACGTACCTGTTCCATTCACCGGACAGGGTGTTTTTCAAAGCTTCCGATTTAAGTGACTGGCAGCAGGTTATCCTGTCCACTTTCCCGTCGGGGAAGGTTTTCTTTTGTGCCAGGGCTTCGGAATTTTCACCGTAAACCATGGTCAGCTTCCACTTTAAAGCCAGATCATCCCTGTATTCAATCATTTCAGGGATTTTATAATGAGTATCAATGTGCACCAGAGGTATGGGCACATGTCCGAAAAATGCCTTCCTTGCCAGCCACAAAAGTACCGTACTGTCCTTGCCTATAGACCACAGCATACAGATGTTTTTAAATTCCCTGTAAGCTTCTCTGAGTATGTGAACACTCTGTGCTTCCAATTTATCCAAATGATTCATAGCTTAACCTCCGCAATTTTATATTTATGGCTTTGAGCCGCACAGCCGCCTGTCAGGCCGGAGCATGACCGCCCAAATGCAGACCGCATTCCTTCTTGTCAGGGTCTTCCCACCACCACCGGCCGCTGCGCACATCCTGACCCGGCTGCACCGCTCTTGTACAGGGTTGGCACCCTATGCTGCGGAAACCTGTGCTGTACAGATGGCTGTAAGGAATGTCATTTGCTTTTATGTATGCCCAAACCTCCTCTTCACTCCAGTGCACTATGGGATTGATCTTATATATGGAATTACCCTCATCCCATTCAAAGATTTCCATATCCTGCCGGGTGGGCGACTGCTCTCTCCTCAAACCGCAGATCCAACCGTCAACGGTGCTCAAAACTCTCTTCAGAGGTTTTACCTTTCTTATATCACAGCATTTTTTTCTCAGTTCCACACTTTCATAAAAGAAATTTGGTCCCAGCCTGGATACCAATTCCTCAATATCCTTGCTTTCAGGAGCATAAACTTCATAATTGAACTTGTACCTGAGCATGGTCTGCTCCATGAGATCATAGGTCTTTTGAAAATGTCTTCCGGTATCAATTACAAAAATCCTCGCCCCGGGGTCAACCTGCAAAAGCATATGTGTCAGCACCTGATCTTCTATGGAAAGACTTGATGCCAATGCTATTTTTGAAACACCAAGGTTTTCTACTGCGTAACTGATGACCTCATCAGGTTTGGCATATCTGCCGTTCAGTGCTTTAAGCTCCAATTGTTCCATGTTTATAACCCCTTCCGCTTTCTATTAACAAATTTATATTAACTGATTATATTAGCTTCTTATTTTCCAGCAGGTTTTCCAGTACAAGGGCGGCCGCTCCTACAGAAATTGCATTTTCATTGAAATAGCCCCCATTGCTGAAAAACAGCTTTCCCGCTCCGTGAGTCCTGATTTTATCCAACGCGGTTTCGGTGCATTTTTCATAGAAAAGCCCGGAGTGTTTTATCAGGGGACCGCTTAAAATAACTATACCGGGATTGAGCAGTTTAATCAGATTTGCCAGTCCGACCCCCATTATTTCAGCCCCTTCGATAATGACCTGCCGGGCTGAACTGTCACTGCTTTCAGCTGCTTTGCAGATATCTATATATGAATATTTATCCTGCAGCTCCTGGGCAGCACTTTTTTTACATTCCCTGAATCTTTCGGCAATGGAATAAATTGAGGAGTACGTTTCAATGCACCCCCTGTTGCCGCAGGAACATTTCTCGCCGTTAAGGTCGATTATCATATGTGCAAATGCATCTTCGGAGTCATTTATATTCCTGACAAAAACTCCCGAGGATATCAAGCCCGTTCTGATGCCCACCCCGCAATTGATATATATGACGTTTTTTATGCCCTTGCCTATTCCAAAACAGGTCTCGGCCAGCACCGCAGCATTGGCGCCATTGTCAATTACCACCGGAATCTCAAGCCGTTTTTCAAATATGGATTTGAGGTGGATATTCTCCCAGCCCGGGGCCTCAAAATTTTCAGGATTTAATACAACACCGCTGTTTCTGTCCAACGGGCCTACAGTGCCGATACCCATTCCGATAATACTGCCGTTTTGCCTGATGATTTTTTCCTGGACCTCCCTGATCCAGCTCAAAATAATACTTAGCGTCAACTTGGGAGTTGAATCGCCGTTCATTTCAAATCTATACTTTTTTACTGGCTGCATCTTCAGGTTGGTCAATACAACCTGTGTATAGGTTCTTGATATGTCAATGCCGATAAGATAGTACTTCCTGGAGTCTATGTCGTATAGAACAGGCTTCCTGCCTCCGGTGGATTCTCCGATTTCCGAACCGGCAATCAGCTTTAACTCCTCCAGAGGCTGCATCATTCTGCTGAGACTGGTCAGCTTTAAACCCGAAAGTTCGGACAGGGCACTTTTTGTTAAAGCCTGGTCATGCAAAATCAAACTTAAGATTTTTTTGGATTCCAAAGTTAATCCGCTGAAAATATTGCTTCTGTTCATAATTCCCACCAACTTCTTACCAATTTAGTCAAAAGTATACAAAAAAATATTTCAGATAATATAGTCCTCGGGTATAAATACTCTGAAATCCTTGGGCTTGACGTAGACTGTCTGCTTTTCCTTCAACATCAGCTTTTTATAGATTTCCTTGCTGATTTCAGCCTCTATATATTCACCTGTATCAATTCTTTTCATCTCAAGATTTACGATTGGTCCAACAGCCCTTATAAAGATGATATTTGCAGCAATAAACCCGTTTTCTCCGGCTTCCAGGCTTATTTCCATATCATGGGGACGTATGTAGCTCACAACATTTCTGTCAGCGGTTTCGGTATGCTCCGGTGCATCAAGCTTTAAGGAGCCCAGTTCGATCTTTCCGTTGTGCACTCTGCCGTGGAACAGGTTGACGTTACCAAGGAAATTATAGACAAAAGGATTGGCAGGGTTGTCGTATACTTCCTCTGGAGTCCCTATCTGCTCAATTTTTCCCTGATTCAGAATGACGATCCTGTCGGCTACATCAAGTGCTTCCTCCTGATCATGTGTAACAAAAACACTTGTGATTGGATATTCATCATGCAGCTTTCTGAGCCACCTTCTGAGATCCTTTCTCACTTTTGCATCAAGGGCTCCGAAGGGTTCATCCAGCAGTAAGACTTTTGGTTCGACAGCCAAAGCCCTTGCAAGTGCAATCCTCTGTCTCTGTCCTCCTGAAAGCTGAGCAGGGTAACGCTTTGCCAGCTCTTCCATTTTTACAAGGGCCAGCAGTTCATGCACCTTCTTTTCAATGGCTTCCTTTCCCGGCCTCAGTTTGGAGGGCCTGACCTTCAAACCGAAGGCAATATTTTCAAAAACCGTCATGTGTTTAAATAGCGCATAATGCTGGAATACAAAACCCACTTTTCTGTCCTGGGTACTTTTACCGGTATTATCCTCACCGTCAAATATGATGCTGCCCTGATCCGAGGTTTCCAGACCGGCAATGATTCTGAGCAGTGTTGTTTTCCCCGAACCAGACGGTCCCAGTAAAGCTACAAGTTCACCGGTGTTGATTTTCAGATCAATATTACTGAGCGCTTTAAAGGAATCAAAAGACTTTGTAATATTGGAAATTTCAATACTCATATTAACCTCCCAAGCCATGTTATGGCTTTGAGCCGCAATAGCGGTCACAAAATAATAATAAAATTTTTGCTTGCTCCTCTACCGCTATAAGGCGAATAAAGGAGGTTAATTGGCCATTTATTTAAACTGCTGTTTGATTTTCCAGTCCGAAATATTCTTAATAATCAAATTGATAATGGCTATAACAGTCAAAAGTGATGCTACCGCAAAAGCTGCCGAAAATTTATACTCGTTATACAGGATCTCAACATGAAGTGGTACTGTATTGGTCAGGCCTCTGATATGTCCGGATACAACCGAAACAGCTCCGAATTCGCCTGCAGCTCTTGCAGCAGTCAGCATTACGCCGTATAGCAGCGCCCACTTGATGTTTGGCAGAGTTATGAGCCAAAAGGTCTTAAAGCCGCTGGCTCCCAGTGTCAGTGCAGCCTCTTCCTCCGCCGTTCCCTGGGATTCCATGAGGGGTATCAGCTCTCTCGCAACAAAAGGCAGAGTGACAAATAATGTTGCAAGAATGATTCCGGGTGGTGCAAAAATTATCTTTAAGCCAAGTTCATTCAAAAGGCCGGCCAGAATGCCATGACTGGTACTGAACAACAGTACGAATATCAAACCCGCAACCACCGGTGATATGGCAAAGGGCAAATCTATTATGGTTACCAGCAGATTTTTGCCCTTGAACTTAAACTTTGCAACAGCCCATGCCGCTACCAATCCGAATACTGTATTTACCGGTACAACAATTGCAATTGTGAGCAAGGTGAGTTTTATAGCTGCCAGAGCAATGGGATCATTTATAGCGGCAAAGTAGACCCCCGCCCCCTGTTCAAAGGCTTTTACAAAAACCGATATGAGAGGTATCAGCAGCATAACGGTGAAGAATAGTAATGCGATTGCTGTCAGCACTATTCGAACAGCCTTTGAATCCCCGGAAGCTTTTTTCTCCTGCCCGGGCTTATTTGAAGTTTGTAAATTTATAGGAATACTACCTGACATGGGACCTCCATATTCAAAAATAAATAATTAGCAGCCTGAGTCCTTCAAACAAATTTATCAAGTCTTGTGCCTGTTACTTGCCCACAATTGAAACAGATTTATAACCAAAAGCATCAGAAACGAGATAATGAGCATAATGGCAGCAACGGCTGTTCCTCCGGCATAATCATACTGTTCAAGCTTTGTTCTGATCAACAGAGGAGTTATTTCGGTTTTCATGGGCATATTCCCTGATATGAAGACTACCGAACCGTACTCACCCAGAGCTCTGGCAAAGGAAAGTGCAAAACCCGTAATCAACGCCGGCATCAGCTCCGGAATAATTATTTTCCGAAAGGCCTGGAATCTGCTTGCACCAAGACAGGCTGCAGCCTCCTCAACTTCGGTATCAATGCCGTGCAAAACCGGCTGGACTGTTCTGACTACAAAGGGAAAGCTTATGAATACCAAAGCAATGGTTATTCCCAGCGGTGTATAGGAGATTTTTATACCCAGCGGTTCAAAGAGTCTGCCTATCCACCCGTTGGGAGAATACAGGGTTGTCAGAGATATACCTGCAACAGCCGTGGGCAGGGCAAAGGGTAAATCTATCAAACCATCTATAATCTTTTTGCCGGGGAAAGTGTATCTTTCCAGTACCCAGGCCAGTAAAAGACCGAAAACGGCATTTACAAGTGCTGCCAGAAATGAAGTACCAAAGGATATCTTCAGGGATGCAAGTACTCTTTCGCTGGTGGCTATTTCCCAGAAGCTTCTCAGTCCAAGGCTGGAGCTGTTGATAAATACCATGG
Source organism: Ruminiclostridium cellobioparum subsp. termitidis CT1112 (assembly GCF_000350485.1). GTDB lineage: Bacteria > Bacillota > Clostridia > Acetivibrionales > DSM-1351 > Ruminiclostridium > Ruminiclostridium termitidis. The sequence continues at coordinate 57,365 of NZ_AORV01000043.1, forward strand.
AAACAGGAATCATTACCAGCAGGGTTATGTAAAAAAGTGTCACTCCCATGGTCAGCCCAAATCCGGGTATTACGCTTTGCTGCCGAAATTTCAACGGTTTAACTGCCAGATTCATGAATTCACCTCTGATTTTTATTTTTTAACGTAAATCTGATCAAATACTCCGCCATCATCGAAGTGCTCTTTCTGTGCCTTTGTCCAGCCTCCAAACTCTTCATCGATGGTAAATAAATTTATCTGAGGGAACTGATTTTCATACTTCTTTGCTATGGTTTCATTTCTCGGTCTGTAATAGTTTTTTGCAGCGATTTCCTGTCCCTCATCGCTGTATAGGTATTCCAGATATGCTTCGGCAACCTTTCTGGTTCCCTTTTTATCAACTACTGAATCAACTACAGAAACCGGCGGTTCGGCAAGTATGCTTACAGATGGAACAACTATTTCAAATTTGTCTTTTCCAAGCTCATTTATTGAGAGAAAAGCTTCGTTTTCCCAGGCAATCAGAACATCGCCAAGTCCGCGTTCAACAAAGGTGGTAGTGGCACCCCGCGCTCCTGAATCCAGTACCGGAACATTTGCAAAGAGAGCTTTTACAAATTCCTTTGCCTTCTCCTGATCATTATTGTTCTGTTTCAGGGAATATCCCCAGGCTGCAAGATAGTTCCAGCGTGCCCCTCCCGAGGTTTTTGGGTTGGGAGTTATTACCTGGATTCCCGGCTTGACAAGGTCATCCCAGTCTTTTATATTTTTTGGGTTTCCTTTTCTGACAAGGAATACTATGGTTGAAGTATAAGGTGTTGAATTGTTTGGCAGACGCTTTTGCCATTCCTTGTTTATCAGTTCTTTGTTGGTATTGATGGAATCAATATCATATGCCAGCGCCAGTGTGACCACATCCGCTTCATTTCCGTCAATAACCGTTCTGGCCTGACTCCCTGATCCGCCGTGAGACTGTTGGACTGTGACATCCTGTCCCGTTTTATCCTTCCAGTATTTAACGAACGCTTCATTGTATGCCTGGTATAATTCACGGGTGGGGTCGTAGGAAACATTTAATAGTGTGACCGGTTTACTGCTGTCGGCACTGCTTACAGCTGCCGCATTACCGGATGCCGATGATGCTGATGCAGTATTTGAGCTGTCTCCGCAGCCGGCCAAAACCGATGTAGATAATATCAGACTTAAAATCACCAATGCAACCCTTGTCAACTTTCTTTTTGCCATAACTGTTCTCTCCTTTTCTATTTAGGCATGATTAAGCAATAACTTTCACATTTTAAGACCGCTATTTTCTGCCATACTGTTTAAACATAGCTTATTATTTTATATTAGTATTCATATAGCATTAATATGTTATCATCTAAAAAAATAATAACCTAACAATACAGCGTCAAATTATTCATATCATTCTTATATGTTTAATAAGTTATTGAAATATTAACATGTGGTTAAAAGTCTGTCAATAGTTTATTGAATTATTTCGCTAAAGCAAAAATCAGATCAGGCAACATCCTCGGATTTATTTGAAAAGGCATTACCGAACGCATTTTCCAGATCTCTTATCAAATCATCCGGGTCCTCAATTCCGATGGACAGTCTGATGGTTTCGGGAGGAATTTTTGCAAATTTTTGCTCCTCGGGTGTCAGTTCTCCATGAGTGGTTTTAGGTGAATTAATTATCAGTGATCTCGCATCCCCCACATTAGCGTGATAACTGAAAATCGTCGCAGAATCTATAAAGGTTTTTATCTGTTCCTCGGAAGCTTTTAAGCCAAATGTGAATATTGATCCTGCCCCCTTTGGAAGGTACTTTTTTGCCAGACTTTTATATTTGCTGCCTTTTGCAGCAGGGTGGTTTATCCATGCTACTTCTTCCCTTGTCTCAAGAAATCTGATTATTTTTTCAGCATTTGAAACCTGCTTCTGTACCCTTTCCGACAGGGTTTCAAGTCCCAACAGAGCCAGATATGCATCAAAAGGCCCAAGGGCTGCTCCAAAATAGGCCAGGTAATTTATTCTCACTCTGGTAGTAAAGGCTGCCGTGCCAAAAGCCTCCAGGAAGCTTCTTTCATTTCCGCTTGAATCCCTGAACAGGTAAACAGGTGCGGTAAACTGCGGAAACTTCCCATTGGCCCAGTTGAATTTCCCGCTTTCCAGAATCAATCCGGCTATGGCATTGCCATGCCCGTTAAGTGCCTTTGTGGCAGAATAAACTACTATATCCGCTCCATATTTAATGGGGTTCAGCAGATAGGGTGTTGCAAAGGTATTGTCTACAATTAGAGGAATATCATTTTCATGTGCTATAGCGGCAAGGGCTTCAATATCTGCAATTGTCGCATTGGGGTTGCTTATTGTTTCAACAAACAGGGCTTTTGTGTCGGGTTTTATTTTACTGCGCCATTCCTCAAGATGGTCAATATCACTTACCTGGTCGATTTCAATGTTGAAATTGGGATAGATCTTCTTGAAGCTGTCGAAGGTACCCCCGTATACCTGTGCCGTAGTCAGTATTCTTCCTCCGCCCTCAGCTACATTAAACAGTGAATAGGTAACTGCGGCCATACCGGACCCTACGGCTATTGCCGCCGATGCACCGTCCAGCGCTGCAATCCTTTTTTCCAGGACGTCAACAGTAGGGTTGCCTACACGTGTATAGAGATATCCGAACTCTGAAAAGCTGAACAGCCTTCCTGCCCTGTCGGTATCTCCCAGATCAAAGGAAGCTGTCTGGTATACCGGAACTGCTACCGAATAATTATGCTCCTTTGGATCATAGCCCGCTCTCACCTTTAAGGTATCAAAACTCAAATCTGAAATTTCCATACATACACCTCTTTCATTTTTTTATAAAAAATAGAGACTGTAAATAAATACAGTCTCTGGCTTTCCAGTCGACATTTATTTTTTAAAAATTTGGTTAATTTAATACGTTGTCTGGTTTGTCGATCAACTTTCCAGGAAAAATTGTTTGGAATTATACTGGTACTTCCGCACTAACGTCAAGCAATGAAGGCACACAAAGCTGAGAGTCGGTTAAATCTGCACAACGCATTAAAATTCATATTGATAAATCCCTATTAAAAATAAAATCATTTTTCTAAAATATATTCTTGCTTATATACCTGTCGCCCCTGTCGGGAAAAATCACCACCATGCTGACATTCTCAACCCGCTGGGAGATAACTCTGGCTGCATACAGTGCTGCTCCGGAGGAGGTTCCGACCAGCAGTCCTTCTTTTTCCGCCACCTGCCTGACCTCCTGTAAAGCCTGTGAATCATTGACCTTTATTACTTCATCTATCAATGTATTGTCCATGGTTTCAGGCATAAAGGTATTCCCTATCCCCTCTATACTGTAACACCCCGGCAGGCCTCCGCCCATGGTGGAACCCACAGGATCGGCCAGCACACCTTTTACATTGCCGTTTCTCTCTTTTATATATTTCAAAACACCTGAAATAGTTCCGCCGCTGCCTGCTCCTGCCACTATATAATCTATTTTTCCATCCAGATCCCTGTATATTTCCGGGCCGGTGGTATAATAATGGATTCTGGGATTAGCCTGGTTGGTGAACTGGCTCAGACACACAGAGTTTTCAACGGTCTCAAGCAGTTCCTGAACCTTTTCAAAAGCCCCGCTCATCCCCTTTTCAAGAGGTGTCTGTACGATTTCAGCCCCAAGAGCCTTCATAATGGTCAGTTTTTCCTGAGAAAATTTTTCAGGAACGGCAAATATGATTCTATATCCTTTGTTTAATGCAGCCAGAGCTATACCTATACCGGCATTTCCGGCAGTGGCCTCAAGAATTGTGGAGCCTTCCTTCAGTATTCCATTTTTCTCGGCATCCTCGATCAATGCCGTCCCCATCCTGTCCTTTACACTTCCCCCGGGATTGAACAGTTCCAGCTTTGCAAAAACTTTTACCGATTCCTTTATTCCCATATTGTTCAGTCTTAGAACAGGGGTATTTCCAATAAGCTCGCGAATGTCATTGTAATATTTCATATGGACCTCCTTTTATGCTTTAACAAGTTGATAGTTATAACAGATGCTCCTATTATTTTCGTTTCGCCTTGTTAAAAGCATTACCGAGGTCATTTATTATGGCTTCCTTATCTTCAATACCAACCGACAGACGAATCAAGTTGTCGACAATCCCTACCTTCTGTCTGATTTCGTACGGGATGGAGGCATGGGTCATGCTTGCGGGATGGCTTACAAGTGATTCAACTCCTCCCAGGCTCTCTCCGAGAGTAATCAGACTGACATTCTTAAAAAACAGCTTTATATCATAGTCTTCGGATAAAACGAAAGAGATCATTGCTCCCGGGCCGTATGCCTGTTTTTTGTGTATTTCATAGCCTTCCGAAACCTCAAGCCCCGGATAATATATTTTTGTCACACCTTCATGATTTTTAAGAAAATCCACAACATGCCTGGAATTTTCAATGTGTCTGTCCAATCTCACTGCCAGTGTTTTGATTCCTCTCAGCAGCAGCCAGGAATCAAAGGGCGGCAATACTCCGCCGGTTGCATTTTGAAGGAATTTCAGACGTGCAGCGGTCTCACTGTCCTTGACAACCACAAGACCGGCAATTACATCACTGTGCCCTCCAAGATATTTGGTAGCACTGTGGATTACAATATCTGCTCCAAGCTCCAGGGGCCTTTGCAGATACGGAGTCATAAAGGTGTTGTCAACAATGGTGAGCGCCCTGTTTTTCCGGGCAATCCCGGCTACTTTCCCGATATCGGTTATTGTCAGCAAAGGATTTGCCGGACTTTCCACGATTACTGCTGCAACTCCCGGAACCACTTTGCTCTCCACCTCGTCAATGTTTGAAGTATCGGCGATTTCATATTCTAGGCCGAAGTTTTTAAAAACCTTGTCCAAAACCCTGAAGGTGCCCCCATATACATTATTTGAAATGATAACCCTATCACCGCTTTTCAGCAAAAGCAGCACAGCTGTGATTGCTGCCATTCCCGAGGCAAAGGCAAAGCCGGCTTCTCCTCCCTCAAGCTGGTTGATAAGTGCTTCAAGTGCTTCCCTTGTGGGATTTCCCGTTCTCGAATATTCATATCCCTTATGCTGTCCCAGTTCAATCTGCCTGTAGGTGGAGGTTTGATAAATGGGCACACTTACTGCGCCCGTTCTTTCATCCCCGTCTATTCCCCCGTGTATTAACAAAGTGTTAAAATTGCTTTGCATGTGTGATTCAGTTAACATTTCACTTTCCATATGTTTTAGCCCTCCTTCAAAATATTTTTTTCAACAAACTTCTTCAAAACCTCGGAAACAGAATATGGTGCTTCAAAAACTCTGAAACCTTTTTTGTTGACAAAGGACAATGCTCCCATACCTATCTGGCCTACTATTATTGACCGGCAGTCTTCAATAAGCTTTAAAGTTCCTGCAAATCCATCTTCATCATGCTTATTGGCAGCCCTCTGCTTTCTGTTCTCAATATATTCAAAACCGTCCTCATTTATATCATATATATAAAAACTGGATGCCCTTGCAAAGTGAAGGTCTATATTTACACCGTCACTGCTTGCTACCGCAACTCTTTGACCCATTTAACTACCTATGCCTTCCTAAAACGCCGGTATTACTGCGCCTTTATATTTTTCCTCGATGAACTTGCGAACCTCTTCTGTTGTTAATGCATTTTTTAATGCTTCTATAGCAGGCTCATTGACTCTGCTGCTTTTGGTAACAAGTATATTTGCATAGGGAGAATCCTTGCCCTCTCTGAATAGGGCAGAGTTTGCATCAATGCCGGCTTCAAGTATTTTATTGGTATTGGTTATGTAGCCGTCAAAATCATCCTTCAATCTTATCAGTTGAGCCGAATCAATTTCCTTGATTTCAATTTTCTTTGTGTACTCTGCTATGTCCTTTACCGTGGCCGAATGCTCCGGCAAATCGCTCTTTAATTTGATGAAACCGTTTGTTTCAAGAATTTTCAGTGCCCTGTACTCATTTGTCACATCGTTTGGTATACCTATTACGGCACCCTCAGGAATTTCTTCCTTTGTTTTATATTTTACAGAGTAGAGACCAATTGGCTCAACATGTATATTTCCTGCATTTGCCAGGTCATAACCCTTTTCTTTTTTTAGTGAATCAAGGTAGGGCTGATGCTGGAAAAAATTAACGTCAAATTCTCCATTATCGGTATCTTCATTGCCGTGGTCATTCTGTAAAATTGTGATTTCAAGATTCACTCCCTGTTCGGCAAGCTTGGGTTTCACAAAGTTCAGCAGTTCGGAATGCGGTACCTGGTCGGCCAGCACCTTCAGGGTAACCGGATTGGCCTTTGACAGGGTCTGCCCGGCAGCAGCACTTCGGCCAGCCGCAGTATCCGACTTTCCGCAGCCTGAAACCACCATTAAAATTGATATAACTCCTATGATAACTGATAAAAATTTCTTTTTCATAAAATTGATCGTCCTTTCGTTTTGTATAAATTGTTTTAACTTATTAATCAGCAATTTTCTTTACATCAGAAATCTTTTCTTTATGATATGTTTTGAAAGTGTATCCCCAAGAAACTGAACAAGCTGAACGATTATTATAAGCACCAGCACCGCAGCGATAAGTATATCTGTCTTGAACCTGGAATAGCCGAACCTTACTGCCACATCTCCCAGACCGCCTGCTCCGAAGGAGCCTGCCAGAGCAGTTGTGGCAATTATGGCGATAATTGCCACAGTGAAAGCTCTGATCAGTGAAGGTAATGCCTCCGGTATTAGGACTTTGGTTATTATATAAATGTTCGGAGTGCCCATAGCTTTGGCAGCCTCTATTTTGCCTTTTGCAACCTCCAGTATGCTGCTTTCCACAAGCCTCCCGAACATGGGAACACAGCTTGCGACCAAAGCCAGTATACATGCTTCGGGCCCATAGGCTCTGCCGATAAAAAATCTGGAAAGCGGCAGTGTAAGTATTATAAGTATCATGGAGGGAAGTGATCTCAGTACATTGACAATGGCTCCCAGCACTCTGTTGAATATTGGGAGGGGATGTATTCCCTGCTTATCCGTAACAACGAGGACTATTCCCAGAATAACGCCCAGGAGGAGGGTAAAGACGGTAGTCAGGACTGTCATATACAGTGTGTCTTTTATAGCAGGTGCTACAATCTGCCATACATCTTTTCCGAATGCACTTCTGATAACTTCAAAAATACTGCTGTTATTCAGATTCATATATACTCACCCTCCTTTACCCACTGGTTTGCGGCAAATTCCGCATTTATTTTGACAAACAGCTTTGCCGTGTCACTTCTGGGATTTTGAAATATGTCCCGGACAGCTCCCTGTTCGACTATAACTCCGCTTTCCAGTACAGCCATATTGTTGCAGGAATATTTTATAACCTCCAGTTCATGGGTTATCAAAATTATGGTGAGACCCAGCTTTCTGTTTATATCCTTCAGGAGATCAAGCACCGAAAGAGTTGTCTGGGGGTCAAGGGCCGAGGTTGCTTCATCGCTCAGCAGTACATCCGGATTGTTGGCAAGAGCCCTGGCAATTCCCACTCTCTGCTTCTGTCCCCCGCTCAGCTGTCCTATTTGACAGTTTATTTTGTCACTTAGTTCCACAAGCTCCAGAATTTCCTCCACCCTGTTTCTGATATGCCTTTTATCACAGCCGGCAATTTCAAGCGGGTAGGCTACATTTCCGAAAACAGTCCGGGAATCAAAGAGATTGAAGTGCTGAAAGATCATTCCGATTTTTTGGCGGTGATGATTCAGCTCTTTTTTTGTACAGTGCCGTAATTTCATGCTCTCCAATCCTTATCCTGCCGCAATCGGGTTTTTCAAGCCGGTTCAGACATCTTATAAGCGTTGACTTTCCGGCTCCGCTGAAACCCACAATTCCAAAAATATCGCCTTGCTCAAGCTCAAGATTGATACCTTTTAATACTTCTACATTTCCATCCGCGTTTTTAAACGTCTTATACAAATCTTCTATTGATATGAAACTGATCCCCATGCTAACCTCTATCTGTACGTATTCAGCACTCTGTCATATATGTCTTCAATTGTTCTCAAGCCGCCATTATACCCTGCATACCCGCAGTTAAGCACCAGCCTGTAGGTTACGGGAGCACTGATTATAAGCAGGTCGGCCTTGATATCGCTGGCGAGATCTCTTTCCCAGCCGCTTCCCAGTATTATGGCCCTGTTTTTCTGGGGCTCTTCCCTGATTTCCTGCTGTATGACCCCGCCGTCTATGGAAAACGCCACTTCGGCGGATCTTAAATCCGAAATCCCCGCAAACAGCTTTTTTATTTCCTCCCTGAATTCCTCAGGTGTATCGTCTATCACATATTGTTTTGCCGGAATAATACCAAGTTCATTTAAAAGAAATTTTGAGAAACCTATGGAATAGGCAGCATCCAATATGGTATAAAACCTTCTGGGTATGCCATATCTGAATTCAAGCATGAAGTCGGCGGTTCTCTCAATAAAGGAATAATATTTCTCCTCTTCCTTTTGAATAAAGGCTTCAACTTTTTTGCTGTCCAGCTTCCCAAAGCCGGCGACCTGTTTTAAAAATCTGGTTGTCTCTATTCCGCCTATGGGAAGATATGGGAAATGTACATACGGCGTTCGGTATTTTTCCTGGAGATGCTTTACTATTCCAAGCCCGGTCCAGGTGTTGATTAAAATATTGAACTCGGCATCGGGAATGGTTTTCCATTCCTCCACGCCCCCCGATCCATTTCCGAAAAGTATGTTTACCTTCAAGCCTATTCCCTCAAGAATACGCTTGATTTCTTCCAGATTTCCATTCCAGTAGGGATCCTGGTAAGGAACGGTGGCAAATACATTTACAAGACCTTTTTGAATATTTCCGCCCTTGTTGTGAACATCTACATATTGGTCTATGATGGCATTTACAACTGCCTCATGGCTGACATAGTTATTGCTTTTGAAGCCGCCGGTCTCAGCATAGACAATGGGTCTGCCCTGTGCCTGGTACTCACCTGTGACCCTGCCCACATCATCCCCTACTATATCTGAGGTACAGCCTGTGAGTATAACATACAGATCGGCATCTATGACCTTGAAAGCACCGTCAACGACATTCCTGAGCCTTCCTTCACCACCGTACACCACCTCGGCTTCGCCGGCGTTTGTGCAGGGAATGGTATTTCCTCCCGCATAGCCCTCTCCCTGGCCGATAAGGCTGCTTACCTTGGAACTGCAGCCGGGGCCTGCATGCAATATGGGTACCCCTCTTTTTATGGCAACAACGGTTTGTTGTGCTCCTATGGCACAGGAATATCTGGGCTGCTCAATAAACTTCAACATCAACATTACCTCCCAGGAAAGAGAATGGATCCTGCTCCAGCCACCACTTCGTATACGGCATGGAGCTGTGCTTTGCAAGATTTGTCACAAATTCTTTATTATCAAGTGTTTCAAGTATTCTTTCGGCATAGTTCAGAACTCCCTGGTATCCGAAGCCAAACTGTTCATCACCTATCAAAAGCGTCGGTACTCCCAGCTTTGCTCCCCAGAGCGTCATTCCCCCATGTCTTGCTATCATTATGTCGGGACGTACTCTGTTCAGTATGTTAACAAGTTCGTAAGCCTGCTTGTTACAAACATTGTAGTTATGAACGTCTCCATAGGTATTGACATCATGGGCCAGAGCATCGGAGGTGGGATCATCATTGTCATATATGGGATCATGATGGAATATGGCAGCCCCCTGAACCTGAAACCCAAGTTCCCTCAAAAGTGCTATCAGAGCATGGCCGTGAGCCGCGCCTGCTGTCAGATATGCGGTTTTTCCCTGAAGTTTTTTGCGGTATTCCTCCAGAAGCGGCAAAACCCTTGCATGCTCCTTTTTGATATATTCCTCGATTTCAGCTTCCCTGTTGAGAACCCTGCCCAGCTCTCCAAGCCATGCATCTGTACCGGGTATGCCATAGGCAGGGGGAGCTTTGATTTCGGGTACACCGTACACCTTTTCAAGGGCTGCGCCTATATAGGTTCCCAGTGTGGGACATATCTGTATGGTAGCTGCCGCTTCGGAAATATATTCAAGGTCTGCTACGGTGGAGAAGGGAACAACATAATTGGCTTCATAGCCAAGAGGTTTCAATATGTCGTCAAATATCCTGCTTCCCCAAAAGTTTATTATATTTACCTTATTGGTCTTCTTTCTGGGCGGTTTGACAATTTTTCTGACTATTGAGTGGTAGGCCGAATCAAAGCCGGTAGTCCAGATTTTTGATTTGAAGCCCTCGCAGTAGCAGCCTACCACAGGTATTCCCAGCTCTTCGGTCATATCGTTTGCCACAAATTCCACATCATCACCGATGATGGCCGAAGCACATGAAGTGGTGATGAATATGGCATTGGGCCTTACTCTCTCATAAACCTCCCTGACAGTCTCCCTCAGTTTGGCTGTGGCACCGAATATGGTATCCTTCTCCTCTATGTTTGTGTTAAAATATCTTCCCATTGCGGTTGGCAGGTCTCTTTCCATCTGCCCTACCCTGTAAACAAAGTTAAAACTGAAGAAATCTCCCGAACAGCCAACCGGAGCATGATTGATAATGGCCGCATCCTTGATCATGGAAAGCTGGCAAAAAGCATTTCCCGAGCTGCAGCCCATACATTGGCTGAAGCTCCTGGTACTGTCCTGAAGTTTTCCTGTTCTTGCACATTTAACAAGCTCACCGGCCGAACCTTCATAACCGGTTATCGAACCCAGCCGAACTTCACGAATCTGCACCTCGGGACTTTTTATATTAATTGAACTCACCCACAAGACCTCCTTAAATACTGGTACTTACACTGGTATATATATTGGGAAATATATTACAGATTACCTGCTGCTTCTGTCCTCACTTCACCGGTTTCCAGGGCCAGCAGATAATCTCCCCATTTTGCGGCCCAGGCCCTGAGGTCGGAGACCTCCAGAGGTGCCGGAACCTTTGACTGCTCATGTACGGCAATCTTAGCCGCAAGTGATTTATATACCTGCGCCTGCTTTGAGTCAGGAGCTGCTTCAATTGTTGTCTTTCCCTGAAGCTCACTTTGTGTGACGGTAACCGACCGGGGCACATATTCAACCACCTGGGTATTTGTCTGCTTTACAAAATCATCTATAATATCTTTGGCATAGGGAGCATTTATTGAATTTGCAATAACCCCCCCAAGCAGTGCCCCGCCTGAATTTGAATATTTGTGTATCCCTTTGAAAAGGTTATTTGCAGCATATACTGCCATGAAATCGGCCGAGGAAACCGTAAATACATGTTCGGCAATACCTTCCCTGATAGGGACTGCAAAACCTCCACAGACAACATCACCGAGAACGTCATATATAACATAATCCAGGTCCAGTTCCTCAAATATATTCTGCTGTTTGAACAGCTGCACCGCCGTAATTATTCCTCTTCCCGCGCATCCCACACCAGGTGCGGGCCCGCCGGCCTCTACACAGTAAATTCCGTTGAAGCCTTCAAATATAACCTCATGTGCCTTAACTGAATTTTTCTCACGCAAGGTATCCAATACGGTAGGTATATAATTTCCCCCTCTGAGAGTATTGGTGGAATCACTTTTAGGATCGCAGCCGAACTGCATTACCTTGTAGCCTGCTACAGAAAGCGCCGCGCTGATATTTGAAGTTGTTGTTGACTTTCCTATACCCCCTTTACCGTAAATCGCTATCTGCTTGATCTTTTTAGCCATTTAATTCCTCCGTTCCGCTGCTGTGCAGCGACATAAATAGTATTGAAAAGCCTCTTGAGGCTTTTTGCGGCTTGAAATGAAAGATGAATGCTCTGAATGTATTTTTCAAGCTTGCCTCCTGTCCCCAATACACCTGTAAAATTAATTTGTGTGTCAATTATTAAAATTCATTGGGGTTATAATTTTTTAAAATATGATTTATTTACTAACTGTATCCTTTGAGTGAATCAGTGAAGCAATAACTTTATTCAATGCCGTATAAATCAGATCGGGAATTACATATGCCCTTATTCCGGCATTGCCCAGTGCCTGTTCGGCACCGTACCCTATCTGGGAAACCACCACTACACTGCAGTCCGACAAATCTCTTATTACCTGCTCCAGAGCCGGTTCACTGTGCTGGCTGGAGCTGCAAGGCGGTACGGTGTTTCTGATTTCCTTGAAATCCCACTCTCCACCATCGGAAATTTCAAAAATAATAAATTGTCTGCTGTGGCCGAAATGCTGATTTACAACTTTGCCATCACTGCTGGCGACCGCTATTCTGTAAGACATAATGACCTCCTGTCTGTAACTCAGACACATTTGCTTTAAATGTCAAAATCTATAAATATTAATAAAAAATATAATTTTTACCTTATCCGTGTGAAAAGGTCTGCAAGGGCTGATCATAAAGCAGCTCGGCCAGATCCTTTCCTTTTCCTGGAATCCCGCAGGCATCGGCCCGGCACTGCTGGCAATGCCTGAAAACCTGAAGATATTTTTCGGCAGTTACCCTGGCACTGTTCAATTCGCTACAATCGGGAGCTCTGTGGCTGATCAGCTCATTCTGGGGGATCAAAGGTATGATGTTCATAACCGAAGCACCTGCCTCCGAAGTTACTTTAGCTATCTCTTCAATATGCTGCAAATTGATTCCCGGGATCAGAACGGTATTGACCTTCACGGTAACTCCTGCACGGCTTATTTTCCTGATACCCTCCAGCTGTTTATTTATCAGGACTTGAGCTCCTTCCCGTCCTCGGAGGTATTCACCCTTGTAAAATATTCCTGAACATATATCCTTTAATATTTCAGCATCAACGGCATTTACAGTAACGGAAATTGTCTTTACGCCTGCCTCGGTGATTCTTTCGGCGTATTCGTACAGCATCAGTCCATTTGTGCTGAGACATTTTATTAATTGGGGATATTTTTTATCAATCAGTTCAAAGGTCTCGAGTGCGCCGGCGGTTGCAAGAGTATCCCCCGGTCCGGCTATTCCTACAACTGTTATATCGGGGCAGAGCCAGAGTGCCTTTTCAAGCGTATCCAAAGCTTCCCTGGGATTCAGAACCTTACTTGCAACCCCCGGTCTGTTCTCGGTTTTATTTATGCTTCTTTTACAGAATTTGCATTGAATATTACATGTAGGACTTACGGGCAAGTGTATGCGTCCGTACTTGAAGTGAGCTTCACCGCTGAAACAGGGGTGCTTCTTAACCAAATGATCAAATTTTTCTTCTGTTGTTGCAACAGAAACATTTAAAGAATTAATTCCCACAAAATACCACCTCTTTAAAAACTGAATTATTTTCTTAAAAGACATAGATATACATATACATATGGCTGTTCCGGTTAAATTCCACTTTTGTTTGCCAGTCAACAAAAAAAGACCAAGCAAAGCCTTTCTCGGCTTAACTTAGTCTCTAATATCTTTAGTCAACTAACCTATTGAATAATTTTCAAAAATATGTAGTTATTTAACTCTTACCTTCTCATTCTTTTCAATCTGAATGAGTCTACCGTCTTGAAATACAAGTGTTATGGAGCCATATTTCAGAGTCTTTGCCATTTCGTATAATTTCTCTAAATCATCTTTTGAGATTGGTACTTTTAACTGATTATCCTGAGCTATACCCACTTCAGCACCACCTTTACGAAATTGTTGGAACTTATATTTCATGCTCCTTAAAAATCATATTATTTCGTATAAATACAAATTCCCATTAAAATGATTAATCATATATGTTTTATATGTTATTAAGAGTATAGTATGAGACCGCCCAAATGTCAATAGGTTTTCGTTAAAAAAATTACATATTTTGAAAATATGTAATTTAAAATTTGTTTATAATGCCAGGCTGCTGTCGATATAAGAAAATGGATTTTTGCCGTACCATTCTGCTTTATATGGCAGTTTTATATTATTCTTCAAATTTTTACTGAATTGGGTGTTCTTCAGGACTTTTGCGACCCTTTTCGTCAATTCATACATACCTGAATAGCCCATATAGTTTAGTGATTGCACAAAAATCGGAAACACCGGAATGCCCTGCTTTGCTGCCCAGCCGTTAATACCTGCGTGACCTACATAAAGATCCGGTTTTAATTCCTCAAGGAGGTTGGCCTGTTCAAAAGGTTGACCTGTTGCCACATTAAACAGAATATTTTCCTTCCCGGGCAAACCGTCAATCAGAGGATCTGCAAATTCATCATAATGGTAGCCTCTTACACCAAGTACTTCGAAACCTATATCCTGGAACAATTCCGCAGTTGTTAAAATTCTGATTTCCCCGCCTGACAGCAAAACCCGTTTGCCCTTCAACTGATTTCTGAAAGGCTCCAAGGCCTTGTTCAGTGCCTTTGTCTCAGCCTCGATCAAACCTTTTGCCCTGTCTGTCTCACCAAAAAATCCAGCTATATCCAGCAGCCATTTGCCGGTATTGCGGATGCCTATGGGTATGGTATGAAGTATATATGGAATATTATATTTTTCCTTCAGATGCTTGACGAAATAATCGTCATGAGTAGCACAAATACTGATATTCAAGGCTGCTTCGGTTGCCAGTTCAAAATCATCGGGATGTGCAAAGCATGGAAGAAATCTCACATTCAGCTCCAAAGCCTTCAATAATCTCTCAAGTTCCAGCTCATCAGCCCTGCTCATGGAGGAAACATTAAGAACATTCACATTGCGGCTTCTCCTATACTTTTCCTTCATCACTTCGAGTTCATCTTCAATCAGATAACCGTTTTCCTCCGGTTTATCCACCAGGTTTCTAAGAATCCCATGGTAGGCTGAATCGTATGCACTGGCCATAATCTTTGTCTTGAAGCCCTCACAATGCACAGGTACCAGTTTTGCAGCGGTCTGCTGCTGCAGCCCGGCTACCACACCGTCGATATCGTCACCGATCAACGCAGGAACACAGCTGTTTACAATTATAATGGAACTGGGCCTGAACTCATTATCAGCAAATATAATTGCTTCCCTGAGCTTTTGCTCGCCTCCGTTGATAACATCCCCCTCATCAAGGTTTGTATTGATCCATATGTAACCCTTTGCATTACTGTCTCTGAGTTTATGATACTGGGTGGTCAGAGCTCCGAAAGAAAGTCCTGCACCCCCGCAGCCTATGGGGCCGTGTATTATTACAACAGAATCCCTTATTGTATTCAATATTGACATACTCAGATTCAGCTGACAGCCCTGGGTCTGGGCAAAAGTTCTTTTGGTTTTATTCAGACAGCCTTTCTTTCCCGTCCTCGATAATTCACAGCAGGAACCTCCGAAAGCATTACAGGCCTTTAATCTGTCCTCCCTGACAGGTGGTGTTTTTTCTTTGATATAATTCATCCTAAACTCCATTCCGCTGCCGAGCAGCCCACAAATACTAATAAAAAGACGCTTTTTTCAAGTCAGCCTTCACTATCTACTTGCCACAAGAACACCGAAAATATCTTCCGTCAGCCTCAAAGCGCCGTCATAGCCCGCATAAGCCCTGTCAAGCACAACTCTGTTGCATACCGGGTATGTCACACTTAAATGCCCTGCGCTTATCCTGTCAGCCGCATCTCTTTCAAAGGAACTGCCAAGGATGAAGGCGGGACTGAAGCTGTTGTAATATCTTTCACCGTTACCCGGAGTACAGTGATAATTAACCTCTTTAAGCACACCTGACGTATGTGTATTAAAAATAACTTTTGGTTTAATACCTGATGCATAGTTTTTAAATCTTGTTAAAATCAAAGCTCTGTCAGCAGCACTCAGATTGTCGTCAGTGATTATTACCAGCTCGGGCAGCCAGCCTATATCATCGGAAAGATATCTGGCAAGTGCCTGGGCATAATTTGAATCACCCACCACAACTGCATATCTTTGAAGATCGATATCGCTGTAAATATCCGCAAGTCTTTCAATATAACCGTAATACCGCTTTTTTTCCGCCTTTATGACAATGTCTGTAAAGGCCCCATCAATACCCAGTGCCCTGCCGACTTCATTCATAAAAAGTCCGGTGCCATAGTCCCCAATCGGAAATGGGACACTGATATACGGTACGTTGTGCACCTCTTCAAAAACTTTTGCCGCTTCTATTCCGAAGGTATCCGATACAACAATATTCAATACCGCTCTGGAAGAGTCTTTCAGGTCGGAGAGTGTCTCACCCTCTCCGAAAAAGGTATTAACGCGGTAACCGAGTTTGGAAACAAGACCTTTCAGTACCTTTAGATTCCCCTTCCAGAATACATCCTGTACCGGAACCACTCCCCACAGGTTTACAAGCTTTTCATCCTTTTCCTCGTGCTTTTCAACATAATCCCTGAACAAGGCTTGAAGTACCAGATCATAGCCTCTGAAGGAATTTCCCTTGAAACCCCCGGTATTTATTGCATAAACCGGATCACCCCTGGTCTTGAAATGACTTGCGACACTCCGGACATCATCACCAATCATCTCAACCATGCACCCTGTCAGCACAAAATAAAGCTCACCATCCACAACCTCAAGAGTTTTTTCTATCTGCTCCTTAAGCCTCTCCTCTCCTCCAAAAATGATTTCATTTTCATATACATTAGTGCTTGGCAGCGCCAAACCACTGCAGTAACCGCTCCCGGCGTATCCTGCGGCACCGTTGTGAGCATTGGCAAGATTGCTGCCGCAGCCCGCCGCGGCATGAATGATAGATATTACTCCCGGCAGCGCACTTAAGGTTGATATTGCCCCGCCCAGCGAACATAAATACCTTGGACGATCAATAATTGTGCTCATTAAAATACCTCCTGAAACACAGTTCTATATTATAGTATTCCTATATTAATACTATGTTTTGTGATTTAACTAAAAGGGTTTAACCCCCTTTAATATTAAAAATATATGTTGATTTTTGGGTCATTGCTGTATAGCTGTTCCAGTTTTAAACATCCTGGAACAGAACAGTAGACAGATACCTTTCCCCTGTATCCGGAAGTAGAGCAACTATGGTTTTTCCCTTGTTTTCAGGTCTCTTTGCCAGCTGCACGGCAGCAAAAGCGGCGGCACCTGACGAGATACCTACCAGCAAACCCTCCCTTTTTGCCAATTCCCTGGCAGTATCTACGGCCTCTTCATTTTTTACCTTGTATATTTCGTCGATTATACTTCTGTTGAGAACATCCGGGATGAAACCTGCGCCGATACCTTGAATTTTGTGTGAACCTTTTACTCCTCCCGACAATACCGGCGAGTCAAAGGGCTCAACAGCAACAATCCGAACTTCCGGTTTTCTTTCCTTCAACACTTCTCCCACACCGGTAATAGTCCCGCCTGTTCCTACTCCTCCTACAAATATATCAACCTTACCATCGGTATCCTTCCATATTTCCTCTGCAGTGGTTCTTCTATGTATTTCCGGGTTGGCAGGATTCTTGAACTGCTGCGGTATAAATGAGTTTGGAGTCTGTGCGGCAATTTCTTCAGCTTTCCTTATTGCTCCGGGCATACCGTCAGTACCTGGTGTTAAAACAAGTTCCGCACCTAAAGCCTTTAATAGGCTTCTTCTTTCAACGCTAAAGGTTTCAGGAAGAGTTATCACAAGTTTATAACCCTTGGCTGCCGCCACAAA
The DNA here is from genome assembly GCF_000350485.1 of Ruminiclostridium cellobioparum subsp. termitidis CT1112. Classification (GTDB taxonomy): domain Bacteria; phylum Bacillota; class Clostridia; order Acetivibrionales; family DSM-1351; genus Ruminiclostridium; species Ruminiclostridium termitidis. The sequence goes on from NZ_AORV01000043.1 coordinate 74,965, forward strand.
TGCAAGAGCTATACCCGTGTTTCCGCTGGTAGGCTCGATTATGACCGTATCCTTGTTAACAAATCCTCTTTCCTCGGCATCCTTTATCATTGCATATCCTATTCTGTCCTTGACACTGCCGGCCGGATTGAAATATTCAAGCTTTACAAGCAATCTGGCCTGGAGGCCGTTGGCCTGACTGTAATTGGACAGCTCTAAAAGCGGAGTATTTCCAATCAGATCTGTGAGGTTACTTGCTATTTTTGACATATAATCTCCCTTCTGCATGTATGCATTTACTTCAGTAATACATGCAAAAAATAGTAACAGGTTTTATCTTCCCTCTCAATAACGCCGTTAATATCGGCAAAAACACTTCTACAGGGTATAAAAAAAAGAGACAATGCCTTAATACCATAATGGTATATCTCATTGCCTCCGGTTTTCCAGTCAGTAATAGTATTCCTATTTGTTTACTAGTATTTTATACTACACCAATCGGTCTGTCAATATATAAATTTTATTTGTTCTGAATTCTATAAATTATCCTGGCGCCCTGTTCTGCAATATATTTCTCAATCTCGGTGGTGTTGAGCGAGTTGGTTCCTATGACAACATTGCTCTTTCCGAAAGCACTGCTGTATACCGCTACATGAGTTATATTGGCATTGAATTTTGCAAATGTACTTGTGATCATGGACAGCATTCCCGGGGCGTCATCCACCTCGATGGTCATTCTGGTACCGGGCTCTCTGAAGCCGAGAAGTTCTATAAAGGAATCAAATATATCACTTTCTGTAATAATACCTACCAGCTTTTCGTTATCGACTACAGGAAGAAATCCTATGTCATTATCCCTCATCAAAAGTGCTGCTTCTTCCAGAAGAGCATTGGAAGTTACAGTTACAGGATTCTTTGACATTATGCTGCTGATTTTGGTCTTTGCAAGCAGGTAAGTTATTTCACCCATGCTTAATGCCGTTGCTTTGGAGGGGGAAACCTTTACAATATCCCCTCTTGACACGACACCCACCAGCTTTCCGTTGTCAACAACCGGCAGACGCTTTATGCCGTTATTTTTGATTATTTCCTGGGCATCCGGAATTGTCTGTGCCGGTGAAATTGTAAAAGGATTTGAAGTCATTTTGTTTTTAACAAACATATTAGCCTCCCAAGCCATTTTATGGCTTTGAGCCGCATAAGCGGCCACAAAATAAAATTTTGGTTCACTCCTCTTTCGGCTATGAGGCGAATAAAGGAGGTTAATTGGCCATGTACGCTTTGCGCACATCAAATATTATGGTGCAGATATTCCAGCTTAAAACCTGTTAAAATTGCAGTGCAAACCGCTTTAAAGTCAAGCTCCCCGCTGCTAGCCGCCCAGATACGCTTTTCTTATTTCATCACTCTGCATCAGTTGGGCTCCGGTGCCCGACAGTACTATGGAACCGGTTTCCATTACATATGCCCTGTGTGCTATCTGGAGTGCCATGCTTGCGTTCTGCTCAACTAATAATATGGTAGTACCGGCCTGATTTATGCTTTTTATTATGTCAAAGATTTCTTTGACAAACAGGGGTGCCAGACCCATTGAGGGTTCGTCCAGAAACAGCATTCTCGGACTGCTCATCAGTGCACGTCCCATTGCAAGCATCTGCTGCTCCCCGCCTGAAAGTGTTCCTGCCGCCTGTTTCTTTCTTTTTTCAAGAATGGGAAAGCGCTGGTACACCATTTTCAGATCCTTGCCTATTTGCGCCTTATCCTTTCTGAGGTATGCACCCAGCTCGAGATTTTCCAGAACGGTCATGGTTGAAAAAACCCTTCTGCCCTCCGGAACCTGGCATATTCCCATTTTAACCCTGTCCTGAGGGGATATTGAAGAAATATCCCTGCCTTCAAAAATTATTGAACCTTTGGTAGGTTTCTTTAATCCTGAAATTGTACGCAGAGTTGTTGTCTTTCCGGCACCGTTGGCACCTATCAAAGTTACTATTTCTCCCTGATTAACGGTTAGTGAAATGTCTTTCAATGCATGAATCACGCCAAAATGCACATCTAAATTCTTAATTTCAAGCATTGTCGACCTCCTCTCCCAGGTATGCTTCAATAACCCGTTTATTTGTTTTTATTTCCTCAGGTGTGCCATTGGCAATTATCTGCCCGTAGTCAAGCACGTAAATCCTCTCACAGATTTTCATGACCAGTGACATATCATGCTCTATAAGCAAAATTGTCAGATTGAACTGCTTTCTGATAGACTGTATCAGGTCTGTCAACTGCGCGGTTTCAGCAGGATTCATACCTGCGGCGGGTTCGTCCAGCAGGAGTACCGACGGTTCGGTGGCAAGGGCCCTGACGATTTCAAGATGTCTTTGTTCACCATAGGGCAGATTCTTCGCCATTTCATCCTTCTTTCCCTCAAGATGAAATATCTTCAAAAGCTCAATGCTTTTTTTCTCCAGCTCCTTCTCAGCCTTGGCATATGAGGGAAGATGGAGGAAAGAAGACATCAGGCCGTATTTTACGTTTTGGTTCATAGCTATACGGACATTGTCCAGAACCGTCAAATCCTTGAAAAGACGGATATTCTGAAAGGTTCTTGCCAGTCCGTCCTTACATACGGTATAAGGCTTTAACCCCTGTATTCTTTCGGCACACCGTTTTTAGTCAATGTAATCTTACCGGCCGTGGGTTCATAAACACCAGTAAGGAGGTTAAAGGCAGTGGTCTTTCCTGCTCCGTTGGGGCCGATAAGTCCTACCAGCTCTCCCTGCTGCAATTCAAGATTTACTTTTGAAACGGCAGTCAGACCGCCGAAGGATTTGGTCAAATCCTTAACTGTAAGAATTGCCATTTATACCTCCTCCTTTCCGCGTTTTGATTTGAGACCGATCTTTTTGAAAACGGATAATGATATTTCCTTTGAACCCATTAACCCCTGTGGTCTGAACAGCATTAATATTATCAACAGCAGTGCATATATTATCATGCGCACTTCCGAAAAGGACTGTAAAAATGTAGATATGATTGCAAGCAATACGGCAGCTATTATTGAACCCGAAATACTTCCCAGTCCTCCGAGAACTACGATAACCAATACATCAACAGATTTAAGGAACCCAAACAAGTCGGGCTTGAGGAAATAGAAATAGGATGCGTAGATCCCGCCTGCTATTCCTGCAAAAAACGCACCCATGGTAAATGAAATTACTTTATATTTTGTGGTATTTACACCCATGGATTCGGCAGCAATCTCATCCTCACGGATTGAGATACAGGCACGTCCGTGGGAGGATTTCAGGAAATTTGCAATTATTACCACAGTGCCCACAGTGAATACAAACATCCAGGTCCAGTTTACAAACTGCGGAATACCCTGAAGTCCGGCTGCACCGTTAGTAATTTCCATGTTAAGGAAAATAATTTTTATGATTTCAGCCATACCCAGGGTTGCAATGGCAAGATAATCACCGCGCAATCTCAGCGTGGGAAGACCAACAATGGCACCAACCAATGCAGCCGCAATAGCTCCGGCAATTATTCCTCCAATAAATCCCACGGTGGTAGGATTACTGATTGTAATTATTGCGCACACATAGGCTCCGATGGACATGAATCCGGCATGTCCCAGTGAAAACTGTCCCGTAAAGCCCGTAATCAGGTTCAGACTGACTGCAAGGATTATATTTATACAAATTGTAGCAAGGGTGGCCTGCCAATAGTCATCAATTATACCAACCGTTATCAGGCCTTGAATTGCTGCATAGGTAATCAATATGGAAACAAATTTTTGAAGGGTTTTATGTTTAAATATATTTTTCATATGGTCACACCTTCTCCTTGGTATTCTTGCCAAGCAGTCCGGCCGGCTTAACAATAAGAATAATTATAAGAATTGCAAAAACAACCGCATCTTTATACAGCGAGTTCCCATATCCAGATACAAAAACTTCCACTGTTCCGATAAAGTACCCTCCAATCATAGCCCCGGGAATTATTCCGATACCCCCGAACACGGCGGCGACAAAAGCCTTAAGTCCCGGAATTACACCCATTAGCGGATCTATGGAATTATAATAGATACCCACCAGTACACCTGCCGCTCCGGCCAATGCCGAACCCAGGGCAAACGTAAAGGATATGGTTGAATTAACGTTTATCCCCATCAATTCGGCAGCATCTTTATCCAATGAAACAGCTCTCATAGCCTTTCCCATTTTTGTCTTTTTTACTATGAACTGCAGTAAAGCCACCAGCACAATTGTGCTTGCCACTATTAATATCTGCTGTGCTGTAATTGTCATATTCCCAATCTTGAATCTTTCAGCCAGCCAGCCTGTCATTGGAGGATATGCACGGACATTTGCCGTTACGAATCTCATTGTTCCGTATTCAATGAACAGGGAAACACCTATTGCAGTGATCAGAACTGCAATTCTGGTCGCATTTCTCAATGGCTTGTACGCAATTTTTTCAATCAACACTCCAATGATTGTACATGCCAGCATTGCTATAACCAGGGACGGAAACACGCCTAACTTTAATGAGGTCATACAGAAATAGCCGATGTATGCACCAAGCATGTACACATCACAATGTGCAAAGTTTATTAGTTTTATTATTCCGTAAACCATGGTGTAACCCAATGCTATCAAGGCATATATACTGCCAAGGGATATTCCGTTAATCACCTGCTGTAAAAAATTATCCAATTCATTTCCCCCTTATTTAATACAGGTTTAATGGTGTATAACATAGAAGTAAGGGCGATATGAATATTATATCCCCCCTACAACAATGTAATCTCAATCAAATATTTCGAATATTACTATATGGTATTGATATTTATTCAGTTTTATAAATCATACCTTTTTATTTGTTTCCGCTCTTTTCAGCAGTTGCCTGAACACCATTTTCCAGACCCACAACAACTATGGCCTTAACCGGATTGTGGTTTTCATCAATACTGAAGGAACCTGTAACACCTGTAAAATCCTTGGTTTCAGCCAATGCGTCCTTCAAGGCTCCGGAGTCGAGGCTCTTGCTTCTCTTTAAACCGTCGGCAACAAATTTTGCCAGATCGTATCCCAGCGCATGGAAAGCATTTGGTTCCTTATTGTATTTCTTTTTGAAATCATCGATAAACTTGACAACGGCCGGGTCTTTATCCAACGAAGAATAGTGGTTGGTAAAGTATACCTTAGTAAGAGCTGACGCTCCTGCCAGGTTTGTCAGGTCAGGTGAATCAAAACCGTCTGCACCGAGGATGGGTTTGTCTATCCCAAGTGCTCGGGCCTGCTTTATGATCAAGCCTGCTTCTTCGTAATAACCGGGAAGATAAATTACATCGAAATCAAGGCCTTTGATCTTGGTTAAAATGGCGTTGAAGTCCTTGTCCTTTGCAACATAGGCCTCTTCACCCACAATTGTACCGCCTGCGGCTGTAAAGGTCTTTGTAAAGTTATCGGCCAGACCCTTGGCATAATCGCTGGAGCTGTCCTTAACAATAACCGCTTTCTTTGCACTCAGGTTCTGTGCAGCAAAGTTAGCCATGGCAGTTCCCTGGAAGGAATCTGTATAGCATATGCGGAAGGCATATTCCTTCTTTCCCGCCTTGTCGACAGTGACATCGTCTGCCGTAGCCGAACCGCTTATTACAGGAACCTTTTTCTTCTCTGCAACAGAGATTTCCGATTTAAAGGAACCCGAGGTAGCCGGTCCAAGTATGGCAACCACACCATCCTGTGAAATAAGTTTGTTTGCAAGTGTTATGGCTTCTGCAGGTTCGGACTTGTTGTCATATTTTACAGGAACCAGTTTTTTACCGTCAATTCCGCCTGCCGCATTAATTTCATCAATTGCCATCATGATGCCGTCAACCGAACTCTGTCCGTATGATGCCACACCACCTGACAATTCATAGTTTATACCTATTTTGATTTCGTTTGAGTTCGCCGCCTGTCCCTTGGAATTCGCACCGCAAGCAGTCAGTCCCGAGATCAGGAGGCCAACAGCGAGTAATATGCTAAGCTTCTTTTTCATGATAAGTCCCCCTATGTCTTTTTCTTATATGAATATTTGTTTTTTTATTCTATTATCTTTTTATCAGCTTGTCAATGCACCGCTTTAATTTATTAAGATAATAATTTATTAAATTTTATGCCTGCTATTTGCCTTTCAGGTACTCCTCGTACAAATCGGGCCTCTTTTTCCTGGTCCTCTCAAGGGATTGCTCCGCTCTCCACTTTTGTATGTTGGCATGATGCCCGGATAACAGTATTTCGGGAACAGGTCTGCCCTCATATTCCGCCGGCCTTGTATATTGGGGATATTCAAGCAGGCCGTTGAAATGGGACTCGTCACTGAATGAGCCTTCACTGGACAGGACGCCGGGTATAAGCCTGCTTACACAGTCTATCAGCACCATGGCCGGCAGTTCTCCTCCTGTGAGCACATAATCGCCGATGGAAATTTCTTCATCCACCAGTTCTTCGATTATTCTTTCATCTATTCCCTCATAATGTCCGCACAAGAGTATCAAATGTTCTTCCTTTGACAGTTCGACAGCCATTTTCTGTGTCAGCACACGCCCCTGGGGACTCATGAATATGACCCTGGGCTTTGTGTCCAGCCCTTGTGTCACAGCCCTGAACGCATCGAACACCGGCTGGCACATCATGACCATTCCGCTGCCGCCGCCGAAAGGATAGTCATCGACCTTTCTATGCTTATCCTTTGTATAATCTCTTATATCAATGGCATTTACTTCAACCAGGCCTTTTTCCTGCGCTCTGCCTATGATGCTTTCCTTCATCACAAGTTCAAAGGTTTCTGGAAAAAGTGTAAGCACATCAAATTTCATCAATCCAACAGTCCTTTCGGCAGTATTACTGATATTTTACCTTCCTCCAGCAGCACTTCTCTTACAACGCTTTTCAGAGCGGGTATCAGTATTTCTTTTCCTTCCTCATCCCTTACAACATATACATCGTTACTTCCGGTCTGAATAACATCAGCCAGGATTCCCAGCATCACGCCATTTTCATCATATACTTTCATACCCAGTATATCTGTAATAAAGAAGGAATCTTTCGGCAGCTCGACGGCATCCGCCCTGTCAATCTTCATATACAGGCCCTTTAACTTCTCGGCCTCCTCCATGCTGTCAACATTTTGAAACTTCAGGATCACAAACTGTTTGAAAAACTTAACCCCTGAAATATCATATTTTTCGAGACTGCCGTTTTTATCTATATAAACCCATTTCAGTTTTCTGAATCTCTGAGGGTCATCGGTTAAGGCTGTTGCCTTAAGCTCTCCTTTAACTCCATGAGTATTTATCAAATGTCCGACTATTAAATATTCAATCATAATTCCTCCAAATTCAGCACGGCTGATAATGAATGCTTCCCAACAAGAAAAAGGGCCTTCAGCCCCTTCTTTTTTTATGTTAAGGAAATTATCCCCCTGTTCAAATAATATAAACTTGTCATGCGTTGTATTGCTAAGATAAATAAAATTATTTCCTTAACATGGGGTTTGGAAAGGATTCCCTTCCCGGTTTAAAGGGGGATTCACGGCAGTGCCACTGGCGAAGAACAAATTGCAAAGCAATTTGTTCTTCATTGTATGATATCCACAACTACTCTTCTATTGTCCTTGACCGCCGCAGCTTTAACAACTGTTCTGATAGCCTTGGCAATTCTGCCCTGTTTGCCGATCACCTTGCCCATATCATCCTTGGCAACTTTCAATTCAAGTATGATGGACTTTTCATTCTGGATTTCATTGACGAAAACTTCGTCAGGATAATCCACAAGGGCTTTTGCAATATTCTCAAGCAATAACTTCATAATAAACCTCCGTCACTTTCAAAGGTACTATTGGAGGTTAAGCAATAACCTCCATCATCGTCCCGATAACCGGATTAACCGATTATGCCCTGCTTCTTAAGAAGTGACTTAACTGTATCAGTAGGCTGTGCGCCATTCTTTATCCACTTTTGAGCTTTTTCAGAATCAATATTAACCTGAACCGGCTCAACTACAGGATTGTAAGTACCTATTTCTTCAATGAATCTACCGTCTCTAGGGTATCTTGAATCAGCAACCACTACTCTGTAAAATGGGTTCTTCTTAGCACCTATTCTCTTTAAACGTATCTTTACTGCCATTTATTTTCACCTCCTTTAAAGGATTTAATCTCATTATTCAATTTATTCAATAAATCGTAACTTTACCGACTTATCACATATTTATCAAAAAGGCATTTTAAACTTTCCAAAACCGCCTTTTTTACCGCGTTTTCCCATGTCAGTCATCATCTTCATCAGCTTCTTCATTTCTTCGAACTGCTTTACAAGCTGATTAACCTCCTGAATGGTTGTACCGCTTCCTGCTGCAATCCTCTTTCTGCGGCTTCCGTTCAGTATGGACGGGTCATTTCTTTCCTTCTTTGTCATTGATTTGATAATAGCTTCTGTACGGGCCATTTTCTTTTCATCAACGTCAACATTCTTTAATGCCTTGGCATCAACTCCCGGCATCATTCCAAGTATATCGCCCAATGGCCCCATCTTCTTCATCTGCTGCATCTGTTCGAGAAGGTCCTCCATTGTAAACTGCATGGTACGCATTTTCTTTTCAAGTTCAATTGCCTTTTTCTCATCATAGGCTTCCTGCGCCTTTTCAATAAGACTCAGTACATCTCCCATTCCAAGAATTCTGGAAGCCATTCTGTCAGGGAAGAAGGGTTCTATATCGCTGAGCTTTTCGCCCATACCTGCAAACTTTATAGGCTTGCCTGTAACAGCCTTAACCGAAAGCGCCGCTCCACCCCTGGTGTCGCCGTCAAGCTTTGTCAAAACCACGCCGTCTATTCCAAGCTTTTCGTTGAAGCTTTCGGATACATTTACAGCATCCTGACCCGTCATTGAGTCCACTACAAGTAATATCTCATGGGGAACTACCGATTTTTTTATATCCAGCAGTTCATCCATCAGTTTTTCATCAATGTGCAGCCGTCCGGCAGTATCCAGAATCACAAGGTCATACTGCTTCATATTTGCAAACTTGACAGCTTCCTTTGCAATCTCAACAGGATTCTGATTATCTTCCAGCGCGAATACAGGTATATTTAACTGGCCGCCAACCACCTGGAGCTGTTTTATAGCAGCCGGCCTGTACACATCACATGCAACCAGCAGCGGATTTTTTCCCTGCTTTCTCAGCAAATTTGCCAGTTTTCCCGAAGTAGTAGTTTTACCCGAACCCTGGAGCCCGCACATCATAAATACTGTCGGCGGCTTTGGCGCAAACGTCACCTTGCTTTGCTCCCTGCCAAGGAGTTCGATGAGTTCCTCGTGCACAATCTTGACAACCTGCTGACCCGGAGTGAGGCTTTCCAGTACCTCCGACCCCACGCATCTCTCTGAAACCTTGTTTATAAAATCCTTAACAACTTTAAAATTAACGTCGGCTTCGAGCAAAGCAAGTTTTATTTCCCTCATCATATCCTTTACATCTTTTTCGGATACTCTGCCCTGACCGCGGATTTTTTTAATTGTCTCTTGGAGCTTTCCTGATAAACCCTCAAAAACCGACATCCCAAAACCTCCAATTCAATCCGGGTTGATATTTCAAGCTTTCCAAAGCTCTTAAATATGTAACCCTATATGCTGTTTACAAGCTCTGCAAGCTCACGCTTTGCGCGTTCCACAATTTCAGTATTGTGCCTGCTGAGCCCGCTTGTCTCAATGTTTTCAAATAAATTCCGGACCTCTTCGGCCTTCTGCTTCTGCTCTGAAAACTTGCTCAGCAGACCGAGCTTGTTTTCGTATTCATTCAATAAGGCCCTGCCCCGCTTTTCATTGTCATAGACACCCTGTCTGCTGATGTTCAGCTGTTCTGCTATCTCCGACAAAGTATAATCATTATTGTAATGAAGGTCCAGTATTTCGTACTGTCTTTCGGTCAGCAGCTGACCGTAAAAATCAAGCAGCAGAGAGATTTCATAAACTTTGTCCATAAATGCTCCCCCCAAGAAAATGCGTTATTTGTACAATAAATTTTCTTGTTGCTTTGTAAGCAGTAATGCTTAAGTCAATTACTATCCAAAAGCTTTCAACCGTAATTGACTTTGGTAAAGTATTTTTACTTTACTAAAATAGTTTAATGCACATGCTTTGCTTTGTCAAGTATTTTTACTTTACACTCAAAATAATTTTTATTATTATTTAACTGCTTATAATCAAAGTTTAATTACTTCACTCTGTTTCTGACATATATATGCTTGATTTTTGAATTGTTGGTATCACGCTCTTCTATTTCAAACTCCTTCAGCTTCTTTATGAGATGAGTGAGCTTGTAAAAACCGAAATTTCTCGGGTCAAAATCCGGCTGTTTCTTGATTATCAAATTGCCCACATCACCGAGGAAGGCCCAGCCGTTCTCATCTTCAACATCATGGATTGAAACCGAGATCAGGTTTATAATATCCTTGCCGATGGAAACAGCGTTGGACCTGGGTTCCTTTCCGGGAGTCTCATCTTTCTTCACACCGCTTTCAAAGTTGTTGTCGGTCTGCGAGGCACCGCTTATTATTTCAATATAAGTAAACTTGTCACAGGCTGAAATAAAAGGACTGGGAGTTTTTCTCTCACCTATTCCGAATACTTTTTTACCTGATTCTCTCAGTCTTGTCACAAGACGGGTGAAATCGCTGTCGCTTGATATTATACAGAACCCTTCAACCTGGCCGGAATACAGCACATCCATCGCATCGATTATCATTGCGGAATCCGATGAATTTTTCCCCGAAGTGTAACTGTATTGCTGTATGGGGGTGATTGCATTTTCCAGAAGTACATTTTTCCAGCCTGAAATTGTCGGCTTTGTCCAGTCAGCATATATCCTTTTTATAGTAGGTGTCCCGAATTTGGCTATTTCCTCCATCACACCCTTAATATTGCTGTAAGGTACATTTTCGGCGTCAATAAGTACCGCAAGCCTCATTTCACTTGAATTCATTTTTATGATACGCTCCTCTCATTTTATCCTCAATTTTTGCCAAGGAAACTTTCATGGAAAGTTTACGAGATAAATTTTAACTATTAATATACTAACATATTTTGCTTTGTATCCAAAATATTTCTTGACTTTTATTTTTTAAAGTTTAAAAGCTTCTGAAAGCCATGATTACCAGTCAAATAAATTATTGCAGTGAGATTGTGAATATGTTATCATAATATATTAGCTGGTATTCTTTAGAAACCGGACTTTCATCATTCGGAAGCTGAAAACAGCATTGGTCTAACGACTTATATCCCTTGCGGAATGAGAACGGAGGTTGATTATGAATAAATTCAATTCCACGTCAGGTTAGTACACTTCTTACGTAAGCCTTCATTAAAATATCACATTCACATTAGAAACCATATTGATATTCTTAGCTTGTTCCCTTTGTACTACAATATACATACAGAGCCTTCAACTCATGAATAATAAGTAATGAATTCAGCTGCTGCAGACACAAGTGGTCACAAGTGATATTGTTATGAATGCACGGCTTGCATGATGAAACCTTTTATATTCCTGTCAATGAGGAGGTATTACTTTGAATAATAACGAAGAAAGAAAATTTTTAGGTGTTGAACAGTTATCTCTCAGGAGTCTTGTTATCGGATCGATTGGCTCATGTGTTATCACGGCAAGTTCCATGTATGTTGCACTCAGAATGAGCGCCCTTCCCTGGCCCACTATTTTTGTTGCCGTACTCTCCATGGCCCTTTTAAAATTATTTGGAAAAACAACAAACAACGAAATCAATATCACCCAGACAGCAATGTCAGCCGGTGCCATGGTGGCCGGAGGCCTGGCCTTTACACTCCCCGGCCTATGGATACTGGGCATATGGAAGGGTTCCGAAAATTTTTCGGGCAATTATGTCAGGGTTCTTTTAATCGCCGCAGCAGGTATGCTTCTTGGAAGTGTAACCTCATATATTTTGAGATACAGATTTATTGTTAAAAATGCGCTGCCCTATCCCATCGGCCAGGCTGCGGCCGAAACCATCAAGGCCGGTGACGAGGGCGGAAAGAAATCCGTTGTATTATTCGGGACCATGGCTGCCTCCACTCTGTACACCTTTCTCAGAGACCAGCTCAGAATAGTACCCGACGCTTTTATGTTCAAGAACTCCATAGGGATTTGGAACTCACCCATGGCAATAGGTATGGGATATATTCTGGGAACTCTCTATACGGGAGTCTGGTTCCTTGGTGCGTTGATTTCAAACGCCTTTCTTGTTCCTTTCGGACCAAAGCTGGGGCTTTTTGCCGATGCTGCGGCCGCAACGGCCTTCGCAACAGCAGCTGGAATAGGACTGCTTGTGGGAACAGGTCTTGGAGTAATAATCGGGATTTTGATCTCAGGAATCAAAAAACTGCTTTCGCCAAAAAAAGATAATTATTCGGAAGCCGCCTTAGGCAAAAAGAAGTTTTTTGATTACAGCAGGATTTTGATTTTTTCGGCCACCGCACTGGCTTTCATACTGTCAGTGGCATGCGGTTTATCGGTAATCCCTTCGGTATTGCTGATCATAGGTGTATTTATTGTTTCGATAATGGCCGCTACAATAACAGGCCAAACTGGCATCAACCCCATGGAGATATTCGGAATTATAGTCCTGCTGGGAATCAGGATTTTTATAAATATCGACGCTGCCGACGCGCTGTTTGTGGCGGCTTGTGTTGCTGTGGCCAGCGGCTTTTCAGGAGATTTGTTCAATGATTACAAAGCCGGACAGGTACTGGGGACAAATCCCAAGGCCCAGCTGATTTCCCAGATAGTAGGCGGTGTGTTCGGAACTGTGGTGGCTTCCATTTCTTTATTCGCCATTATAAACCAGTTCGGTGAGGTAGGTACGGGAACAGCCCTCCCAGCAGGCCAGGCCGTTGGAGTATCGGCCATGATAAATGGCATTGGAAGTCCTGTTGTATTTGGTATCGCGGCAGCAATAGGTGCGGCTCTGTATCTCCTGGGTCTGCCGACTGCCACACTGGGAATCGGGCTGTTTCTCCCCTTTACCATCTCTGCCGCAGTTTTTCTTGGCGGAATAATCCGCTTTATAAGCGACAGGCTCAGCGGTAAAAAATCGGATGAAACAGGCAATGTTGCCGCATCGGGCTTACTTGGAGGAGAAGGTATTACAGGAGTTGTAATAGCACTTGCAAGAATGTTTACAGTTTCATAATGATACAAGTTTATTTTTAGGAATTTTTGAATATTATTAATTATAAGGAGTGGTTCTGTGGGTAAAGTTATTGGAATAGATATAGGCGGCAGCACAACAAAAATAGTAGGCTTTGACGGAAAGACCATGATAGCTCCGCTACTGGTCCGTGCAAATGATCCTATAGCGTCTGTTTACGGCGCATTCGGAAAATTTCTGACTGCTCATTCATTAAAAATTGAGGATATAGAAAGAATCATGATCACAGGGGTGGGGTCTTCGTTTATAAACAACAGGTTGTTCGGAATTCCCACCGGAAAAGTCGACGAGTTTATGGCAATAGGTATGGGGGGACTTTTCCTCAGTGATCTGAACAAGGCCATCATTGTCAGCATGGGGACCGGTACGGCGCTTGTCAAAGCTGAAAACAACACGGCTGTCCATCTGGGTGGTACAGGAGTCGGCGGCGGAACCCTCCTGGGCCTTTCAAACAGGATGCTCAACGTCCGTCACTTCGACGAACTGATCGAAGCCGCCAACGGCGGTGACCTCTCACATGTGGACCTGACCATCGGCGATATCTCCAAAGAAGTTATGGAAACACTGCCTAACGAAACCACTGCCTCAAACTTCGGAAAAATCAGTGATCTGGTTACAAAATCAGACCTGGCCATGGGAATAATAAATCTGGTTTTCCAGACCATTGGCATGATTGCAGTATTCAACACAAGAATAGATAAAATAAAAGATGTGGTGCTGACAGGAAACCTTACCAACGTTCCCCAGTCAGAGTACATTTTCACACAGCTCAGCAAGCTGTATGATGTGAATTTCCAGACCCCTCCCAATGCGGAATATGCCACAGCGGTAGGTGCTGCCATATGTTTCAGGCAAAATGTAGCCTTCCGGGAGGTTCAATAAAAATTTGTTTGCCAAATGTTATATCTATCATTTAGTACCATAATTTGTTGAATATATGAATATTTTGTAATATAATGTTGTATGTTTATTAATTATGAAAGAAGGTACATAAATAATGGGAAGCAGGTATATTAACGACGTTGCTCTTAACATGGCTCCGGAAGATGTTGAGAGTGCAATACAGCAGTATTTGAGAGGCAAGGACTTTAAATTGGTTTTTGAAAAGGGAGAACAATATTACAAAACCGGAGGAGTCATGTTACCGCTTCAAGGTTTCAAGTATGGCTATCAAAACGGTATCCTGCATTTGGAAGCCTGGGTCGGCAAAATCGGAAAGGAAATGAACATAGGTGATGGAAAGTTTCTTGGGGCGGCAGCAAAAATACCATATTATAATAGTATTTTAGCCTTACTGGAGACTTTGGAAAGGGCAAAATCAGCATACCATCAGCAAACAGATGGACAAGTACAAACACCTGTACAAGGACAGGCAGGTATGCAGGTACAAGCTCCCCCCGTGTACGCACAACAATTCGAAGGCAACAACCAAGCCACTTCTGCCGTAGCCGATGAAGTTAATAAATCCAATGACAGAAATGCAAAAATTGCATTCTGGCTATCCATTGCTTCTTTAATATTGGTATTTGGCTCCAAATTCAGTCTACTACTTAATTTAGCTTCCTATACACTGGCAATCAAATATGGTCTGAAATCACAAAAATCTGGACTTGCAATCGCCGCAATCGTTATAAACTCAATAGTTATTTTCATTACATTGTTAATTTTATTTATAGCATAAACATTATTTACCGGCGCTGAATACGCCTCAGCATCATAACCAAAATAAACACCCTTATAAGTACACGCCTGAGGAGCGGAAGCACAAGCATTCAGGTACACCGGTTCCAGGCATGTACTTATTGAGCGGTTCTTAACAAACTTATACTTTTTTCATTACCAGTGTCGCATTATGCCCTCCAAAGCCAAAGGAATTTGTCAGAGCATATGACATATTTGTTTCTTTTCCCTTGTTGGGCACACAATTCAGGTCGCACTCGGGATCAGGAGTTCTATAATTTATTGTCGGAGGCAGGAAACCTTCCTTTAATGCATGTGCGGTAATAATGGTTTCAATGGCTCCCGCAGCTCCCAGGAGATGTCCGGTCATTGATTTGGTGGAACTTACAGGTAATATTTTTGCATACTCTCCAAAAACAGTTTTAATTGCCTGCGTCTCGCTTTTATCATTTAGTTTGGTGGAAGTCCCGTGGGCATTTACATATCCGATGTCCGGGGCTGTTATTCCGGCATCTTCAACTGCAAGCTTCATGCATCTTACCGCGCCTTCCCCGCCTTCGGCCGGTGCAGTAATATGGTAGGCATCATTTGTACATCCGTATCCCACTATCTCGGCAATGATTCTTGCTCCGCGTTTTATTGCAGCTTCATACTCTTCAAGGATGAGCACACCTGCTCCCTCACCAATGATAAAACCGTCCCTGTCCATGTCAAAAGGTCTGCAGGCAGTTGAAGGATCACTGTTCGTCGTCATGGTTTTATTTGCACAAAAACCTGCAAGTGCCAGCCTTACTATAGGGGCTTCGGTGCCGCCTGCGATTATCACATCTGCGTCATTCCTCTGAATTATTTTAAAAGCATCACCTATTGAGTTGACCGAAGAAGCGCAGGCTGTGACCACACATTCGTTGAAGCCCTTTGCCCCAAATCTGATAGCAATATTTGCAGCGGCAATGTTGGGAATCATCATTGGAACAAAAAATGGGCTGACTCTTCCGGGCCCCTTTTCCAACAGGATTTTATGCTGGTTTTCCAGTGTTTCCAGACCGCCTATTCCAGTTCCTATAATGACGCCCAGCCGGTCTTTATTCAAACCTTCCATATCCAATTTTGAGTCCTCTATGGCCATCTGGGCGGCAGCTACTGCAAACTGTGCAAAACGATCCATTCTTTTTATTTCCTTTTTATCAATAAATTCAGATGGATCAAAATTTTTAATCTCTGCACCGACAATAGTAGGAAGATCCGAAACGTCAGCTCTTTCAATTTGGCTGATTCCTGATTTACCTCTTTTTATATTCTGCCAAAACTCCGCGCTACTGTTGCCAAGTGAGGAAATCACTCCGGTACCGGTAATAACAACACGTTTCTTCATAAAAAATACCTCCTCGTCCCATAAAATACTTCAAGTCTACTCCCCTAAAATGCGGGAGTGAGTGAAAGCGGGAATGATTTACATTAATAAAGATAACATGTATAATTACTTAGAAATGAACAGATATTGCTTTTTTGATTTGAGGTATAAAATTGTGATAAATACCAAGGAAACCATCAGCACATGTATTGACTTTGTCGAGAAGAATATTTCAAACAGATTCACGCTGGATGATCTGGCTCTTTATACCGGCGTGTCGAAATATTACCTGCATAGAATTTTCAAGTCATTGACAGGGCAAGCCATCATGGATTATGTTCAATCAAGAAAACTCACCTCCAGCATAAATGAACTTGTCAATACAAATATGAGAATAATAGACATTGCCATGGAATATGGCTTTGATCATGAACAGTCATATATAAGGGCTTTCAGAAAGAAATTCGGATATACTCCCTTAAAAGTGAAATCCGAGCAATTATCACTTCAAATCCAGGAAAAATTCAATATAAACGATATTATGTCGGTGCAGAATTCCGTTACCTTTAAACCCTTCTACATTTTCAAACAGAAATTCAACCTCGTTGGGAAAAAGTATAAAATACAAAGCAGATCAGGTGATAATGCCGCTAACACCCATGGCAAAGAATTTTTTTATAATCACAAAAACAGCATAGCAAACCCGGTCAATCCCGACATATATTTCGGGTATACCGACTGGAGCAATTATGAGGATGGATATGTAAGCTATATTCCCTCGGTCCAGGTTCCTGATCTGGGGAATATTCCTGAAGGAATGACTGGCATATCCATTCCCGCTCATAAATATGTGGTTTTCCGCTTTGTCGGTTTTTTTCGCCCGGATGATATAAAGGGCAGACAGGTGGGAAGGGTGCTGGTGCATTTATACCGCAGATGGATCACAAACTCAGGTTTCAAATCGGCCGCACCTTTCGAATTTGAATATATAGACACAAGCCTGTCAAATGATAACTATTGTGAATTGGATATTTATCAGCCAATAAAGGACCGGGAAAAAGTTTTTGATTCATAAATATCTCAAGAAGTTACATGCGGCCCCTATATTTCTGCAAGAACAAGCCTGCCCTGCTTCCTTGTCTTATCCATATCAATTATCCTCTGATTGGCAGAACCTCTGAATTTGAGGAGAAGATCCTTACGGCCCAGTATAAACGGACCGTCCACCAGCAGATCGGTGTTTTCCAGAAGCCCGGCATATCCCTCTCTCTGCTCCGAGAGCTCAAGCAGCCGCTCATAGGTATACCCCGTGTAGGTTATTACAGTGAGGCCCAGTTTTTTGACTTCACCGGCAAGAGCCGAGCAGACTGAAGCCTGTTCGAAAGGATCTCCGCCGCTTAAGGTTATTCCGTCAAGAAGCGGGTTCTTTTTTATATCACTTAATATTTTTTCAATTTCGATCACTTCTCCGGCATCATAGGGATGGGTCTGGGGATTGTGGCAGCCCGGACAGTTGTGTGAACAGCCCTGGGTAAAAACCACCATACGGATGCCCGGCCCGTCGGCAATAGATTCATTGATAATTCCGGCAATTCTCAGCTGTACACCCATATATTCCTCCCATGCTGTACTTGCATTTGTTCCATACACATAAAACTTAAATAGCTCGCACGTACGGTTGCACTAAAAAGCCGAATAGTTTAAGTACATCTATGCTGTACAATCTAAAAAATACAATTAAACTTTAAGTATATCTATACCGTACAATTGCACTAAAAAAACTGAATAGTTTAAGTACATCTATACTGTACAATGCCTCTAAAAAAATACACCTAAACTTTAAGTATTTCGTACTGTACAATTGCACTAAAAAAACTGAATAGTTTGAGTACATCTATGCTGTACAATGCCTCTAAAAAATACAATTAAACTTTAAGTATATCTATACCGTACAATTGCACTAAAAAAACTGAATAATGATACTTTCAGTATCATTATTCAGTTTTTGACCCATATTTTACATGTGCTTTACTCTGTCCCTTACCTCTGCCTGCTTCGCGTCGTTGAAGCGTTCAAGCGTTCCCACCAAATAGCCTGTAATACGTCTGATTCTTTCAAATTTTCTGTCGCCTTCTTCTCTGCCGCAGCTTGGGCAGGTGTCTCCGATTATTCCGGTATAGCCGCAGGCAGGATCTCGGTCCACAGGATGGTTAATTGAGCCGTAACCTATTCCCGACTCCTTCATTGCCCTGATGATCTTTTCAAAGGCGTCCAGATTGTTCAAGGGGTCACCGTCTACTTCAACATACGTAATATGGCCTGCATTGGTCATTTCATGATACGGCGCCTCGATTTTTATTTTGTCGATGGCATTTATCTTATGATATACAGGAACGTGGAAGCTGTTTGTGTAATACTCCCTGTCGGTAACTCCTTCAATAACTCCAAAGAGCTTTTTATCATATTTTATAAATCTGCCGCAGGTGCCCTCGGCAGGAGTTGCTATCACACTGAAGTTCATTTTGTACTTCTGGCTGGCCTCGTCCATCCTCTTTCTCATATAGCCGATGATTTCCAGGCCAAGATTCTGGGACTGTTCGGACTCACCATGGTGCTTTCCCGTAAGGGCTTTCAAGCACTCGGCCAGACCTATGAAGCCGATTGTCAGTGTGCCATGCTTCAGCACTTCTCCGACTTCATCCTCCCAGTCCAGTTTGTCTGAATCCAGCCATACCCCCTGCCCCATAAGAAATGGAAAGTTTTTAACCCTTTTTTCGGCCTGTATCAAATATCTCTCATAGAGCTGGTCAATAACCAGGTCTATTTTCTTGTCCAATTCATCAAAGAACATATTGAGGTTTTTATTGCTTTTCAAAGCAATCCTTGGCAGGTTGATTGTAGTAAAGCTCAGATTTCCCCGGCCGAAAATAGTCTCCCTGGACGGATCATAAGTGTTGGCTATTACTCTTGTTCTGCAGCCCATATATGCAATCTCGGTGTCAGGATTCCCTTCCTTGTAGTACTTAAGGTTATAGGGGGCATCAATAAATGAAAAATTCGGGAAAAGTCTTTTGGCGCTTACACGGCAGGCCAGCTTGAACAGATCGTAGTTGGTATCTCCCTGCTTGTAATTTACCCCGTCTTTCACCTTGAAAATATGTATCGGGAATATAGGTGTCTCACCATTTCCCAGACCTGCTTCGGTAGCGAGCAAAAGGTTCTTTATAACCATTCTTCCTTCGGGTGAAGTATCGGTACCGTAATTAATCGAACTGAACGGCGTCTGCGCCCCCGCACGGCTGTGCATTGTATTCAGATTGTGTACAAAGGCCTCCATTGCCTGGAAGGTTATCCTGTCGGTCTCGCTTTCGGTTTTCTTAACCGCAAAAGCCTGAGCCTTATCCAGAACCGCTTCATCCTTTACATATTCAAGAAGGTACTTCCTCTCTGCCTTTATATAGGCTTCCATCCTGTTCAGCAAAGGCTTTAAATTATGTTCCTTGTTTACCAGTTCGCTCACTGAATTAATTTCAGTCTCCAGATCCCTGTCCATTAAGAGCTCAAGTGACTTTCTAAGGTTTTGCCTGTAGCCTCTTTCAAAGGTCTTGGCAACTCCGAGCGCCATTCCGTAGTCAAAGTTTGGAATACTCTGCCCGCCGTGCTGATCGTTCTGGTTTGATTGAATGGCGATACATGCAAGGGCGGAATAGCTGTTTATATCATTTGGTTCCCTCAGATAGCCGTGTCCGGTGCAGAACCCTCCCTTGAACAGCTTGACAATATCGATCTGGCAGCAGGTGGTTGTCAGTGTAAGAAAGTCCAGATCATGGATATGTATATCTCCTTCGTTATGAGCCTTTGCATGTTCAGGTTTCAAAACATACATTTCATAAAACTGTTTTGCACCTTCCGAACCATATTTCAGCATGGTGCCCATAGCAGTGTCACTGTCTATATTGGCATTTTCCCTCTTCAAATCGTTATCTTTGGCATCTTTAAAGGTAAGTTCCTCATATACCTTCATCAGGCGCGTATTCATCTCTCTGACTTTTGTCCGCTCAGCCCTGTATAATATAAATTCCTTGGCAGTCCTGGCATGTCCGGTTTCAATCAAGACCTTCTCAACTGCGTCCTGGATTTCCTCAACATTCGGTACTCTCTTGTCCATTGATTCCTCAATGTAGGCTACAATCCTTTCGGCCAGCTCCACGGCGGTTTTATAATCCTTTCCTCCTGTTGCGCTTGCCGCTTTAAACACTGCACTGGCTATCTTTTCAATGTTAAAAGGTACTTCTCTCCCATCACGTTTCCTGATTTTGGTAATCATTTGTAACTTGCCACCCCTCTAAATATTTTACACAGCATTTCATCAAAACAGCACAATAAATATGAGCAATGCTTATTGCTCAACAGTGAACACGTTTATGTCTTTTTCTCAATATTTAGTTTGACCAAACGCTCTAACCGGAATGTGCCGGCTTTATATAAAATTTACAAAATATTATTTGAAACTGTTTGAATTGTAGAATTATGTAGTATTGTGTTATAAAAATTTTCCTTTTTTTAATGCCATATATTGTGTATTAATACTATCACCAAGCAACATATTGTGTCAACATGAAATTAAATTAGTATTACTAGTTTTTTCCCAATTTTTCTTTATAATATTTACTTTTTTGCCATTTCTCTATTTTTTGAGAAAAATTATATCGAATATTAAATTAATAAATACTAATAATATATATGAAATACTATTTTCCTTACAGAAAAGGAGTGATATCAATGAATCCGTTTAAATCACACAACAATCACAATATAGAGTGCAGCATATATACCTGTGCAAATCATAGTAAAAATGACGGGTATTGTGCATTAAACAAAATCAAGGTAGGTACTCATGAAGATAATCCTACAGAGATTGAGTGTACCGACTGTCAATCTTTCGAAAGGAAATAGTACCTTACCCAAGCAAATACAGTGTCCGCCAAGGGCACAATAAAGCCAGGGCATGATCGTCCTGGCCACTTTTTATTGTCCGGGTTTAATTCACTTTCAGATAAATTCTATTAGAATCAACTGGTGCAATGTGCAATCCGTTGAGTTAATTACTCTTTTGTGCCAATTAAATCTTGCTTTGCTTTACAGACAGATTTATTTTGAATAAACTTGTAACGTGAGGACAACTTCATAAAATAAGATGCACGGTTAAAAACAATTACGATGAATTGTCGACGAAGGTAAAGCGGTTTTGCCGGCAAAGCAGCAGGACGCTGCTTTGAGCTTCAAATCGAGACAGGATGTCGAGTTTGAGCGACGGCAAAATCGCTTTATAATGAGACGATACAATTTTCGTAATTGTTTTGGGTGCACCCTTATTTTATGAAGTTAGTACGGAAGTTACAGTTGATATAATAAATTACACAGTAAAGCAAGCCCAAATTAATAAGCACAACGAATTAATTTATGTTTTTAATCCTTATAAATCCATGCTGTTTAATAACTTCTTCAGCTCAATGAGTTCTTCCCTGGAAAGTGTCACACCCTTACCCATTTTCTCATGATCCGGCGACCAATCACGTATGTCGTATTTTGGCGCCCTGTCATTCCAGCTGATAAGGTTCAATTCCTTATACCAGCCCTTATTTGACTCCGCTAAAACTCCAATAGTTTCCGTTATTTCATATTTTATATCAGCCATAGCCTGCCTCCAATCCTGCGTATTAAACGCATATAAATAAACCGGCACAAATAAAACATTTTTTATATCAGATCTGATAATTTTTCATCCTTAAAGGCGCCCAGCATGGCTGCTCCAACTATTATACCGGCATTTCCCATCTCGGCCATTTTAAATTCCGGTATATGTAATTCCTTACAGTAGATTTTTTCCCTCAAAAGATCCACAAGCGGATAAACAAGGCTGTTTCCCAGCTTGCTGATAGGTCCGGCGAGTATGACAACTTCCGGCATTAAAATATTTACAATATTTGCAAGGCCCTCTGCAAAATAAATAACATATTCCCGGCATACCTGCTTGGCCATTTCGTCACCTGCTTTGGCAGCTTCGAATATGGTAAGCTCGGTTATCTGGTTGTTGCAGCAGTTCGAAGCGATATTTGCAAGTATTGAATCCGGATATTTTTCAATTAACTGTTTTGTCTGGTTGATCAATGCCGATGCAGAAGCATACTGCTCCCAGCAGCCTTTCCTTCCGCAAATACACGGTCTGCCGTTAAAATCTATCACCATATGGCCAAACTCTGTCCCTCCAAAATTCAGCCCATTGTAAATACAGCCCTCCAGAATGATACCTCCGCCAATACCGACTCCTACCTTGACAGTGAGAGAATTGCCGGTACCGTATGCAGCTCCCAGCAAATATTCGGCGATTGCAACACAGTTTGCGTCGTTTTCAACGTAGACAGGAACATTAAAATATTTTTGAATCTCTGCTCTCACATTAGCGTTACTAAGATTCATCGTATAATTTTTTAGTACTATCCCATTAAAATTGTCAGTTATCCCGGGACAGCCGACACCTATATACCTGACATTTTTAATCTCAAGATCTTCATCACTGAGAATTTTTGAGACCAATGCGCACATATCCCTTATGATCTCTTCAAATTCCCGGTCCTTGTTGGTGGGAATAGTGTCACGACGCAATAATTTACCATTCTTGTCCAGGATTCCGGCCACTATGTTTTTTACACCCAGCTCAATTCCAATACTATATTTCATAATTTAAACGCCTCGACTTTAAATAATTTATTACTTAATTATATATTAATGCATAATGCACAATAGAATAAATAGTGTTTAATCATATTTCGGATTATTCAATACAAAATCATCGTCACGCAGCTGCAGCGGCATGACAGATACTACTATATGCTTATGCTTGAGCAGCTCTCTTTCAATATAATACCTTGTATTGTTGTGAAGGATCTTATGCCACCATTTCTTTACTGCAAATTGGGGAAGGATCACTGTAATCATGTCCCCGTTCTGATAATCATACTCGGCCGATTCAATGAACTTCAGCAAAGGATCTACAACCCTTCTGAAAGGCGAGTATTTTGTGATTAACGGAATATCTATATTCAGAGCATCATACTTTTCCTTTATCTTTTTTGCACTTTCATCATCAATTGCCACACTGAAGGCTACAACATTTTCAGATATGGTTCTGGCATACCGCAGTGCTCTCAAGCTGGATCTGTTGATACTCTCAATGGGCACTATGACCCGGTTTGTATACACTGCCTTATTTATATCGAATTCGGCGATTTCTTCAGGCTTTAACCTGAGCTGTCTCATAACCGCATTGTAATGCTTCTTTACCTTGAAAACCATGAAGATCAACACAGGAATCAATATGACTACAAGCCATGCTCCTTCTTCAAATTTGGTAAATGCGATTATAACGACAACTATTGCGGTGACAACCGCACCAATGCCATTGATAACAGCCTTGTACTTCCAGCCTTTTTCCTGGCTGTTTTTCCACTTTACAAACATCCCTGTCTGGGCAAGTGTAAATGAAATAAAAACACCTATGGCATACAGCCCCAGCAGACTGGTTACCTTTGCCTTGAATATAATCATCAGTATTGAGGCAACTATGGACAATAGGATTATGCCATTGTCATAGCTGAGTCTGTCCCCTCTCATACTGAGCTGACGCGGAGCATAGCCTTCCTTTGCCATGAGCGATATGAGCATGGGGAACCCCGAATATGCAGTATTTGCTGCCATTACCAGGATTATGAAAGTTGTAGCTGTTATATAGTAAAACATAAAGCCATGTCCGAAGATTTCTTCGGCTATGAGCACAAGCATGGCGTTGCCCTGCGGATTAACCTTGTATAAATTTGCCAGTACCGAGCTTCCTCCGAATAAAATGAGTATTATCATCGATAATAGAAACAGAACTCTTTTTGCATATTTTTTACTTGGATTTTTAAAATTCGGAACGGCATTACTGACTGCTTCGACACCTGTAAGAGCAGTACAGCCATTTGAGAAAGCCCTTAGTATGAGGATTATCGATAAAGGCTCTACGACAGCTGGCATATTTTTCGGCGGCGGCGGCACATACCCTCTTTTTATATTAATAATTCCCCATACGATCATTATGACAATGCCAAAAATGAACAAATAAGCAGGTATTCCAAATATTCTCGAAGATTCTCTTATTCCCCTCAAGTTGCCTATCATGAGCAAAACCACCAGGGCACATGCAATCAATACCGAATAAGGCTTGAACTCTTTAAAGGCCGTTGTAAACTGTTCAACACCCGAGGATATACTAACGGCAACCGTAAGTATATAATCCACAGCCAGAGCAGCTCCTGCCGTAACACCCGCATGTATTCCCAAATTCTCCTTCGCTACTACAAAAGCACCGCCTCCATTTGGATAACTGTCTATTATCTGTCTGTACGACAACATCAGGAGCATAAGCAGACAGATAATTGAAACCGAAATGAACGACATCTGTCTGTATGCACCCAGGCCGATAACAGGTATCAATACCATCAGCACTTCCTGTCCTGCGTATGCAACAGAGGATATAGCATCACTCGATAAAATAGGCAATCCCCACAGGACGCCCATTTTCTGATCATTAAGAGCTTCATTCTTCAAAGGTCTGCCTACTAAAACTCTTCTTATTTTCTTATACATAACAACTCCACCTGTCTACTACAATGTAAATAATTTTAACCCTTTTGCCGTAGTGAATAATAATTGCAACTTGGAATATTTGACAGTTCAAAATAACTATTGTATTCTATTCCTTTTTAATTGTATTTACAATATAATTTTTTAATATATTTTTACTATTACATAAGATAGTATTATATACACTTTTTAATAATTTAGCAACAGATTTTTTATAATTTATTCATAAACTATGAGTATTTTTCTGTTATATTTATTCGATCAGGCTTTTTATTATAATTCTACAAATTATTGATAAAAATATTATATGGATTAAGACTGTTTTTATAAGTTAAAAAAAATGGATGGACTCCAACGCGGAATCCATCCATTTAGCTTTTATTTAAATTATTTATTTCTTTAAACTCTCTATAAGATCGTTGATCTCCTTTGACTGCTTCATCAATTCGTCTAAGTTTTTTTCTGTAATTTCATCCAGTCTTGGCC